>NZ_CP195792.1:0-962500 GCF_051466325.1 Planctomicrobium aquicomposti
TTGGTCTGCCAGAAGGGTTGCAAGATGCTACCCGCAAAATCATCTTTCGCCCCCCCGGGCGTCCTGGATGAGATTCGGAATGCGCTCCAAGCGAAACTGGGCTCACGGCGGTATCTGCACTGGTTCGGCACATCGACCCGCCTGGAACAGGTGGGGGCGGAACTCGTGGTGCATGTCGCCAGTCCTTACCTCCACAAATGGATTCAGCGGCAGTTCCAGACGGAACTGTCACAGATCGCGGCACGTTTCATCGGTCCTGATGCGGGCATTCGCTACGAAATCGGTGGCGAAGTTCTGCTGACACCTGTTCCGACAACGGTGGCCGACGATGTCGCCCCGCAACCGAGCGTCGTGCGCCGCACAACCGAGACTCCGCGCGGCCGCACGCCTCACACCCGCGGCAAACGGACCTATTCCTTACACGACTTCGTGATGGGCGAAGCCAACGCGCTGGCGGTTGCTGCCGCTCAGCGGGTGACCGCCGAACCGGGCTGCGTAACCCCTCTTTATCTGCACGGCACGGTCGGTAACGGCAAGACCCATCTGCTGGAAGCGATCCGGTCCCGGCTCCGCAAAGAGCATCCTCAGCTGCAGGTGCTGCTGCTGACCGCCGAACAGTTCGGCAATTACTTCTCGCAAGCGCTGGACGCCCGTTCGCTCCCCAGCTTTCGCGCCAAGTTTCGTAACGTTGATGTGCTGCTCATCGATGACATTGACTTCTTCGATGGCAAGCGGGGCTTTCAGGAAGAGTTCCTGCATACAGTCAAACAGTTCGAAGGGGGAGGACGCCAGCTGGTCGTCACGTCGAGCCGCCATCCCCGACTGCTCGCCAAAACATCGGAAGAACTGGTCACACGTTTTCTGTCGGGGGTTGTCTGCCGACTCGAAGCTCCCGATGAAATGATGCGGGGCGAGATCGTTCGTCGTCATGCCACACGGCAGCGTGCCAAGTTCTCGGAAGACTCTCTCGATCATGTGGCAGCCCGGTTCACCAGCAATGTGCGCGAGCTCGAAGGTGCGATCAACCTGCTCGCCACCTGGGGACAGATGTCGAAGCAGAAGGTCACCGTCGGAATCGCCCGCAAGCTGCTGGGCCGTCTCGAACGGGATTGCGTGCGGATTGTTCGACTCGCCGATGTCGAACAGGCTGTCTGTGAATTCTTTGGGGTCCAGGCCGAAGCGCTCCGGTCCAACTCGCGGAAGCAATCGGTGTCGCATCCCCGGATGGTGGCGATGTATCTCTCGCGTCGACTGACGCAGACCGCGTACAGCGAAATTGGCGAATACTTCGGCGGCCGCAATCACAGCACCGTGATGTCGGCGGAAAGAAAGATCACCGGGCAGCTCGGATCAGAGACGATGGTTACTGTCGCTTCCGAATCCTGGCGGCTCAAGGATATTCTGGAGACACTGCAGGACCGCATTAAGGCGGGTTAATCCGCTCGGCGGGGCAACCCTGTTGAGCCGTCCCCGTCACCTCGCCAGAAGACTCTTGAATTCCCGGACGGCAACGACGAACGATCCCACCCTCCGCACGTTCCACCACAACTCTCGGGGCCTCCGGAAGCGAAGACGTGACAACAAAGCCGAAATTTGCCGTGATTCTGGCTGCCGCGGGAAAGAGTACCCGCTTTGGAGAGAGCCAGCGCAAGAAGCCGTTCCTGGATCTGAAAGGCCGGCCGGTCTGGGTTCGTGCCCTGGAGCCGTTTCAGGCACTGGAACAAGTTGTCCAGTCGATTGTGATTGTCGCTCAGGAGGATGAAGACTGGTTCCGGGAGAAGTTCCGCCCGAATCTCGCCTTCCTGAACGTCGATGTCGTGACAGGGGGTCGTGAACGGAGTGATTCCGTTCAGAACGCACTCGCACATGTCCGCGCCGACATCGACTACGTGGCGGTCCACGATGCCGCCCGTCCGCTGCTGACACGCAAATGGGTCGAAGAGATCTTCACTGCTGCCGTCCAATCGGGAGCAGCCATCCCTGCCGTGCCGATTGCCAACACAATCAAGCGTGTTGCCAATGGGACCATCCTGGAGACAGTCCCTCGCGAGCAGCTCTGGGGGGCGCAGACTCCGCAAGTCTTCGACCGCCAGCTGCTGCTGGAGGCATACGCCAAACGGGGCGATTTCCCCGCCACCGATGAAGCCCAACTGGTGGAACGGATCGGGCACTCCGTCTCCGTGGTCGATGGTTCCGCACTCAATCTCAAAATCACCACGCGCGAAGATTTCCGCATTGCCGAGGCGCTGCTGGGAGTTCTGCCGCAGGAAAAAGGGATCAGCGCCCTGCACCCCTTCGCCGCCGACAATCCCCACCTCTTCGAATAGCGGTTCGCCGGGCAATCGGCATGCCCAGAATCCTCCGGCCAATTCTGGACCATCGCGATTTCCGCTGATACAGTCGCGGTTCCATGCTGGAATCGCCTGCTTCAGTCCGGTCACTCCCGGACCTGATCGGCATCATCCGTGGCGTCGATTCGTTTCAGACCGTACTGACCGCTTTACGACGCGGCCAGAGCGGGACCATTGACGGCGCGTGGGGCTCTTCGTGCGCGCTTGCGGCGGCGGCTGTCGCCAGTGAAGCCCCTTCCACCGTCCTCATCATTGTGCCGCGAATTCAGGAGCTGGATGACTTTGCAGCCGATCTGGCGTCGCTGCTGCCGCAATCTCCGCTCGTCTTCCCCGCCTGGGAGACTCTTCCCAAAGAACGGTCCGTGGCCGATGCTGTCTTCGGAGCGAGATTGCGTGTTCTGCAGGCGCTGGAATCTTCGCATCCCCCCAAAGTGGTGATTGCCCCCTTTCCCGCGCTGATGCAGCCGGTCCCGTCGCAAGCGGACCGCTCTACCGGCACCCGTCGACTGAAAGTCGGAGAAACCCTCGATTCCGAAGAGCTGCTCGGCTGGCTGGTCGAACGGGGCTTTGAACGGGTTCCCGCGATCGAGCGACCGGGTGAGTTTGCCGTCCACGGTGGGATCATCGACATCTTTCCGCCGGCCGCGATCGATCCGGTCCGCATGGAACTATTCGGCGACGAGATCGACTCGCTGCGGCTGTTCGATGTCGAAACGCAGCGAAAGGTCGAAGACAGGACCGAAGTCCGGATTGTGGCCGTCTCCCCCGGCCCGACCCCGGAGAAGAAGTCCCCCGACAACGCAAGCTTCTTCGATTCCCTGCCGGAGCAGACGTGGGTCATTCTCTCCGAACTTTCAGAAGTGATCGATGAAGGTAAGAAGTTCCTGCAGCGGCTGGAGAATCCGCGCGGGCTCTACAGCGTCGAATCGACGATGGCCCGCTGCACCGCGCTGCCGACAGTCAGCGTGGCCGCGCTGACGGAAGCGAGCTTCGAGACGACCGCGCATCTGCAGGTCGAATCGATTGAACGGTTCACGGGCCCCAAAAGCGAAGTGCTGCTCGAGTTATCGGGAATCCTGTTGAAGGAGGAACGGGTCCTCATCGCCTGCCACAACGAGGGGGAGCGGGAACGACTCGCCGAGCTGGTGCAGGAGTTTGGCCCGGAACTCTCCGAACGGGTGCAACTCTGCCTGGGGACGGTGACTCACGGCTATCGGCTCGTCTTCTCAAAGCTGGTCGTGCTCAGTGACAACGAACTCTTCAACCGGGCGAATGTGCGTCAGCTCGCCCGCCCGAAGAAAAGCCGGACCACCAGTCGCGCGATCGACAGCTTCCTCGAATTGAATGAAGGCGATCTGGTCGTGCATCTCACGCACGGGATCGGCCGCTATCTGGGGATGGAGCTGTTCAACCGGGAAGGGAACCAGGAAGAGCATCTGGTGCTGGAGTTCCGGGATGGAGTCCGCATCTATGTTCCGGTCACGCTGATTCATCTGGTTCAGAAATATGTGGGGGCCTCGAAAACCGCTCCGCGACTTTCCAAAGTGGGGAGCGCCAGTTGGGTTCGCAACAAGAAGAAAGTGTCCGAAGCGGTTTCGGACATGGCGGCTGACATGTTGCGGTTGCAGGCCAAACGGGAGATGCAGGTCGGTCTGGCGTGCCCCCCCGACAGCAAATGGCAGCAGGAGTTCGACCGCTCGTTCCCGTTTGTGGAAACCGAAGATCAGCTTCGGGCCATTGAAGATTCCCGACACGATCTGATGCAGCCTCGCCCGATGGATCGACTGATCTGCGGAGATGTCGGGTTCGGGAAAACCGAAGTGGCGATGCGTGCTGCGTTCAAGGTGGTCGACGCCGCCCGACAGGTGGCGGTGCTGGTGCCGACGACTGTGCTGGCAGCGCAGCATTTCCGGTCGTTCTCCCAGCGGATGGCCGAGTTTCCGATACAGATCGCCGCACTTTCCCGTTTTCAGAGCAAGTCTGAACAGCGCAAGATTATTGAGAAGCTCGAATCCGGGGGGATCGATATCGTCATCGGAACCCATCGACTTGTGTCGGCCGATATCCGTTTTCGCAATCTCGGCCTATTGATCGTGGATGAAGAGCAGCGGTTCGGCGTGCAGGCCAAGGAGATGCTGAAACAACTGCGGCTGAATGTCGACGTGCTGACCCTCAGTGCCACACCGATTCCCCGCACCTTGCATCTGTCGCTGCTGGGAATCCGGGATATCTCGAACCTGACGACCCCGCCGATGGACCGGCTGCCGATCGAAACCCGCATCGTCCGCTGGGATGCCGATCTCATTCGCTCCGCCGTGATGCGGGAATTCAATCGGGGAGGACAGGTCTACTTTGTGCACAATCGGGTGTATGACATTCAGTCGGTGGCAGACCGTCTCCAACAGATCGTGCCGGAGGCGCGGATCGTGATCGCCCACGGACAGATGTCGCCCGAAGAGCTGGAAGAAGGAATGGTCCAGTTCGTGAATGGCAAGGCGGACATTCTGGTCGCGACCACCATCATTGAAAGTGGTCTCGACATTCCCAGCGCGAATACGATGTTCATCAATCAGGCGGAGATTTACGGTCTTGCCGATCTGCATCAGCTGCGCGGGCGGGTGGGTCGCGACAAGTATCGCGCCTATTGCTATCTGATGGTCGGCGAAGGGAAATCACTCAGTGGGACAGCCGCCCGTCGACTGAAGGCGATCGAAGAGTTCAGCGAGCTGGGGGCGGGATTCAAGATCTCGATGCGCGATCTGGAAATCCGCGGCGCGGGGAACATTCTGGGAACCGAGCAGAGTGGACACATTTCGACCGTCGGTTACGAACTCTACTGTCAGTTGCTGGAGAACGCCGTCCGCCAGCTGAAGTCGCTGCCCGCGAAGGAAAATCCGCACGTCAACATCGACCTGCCCGTGACCGCTTACTTGCCGGGCAGTTACATTCCACCGGGGCGGCAGAAGATTGATGTCTACCGCAAGCTGTCGGCGGTGGCGACGCTCTCGGAACTGGAAGAAGTGGTGAACGAAATCCGGGACCGGTTTGGTCCGCTGCCGGAAGAGGCGGTCCGGTTCATCTCTCTCAAGGAGCTGGAGCTGCTGGCCTACCGCTGGCGGATCGACAACATCCGGCTCGAGGAAGACCGGTTCGCGGTGCTGAGCTATCAGGATGTTCAGCAGATTCACGATCTGGCGGGTCGCTATGGCAAAGACCTGCGGATCGTCGACAAGCGGAACGCGTACCTGGTTCTGCCGGTCAAGGTGAAGAAAGGCCCGGAGCTGGTGGACTTTATTAAGTCCGTCTTGCGTTAAAACGCCCGGCAGCACTATAAGGCGCGCCTCTCTCCCTCCGGCCCCGTGAACCAGACGGTCTCCCCCCACCCCGGGAGGCGTCTTATCAAACCTGCGCGCACATCGAAAACAGAATGCGATGCCATGTCCCGTAACATGTTATGGCTGGCGGTTCTGGCGGGTTTCGGTTGCTCCGGAAAAAGCTATCAGGTAGCCAACCCGGTTGTCGGTCCCGCTCCGCCACGCTATGCGCTGGCAGATGTCGCTGCCGGCCAGTCCGAATCGCCCGAGGAAGAGACCGTTTCCACCGTCAGCTTCGAAGAAAAGGTCCCTCTCGAAGGGACCGCTGTCGTCGCGCGACTCAACGGCAAGCCATTGATTCTTAACGAAGTTCTCGAGCACTCTCCGCAATATGCACAGCTGCAGCGGGCTCGTGAAAAGATTTCCCCGGCGGAATACCGTCAGGTGCAGGAGACCCTGATCCAGCGCGAGCTGCCGCAATATATCGAGCAGGCGCTGATGGTCGATGCCGTCAAATCCAAGCTGAAGAAAGAGCAGCTGGAGGCAATCGAGAAGCAGATTGACAAATATTTCGATCTCCACGTGCAGGAGATGGAAAAGAAGGTCAATGTCGGTTCCACGGCAGAACTCGAAGCCATGCTGCAACAGCAGGGGATGACCCTGGAATCGATGCGGCAGATGTTCGGGAACCGCACGCTGGCGGAACAGTACGTCAAATCGAAAATCGGCGAAGACTCGACGGTCACCCGCGCGGAACTGCTGGAGATCTACGAAAGCAAGAAACAGAAGGCCTACGCACAGCCGACCCGGGTGAAATGGCAACAGCTGCAGATCATGGTTGGCCCCGGCAGCAGCAAGGAAGCGGCCCAGGAGAAAATGGCCGCTGCCCAGGCCCGTCTGAAAGCGGGTGCCAGCTTCACGGAAGTGGTCAAGACCTGTTCGGAAGGCCCCTTCGCACAGGGTGGGGGAGAATGGGACTGGACCCAGCCCGAAAGCATCGCCCACCCGGAACTGCGCAAGGCTCTGGAAACATTGCGGGCCGGTGAAACCAGCGGCGTGATTTCCTCGCCGAACTCCCTGCAGATTGTCAAGATCCTGGACCGTCAGGAAGCGGGTTACAAGCCTTTCGGTGACGTTCAGGAAGAGATCCGTCAGGAGATCATTCAGGAACGACGCGTCGCCAAAGCCAAAGAGGTCATTGACGAGCTGATGGCCAAAGCGGAGATCGAAATTCTTTTCGAAACTCCCGGCACCCCACCCCAGAAAACTCCTCTCCGCTAGCCGGTCGCATCGGCAACACTCGCCGATGTCCAGCCAGCAAACCCGCCGAAAACAGAAACTTCGACTGAATTTCCGCTTCCCGTCTTGACCCTTGAAAACGGGCTGCGTTATTCACCCTCGCGATCACCCCTTCGGCCCGGTTCCGGGCCACATCACGTCTCAAACCTTTCCGAATCGTCCGCGAACCGCCGGTCCCCCCCGACGGACTTCCCGGTCGCCTTCCCATCCTAAAACATTTCTAGCGGCAACAGAGTCATGGCGCGACAAAGAAAAAGACACATTGACACTGCTCAGGGCCTCAAGGAGGGACCGACGTTGTTCAGAACCATCGGACTGCTCGTGTGTGGCGGTCTGCTGTCAACGAGCGTCTGGCTCGTTACGCAGACCCAGGCACAGGACCCCGCATCTGCGGATGCAAATCCCTTTGAGAAATACCGCCAGCCGGCCGCTCCGGCTGCGGCCCCGGCGACTGCCGCAGGCAATGATGTTGCCCGACGTCGCGTGCAGGACCAGCTGCGTGAAGCCAAGCTGCAGTTGCTCTCGGGCAACAAGGCGGAAGCCGAACGGCTGACCCTGCGGGCAGCCCAGATGGCTCAGGAAAGCAATGTCGCTTTCTCCGCCACCGAACTCTCACCGCAGCGGATGCTCGCCGAGATTCGTGGGCTGGCTCCCGCTCCCAGTACTCCGGCGACGCCCGCGGCTCCCATGCCGTCCAACGTCACCCTCGCCAGTGGTGCCGCTGCTCCGGGAGCATTCCCGACAGCCACACCGGCTGCAGGGGGAACGATGGCCGAGCGTAAAGCCGCTGTGCAGAGCCTGCTGAAGTCCGCCCAGCAGGACATCGCTGCCCAGCAGTTTGACAGCGCCCGCTCGAAAATCGAAACCGCACAGAAAGCCGATCTGGCTTACGATCTGTTCGAACTCCGTCCGGAAGACGTTGCTGCCGAACTGGCACGCAAGCTGCCGGCCAACCCGAACGGACCTTCCGACGCGCTGGCCTCGATGGCAACCAAGTCAGTCACTCCGGCTCCGGCTGCACCGGCCGCTGCTCCGAAAGCCGCCGCTTCAACCGCAGACCTGAAGGCTCAGGCTGTCGAAACCATGACGCTCGCCCGCAAGGCACTCGCCGCGGGGAACGTGACCGAAGCCCAGCAGCTCGCACTCGAAGCCCAGCGCGTCGATGTGGCCTGGGGCCTGTTCGAAGAACGTCCCGAGCACCTGCTCGCCGAAGTCGAACGTCAGACCAAGACCCAGATTTTCGCCGGTGCCCCCAAGACCTCTCCCGCTGTCGCCAGCAACAACGACGCTGCTAAAGCCCGCGCTGCTGCTCTGGCTCTGGTGAAGGAAGCCCGTTCGCTGATGGCTGCCGGTCAGATGGAAGCCGCCCAGGGAAAAGTGGCTCAGGCCATGTCGATGGACGTCACCTACGATCTGATGGACGATCGCCCGGAACTGGTGCTGCAGGAAATGCGGGCCATGCAGGGATCGGCCAACAACATCGCTGCGACCCCGGCCCGTCCGGCCAACAACAATCAGATCGAACAGAAGCGGATCGCTCTCGACCTGCTGCGTGATGCCCGTCAGGCTATGCGTCAGGGTGACCTGACTGCCGCCGAACAGCGCCTGCAGCAGGCGGAAGGGATCGATGTCGCGTACAGCCTGTTCGACGACACTCCCGAAGTGGCTCGTGAAGATCTGAACCGTCTGGTTGCCGCCCGGAGCAATGCACCGGCCGGAAACGTCGCTGTCGCTGCGGCTGCACCGACAACCTCACGCGAAGACATGAAGCGGGAAGCCCTGCAGCTGCTGCAGGCTGCCCGTCAGGAACTGGAAGCGGGACGCGTGGATGCCGCTCGCTCCAAGGCAGACCTCGCCGCCACCTATGATGTGACCTACGACCTGTTCGAAGACAGCCCCGAGCGTCTGCTGACCGAGATCGAGCGTTCCAGCCGCGGCCGCAACATGTCGGCTGAACAGCCGGAGACCACCGGTCCGCTCTTCGCCAGCAACAACGAATTCGCCACTCAGGAGCCTCAGACCGCAGAAGCACCGCGGACCGCACCCGCTGGCCGTGACCGCCTGGTCGTGACCTCCGGAACCGGCTCCGCACTGGACCTGTACAATCAGGGATTGCAGCTGCTGAGCGAAGGAAACCGCAGTGCCGCTTACGATGCGTTCCTGCAGGCTCACTATTCCGGCGAGAAGCTGGATGAGACCCGCCAGGCTCAGCTGCAGAACAAGCTGCGTGAACTGGCTCCACGTCGCCGTGGGATGATTCAGCAGGCCAGCGGTGAGGCTCCGGCGCTCGATAACAGCCCGCTGAACTCCGTGGCCCGCGACGAAGCCCTGAAGTTCGACAAACTCAAGACCGACTGCCTCAACACGATCTTCCGTGCTGAAAAGATTCGCGACAAGCAGCCCGAACAGGCTGTGCAGCTGCTGAATGACATGCTCGTGAAAATCGAGGCGTCCAACCTCAGCAGCGAGCAGACCTCGACCCTCACCGCCTCGGTGAAGAGCGCTCGTGCTTCTGTCGAATCGTACATGAAGCAGCAGGCTCCGGTCCTGGCGATGGAACGTCAGAACGCCGAAACCAAAGATCTGATTGAACGCGAAATCATCAACCGCTCCCGCGTGGAGCAGGAAGTGGCCGTTCTCGTTGAGAAGTTCAATGACCTGATGGACCAGAAACGCTTTGCGGAGGCTCACGCTGTGGCTCTGCAGGCGACTGCCCTGGCCCCGGAGATTCCGGCTGTCGTCGCCATGGAAATCAAATCCAAGATTGCGATGCGGGACGAGCGGAACAAGAAGCTGATCGCCAACAAGGAAGACAGCTTCTGGTCTCAGCTGCAGGATGTGGAAGAATCTGTGGTGAACCCGATCGCGGACGGCCGCCCGATGGCCTATGCCTCGAACTGGGAACAGCTGAAGAAGATGCGTCAGCCTTTGCCCGCCGATGCCGGCGAGCACTCACAGGAAGAAATGCGGGTCCGCCGCAGCCTGTCCAACCCGGTCTCGCTGCACTTTGACAATGCTCCGCTGTCGCAGGTGATGCAGTTCATCGCCACGCAGCAGGGGATCAACGTGGTGCTGGATGAGCAGGGTCTGATGGAAGTCGGAGCCACCGCCAGCTCCCCCGTGAGCGTCAGTGTCGACGGCATTCAGATGAAGAACGCCCTGAAGCTGCTCCTGAGCCCGATGGAACTCGATTATCTCGTTGAGAACGAAGTTCTGAAGGTGACCAGCAAGCTGCGCCAGCAGGGAGAAACGATTCCCAAGGTCTACCCGGTGGCCGACCTGGTGGTGCCGGTGGCCATTCGCGCTCCGGCCGTCAACGCCCTGCCCGGCTCCGGCTTCGGCCCGGGTGGTGGAATGCAGAGCTTCCCGGCAGCCTTCAATAATGGCCTGCCGAACAGCAACGGCTTCGCCCAGGTGCCCGCGAATCCGGGTGGAGGCCTGAATCCGACCGCTCCCGGGATGCCGATTGTCGGCGGTCCGCTCAACAACGGTGCGACGAACTTCCAGTTCACCGCCCTGACGGAACTGATCACCAACACCGTCTCCCCGGAAAGCTGGCTGGAAACCCAGGGAACCGGTTCGATCAGCCAGCATGAAAGCACCTTGAGTCTGGTGATTCGTCAGACCCAGCGGGTGCATCAGGAAATCGCCGACCTGCTCGAACAGCTGCGTCGTCTGCAGGACCTGCAGGTCACCATTGAAGTCCGGTTCATCACCGTCAGCGATCAGTTCTTCGAACAGATCGGGATCGACTTCGACTTCAACGTCAACGACAGCATCGGCGGTCCGAAGATTGAAAGCGATGGTTCCCCCATGCGTCCGTTCGGGTCAGTCGACCCGACCTTTGGACAGCTGGGCGGAGGACAAGGGGGTTCAAGTGGAACCAGCGGCACCGGCGGTGGAACCGCAGGGACCGGTGGAGGAACCGGCGGCACGAGTGGAACCAGCGGCACCAGCGGTGGTGCATTGACCGCACTGGCACCATTCAGCCCGGGCCCGCCATTGAATATCCAGGGTCGTGACAGCTGGCCGTCCAACACCGTGGTCGGACTGGTGAACAACACCCAGACCTTCAGCCCGGACCTCGACATTCCGTTCCGACAGGGATCGTTCGACATCGCGACTCCGACCTTCGGGGGATTCGATGCGAACGCAGGGATTCAGTTCGGGATGGCGATCCTCAGCGACATCGAAGCCTTCATGTTTGTGCGGGCGGCACAGGGTGACAAACGGTCAAACGTGATGTTTGCTCCCAAGCTGACACTGTTCAACGGCCAGACCGGAACCGTGACCAGCGGACTGCAGCGGCCCTTCGTGACCTCGCTGACCCCCGTGGCCAGTGCCTTCAACATCGGCTTCCAGCCACAGATTCAGACCTTCCTCGACGGGACAACCTTGACCGTCCGGGCGGTGGTCTCCGCAGACCGACGATACGTCCGACTCAGCGTGCTGCCGTTCTTCTCCAACATTACTGACGTCTTCACCTTCTCCTTCCAGGGAACCACTGGTGGAGTCGGCGGCGGCGGAATCGGTGGAGGCGGCGGGATTGGTGGCGGCGGCGGCGGTGGTGGCATCGGTGGTGGCATCGGCGGAGGCGGCGGCGGCATCGGTGGTGGTGTCGGCGGTGGCTCCGGCGGAACTGGTGGCAGCGGCGGCATCGGCGGTGGAGCCCAGGGCCAGAACGGTGGTGGCTCGGCCGGAACCGTGACCGTCCAGCAGCCGGTGCAGGATATCGTGACTGTCGATACCGTGGTCAGCGTGCCCGATGGTGGAACCGTGCTCCTCGGCGGTGTGAAAACCCTCCGCGAAGGACGCAACATGGCGGGTGTGCCGATCCTCAACAAGATTCCCTACATCAGCCGTCTCTTCAAGAACACCGGCGTTGGACGGGAAACCTCGAGCCTGATGCTGATGGTCACCCCACGCATCATCATCCAGGAAGAAGAGGAAGACCTGCTCGGTATTCCGAACTAAGTTCAGATCATCAGTGACTGCTCTCTCGGGAGCTTCACGTCTCAGGTGGAAAGTCGCCATGCCGGTCCAGCATGGCGACTTTCTTTTTT
This sequence comes from Planctomicrobium aquicomposti, assembly GCF_051466325.1. NCBI lineage: Bacteria > Pseudomonadati > Planctomycetota > Planctomycetia > Planctomycetales > Planctomycetaceae > Planctomicrobium > Planctomicrobium aquicomposti. The sequence continues at coordinate 12,028 of NZ_CP195792.1, forward strand.
TATCCCTTTCCGGTCGCCGCCACAGCGTATGACACAGGAACCGGCAGGAGTGGGGCATCATTCACGGTTGCCATCCCATCTCCCGCTGCCGACAATTCAGAAGTTCCTTGTAGCACCGGGGCTCGTCGATCCCGGGAATGGCAGATGGTCTGATCCGGGGTACCATGCGGCTGATTTTCGAACCTGTCTGGAATTGGCCGGTGATCCTCGCTGCCGGACTGGCGATGATCCTGCTGGTGGTCTGGACCTATCCGCCCCGCGTGCGCGAGCTGTCGAAGCCCTGGCGGTGGAGCCTGCTGGGGCTGCGGCTCGCACTGGTGGCCCTTCTGATCGCGGCGATGCTGCGACCCGCATTGCAAAAGCAGCAGACTGACCGCAAGGATGCCGAACTGGTCTTTCTGCTCGACAAAAGCCGCAGCATGGGAACCACCGACGGACCGGGCGGTCGCAGTCGACGCGAGAGCCTGCTGAAGCTGCTGGCCGATCAGCGCGAACCGCTCGAGGCGATCCAGAAGGAAATCTCGGTTCGCATGATCGATTTTGATCGCGAACTCCATCCGGTGGCGGCACCGGAAAATGTCTCAGACGGCAACCTCACCGCTGTAGGCAAAGTGCTGGATGAACTCCGCGAGCAGTCACAGGGGGACCGCCAGATTGCGGTTGTCATGTTCAGTGACTTCGCCCAGCGCGCCGGCGGGGAGGAGGATGTCGATCCGCTGGCCGCTGCCCGACGGTTTGCCGAACAGAAATCCATTCCGGTTCACGGCGTGCTGTTCGGGACCTCCGAACTTTCCAGCAGCGGGCTGGACCTGGCTGTGGAGGATCTCACCCTTGATCAGCCGGTGACGTTCGAACGCAAGACGGTCCCGGTCCGTTTTCAGGTGCGGCTGCTGGGCGCGGCCGGTCGCAAAGTGATGGTCCGGCTGCTGCTGGAAGACCGGACCGGGAAGGCGCTCGGCGAATCGGGCCCGTTCAAGGAGATCCCCCTGTCGGGTGATGCGCGGCCGATGCGGGAATTGCGCACATCCGAGAACGCAGCACTGATCCCCGTGGAGCTGTCGTTCATGGCGGAGCAGGCTGGCGAATACAAAATCGCCGCGGAAGTTGTCCCGGCGGATGGGGAAGTGAAGCTGAGCAACAATCGGCTGGAAACACTCGTCACCGTCCGCAAAGGGGGGATGCGTGTCGCCTATTTTGATATCCCCCGGCAGGAACAGAAGTACATTCGTCGACTGAACGAAACCGCAAAAATCCAGCTCGACACGCAGATCGTGCTGCCATCCAACCGGCAGACGATCATCACCCCCAAGCAATTCACCAAGGGGGCCTATGATGTCTACATCATCGGCGATCTCCCTGCCGACGCCTTTCAGCAGCAGGGGCAGAACCTGCTGGTCGAACTGGCGGCACGTGTTCGGGAAGGAGCGGGACTGGCCATGCTCGGAGGCCAGACCAACTATGGAGCAGGTGGCTATGCCGCCACACCGCTCGCCGACCTGCTGCCGGTCAGTCTGTCGATCTCCGAAAAGCTGAACCCCGGAGAAATGTCGACGAAGAATCAGCTGCTGAAATCCCTGCAGATGCTGCCGACGCGCGATGGTGAACGCCATTATCTGATGCGGCTCGCGGGAACGTCGACCGAGAACGAACAGATCTGGAGCAGACTTCCGCCGATGCGAGGGGCGAACAAGCTGAATCCCCGCTCGGGCGCGATCGACATTCTCGCGCATTCGGCGGCGGATGATCCGCTGCTCTTCGCCACGGACACCGGACGGGGTCGCGTGCTGGCGCTGGCGGTCGACGAGACGTGGCGCTGGCACACACACGGCTTTCAGACTGAGCACCAGCGATTCTGGCAGCAGCTGATGCTCTGGCTGGCGCGCAAGGAATTCGATTCCGACCAGCCGATCTGGGTCCGGGTGGAACCTCGCAACTTTCTGCCGCAATCCCGGATTCCGATCGAGTTCGGAGCCCGCGATTCTCAGGGAACTCCGGTTGTCGATGCCGACTATCAGGTGGAAGTGCTTCTTCCCACGGGGGGCGAACCGGTCAAGCTGCTGCCGCAGCGACTGGGCGAAAACGGGCTGGCCGAGTTTTCACAAACGCTGGCACCGGGCGATTACTGGGTCCGCGTCGCTGCCACCAAAGGGGGAAAGTCCCTGGGGCACAGCGTGCTGACCCGATTCGTCGTGGATGAACGCGATCTGGAAATGGACAATCCTGCGGCCGATCCGGGGCTGATGTCGGAAATCGCCGCCATGACCGGAGGAACGGTCCTGTCCCCGGAAGACTTCGGCGGATTCCTGAAGGCGCTGCTGGAACAGGGGTTGCCCAGTGACCTCAATCGCTTCGAGCGAATTCGCCTGTGGGACGGCTGGCCGCTGCTGCTGCTGTTTGTGACCCTGATTTCCGCCGAGTGGACGATCAGGAAGCTGAAAGGGCTGGTCTGATCACTCTTTTTTCCCCTGTGGGAAGCCCGGGATCCCCGCCACCCCATGTGGCGACAGACGACATCCGGAACGCTAGAATTTCCACGGAGCGGCAACGTTCCGGCTGCTGCGGAGTTGTTCCCTGCGGAGTCCTCGCAACAGGGTTGCTGACAGCAATCATGACGCTGCGTGGCTGACGGATGGCGAGAGGACAACCGGCGCTTCAGCCGCGCTGCCTGGTCTCTGCTGCGCTCTCGTCCGCTGTCGACGGCAGCCTCCCCACCGGACAATCTCAGGAAGTATCGATAATGAATGCCTCGTCACGACGGGCGCTGATCAGTGTCAGTGATAAAACTGGACTCGCCGAATTTGCAAAGGGTCTGGCGGAACTCGGGTTTGAAATCCTCTCGACCGGAGGAACATCGAAGTTCCTGAAAGATCAGGGACTCCCCGTGGTCGACGTTTCCGACTACACCGGCTTTCCGGAAATCATGGATGGCCGGGTCAAAACCCTGCACCCGCGCATTCACGGCGCCATCCTCGGCATGCCCGATGTCGAAGAACATGCTTCAGCCATGCAGACGCATGGAATCATTCCCTTCGAGCTGGTGGTGGTGAATCTTTATCCCTTTGAAAAAACGATCGCCCGGCCCGACGTCAGCGTCGAAGATGCCATCGAGCAGATCGACATCGGCGGACCGAGCATGGTCCGTTCCGCCGCCAAGAACCATGCCTATGTCGGCATCGTCACGAATGCCTCACAATATCCGCGCGTGCTGGAACAACTGCGTCAGGGCCCCCTCGACGCGACACTCCGTCGCGAACTGGCTCACGCAGCCTTTGAAATGACCGCCCAGTACGACCGGGCCATCTCCAATTACTTCGCCCGGATCACCACGGAAGTCCCTTCGCAGTTCCCGGCACAGCTGACGATCACCCTGCAAAAGGATTCCGATCTCCGTTACGGAGAGAATCCCCATCAGGCAGCCGCGTTCTACATCGAATCACCGACGCCGCCCCGGTCGATCGCTGCGGCGGAGAAGCTGCACGGCAAGGAACTCTCATACAACAACCTGCTCGACCTCGATGCCGCGTGGGGTCTGGTGCAGGAGTTCGAAGAGCCGGCGGCGGTCGTCATCAAACACACCAACCCCTGCGGCTGTGCCATTGCGAAGACCCAGGCAGAAGCGTTCGTCAACGCCTATGAAGGGGACCCGGTCAGTGCTTTCGGCTCGATCCTGGCCTTCAATGGTGAACTGGATGCCGCAACCGCAGAACTGCTGGCCGAACCGGGCCGATTCATCGAAGCGATCGTCGCCCCCGCGTATGCCGAAGAGGCCCTCGAGATCCTGCGAACGAAGCCGAAGTGGAAGAATAACGTCCGACTGCTCCGGGTCGCCGACCTGTATGTGAACGGCACCGCTCACCTGGATTACCGCCGGGTCTCCGGTGGACTGCTGGTGCAGGAGCGCGATGTGCATCCTCCCGCAGTCAACGATTACAAGGTCGTCACCCAGCGGGCGCCGAACGAGTCGGAACTGCGGGATCTGCAGTTCGCCTGGCGAGTCTGCAAGCACGTGAAGTCCAACGCGATTGTCCTCGCGCGGAACGGCATGGTGGTCGGCGTCGGTGCGGGGCAGATGAGCCGCCTCGATTCTTCCATGATCGCCGCCAGCAAGGCGGGAGACCGGACCAAGGGAAGCGTGATCGCTTCGGATGCCTTTTTCCCGTTCCGTGACGGAATTGACGTCGCCGCCAAATCAGGCGTGACGGCCGCCATCCAGCCGGGCGGTTCACGGAACGATGACGAAGTGATTCAGGCCGCCAACGAGCATGGAATCGCCATGATCTTCACCAGTCGTCGTCACTTCCGGCATTGATTTACAGCCGACGACAGCCCGCCATCGACAACGGCCCGGTCTTCTTCTGCACAGGAAGATCCGGGCCGTCTGTTTTGTGAAGTCCCGAATCGACTCTATCCCCGCAGCTCCGGCGGCAGGTCCTCTTCGGGAATCTGCTCCATCAACTTATCGGGAGTCAACGGTTCAATCAGTGCGTACTCGCCGGACATCCAGCGATAGAGGTCCACCTGCTTACAGCGACTGGAACAAAACGGGAAAATCGGAGATTCACCGTCGATCTCGAGAGGCAGATCCTTGTTGCAGATGGGGCAGGTCAGTCGACGAATCATGGCAAGACTTTCAGTTCGTGATCCGTGGATCATCCACGGATTCCGTGAGGGAACTGTATTCTGACACAATGCGCAGCCTGTCAAGGGGGAGGCAAATGAACAGTATCCAGTTTTTATCGAGGCGAAATCTTCCCTGTGTCTGTTCGATTCAGGCGATATTGCCCCACTCTCTCAGTCGGGCATGATGAGGGCCGATTTCAGGGACCATCCCCTTGTTTGGTCGCTGCACTGCGTTTGATCGCTGCAGCCCCCTGCTGCAGTTCGCTCGTGGAGAGTCCCCGAATCGACAGCAGGCTGGTTGAAGAATCCATGAAAAAATTGGGGAATCACGATAGACTGGGGGGAGAGAGCATCTTCGCTTTTGAGAGGCCCGGTCTCGCCGCGAGGAGATGAGCAGTTCATCACACGAAACGCTCGCTGCGCGGGCGTCGGAAAGAGCAACCGGCTCTCCCCCCCCCCACTTGCAGACATTGCAGATTTGGTTCAGGAGCAATCGTGTCAGCGCGGATCATTGACGGAAAAGCCACAGCAGCCAGTCTGAATCAGGAAACCGCTGAAGGGGTTTCCAACTTCGTGAAGGGAACAGGGGTCACGCCGCATCTGGCTGCGATTCTCGTTGGCGATGATCCGGCCAGCGCCGTTTATGTGCGGAACAAGCAGAAGGCGTGCGAGAAAGCCGGAATCCGGAGCACGCTGCATCGCCTCCCCGGCACGGTCACCCAACCGGAGTTGCTGGAGCTGATCGACCGGCTGAATCACGATCGTGATGTCCACGGAATTCTGGTGCAACTGCCGTTACCCGAGCAGATCCACGAGGTCTCTGTCCTCGACGCGGTCCTGCCGATGAAGGATGTCGACTGCTTTCATCCGGAGAACGTGGGCCTGCTCGTTCAGGGACGGCCCCGCTTTCTCCCCTGCACTCCCAGCGGCTGTCAGGTGTTGATTGGCCAGTCGGGAATCGACGTGCGAGGAGCCCATGCCGTGGTGATCGGCCGCAGTGAGATTGTGGGCAAGCCGATGGCCCTGCTGCTGGTGCAGAAAGGGCCGGTGGCCGACTGCACCGTAACCATCGCGCACAGCCGGACGAAGAATCTGCCGGAGATCACACGTCAGGCCGACCTGCTGATCGCGGCAATCGGTCGGCCGAATTTTGTCACCGCAGACATGGTGAAGCCGGGAGCCTGCGTGATTGATGTCGGCATCAATCGACTGGGAGACAAGCTTGTCGGAGATGTCGACTTCGACGCCGTCAAAGAGGTCGCGGGGGCGATTACTCCCGTGCCGGGAGGGGTTGGTCCCATGACGATTGCGACGCTGCTCCGGAATACATTGACGGCAGCCCGTCTCGTAACTCCGCGTTGACCTGAATGGGGCGAGCCCATTCGAACGTTTCTTCGGCCGGCTCCGCATCGAGTGCGATCTGGGGGATCCAGTCTGCAGGGGTCGGCGCTTCGACCGTGCGCGAGGGAGTCAGGTTGACCCGCCCAACAGGCCGGGACGTGGGACGGGCCCGGCCGTCGATTCCGCCACCCGCCAGGTTCTGTCGGCTGCGGGCAATGGCACCGATATCGACGAGCTGTGTCCCCGCCATCGAGGGAACATTCCAGAGCGACGTGTTCTGGGCCAGCCCCGGTGGATTCACCACCGGGTTGCGCAGATCGATCACCATCTGCATCATGACATCGGGCCAGCGGAGCCGGAAGATCATCGGCATTTCCGTCCCGTTGGGGGACTTCATGTACTTGTCGATATGGGCTTCGGCAATGATCTTGCCGCCGGGCTGTCGGAGCACATGACTTTCAATCTGACCGCTCCGGGCGTCGACCCGGATGACACGCTCCACGTCTTCGCCCACCGGGGAATGACGCAGGGCCACGAGCTCGAACTGCCGCGCCTCAGTAGGCCCGACCAGCTTAAATTCGCGATCATCCAGAGGAATGACGCCGAACACTTCCATCAGCCAGTCGGGATGAATCGGCACCGGGAACTGCAGGGCCTGCAGCGCCACGGGAATGTCTTCATGGCTGGCGGTCAGCACCTGCTGGGCATTGTCGCTCGTCCAGAGCCAGAACTGATTGCTGTTCGAGCCCATATCAACTTCCTGGCTTCCCAGCGGACGGGAAACAATCAACCGAAAATTCCGCGGGGCTTCCACAGCGATCATGGCGGGCAAACCAATGGGAACGCCGGTCAGTCGCACCGTGGCATTGCTGGCCTGCCAGCCGGTCAGCCCCGGTCGGCCGTCAGCTCCCAGGATATTCTGATTCAGCCGGGCGACGAGCTGTTCTTTTGTAATCTGCGGTGAGATCGATGCACGCATCCGGGGCCAGGCAAACGTCGAACAGCCGGTGCTGCTGAACACCATCCACATCGCCAGCAGCCCCCACACGACACGCAGTGCCGCAGCCGACGATGGCCGCACTCTGTTCCGACTGCAGGCAGACCAGCGAGGCTGGCGGGAGTGCTCGATCATGCTGCCTCCCAGGAAGTCGTCAACTGTTGATCGAGCGCCTGCCGGAGCGCTGCCATTTCTTCCGATGACAGTTGCTGGTCGCGGACCTCATAAGGGCCTTCACCGCGCGATCCGGAGAGCTGCAGAAACTCTCCCTCGTCATCGACACGGGAGCCGTCCAGTTTCAATCGTCGCTTCTGCAGCAGAAAGAGCGCCAGCACGTAGGCCAGCTTTTCCTGCTGCGGATTGGCAGCCTCGATCAGCTGTTCGAAATAACGGAGCAATGTTTCCGCGTCGGTGGTTGCCGCCTGCCGAGGCGCGGGAGTCGGCACGATGCACTGCCAGTAGCCGACTGCTTCGGAAGGCAATCCCTGCCATCCTGCCTCGCTGAAGTCCAGTCGTTCAAACTCGCCATCCTTGATCACGAGCACGGAATAGCAGACCGCCCCGGGGATCAGCGGCGCGCCGGTTTTCGCGCAGACTTTGCTGATCGGCTTGAAGCGGTAGTCGAGCATTTCAAAACATCTCGAAACGACGAATCACAGAGGCAGTGAAGGGACACAGGGCGAACGAGCAGGTCTCGCGGGACCGGCGCGGCGAATCGTACGGGGAACTGCCGATCGGGCTCAAGATGAATCGAAGACACCTGTTATCGCACTCTCTCCGGGGTGTCGGAATCGGCAAAGATCAACAGCTGACGCCGGTGGGGCCGGTGCATCACACCACAGCAGTCTCCGCGGGAGTTGTTGCAGATTGCTCTTTACTCATTTTGATGAAATGTCATAACGTCCCGCCCCTTGCTCTCATCTCTCACCCAGCGGTACGCCGCTTCATCTCACATCTCACCTGTCTCTGAGGAGTCGTTGGTTATGGTCCGCCATGGAGTCTCCGCCGCGATCGCTATCGTGGCATCATTGGCCGTCTGTGTCTGCTGGTCGTCGTTTTCAGGCAGTCAAAAACATACCGGCGTCGCCGTGGTCGATCTCGACGAAGTGGCCCGCCGTCTGGGCCGCGCTGAAGAAATGACCCAGACGTTCCAGGGTTCCGCCAGCAAGCTGCAGCAGCAGCTGAACCAGATCCAGATTCAGGCGACCGAGAAGCTGAAGGAAGCCCGCAGCAAAATCGGCGAACACCCCACCCAGGAAGAAACCGCCCAGTTCAATCGTCTGACGCAGCAGGTCAATCTCGAATTCAATCAGCTTAAGAAGCAGGCGGAAACCCAGCTCGGCAAGCATCGCCAGCAGCTGGAAAACCGCTTCCGCGACGAAGCCCGTCCGGTCGCTTCCAAGCTGGCCCACGACAAGGGCTTTGGCACGGTTGTCACCAAGAACGACGCGCTGATCTTCGCCTTCGACGAGACTGTCGACCTGACGGAAGATGTGATCAAGCTGATGAGCGCCACCGCACCCGCCAAGGCTGAAGCACCCGCTGCTCCGGCGGCCGCTCCCGCAACCCAGAACCCGATCCAGCAGACTTCCAATGAAGTTCCGGCGACCAAGTAATCGCCAGCGTGCCGCAACGGCACGGAGTTGAATGCTCACAACCTCTCAGGCCTGGGCTTGAGAGGTTTTTGCATGCGCTGGCAGACGGTTCGTCGTGGAACCAAAAGCCGACAAGCCTGAAGAGAACCGTATTCGCCGTGGCTTCAACAGGCCACAGGAGCCGACTACCAGGTATCGACGACGCTGCGACCATGAAAATCAGCGATTCGCCCGACTCCAAACTGCTCGGGAGATTCCCCCAGAATCCGCAGCCAGACGATGTGCCCTTCGAACTCCCCGACAAGAGCGAGATGCGAGCGCAGGTCGTCCTGAGGCGTCAGAGGATGAGGCTGCCAGCTGGCAGAAGCAACTGTATCGAAGATGTGGACGAGTTCCATCACGTCGGCCACGAACAGCGATGTCAGCCGTTCACCGTCATGTTCGCCACCCACGATTTCGGTGGGCGAAAGAAAGAGTGAGACTTCCCAGATCTCGCCATCCTGAAAAACGTGGCAACCGATGGAGGGGGCTTCCTCCACAGCGTGCAGACACTCAACGGCTCGTTGGGTGAAACGATCGAGCCATGGCGGGTGTCCCGACATCGGGTCTCTCTCTTCCTTCAGCAAATGGGACAAAATTCACATTCTTCAGACCGCGTTGGCAGAGGGGGACCCGGCAACACTGGCCTCGCATGACAATTCGACCGCGAGGCAACTCGGTCTTTCCGCGGCCCGCACAGCGCGAAGTCGCTCGATCGAGAGCGCAACTTCGCCTGACGAGAACCAGGCATCACGATTACCTCGGCGGCAACCTTTTCAAATTCGCATTGTTTGTGCCGCTTTTTTGGCCAGGATTCGATTTCTCACCACACATGATGCAAACTCGGCACAGCATCAATGCTTCCGCACGGGAAGATGGAAAAGATGGGAGCCCACACCCCCCCGGGCGCCAAGAAACTGAAACAATGCGCACAGCCCACCTGCTTCAGCCGTGAAGCAGGCGCTCACTTCGTGCCCGCCCCCCAGAATGAGCGGGATTTGACTTTTCGGGACAGATGGTCCATCGTGGCGGAGAGTTGGTCCCGTTCTTTCCCGCCTGTCAGGTCAACGCCGATGCCGCACCTTGCCCCTAACCGTCGCGAATTTCTCCTCGGACTCGCTGCCGGTCTCGCCACGACTCCGTTGCTGAAGCGGGGGATCGCCGCTGTAGCCGAGAGCAACCCGCTGTACCGGATTTCGCTGGCGGAATGGTCCCTGCACAAAGCGATCAACGCCAAGCAACTCAGCAATCTGGATTTCGCCCGGATCGCCCGGGAAGAGTTTGACATCGACGGCATCGAGTATGTGTCCACCTTCTTCGAAGGCAAAGTCGGGGAACAGTCGTATCTGGCGGACCTGAAAAAGCGCTCCGAACAGCACGGCGTCCGCAATGTGCTAATCATGGTGGACCGCGAAGGAGCCCTCGGCGATCCCGACGCCGCACGTCGCCGTCAGGCCGTGGAAAATCACCGCAAATGGCTGGAGGCCGCCGCTTATCTGGGTTGTCACTCGATCCGGGTCAATGCACAGAGCAAGGGAACCTATGACGAGCAGATGCGTCTCGCCAGCGACGGACTCCGGGAGCTGACACTGCTCGCCGAGCCGCTCAACCTCAACGTGATCGTCGAGAACCACGGCGGTCTTTCTTCCAATGGCCGCTGGCTGGCGGAGGTCATGCGACAGGTGGACCACCCTCATTGCGGCACATTGCCCGATTTTGGCAACTTCCGGGTTTCACCGACCGAATTCTACGACCGATATGAAGGTGTGGAAGAGCTGATGCCGTTTGCCAAGGGGGTCAGCGCCAAGAGTTACGACTTCAACGGCGAGGGGAACGAAACCTCTGTCAACTATCTGCGGATGATGAAGCTCGTGCTCGACAGCGGCTATCGAGGCTTTGTCGGCATCGAGTACGAAGGCTCGGATCTCAGCGAATTCGATGGCATCCGCAAGACCAAAGCTCTGCTGGAGCGGGTCCGAACTGAACTGGCGAAGAACAATGGCTGAGCTGTATGTCGGAGTCGACGTCGGAGGGACCTCCATCAAGCTGGCCCTGGCGCACGAGGACGGGACTCTGCTTCGCGAGAGCAGCATCCCGACCGACTCGCATGAAGGCCCGGCCGACGTCCTGAAACGGATTTGCAGCGCGGTCCAGAAACTGACCGCCGATGCCGGGTCCTCTCCTCGGGGACTGGGGATGGGCTTCCCCGGTCTGGTGGACTCCCGCGTCGGTATGACCCGATATCTGCCGAACATGACCACCCACTGGCGCGATGTGCCGGTGTCGCAGATTCTTTCCTCACAACTCGGATGTCCGGTCCGGCTGCTCAACGACGTCCGGATGGCGACGTATGGAGAAATGAACTACGGCCACGGCCGGACGGTCAATACGATGGTGTTTATCGCCATCGGGACCGGTATCGGCGGCGGACTGGTCATCGACGGGAAGCTGCGCCTGGGCCCGCTCGGTGCTGCGGGAGAACTCGGACACCAGACCATCGACCCCGGTGGTCCACTCTGCGGCTGCGGCAATCACGGATGCCTGGAAACGATGGCCAGCGGGACCGCCCTGGCGGCGGAAGGGATCCGGCTGATGCTGATGGGACTGGCTCCCACGCTGCACGAAGTCACCGGTGGTGATCCGGGACATGTCACGGCCGAGGTGATGGGGGAGGTCGCCGACCGGGATGAACCAGTCCGGCAGGCAATCCTGCAGGCGGCCTCGTATGTCGCCATCGGAGTCGCCAATGTCGTGACCGCCATCCATCCCGAACTGATCGTGATCGGGGGAGGCGTCGCCCGACTGGGCGAACTGCTGCTGGGGCGAATCCGGGAAGATGTCCGGTCGCGCGTCGGTCGGTTATTTCCGGTCGACGGGATCCGAATTGAAGAAACCCAGCTGGGAAGCAAGGCCGGTGTGATGGGGGCCATTGCCCTCGCAGTGCATGGTCTGCCAGACTGACGATTCTCAACTGCTTCTGCAGCCGGGATTTATCGTGTGAGATTTCCCTCCGCTGGCAGGGAATGACGTTGCAAGATTTTTACTGCAGTTCCTAGAATTGCGTGCATCTGAATGCACTCTCTTTTTCGCACTCCTCTAAAGTCCCTTTCCAGGTGTCATGAACAGGCCGCAAGACGTCCGCATCAAAGAAGCCGTTATCTCCTTTGAAGACCATCCTTTCCGCACGCCACTCAAATTCGGCGGGCGGGTCATGGACAAACACCGGCTGATTAATGTCGAAGTGGTGGCAGAGACCCGGGATCGCAAGAAAGCGACCGGTTTCGGCAGCATGCCTGTGGGCAACATCTGGGCCTGGCCGTCGACCCAAGTCACGCCGGACCAGGCCGTTGCGGCCATGTGCGATTTCGCGGAACGGGTCTGCCGACTGACGGACGCGTTTGATGAATTCGGCCATCCGATCGATGCGATTTATCACATCTCCGCCGAATACGAACACCTGGGCAAGGTCGTCTCGCGGGATCACAAGTTGCCCGAGCCGATCCCCGAACTGGCCCAGCTGGTGGCGGCCAGCGCGCTGGATGCGGCCATTCATGATGCTTACGGGAAGGTGAACCTGCTCAACAGCTATAACATGCTGTCGAAGCAGTTCATGAAAAATGACCTGTCGTATTACCTCGATGACCAGTTCAAGGGGGAATACCTGGATCAGTACACCCTGCGTGAACCAAAACCACGGATGCCGCTGTACCACCTCGTCGGCGCGCTCGATCCGCTGACCGAAGCAGATCTGCAGACTCGACTCAAGGATGGTCTGCCCGAAACACTTCCGGAGTGGATCAAGGCTGACGGCCTGACGCACCTGAAGATCAAAATGAACGGAGACAATCTCGACTGGGACGTGGAGCGGGTGATCGCCATCGACCGGGTCACCGCCGAAGCCCAGGCCGCACGCGGGTGTACGGAGTGGTTCTATTCCATCGACTTCAATGAGAAGTGCGCGAACGTGGACTACGTGCTCGACTTCCTGAAGCGGGTCAAAGAACAGACGCCCGCCGGCTACGACCGTATTCAGTACATCGAACAGCCAACGCACCGGAATCTGCGCGAGTATCCCGACAACAAGATGCACAAGGCGGCCGAGCTGAAGCCGGTCGTCATTGACGAGTCCCTGCTGAATTACGATGCGCTGCTCCTGGCTCGTGACCTCGGTTACAGCGGCGTCGCTCTGAAAGCCTGCAAGGGACACACCGAGGCCCTGTTCGCAGCCGCCGCGGCCCAGAAGTTCGGCATGTTCCTGTGCGTGCAGGATCTGACCTGCCCCGGTTATTCCTTCCTGCACTCGGCCAGCCTCGCGGCCCGCATTCCCGGGGTGGCCGCCATCGAGGGGAATGGCCGGCAGTATTGCCCCGGAGCCAACCGCCGCTGGGAACGGGAGTTCCCCACGATGTTCGACATCACCGATGGGACCGTCGGAACTGCGGCACTCGACGGCTTCGGACTGGGATTCTGAGTCCCGGGGGGAGACCGCCAATCCGCACCGCAGGCAGGGAGCGAGTCTGGAATCGGAGTCCGCCCGCGAACCTCTTGCATCAGCTCTCGTGCATGCATGAGCAGTTTCGGCCCGCTCCCCGGAGAACGCAACAATTCCCGCTTTCGGGAGGGACCGAGCCCGCGCCGGCTCAATGGTGTCCTGCCTCCCGAACGCGAAGAAAGTGTCCGACTCTGACCTTATGTTCGCGGCGGAATGCCGATATCTTGTTTTTCCCGAATCTGTGGCCGTTGCGAAGATTCGACCAAAGTCGGGAATCCCGGCAACAGGTCTCCGCCCGACGGCAGATTGCCTAAAATAGTACCGATACTCCGGCCAGCGGACGGCCTGTTCCAGCCCCCACCCTGATCCGGCCAGTCCGGACCCCCGAGTCATTTCTCATCCACGGAAGCAAACCACAATGGACGGCAAGGCCAGCAAATTTGAATCAGTCAAGGAAAGCAGCAACTATCTGCGCGGCACCATTCGCGAAGAGCTGGCGACCGATTCGGCCTCCTTCATCGAAGACAACGCGAACCTGCTGAAGTTCCACGGAACCTACCAGCAGGACAACCGCGACGATCGTGGCGGCGGCAGCGGCAAGAGCTACATGTTCATGGTCCGCTCCCGAATTCCCGGCGGTAAAATCACCGCAGCCCAGCTGCTGAAGGAACTGGACCTCTGCGAGCAGTTCGGCAACGGGACCCTGCGGATCACCGATCGGCAGGGCTTCCAGCTGCACGGCATTCTCAAGGGAGATCTGCACGCGACGATCAAGGCGATCAATGAGGCCAAGCTGTCGACGATCGCTGCCTGTGGCGACGTGTGCCGCAACTTCATGTGCTGCCCCGCACCCATCGCCAACAGCCCGGTCCGCCAGCAGATGCAGGAAATGGCCGACGCGCTGGCAGCCCACTTCCGTCCCCGCACGCAGGCCTATTATGAAATCTGGATCAAGGACGGCGAAGAGTCGACCAAGGTCCACGAAGTGACCGACGAACCGATCTACGGCAAGACCTACCTGCCCCGCAAATTCAAATTCGGGATCGCCCTGCCGGAAGACAACTGCATCGATGTCTACACGCAGGATCTGGGGCTGATCGCCGTCATCGAGAACGACAACATCGTCGGTTACAACATTGTGACCGGTGGCGGACAGGGGATGACTCCCGCCAAGAAAGACACGTTTCCGGCACTCGCCTACAAACTCTGCTACGTGCCGGTCGACCAGACCATCGCCGCCTGCGAAGCCGTTGTGAAAGTGCAGCGGGACTTCGGGAACCGCGAAGACCGCAAGTACGCCCGGCTGAAGTATCTGATCGCCAACTGGGGCATGCCCAAGTTCAAAGCCAAGGTCGAGGAGTATTACGGCGGACCACTCGCCGAGCCCCGTCTCGACGATATCGTCGAAGTCGATGACCACATCGGCTGGCATGAGCAGGGGGACGGCAAGCTGTTCCTCGGCATCAACATCGAAAACGGCCGCCTGCAGGACCTGCCGGGGCTGACGCTGAAAACCGCCTTCCGCGAGCTGCTGGCGAAGTACCCGCATCGCCTCCGCCTGACCGCGCTGCAGGGAGTGATTCTCTGCGATGTTGAGCCCTCGCAGAAGTCGGACATTGAGTCGATTCTGCGGAAGCATGGAGTCAAGCTGGCCGAAGAGTTGACGCTGGCCCGGCGATACTCCATCGCCTGCCCGGCGCTGCCGACCTGCGGACTGGCTGTGACCGAAGCCGAACGGATCATGCCGACTGTCATGGATGCCATCGAAGCCGAAATGGCCAAGCATGGCCTGAAGGACGAACGGATCACCGTTCACATGACCGGTTGTCCGAACGGCTGTGCCCGTCCGTACACTCCGGATATCGGCCTCGTGGGGAAAGCCCGCGGCAAGTACACGCTGTACCTGGGAGGCAATGCACAGGGAACCCGGCTCGGCTACCTGTACCAGGACCTGGTTCCAGAGGCCGAAATCGCCAGCCGACTGGCTCCGGTCTTCACCAAGTATCGTGAGCAGCGACAGCCGGCAGAATCGTTTGGTGATTTCTGCCACCGCGTGGGGAAAGAGGCGCTCTCCGTCTGAGACACCAGCCGCGGCCATCTGGTGAGTCTCAGCGTCCCGTTCTCTGTTCCCCCGAAGGACCAACCATGTCTGCTTCATCCGGATCTGCCGGCGAGGGCCTGCCGCACGTCCCTGCGACAGATTCGGCGACGACGAAATTCCTGCAGGAGATCGCCCGCCGCAGAACGTTCGGCATCATCGCCCACCCCGATGCCGGGAAGACGACGCTGACCGAGAAAATCCTGCTTTACTCGGGACGCATCGAGGAAGCAGGGGCGGTCCGGGGGAGAAAGTCTCAGCGGGCGGCTCGCTCCGACTGGATGAAGATGGAGCAGGAGCGCGGCATCTCGGTGACCGCCACCTGCCTGTGCTTCGATTACGAAGGCTTTCGGCTCAACCTGCTCGACACCCCCGGTCACCAGGACTTCAGCGAAGACACCTACCGGACGCTGAACGCCGTCGATGCCGCGGTGATGGTGGTCGACGCCGTGAACGGGATTGAATCGCAGACCATCAAGCTGTTCAAGATCTGCGCGGAACGGCGGGTCCCGATTCTGACGTTCGTCAACAAGATGGACCGTCCCGGCGGTGATCCGTTGGCGGTACTGACCGAAATCGAGAACGTGCTCGGCATCGATGCCATTCCGCTCAACTGGCCGGTCGGGCGCGGGCGTGACTTCAACGGCATCGTCGATCGACGGACCAATCAACTGCTCAAGTTCTCGTCGGTGCTCCGGGGAGCGCACGAAGTTCCCGTGGAGGTCGGCCAACTCGACGATCCCGACTGCACCCTGTATCCCCCCGAAGTGCTGCAGGAAGTGCGTGACGAAATCAGCCTGCTCGAAGGGGCGGGGGCCGCCTTCGACCCGGCGCTCTTCCTGCAGGGGACGCAGACGCCGGTGTTCTTCGGCAGTGCCCTCACCAACTTCGGTGTCGAACAGTTCCTCAAGGCCTTTGTGCGGCTCGCTCCTCCCCCGCGGAACTATCAGAGCGATCAAGGCATCGTCACTCCCGCCGATCCGAACTTCAGCGGAGTCGTCTTCAAGATTCAGGCCAATCTCGATCCCCGGCATCGTGACCGCGTGGCGTTTGTGCGGATCTGCTCCGGACGCTTCGAACGGGATATGGAAGTGACCGTCACCCGGACGCGCGAACGGATTCGGGTCCCCCGCTCGCATCAGCTGTTCGCTCAGGAACGGGAGACCGTGGAACAGGCGTATCCGGGCGACATCATCGGCATCGTGAATCCCGGCAAGCTGCGTCTGGGGGACACCCTGTGCGCGGGCCGCAGCGTGCAACTGCTGGGACAATGGATCTATGCCCCGGAAACATTCGTCCGGGTCCGCTGCGCTGACACCTCCAAGCGGAAACAGTTCTCGCGCGGCATTGAACAGCTCATTGAAGAAGGGGCGGTGCAACAGATCTCGGATGCGAACACCACCGCCCACGAACCAGTGCTGGCTGCGGTCGGCGAACTGCAGTTCGATGTCGTGAAGTTCCGCATGGAAACCGAGTACAACGCGGCGGTCGCGCTGGACCGGCTCCCGTATCGCATCTCTCGCTGGATCGATGAGCCGGACTTCGATGCCGAAGCCTACACGCTCCCCAGCGGCTCACGCATCATGTCGGACCAGGCGGGAGCGAAGCTGATTCTGTTTACGGATGACTGGTCGCTCGATTACTTTCAGCGGCGCTACCCTCAACTCAAGCTCGTCGAGCATCCGCCGGGAATCTGATTCATGCCGCTCTTCGGTTCACACCTTTCCATCGCTGGTGGTTATCACAAAGCGGTGGAAGCCGCTGCTGCACTCGGCATGGACACGGTGCAGATTTTCACGAAGAACAACAACCAATGGAAGGGCAAGCCCCTTTCCGACAGCGACATCCGGCTGTTCAAGTCGGCGCTGGCTGAACACAAGCTGCAGATCCCCTGCGCCCACGACAGCTATCTGATCAACCTCGGCAGTCCGGAGCCGGAGTTGTGGGAGAAGTCTGTCGACGCCTTCACCATCGAGCTCGAACGGGCGGAAGCACTCGGGCTGGCGGGCGTCGTGATGCATCCGGGTAGTTACGTCACCAGCAGTGAAGAAGAAGGACTGCTGCAGATTGCCAAGGGACTGAATGAAGTCCATCGCCGCACCTCGGGCGTGCAGGTCGAAACGTGGGTCGAAGTGACCGCCGGACAGGGAACGAACCTGGGCTGGCGGTTCGAACATCTCCGTTCGATTCTCCAGCAGATGAAAGAACCCGAGCGCGTCGGCATCTGTGTCGACACCTGCCATCTGTTTGCCGCCGGCTATCCGCTCAAAACCGAAGCGGAATACACCGCCACAATGCAGCAGCTGGACGACGTAATCGGCATCGATCGCGTGCGGGCCTTCCACCTGAATGACAGCAAAAAGGAACTGGGGAGCCGGGTCGACCGGCATGAACACATCGGTGAAGGGTGCCTCGGACTGGAGCCGTTCCGCTTCGTCCTCAACGACCCTCGGTTTGCGAAACTGCCGATGTACCTCGAGACGAAAAAGGAAAAGCGGGACGGCGAAGAAATGGATGCCGTCAACCTGCGGGTGCTGCGCAGCCTCATCAACGGCCGCAAATGAGATCCGGCCCGGAACTCTCAGTGTCGACCGGAACCGGCTCATTTCCACGAGCGATAATCTGGAACAATCCCCGCTCGCCACATCTCCGTGCAGGCACTAGACTTTGCCCACCGCAAAGAGCCTTCCAGTTTTCAGCTGATGGCGGGGCTGCAGGACTGGCTGTTCCGCCGCGCGAGATTTCCCCGTAATTGCTTCAGCGAGGATGTGATGCCCGAGACGACAACGCAGCAGCCGGCTCCCGGTTCGGCTGCGAACTTTGGAGTGGTCGCCACCTTCTGCAGCGGCGTCGCCATGGGCACCTGCAACGTGATTCCCGGAGGAGACAGCGGGACGATTGCGCTGATCATCGGGATCTACGAGCGGATCGTCACCGCCATCAGCCATGTCGATGGCACCCTGTTCGCCATGATCGTCCAGCGCCGCTGGCGTGAAGCGATCGATCGACTCGACCTGAAGTTCATGGTCCCGTTGATGGTCGGAGTCGGTACCGGCATCGCCACCGTCGGCTCGCTGATGCATTACCTGCTGGAGCATCATTACCACACGATGCTGCCGATCTTCTTCGGCATGATCGCCGCCTCATGCTATCTGGTCGCAAGGCTCGTCCCCCGCTGGAGAATTCAGGAGATCCTACTGCTGGTGTTCGGCTTCGCGCTGGCGATGTGGCTGGTGCTGCAGCCGGCGCTGCAACATCCCCCACAGGCGCTCTGGTACATCTTTCTCTGCGGGCTGATCGGAATCTGCGCTCTGATTCTGCCGGGGATCAGCGGCGCGTTCATCCTGCTGGTGATGGGCCGATACCATGACCTGACCGGAGTGATCCACCGCGCCACGAAGCTCAGTCTCGACTTCAACGACTTCCTGATTCTCGTCGCCTTTGGACTCGGGTGCCTGTTCGGCGTGGTCGGCTGCAGCAAGTTTCTGAAGTGGCTGCTGGCCCGCTATGAATATCCCACGCTCGCTTTCCTGTGTGGCATCAAGGTTGGCTCACTCTGGAAGATCTGGCCGATCCAGGTCGACACGACTCCTCAAATCGCCGAGTTCAAGGACAAGCTGTTTGAGCCGCTCCCCCTGAACCAGACCCAGCTGAACAGCCAGTTCTGGATCACGATGGGAATCGTCGTGATCTCTGCGGTGGCGGTGCTGGCGCTCGAATACTTCTCCGTCCGCAGAAATCCCGTGGCCGCGACGGTGCACGAAGACCTCACGTGAGCTGGTTGCCCCGCCGGGCAAGAACGGGTCGGTCAAAAGTCACACCGCGCTAAGGCTGCACACGTCGCACACTGAGCCCCTTGAACTCCAGTGCGCTCTCGTGCGCCAGTTCGGTGCATTGCAGCTCCAGCCGCGTCTTCCCGGACTTCAGCTTCAACTCTCCCAGCGGGAACGAGGTCCAGCTACGACCGGTGAACCGTTGTTTTCTCATCGTGGCGTTGTCAGGGGCGGGAAGCGCCGGCGATTCCCCTGCGGGAACCGTTTGGGAGAGTTGCTCTCCCTGAGCCGTGAGCTGCAACGTGGAGCCCGCCTGATCCGGAGCACAGGCGTAGAGCACTTCGAACTCGTATGTTCCCGGATGAACGAAGTCGACATCGAACCAGACGCGTGAGGTGGTGTCGGTCCACTTCGACAGCCAGTCATGGGCATAGCCGGGGCCAAGGGTGTACGACAGGCTTCCCGAGAACCGGGCGCTCGTGGCATTGAGAATCACCGGATTCTGCTGCTGATAGCCGATCGGCAACACGACCGGCGGAGGATTGTGCTGCAAGGTCGCCTTCAGCCAGACGTCGTAGCTGGCCGCCAACTCCTGGACGATCTGGGGACGTTCGGCAGCCAGATCGGTGGTCTCCCCAGGATCGGCCAGCATGTCATAGAGTTGCCACGCAGTGGGGTGCTGTCCCTCTTTCTCGCGCACGAGTCGATATTGAGGGGTCCGCACTGCTCCGGGTGTCCCGCTGGTTTCAAGGGTCATGCCGCCGCCATTCAGAAAGATCGAGCGCTCCTCGGCGCCGTGACTCTGGCCGGTGAACAAGGGGACGAGGCTGACTCCATCGATGCGGGGACCGGGAGGAGCCGGAATGCTGCACATCTGGAGAATTGTGGGATAGAGGTCGATATGGGCAGCGAGTTGATCAATTTCACGCGGGGTCTTTCGGCTTTCTGGTGACCGAATCAGCAATGGGACCCGGCTTCCCCCCTCATGGGCGGACCCTTTTTTGCCCCGCATGCCGGCGTTGTAGAAGTTGACACCGGCTGTCCCCCCGTTGTCGGTCATAAAAATCACGACCGTCTTGTCGTCGAGATTGTTCGACTTCAGCGTATCGAGCATGCGACCGACATTCTCGTCGATGTTCGCACACATCCCGAAGAAGGCGGCGAGAACATGCGGCAGCCCCTGCGAGGCGTAGGCGTCGTATTCGCGATCGGGAACCTGATGCGGCGAGTGGGGTGTATTGTAGGCCACGTAGCAGAAGAAAGGTTCAGACCGCCGCGCTTCCATAAAGCGGATGGCGGCGTCGGTGGTCACATCCGGCAGGTAGCCCTGCGTTTCCACCGGCTGCGCACCGTCTAGAAGCGTGGCGTTGAAGTAGTTGTTGAAGTGCCCGTTGTTAAAGCCGAAAAACTCGTCAAAGCCCTGTCCGGGGGGCGTCATCGGATACTGTTCGCCGTTATGCCATTTTCCGAAACAGCCGGTCCGGTAGCCTCCCCCTTTCAGGGCTTCGGCGATGGTGACCTCGGAAGCGGGGAGATACTCCTTGTTGCTGGTGACGCCGCTGACGCCACTGCGATGGGGATAGCGCCCCGTCAGCAGTGCGGCCCGGGTCGGTGCACAGAAGGAGTGGACGTAGAAGTGCCGGAAGGAGTACGACTCTTTGGCAAGCTGATCAATGACGGGGGTTTTCAGAATCGGATTCCCCGTGAATCCAAAATCGCCGTATCCCTGGTCGTCCGTAATGATCAGCAGGACGTTCGGGCGGACCGCTGCCGGGAGCGCTGAGCCTCCCCCCAACACAATCCCCACCAAACACAGAATCCCCCCGAACCGTATCGACCGTGGCATCACACCCCCTCACAAACTGGGGAGTCGAGAAAGAAATCCGCTTCCCCGCATCCCATTTCCTTGCTGCACCGCCCCCGGCCGGATGGTATTGTCTGCATTTGCCGGAAGCTGGCATTCTCTTTGCCTAATCATGGTATCGAAGAGGGGAATGAAGACGTAAGTCTTGCGATATCAAGCAATTCATCGTTTTCCCCAAATTCACGTTGCAAGTTTTTTGTGCAAAGCTGCTTCTGAAACAGGCATGGGGCCCGTTTCAGGGAAAATGAGCGACAAGAGTGAAGGATTTTTTGAGGCAGAGCTTCGGCATTGAACATGATCCTGCCGGAGATCTGCCTGGGGTTTTCACGTCGAGCCGATACGGCAGAATGAGTTGCTCATTCCGCGGAGCGCGCTGTTCGGAGTCGAAAGAGTACGTGAAAACATGCTGTCGCCTCGCCAACATGGTTTCCTATTAGGGAGTGAAAACTGATGTCCGAACGCTACAAGTTGGAGTATCTCTGGCTGGACGGTTACAAGCCCGAGCCGAACATCCGCAGCAAGACCAAAGTGGTCGACAAAGCTCCGCAGTCTGTGGAAGATCTGCCGCTCTGGGGCTTCGACGGCAGCTCCACCCAGCAGGCGGAAGGGCACAGCTCCGATTGCATTCTCAAGCCGGTCGCCCTGTACCCGGACAGCACCCGCAAAAACGGGTTTCTGGTGATGAATGAAGTGCTGCTCCCCAACGGCGAGCCGCATCCGTCGAACTATCGCTCCACCGTGGAAGACGATCCCGATCTGTGGATCGGCTTCGAACAGGAATACTTCCTGTACCGCGACGGCCGTCCGCTCGGCTTCCCCGAAGAAGGTTATCCCGCACCGCAGGGACCGTACTACACCGGAGTGGGCTACAAGAACGTCGGCGCTGAAGCTCGCGAAATCGTGGAAGAGCACATCGACATCGTGCACGATGCCGGCATCAACCTCGAAGGGATCAACGCCGAAGTTGCCAAGGGACAGTGGGAATTCCAGATCTTCGCCAAAGGCGGCAAGAAAGCCTGTGACGACCTGTGGGTCTCCCGCTATCTACTGCTGCGGACCTGTGAAAAGTACGGCGTGGATGTCGAGTTCCACTGTAAGCCGATCCGCGGCGACTGGAACGGCTCGGGCATGCACACGAACTTCTCCACGAAGTTCATGCGTGAAACCGGCGGCAAGGCTTACTTCGAAAAGCTCATGGCTGCCTTCGACAAGTACAAGGACGAGCACATTGCCGCTTACGGTCCGGATAACCACCTCCGCCTGACCGGGCTGCATGAAACCCAGTCCATCGACAAGTTCAACTACGGTGTGGCCAACCGCGGCGCTTCGATCCGCATTCCGCACTCGTTCGTGGCGAACGACGCGTACCGCGGCTACCTCGAAGACCGCCGTCCGAACTCCCAGGCCGATCCGTACAAGATCATTTCCCGACTGCTGAAGACCATCCGGTCTGTCGGCTGATTCCCCACCTCCACAGCCCGACCAACAAACACCGCATCCATCTGGGTGCGGTGTTTTCCTTTGCGCAATTCGTTAAACCGCCCCTAATCCATGTTCGGGAGATGATTATATAAAATTCAGGTTCGGGGCTGGATTCCACCCACTCCTCTCTGCTATCAATGCTGGAGAGGTTTTCTAGGATTCCACACTGCTTTCCCGAGACGACCCATGCCCGGATTGAGTACGCTATCGCATGTCTCCTCCTCCGGCTGCAGCCTGAGAAATATATTTCTGGCTGCAGTTCTCTGGAACGTCGTCGCCGGCACCGCGCCGGCTGCACCTTTCCAATGGGAATCCGCCACACCCGAAAGCCAGCACGCTTCCAGCGAGAAGCTGCAGGCCCTCCGCGATGCGATCGCCCCCACCTCCGCCAACCTGCTGGTGGTGCAGAACGACCGGATTATCTTCGAATGGTACGGCGAGGGTCGGACTCCTGAAGATCGCCACTACACCGCATCGCTGGCCAAGGCGATCGTCGCCGGACTCGCCACAGCCGCTGCCATTGATGAAGGACTCCTCAATCTCGACGACCCTGTGTCGAAGTTCGTCCCCCAATGGCGCAATGATCCGCTGAAATCCCGCATCACTCTGCGGCAACTGGGCTCACACACCTCCGGGTTGGACGACGCCAACTCGGGGAACGTCCCCCATCGCGACCTTGAGGGCTGGCGGGGGGAGTTCTGGAAAAATCTGGAGCCCCCCCGTGATCCGTTCACGATCTCCCGCGATGACGTTCCGGTCCTCTTCGAACCGGGAACGCAGTACCACTACAGCAACCCGGGCATCGCGATGCTGACCTACGCCGTCACCGCGGCCCTGCAGTCGACGAAGACTCCCGATGTGCGAACGTTGCTGAACACCCGCATCATGGAGCCGATCGGCGTGACCTCGCGCGACTGGAGTATCGGCTACGGGAAGACGGTCACCGTGGATGGCCTGCCGCTGGTCGGGTCCTGGGGAGGGGCAGCGATCACCCCCCGCGCCCTGGCCCGCATCGGCCGATTGATTGCGCAGGGGGGACAGTGGGAAGGCCGGCAGTTGATTTCCCCACAGGCTCTGGCCGCCGTAACCACCGATGCCGGAACACCCGGGAATGCGGGAATCGGCTGGTGGACCAACGCCGATCAGCTCTACCCGGACCTGCCCGGCGATGCGATCTGGGGATCGGGAGCAGGACATCAGGTCCTCTTCATCGTTCCCAGCCTTAATCTGATTGCTGTCCGCAACGGTAGTGTGCTCGCCGAAGGAGAGCATGCTCCGGTGCTCGTGAATCAACTGTTCGATCCGCTGCTGGCGGCCGTCTCGTCCAAACCCTCTTCAGCGGCAGCGTCGGGACGGAAGATCCCCAAATGGGTACATCAGCCCCTCGCGAATCCCGGCCCGGCCCCCTATCCCCCCAGTGAAGTGATCACCGGCGTGGAATGGGCTCCCGTCGACTCGATTCGGCGCGAGGCCAATGGCTCCGACAACTGGCCCATGACCTGGGCCCGCGATGGCGAACTCTACAGCGCCTATGGCGACGGCAAGGGCTTCAAGCCCTATGTAAAAGAAAAGCTGAGCGTCGGGTTCGTGAAAGTAACCGGCGGCCCCGATGACTTTACCGGAATCAATGTCCGCACCCCCACACTGGAAGAGCCCGGTGACGGTCCCAAAGGAAAAAAGGTGAGCGGACTGCTCAGCGTGGAGGGGGTGATTTATCTCATCGCCCGCAACGCCGGCAATTCGCAACTCGCCTGGTCCTCCGATCTAGGACAGTCCTGGACCTGGGCTCCGTGGAAATGGACCGAAAGCATGGGCTGTCCCACGTTCCTGAATTTCGGTCAGGACTACGCCGGTGCTCGTGATGGCTACGTCTACGTCTATTCGATGGACAGCGAAACCGCTTACGACAATGCGGACGGCTATCTGCTCGCGAGAGTTCCCAAAGACCGAATCCGCGATGCCAATGCCTATGAGTACTTCGTCAACATGAACGGTCAACAGCCGCAATGGAGCCGGGACTTCCGCCAGCGCGGCCATGTGTTCAGTTTCCCCGGACGATGCTATCGCAGCGGCATCACCTACAACGCACCGCTGAAACGATACCTGTGGTACATCGTGCAGCCGGAAAGCACCGACTCCCGTGGCCCGCGATATCAGGGAGGCATGGGAATCTATGATGCCCCCGAACCGTGGGGCCCCTGGACGACCGTGGATTTCACCAATGACTGGGATGTCGGTCCGGGAGAGACGGGCTGCTTCCCTTCCAAATGGATCAGTGACGACGGCAAGGAAATGGCCCTGGTTTTTTCGGGCGATGACCATTTCTCCGTCCGCAAACTTCGACTGAAAACACGTTAACCCGCACGAGGGCATATTCGCTTTTGATGGACCCGTTCTCGCCAGGCGGAAATGAGCATTTCATCACACGAAACGCTTGTTCCTCCCGCACAGGAAAGAGCGACCTGCTCAGACGACGATCGCTCGAACCAAGTTCGAACTGCACACTTCGGCAGCCATGCTCCTGAAGACCGGGGCGTCTGAGACATGATCACTGTTTGTTCCCGGCTGCAGCGAATCGGCAGCACCACGTTTTATTCAAATCGCTGCGATCGTCATTCAACACGCTTTCGCAATCAGGTAGACAGCATGGACACATTGCTTGCCGTCAACGGTCACTCACCCAAAGCCATCCGCCCGCTTCGGAACACACTGGAACAGCCGACCCCGCAGGGCAATCGCCTCCGGGGAAAGACAGCCATCATCACCGGGGCAGGCAGCGGCATTGGTCGCACCATGGCGCAGGTCTTCTGCGACGAAGGGGCGCAGGTGGTGATCGCCGATATCGCTGCTGACACCGCCCAGCGCGCGGCCCAGGAACTCTCCGATCTCGATGCCGAAGCACTGGGACTGACGGTCGATGTCACTCGTCCCGATCAGGTCGAGATGCTGATGGAGCGGACGCTCGAACGTTTTGGCAAGATCGACGTGCTGGTCAACAACGCAGGCGTCGGACTGAATAAGACGTTTCTCGACACGACGCTCGACGACTGGAACCGGCTGCTCAACGTGGTCCTGACCGGAACATTCATCTGCAGTCAGGCAGCAGCCCGGCGGATGACCGCAGCCGGCAAAGGCTCGATTGTGAATATCGCCTCGATCTCGGGACAGAAAGGGGCCCAGGGGAGAACCGCTTACGGAAGCGCCAAGGCCGGTGTCATTCAACTCACCCGAACGATGGGTGTCGAACTGGCCCGCTATGGCGTGCGGGTGAATGCCGTTTCCCCCGGTCCTGTCGTGACTCCCCAAAGCTCGGGAACGCATACGGCGGCGACGCGGCAGTCCTATCTCGATCGCATTCCGTTGAACCGCTATGGCGAACGGGTTGAAGTGGCCGCAGCAGCGCTGTTTCTCGCCAGTGATGAATCGAGTTTTATTCAGGGGCACATCCTGAATGTTGATGGAGGCTTTTACTCGGCCGGACTGATGTTCGATCCGGAAGCCGACTGAGTCGTCGCTCGCCACAACGAGTACAGGTTGCTCTGTCCAGTCTCCGCGCAGCCAAGGTTTCGTCATGCAATGCTGACTGCCGCGTGGCGAGGACAGGGCCATCCAAAAGCGAAACACTCTCTTCCACCAGATCACAATTCTCCCTCCGTGCAGCTCCCTCCTTGACAGGAATGGACCTGCGGGTCTCGTTTCACAAGCACTCCCGTCTGCCGCAGCAGACAGTCCCCTCTGCAGCCCTCACGGATTCTGACATGCGACTCGGCATCAGCTCCTACACGTTTGTCTGGGCTGTCGGTGTGCCGGGCTATCCGCAGCCGGAAAAGCAGATGACCCCCGCAGATGTTCTGCAAGCCGCGGCGGAACTGGGGTTGGGCGTGGTGCAGATCGCCGACAATTTCCCGCTCGATCAGCTCTCCACAAACGACCTCGACCGGTTGGCGGATCAAGCTCGCAGCTTGCAGATTGACCTCGAGATCGGCACCTCGGGACTACAGCTGGAACGGATTCGGACCTGGCTGCAGCTGGCACAGCGTTTTCAATCTCCCTTCCTGCGGGTGGTCCTCGACTCTCCGGGAGACCATCCGACACCGGAAGAAGCAATCAAACGGCTGCAGCGATTTCGCCCCGAGTTTGAACGGGCGGATGTAATCTTCGGAATCGAAAATCATGACCGGTTCGACTCACCCACGCTGCTGAGAATTCTGGAGGAAGTCGGCGGCCGACACATCGGGATTGTGTACGACACCGCCAACTCCATTGGCTGCATTGAAAGCGCGGAGCGGGTGCTGGAGGTGCTGGGGCCGCACATCATCAACCTGCACATCAAGGACTACGAGATCTTCCGCATGGCCCATAACAAAGGCTTTCTGTGTGAAGGCCGGGCGGCGGGTCAGGGGCAGTTGAAAATCCCGCCACTGCTGACACGGCTGCGGGAACTGGGACGAGATCCCAATGCGATTCTGGAACTTTGGCCGCCCCCACAAGCAACATTGAAAGAGTCAATTGAATTGGAAAAACGCTGGGCGCGGGAGAGTGTCGCCTATCTCCGCCAGTTCATTCCGGATTAGAGCAGGTTGCTCGTTCGAGTGCCCGTACCGCCAGCATTTCGGACGGTGAAATGCTGACCTCCGCGCGGCGCAGACGGAGACACCAGATGCCCGACAGCGAGTCCCCGGGGCGCACACTGTTCCAGCTTCGGCGAACAGCACCCGACGGGAGAAATGCAGAAAACCTGATTGCGGGGCAGGCAGGACTGCGAAATGATGATGGAGGCGTCCGGAGCGTCGGGGCGGTGACACTTCCCTGCAATTTCAGCGCCTCCGGGCCGGGCAGCGGAGCACCGGGCTGGAGTCGGCGGCGGCAACAATGTTGTGGACGGAAGTCGAATCGATTCAATCTCGGAAAGGTGCGGGAGATTCATGGAAACAGTGACGATTCTGGGCATTCACCAACCGGTCTCACGCGTCTGCCTGGGGACGATGACCTTCGGCTCGCAGGTCAATGAAGAGACGGCAGCGTCCATGCTTTCAGTGGCACTGGAGCGGGGGATCAATTTTGTTGACACGGCGAACGTCTACAACAAAGGTGCGTCGGAAGAGATGACCGGCCGGCTTCTGAAGGGTCGTCGCGAACAGGTCGTGCTGGCGACGAAGGTCGGCATCGCCATGGGAACCGAGCCGCTGGATCAGGGACTCTCCCGCAAGACGATCATGTATCAGGTGGAGAACAGTCTGCGTCGCCTGCAGACCGACTACGTCGACATTTACTATCTGCATGCTCCGGACCACAAAACGCCCATTGAAGAATCTCTGTCGGCGGTGACCGATCTGCATCGTCAGGGGAAGATCCGTGCACTAGGGGTGTCCAACTACGCAGCGTGGCAGGTGGTGCAGATGCGCTGGCTGGCTGAGACGAAGAAACTGGTTCCGGTCGCAATCGCCCAGCCGATGTACAACCTGCTCGCCCGGCGACTGGACGCTGAATTCATTCCGATGGCAAAGCAGATCGGCATCGCGACTGCGGTTTACAATCCGTTGGCCGGGGGCCTCCTGACCGGAAAGCACACCAGTGCGAGTGCGGCCCCTCCCACCGGGACCCGCTTCGACAAGAACGCGGCCTACCAGAGCCGTTACTGGTTGCCCGAGAATTTTGACGCAGTGTCCCGTCTGGCGGCCGCAGCCCAGGAGGAGCAGCGATCGCTGGTCAGCCTGTCGCTCAACTGGCTCTTGAAACACTCCCCGGCGGATTGCGTGATTCTGGGAGCCTCCAGCCTGGAGCAGTTCGAGGGGAATCTGAACACCCTCAACGAGCCCCCGCTGCAGGCCAAAACACTGGAAGTCTGCGAGGACGTGGCGCGCTCCCTGCAAGGGGTTGCTCCGACCTATATTCGCTGAGGCAGGAGCCGCGCCCCCGCTCCAGTACCGCAACCCCCACCCCGTTCGCTATGCTCATGCGAAGTGGGTGATTCTTACCTGTTAGTGAAAGGGTGCTCGATGAGATTCTCCGGCTGCTGGATCGTACTGTGCAGCACGTTTGCTTCGCTCTGTCTTGGTGCTGAAGTCGAGCTCAAGCAGGGGCAGCATAGTGTCAAGGCGACAATCGATGGCGAGGTCTTCACGGTCTATCGCTATTCGCCGGACCGTCAGAAGCCCTTCTTCCAACCGCTCGTCGCCCCCGGGGCGCTCGAACTGCTCGACAAAGCCGAGCCTTCGTCAGACGAATGGGATCCGGGCCGCAAGGTCTTTGTCGCTGCTGAAGAATCCCAGCTGAAAGTCGGGAAGGAACCGGGCGAGACCGTGAAATACGGTGACGTGCTGGAAGTCGGCAAGATCGAAGGGGACTGGCTGTGGATCGCGGACAAAAAAGGGTGGATCCGCCGCTCGGATGTCGCTCCGCTGGCCGCCGTGGTGACCCGCATGATCAACGACAACCCCTCGAAGGTCAAAGACCGCAAGAAGCCGGAATACTATGACCACGTGCACCACAAAGGGGTCTGGTTCACCCTCGATGAAGTTGGCGGCGTGAACTACTGGGCCGAGATCGGCAAAGTGGCCACCCAGAAGGTGGAAATCATCAAAGCCAAGGGGAACCCGGCTGTCTTCAAAGTCACCAATCACTGGCTGAAGGACAAGAGCGAAGAGCCGGCCCTGATCGAAACCACCACGGTTTCGCTGTACGGGGACCGCCTGCTGGCTTACGACGTGACCCTCTCCGCTGGGGGAGAAGACATCATTCTGAACGACACCAAGGAAGGGATGTTCGCCGTCCGTCTGCCCAACAGCATGCGGGAGAACGATGGAGGCGGCCCGGTCATTTCGTCAGAAGGGGTCGAAGGAGCTTCCAAGTCGTGGGGCAAGCCGGCCCGCTGGATTGACTACAACGGTCCCGTGGATGGCCAGTCACTCGGCGTGACCGTGATGGACGACCCGAAGAATCCGTGGGCCTCGCGGTACCACGTTCGCGATTACGGGCTGTTCGCCATCAACCCGTTCGGTGAAGGTTCCTATTCGGAAAAGGGAAAAGATGCCCGGGAGAAGAAGCCCTACACACTGAAGAAAGGGGAGCCGATCCGCTTCCGCTTCGGCCTGTGGGTGCACGGTGACAACACCGACAAGGCGCAGATCGAAAAGGTCTACGAAGAATTTACCGCCGGCCGCGAGTAAACAGTGGCGTGCGCCGATCTTCAAAACGCTCTGATCCCGTGTGGATCAGGGCGTTTTTTCTTTTCGCATCGCAATCCGGTTCCCGGCAACGAGGTCGCGCAATCCTTTGATTGCTACGGGTGGAGTGACCAGTCTGTTTCAAGTACTGGCGGCACTCAGTTCCGACGTGCAGTTGGGACAGCGTGTGGCCTTATAGGGAATGGTCGAAATGCAGAAGGGACATTTCTTGTCGCTCGGCTCGTCTTCTTTGGGCCGACCTCCGAACGGATATTCCAGCTTTTCTTCCAGCCTGTTCATCAAACGAATCAGCAGGAACATCACCACGGTAATCATCGCGAACGTGATCAGGCTGTTGAGGAACAGACCATAGTTAATGGTCACAGCCCCCGCCGCATTCGCCGCCTGAATGGAATTGAATGGCCCGGGGCTCCCCTCCTTCGTGGAGATGGTCCAGAACAGGTTGGAGAAGTCGGTTCGACCGAGCGCCAGTCCGATGGGGGGCATCACAATGTCAGTCACCAGCGACTTGGCGATGGTGGTAAACGCAGCCCCGACCGTGAAGCCGACCGTCATGTCGATCAGGTTGCCACGCAGCGCGAATTTCTTGAAATCAGACAAAATGCTCATGGTGGTCACCTTGTGAACGACGGAGGAAAAGCCGGTTTCCCGCATCCTCCTCTGCGATTGAAAAGTCGTCAAGAAGGGTTTTACGCAAACAACGCGCAGATCCGTCCTCCAAGGGGATCCCGATGGCGCCGGCACCGGAAACCGCAACCTGCTCTAAACAGCGTGCAGCGGGAATGCTATGGTGACCATGTCACCCATTCTGTCCTTTCCCCGTGATCGCCCGTGCCATGCCACTCCTCGAATACGAAGTCGAATTCCCCTGCTCCGCTACCGCCCTGTTTGACTTTCTGGCCCGGCCGGCGAACATCGTCCGGGTGACGCGACCCGATCTGGGAATCAAATTCACGTCCGCTCCGGACGTGCTCGCGGCGGGGAGCCAGCTCGATTTCCAGATCGTCACGATGGGCCAGGTGGTGAAGTCCACTCACCGGATCGCGCAATTCGAACACGCAAAGCTGGTGGTGGAGCAGCAGGTGACCGGTCCCATGAAAGCCTGGATGCACTCGCACATTTACGAACCGACCGGAACAGGGGTCATCCTGCGGGAGCGCGTGGAGTACCAGCTGCCCGGCGGACTGCTCGGCTTCCTGCTGACCGAGTCTAAGATCAATGATCATCTGGAGGATGGCTTCTTTTACCGCGACCAGAAGCTGAATGACCTGATCAAGCAGGGAGTGATTGCATGACCCCCCGCCTGCCGCGGCAACCCAAGTCCAACCAGACCGAGCAGGCGGGCGCCACCTATCTGGCGCTCTTCCTGATGCTCGGCCTGGGGGGCGCCTTCCTGCTGCTGGTGATGATGATTCTCCCTATCTCCGCCCAGATCCTGATGGCGTTGATTCTGGCGGTCCCCCTCTGTCTGGTCTTTCACTACTTCACCTGGGGACAGATGCTGAGCAGATCGACCGCCGGGGAGAAACCGTCCGACACCGACCCGGATCCCGAGCAGATTGCCCCGCAATAAAGCAGATTCTTTCCCCGCTGTGCTCGCAGACACCCTGAGGCCTGAGCGACCGCAGACAGCGGGGCCTCCGCTTTCTCCGGTCCCGTTGAGTCCTTTCTGAAAGTTCCAACAGCCCCTCCGTTTCGATCGTAGGGAGGCTCCGCTTCTATTGAAGTGCAACGATGACGAAGGGGAGCCGATCAGGCACCGGATGGAGCAACCGGTGCTACTTCACCTTCGCACGAAACGCTTCGACAGCGACAGGAATATCGGTGCAGATCCCATCGAAGCCCAATCCGACCGCCAGGTGATAATCCTGCAGCGTCCGTCCCGGCCAGCCATTGACCCACATTCCTGCTTTCTGAGCTTCGCGTACGTTCGCGCGTGAGGTCCCTTCCATCACACAGCCAATTCGCTTGATTCCGAGTTCCTGTGCCCTCTGGACGAACTCTTTCGAACACGGAGCGCTGCGAATGAGCAGCAGATCGGCGTTGGGGTCGATCTGCTTCAGTAGCTTCAGGGGCCGCTCGTCGAATGAGGTGCAGAGGTAGAACGAGCCCTCCGGCTGGCGGGCCTGAACCGCCGCATGCAACTTCCGGCAATACTCCTCGAGACGGTCGTCGGGATAGAGGTCGCGGTTGCGGGTCTTCATCTCCAGTTCGAGGTAGATTCCCGGCTTGTCGGCGAGGAACGTGAACAGGTCGTCGAGCATCAGCACCGGCTGTCCCCCTTTGCTGGTGATGCTCCGCAGTTCCGCAGCCGTTTTCTGTTCGACCGGCCCCGTGGCGAGATGGGTGCGATCGAGCTTGTCATCGTGCAGGATGACCAGTTCGCCATCCTTCGTCATCCGGATGTCAGTTTCGAATCCCCGCAGCCCCCGTTCATAGCTTCCCTGGAAGGCGGCGAGTGTGTTTTCTTCAAATTCCGCTGCACCGCCACGGTGGGCGTAGACCAATCCACGCGTTTGCGCGGATGCCGGAGTCGCGGCGGCCAGCAGACCACACACGAGGAAGGACCAGGCGAGGAGAGAACAGCGGGAGAAGATCATCTTCATCGTCACACCTGATAGGGTCCGGTTTCCACGGGGCTGTGTGGAGTCGGTCCGGGACTGGCGGGGTGGGGAAACAAATTCACGATGGACGCTTCCTCCTAGGGAAGCCCGGCCACTGTACGGTTCGGCTTCTGCCTCAACAACCACAATCACGTTGAAAGTTGTTCCCCTCGTCTCCACGCTGCAGTGGCGACCGGCGTTCCACGTTCGAGATGCAGATCGCCCGACCTGCCCCAGTGATTTGAACAAGGACCAACCCATTCGAGTCAGGCCGGTTCGTGAACGAGTTCGTGCGTAGACCCTTTTGGAGAAAACTGAGCGATCGCTCCTCGCCTGAATTTCACCGGCACGGAGCGGCAGGGTGCTCTTTCCAATTCCCGCGCAGCAAGCGGTTCGTCAGGAGAATTGCTGATGTCCGCGAGGTGAGGACGGGGAATCAAACGTCAAATGACCAAGACGATATCGACCAGCTTCCAGAGTGATTCTGACCGGATCGAGCCCTGCTTCTCCATCAAATCGCGTTGATGCAACTCCGTTATCGTCTCAATCCTTAACAGGCGGCCTGACAACCCCGAGTGACACTCTTGTTGACAAGCATTGAAATCTCACTTAAAAACTACACATCTAGTAATGATTACCTTGGTGCTCAAACCAGGTAGCCATCCCTTCCCGCTGACATGCCCCAGGAGTTCAAATGCCTCGTCAAACCGCTCGACAGGGATTCACCCTGATTGAACTTCTCGTGGTCATTGCCATCATTGCCGTCCTGATCGCGCTGCTGCTTCCGGCAGTCCAGCAGGCACGGGAAGCTGCCCGACGGAGTCAATGCAAGAATAACTTGAAGCAGATCGGTCTGGCGATTCATAACTATCTCGAAGTGCACGGCACGTTCCCGATCGGCGCCTCTCGTAATAACAAAGGCTTCTCGTGGACAGCGGCGATCCTTCCACAAATCGACAGCGCCGCGGTCTTCAATAGCTTTGACTTCAACTATCCGATCAGCAACTCAGATTATCCCCAATCGGTGAAAAACGCCCAGGTCGCACAGACCGCACTGGGATGGGCTCGCTGCCCAACCGACATCGGACCGGCCCAATATGACCGGGGAACCGCTGGTCAGAAGGGTTTCATCGCCAGCCAGGCGACAACGAATTACAAAGGAAACGCCGGCAGCTATAAGGGCTATGGGAATATCAACTCGAATCTGGATCGCCGGAACGGCATCTTCCTCGAAGACAGCTGCCATCTGCTGCGGGATCTGACCGATGGAACATCCAACACGATTCTTGTCGGCGAAAGCACCTGGATCACGTCGGTTTATCCCTCGCTGTACGGGGCGATTGATCCCGCAACCGCGCTTCCCAGTAACGTTACGGAATGCTGTATGTCGATCGGCGAGTTAACCCTCAATCCGATTGTTGATGCCAAGCTGCCCGGACCGGCCACCAATCAGGCCGCCGACCAGTCGTTCCACAGCCTCCATGAAGGAGGGGCCCAGTTCGTGCTGGCTGACGGGTCCGTCCGCTTCATTAGCGAGAACGTCCAAAACACCAAGTGGTCGAACTACGCAACGAACCCCTACGACAGAGAGAACGGGGGCGCCGGCTATGGGTTGTATCAGCGGCTGTTTTCAATCGCCGACGGACTGCCCGTCAGTGGAGAGTTTTAATTCCCTGGTGATCCCTCCGGGGATCTGACCATGGTGACCCTGTTTCCGTCACCCGGACCCGCCCTTTCATCACGTGAAATCCGGGGAGCGCGGAGGACAGAAAAGAACATTCGGCGAGGCTGTTCCCGCTGCCGGTCGCACCGCTGAACCAGGATGGATCCCACAGGCGCGAATCCACTTGGGCGAATCTGATTCCTCAGTCTTGATGGGAACCGACCCTGCCGCGGACAGCCTTCCCGGGCCCGTCGCGAGTATTTTTGATCTCACAAACTCCTCGCGGTTACAGCCGCCACACGGGGACCGTAGAGATGACGCAGCCCCCTGGAACCGAGTCCGAGATTCGCGAGCCAAGAACATCACTCCAGGAGCAACCTCCATCAGAAAGAGGCCTCCAAGCCCGGAAAGTCTGCCGAATGGACCGCAGGATCTGGACAGCAACCGCACTGATCACCATCGCCCTCGGTTTCTCCGGCTGCAAACAGGGCCCTGTCACCGCAGAAGTGCATGGACAGGTGACACTTGATGGTCAACCCCTCACCGAAGCGAGCGTTTCGTTTATCCCCGCGAACGGGCGTCCGTCGGAGGCTTACACCGACCAGGAAGGAAAGTTTGTGCTGCGGCACACGCGCAGCCAGAGCGGTTGCCTGCTCGGACCACATAAAGTGTTGATCTCGACGTTTGAAATGTACCGTCGTCCGGAACTGGTCCCTGCGGAATACAACGAGCGGACGACCCTGACTTTCGACGTGCAGCCCGGCGGAAACGAAGCCAACTTCAATCTGACCGGGAAGATCAAAAAGCCTGCTCGGCCAGAATAGCGGACCACTCCTGCTGGGGCCCGCACCACGTTGGAACTTCATCCTGCGGACCCTAAGAACGGTGACCAGTGACCGTCACAAATTGCGTGCGTCTGGTCCTCTTGAGCCTCCCTGACCGGGCGTCCTGCGACAGGCTTCAGGGTCCGCTCGCGGCCCTTCATCTTTCCGTGCCATGCAGCACAGCCCCTGCCTCGGGAACAGGGGGTCGACTGACGGACCCTGCCTCTTTGGCAGGCAAACCTGAGAAAGCGGGCCGTTCCGTCAGCCAAAATGGGCTGCAGCGCACTCCGCAATCGCAACGCATGTGATTTACCCATAACATGTTACGAGTTGCCGGCAAACACGGCATGGCGTTTGTTATGCCCTCTTGATCGATTGACGGCTCGCGGTACGTCCGGGCAGACCAAACGCCCTACAGATTCTCCGAGCACGAAGAAACAGAGAACAACCCCATCCTTCACAGGATGCATTCCGGAGTCCAGGAGCAGGTAGAGATGGCAAAGGCTGAAGCGAAGAAATCCAAGACGACGAAGATCATCCCACTGGGAGACAAAGTGCTGCTGAAGCGGCAGGAAGCCGAATCCGTGACCGCCGGGGGAATCGTTCTTCCCGATTCCGCCAAAGACCGCCCGCAGCGCGGTGAAGTGATCGCCATTGGCGATGGCCACACCAAGGACGACGGCAGCAAGGTCGCCCTGACGGTGAAGGCCGGCGATCGCGTGATCTTCAGCTCTTACGCCGGCGACGAGATCAAGGTTGGCGATGAAGAGTACCTGCTGCTCCGCGAGAGCGACATTCTCTGCACTTACTAGTATCAGAGGGTTCAGGGGGCAGGAACCAGAAGTCAGGAATGCTGCCCGTTCACTGACTTCGCCTCACCCTCTCCTCATCCCCGATTTCCAAAAACCTACATCCTATATTCCTCGGAGAATTGACCAATGGCCAAGATGATTGCTTTCGATCAGGAAGCACAGGAAGCCATGCGGCGGGGCGTCAGCAAGCTCGCCAAAGCAGTGCGCGTGACGCTCGGACCCAAAGGACGAAACGTTATTCTTGAAAAGAGCTTCGGCTCGCCGACCGTCACCAAGGACGGCGTCACCGTGGCCCGCGAAATCGAACTCTCTGACAAGTTCGAAGACATGGGCGCCCGCATGGTGCGCGAAGTCGCCAGCAAGACCAGCGACGTCGCCGGCGACGGAACCACCACCGCCACCATCATGGCGGAAGCGATCTACAACGAAGGCCTCAAGGCTGTCGTCTCCGGGGTCAGCCCGCTCGAGATGAAGCGCGGGATGGACAAGGCTGTCGCCGCCGTCACCGCCAAGCTGAAAGAAATGGCCATCCCCTGCCGTGACAAAAAGGCCATTGCCCAGGTCGGCACCGTCGCCGCCAACGGCGATGACACCATCGGCAAGATCCTCGCGGACGCCATGGAAGCGGTCGGCAAGGACGGCGTGATCACCGTCGAAGAAGGCAAGTCCCTGCAGACCGACTTCGAAGTGGTCGAAGGGATGCAGTTCGATCGCGGTTACCTCTCTCCGTACTTCGTGACCGACTCCCAGAGCATGGAATGCGTCCTCGAAGACGCTTATGTGCTCATCCACGAGAAGAAGATCAGCAACATCAAGGAACTAGTCCCGGTTCTCGAAAAGGTCGTGAACTCCGGCAAGCCGCTGCTGATCATCGCGGAAGACGTGGAAGGGGAAGCTCTGGCAACCCTCGTGATCAATAAGCTCCGCGGGACGTTCAAGATCGCAGCTGTGAAAGCTCCCGGCTACGGTGATCGCCGCAAGGCGATGCTGCAGGACATCGCCATTATGTGCGGCGGCCAGGCGATCTTTGAAGACCTGGGAATCAAGCTCGACAACCTGCAGCTCTCCGACCTCGGTCGCGTGAAGAAGGTGGTCATCGACAAGGACAACTGCACTCTCATCGAAGGTGCCGGCAAGACCGCCGACATCAAGTCCCGGATCGAACAGATCAAGCGGGAGATGGAAGGCAGCAGCAGCGACTATGACCGCGAGAAGCTCGAAGAGCGGATCGCCAAGCTGTCGGGCGGTGTCGCTCAGGTGAACGTCGGAGCCGCCACCGAATCCGAAATGAAGGAAAAGAAGGCCCGCGTGGAAGACGCGCTGCACGCCACCCGTGCTGCCGTTGAAGAAGGGATCCTCCCGGGTGGGGGCGTCGCCCTGCTCCGCGCATCGACCTCGGTCGACGCCGGGAAGCTGACTCAGGGTGAGTCAGTCGGCTGGGACATCATCACCCGCGCCTGCCGCGCTCCGCTGACCCAGATCGCCAACAACGCCGGCGTCGACGGCGCTGTGATCTGTGAAAAGGTGAGCGAAAAGAAGGGGAACGAAGGCTACAACGCCGCCACCGACACGTACGAAGACCTGGTCAAGGCCGGCGTCATCGATCCGGTGAAGGTGACCCGCACCGCTCTGCAGAACGCTTCGAGCGTGGCGACCCTGCTGCTCACCAGCGATGCCCTGATCGCAGAAAAGCCGGAGAAGGGGAAGAAAGCTCCCGCCGGCGGTGACGGCGACATGTACTAAGATGTGTGAACAATCTCTGCTCGACCTCGTGAGAGCTTAACCCTCACATGAGGCACGACAGAGAGATCCTTTCACAGCAGCATAAATTCGATTTGCAAAGCCCCCGGCCATCCCCGGGGGCTTTCTTGTTTTTGCCGCCGTGGTTTTGCAGAATGAATTCCACTTACCGGTGCGGTGATGAGGGCAACTGATCTGAGCACCCTGACTTCGGGCGGAGTTCATCTGAGGGCCCGGGCGGGGAATGGGCTGCCTGAGTTGCTGCGCACTCGTTGTGGTCCCCAGCAAGGTGTAGGGCAATGCGTTCGACGTACAATCACGGGCTGCTTCAAAGTCGGGCCTGGCTGAGGCTGATTTTCTGCTGGCTGCTCGGGACTTATGCAGCGACCGCCAGCCTTGCCGCGGATGAACCGCTGCCGAGCGCAGAAGAACTGCACCGCCGGTTTTTCGCCTCGATCCCCAACCCTGACTCCGTTCATGCTGTGATCGCGAGCCGACTTGTCAAACTAACTGACGCCGCCAAACCACCAGAGATTCTCATCCGGTTTCACGAATTCTTTTTGAGCGGCGACAGTTGTCAGATGCGATGGGACGCTCACCTCCAGAAGACGGAGCAACCGCAGGAAATCTGGTGGGAAGGATTTACACCCTCCCGCGTGCCGCTGACCCAGAACACATTGCTTCAACACGAAGGCATAACAGTCTGTATCAGGCCTCAGGGAGAACTTGTTTGCGCAACTTTTTACAAGACAGGGCCGGAATACCAAGGAGTCTATTCCGTCTTCAGGGGCGTTCGTGAAGCGAACTTTTGCCCAGACCCCTACTTAAGCTACGGACGCCAATGGACACGCAAGAAAGACTTTAGCCGTTGGGGATCTCAATTACTCCAAAGCTTGATTAACAGCTATCGCCCCGACTGGAAAGTTGCCGGAATCGACACGTATCGCAACACACCAACCTACGTTGTCACAATTCAATCTCAAGCCGCTGGATTCAAATTAAAGAAACACCCCGGCGAGGCTCGGTATATCGAGAATTACAAGGTGTGGTTCTCACAGGGAGAACGCTGCCTTCCTTTGAAAATTGAATATCACACATCATTAGCTTATAACGGACAACAGATTCCGGTCGAGTGGCAAGGAGATCCTTCTCCCTCATTGACCTGCGAGTTCGGGCCCCTGCGCGACTTTGGCAACGGCTTTTTTTATCCGGAAGAAGGATCAGACGCCCTTCACGTGGGCAACAAGAGCCCGAGCCCGGACGAGTTGGTGACCGAGTATCTCCAAACTGGAAAGATACGGCTAACTCCCCCCAACCGGATAGAATATAGCACCGAGTGGAAAGTTCTGCAGCTGGAGCAGATTGCTCCTGTGAAATCACTCTGGATCGAGCCCCCTCTGAATGTGATTTACAAAGACGAAGCGAAGAACATCACGCGGATCACCGGAAAGTCGCCCGAAGAATCCCGACGCCTCCTGCAGCCCAAGCAGCCGGCCACCAGACGTCCAACTCGCTAGAGCATTCCGGTTTTGGACATGCATGGACATTAAACCCCGGCCTCCCTCTGTATCACGCCACACCTGCCTGAACTCGCGACAGGCTGCTCCAATCCCCCCTGCAAAGCCCCCGGTGATCCCGGGGGCTTTCTTGTTTTTGCCGCCGGGGTATTGCAGAATGAATTCCACTTACCGGTGCGGTGATGAGGGCAACTGATCTGAGCACCCTGACGTCGGGCGGAGTTTATTGGAGGGCCTGGGCGGGGAATGGGCTGCCTGAGTTGCTGCGCACTCGTTGTGGTCTCCAGCAAGGTGTAGGGCAATGCGTTCGACGTACAATCACGGGCTGCTTCAAAGTCGGGTCTGGCTGAGGCTGATTTTCTGCTCGCTGTTCTGGAGTTACGCAGTGACC
The DNA here is from genome assembly GCF_051466325.1 of Planctomicrobium aquicomposti. Classification (NCBI taxonomy): domain Bacteria; kingdom Pseudomonadati; phylum Planctomycetota; class Planctomycetia; order Planctomycetales; family Planctomycetaceae; genus Planctomicrobium; species Planctomicrobium aquicomposti. The sequence continues at coordinate 51,066 of NZ_CP195792.1, forward strand.
GCTAGCCTTGCCGCGGATGAACCGCTGCCGAGCGCAGAAGAACTGCATCGCCGGTTCCACGCTTCGATCCCCAATCCTGACTCCGTTCATGTTGTCATTGCGACTCTGAAGGATGCCGGGCTCGAAGCCAACAAGCCACATTATATTATGGCCCAGTTCCATGAAATCTTCGTGAGCGACGAACACTGCCAGATACGAGTTGTCACACAATCGCGACCGCAGGAACCGTGGTGGGAAGGCTTCACCTCTTCCCGCGTCCCCCTCACTCAGCAGACCTTACTTCAACACGAAGGCAGTACCGTATGCGTACGACCTCAGGGGGACATCGTGTGCGCCACTTTCTTGAAGGGGACACTGGCGAATCAAGGACTTTATGAGGTCTTCCGGAATTACGAAAGACTCGGTCCATGCCCAGCTCCCTACTTGAGCATGGGGCGAGGCTGGGATCGAAAGGAAGGCTTTAACCCTTGGGGAACGGTGCTACTTCAGGATTTAACTGATGCCCACCGTCCGGACTGGAAGGTCATCGGCACGGAAGATTGTGCTGGCACTCCGTGTTACGTCGTCATAATTCAGACCCACAGCGATTCCACGTTGACGTTAAAGAATCTTCCGGGAAAGGCAATGTATCAAGGAATGATCAAAGTCTGGCTGTCTCAAGGAGATCGCTGCCTGCCGGTGAGGATCGAGAATCACTCTCAATTGATCTACAACAATCAAACGGTCCCTGTCGCGTTGCCGGAAGGACTTCAAAGCAGACTTGTCTGCGAGTTCGGACCTCTCCGGGATTACGGCAATGGCCTGTTCTATCCCGAAAGCGGATCTGACTGCATTTATGATTCAGATGACATGAAGAGGGAAGAAGAACTCATTTCCGAATTCTTGCAGACAGGGAAAGCTCAGCAAACAGGAACGTTCCGGAAATTCATCGACAACCAGTGGAAAGTTCTGCAGCTGGAGCAGATTGCTCCTGTGAAATCACTCTGGTTCGAACCTCCGCTGAATGTGCTGTACAAAGACGAAGCGAAGAACATCACGCGGATCACCGGAAAGTCGCCCGAAGAATCCCGACGCCTCCTGCAGCCCAAGCAGCCGGCCACCAGACGGCCGACTCGTTGACAACGCCTGCAGTCTCACCCGCCTAACATCAGCAACGCGTCCATCGAGTCAGCATCATCCACCCCGCACTGACTGCGAACGCGTTCGAGTGAGACGTCGCGGCAGAGAGCTCAGCTCCCAGACGGGAGCCCCAATGCAAAAACACTGCCTGAAACGTAATCAGGCAGTGTTTCGAAAAGTGTCTGCTGCGAATCACTGTCCCAAATGGGGGACGAGCGTCTGTTCCAGCGTCAGCGGATCGACCTGCACGCTGATCACTTTCCCCTGCGGATCAACCAGCCAATAGGCCGGCACCTGTGTCACGCCGTAATGCCGGGCGACCAGATTGCGTGCTCCCCGCTTCTCCGGATCCGAATAGAAAATCTGCTTCCAGCTGATCCCGGTCTCTTCCAGAAACTGATCGACCGAGCGTTCATCGCGATCGAAATTGACCCCGACCACCGCCAGCCGATTTCCAAATCGTGACTGGGCCTGCTGGATGAACGGCAGATGCTCGCGAAAACGAGTTGAATTCGAGGCCCAGAAGGCGATCAGCACCGCCTGCCCCCGATACTGCTCGATGCTGATATACCCGCCATCGGTGGTTGTGCCGCCAAACTCCTGCAGCACATTTCCCGGCAGCGCCAGACGACGCAGACTCGGCTCAACCTGTTCGGCAAACGGGGTCCCCGGAAATTTGTCGGCAATGGTCCTCAGACAGAGCTGCGCCGCTTCCCGCTGCCCCAGCTCGTCGCACATCCGTCCCGCAGCGAGCAGATGAATCGCCGCACGGCTGGTTTCTCCCGGAAACTTTTCCGCAAACAGACGGGCCTGCTGAGCGAATGCCAAAGCCCACTGCGGGTCTCCGGCTGCATACTGCTGGGCCTGCTGCTGCGTCAGCTGAACGATCTTCGCAGCCGACTCAATCGCAGCAAACGAAGTCTTGTTCCGCTTGTAGAGATGTTCCGCATCTTCAGCCATCAGCTGTGCCTGGGCCGTATCGCCGGCCAGACTCAGCTGCATCCGCGCATCGGCCAGAAAGTGGACTGCATTGTTGAACAGCTGTTCTTTCGCCGGATCGGCATTGGTCTTCTGAATCGCCTCCATCGCCAGTTCGATCACTTTTTCATTTCGGCGCTGGAGTTCCTGCCGGGCTTCGTCGGTCGTCAGCCGCACGACTTCAAAGCGATCGGGTTCACCGGGAACCTGCTGTCGGACGACGTCGGTCGGAAGGCTGCGGAGACGGGCAATTTCACGTACGATCCACTCGGGTGTTCCCTCTGGGAGGTTGGAAATCTCAACCTTGGCGGAGAGGTCGTCCTCTTCGGGTTCTTCTCCCGGTTCCGCTTCTTTCTGCAAGGGAGCGGGAGCGGCCGCTGTGACCACATTGGGCTGCGACGGCGCGATGCTGGCCGTAGGAGGAACGTATGGTGCCGCCGGACCGCTCGAAGTCTGGTTGGGCGCGGAGGAGGACCCCTCACAGCCCGCGAAGAGCATGGCGATCAGCAAAAGCCTGGGGAACGTCTTCACAGTGAAGAGGGAGAGCGAAATCGGGGATTTCGCACAGCGAACGAGATTCCTCATGGCAGCGGCATTCCTTTGCAGAGCCAACAGAAGCAGGTCGGTCCACCTGCAGCCGATTTCAACATACAATAGCGATCGGCCCGTGTTGTGCCGGTTTTTATTCCAGATGAAGCAGATGGATCAAGACCCTTTCCCGAATTCCCCTGTCGACGTCACCCTCCCGGAGGTCGGAGCCGGCGCGGAGCCGATCCGGTTTGTGACCTGGCTGGTGCCGGAAGGAGCACGCGTGATTCCGGGTGAGCGCATCGCCGAGCTGGTGACACAAGGCATTGTCTGGCAGCTGGATGCGTCCACTTACGGACGAATCGGGAAGTTTCAGGTGCACCCGGGAAGGATCGTACAGGCGGGTGATGTGCTGGCCCAGATCGAACCGGAAGACGATTGAGACAACAGGCTCACCACCAACGAATCAATCGTCCGAGCATCTCGACGAACCCGCTTCCGAAGAACCAGCCCAGCAGGCCGCACAGCTACGCCCCGAAGACAATCGTCTCACCCGGAAACCAGAAGGGGGCGTCAAAAATCCAGAGCCAGGCAATAATTCCCAGAACGCCTCCCGCCAGCGCGCCCCCGATGGCCTCTGCGACGCGGTCTGAGTCGTGACTCATGCCGATTACCCCTCGACTGCACCCAAGCCCGCGCCGATCTCCACCAATCTCATCGCGACGTCGACAGCTCCAGCGAGCGGGAAATTTCCTGATCGAAAGCCCTAAAAACACGCCCGGAGGGATTCGAACCCCCGACCGACGGATTAGAAATCCGTTGCTCTATCCTACTGAGCTACGGGCGCACACCACAGACACGCTGCGGGAATTTCACGTTCGGATCACACAGCACAAGCGGTTCGACCAGCGGTCAGCCACCCTGCAAATGACCCCACAGAGGCAGGTTGTGTTCGCAACCCAGACCCTGAACCTGCCAGTTTAATCGCTTCCCCCTGCCGGGGAAATCGAACTTCGCCTCTTGCATCGTTCGCCTCACCGCCGGATGGTAAGGACTGAGGAATTCCCGGAAACTTTCCGACGAGGCGCTGGATGACCTGGCTGCACTGGGCACTTCTTTCCGCGTTGTTTGCAGGCCTGACTGCAATTCTGGCCAAAGTGGGGATCAAAGGGATCGATCCTGATCTGGCTACGGCAGTGCGCACCGTTGTGATCCTGCTGTTTGCCTGGGGAATCTACATCGTGCGGTCCCCGCAGCCGCTTGCAGCGGTTTCGATAAGGAACTGGGGATTCCTGATTCTGTCGGGACTGGCGACCGGTGCCTCTTGGCTCTGTTACTTTCGGGCCCTGCACCTGGGCGATGCCTCACGTGTCGCGCCTGTGGACAAACTGAGCGTTGTGGTCGCGATGGCCCTGGGAGTTCTGTTGCTGCAGGAGCCGATCGGCTGGAAGGGGCTGACCGGTGGTGCCCTGATCGTGGCCGGAACCGTTCTTATCGCGAGAAGCTGAGAGGCAATTGGCCCGAACTTTGTTCACGAGTTTCAGTCGTTCGCCAGAGGCAGTATCGGGTTTTCAACCTTGTGAAGGACCTCCACTTCGACGACCCGATTTCTCCACAACCTTTCGACGTCACGGCCGTCGCAGTCTGACACCTGACATTGCGGATTTCCTGAACTCTATCGTTTCCGTAGACCATTCGGTCGCGCATCGTCCTTCACAGTGGTACGATTCCGATATGAATCGTCGACCGGTTCGGCAGCCTGATGAGGGCCCAGTTATGGGTCGGCTCCAATTGCTGCCACCGACTGGAGATTCTGCTTTGTCACGGTTGTATGGGGGCCAATTTCGGCAGCTGAAAACCTGCCGGGCGTCGACAACTTCTTGAGAGTCTGTGGAAAGCTGATGGAAGAATTTGTGGGGTCTGGAAGGCCCGCCTGGTGGCTGTGGGAAACTGCCCGACGGCTGCACATTCTGTCTTCCGTGCTTCCACAATCGGCCAACGACTTCTCGACGCGGTTCTGCGTGCCTTGCGTCGCAACAAGATTTGTCGCCATCTGCATTTAGGGACGCCTCGCCATGGTTTTCCACAACGACGGAATCCCCTATGATACAACTGCTAATAAATTTGAATTGTGAAACGGTCCAGGGACGGTTTTCCGCTCTTCGATTGTGCAACGAGTGAACCCATTCCATGAAACTGAGTTGTCCCAGAAACGTTCTTCAATCGGCTTTCTCCATTGTGAGTGGCGTCGTTCCTCAACGATCCCCCAAGGAGGTTCTTCGAAACGTCAAACTGACGCTGGCCGATGGGAAGGCGACCCTGCTGGCAACCGATGAGGAAGTCGGCATCCGGTACGATCTGTCGGAAGTGGTCACGGACTCTGTGGGGGAAGTCCTGCTGCCTACCCAGCGGATGACCGCCATTCTGCGTGAGGCGCAGGACGACACGATTCAGATTGAAGTCAACGAAGAAGCACTCTGGGTCCGCACGTCACGCAGTGAATTCCGTCTCAGCGTTGAGGATCCGGCGCAGTTCCCGAACGTGGCCCGGTTTGAAGACGAGAGCTACTACGTCCTCAACGGCAAGACGTTCAAGCAGGGAATCCAACGGACGATCTTTGCCACCGACACCGAAAGCACGCGCTACGCTCTGGGGGGCGTGCTGCTGGAACTGGCCCAGGATCATCTCACGCTGGCTGCCACCGACAGCCGTCGACTGGCGGTGTATCGCACGCACTGTGCAGCGCAGGGGAACATTCAGGAGGAAGGGGGCCAGCCGGTCGTCCCGGCCAAGGCGATGTCGCTCGTGGAGCGCTCCATTCACGATGACGATCAGGAAGTCCATCTGGCGGTCCACGCTCGTCACGTCCTCGTGCGAAGCGGCCTGTCGACCATTTACGCCCGACTCGTGGAAGGTCGCTTCCCCCGCTATCAGGATGTGATCCCCAGTGAATACGAAACAACCATCGAACTGGTGGCAGGGCCATTCCTCTCGGCTGTCCGTCAGGCGATGATCGTCACCAATGAGGAAAGCCGCGGCGTCGATTTCCAGTTCGAAGAGGGCACCCTGACCCTGACCAGCGTCGGGCAGGATGTGGGAACGTCACGCATCGAACTGCCGATCAGCTATTCCGGAGAGAAAGTGCTGATCACGTTTGATCCACGCTACGTGCAGGAATTCCTGCGAGTTCTCGATTCCGCCGGTCCGGTCACGCTGAATCTCGTGGATGGCAACAGCGCAGCGGTTTTCAAAGCGGATGAAAACTACACCTACGTCGTCATGCCCTTGTCACGGGATGACGCGTAAGCCGGACGTCTGTCTTCGGGCAGGTGATTCAGGGAATGAAAGAGGTCTCCCGCACCATGGAACGGAGGAAAAACGGAGACAGCACACCGCGACGCCGGACGGGCTCGCCTTCCATCAAGGAGGGGGAACCGCAGACGATTGGCGAGGTGCTGTCGACGCTGTTCGCACTCCGGGGATACGGCCGGGTTCGCTCCGAGAATCAATGGGGTGAACTCTGGCAGAAAATCGTGCCTGCGGAGTATGCCTCGCAAACCCGGGTGCTGGGTGTCAGGAATGGAGTCTTGTCGATCGGGGTTGCCAATTCGGCTCTGCTGAGCCAGCTGGTGGCATTTCACAAAGTGGAGTTGTTTGAAAAGCTGAAGGCCGATTCCTCGGCAGCACGGATCCGGGATCTGAAATTCGTGCTGCGGAGCCGTTGAGCCAGGGAAAGCCCGGAAGAGCTGAAGCGGAGCGGAAGGCTTTCACAGAAAGCACCGTGACCGGTAATCACCTCTGCCATGGAAAATGGATTTTTAGGGAGTGCAAAGGAACTGATGAGCGACCAACCCAAAAACAAGCCGGTTTCCGAAGACTACAGCGCGGACACGATTCAGCATCTGGAGGGGATCGAAGGGATTCGCCATCGGCCGGCGATGTACATCGGCGGCACCGATCTGGCTGGGTTGCACCATCTGGTCTACGAAGTAACCGACAACGTTCTCGATGAATTCGCCAACGGCTTCGCCACGACGATGACTGTCCAGATTCACGGTGACGGGACGGTCTCTGTCACGGACGATGGCCGCGGCATTCCGGTCGAGACGATGAAGGACAAGGGGAAGTCGGCGCTCGAGGTGGTCTTCACCGAGATCCACGCCGGAGGGAAATTCGATCGCAAGGCCTATGCTGTCGGTACCGGTGGTCTGCACGGCGTGGGGATTACCGCTGTCAACGCCTGCAGCGAATGGCTGGAAGTGGAAGTCAGCCGCAAGGGGTTTGTCTGGCGTATGGAATTCGCCAAGGGGCGGCTGGAGACTCCCCTGACCAAAGGGGGGCCAACCGAACTGACCGGAACCAAGGTCACGTTCAAGCCCGATGCGACCATCTTCCCGAACACGACGTTCAACTACGACACCATCCACAAGCGCCTGCAGGATTGTGCGTTTCTCAACGCCGGCATCCGGATTCATGTGATGGATGAGCGGACCGGACAGTCGGACACATTCCACTACGACGATGGCCTGGCTGAGTTTGTGAAGTGGATCAACCGCACCGAGACGCCGCTGCATCCGGACGTGATCCGGATTCGTGGTGCTGTCGAGGCGGTCGAAGTCGATATCGCCCTGCAGTGGAACGATGGCTATTCGGAAAGTGTCCGCTGCTTTGCCAACGGGATTTCCAACTCGGAGGGGGGAACACATCTCTCCGGATTCAAGACCGCGCTGACCCGCACCCTGAACAATTACGGCAAGAATGCCAATCTGTTCAAAGACATGAATCCCGCCGGTGATGACTTCCGCGAAGGACTGGCGGGCGTGGTGACCGTCCGCATTCCGAATCCCCAGTTCGAATCGCAGACCAAGATCAAACTGACCAATCCGGAAGTCGAAGGGGCAGTCAATTCCGTCGCCGGAGATGTCCTGTCGAAGTACCTCGAAGAAAACCCCGCGATCGCCAAGCTGATCTGTCAGAAAGGTCTGCGTGCGGCGGAAGCCCGCGAAGCGGCTCGCAAAGCGCGGGATATGGCACGCAGCCAGAACCGGGTTTCCGGAGGTGGTTTGCCGGAAAAACTGCGCGACTGCCGGAACCATGCCCTCGATGTTTCTGAACTGTACCTGGTGGAAGGAGACTCGGCAGGTGGGTCGGCCGATACCGGTCGCGATTCGGGGACTCAGGCCATTCTCCCCCTGCGAGGGAAGATTCTGAATGTGGAGAAAGCGCAGCTCATCAAGGTGCTCGCCAACACCGAAGTGACCGCGATCTTCAAAGCGATCGGCATCACCCCTCTGGCGGAAGAACAGGACATCGCCAAGCGTCGCTACGGCAAGATCATTCTGATGACCGATGCCGACGTCGACGGTTCCCACATCCGCACGCTGCTGCTGACCTTTTTCTTCCGTCACATGCGGGAACTGGTCAAACAGCAATGCGTCTATGTTGCCCAGCCGCCGCTCTATCGTGTCATTCCGAAAGGCAAACGGAATCCGAAACCTCGTTACGTGCAGACCCATGATGAGATGATGCGGGAACTGCTCGACCTGGGTCTGGAAGGGGCGACGCTCGTGCTGCACCCCCGCGAAAGTCTTGTCAATGGGGGACCGACGGGACTCACGGAACCTCGGGAGATTACCGGCGAGGCCCTGCGAAAGCTCTCGGAGGTGCTGAGCGGAATCGAAGAACCGCTGGAAGCAATGGAACGCCGCGGAGTTGTCCTGCGACAGGTCGCACGGGACCACGCCACCGCCGACGGGCTGCTGCCGCGGTATCGGGTCTATCGCGGGACGGAAGAACACTGGTTTGCCACGCGGGATGAACTCGATCAATTCGTCATTGCGCAGCAGGCAGGGAAGGCTGCCGCAGCCGCTTCAGATGAGGCCGGGGCCGCAGATGACGCTGCTGCCGCGGAAGCCCTGACAACGATCGACGTTATTGAAGCGCGGACGATTAATACGGTCATCCGGACGCTGCAGGAACAGTTCCAGCTCTCCCTGAACGATTTCATTCCGGCCCCGCCCAAGAACGCGGAACAAGTGTTCGCCTACGAAATTCAGGGGCACGAGACACCGCGTCGACTGCAGTCGCTACGGGAACTGGTGCCGACGTTGCGGGACCTGGGTGCCCGGGGACTGACCTACACCCGCTTCAAAGGTCTGGGGGAAATGAACCCCGAAGAGTTGTTCGAAACGGCGATGGACCCCTCCACCCGCCTGCTGATGCAGGTGACGCTGGAAGATGTGGCCGGTGCGGAGGAGATCTTCCGCGTGCTGATGGGAGATCATGTCGAACCTCGCCGTGAGTTCATCGAGAAGCATGCTCTGGATGTGAAAGATCTGGACGTGTGATCGTGTGCAGTGCGCTTGCCCCCGTTTCCGCGTGGCACAGTCGTCGAACAGAATACAGTCGTCGAACAGCATTTTGTCGATGAGGCACTCGGCCTGGAGATGCGTCCGAAGTAGGTCGAGCCGTTCGTGTTGACGGTGCAGCCGGGCGAACAGGGGGGAACACTTTGGCACGGTGGACAGGAATTCATTGATGTCCTGTCAGGAAGAATCGTGTTCACCCGTCGAGCGCGAGGGGGAATCGGAGTGAGCCTGAATCTCACCCCTCACCAACACGACGCGGTTAGGGGCCTTCCACCAGGTTCGAAGCGGCACTGGGCTCTGAGCGTCGCCCGACCGTATTCACCGTGATGACGCGATAGACGTGCTGTGTTCCGGGAGTCTGATGTGTGTCTGTAAAAGAGAGCGGCACCAGCGGCTGCACGGGAGTATCGCCATATTGCAGCTGTTGAAACGTCGGCCGTCCGAAGACTTCTTTTGCAGGCAGGCTTGCCGAGGTGAGGAGGACGCCATCCCGCTCGATGAGGAAATCGGCGATGCCCGATTCGAAATCCGCTTCGGCTTCCCAGGTCACGAGATTTCCCTGCAGACGAACATTGTAGGGGGCGGGGGGTGGCGTGGTGTCTATGACTCCGGTGTCGCGAACGTAGTCCATCCAGGCACGCGCGGTGGCCTCGTCCGGCAGCCAGCCAGCCTTCATGGAATCTCCTGCGAAGTGTGCCAACGGAACAGCTGTTCCTCCGGTGAGCGGAGCCAGCCATGCCTGATCGTTACTCATCGATCGCAGTGATTCACCCTTCGCAGCGGGAAGTCGGGCACTCAGGCAGGCATCGAACCACGGGATCGCCAGATAACGTTGATTCCCGCATTCGTGTCCTGACAGCGGATCGACTGCGACGCCGATCAGCCCCCCTCGCGAACGTAAAGCGTTGAAGAACTTTTCGTTGAGGGGCCACATGAAGCTGAAACGTCCCTCTTTGACGCTCACCCCCTCGGTCGCGCCGAGGTTACACATAATCGGTACTTCCAGTGCACCTTCCGGAACCGTATGCGGCTTGACCGTGGGATGGGTGGACAATGGCTCCAGCAAGGGAACTCCCGAACGAATCCAGACCGCGGCAATTCGCTCCGGATGCAGCAGCACCATCCCTCCGACCCAATGTCCTCCGCCGCTATGGCCCCACAAGGCCCAGGGAACTTCGGCGAGTTCGGGATGGCCTGAAAGGTTTCCCAAGTCAACGAGGCTTCTCTGAAAAGTATCGCTGGAACCATTGCGAGGATCACACCACAGCTGGCAGTCCTGTCCGTCAGGCTTCTCGTATGCGGGACTCAGCAGCGCGCAGTCATGTTTTCTGGCGAGCGCCTGCCAATGCAGATCGAAAGCTCCGGATAGGCCCGACTTGCAGGAGACTTCGCTACAGCCATGTTGACGGACAATGACACCGCGTAGCGACTTGATGTCCGGCGGAATCCAGACGGTGAAATTCGCTGCGAAGACAAGTCCGCCTGGCTGCGTCGACGCCTCATAACGCACGCTGTAATACGGTGGGTGAACCTCGGGATAGGCATCAAACAGCGGTGGTTGTGCGGCCAGGGATTTGGTCCACATCAACAGGACCGCAAGGAGTATCACTGCTCGTGGCATGATCACAGACGACCTCGCATTTGGGGGACGCGTCGTCCCTGGTAGCCATCACGGGCGAGGTGATGAAAAAATTCCCGTTGCAAACAGTCAGCTCACGGCGGGAGAGGTTTCAGTTTTGAAGATTCCGACTCGTGGATTCACAAATGCCCAGCAGGCAGCTCCCGTGAGATAAATTCCCGCGAAGAGCAGCAGCACCAGATTCCAGTTCTCCGTCAATTCGAACAGCTTCCCGACGAGAATCGGGCAGGCAGCAACAGCCAGGTTGCCAGCCATGTTGACAGCTCCCAGGACCTGAGCGACCCGGGCACCGCTGATATCGATCACGGTCGAAAACATCGCTGGACCTGCCAGTGAAGCGCACATCACTCCGACGGCCAGCAGACCGATGGCAATCCGGGCATCTTCCACAAACCAGCTCCCCAGGATGAGCAGTCCGCACGTGCCGAGGGCGGCTGCACCGATTCCGCAGCGGCTCAGCTGCAGATTTCCGGTTCGCTTCCAGATCCAGTCGATGAGCAGTCCGCCGACGATGCTACCGGTCATCGCTCCGGCAAAGATGATGCCTTGCATGTAGCCGGACTGGGCGATCGAAACGCCGCGGGTCTGCTGGAGAAAGGTCGGGAACCAACTGGCAAAGAACATGTATCCGGCAGCCCGGCAGATCTGCTGGCCGTAGAGCATCCAGAGTCCCCGGTGGCGGAGAATCGCTTTCCAGTCGGTCGGCCCGGTCTCTTTCTGAGAAGCGGCCACCTGTTCAGAGGGGCGGCCGGCCAGGATCAACTCGCGTTCTGCTGTATTGACTTCGGGGCACTGTTCCGGCCGGTCTCTGAACCGAATGTAGAAGGCGACTGCCCACACGATTCCAGGAATCGACAGAAGCATGAAGACCCAGCGCCAACTCATATATCCCAGTAATTCCCCGGTCACGATGCCGGAAACGATGGCGCCGGATTGCATGCCGACACCGAGCAGCGCGCCCGCCAGTGATCGTCTCGACATCGGCATCCAGTACTTCATGGAATTCGTCGCTGCCGGAAAGAAGCCCGCCTGCGCAGTTCCCATCACGAACTGGGTGATGATCAGCATCCAGAAAACGGGAGAGTTGGCCGTGGCGAACATCGACAGCGACCACGCGACCACGAAGATCGTCATGGCGACACGGGTCCCGTACCGATGGGAAAACGCACCCGTCGGCACCTGAAAGAGGGCATACGTCCAGAAGAAGGCCGCCATGAAGTGGCCGGATTGTGTCAGCGTCAATCCGAGGTCTTCGCGAATGCGGCTTTCGGCAACTCCCAGGGCGTTTCGGCAGAGATAAGCCAGAAAGGAGGCCATCGACAGCCAGGCGATTACCCGGTAACGGACAGTCGTCGGGCGTGCTTGTGCGAGGTCCGGCTCGGGTGCGGACATTCGAACGGAGCGGATGTCATCCCGCAGGACCTCGTCTGCAGCTGCCGGCTCCGCCACTTTGTCATCTTGAAACAGCATGCACTCGATCCTGACTTGATGTTTGAACGACGAAGCGGGGGAGAGCAGTCGATGCCAATATGAGCCGGGGCTTACGTGAGATCAGTCGTCCGTCAGGCGTTGTCTCCGGTGCCTCGACTGCCGGCACTGCTCGATCGGAGCGATGCCTGCAAGCGGGCAAACAGCCGATCCACTTCCTGACGAGTTTCGTCGTCGAGTTCCCAGGCGACCGGCTGACGCTGCAGTGTGTTCGGAAAGAGTCCCCGCTTCTTCATCAGGTACTTCTCAATCGCCAGAAACCCGTCCAATCCCGCGGAGAGCTGCAGGGCGACGAGTCCGCACAATGGGAGAGAAAGCTGATAGATTCGCTCCTCGTCGTCGTCCTGCAGTGCCTGCCAGAGTGCGATGATGACATCGAGCAGATCGGTGCCGGGCATGGTTCCTTGGATGCCTCGACGATAGCAGTCGACCAGATTGATCCCACCGGACCCTTCGAATATCCGGGCCTGACCCTGAGTCGCATCCCGCAAGCGTGACAGGTTCGGGCCGAGGGGGTGGGCTTCGGGCTTGAAGAAGATTCGTTCCGTCCCAAAGCGTTCCAGCAGGTCGAGATAAACGTCCAGCGAGATCGCAGCTCCTACATATCCTGAAGCATCCTGCACGATCAGGGGGATGGAAATCTGCTCGGCGATGGCAGCGAAATAGTCTTTGGTGGCAGCGGATGAAAGGCGGGTGGCAATCGGAGGGATGGCCATGACCGCACTCGCTCCATGAGACTCGGCGTGTTTTGCCAGCTCGCAGGCCTCGAATGTGCTCTCCGCTCCAACGCTGATCACCGAGAAGCCTCGTCCCCGCGCATCGTGGCAAACCTGTTCTGCCAGTGCCTTACGTTGTGCGTTCGTCATGCGGCAGACTTCACTCACCATGGCGACGACGACACCGTCAGCTCCCACGTTGAATGCCCAGTCGATCTCACGGCTTAGCGTTTCGCGATCGATCTCGCCGGAGGGATGGAACGGGGTATGTAAAACGGGCAGAACGCCATGCAAGGCGGTTTCATGTCGAGAGGATGTCATGAATGGATTGGCTCGCTGCTTCGAGTGTCAGTTCCAGGCTTCCCCGATCGAACGGAGTCTGCCAGACGGGGTAAATGTCTTCGTCGTAGAGTTCTGCGGGAGGGAGATAGCCGAGTGAGCTCCCGTTAATGACGTTTGCACAGGCGACTGGGTGGTCGGGAAAGCGGCGTCGCAATTCCTGTTGGAAAATCGAATAGTGCTCGGCCAGGCTGCCAACCAGAACCGCATCGCCGATACGCCACGTATAGAGCGCGAGCGGGTAGGTTGTTCCGTCTCCCAGAGCCTGTCGAACTCTGAATTTGCGCCGAATCCGTTCTTGCTGGGCTCTGTCGGTGCAGGCAGCGAAAGCCTGCTGGAGCTCTGTCGTCGTCGGCAGGACTCGCAACGGGACGTTGACGCTGGTCCGTGAGCATTCCAGTCGTTGAGAACTTTCGTCGGGCTGATGGTTCCAGAGCGCGAGTGGAGCTCCCGATTCCATGACGCCGGTAAAGACCAGCTTCTGTCCGGGAGGATGCATGCCCGCCAATGTGGACAAAACGGCGTAACCCAGTTGTCTGCCATTATTGTCGGCAGCTTCGAGATCTCCGGTGTATTGGTAGCGCGGAGCGAGATCACCGGAAGCTCCCTGAATGAAAAAGAGGGGAGCCCGAGTCGCTGTTTCAATCACCTCGCGTGTCGCACCCACGTAATCGGGAGAGAGTGACCTGTTTTGCCAGGCGAGAGTCGTGGGATGGCAGGCATAGTTGACGATGGTGCCGCGAACTGTTCCTTCTGAATCGGTGATGCGTCCGACCAGAACGGTGTCGTCGGCAAGCGCTTCGGGAGAGTAGCCGCAAAGAAACCGTTTGCGCTCAGGATTGGGATCACGGAAATCACGCACCGCAGCAAGAGAGCATGTTCCTGTTTCCCATTCGAGCGTGGCGTCGAAGGCTCCGGCTGTGGCTTCCCGGACAGTCGACACAATGCGCTCGGGAAGTGAGTTCATCCACTCCCGGTGCAGATCGCCGCCCGGAAGTTCCTCGTCCGTGATTGCCAGTGAGGGGACCGAATGCGTGTGCGAAATCGAGAAGATCAGGTTTTCCGGAGGAAGAGAGAGCTCGTTCAACAGACGGTCTTGGAATGCACCCATCGCCTCCGGGGTCCTCCAGCCGACCAAGTCCGCGCAGATCAGGACCAGTGGAGCCTTCCGTTCGGAACTGGCGAGTACGATCGCGCCCAGGATCAATGGGCGGTGGATGGATTCCGCGACATCGTGTGTCGCTGCGCCCCAGCAGCGAGAGAAGACTCCGATCGGCGGAGTGATGTCACACTGAGCAACGCCGATACGGCCGCGAAAAGCTCCGTGACGGCTTTCATGAACAGAGGGGTGGTGCATGGGAAATGGGACCGCGGAAGCCATCACGGGACGGGAAATCACGATTTTCGAGGCACGGTTTCCATTTGCAAATACGATCAAGGTCTGAATTTGATTTTGTCGATAAAATACTTGATTTTGAAAACAATAGCAAGTACATTTCGTTGTCCGACCAAGGCCCATGATCGATTGTAAACGATGCTCTGGCGTGCTGGTTGATTGCTCGCAGTGAGATTGACTGGATCCTGTTCGAGCGGGAAATGGCTGGGGCTGTTGGGCGTTCTTGCTGGGTTGATTCTTTTTGCGGTGTGCTTCGGGTGTTCGTGACATGATCTGCCCTGTTTGGTTTCAGGGCGAAGTCGTTTGGGGCGAGAAAGCAGCTTGTCCGCTGTTGGCGGCAGTGTAACACTTGGTCGTCTGGTGATGGCAGGTGTCGTGGTGGTGGGGTTGGCTTGGATTGTATGCGCTCGTGTGAAATGGTGATCTGAATTTCCAAAAAGGAACGTCATGCGGAGCCTGCGGCAGCTTTTGGGAGTAGTCATCTGTTTGGCGGGCGCGCAATGTGGGGCGGTCCGGGCTGAGGAGGGCAAAGTTGATTATCTGTCGCAGGTCAAGCCGCTCCTGAAGAAGCATTGCTATGCCTGTCACGGGGCTTTGAAGCAGGAGGGAGGGCTCCGGCTCGATACCGCAAGTCAGCTGCTGGCGGGGAGTGACTCGGGGGAGGTGATTTTACCCGGGGCCGAGGCTGCGGAGAGCCTGCTACTGGAGCGGATTGCTACCACGGACGTGGCCATGCGGATGCCGCCTGAACACGAAGGGGAGCCTCTCGATGCCGCGCAGATCGAACTGATTAAGAAATGGATCGCTGAAGGGGCTCACGCCCCTGCCGATGAGGTGCCGGAAGCGGATCCGAGTTCTCATTGGTCCTTCCGTCCGATCGAGCGATCCAGTTTGCCGGAAGTGAAAAATTCGAATTGGGTGCGAAACCCAATCGATGCCTGGATCGCTGCCGGTTATGAACAAAAGGGGCTGGTTCCACAGCCGGAAGCCTCGCGCATTGTCCTGTTACGGCGCCTCTCGATGGATCTGATCGGGCTCCCTCCCACCGCCGAGGAGATTGCCGCTTTCGAGACGGATCCCTCGCCTGACTGGTACGAGAAAGCGGTTGACCGGCTGCTGAATGACCCGCGGCACGGCGAACGGTGGGGGCGACACTGGATGGACATCTGGCGCTATGCCGATTCCTCGGGGCTGGGGTCGCAGATTCGAGTCAGCCACCGGCATGTCTGGCACTGGCGCGACTGGATGATCGAGTCGTTAAACAAAGATACTCCCTACGATCAGATGGTGCGGATGATGCTGGCGGCGGATGAACTCGCACCAGATGATCCCGACCAGCTGCGGGCGACCGGATTTCTGGCCCGTAACTTCTACATCTTCAATCGGACGATCTGGCTGGACGATGTGGTGACACACGTCGGGAAGGGCTTTCTCGGACTGACGCTGAATTGTGCGAAGTGCCACGATCACAAGTTCGATCCGATTGCCCAGGAAGATTTCTACAAGATGCGGGCGTTCTTTGAGCCCTATCAGGTGCGAGTCGATATGGTGCCGAACCAGCCCGACCTCACTCGTAACGGCATCCCCCGAGCATTCGATGGCTTGCCTGATGCTCCGACGTACCTGTTCGTGCGCGGGGACGATTCAAATCCCGACAAGTCGAGAGTCATTCCTCCGGGAGTTCCCAAGCTGCTGGAGTTCGACGAATTCGCTGTGGAACCTGTCAAACTTCCTGATGTCGCCTGGCAGGAGGGGCTTCGCCCGTGGGTGCTGGAAAACCATCAAGCACTGGCGAAGCAGCGATTGAAGGCGGCGACGGCTGCCCGCGATCTGGCCCAGAAAACACTTCACGAAGAGCAGGCCCAGCAACTCGCCAAGTTATCGGGTCAGAGTGGTGAACCATCGTTTCAGCCCATTCAAGACACCTTTGACACACTGGACCGTTCCCGCTGGGAGGTGTCCGGCAATGGCTGGAAGGAGCGGGCCGGTGCACTCAGACAGACAAAAGAAGGGGCCGTCGGTTCGTCACTCACGCTGCAGGGACAAGTTCCGCTGAACTTCGACGCCACTCTGAAGTTCCGCGTACTCGCCGGCAATGCTCGACGAAATATCGGCTTCGTGTTCGATATTCCTTCTGCGGCGGATACGAAAAGCGTTCCTGAGACCCGCCAGATGATTTCCATCAGCGGAACAGCTGGCGAATGCAAAATTCAGGGGACCTATCTCAAGGACGGTAAGTGGAACTCTCCGGAAGACGGAAAACAGCCGTTCTCGCTGGATGTGGATAAGGACTACACCCTGCGGGTCTGTTTGCGCGGCAACCTCGCCAATGTCACGATCAATGGGGAAAGAGTGCTTTCCTGGCGAACTCCCCTGGCGCGTCGGGAGGGGGCCTTCCGGATCATGACCTTTGATGCTGTCGCCGACTTCGATGAATTCGAACTGAAAGCTCTGGATCCCTCCGTGAATCTTCTGGAGTCTGATGGTTCGCTGCCGCAAGGTCCTGAAGAGGCTCTCGAACTGGCAGAGGCCGACGTCCTCGTGGCGACGGTCGACCAGAAGCGGATTGAACTTGTCGCCGCAGCAGTGCTTGCCCAACAAGACAGCAACGCCGATCCCGAGAGTCAGGCCAAGTCGAGAGTCGCTGCCATCGTCGCAGAGCGGCAACTGATGGCTGAGAAAGCCCGTCGCGATTTGCTGGCCGCGGAGTTCGCGATGAAACGGGCCCAGGATGAGAATCGCAAAGCGCTCGAGGAGAATCTGGCGAAGGCCCAGGTTGCCGTAGAACAGGCAACGAAAGAGCTGAACGCGGAAGTTCTCCCCACTGACAAGTTCTCGCTGCTCAAGGGATCAGAGTGGGTGACCACCCGGTTCCAGCACACCCGTTATGATGACCCTGATGTTCCGATTCTGGGGACGAGCACTGGTCGCCGCACAGCGCTGGCGAACTGGATCACAGACCGGCGAAATCCACTGACAGCGCGGGTTGCGGTCAATCATCTCTGGAACCGTCACTTTGGAACTCCGTTGGCGATCGTTCCGTTCGATCTCGGACGGAACAGCCCGAATCCGGTGCATGACCAGTTGATCGACTGGCTCGCGGTTGAGTTCATGGACAATGGCTGGAGCCTGAAGCACCTCCATCGTCTCCTGGTGACATCAGCCACCTACCGGCTCAGTTCTTCGATGGAAGGGGCTGAACGCAATGTGGAACTCGATCCGGACAACCACTACTGGTGGCGTCGAAATCCGATTCGAATTGAAGCGGAAGTAGTGCGGGATTCGATTCTGGCAGAAGCTGGCAAGCTCGATTTCAAGATGGGAGGCCCTCCCGTTCAGGCCGGCCAACAAAAAACATCGAATCGCCGCAGCATCTATTTCTTCCATTCGAATGGACAGCGAAATCTGTTTCTCACCACATTCGACGAAGCCGATGCTGGGGAGTGTTATCGACGTGACGAGAGCATTATTCCCCAGCAGGCACTCGCGCTGATGAACAGCGAAATGGTGCTGGACGCCTCTCAGCAGATCTCCGATCGCCTCTCTGGTCAGACGTCGAACGATGCTGACTTTCTCGAGCTGGCATTTATCACCCTTCTGGGGATGCATCCCACTGAGGAGGAATTGCGTGTTTGCCTGGAGGCGATGGAGCGCTGGAAATCGATTGAAGGCGGGTCTGCGGAGCAGGCGCGATCGAATCTGGTCTGGGCACTGATGAACCACAATGACTTTGTCACGCTTCGCTGATTGACTTCCAAAAGGATGACCGCATGTTCTCTCCCTTAGGACAATTGCCGCCTCGCCGGGCATTCCTCGCAGATATGGGTATGGGATTTACCGGCCTGGCGCTGGGGGCGATGCTGAATCGTGACGGTGTGGCCCGCGCAGACTGGGCACCGCCGACCGGAAAGCCCTACTTTCCTCCCAAGGCGAAAAGCGTCATCTGGCTGTTCATGGCCGGGGGCGTCAGTCAGATGGAGAGCTTTGATCCCAAGCCGATGCTGACGAAGTACGGCGGCAAAACGATTGGGGAAACCCCGTTTGCCGACGTTCAGGATCCCAAGAAGCTGGCGATCGAAAAAGTTGCAGCGCTGGATGCCAATGGCCAGCAGCGGAATACACTGTACCCAATGCAAATCGGGTTTCGGAAGTATGGTGAAAGCGGAGTCGAAATCAGCGACTGGTTCCCGCACATCGGGAACCAGGTCGACAAGCTGGCGATTGTCCGATCGATGTGGACGACCGACAGTAACCACGGAGCCCAGGTCCAGTTCCACACCGGTCGTCACAAGAATGATGGCCTGTTCCCCACCTTGGGGGCCTGGGTGCATTACGGTCTGGGAGCGATCAACGACAATCTCCCGCAGTTCATTTCCATCGGCCAGCGCGAGTCCCATTTCAAGCGCGAAGGGAACTACCTCGGACCGACTCACGACTCCGTCCCGCTGAGGATCGATCCTTCCAATCCGCTGGATTACGGATCTCCCGAACGGCCTGTGTCCCGCGAATCCAGAAGCATCGGCCAGAACCTGATCAGCGAGCTGAATGCGATGCGAGGAATCGAGTATCCGAACGATCCGGCGCTCGCTGCGCGGATTGCCTCGTATGAGCTCGCTTTCCAGATGCAGACTTCGATTCCGAACCTGGTCGATTTCTCAAAAGAAACGAAGGAAACGCACGCGCTTTATGGACTCGACAAGCCGCACTGCCGGGAATTCGGCATGCAGCTGCTGGCTGCCCGCAGGTTGGTCGAGCAAGGAGTGCGGTTCGTTCAGGTCTACCACGGGAGTGTGGTCGCTCAGGGTTCATGGGATGCCCATAGCAGCCTGAAAGCGAACCACGAAGAAAATGCCCTGCAGGTCGATCAGCCCATCGGTGCGCTCCTGGAAGATCTGGACCGGCGCGGACTTCTCGATGAAACGCTGGTTGTGTTCGCCTCGGAGTTCGGCCGCACCCCGGGTTCACAGGGAGCGGACGGTCGTGACCACCACATCTTTGGATTCACCGTCTGGATGGCCGGTGGCGGTCTCAAGCGGGGGGTGGTGCACGGAGCGACCGACGAAATCGGCTTCCACGCTGTTGAAGATCGTCACTACGTCACCGACATCCATGCCACGATCCTGCACCAACTCGGGCTCGATTCCCGCAAGCTGGAGATTCCCGGTCGGAAGCGACTGGAAATCGATCATGGAAAGCCCATTCGCGAAATCATCGCGTAAATCAGTGAACTGTTTTTTGACAAGCAGACTCCTCGGGGTCGTGCTGGAATCGACATTAGACGGCGGCCGAAAGTCGGAATTCGGCGACGCTGCGCGGCCTCGACTATCACCAACAGGATTTGACGTTCATGCTTGATCCCGTCCAGCTGGCGAGTGAATTGATTGAATTCGATTCCGTCAGTTCACGTTCCAACCTCCCGGTGTCAGAGCGGCTCGAGTCCTGGTTGCGCGAATTGAACTTCGAAACGGAAAGAGTCGAATACGTCGACCCCAACGGCGTTTCCAAGGTCAATCTCGTTTCCAAACTGGGTTCTGGTCTGGGGGGCATGGCGTACTCCGGACATTCTGACGTCGTGCCGGCTCCGCACTGGTCGATTCAGGAACATGGCCCCTTTCAGCCGACGGTCCGGGATGGTCGACTCTATGGCCGCGGATCAACGGACATGAAAGGTTCATTGGCCTGCATGCTCAGCGCCGTGTCCGCGGTGGTCAAGCAGCGCTTACGAGCTCCGTTCTATTTCTGCTGTTCAGCGGATGAAGAAATTGGAGCGATTGGAGCGGAGATCATTGCCCGATCCTCCAAGCTGTATCGCGAAATGGTCGAAGGGCAGACCCGCATGATTGTGGGCGAGCCAACTCAATGCGAAGTCATCCATGCACACAAGGGGGGATGTGTGTTGCAGGTGACGGCGCGCGGCAAGGCCATGCATTCCAGCTTTGGAAGCCAGACGAACGCCAACTGGCGGATGATTCCGTTTCTGCACGACATGCAGGAATTTTACCAGGAACTGGAAACGGCTCCGCAGTGGCGAGATGATCGGTTTCAGCCCTCCACAACCTGCATGAACATTGGGGTCAACGATCATAATCCGGGCAGGAATATCACCTCCGTCAAGAGCGTCTGCACGATTCACTTGCGGGCCATGCCCGGCATCGATTTCGACTCACTGCTCGCTCGCATCCGGAGTATCGCCGAGAAGCATGGCTTGGAATACGAACAGATCTTTCGCGTGCCGACGCTGCTCTGCGACGCCAATTCGCAGTTCGTCCAGGAGTGCGTGAAGTTCTCATCGAAGCCTGCCCCGAGCACGCTCGCTGGTGGCACCGACGCCGGACGCTTTGGGGAACTCAAGCAATGTATTGTCATGGGGCCCGGTGACATTGCCCAGGCCCATACGGGCGATGAGTCGATCAGCCTGCAGGAACTTCAGCAGGGCGTTGAGACTTACGGCAAGATGCTGCAGCATTGGTGCTGCTAGAGCAGGTTGCTCTTTCCAGTGCCCGCGCAGCCCGCGTTTCGATTGTTGAAAGACTGGATTCCGCGTGGCGAGCACGGGTAGTTGAAAAGTCAAAAGGGTCTATGTCCCATGGCCTGAACCCGTTTGCCGCCCGATCCGTTTCCGAAGAATTCTGCAGAGAGTCAGGAGAGTCTGATGAGCCATGATGTGACAGAGGAAATCCTCGATGGATTTCGGCGAACGGCGACGCCATTAATCAGCGATAATCTGGACCGTGTTCCCGGGGCGCTCGGGATTCGTCCCTTTCACAACTGCACGAAACCCATGGTGGGACGGGCCCTGACGGTCAAGACTCAGGGGGGCGATAATCTTTTCATCCACAAGGCTCTCCAGCTGGTGAAGCCGGGGGATGTGATTGTTGTCGATGGCGGGGGAGCGGTTCACCGGGCCTTGATTGGCGAAATCATGGTCGCCATTGCGGCTTCACGCGGAGCTGCGGGGTTTGTTCTGGATGGAGCGATCCGCGACTCGGTCGCCATTGCTGACTCCGACTTCCCGTGCTTTGCCCGCACGGTGATCCATCTCGGCCCTTACAAAAACGGCCCCGGCGAGATCAATGTGCCGGTTTCGATTGGAGGGATGGTGGTCAATCCCGGTGATATCGTCGTCGGGGATGCGGATGGGGTGGTCGCCTTTTCTCCTGTCAAAGCACGGGATCTTCTGGCAGCGGTGCATGCCCAGGAAGTGCGCGAAGCAGAAATCCTGCTCAGCATTCGAGAAAACCGCTACACCGATGTGTATTCCAAGCCGGCAGCGTCCAAATAAACCCCGCCGTGAAGTCTCGTTTTTGCTGAATCGTCGACAAACGTTTTGAGAATGGATCGAGTCGTGAAATTGACAGCTGCTCGCCTGGATGCAATCAAGCCGAGTCCCAGTATGGCCGTGGCGGCCCGTGCTGGAGAACTGCGAGCATCGGGAATCGACGTGATCAGTCTGGGCCTTGGCGAACCCGACTTTGAAACGCCTCCGCACATCGTCGAAGCCGCCATTGAGGCGATGAAAAGGGGGGAGACGCGCTACACGATCGCCGACGGGACGATTGCCCTGAAGAAGGCGATCAGCGAGAAGTTCAAACGGGAAAACGATCTCGAATACAGCGTGAACGAAATCACCGTGGCCTGCGGTGCCAAGCAGATTATCTTCAATGCGATGCTGGCCACAGTCGGTCCCGGGGACGAAGTCATCGTGCCGGCCCCGTACTGGGTTTCGTACACAGACATTGTGTTACTCGGCGAAGGGCGACCGGTCGTCCTGCCGTGTCCCGAGACCGACGGCTTCAAGCTGCGTCCGCACGCTCTTGAGCAGGCGATCACTCCGCGGACAAAATGGCTCCTCTTGAACTCACCGTCGAATCCAACGGGGGCGGTCTACACGCGTGAAGAACTGGCAGCGCTCGGGGAGGTCTTGCTGAGACATCCGCAGGTGCACGTGCTCACCGACGATATCTACGAACATATCCTTTTCGACGGACAAAAATTTCAGACGATTGCACAGGTTGTTCCCGAATTGAAGGAGCGAACGCTCACGGTCAATGGAGTCTCAAAGGCGTATGCCATGACCGGTTGGCGTATCGGTTATGCGGGCGGTCCGAAGGCTTTGATTAAAGCGATGGCGATGCTGCAGAGCCAAAGCAGTTCCAATCCTTCATCCATTTCGCAGGCGGCATCAATCGTCGCCTTGCTGGGGCCGCAAGGATTTTTGAAGGATCGAGCCGCCGAATTTCAGAAGCGCAGAGATTTTTCACTTCAGGCCATTCGTAAGATCCCTTCGCTGACCTGTGCTTGTCCGGGGGGAGCATTCTATCTGTATCCGAATTGTGCTGCCCTGATCGGGCGAGTCAGGCCTGATGGGCGTGTGATCACCTCTGACGACGATGTGGCCCTTTTTCTTCTTGAAGAGGCGCGTGTCGCAGTGGTGCAGGGGTCGGCTTACGGTCTTTCGCCTTATATCCGGCTTTCAATCGCCACGTCACTCGAAATACTGGCCGAGGCGACCGATCGCATGGCGACAGCCATCGCTCAATTGGAGGAAGTCAGGTCGTGACGTTCCCCATGGCGAGCGAATTCAATGCATGTTTGTCGAGGACAATCTTTTTGTTTTTGGCCACAATAGTACAAGTACGTGTTGACGGTCGTGCGATGAAAGCTATTCTGTCAGTTGTATTCTGTCGCCAATGCCTTGCCGCGGGCTTGGCGACTGTCGTGTGGTTTCACCAAGTGAAGTGCTCGGTTGTAGCCAGCGTTGCTATTGGGGCGCTGCCTGCGGTCGCTGCTGGCAGGTGTCGTCTCGGGTCGTTCCTTCATCTGTTTGTCTCTGCCCGCCGCAGGGATGTTCTTTTTGCAATAAGTTGATGACGGCAGCCTGAGAATGTACCGCTCGGCGTTCTCCAGAAGTTGCCATTGCCGATTCAATGAGTCGTGTCCCTATATTTCTCTGTGTTATTTCAATTGGCTTGGGGAGACTGGAATGCGTCAGCGAAGTGTGCGACGTTCGGGCGGATTTACATTAATTGAGCTTCTGGTGGTGATTGCCATTATTGCGGTGCTCATTGCCCTTTTGCTGCCGGCTGTCCAGCAGGCACGGGAGGCGGCCCGGCGGACGCAATGTCGAAATCACCTGAAGCAAATCGGATTGGCGCTTCATAATTATCATGACGTTGCCCAGATGCTGCCCATTGGAGGAATTGCCAATGGGCATTATTCTTGGTGGGCGAGAATTCTCCCTTATGTTGATCAGCAGAATATGTACTCCCGGTTGACGTGGGGGAGAATGGTCAATGATGGTGCGATTCTGCGTGAATTGCGACCGGCTCCTGCCTATATGAATTGCCCGTCGAGCTCACTGAGTCCCCTGGATCAGGACGGGAACTATACGACAGCCTGCTACACTGCGATTGCGGGTGCGTCAGCGTCGCCCACGAATTCGGCTGATCCGACCGGCCAGGGTCGCTGCAAGAACGGATCGCTGGGCTATTCCTGCTGTAATGGAACGATCATTCCATCCGGTGGGGTTGCGTTGCGGGACATTACGGATGGGACTTCCAATACCCTCTGTGTGGCAGAGCAGTCGGACTGGTCGACAAGCACCTTTGGAACTCCCATCGATCTGCGGTCGAGTGTGCGATACGGAGCCTGGATTGGTCAGGCCGCTGAGGGCTTGCCAATGGTCACTGCCACGGGCGCTGCGGCCGATCTGAATACCTGGGGTGGATGGGCCTATATCCGGAACTTCACCACGGTCCGGTATGCGGTCGGCTACAAGACGCAGACCCCCACTAACGGAGGTGGAAACGTCGTTCAGGGAGCGAATACAGGACTGCAATCTGCCCACGTTGGCGGAATCATGGGATTGCGGGCCGACGGTGGTGTGTCGTTTATTTCGAATTCACTCGACATGGCAGTCTTCAGATACCTGGCGATTCGCGACGACGGGGTTCCGATCGGCGAATTCTAGTTGGATGGGTGATGGGGGCCTGTTTCCCGACTCGCCCCCATTTTTTTGCGTTCGGGAAAGGTTCGGAATTTCCTGTGAGGCGCCTTGGGTGCGATGCAAATTCACGAGCGCTTTGAATTTTGCGACCGCTCCGGAACTCAGATCGACATCGCCACTGAAGGGTGTGATTTATGTCTCAGGTACGCGTTGGAATCGGGCAGCAATCGCGAGTTGGTCTTGCTCGATTTCGTGTGGCACTCTGGAAGCAGAAGGTGGCGGCTCTCGCCCTTGTGTGGTCGAGCGTGGTGCTTTGGTCTGGCTGCGGGGAACCGGAAATCCAGATTGCGGAAGTCTCCGGCAAGGTTGTCTATAAAGGTGCGCCATTGCCCGGGGGGATTATCTCTTTTATTTCCGATTCGGGGTTTGCCTCCGGCGCGGAGATTACACCTGAGGGGACATTTAAATTAATCAGTCAGTACGGCACGGGAATTCCCCTCGGCAACTACAAGGTTGCGGTCGAAGTGATGGGGCCCGGCAATATTGATCCACAAGATCCGAACCGCAGTGCTAAAGTCGCTCAGATGCAGGGAATCAAGATTCCTCGGCGATATTCAGACCCCGAGAAGAGCGGCTTGACAGCTGAAATTCAAAGTGGAAATAACGAACTGACAATCGACATTCTCGAGCCGTAGATCTGTCGATGGGCAATTCTCTGCTGCATCGCGGTGATGCCGTTCAGAGTGTGTCAGGGAAGGAAACGAATGCGGTTTCAACTTCTTTTTCATTTCGCTTGTCACATCGACTGTTCACTGCAATGACCTGATTCTCATCGGCATGGCTCGTTGTTCGTCCTCAAAGTCGCTCTAGAAAGTAATGGAGCTTGTGATGCCACTGTCGCTCTCGGATTGTGAGACCTCTCATACAAATGGCCATGACGGCCAACTTCTGGAAAAAGGTACGCTGGAGGTTCGTCGCAAAGGGGACAGGGGTCCGCGAATCGAACGGATCGAAGCTCTGGTTTGTAACGCGAGAATGCGGAACTGGATTTTCGTAAAGATCACCACCGACCAGCCCGGTCTGATCGGGTGGGGAGAGGCCACCCTGGAGTGGCATACACGGGGCGTGGTGGGATCCATCGAGGATCTGGCGCAGCTGCTGATCGGACAGGATGCCAGCCGGATCGAGTATTTGTGGCAGATGATGTGGCGTCAGCACTTCTGGCATGGCAACGGGATCGTGAGGTCGACCGCAATTGCGGGGATCGATCTGGCGCTCTGGGATATCGCCGGGAAAGTGGCTGGGGTTCCCTGTCACCAGCTCTGGGGCGGTGCCGTGCGTGATCGGATTCGACTCTATTGCCACTTAGGCGGGGGCCGAATGGAGGATTTTTACGAGACGTCCGTGCACGAGGCCAAGCGGTTTGCTGAGCTGGCGGTGCAGGCGGTCGAGGAAGGGTTTTCGGCGGTCAAGACCATGGCTGTTCCTCCCACGATGCCGATTGAAGGGCTCAAGCCGGTGAAAGCGGCGGAAGCCTGCGTGGCAGCGATGAGAGACGCTGTGGGCGAGAGCATCGACATTGCTGTCGATTGTCATGCCCGTCCCTCTCCGGCGATGGGGTTGCGATTTGCCGAAGCGCTGGATCAGTATGGGTTGTACTTTCTCGAAGAGCCCTGCTGGCCGGAATGTGTCGACGGTCTGGCAAAGATTAACTCACGCGTGGTGACGCCGATTGCGACGGGCGAGCGATTGACACATCTGGCGGCCTTCCGTGATGTTTTCGCTGCGGGAGGCTGTGACATCTGCCAGCTCGACATTACGCACTGCGGCGGATTCACCGAGGCGCGACGAATTGCTGCCCTCGCAGATGCCTACCGAATCGCACTGGCACCGCATAATCCGCAGGGACCGGTGAGCACTGCAGCGTCGCTGGAGTTTGGGTTTTCGCAGCCGAATTACATTATTTGCGAATCCGTGCACGCGGATGTCCCCTGGCGACATGACGTCGTTTCGGAAGGCTTCACCGTGGATCCGAAGACCCGGACGGTTCAGCCGAACACTCGGCCCGGACTGGGGATCTCGATTAATGAGAAAGAAGTGGCACGGCATCCCTTTCAGCAGGAACTGCCGCAGCAGGTGTTTTATCAGGATGGCAGCGTAGGAGACTGGTAAGCGTTTCCGTCGTCATGTGTCGCGACGAAGATCCAGCCCCATTCAATGCGGGGCGGATTTCTTCTTTCGTGACAGGTTTGCCGAGTATTGGTTCAGAGCCCCGGGCAGGCAGAAATAGAACATCGGCAGCGAACCGGGATGGGGTCGGTCTGAGCGGAGCCCCCCGCATCTGGCGGATGCGGGAGATGCCTGGCCACCTGCCGATCACTGTTTTGCTGTAAACCAGAAGCGTCGGCACGGGGGGAGTGTGAGACCTGTTTGCACCCGTCAGGCAGTGCCGTTGCTGTGGGGTGATTCAGCATTTGAGAATGAGCCGTGTCGGTGAGCGACGCGGACCAGCACCGGGTGATTGCTGCGAATGTGATGTGAGAGTGCTCTTTTGGCGGACTTCCAGTCCCGCAGCAACAGCGCCTCGAGGATTTCGCGATGGTGGTGAATTGCCTCGACAGACGCGGTGCGGTCTCCGGCTTCCCATTCGAAGAGTATTTCATAATACCGGCCGTGCCGTTCGAAGAAGTCGCGGATGTAGGGGTTCCCCGCCTTGTCGATCAGATACGCGTGGAGCGTATTGTCGACAAGTGGCTCGACTTCTTCTGAAGCAGGAAGTTGATTGCCGTCCAGGATCATCTGGAGATCTTCATCTCGCAAGTGAGGGCGGGACAGGTCCAGTGCTTTCAGTTCCAGCATTTCACGCACTTCCAGGAAGGCCCACATGTCTTCCTGACGGAACGGACGGATCACCCAGCCACGACGGGGGAGGTGTTCCAGGAGCCCCGATCCCGTCAGGCGGTGTAAGATGTTTCGCAACGCGGAACGGGTGACCTGATATTTTTCCGCGGTCTCTTTTTCGCGGATATAAACGGGCTTCCCCTCAAGGCTGATCAGCACCAGGTCTTTCGTGACCTGCCCCAGCAGCGCGACGTTGGGGTCTGGCGGAATCACTGGACGCGGATTGCTGTCGGAGTGGGTCGTCCGCTTGGTGACCTTGGCCGGGGTTAACCGTCGATTGTCACCCTTGATCAGCAACCCTTCCGCAATCAACTCACGTAAAGCGGCGCGAACCGGCGTGACACTCACCTGATACAGGTTTGCGAGAGACTCGAGTGTCATTTTCTGGGGGAGCGGGCGGCCTGAATGGATCCGGTCCCGCAGATCAACTTTAATATGTTCGACGATAGTCATTCGGTAGGAAAAGATTAGGGCTTTCGAGGGTGGGTCAATCAGCGAGGCTGCTTCAGCTGACGGGGGCGCGACGCTGCTTGCTGAATTCAATTCGTGTTCAGGAAATCAGGTCGCCGCCGATCAGGGCAAGAGCAGTTTGCAATTGCCGGTGCCCGGGCAGCAAGCGTTTCGTCGGGCAAATGCAGACATCCGCGTGGCGAGGACCAGTTCCTCATCAGTCACAATACGCGAACGGCTCCCACCTGGCGATGAGGCTTGATCAGGCGCTGGTGTGTCCAGCTCCTGCCCACAAATCACCTTGAAGTGACGGGATCATCGGCTCCCGGGATTGTTCGTGTCGGAGTGTGAGGGCATCCGAAAATTCGCCATTCACTCACGAGGTTGAGGAGGAGTGATTTCTGTCGACAATCTGAGCAGAAAACACCCGTAACGGACGTGCAAAGAGTGAGGGACGAATCTTATATTGCGTGCAATATCATTTAGGTTGACGTCGCATGTCAATAGTGTGGCGGCTGCCTCTTCCCTAGGGTCCTCAGGTGACTTGTCAGGCCTGAAGCCGGGGGCCTCTCGGCGGGCCACCTGTGATCCCGTCTCCCTGCACGGACTTTTCAAAGCTCCGCCGGAGTGTCGGTCGTTGTTGCAAAATCTTCATCCGAGGGCTGCTTAAAGTCCCTACCGTTAAAAGGCTTCTTAATGAACGTCTCTTGCAGATTGATCATCATTGCCGGCCTGATTTCTACTCTGCTTCTGACCACGCCCTGCCTGAGCGCTGACGGTCCCCAGGGCCGTGGACAAGCAGCGGGAGCCCCGTCATCGCAACAGCTTGCCGAGGAGATTGGTTCGTTGCGTCATGCCCGAGTAGCGATTCCCATGCCTGAAAACAAGTTGCAACTGACTTATTTTGCTTGGAAAATGGCCGATGCGGAACTGGCGGAGCTGAAACAACAGGCTCCCAATGTGCGGATCGTCAGTGGTCTGAGCCCCGCTGAAGCGATCACCAGAGCCGCCGAGGCCCACGGAGTCGATGCGCGGTATCTCTCACCGGAGTTCCTCGCTGGTGCGACGAAGCTTGTCTGGGTGCAGGCAATGGGGGCTGGGGTGGACCGGTATGTCGCCATGCCGCCTCTTGTGCAGAATGACGCGATCGTCCTCACGAACTTCCGCGGCGTCTATGGGCCGGCCATCGCCGATCACACGATGGCCATGCTGCTCTCGTTAACACGGGGCCTGCCTGCTCACATTTCCGGTGACGCGCGCGGTCCGCTGGCAGGTGGGGGGGCGCCCGCTGAACCGATCGTCCTTGATGGAAAGACAATTCTGATCGTTGGAATAGGAGGCATTGGCACCGAAATCGCAAAAAGAGCACACGCATTCGGAATGCGCGTGATCGGCACAAGACGCAGTGCGAGTCCTGCTCCCACGTTCATCGAAAAGGTCGGGCAGCCATCTGACTTGCTGTCGATGCTTCCTGAAGCCGACGTGGTAGCGATTGCGGTTCCGCTGACTGCAGAAACCGACCGCCTTTTCAACGAGACCACATTCGCTGCGATGAAGCACGGCTCGTTTTTGATCAACATCGCCCGTGGCAAGATCGTGGATACAGATGCTCTAACCTCTGCGTTGCGGAGCGGCAAGTTGGCGGGAGCTGGTCTCGATGTCACGGACCCGGAGCCATTACCGGCAGAGCATGTGCTCCGGAAGTTTCCCAACGTGATTATTACCCCGCATACTGCCGGAATTTCAGAGTATACGAACGAGCGCGCCTCTGCTTTGCTGAAAGAGAATATTCGCCGGTTCGGTGCTGGTGAGCCACTGCTGAATGTGGTTGATAAAACGGCTGGCTATTGAGAATGTGTCCAGCAGGTGGTGGATGAGGCAAGCCTGCCTGATCACATTCACCACCTGCCAGTCTTCCCGACAGATCGTCGACACCCCCATCGGCATGGACCCCTTCATCAGCTGGGAGCCGTTCGGGAGTCAAGCCGCCTGTGCTTGGGCGAACGCGTCTTTCCTGTCTCGGCGGGACTTCAGCTCACTGTCCATCCGCCGGGAATCCAGGAACCCGCCTGTACGAAGTAGGACGGTTTACCTGCCCGGTTCGCGCTTTTCGCTGCGAGACCGACACTGAGTGCTTTTAGCCCCGGGCTCCACTCGGGTCTCGTCCGCGCCATTGGCATGCAGGGAAATCGTCCGCGACGGGACTCTGCGTGAGGATGGAAAGGAATAGCCTGTCCCAAGCAGTGTGCGGTTCATTGCCCTTCGCTGCGCAACTTCATGTACAGCCGCTGTACTTCTCGCAGACAGCAACGGCCGTCCGCCGCGAGAGTGGCGCAGCGGGCCTCGGGTGACTGCGAACGGGCAAGCAAAGCCCGAATTCGGGAAGGAGTCCCTTCCTCATTGTCGGCTTCGATCTCAGCCATCGAAAAGCCGAAGCAGGCACAGAGTGTGGCGTCGGGATCTTTAGGGTAGACAGGCTCCCGCAGCTCGTCGACGGTGACCACCACGTTGAACAGATCGAAGTAGGCGACCTCGCAGCGGGCATAGCTGCAGAACCAGCCGGCCGCTCCCAGCCGTTGCCGGGAAGTGGCCCGGACATGGGTGTCGAGCGGACCGGCGCTCACGGGAATGCCCAGGGCCTGACACCTCGGACAGTAGGCCCGTCCGTCAGATTCCGGTTCGCGAATGAAGGCTTTGTTCATGCGGTCGATCGTATCGGAGTCCGGTACGGAATGCAGGCTTCGCTGACCTTGCAGGCCAATTCTTACTCGAGACCGGCCGGGGCATTGGGACTGGCACTGTTCGCGTTGATGAAGCGCATAAAAAAAGAAGTCGACGGATAAGGTCGACTTCCTGGTACTGGACTGCATCAGAACAGTCAGCCGGCATTATGCCGGGCGAACGTTCTCAGCGCGAGGACCCTTCGGTCCACGGCCTTCTGTATAAGTTACCTGCTGTCCTTCGTACAGCTGGTCGAAGCTCACGCCGTCGAGATTCGAAGCATGGAAAAACAGATCCGCACCGGTGTGCGTATCGATGAATCCAAAGCCCTTGTCCGTCTTCTTCTTGATCGTACCTTCAGCCATCGCAAAACACTTCCATAAAACGCGTTGTGTGTCGGTGCCGAGGACAACACGTTTCCGGCCATCCGTCACACGAGAACGGGAATTCTAAACTCGATAATTCGGATCTCCTAGGTCGGATTCAAGAAAATTCGAAGGTTGCTTGAAATTTTTGGTGAATTTCTCTCCAGATTTCCTTGGCTGCGAATAATTCGTTTGCGAAGCAATTGGCCCCGTTTCCCGCCCCGGATTCGTGGTCGTCCCGCATCGCCAATGCTCGGGTCATGCAAAAACACTGGCAGTTGTCGCCCGCATCGGCATTCCCGACTCGCTCGAGGAGAGAGCGTCGTTCTTGAAGGAAATGTTCGGTTGCGGCGGGTGGCGAATGCAGCGATTCCGTGTCTCGGAGAAGATCAAGCGAATCGTCGAGAGATCCGGATCAGGCTGCGAGCCCCCGGACGTCGTGCCAACGTTGGTGACAGGCACACTGCTCCACATCTTCGGGAGGCTGCTTCGGGGTCGGGGCTATTCGGGCCGATCTGCCGTTGAGAGAATCGCCCGTTCGCCGAGCGGCGATGTGCGCTTCTGTCGAGCCGGATCAAAGTAGCTGACCACTCCCAAAGTCAGGGCGGTCGCCAGCATTCCCGGAACACTGGTCCACGCGAAGCTGATTCGGTCTGCCGGGGCAAAACCAAAGTACAGGTAGAACGGCAGGGTCAGGTTGAGACAGAGCCCCACAGCGAGGGCTGCGGTGGCACCGGTCGCTGTGGCCCAGCGGGTGAGCACGCCAGCGAGCATCACCACCAGCAACACCCCCCACAGCGACGCCAGAACGTTCGCCATCTCGAAAATCATGGTGGTGATTCCGCTGCTCAGGCTGATCAGTAGGCACGCGACGCCGACGAGGAGCACTCCCCACGCAACGGACAACCCTCTGCCGAGTCGAACCTGCTGCTGTTCCTGCTGCGGGAGCCAACCCACCTGTTTAAGTAGATCGACACAGGTGACTGTGGACAGGGATCCGACCGAGGCCGCCAGGGAAGAAATCAGGTCGGCCACCAGCCCTGCCACGATCAAGCCGGGAAGCGGGCTTGGAAGCTGCGTCAGCATGAAGTGTCCCATGACCTGATCAGCCGGCAGGTTCTCCGGGAGTGTTCCGGCTGTGGAGTAGTAATAGAACATCAGCAGGCCGATGAAGAACAGGGAAAGGATGAACATCGGCGTGATGATCGTTTTGAGCACAATCGCCTTCTTGGCATCCCGATAACTGCGGGAGGCCAAGAAGCGCTGCACCACCAACTGGTCTGTGCCGTACTGCTGGAGCGGCATGGTGAGTGAAATGAACAGCCAGACCCAGAGCGTGTAGCGCGTGTGAGGGTCGAAAGAATAGAACTCTGGCGTGGTCACCTTGCCAAGCACCCGATCGTGCTCCACGACATATCGATAAAAGCTGCCCAAGTCGAAATCGATCAGCCAGCCGACACGGAGAATGATCGCCACCAGCGTGACAACCACCATCAGCGTCTGCAGCGCATCGGTCAGCATCATTCCTCGCATGCCGCCGAAGGTGCTAAACAGGATTCCCGCGATGCCGATGATGAGGACCGTGACCTCCGGTTCCACGTTCAGCAAGGCTTTCAGAATCCGTGTTCCGGCGCAGATCACAGTCGCCCCGAACAGCGCTCGGGCAAACAGAAACGTCAAGGCACCCAGAACGCGGGTGGAAACGTTGAATCGCCGCTCAAGATACTCGTAAGCGGTAAAGGTCTCTTTTGACTGAAAGAAGTATCTCAGGAACAGCCAGACGGCGAGAGGGGTGAAGAGCGCATATCCGAATGAGGTGAGGCTGGTCAGGATCCCATTCTGATAGGCTTCCGCCGGAACTCCCACAAAACTGATGGTACTGAAGAGTGTCGCGAAGAGGCTGATCGCCACAATCGCAAAGGGCATGGAACGCCCTGCCAGAAAGAACTCACCCAGGTCCTTCTGCCGCAGCCAGGAAAAAAACCGATCGCGAAGATCGCCAGCAGGCTGCCTGCCAGGACTGTCCAGTCCAACCAGTCGAGAGATGCTTTCATGCCGGATGGGGTTCTTCTCTGCTGTTGGATTCCTGATGAGAGCAGCTTGCGTTTTTCACCGCCCGCGCAGCCAGCGATTTGTGTGATGAATGCTCGCCTTCGCGTGGCGAGAACGGGTTCATCAGAAGTCAAAAGGGTCTCAGCGCCGCAGCGGTGTGCTGGATTGCTTTGGGGAGGTTTGGGTCAGGCTGGCTGGACCCGTGCCTTACGGAAGCGAACGCAGGAACGGTGCCATCCGTTGCTGGTACATTTCGTCGATGAAGTTCGAGATGTGGGCAAAACGCAAAAATCGGTTTCGCACTTCATTCTGGAGGAACTGTCGAATCCGTGACACCACCATCTGGTCGGGGGGAGCGACGGCGAGTTCTTCGACGCTGACACAGTAGCCGGATGTTCCCCCCTCGCGGCTGGAGCGGGGAAGGTCGTTCTGGCAACGATGGAAGGCGTTGAACTCGCCGATGCCAAAGGTGGTGTTGAAGCCGACACCGCGAGCGTCTTCCGCCAGCAGGATGGAGGGACGTCGCCAGCGGAGCAGGCTCAGGTGGGCGTGACATTCATAGCCCACGTGCAGGTCCATTTCCTTGTAGAAGTTCAGATTGCTGACGTCGCCGAACACGTTGCGCACTTCAAAGCCCGCGGCGACAGCGGCTTGCCGGATCCGTTCATTCTTCTCTGTGACTGCCGGTGAAAGCGAAGCGTCGTTGCGGGCCCGCAGCTT
This sequence comes from Planctomicrobium aquicomposti, assembly GCF_051466325.1. Lineage (NCBI taxonomy): Bacteria > Pseudomonadati > Planctomycetota > Planctomycetia > Planctomycetales > Planctomycetaceae > Planctomicrobium > Planctomicrobium aquicomposti. The sequence goes on from NZ_CP195792.1 coordinate 84,792, forward strand.
TGCGACGTTGTGGACATTGGTGTCGGCGCAGTGCATGGAACAGATTCGCTTCGCATCGGGGAAGAGGGCCGACAGCATCTCCATCAGTTCCCTTCCCTGTCCGGCGTAGAAGGAACTCATGGGGGGAGTGAACACGACGCTCCGCACTGTGGCAGGCCGGTGCATGGGGCGGCCGAAGTAGTCCGGGTCATACCACGTCGGATCGCCGATCAGGCGGGTGTTGGTGATGCCGTGACGCTCCAGCACCCGGATCAATGTCTCTTCGCGACAGGTGAATTCGGGGACCTGCCGGGCGACAGACTCCAGGAACCGCAGGGTCGGCTCGGAATACTGAATGTGTTCACGGCTGTGCTCATCGCCTGGATACATGTTCCAGTTGGCCCCGCACGGGAGGATGGGAACCCGCAGGTTCTCGAGGTTTTCAATCAGTCGATAGCAGTTGGGATAGACCGGAGTGTCCCGGATCGCGAATCCCGGGAGGAGAATCCCGCGTGTGGCGTTGACTTCGTCGAGGTGCTCATCGAGCGGATCTTCGCGAAAGAAGGTCAGGAATTCGGAAGGTCCGCACTCATGTTCAATGAGTTTTCGAAGGGAGACTTCAATGAGCTGATCTCCCACATTGGCACATCCATCTGCGGGAAATGTGGTCAGTACGGTGTATCTTCGCGACATTGGACCCTCAATAGCGGGAAGCCCGGGGTGAGACAACTGAAAATACAACAAAAGCACAAGTAGGGTACAGCAAGGGGCGGGGGCAGGGCAAGGTTAAAACCCCTCGGGATTCTCTGGTGCAGCCATCGCGGGAAACGTTCTCTATGGCATTTCAGGCAGGAAAGTGGCCTTTCCGTGGCGTTTTTGAACGACGACTCTTGAGTGCGGACTCCGGATCGCACCCCCTGTGGAGTTGTTGAGTTCGGAATTACTTGACAGTGGTTGGAGAAGAGTTGTATTCTGATGAAGGAACATGTGTGATACAGGATCGAACTTAAATATCGGATGAAGATGGGCTCTGCTGTTTCCGCCACCGTCTCTGCTCGGCCCGAGATTGTTGCTCGGGAGAAGCGGAAGCATGAACAGGTGCGGCAGCATCTTCTCCGTGAAATTTCTCTCGGGAATCTGCGTCCGGGTGACGTGCTTCCAGCTGAACCTGATCTCGCCCAGTTGATGGGGGTCTCCCGGACAACCATTCGGCAGACATTGGGAGACCTGGAGCAGGAAGGCCATATCCGCCGGGTGCGTGGCAAAGGGACGTTCGTTGCCGAGCAGGCGGCGACGGGTTCGCAGCTCGATGCGGCGAGTTTCGCGCTGATCGTTCCCGACATGGGAAGCACGTATTACTCCTCGCTGCTCTCCGCATTTGAGCAGGCTGCGCATGACTCGGGGCGATCTGCCGTTGTCTGCAGCAGCAATAACGAAGTGGATAAACAGGCCAGCCAGGTTCTGCGGCTGCTGGATCAGGGTGTGGCGGGGGTCGTGTTGAATCCGTGTGCTACGGCTCAGACTCCGGCCTATCAGGTGCGGATGCTGCAGAAGGGGAGTATCCCCGTCGTGCTGCTGCACACCGCGATCGAAGGAATCAACGCGCCGCTGGTGGATCTGAATCGCGAAGAGATTGCCCGTCGAATCGGTCGGAAATTCGGCGAGGCAGGACATCGCCGGGTGGCGATCATGACTTCCGGAGACCGTGAAGCGATCCTCTCTCATGAGCAGGCCCTGCGGCGGGAAATCGGCCAGTGGGGTGGCACGCTTCCTGATTCCCATGTGCTGTGCGGTGGGATGCCCCACTTCAGCGAGGCGGAGTACATCGATCGGGAACAGTGTGTGGAGCGGCTGGTTGACCAGTTGCTGGGGTTACCGGATCGCCCGACAGCGGTCTTTATCACGTTCGAATCCGTGGCCGAGATCGCCTACCTCATTTTGCAGCGGAAGGGCTTGCGAATCCCGGAAGAGATCTCGTTGATGACATTCGGAATTCCCCGTCGCGATGGAGCCATCATGCGGCGATTGACCGCAGTGACGGTCGACATCAATGCCGCGATCCGGCAGGCGGTTCAGTTTCTGGAAGAGATCCGCAAGGGGAAGCGGTCCATTGAGAGCAATGAGCGGGTCTCAATGCTCCTGGGGGAATATGCAGGCGAAACGCTGGCGTTATTGCCGGCGAGCTGAATATCGGACTTTGGGTGCTGGGCGCTGCCGGAAAGGTGTTGCCAGGAACCGTCGGCGCAGATTCTTGGGATTGATTGCGAATTGACAGGGGACGACCGTCTCTCCCGCCGGTCGACTTCTTTCGAGATAGAGCAGCGTTCTGTTTTCTCGGGAAACCGCTTCTTTTCGGTCTCGTTCCGCCTTCGTCTTTTCCTCGTGAGGTGTCCCATGCGCAGTCGGCTTTCCAAGCGTCGGGCGTTTACGCTCATTGAGCTCCTAGTGGTCATTGCCATCATTGCGGTCCTGATCGCTCTGCTGCTTCCCGCAGTTCAGCAGGCGCGCGAGGCGGCACGACGGTCGCAGTGCAAAAACAATCTGAAGCAGTACGGTCTCGCGCATCACAACTATCACGATGTTCACGGCATGTTCGTGATCGGGGCAGCCCGGAATACCTCGACGTCCTCGGCCAAGGGGACACAGGACGGCAACTGGCAGATTCTGATCCTGCCTTTCATTGAACAGACCGCGCTGTTCAACGCGATCGATTTCGACTCCGGGAACATTATCGCCTCTCAGGTTATAGGGGGGCAGCCGCTGGCCTCTTACAAAATTCCGATGCATCGCTGCCCGTCAGACGTCAGCCCGGACGGTAAGATCGACTCACCGGCTCCCGCCGGCAGCACGCCCAATATCTTTGTGGCCTACGCCAGTTACAGCGGGAACATGGGATCTCAGTATGTTCCGGATAACGGGGCCTGCAATACGTTCGCCGCATATGCTCTGAAGCCGCTGGCGAACGGACGCACTCTGAAGAACGAAGAACTGTCCGGGATTTTTGGCCAATCCGCTGCCAGCGTCCGCATTCGTGATGTCACCGATGGGACGTCGAACACGCTGCTCATGGGGGAAACCACCACGATGTGCGGTGACGGCTTTGATGGCCAGCACATGTCGTGGTACCGCTTTCAAAGCAATGGCAACGCGATTTCAACCATCTTCCCCCCAAACCATCTGGGAACCTGTCCCGGAATCGGAGCCTGCCTCAGTGGCTCCAGTGGGCAGTATCAGATGCGGCACGGCTATCGCTCCTTCCATCCGGGCGGAGTCCACGTTCTGCTCGCCGATGGCTCGGTCAGATTCCTCAGCCAGAACATCGATCACTGGATGTTCCAGAATCTCGGTGATCGTGCCGACGGCAAGACGGTCGGTGATTACTGACGCGAATCCGTGGTACGGGTTGCGAGTCTGGCGGTGAGGGTTGGACTGATCAGCAGTGTTGGTTGCTGGCCACCGCCTGGCTTTCCGGAACTGGTGCTGCAGCAGATTGAGTTGATCGGCTTCAGCTCGGCGTACGGATGATTCCGGTAACTGCTGGGTTCCTTGTTCAAGGCTTACTCCCCGGAGAATGATTTTCCATGAGAAGACTGTGGGTTCCCCTCTGCTGTCTGACGATTCCCTTCCTGCTGCTCAGCTGTCGGAACTCGACCGGCCTGGAACTGGTGCCGGTGACGGGGGTCGTCACCTATGAAGATCGTCCGATTGCCAATGCGCAGGTGGTCTTCTTGCCACAGCAGGGTCAGCCTGCGGTCGGACAGACCAACGCCGAGGGACGATTTGAGTTAATGACGGCAGGCAAGACCGGTGCTGCGCCGGGTCAGTGTCAGGTCTCGGTGACAGCCTTTGAGTGGGTTCGCCCGGTCAGCCGCGGAGAGATGGAAGGGCTGCCGCGTGAAGAACTCGCGAAGCTCCAGAAGTGGCCGATCCCGCAAAAATACGGGAATGCAGCCACGAGTGAACTCGTCGTGGTCGTCACTCCTGACGGCCCGAATCAGATCACGCTCAACCTGAAATAATTGTCGGCATTCCGATCGTGAAAGAAATGTTCATGCGTGTCATTGTTGAAGCTCTTCTTCGTCCTGGAGCAGCGAGGCTTGTTCCTTCACTCGCGCTGGTGGTGGCGGTACTGGCTGCCAGCGTCTCCGTGGCGGCTCCTCCTCTCGATTACGAAATCGACCTCACCACCGCCAGTGAAGGCTTTGACGGCCAGTACTTCTGGGTTCATCCCCGCGCCGGGATCATTCCGCCACATGAGAAGGGGAATTCCTCATCCAATCCCCTGGTCGTGATGATCATGCAGCGGGCCTCCCGTCAGGGCTCGGACGTTTTTTACGACATCTATTCGCTGAAGACGTCGGACTGGGGGACGATCTGGTCGACCCCGGACAAACAGAGCGTTTTTGCCCGCCGGCCTTACAGCCATGATCTCGATCGCAAGTTGCAGTTGCCCTCGTCATTTTCAAAGCTGATGCACGAAGGTGACGAACTGACCGTCTGTGACATGGTCCCCAAATGGCACGCCGCCTCGAAGACACTGCTGGCGACCGGACAGACAGTGAGCTATCGCAATGACCGGATTTTTGAACTGCGTCCCCGCGCGACAGCGTACGCTACCTACGATGCGGCTGCCGAAAAGTGGAATGACTGGAAAGTCCTCCATCTTCCAGCTCGTGAAGAATTCGGGAACTACGGCTCGGGGGCTGGGCAGCGGGTCGATCTCGAAAATGGCGAGATCCTGTTGCCGATCTTCCATCGGACACCCGGCAAGCTCCAGAACTTCTCCAGAATTCTCCGCTGCCAGTTTGATGGGGAGCATCTGACCTGCGTGGAAGAAGGGGCGCCGCTGTCGGTGCCGGTTCAACGGGGATTCGTCGAACCGTCACTTACCCGTTTTCAGGAGAAGTATTATCTCACGCTGAGAAATGACGTGCGCGGATACGTCGCTGTCGGCGACGACGGAATGAATTTCCGCGAGCCGCAGGCCTGGACATTCGATGATGGTACAGATCTGGGGAACTACAACACGCAGCAGCATTGGGTCACTCATCGTGATGGTCTCTACCTCCTCTATACCCGCAAAGGGGCGAACAACGACCACGTGATGCGCCATCGGGCTCCGATGTTCATCGCACAGGTGGACCCCGTGAAGCTACAGGTGATCCGCTCGACGGAGCGCGTCCTGATGCCGGAGCGTGGTGCCCGCCTGGGCAATTTCGCTGTGACGGAAGTCAGTCCTAACGAGACCTGGGTCACGGAATCGGAATGGATGCAGCCGGCCGGTTGTGAGAAATACGGCAGCAACAACAGTGTCTGGGTCGCTCGCTTGAAGTGGAATCGGCCGAACGAGTGATATTCGGGGTGGCCCGCTTCAGGGCAGTGTGCTGCTTCCGGTCCCTGCACAGAGACGCTCTCTTCTGCCCGCATGGGGCGCTGCTGCGTGGTCTACAGGGGCTGGTAGGGCATTTTGTTCTTTGGTCGACCCCTTCCGGCCACGCGGAAATGAGCATTTCAGCACACGACACGCTTGCTGCGCGGGCGCTGGAAAGAGCAACCTGCTCGAGAAGTCAGCTTGGTTTGGAACAGTGGAATCCGGCAACAGGCGAGGGCAGCAGCCCCTTCCCTTCAGGTCAACATGACGATGGCTAAACTCACGAGTCCAGCGATTCTCGCGACAATCTGTCTTCCGTGGAGCGAGTCCTTCGAGCTTGATCGACAGGTGTTCCGGAATCACATCATCCGGCACCTGCAGGTGGGGATTCGCAGGCTGTATCTGTTCGGCACTGCGGGGGAGGGGTATGCGGTCACGACCGACCAATTCCGGCAGGCGGCACAGCTCTTTGCCGAGACAACCGACGGGAAAGCGGAGCTGCGTCAGCTGGGAGTGATCTCCCTGTCGCTCCCGTTGATTCAGGAACGGATCGAGATCGGTCGGTCGGTGGGGATCAACAGCTTTCAACTTTCGTTTCCGAGTTGGGCGCGGTTGAATGACCGGGACATGGCAGCGTTCTTTGCCGGGATCTGCGACCGGAACCCCGATTGCGATTTTCTCTTCTATAACGTCGCCCGGGGACTTCGGACATTAACGCCCGCGGAACTTGGGGAGCTTTCTCGCCGGCATGCGAATCTGACCGCCGTCAAGTGGGCCGTTCCGCTCACTCAAGAGGACTATCTGAAGATTGCGGACGAAGCTCCGTTGCTGATGCATTACTTCACCGACATCGCCTATTGCGAGGCGAGGCTGCTGGGGGTGCCGGGAAGTCTGCTTGTCGCACTCAGTGCCGCCGTTCCCTCTTTTGCCCAAGAGATTTTTCAGCTGGGTCAACAGCGAAGTGATGATGACCTGTTACGGCAACGGATCGAGCAGCTGCAGCTTCATCGCCAGATCATTCGCTCGATGAATGCTGCCGGAGGGCGGGTCGACGGAGCATACGACAAGCTGTTCTGCCGCCTGCAGGATCCGGCATTTTCTTTGAGAATGCTTACACCGTATCACGGTTTTGGTGAAGCGGATTTTGAACGTTATCGGTCGGAACTCCGAGAGAAGTTGCCGGAGTTTGTGAATGCGGTGGATCAGGATGCGGGAGCCCTCGCGCCGCAATGATGCTGCCGAACCGGTCAGCGATGTGGGTCATCCTCGCTGGCGCTTCGGCCTGCACCAGCCCTTGGCTTCCAACACGGCATCCAGTTGGCTGGTGGAGCGGGCTCCCCTGCCCGATCAGGGTTTGATCTGCAAAGACATTTCCACTTCGACGCGGACCCCAGGGGGAGCTGGGCCATGCCCAGCGCTGTCTGGGAGTGCCGTCCGGCTTCGTCGAAGACTTCACGTACCAGTTGGGATGCTCCGTTGATGACCAGATGCGCATCGGTGAACTCGGGAGTGTCGTTACCTACCCGATCAACCGGACCACTCGTTCAATGCGATCCAAAGATTCGAAGTGGGCACGGACTGCCTGCTGCACATTGGCGGCACAGAGGGCGGCCGCCTGTGTCGCCTCAGCGATGCTGACGACCGAGGGAACTTTGCCCACGCTGGTCAGTTGGTCCCCATCGAACGGGACCTGCCCTGATGCATACAGCCTGTTCCCCGCGATGGAGATGGCGTTGACGAATGAGCCTTCGGGAGTTGTCCGCTACAGAGGATAGCCGAGTTGTTCCAGGCGTTCTGGGCGGGAGAGGCTGGGGCTGTGGGCTGACACGGTGAGTCTTTTGGGAGCGGATGGGGGATTGACGGGACCAACCGGTTAAGTTGTCCGACAACAAGCAGGCAACACCTTGAATGGATTTTGGAGTACGGGCCAGGTGCGATCCCTGAACCTTACAGGGTTCGCCTGCGCGCTCATCAAGTATCCGGGGGGCGGCAGGAGTCGCCCCAAAAAGTCAGTCAGTGGTCTTTAAAAAAATAGAGTGATCAACCTTATTGGTTCGTGGGTTGCCACATGTCGTCGAAGGCACTCTCAAGGTCATCTTGTGCTGAGAGGTCCTCCTGCCTTGACAGGACAGAGAGAATCCGGGGTTGACAGCCTCACTGCCGCTCTTTTGGATTGTGCGGACAACAACAGGACAGCACTCAGAATGGTTGGTGCCGAATCTTCTCCGACTCTGACCACGCCCGCACCTGTCCGGGCTGAGGGAGGCCTGCATAAGCACCAACAGCTGCGCGACTATGTCATCGCCCGGATTGAAGCGGGGCAATTGAAAGCGGGCGATGCACTCCCCCCCGAAAAGCGTCTCGCGAAACAGCTCGAGGTCGCCCGCAGCACGGTGCGACAGGCCCTGGCGAATCTTGAGCGGGAAGGGATCGTCCGCAAGGTCCACGGCAAGGGGACATATATCCGTGATGAGGCGCGGCAGCGCCTGAAGAAAGGGCACGACCTGTTCGCCCTCATTGTGCCCGAGACCGACAACGGCTATTACCCGGCACTGCAGATCAGCTTCGAAGAAGCCGCCTCGCGCTGTTACGCACAGGTTGTGGTCTGCAATTCGAATAACGAGATCGACAAGCAGGGGAATTCCATCCTGCAGCTGATGGACCTGCATGTGGCCGGAGTGGCGATCGTCCCCACCACGAACCCTCCGACCCCTGCCTTTCACATTCGACAGCTCCGCGAGCGGGGAATTCCCGTCGTCTGCTGCTCCCGACCGGTCGAGGGAGTCCAGGTCCCCCTGCTGTCGATCCCCTTTGAAGAGATCGGGAAGCAGGCCGGCACACTGATTCGCGAAGCAGGGCACCGCAAGGTGCTGTTCATCAGCGGGTTTCAGTCCGCAGCGGCGAAGGCCTATGAAACAGGCTTCCAGCAGGCGTTGGGGAATCGTATTGAACTCGCCACCTTTTTCGGCTCGAACTCCTCTCCTGACCTCGCTCGACAAGAAGCAGAGATCGACGCCGAGATCCGTCGCTGTTTCAGTGACGAGTCCCCACCCACGGCGATCTTTGCAACGTTCGATTCGCTGGCTGAGGTGATTTATCTGGCACTGGGGAAACTCGGTCTGAGAGTCCCTGAAGATGTCTCTCTGGTCAGCTTTGGCGGAACCCGGCGGCAGGGGGCACTGGCGAGTCGACTGACCGCCATTACCGTCGATGAACTGCAGATGGGAGCGACTGCAATTCAGATGCTGGAGCAGATGCGGACCGGAGAATTGCCGCTGGATACGAATGAGGTCCGGGTCATGCCCCTGGCGGTCAGCCCGGGGGTCACCTTGGCGGGACCGCGCGAGCGGCCTGCACCCCTTCGGACGTGAGTTGAACGTCAGGTCCACGCTGACTTCCGTGTGGACCAGACAGCGCCGGCAGTCGAGCGGGAAGCGTTGGTCAGCGGGTATCAGGGAAATTTTAGTGAGTGATCGAATGGCCACAGACAAAGAAGGTCTGCACCAGATTCTCCGGCTCGCGCTGCATCCAGCGGGAGAGCTGCAAAGCGCTAAGACGGCGGAGCTGATGATTCTGCTGGGGGCGCGAGAAGAGGCGCTGCAGCTGCTCAGGCCGTACAGCGAGGGGGAGATTTCCCCGTTCCGGATTGTCACTTGGAGGGCATTGGCCCGCGGTGAGGAATCGGCTGCAGTTCGCGATAAATCTTGTCAACGAATTCGTCAGGTCCTCCTGGATGAGTCCTCACCGTTTCGCGTCCATGCCCAGGAATCTCTCGCCAAGCTCGAAGCGCCGCTGCAGCCTGAAGAGGCGCTCTTCATCGAACGAAGTCTTTCATCTTCACTCGAATCTGACGCTCCGTTCGCACTGTGGAGAGTTGCGCAAAGCGGCAACAGGGATGCCGCACTCACGCGGCTGACAGAACTTCTGGACTCAACAGATGAAATCGCCCGTCATCGGGCAGCGTATGTCCTGTGGAACCTGTCGACCGTTCCCCTGGCCACGCGCACGATGCTGTTGCGGCTGGCCCACGATGGGACGCAGCCGGTGGGGATGAGAGTCGTGGCGGCGCTGGCCGCTGAGGATCCCCAGGCCTGGGATCTGGCCCACACTGCGGAGAGCCCAGGTTCTCGCACCTTCGTGGCTCTGTCTCTGGCGGGGAGAAAAGATGAAGAGTCTCGGAGAAAGCTGAATCTGTTTATCCGCGATGCGGCTCCCGATGTCCGGGCCGCCGCAGCCTATGGACTTCTGTTACCCGAAGCAGGCTGATTCGGCCGTCCGGATGCCGTGTGACGCCAACATCGAGAACCCACTCATGAAACCAAGTCGTGTCCTTGGAAACCTGTCTCAGGGACTCCCTTCGCTGGGAGTCTGCCTGCATCTCACTGACCCGGGTGTCTTTGAGATGACCAGCCTGATCGGTGTTGATGCCATCTGGATGGATTTGGAGCATCATTATTACAGTCTGGAAACGGCGGCGCATCTGATGCGTGCCGCCCGCATCGGTGGGACCGACATTGTCGCCCGTCCTGCAAAAGGGGAGTTCGCCCGTCTCTCACGCATGCTGGAGGCGGGAGCGTCGGGGATCATGTATCCGCGGTGTTCTGATGCTGCGGAAGCGGCCGAGGTGGTCCGCTGGGGCAAGTTCGCTCCGGTCGGTCAGCGGGGATTCGATGGCAGCGGCCCCGATGTTCCCTACATGCTGACTCCCATGGGTGACTATCTCCAGCAGGCCAACGCCCAGACGTTTCTGATCATTCAGATCGAAGATCCGCAGGCTCTTGAGCAGGCGGAAGCGATTGCCGCCGTTCCAGGCGTCGACATGCTGATGCTCGGTCCCGCAGACTTTTCCATTCTCACCGGCACTCCGGGAGACTTCAGTCATCCCCGGATTCAGGCCGCGTTCGAAACCATCGCCGCCGCCGCCCGCAATACCGGCAAGCACTGGGCCGCCACCTGCGGTTCACTGGAGCGGGCGGAGGAGTTGATCCAGATGGGGGCGAAGCTCGTCTTTCATGGCTGCGACATCGTGTTTGTCAAAAACGGCATCGACGCTGTGCAGCGGGAGTTTTTGAAGCGATTCCGCAGTTCCCCGGCGAACGGTTCCTCGAACGCCCCGAAGAGTTATCTCGAGCGCTCCTGAGATCTGTCTGCCCCTGCCCGCAGCGTGAGCGTCCGTCCCTGAATTCGAGGAAACCGATTCGCGTGTCCACTGCACCCCATTCCGTTCTGATCATTGGAGCCGGATCGATCGGCGAACGGCACCTGCATTGCTTTCTGCAGACAGAACGTGCGCAGGTCAGCTTTGTGGAGTCGAAAGCCGATCTGGCTGGGGCGATCAGTGATCGTTACCCGCGGGCGAAGCGCCTGACGAGTCTGGAGGAAGCTCTGCAGTCCGGCGTCACCAGTGCGGTGATTGCCACACCGGCTCCTGCGCATCTTCCGCTCGCGCAGCAGTGCGTCGCGACTGGTGTCTCGGTTCTGATCGAGAAGCCTCTGAGTGTGAGTCTGGAGGGAGTCGCGGAACTCTGTGACGCATTGCAGCGCTCGACCGTCAAAGCGGCGGTGGCTTACGTTTATCGGGCGAATCCCGTCCTGGCCGAAATGCGCAGCGTGTTGCAGTCGGGCAGGTATGGACGGCCTGTTGAACTGGTGGCCTGTTGCGGACAGGACTTTCCCTTCTATCGTCCCGCCTATGCGCAGACGTACTATGCGAGCAGAGCGAGTGGCGGCGGCGTGGTGCAGGATGCGCTCACTCACATTCTGAATGCGGGAGAATGGCTGCTGGGACCGATTGATCGTGTCCTCGGCGATGTCAGCCACCAGTTGCTTCCCAATGTGGACGTCGAAGACACCGCGCATGTGCTGGCGCGACACGGCCAGGTCCTCGCCAGTTATGTGATGAACCAGTATCAGGCCCCCAATGAGGTTGAGATCACCGTTGTCTGCGAGCGGGGGACGCTGAGGTTTGAAGCCCAGAACGCCCGCTGGCGTGTGATGGAAAAACCGGATGAGCCGTGGCAGGACCATGCGGTCGCTCCCTTTCATCGGGATGAGTTGTTTCTCCGGCAGGCCCATGCCTTTCTGGATCTGGTGGAAGGGAAGAGTGCCCCGCTCTGCTCAGTCGAAGAAGCAGCCAGAACGTTGCAGGTGAATCTGGCGATTCTGAAATCCGCGGAGCGGCTTCCGTGGCAGTGCCTCTCGCCGCTGGTGCATTGTGACAAGTAGCCGACCTGTTCCCGTAGCGCGGAAGTCAGCCCTTTCTCATTCGAAAGCTTGTGGAATCATGAGTGGATCTGTCGTCGACATGTTCAGTCTGGAAGGACAGGTCGCCCTCGTCACGGGAGGCAGCGGCCACCTCGGCTTCGCGATGGCGCAAGGGCTGGCCGAAGCGGGGGCGAGTGTAATCATCAGCAGTCGCTCGCTGGCGCGGGGGGAAGAGGTGGCCCGGCGGTTGCCTCGTGTGGCGAAGGCGGAGCATGGCGCTGTGCAGCTCGATCAGCTGGACGAGGCATCGATTCAATCGGGATTCGAAGCCGCCACGGCTCAGCGCGGAAAGATCGATGTTCTGGTCAACAATGCGCATGACGTGCTGGGGGCCGACTGGAAATCGGTGACAGGTCAGCAGTTTCAGCGGCAACTTGAGAACCTGACGGGCTATTTCCTGCTGTCACGCTGTTTTCACGATCACGTTGTCAGTCGATCCGCCTCCGGAAGCCTGATCCTCATCGGCTCGATGTACGGAGTGACCGGTTCCTATCCGGATGTGTATGCAGGAATCGGACCCGCCAACCCGGTGGCCTATCAGGCGCTGAAGGGGGGGGTAATCCAGATGACGCGGCATCTGGCCGTCTACTGGGCACGGGAGGGTATCCGAGTGAACTGTCTCTCCCCGGGGCCGTTCCCCGGAGCGGGAGCCCCCGCCGAGTTGCTGAAACGCATCGTCGATAAATCTCCGATGCAGAGAGTCGGTACGCCCGATGAGCTGAAGGGGGCGGTGGTGTTCCTTGCGAGCCAGGCCTCCAGTTACCTGACCGGGCAGAATCTGATCGTCGATGGAGGTTGGACCGCGTGGTAAATTCCTTTCAGGCTGCCAAAACAGAGCTGGTCGCAACGCCAGCTCTGGTGATTGATTCGGCCACCGTCGACCGCAATGTCGAACGTGTGATGCAGTATGCCCGGACTCACAACATTCAGGTTCGTCCGCACGCGAAGACACATAAGTCAGTCGAGATCGCGCAGCGGCAACTCGCTGCCGGTGCCATTGGGATGACCGTGGCGAAAGTGGGAGAAGCGGAAATGCTGCAGGGGGTGTGCGCAGACTTCACTGTGGCGTATCCGGCGGTTGATTCCGTCCGCTCCCGTCGACTGGCGGAGCTGGCGGGAGATCGAAGAGTGCGCATCGCCGTGGATTCTCTCGAAGGGATCGAGGCTCTCGCCGGGGCTGCGGTCACAGCCGGGAGCACGCTCGGAATTCTGATTGATGTGGATGTCGGCTTTCATCGCACCGGGGTGAGCTCCGCGCAGGACTCATTGCAGCTGGCCCGACGGGTGGCAGATTTCGGGCGCGGACTGCGGCTGGACGGCATGCTGTATTATCCAGGCCATATCTGGTCCCGAGGAGAACAGCAGACGACCGAGATGCTGCAGATCGATCAGCAGCTAGGCGAGTTTCTCGACGCCTGGTGCCACGCGGGACTGGAGGCCTCGAGATGCACCCCCGCGCTCTTTCAGTCGCATCACTTCCGTTGTCAGACGGAGATTCGGCCGGGGACTTATGTCTACAACGACATGAACACCTTTCGGGGCGGGTACTGCGAACTGCAAGATTGTGCGGCGGCGGTGGTCTGCACGATTGTCAGTCGTGCGGTCACGGGTAAGGCAGTGATCGATGGGGAACGAAAACCTTCACCAGCGATCGCAATTTCCCTGCCCCCGACTCGGGGCATGGCTACGTGCTGGAGTATCCCGGCGCGAAAATCGTTCGGCTGAGTGAGGAACATGGGGAACTCGATCTCACTGGTTCGGAGCGGCAGCCCCAACTCGGAGAACGTGTCACCATCATTCCGAATCACATCTGCCCCTGCGTGAATCTGATGAGTACCGCCCAGTTGTTGCTGGCGGATGGCTCCTTGAAACCTTTGACGATTGATGCCCGAGGTCTGCTGGTATGAACGCGAAGAAGCCCGCGCTGCACGGTGTGCTCCCTGTATTCCAGACTCCCTTTCTGCAAGATGAGTCGATCGACTTTTCCACACTCGAACGGGAAATCGACTGGCTGTACGACTGTGGAGTCGATGGCATCGTCATGGCGATCTACAGGCTCTCAATGCCGCTCTCATCGGTCGTGGCCCTGCAGAATTCGCTCGATGCCTTTCTGGCGATCGAGAAACATCTGCTGGTCCGGCAAGGGATCTTCCGCAATACGATTGTGCGCGGTCCGACCGGTTTCCAGCTCGACAGCGAAACCCGCGATGAAGTCGATCGCCTGTTCGGAATTCTGACTCAGGTTGTGGAGCAGTGCCGATGATTCTGGATGTCCACAGTCACGTCTGGGAGTATCCCCTGCATTTCGGCGATGACTTCCGGCAGCAGGCGCTGCGGGCTCGCTCGGGTCAAGAAGTGGATCTCACCGTCCGCTATGAGGACTACCGTGCACGCTGTCCCGAACAGACACGGACGGTCGTCTTTGGCGGCAAGGCGAAGCTGAGCGGCATCTGGGTCGACGACGCCTACCTCGCCGCTGCGGTGGCCCGTCATCCGGATACGCTGCTCGGTTTTCTGTCGATTGATCCGACGCAGCCCGGCTGGGAAGACGAACTCCGTCAGGGGCATCAGGTGTATGAACTCCGAGGGGGCAAGCTGATGCCGATGTACGCCGGGTTTCGGCCGGATGATTCCGCGCTCACCCCCTTCTGGGAATACGCCAACCGCCACCGCTTACCCGTGCTGCTGCACACCGGAACGACATTCATTTCGCAGGCGCCGCTGGAGTGCACGCTCCCCCGACATCTCGATGCCGTGGCGATCCGCTATCCCGATCTGCCGATCATTCTCTCGCATCTGGGGCACGGTACAAAGGGGAATGTGTGCTGGTGATCCGCAAACATCCGCACGTCTCCGCCGATATTTCCGTCCTGTACTCTGGTCCCTTTCAGTCTTGATCAGTCCCTGAGCGGGGTGCAGCAATACGGCGTCCGGAACAAGCTGCTGTTCGGGACCGATTATCCGATCACGACGGTGAATGACACGCTCGACGGCCTGCAAGGCCCGAACAGGCTCGTGCAGGGGCACACTTGCCCCGACAGAATGAGGAAGCGATGGAACGGATGATCTCATGCGAGAGTCTGTCACTGCTGGGGCTGGAGTAAGGCAGTCACCTTGGTTCGATCTGCCTTCGCAAGGATTGTCTCGACATCGCGGACCCCTTCCGGTGGATGGACCTGACGGGGCTTCCCGACTACGCCCGGGTCAGGCAGCGGCTGTTTCCGCAATTGAGCAACTCTCCAACCGTTCCCGAAGTGATGACGAAGCTGGGAGAGAGCGGGGCCCGGGGCTTTTATCAATACACCCTGAAGAAGCGGAAGAATGGGAACACCGCTGGATCGACAACGTCTGGCGCAATGCTCCTCGCCCCGGGGAGGGATCTCCCGAAATTCCCGGTTAACAGCGTGGTCCGCTTCCGGTCTCTGTCCGATGCAGACAGAACCAATGGAACGGGAGAATGGCAATGACCACGATGACAGGTGTCTATCTGGCGTATCTGACAATTGGGACGGGATTGATTCTCTGGGTGGGCCGCACGCTGCTGAAGTATGGTCGCATCCTGATCGTGGGTCAGGATCAACGACGGGTGGAGTCAGTGGAGCCGGTGTCGCATCTTCTGGTGGTGGGCTTCTATCTGGTGACTCTGGGGGTGCTCAGCCTGCTGCTGAAAAGCCGAGTGCACATCACGGGGGTGCAGCCTGCCGTGGAGCTGCTGAGTGAAAAGATCGGGCTGGTTCTGCTGCTCCTGGGCGGAATGCATTTTTGCCTGATGATTGTTTTTTCCGTGCTGCGCAGGGAGGTGCTGGACGAAGAACTGGCGGGGCGCGAAACAGCGATTTCCGAACTGGCTGCCAAACGTGCCGGCAAGGTTGACGTCGACTGACCGCCGGAGCGACGACGGGTGCAGGAGAGTTCCGACCCGCCGTCGAATCGGGCTGCCCTGTGGCGAGGAGAATTCGCATGACAATCTCTCTTGGCACTCAGCTGGCGTCGCTGCTGCTCAGTGTGATCATCACCCTGGTCGTGGGAGGGGTTCTCTACCGCAACGGCCGGTGGTTTCTACTCGATGTCTTTCAGGGAGACGAGCAGAAAGTCGACGCCGTCAACCGGCTGCTGCTGGTCGGCTTCTATCTGGTGAACCTTGCCTTTGTGCTGCTCATGCTCCGCACTGGTGTCGAAGTCGCGAGCTTTGCCGAGTCGCTCGAACAGGTGTCGCAGGGAGTCGGGATGATCGCCACGACACTCGGCGGAATGCACTTCCTGAATGTTCGGCTGCTGCTGATCGTGCGGCGACGGCTGCGTTGTCCCCCCTGATTGGGCGTTCCGACGCTGTGTCCGGGTCACCGCCATCAGCGACCCTTCACGACCGGATTGAAGAGTGTGCAGATGTTGCTGATGTCGATGCTCACTTCATCTCCATCTTCGAGAGAGAAGTTGTCATCGGGCACGACCCCGGTGCCGGTCAGCAGGAACGCTCCGTCCGGGAAATCATTTTCCTTTCCAAGCCAGTCCGCCAGTTCCGGAAGCGAGCGATGCATCTGCGCCAGACTGGTCGAGCCGGTGAACACATCTTTGCCATCACGATGAATGCGGAGCGAGATTTTGGTCGCTTCCAGATTCAGCGGTTCTGCGGCCAGCAGCACCACCGGTCCCAGCGAGCAGCTTTGGGAATAGACTTTGGCCTGCGGCAGGTACAGGGGGTTCTCGCCTTCGATGTCACGCGCGGAGACGTCGTTGCCAACGGTGTAGCCGACGATCTGCATCTGGGGATTGAGAACGAGGGTGAATTCCGGCTCCGGAACGGACCAGCGGCTGTCAGAGCGGACACGGATCGGCTGGCCGTGTGCGACCACGCGACGGGCGGTCGCTTTGAAAAAGAGTTCAGGGCGATCGGCGGTGTAAACCTTGTCGTAGTGTGAGGCGGCCGAGGCAGATTCTTCCATCCGAGCCACCTGGCTGCGGCGATAGGTGACCCCCGCTGCCCACACTTCCTGATCTTCGACCGGTGCCAGAAACTCCACTTCGCTGAGCGGGAGTTCTGCGATCTCGCGCTGGCCTTTGAGCAGCTCCGCCACTTTCTCCGCCGGCCGGGAGGCATGCAGAATTTCAGTCAGTGTGGCGCTTGCGGGCAGCAGTCGCACCGCATGCGTTTCGACCAGGGCGACAGCGGGACCGGCAGCAGTGCGAATGCGGGCAAGTTTCATGTGTCGATCTTTCGGTGGAGACGAAGGGCATCCAGAGTGCGCTGAAAATCTTCCGGCAGAGGAGCTTCGAATTCCATGATAGCATCCGTCACCGGGTGGCGAATCTGCAGCCGGAAGGCATGCAGGGCCTGACGTTGAATGAGGGGTTCTTCGTCGGCCATGGACGGTGCGCCGGTCAGTTCGGACAGGAGCAGCCGGTCATGCCCGGCATACAGCTTGTCCGCCACGATGGGAGTCCGCAGATGTTGCAGGTGCACCCGCAGTTGATGGGTGCGACCGGTTTCCGGCAGCAGCTGCACATAGGTGAAGCCACGGAAACGTTCGAGCACGCGGTAAAACGTGACCGCTTCTCGCGATTTCTCCTCGGGCTCGCAGACCAGCATCTTTTCGCGGACCTTCGGATGGATTTTGATGTGCGTGCGGATGTAATCGGCATCGCGTTCCAACCGACCTCGGACGAGCGCCCGATATTCCTTGTGGACTTCCCGCTGTTCGAACTGGCGGGTCAGCCGGTGATGAACCTGATTGTCTTTCGCGATGACGATCACCCCGGTGGTGTCCCGGTCGAGGCGATGGACAATTCCCGGCCGAAGTTGTCCCGCGACATCGCTCAACTGGTCGAAGTGGAACTGCACCGCAGCCGCGAGTGTGCCGGTGAAATTGGCTTTTCCCGGATGGGTCACCATGTCGGCAGGTTTGTTGATGACCGCCAGTGAGTCGTCCTCGTAGACAACCTCAATCGGCAGGTCCTCGCCGGCCAGGCTGCTGTCGGGCTCTTCGGGGAGCGTGACGGAGATGCGGTCGTTCACCCGCAGCCGTCGTGACGCCTTGACCGGCAGGCCATTCACCAGAACGGTCTGTTGTTCGATCGCCCTTTGAAACAGGCCCCGGCTGTGATTGGGGAAGATGCGGGTCAGATAGTGATCGACGCGCCAGCCATGCGCGCGGGCTTCGACGGTCAGCGATTGTGACTCGGGGGGGAGAGAGTTGCTCATGAACGGTCGATCCGGAAGACAGAACGAGAAGCGTGTGCAGCCGGCACACCTCGACTGTCTGTCTGAGAGTATCGCCTGCGGCGGTTCATGAGACAATCGCCGCAGCGCGGGCAGAACGATCCTCCCGGAGAACGTCCGTCCGGCCCCCTGTCAGGCGATGTCGGCTCCGGAGATCGGAGATCTCCTGACGGCTTGCGGCATCGGGCGGTCGCAGCGTCTGCTATTTGCCTTCGGCTGCGGCCGGTTCGGCAGGCTTCTCATCCCCTGCCGGAGCGGGAGCAGGTGCGGGAGCTGTGGCTTCGGTTTTCGCCTCTTCCGCTTTCGTCTCCGCCGGTTGGGAAGCATCAGGTGCTGGAGCGGGACGGGGGGTTTCGCTGGGGGTCGCCGGCTTGCTCTCGGCGTCCTTCGGCAGATCAGGGGCTCCGGTTCCCTTGGGAGCGGAGGTCGTGTCGGTGGACTCTTTGGAGTCTTTCCCCAGGGGGAGATCCAGATCCGGGAAGGCTTCGTTCAGGCTGGGAAGTTTGCCGACATCGCGCGGAAGCTGGCGGTCAGCCGGCTTGGGATCCTGTTTGCGGAACCACGCATAGAACTCTTCTGCGCTGTTGGTCTTGAGCGCTTCGACCCGGGCTTCCGCCCAGGAGCGGTGCTGGGAATCCGGATACTCCGCGAGCAGTTGTTCGTAAGCGGTGATCGCCGGCTTGTTGTCGCCGTTCGACAGGGCTTCGCGCGTCGTGGCGATGTTGTAGAGTGCCTCTTCGCGGATCTCCGCCGGGATGTTGGCTTTCACCAGCGAATCGAATGCGGTTTCCGCTTTCTTCAAGCGTTCGTCGCTGACTTCCCGGTTGGTCAGGGCCTGATTCAGCCCTTCCGCGAGGAAGAGTCGACCTGCCTGCAGGCGGGCCCAGTTGCTGACCGGCTGATTCGGATATTTGTCCGCCAGCTCCAGAAAGTCTTCCGCCGATTTGCGGGTGTAATACTGATTCCAGCCCGCCTCCTGCGAGGCACTTTTCCCCCGATACCAGATGATTCCCCCGACTCCGGCAATGGTGACGACCAGAATCAGCAGCAGAATCTGATTCGAATAGGGCTCGATCCGCGACGCACCTTGGTTCAGAACCTTTTCCAGTTCCGTGGGGGCCGGGGCATGGTGGAAATGCTCGTTCGTGCTCATAGTTGGCGCGTGTTCCAGCCGCCGGGAAGGACGGCTTACTTCCGTGTCGAGTGAATCAGTCCCGCGGTTGCGGCCTGACAAGTGGAAACAACGCGGTTGCCTCACAACAGTTGCAGGCAGCGACGTTTCGGATTGGATGATTGAACCACTCCGGGAACCGGAACGGCCTGCCTGCAGACAGAATGCCGCATAATGCCGCAATCAAGTCGGAGGAGAATCAGCGCGGCAGTATAGGAGCGGCTGTGAAAGCTGGTCAAGTTGCCTGATCCGACGGTTGTGACGGCAATTCCTGGGGAGAGCGGAGTCGTGGACTGTCCAAGTTGCAAATTCGCACAAGGAGTCGAAGCTTGGTTTGACTTGTGTCGCAAGGTCTTTTTGTGACTAGGGATATGGCTGTTGTGTGTCCAGTGGTGCCCACCGGCCCGAATGACTCTGCCGAGCGAATCGATGAGACGGAAGTCTCCAATTCAGGGATTTCTCCGTAGACTGGGCAGGCCGATTACGTACGCAGTGGCAACTTTTTCGCAACCTTGGGGCCGGATGAGGGTTGTTAGGGAGAGAGACTCTCGCCGTCGCGGGCACGGGGGGCTGCCTCCACGCTCATCTTTTCCGTTCATCTCCGTTTGCTCCCCGTTTGTTGCTCATGGATCGCCCCCTTTCGCCAATCGATGCCCCGTTTCCGCTTCCTCAGCCAGAGCTGTCCGGACATTGGCAGCGTCTGCCGGGTGAGCCTGCTGCCGTGGCGGAAGCGTCCGGGCTGTTTGCTGTCGACGCCGGACGCTGGGAGTTGACGATCGGCGATGAACGGCAGCTGGAATTTCTGCAGCCCGGGGACGTGATTCTGGTGACGGCCAACGTGTTGAGCCAGTGGCGCTGTCTGGGGCATGGTGATGTCGCTGCGGGTTCGCCGGGTGACGAAATACCTGTTCAGGGACAGATTTCGTTTCTGGAGTTTTCCTCTTCAACCCGCTTTCCGGAGGAGGCGCCGCTTGCGGTTCGTCTGCCGGGGCTCGATTCGCCGCAGCCTCGTGGGTCTCGCTTAGACGTGAAGGAGTCTCGGTCTCCACAAACAAACCTCGTTTGGGTGCTGCAGGCGTTTGTGCGGGTGCTGTTGCGATCCGTGGCGCCCCCGGAGCCGAACCGCAACGATCCGCACCTCGATGCCGACGTCAGCCAGATCCTGTGGACCATGCACAAGTTTCCCGAGAAGCCCTGGACACTCGAGCGGCTCGCGGCGGAGGTCTCGTTGTCCCGCTCGGTGCTGGCTCAGAAATTCAAGGAGCAGACAGGGACGACCCCCATGCAATCGCTGACGGAAATCCGCATGAAAATTGCCACCGATCTGCTGAAGCATCGTCGGCAGTCGCTGAAGGAAGTCGCCCGGCAGGCGGGTTATCGGTCGGTGTCCGCGTTCAGCACGGCCTACAAACGCTGGGCGGGCCGCTCACCCAGCGAACTGAGGGAATAGAGCAGGTTGCACTCGACCGGTGCCCGGTCAGTAAGCGTTTCGTGTGATGAAATGCTCATTTCCGCGCGGCGAGAATGGGGCCTCAATCACGGCGATGTCCTCCGGTGCTGAGAGATCGACTCCACGCCGCAGCCATCCGTCGCGCGCATCAACAGTAGTCTGCGCGCTCTTGATTGTGATCCGGGAGCGGCGAGAAAATTCTGGAAGAGGAAGGACCTGCCTGTCGCGATCGTGGATTGAATCAATAAGATTGACGTAGAAGGCATGGCTGGGCTCCCGTACTTCAAGACAGAGATCGACTCGTGGAACCGATGCGTCACCTGGACCCTGCAGAACTGAGGGAACGGCTGCGTCGGCATCCGGAGGAGGTGCTGGCAGAAGAGTTCGGGAAATATCGAGCGCGGTTATGGCGGATCATCCAGTTCCGTCTTGACGCGGGGGTTGCCGGCCGGATTGAAATCGATGATGTGTTGCAGGAGACGTGGCTGAGTTCGTTGCAGCGAATCGGCTATTTCCTCGAACACGAATCATTGTCGATGTTCGTCTGGCTGCGCATGATGGTGGGACAGACGATTATCGATCTGCATCGCCGCCACCTGGGAGCCAAGATGCGCGATGCCTATCGAGAAGTGTCGTATCATCAGTCGGACCTGTCCCGATCGACATCCGCCTCCATTGTTTCGAAGCTGTTAGGTCAGGTTTCCACACCCAGTCGGGTCATGTTGCGGGAGGAGACCGCGCAGCAGTTGCGGGCCGCCATCGACAGCATGGATCCGATCGATCGCGAAGTCCTCGCGCTCCGTCACTACGAGGAACTGAGCAATCAGGAGGTGGCTGAGGTTCTGGGAATTCAGGTGAAAGCCGCCAGCATTCGTTATGTGCGCGCGGTGCAGCGGCTGAAAAAGATCCTCGAAGATTTTCCCGGCTTTGAAGGAAATCAGCATGTCACCGGCTGACGAGCACCATCCGGCACCCGGTTCAGGTCCTGCTGCCGCGCTGGAGTCGACTGCCCGCTCCACACTGGAGAGCCATCTGGCACTCGTGGAACAACTCGATCCCGACAGCCCGATCGCGATTGAAGAACTGGCTGCCGAATTTATCGATCGCTGTCAGAGCGGAGAACGTCCCTCCATTCAGCAGTACATGCGGGATTACCCCGAGCTGGCAGGGGCGATTGAAGAGCTCTTTCCGACAATTGCGAAGCTGGAAGGGCTCAAACAGGTCCCCGGATCGTCTGGCGGCCGGGCGGTGACGGGGCTTCCCTTTCTGAAACGGCTGGGAGATTTCCGAATTCTGCGGGAGGTCGGCCGCGGCGGAATGGGGGTCGTCTTCGAGGCGGAGCAGTTGAGTCTGCACCGTCGCGTGGCACTGAAGGTGCTCGGTGCCAATGTGGCCCGGTCCGAGCAGCAGCGGGAGCGTTTCAAGCGCGAAGCCGAATCGGCAGCGCGGCTGCACCATACCAATATCGTTCCGGTGTTCGGTATCGGGGAAGAACATGGTGTGCAGTATTACGCCATGCAATACATCAACGGCTGGTCCCTCTCCGAGATCATCGCGCAGCTGGCTGCCCGTCAGCGGGGCGAAGATCAGGAAGACCCCGGTGGTGAGTCGCCGAGACTGGCCGAAACCGCCGCGGATCTTCCCGGCTCCGACCATGCCCATCCCGTGCGGACCCGTTTTGTCTGGGAGGAACCGGTCGACAGCGTGCCGGCGCAGGTCGTGGTGAGCCCCCTGGAAGAAGTCGATTCCGTCCGCCGGTCGATCGACCGGGATTTGTGGCGGAACTTCCGGTTCTGCGCCAAGCTGATCGGCGATCTGGCGGATGCGGTTGCCTATGCTCATGCGCATGGGGTTCTGCATCGCGACCTCAAACCGGCCAACGTGATTGTCGACCGTGAGGGTGTGGCGTGGCTGGTCGATTTCGGACTCGCCAAGCAGCAGGACTACGAAGACCTCACGCTGAGCGGTGATGCCTTCGGGACGGTTCGTTATATGGCCCCCGAACAATGCAACGGCCAGGCGGATCAGCGCAGCGACATCTACAGTCTGGCACTGGTGCTTTATGAGCTGCTCTGTCTGGTGCCGGCCTATCCGGAATCGCAGCCGGGGCAATTGATCTCGCGTAAATCGAGTCAGCGCCCCGCCTCGCCACGTTCGATCTGTGCAGACATCCCGCGCAATCTCGAGACGATTGTCATGAAGGCCTGCGCGATTGACCCGGCAGAGCGCTATCAGACCGCTTCGGAGTTTGCCGAAGATCTCAGGCTGTTTGTGGAAGACCGTCCGATTCGGGCCCGTCGTGAATCCGTATTCGAACGGCTGCGCAGCTGGTCGCGCCGAAATCCCCTGATTGCGGGGCTGGCCTGCCTGTCGATCGTTCTGAGTGTGACTGTCATCGGTCTGGTCGAGATCAGTTACCAGCGCACCCGGGCCGCTCTGGCGCAGGTCGAACAGCAGAAGTACCGCGCGGAGCGGAACCTGGTGATGTCGGTGGAAGCTCTTGAAAACATTATGGAGAGCATTTCGCGCCGGGGAATCCCGCGGACTCTGCGCGTCGGTCTGGATGAAGGGGAGGCCCGTGTTGATGATGTTGCGGTGACCCCGGCGGATGCCGAGTTGCTGGAATCGCTGCTGCAATTCTACGATCAGTTCGCCGCGCAGAATGACACCAGTCTGGCTTCGCAGACCGCGCTCGCGCTGAGCCGGATCGGAGACATTGAAACGCGGTTGGGACATATCGACCGGGCGACGAGTGCGTATCAGAAAGCGATCGAACGGTATTCGCAGCTGCTCAAGTCAACGCCACAGGACGCGAACGGGATTTCCTCGCTGGCGAATACGTTGAACCAGCTCGGGGTCGCACAGTCGCAAGGCGGGCGCGTCGTCGAGGCGGGGCGATCGCACGAGCAGGCACGGCGGCTATTGGAAGGGCTCGAAGCGAGCATGCACAGTGACGCCGTCAAGTTCGAGCTGGCGGAGACCCTGCTGCTGCTCTCAACGATTGGTCACCGGGCGGGAGGACGTGAAATCGTGGATGGCATTCGGGCCGCCAATGAGATTCCCGAATCGGCATCGAACAGTGAAGCAGCGGCGGGTGAAGATCGGGAGTCCGAGTTTTCTTCTGACGATCTGGTCCGCAGCGGTTCCTGGCGCAGCGGTCTTTCCGTCCCCACTCTGCACGCGCCGATCGATCAGGCGGCACAATTGCTTGTCGATCTGCATGCCCGCAATCCGCAGAACGCGGATTATCGCCTCGCACTGGCCAAGTGTCTTTTGGTGCAGTGGCGCAACCGGAATTCCACGGCACATCCTCTGCCGACGGAATCCTCGGCGCAGCTGCATGTCGATGGCATGGCAATGCTCAGGGAACTGGTGGCGGAATATCCGGATTCGCCCCGCTTCACGTACGAGCTGGCGGACGCCCTGTGTGAGGCCGCCCTGGCGCCGATTGTGGCTGCGGGTCGCAACTGTGAAGAGGAGCTGCGCGAAGCCCATTCTCTGGCAGAACGTCTGACGGTGAACTCCCCCCGCAACTCGGACTATCAGGCGCTGCTGGCCCGCACGATCAAGGGGACAGCCGTTCTGGCGGACAGGCGACGCGACACCGCCGCGGCCTCCGCAAATTACGCCCGCGCACTGGCGATTCAGCAGCGACTCGCGCAGGAAAACCCATCGGTCATGTTCTTTCAGATCAGCGTGGCACAATTGCTGGCGGAAATTGCCGCGTGGGAAAAACGGCAAGGGAATCAGGCTGCGGCAGCTGCCAACTACGCCAAGGCCATTGCTGTCCTCGAGGCCTCCTCTTCAGTCTGTGAAGAGAACTGGCTGTTCGAGAAGTTCCTCCGGCATTTGCGGAAGCAGCAGGAAAAATCCTGACGACGGCCGAGAGCGTTTCTGGCTGCTGACGGCCCCGTTTTCGCCCCGCGGCCGTCAGCGTCTCGCGCTACGCAGCGCTTGCCGCGCCGGCACTGGAAAGAGCAACCGGCTCTACTCCCAGCCATGCGCATCGCGGACACGGATCATCGCATCGAGAATCGTGTTCCAGGTGTTCGCCTGTTCCATCAGAGCGTTGGGGAACATGCAGCCATCCCAGCAGAGGTGCTGAATTCCCCGGGCCGGGGCGTCCTTCAGCCAGTACCCGGCGCAGCGGACGATGTCGAGCTTCCCTTTTGGATCGTCGGCGGGACAGTGGCGGCCGGTCTTGTCATGGCTGCCGGTTCCGTGCACCGTGCCGTCGTTCTGGGCGATGTGCAGATCGATCGTCCACGGCCGCAGCGCATCGGTCAACTGGCCATAGGCTTCCCAGAACTTCGGTTCAGCGTCCCCATCTTTGATGAGGGCATGTTCCGGCGCGTTGTAGCCGAGCAGATACAGATACGTGTGCGCGAGGTCCGCCTGAAAGCCAACGGTCTCGGGCATGTCGACCTGTTCCAGCAGATCGACCATGTTCTTCCACGAGTGCATGCCACCCCAGCAGATTTCCCCTTCGGCGGCGAGACGCTGTCCATGCGCGGCAGCGACCTTCCCCGCTTCGCGGAACGTTTCCGCGATCCGGCGGGTGTTCGCTACCGGATCCGCACTCCAGGCTTCCGGGCTGGTCGCGGAGTCAATGCGAATCACCCCGTAATCCCGCAGTCCGGCCTCTTCAAAGAACTTCGCGATCCGGCAGGCCTGTTTGACCGCCAGCACGAATTTCTCACGCGCTGCGGCATCACCCATCGCCGAATCTCCGACTGTCCCCGGCCACACCGGAGCGACAAGAGAACCAACCTTCAGATTGGCTGCGGCAAACTGATCGGCGATCGACTGCAGGTGCGCATCATCACCGAAGGGATCCAGATGCGGATGAAATAGAAAGACATCGACCCCGTCGAACTTCTGTCCCCGCACGTTGGCGGCGGTGGTCAGTTCGATCATTCGCTCCAGCGAGATCGGCGGCTGGTCGCTTCCGGGGGTTTTGCCGACAAGTCCGGGCCAAAGTGCGTTGTGCAGGAAGGGGCGTGAATGGCTCATGATTCGTCCAGCAAAAGATCAGGGACAGAAAACGGGATGATTGCGATCGATTGTGATTCACCGCGTTCAGGCAGCCGGAACCTTGTCGGCCGCGGATAAACGATAGAACTGCTGCGCGGTCCTGCCGAAGACCTGCGACTGTTCGTCGGCCGACAGCGACCCCAGCACCTGCTGCGCGGCGGCATGCACCTCTTCATACTCGGCCGCCAGCAGGCAGACCGGCCAGTCGGAGCCGTACATGCAGCGCTGCGGCCCGAAGGTTTCGAGTGCCAACTCGACGTAGGGTTTCAGGTCTTGCGGCTGCCAGTTCTGCCAGTCCGCTTCGGTCACCAGCCCGGAGATCTTGCAGTAAACGTTTGGCAGCTTTGCCGCTGCGCGGAGGTCCTGCTCCCAGTCCTTCCAGCCACGATCCTTGATCTGCGGCTTGGAAAGGTGATCGATCACCAGCGGGAGTCCGGGAACGTGCTGAGCGACAGCGACCGCATGCTGCAGATGCTGCACGTAGAAGAGCAGGTCGTAGGGGCAGCCATGTTTTTCCAGAACCTTCAGACCCTGCAGAATCTGAGGTCGAATGATGAAATTCTCATCCGGCTCGTCCTGAACGATATGCCGCACGCCGACGAACTTGGAATGCGCTCGCAGCTCCTGCAACTGGTCTTCACAGGCAGGGCTGGCGAGGTCGACCCAGCCGACCACTCCGGCAATCCACGGAAACTGCTCGGCCAGCGACAGCATCCACCGGCTTTCATCGACCGTGTGTTGTGTCTGCACCACCACGGTCTGATCGATTCCGCAGTGCTGCAGATGGGGCAGCAGATCGTCCGGGAGAAAGTCGCGACAGATGGGAGCCAGCGCCGGTTTCTCCAGCCAGCTGTAGTCGAAGGGTAACGATCGCTGCCAGAGATGGTGATGAGCGTCGATTCGCACGGGAGTCTCCGGGATTCAAGTCTTCCGGACAGGGAACGAAGGCCGGCTGCCTGGAACATTCTGATGGTGATCGACGCACTTCCTCACGCACCACATCGCTTGTCACTGAGCCTGGCGCCGACATGCTGACAGGGCTGCGAGCATGTCCTGCGCTAGTCCATGCGCACGCCAACTCGCAGCAGGATGTTCGCATAGCGCTGCTGGTCCGCGGTCTGCACCGTCAGGACATGATCCGCAGTCGCCACCGCCTCGTAAAACTTCCAGCGTTCGATCGGTTCCAGCTGCAGGGAAAGTCCGGCGTTCTGAATCGTCTTGCGGTAATCAGCCCAGACCGGCGGATCTGCCTGCAGCGCGTAGGGACCGGTGGTTTCGTACATCATGGTCTCGACCGATTCGATCGGGACCGCGCTGAGAATCGCTTCCAGCACCTGATTGCAGTTCACGAGCCCCGGCATCAGATTCAAAGACACCAGTTCCGCCTGCGGCCCCTTCTTGCTGGCTGCGGGATAATTGCCGTCAGCGATCAGCACGGTGGAGGTATGACCGGCTCGGGCCAATGCAGCCGTGATCTGCGGATGCAGCAGTTTACTCTTCAACATGGTCGCGCTTTCTGGAACTGCATGAGGTGGCAGCGGGATGAGTGCGTTTTTACAGGATCTGTGACGCTCCCGCCATACACCCACAGGTGTTGATGCGATCCGTTTTCTCCCTCACCGCGCCACCGGTTCCGTGAACGGCGGGCAGCGGTGGAAACAGGGACCGATGACGCCCGAACTTTAACCGGCTCCCGGGTCAGTTGTTCTCCGGCAGCCCTTCGATATGGCCGATATTCTTGACCGGAGCAAAGATAGCCAGCACGTCCCGCAGCAGCGATTCATCGATCGGCTGTTCCACCCAGGCGGCCCATTTGCGGATCAGTTCCGGGTTCTCGCTGCCCGCCAGGGTCGTGGCGATATCGGGGTGAGAGACCGAATACTGCAACGCCAGCTGCGCGATGTCGACGCCGTTCTTCTCGCACAAGGCGGCAGCCTTGCGTGCTGCGTCTTTCACAGCCTGAGGCTCCTTGTGCCACGGAGGAAGTGGAGCATTCGTCAGCAGCCGGGCCGCGAACGGACCGGCGTTGATCGCTCCGATTCCCCGCTCTTTCAGCCAGGGGACCGTCTCCTCCAGATAGCGTGAATTCTGCAGCGTGCACTGGTTGTAGCTGAGGACGCAATCGACGTCCGTCTGATCACAGATGAAGCGGAAGATCTTCTGCGGATAGCCGCTGAATCCGATGAACCGGACTTTCCCCTGCTGCTGCACCCGTCGCAGTGCCGGCAGTGTTTCATCCACAATCTGCTGCATTGGGACGAATTCAATATCGTGGCAGAGCATCACGTCGATGTGATCGGTGCCGAGTCGATGCAGCGACACGTCGACGCTTTCGGCGACCCGCTTGGCGGAAAAGTCAAAGTGCCCCAGGTCATAACGGCCCAGTTTGGTGCAGAGCCAGTAGCTGTCGCGGGGAATGCCGCGCAGGGCGATTCCGAGCAGGACTTCCGCCATGCCACGTCCGTAAAACGGGGACGAGTCGATGAACTTCAGGCCGCAGTCGAGCGCGGTCTTCACACTTTGAACCGCTTCATCGACGGTAATCGCCGCGTATTCCTGTCCGAGGGGAGCAGTTCCAAAGCTGAGGATCGGCAGTTCGAGTCCTGTTCGTCCGAGTGGTCGCGTGCGCATTTCAACCAGTCTCCAAAGAAGTCGTTATCCAATTCGTCCTGTCGCCACGGCCCATGCCAGAGCAAACAGAACTGCCGAAATCAACCAGGGGAACAGCAGCCACGCTGAACCGGGATGGATTACCGATTCACTCGGGCAGCGGGGATTGTAATGAATGTCGATCAGACTGCCGACCGGATACGATTCCGTCTGCCGGCGGGCCAGACCCGCGCTCGTGGACGACAACCTCACTCCCAGTGACACCTGATCGCCAATGTAGCGCCGGCCGTTGACTTCATATCCATACACCACCAGCGGCTTGTAATGTTTGCGGAACCGCTCTCCCCCACGGGCTCCTGACCAGTCCCGGAATGATTCCGCTGAAGTCGACAGAATCTGCCCCTGCGCGATCGGCCAGCTGCGAGCCTGTCGGGACATCTTCTGCAGAGCGAGCGCGAACAGGCTGCTCAGCAATCCCATGGTGCCGACAGCAGCCACGAAGGGAATCTGTTTGGGATTGGCGACCCAGGGCTGCAGCCACTTCAGGGCATCCCCGTAGAGGGCCGCCACGAACACCGGGGCGGCAATAAAAAAGCCGAGCAGAAAGACGATTCCCAGCAGCACTTTGCCGGCGGGCAGGTCTCGTTCCAGCAGCGCTTGTTGCGGCCGCGCGGGATTGTAATAGACCGTCACTTCCTGACCGACCGGGTAACGATCGAGAACCTCTTCAATCTCTTCGGGGCCGAATCGTTCCCCGATCGTAATCCGGTCACAGCGCAGCTTCTCATTCCCCACGCGGTACTCATAAACCACACGGGGCTGTTGCCGCAGCTCGCGGCGACCATTCCCCTGACGAACCCGCTGGGCTCCGATCCGGGACTCAACGACTCGACCTGTCGTCTCCGGCCAGCCACTCGCCTGTCGCACTTCATACAGCTTCACGCCCAGCGCAATCAGAATGACCGTGGGAAACGCTGCGCAGAGAATGATGACGAACAGCACGCCTTCTGGCATGCTGCGGACTCTATCCGATCCGCGAGAATCACGGAATCAATCGGTGTCGAAGGACGACTCGCCCGTTGAAGGTCCGGTTCCATCTGCTGGATCGCCCCCAGCAGACGGACAGAAACCTTCAAGTTGCGATGGAGACACGGACGCGGGTCATGCGGCAGCGCGACCGGGCGCCGACTGCGGCAGGTAGTGCTGCAGCAGGGCATCGGGCCCACATCGGCCGTCGGCGGTTCCGTCCCACTGGTGAGACGCCACCGACTGCTTGACCCGTTCCGCGACCTTCAACGCTGCCAATGCCTGAACCCCACTGACCAGAGGAGCTTCGCCTGTGCGAACGCAATCGAGGAACGATTGCAGTTCCGCCGTCAGAGCGTCGTCATTCGCCGCCTGGAACTGTTCGTGCTGAATGAAGCGGGAGAAAATCTCCGGCTTCAGATCAGCGGCGGTGCTCCGTCCGTCGCGAACCATTTCAAACGGGAGATCCCCATTCAGCAGGGGGGCACCCGGAGTGAAGCTGGTGACCGAGCGGGTCTGGAGATCGGCCGTGACACAACCGCGGTCTGACCAGCACTGCATTGTCCGGCTGACATGCGGTGCAACGCGGTTGGCGGTGATCTCGGCAATACAGCCGCCGGGGAAAACGAGACGAGCCTGCACACAATCTTCGAATCCACCGACGAGGGTGACTCCGAAGGCCTCGACCTGCACCGGTTGCTCCTTGACCAGAGAAAGCACCAGTTCAATGTCGTGAATCATCAGATCGTGGATGGCCCCGATGTCCATCGATCGAAACGCGTACGGGCTGACCCGTTCGCAACGGATGTATTTGGGAGCCCCGCTCCGCTGGGCGAGTGCCTGGAACGCCGGGTTAAAGCGTTCGATGTGGCCGACCTGCAGTGTGAGGTTCTGTTCGCCCGCCAGGTGCACGAGCTGCTGCCCTTCAGCGACGGTGGCTGTCAGGGGTTTCTCCACCAGCAGGGGAATCCCCTCGTTCAGGAAGTCTTCGCCGATCCGGCGATGCAGACTCGTCGGCACCACCAGTGAAACGGCATCGATCTTCCCGAAGAGCGTGCGGTAGTCGGAAGTCCATTCGCAGCCACAGCTGCTGGCAACCGCTTCACCCTGTGCCTGATTGGCGTCGGCGACTGCTACCAGTTTGGCTCCGGGAAGCTGTGACAGAATTCGGGCGTGGTGTCGGCCCAGGGCGCCCACTCCCACGACTGCGACCCGCAACTTTTCGTGTGTCGACATCTGCTTGCGATTCCTGTCAGCCCGCGGGCTGTCCTGAATTGTGTGGGGGATGAAAGCACCGGCTCAGGCGGCCGATTTGTCCTGTTGAGCGGCGGGAGCCATGCGAACTGCTTCGCGGGCTCGTCCCATTTTGCCTTTGCGCTGCAGCTCGATGGCGTTGATCAGCTTGTGGAGTTCCACCGGCAGCGTGCCATTCAGTTCGGCGTGGAAGTGGGCAATGACGGCATCCAGTGGCTTGTGCTCGCGGAACAGCATCTTCTGGGCCTGGCGAACCAGCGCGATGGTCGCTGCGCTGATTCCCGCGCGTTGCATGCCGATGACGTTGATCGACTTGATTTCCGGATTGTCACTTCCCGCGGCCAGCATGTAGGGGGGGATGTCGGTCGGAACGCGGCAGCCGCCGCTCACGAAGGCGAGCGTCCCGATCGTGGCGAAGTGGTGCACTACGGAGTTCCCCGAGACAATCGCCCGGTCGTGCACGTGGACATGTCCGCCCAGCAGCACGCCGTTGACCAGCATGGCATGATCGTAGATGTGGCAGTTGTGCGCGACATGTGCATTCGCCATCAGCAGATTGTGATTGCCGATGCGGGTGCAGCCATCTTCTTTCTCGGCTCCGCGGTTGACCGTGACCCCTTCGCGGAACTGGTTTCCGTTTCCGATCTCGACGGTGGTCGGAGCACCGGGGTGATAGCTGTAATCCTGTGGTTCGCCGCCGATGACCGATCCGGGCCAAAACCGGTTCTCTTTGCCGATGGTCGTATGGCCAGTCAGGGTCACATGGCTGTCGAGGTGGCAGCCATCTCCGACCGAGACGTTCGGGCCAACAACGCAAAACGGTCCGATGAAGACGTTCTCGCCCAACTGGGCGCGACGATCAACCTGAGCAGAGGGACTGATCTGGGTGGACATGGTGAGATGTTCCTGAGCGAACGGATGGCCAGTTAACTGGCCTTGAGAGTGGCGGTCGGGTGATGAGCATCCGGTCGCGAAGCGGCCAGATGGAGAGTTGAATTCGTGGGGAGCGCGAGGGAACGGGCTCGAAGGAAGGGGTGTCGATGTGAGGCGGAACGGATCAGCCGGATGATTTCGTGACTGTGTCGATGACCGGATCGCTCAGCCGCGAATCGTCCCCGGATGTCACATCCCAGGAGTGCGAAATCGCCGACGCAGTCCAGCATCTTGTGACGAACGCATTCATCTGCAAATCGCAGTGAATTGGCGATCAGTCCCTGATCTCCGAAAACAAGGGCGTTACTGGTTGTCGAACGCAGGGCAATCCCCTGGCTCTGAAGTTGCTGGACTTCCCGTTCAAGCGCAAACGTGCGGCAACGGGCCAGTTCAGCGACAAATGTCTCCGGGGTGATCGACAGCTTGAGAGACTGTCTGCCGATCGGGCCGGGTCCATAGTCGAGGAGAAATCCGATCTCCAGTTCGCCAGACCGGGAAGGCTGGGCAGCAATTCCGACCTGGGCGTTTTCGGTAAAACACAATGTTTCTTCAATCTCGATGACCGGCCGCCAGGCTGCCTGCTGGACGATTCCCGCACTCTGCAGGGCTTCGACAAAGGCCCACGAGGAGCCGTCACAGCCGGGCGGTTCGGGGGCATTGAGCCGGACGAGACAGTTATCAATCTGCAGGCCGGCCAGTGCGGCCATCACATGTTCGATGACGGAGACCGTTGCCCCCTGATGCGAGATCATGGTGCAGCGGGACTGTGGAACGACGTATTCAATCCAGGCGGGAATGCGGACGGACGGCTTCAGATCCACACGTTCAAATACGATGCCGGTGTCGACCGCTGCCGGGCAGAAGACGAGATCGACATCCTGACCGCCGAATAACCCGAAACCACTGACTGAAACGGGACGCTGGATGGTTTGTTGGTGACGCTGGGGAGGATTGAGCATGGGACAGACTCCTGAAGGCACAAACTGAAGTCTGTCAGAACTAGCGGATGGTCTTGCCGGAACTCGTTCCTGCCGCCGGCTTC
This sequence comes from Planctomicrobium aquicomposti, assembly GCF_051466325.1. Taxonomy (NCBI): domain Bacteria; kingdom Pseudomonadati; phylum Planctomycetota; class Planctomycetia; order Planctomycetales; family Planctomycetaceae; genus Planctomicrobium; species Planctomicrobium aquicomposti. The sequence goes on from NZ_CP195792.1 coordinate 117,143, forward strand.
ACACCGGAGGGAGACGTGGTTGCCGGCGGGGCACCAACCCGTTTGGCCCACTCATCATTCAGATAGGTGAGAATCGGGTCCGTGAGGTCATCCTGCGGACGATGGTAGAGAACCTGGCGGTTCATCCCATTGATAATGTCTCGGGGATTCTCGGCATCGTCGACCGATTGGCGACTGAAGCGGAGAACGACAGCATATTTATAGAAGCGGGCGTACCGCTGCACGGCGTCTTCGACTTCGAGGTACACCGTCTTATAGATGTCTGCTTCTTTGCGGAGGAATTCCCGCTGGGTATTGCGTTTGAAGGTCTCCAGAGCGGTCTGGGCCTGCAGCAGCTCCCCTTCAATCTTGACGAAATCCGGGCTCCCTTCCTGCAGGGTCTGCAGCTGGCTCTGCAACTGTTTGAATTTTTCGACTTTGCCGCGGGCTTCCTGATCAGACTGCTCCAGTTCTTTCTGGAGTTCCTCGGTCATCGTCTTGAACTTCTGGTAGTTCTTGAAGACGTGGGCCATGTCGATGAGGCCGACCGGGTTCGCGGAGCTGCTGGCTGCGGCCGGAGTATTGTCGGCGGAGTACGCAGAAGGATTCGTCAGAGCCAGGCCGGCCACCAGTGTGGTGCCGACAAGCCAATGAGACAATTTCTTCACGAGAGGGCACTCCTTTGCACCGCTATGACTGATCGATCGCATCAGATCACAGCATCGAACCGGCATCCTGCTGGCAATTCCTGCACGTCAGCGGGCAGGCTGTGCATATTCTGCACATGCTCCGGAATGGGTCAAGATGTTTTCCCGGTCGGGGGTGTCCGCCCTGCAGATCCTGCTGATGCAACAGGCCTGCCAGTGTTTTCCGCTGACGGCCTGGAGCTTGTGCCTTCTGCCGGGGGGTAAGTTCGGGCCAATCAACAAAAAAGCCTTCCGTAACAGCTGTCACGGAAGGCGTCGATGTGAAGATCAGCGATCAGCCAAACTTATGCACCTGGCGGATTCGGAGCGTCTTCGTTAATCGGGGTGGAGTGGCCGCCCGTGGCACCGCCGCAGGGGGCGCAGCCAGTGCTGCAAGGAGCACAGCCGGTGCTGCAGGGAGCACAGGCGTTGCCGCACGGTGCGGCGCAGGCCGGAGCACAAGCCGGGGCGCAGCAGGAAGGAGCCGCACAGGTGGCCACGCAGCATGACCGGTGATGATGGCGAACCTTCTTGCAGCAGCGGCGATGTCCAGCTTCTGCGGAGTTCGCAGAAACGAATGCCACGATGGCGATCAGGGCCATCAAGCCAGTGAGTTTCCGTACCATAGATGTCGCTCCCATGTCGTAGTCTCGGAGTGTTTCGCTGCCGTCCACCGGGCCCGAGGCCAACCCGCGGTGGCGGACGCTGAGATCATGTGACGGCTGTCAACATTGCTGATCACAGCGAATTTACCGATTTGGTACTTTAGGGTGTACAGAAAGTCAAACAACTTTTCCTGGAACTGGGTGGGACTTGGGAAAATAACCGAGGTTACGAAATCTTCAGAAATCGCGAAAAGCTCCCAGCTTACGTGGCGAAACCGCCGGGCTTTTGCAATTCGCCGAGTTTTCCGGTCGTAAGGATTTGTTGACATTCGGCACGCTGTTTCCGTGTCGAAAACGCCAGCTATTCCGAATATTCCGCATCAGCGGGCGGTAGAATCCCTAGAGATGGCACATTCGTCGGAACCCATTGTGCCGTAAATCACGAATCATGACGATTCCGCGGTCGGTCTGAAGAGTCGGGCTTAAGTTGATGCCCCGTGCAGACCGAAATTGTAAGTCAGATTAATCACTCTCAACGGAACGGGAATGCACTTCCCGAGGGTTGCAAGACGCAAGCCTGCCGTGAGGGTCGATTGGTCAAGGGGGGGTTCACGCTTGGACTGCGATCTGGAGGAGCGGCATGACGCCGTCTCGTCTTGGGGATGCTGTTCATGCGTGGCTCTAAGCAAATGCTGCTTGCGAGTCATGTGCCCGGCGTCGAGCCGGAAAGCTGGGACTCCCTATATGGACGGCGTCGTTCGCGCTGGTGACAGGGTTGCGAGGGGGACTGACCACTCTCCCGCGCCGGCACAGTGTGGACGCCTGCTGTAATCACCTGAGACGACCCCGAAGCCGACGCTGGTTTTTGCCATGGACCCACGGGCTAGGAGAGCCGGCCATGTTGTCGAACTAGGGGTGAAGATCCAGAGCAACGAATTGCTCTGACCCAGACAGAATGTGATTGGAGAGCCCGCAATGAGGACGATCTTCACTACTGGTCAAGTTGCGAAAATTTGTAAAGTCGCACCACGCACCGTCAGCAAGTGGTTCGACTCCGGACGACTCCGCGGATACCGGATTCCCGGTTCCCAGGATCGCCGGATTCCCCGGGAGCATCTCATCCGGTTCCTTAAGGAACACGGGATGCCGCTCGGAGAACTCGAAGATGAAGCCATGGGCAAACTGCTGCTCGTCGGAGTGGACGGTCCCGTCCGCAGCGGTTTGGAAGGCGTTCTGCAGATTGACGACTTCAAAATTGAACTCGCGGCCAGCGGGTTCGAAGCCGGCATTCAGGCAGAATCACTGCACCCGGATTGCGTTGTCATCGACTTCGCAATGGGTCGCAATGAAGCCCTGATGATTGCACAGAATCTCCGGAAGAATACCGACTACACTGACACGGTGCTGATCGCGCTGCTCAGCGACGATGACACCGCCAGCGGGTTCGACCGGACGATTTTCAACGAAACGTTCCGCAAGCCGTTCGACGCAGCTCTGCTCGCTGAACGGATCCGGACGCTCGTCAGTCGTCGCAAGACGCTCGTTTGACCGGCCGTGAGGCGGACAGGTCACTGCCTCAAACTTTCCGCCGGACAGTCGCCCAAAGCTTCGTCACGGAAGACGGGCGGACGGGACGGCAAGTCTGATGACCAGTTTCGGTTCGAGATGTCCGTTGGCGCGATTCGCCCGTTCAGCGTTCGTAGCTCTCCGGATCCGTGGGTCCAATCCATTCGTAACTTTGGGGAAAGTTAGGAATGACGTGTTCGGCGATCGCCAGCACTGGACCGGAAGGAATCTCGTCAGCGACCATCATGAACCGCAACTCTCAGTCAGTATGCCCTACTAACCAGGCGATTCCGCGAGTGACGGAAATTCGGAATTGCTGATGAGCGGCTCGACCATTCGACTGAAGCGACCCTCGCTTTGAGGGTCGCTTCAGCCATTTCCAGACCACCCTCTGGCGCTTGGAACGAACTCCACCCGCCACGCTACACTGAAGCCTGCAGCCCGCTGGTTCCAGGCCACTCCCCCCGACATCTCATGCTCCGGGCGGACTTCTGTCTGCAACCACTCAGGTCGGTTTTCCCGCAGACAAAGCGATCTCCCCATGCCCGCAGGCACTTTCTGTCGCACTTCCTGTTTTCTGCCGCTGCTGCTGGCACTGCTGGGAATGTTTTCCGTCGCTGCGACAATCGACCTCGCCAAGGACTGCCGCTGGTCCGCCGAAGGGCCCGGCCTCACCTTCGATGAGGGCTTCAACGTCGACATCGGGGTCTACCTGGTCGAGTCGATGATCCACGCCGGACTCGGACTGCTCCATCCCGCGACGCTCGCCGAAATTTATAATGATCCCGCGTACAACCCGGATCATCCGCCACTCGGCCGTCTGGCAATGGGGATCTCTAACGCTCTCCTTTGTCGACTCGGGGATGACCCGCGGATTTCGGTGGTCACCTATGCCCGCGTGGCGTCGGCTCTGGAATACGGAGCACTGATCTGGCTGGTCACCCGTTTCTGCCTGCGACGCTGCGGACGCACCGGAGCTGTGGCGGCCGGCCTGTCGTTGCTGCTGACGCCGCGACTGTGGGCTCATGCCCATCTGGCGGCACTCGAAACCTGCATGAATCTGACCTATGCCCTGTTCGTGCTGGTCACACTGGACCTGTGGAGCCGCATCGGTCGGACGCCCGTTCAGACCACCGTCGGCGCAAAAGGTTCACCGCAGGGACTTCCTCATGTGCTGCGCCCCAGAGACGGCATCGTGCCGGGAATTCTCCTCGGTCTGGCACTCCTGACCAAGATGCAGGCGATCTTTCTCCCTCCCGTGTTTGTCGTCTGGGCGCTTCTGACGTGGCGCAGCAAAGCCCTTCTTCCCATTGTGGTGACGGCGGTCGTTTCGTTTCTCGTCTTCTTTGCCGGGTGGCCGTGGCTGTGGCACGATCCAGTGAACCGGATGCTTGACTACTTCGCCCGCTCGACCGATCGGATCACGCTCTATTGCTATTACTGGGGGGAACGCTTCGCCGACCGGGAAGTCCCCTGGCACTTCCCGTGGATCACCTTCCTGATCACGACTCCGGTGGTCTGCCTGCTGCCCGGACTGCTCGGGCTCTGGCCGGAACGAGCCGCGACCTCAACCCCCCGACTTTCTTTGCAACGACATGAACGCCTGTTTCTGCTGGCAGCCATGCTGTTGCCGTTGGGGGTGTTCTCTCTCCCCGGCGTGACGGTCTACGACGGCGAACGACTCTATCTTGTCGCCTGGCCCCTGTTCGCGGTGTTCGTCGGGATCGGCGCGCAGCGGATCGCCAGCTGGCTAGTTCCTGTCACCGGCGAGTCCCATGTCGTCGGTCCCGGAACCAAATGGAAATGGGGCACGGCAGCGGTGGTGCTCTTCCTGCTGCTGTTCTTCCCTCTGCGACAGATGATTCTGCTGCAGCCCTGTCAGCTCAGCTACTACAACGAACTGGTCGGCGGTCTCGCCGGCGCGGATCGGCTGGGCTTCGAGCCGACGTACTGGGGAGACGCGGTGACATCCTCCTTCCTGAAGCGCAGCAGTCAACACCTCCCGCAGCAGTCGCGACTGGCTGTCGCCCCGTTGTTGCATCCCGCCTATCTGCAGGTGTTACGACGGGATTCCTGGCTGAGGCATCGTCCGGATCTGACGTTCGAGCCCTACGATGACACCAATCCCCAACTGTCAAAGTATGTGCTGGTGATTCGTCGTCACGCCGATCCGTGGGCCTCGTTGACCCCACCGCCACCGGGGACCAGGGTGCTGGAGCAGGTGACCCGCGACGGCGTGGTGCTGGCGGAGCTACTGCAACTGCCCTGACGCCGGGGGCCGCAACAGTGGGAGGTGCCGCAATAGTGGGGTGAGTCCGGAAATCCAATTCCAGGAACTCCTCTGTTCGGAATTCCAGCTCCCGCATAGAATTGCCGCGACCAACCGCTCTTTGGATGACCGGCGTTTTCTTCAGCCTGGCGGGGCGTTTGGCTTTTCCCTCCGTGCGCTCCCCGACAGCGAGTTTCCCGTTTACTCGCAACCGTCGAGATCGTCAGTCTGGCGAAACCGCGACAACAACGGTTGCTGGGAGAGAACATGGCTGTCACGACTCACCGGGCACTGCCGCCTGAGATTCAGGACATTCAGGCCGAGATGGAGCAGATCGCTGCCTCCTATGGGCTGGATTTCTTTCAGACCATCTTCGAGATGCTCGACTACGAAGAGCTGAGCATGTTCGCCGCGTATGGCGGGTTTCCCATCCGCTATCCCCACTGGCGGTTCGGCGCTGAGTACGATGAACTGATGAAGAGCTATTCGTACGGTCTGTCCAAGATCTACGAAATGGTGATCAATACCGATCCCTGCTACGCCTACCTGCTCTCCGCCAATGCCATCACCGACCAGAAACTGGTGATTGCTCACGTCTACGGACACTGCGACTTCTTCAAGAACAACGCCTGGTTCGCCCCGACCAATCGGAAGATGCTCGATCAGATGGCGAATCACGCAGCGCGCGTCAATCGCTATATCGACCGCTACGGCTACGAAACCGTGGAGCGGTTTATCGATGCCTGTCTGTCGCTCGAAAATCTGATCGATCCCCATGCTCCGCATATTCGCCGAACTCCGGATCCGGCGAAGGAACAGGAAGCCCGTCGCCACGAGCGTCGTCAGGACTCGGTCGAAGGACACGCCCGGCCAACGGAGTCCGGGCGATTTCAGTCCAAAGACTACATGGACTCGTTCATCAATCCTCCGGATGTGCTGGAAAAAGAGCGGCAGATCCGCCGCGAGAAGGAAGAAGCCCGCGAGGCGACAAGATCCTTCCCCGAAAAGCCGCAGCGGGACGTAATGCTGTTTTTGCTGCAGTACGCCCCGTTGCGAGACTGGCAGCATGACGTGCTGGCGATGATCCGCGACGAGGCCTATTACTTTGCTCCTCAGGGACAGACCAAGATCATGAATGAAGGCTGGGCCAGCTACTGGCACTCCACCATCATGACAAAACATGGCCTCACCGATGCGGAAGTGATTGACTACGCCGATCACCATTCCGGCACGATGGCCATGAGCCCGCAGCGGCTCAACCCTTACAAAATCGGCATCGAACTGTTCCGTGATATCGAGGAGCGGTGGAATAAAGGTCGCTTTGGAGCGGAGTGGGAAGAATGCACAGATGAAACCGCTCGCAGGAACTGGGACCAACAACTGGGACTCGGGCGTGAGAAGATTTTCGAAGTTCGTCGCATCCACAACGACCTGACGTTTATCGACAGCTTTCTGACAGAAGACTTCTGCCGCAAACACAAGTTGTTCAGCTTCGCCTACAACGATTCCAGCGGGAACTATGAAGTCGCTTCACGCGAATTTCAGGCGATCAAAAAGCAGCTGCTGACCAGTCTGACCAACCACGGTCGTCCGTTCATCTACGTCAAAGACGGAAACTATGCCAATCGGGGAGAGCTGTATCTGCAGCATGATTTTCAGGGAATCGAACTGAAACGGGATTACGCCAACGACACGCTGCAGAACCTGCAGATGATCTGGGGTCGTCCCGTGCACATCGCGACGGTCATGGATGAAAAGCCGGTGGTTCTGGCGTATGACGGTCGACGGCACGAGGTGCATTCGGCGTAACCCGCCCCGGCGATGTGTGGCGGCGATGCAGCGAGACCCTCGCTGCCGCGTCGGGTTCCGCAGTGAGCCAACCAGACGCCGTCGCGTCAGAGCCATTTTTGACCCGTTTCGCAGCAACTGCTACTCTGTCCGCTCACAGCAGTTTTGAAACGCGAGTACAAGGATGCGGCGATGAGCGGATACGACACAGATCCTGAATCGGGTGGCAATTTTCCTCCGGTTCGGCAGCTCACCAAACCCCAGCGTCGCGCCTTCGGTGTGTTGATCGAGAAGGCGTTCACCGTCCCGGAAAGCTATCCGATGACGTTGAAGGGGGTCACGGTCGGATGCAATCAGAAGAGCAACCGGGCACCGCTGACCAACTACTCCGAAGATGCCGTTCTGGAAGCGTTGGAACAGCTCCGCGAGATGGGACTCGTGGCGGTCGTGCATACCGAATCGGGCCGCACCGAGAGATATCGGCATTATGCCCGCAAGCGATTCCCTTTCACGGAACCGCAACTGGCGATCATCACCGAGTTGCTGCTGCGCGGATCTCAGCAACTGGGTGAGTTGCGGGCCCGGGCCAGCCGCATGGTGCCGATCGAGAGCCTGCAGGACTTGCGCACGGAACTCGATGCACTGCTTGAGCAGGGATATATCCGCTCGGGTGGTTCACTGGATCGCCGGGGAGCTGAGGTGGACCACAACTTTCATGTTCCTTCGGAGGCGGTCCCCGCGCTGGGAGGCGGGAGCGATGTCGCGACGCCGGGCGAACAGGAAGACCGCCCCGCAACGCGAGCCGTGGTGACTTCTTCTGCAGGAGCGTCGGACGATCTGCGGCAACAGCTCGCGGCGATTCGCGAGGAGAATCAGAGCCTACGCAGCGAACTGCAGGAACTCAGGCAGACGGTCTCCGAACTGCAGGACAATCTCACTTCGCTCCGTCAAAGCCTCGGAGCGTAGCGCGGCGGCCCGCTCCTTTCCTTGCGCAGCACGGTTCCCCATTGATCAATCGCTCGATCCCGCGCGGGGGGTGCGTCGACCGCAAACCGAAACGCGAGACATCGGCGGGTGTTGATGTTTTCTGCCGAAATGTTTGGTGACGTGGAACCCACACGGCTGCGCTCGACGAGGTCCCGCGGATTGACAAAGGCAGTTTGACTTTTCCGCCCGTGTCGAGGAACCTCGGCGGAAGAGGTGTGCCGCTTCGCTGCAAGGAGCGGAACACCAGGGCATCGACGGAGCGTAGTTTTGAAACGTTGTTCTGAACGTTTCACCAGGATGGAATTGAACGGACTCATGTCTGCATGGATCAGAATTGTCAGCCTGTGTGGATTGCTGGCGCTGACCGCCACGAGTGGAACGCTGCTCGCCCAGCTTCCGATTCCGCTGGTGCCACCGTCTCCCCCTCCCTCACAGCCGGCTGCTCCGGCGGAGAATTCAGCCCCGGCCCCTGCTGCCGCAGCGCCGGCGGGAGCCCCCTCTCCCCCTCCTCCCACGGTCGAATCGCCGACCACGGATCAGGTCACCAAGGACGGACTCGAAGGCCTGCGCAAACGTGTCGACGCAGCCACTGACCTCACAGAAGATCAAAAGAAAAAAGGGCTGGAGGCAATTCAGAAGGCTCAGGATGCGCTGAAGCAGGCTGAAGACTTCGCCGCTTCCAAAGACGCCCTGCAAAAACAGATCGAAGGACTCGAGGAGAACCGGAAAAAGTGGTCACGCGATGCCGCCGCGCTGCAGAAAGCCCGCTGGCCGCTTGGCGAAACGGAACTTCTCAAGCTGGAACAGGAGCTGACCCAGAAGAATCAGAACCTGATCGAAGCCACAACCGCGTTGCAGCAGGTCGAGCAGCGAATTGCCGACCGCGAAGCGCACCAGCGGACCATCACAGACCGGCTGGCTGCCATTCCCGCGGCGGTCGAAACGCTGACACAGACTCTGGCGAAGCTCCCGGCGTCGACCGATCCCCCCTTGCTGGTCGAAGCCCAGCGTTCGCGTCTTCTGGCCGAACGGTCGCGACTCTCCGCGGAACCGGCAGCCCTGCAGACGGAAATGTCGACCATTGCTGCCGAAGAGGCGGTGGGGCTGCTGCAGCTTCAACGGCAATACTGGACACAACGCACCGCCGCGCTGAAGACCGAAATCTCCCGCTGGACAGACCATATCGCCAACCTCAAGCGAGACGATTCCGTCGGCCGCAAGAACATTGCCCGCACCGATGCGGAAGCGGCCGAGTTCCCGGAACTCTCCGCGATCTATCTGCAGAATGCCAAGATCGTCGAAGCCGAGCTGGAGGTCCGTACCAAGCTCGAACAGCTGCAGTCGGAACTCGATGTTTCGACCGACATGCTGCAGCGACTGGATGAAAACTGGAAGCAGCTGGAGGTCCGCGAATCCAAAATCAAATCGAGCGCGGCGTTCGGGATTCGCCTGCGTGAAGAGCGCCGTAAGCTCCCCAATGTCACCGAACTTCGACGGGAGGTGAGCGAACGCAACGAGACCTACGTCACTGCCAACCTGGAAGCGATTCAATGGGGCGAGCGTTTTCCGGAACTCTCCAAGCTGGACGCGGAAGTTGACAGGACTCTGAAGAAGATTGTCGGCTCCTACAACGTCAGCTCGGATGAAGTGGTTGAGATCGAAGAGGAATGTCGGCGGGCCCTCGTTCAACAGCAGGAATATCTCACGCAGCTGGAAGCGGCTTATGGCCACTACAGCACGGCACTCGATCGGCTGAATGCCCTGCAGGAACAGCTGGCCAAGCGGAGCCTCGAATTCCGCGACTACATCGACGAACGGGTGCTGTGGATTCCCAGCGATGTCCCGCTGCTGCCCAAGAACATTTCTGGCGATCAGCAGGCGCTGGTCTATCTGCTGAATCCGGAGACGTGGGGGACCGTCGGTCTGGTCATCCTCAAGGATCTGCAGCAGTTTCCCTGGCTGTACGCGCTGATCACGCTGCTGACGATCGGCATGTGGGTCACACAGGGACGTCAGAAGAAACGTGTCCGGGAATACGGACAACAGGCCACCAGCCGCCTGAACACGTCGATGACTCCGACCTGGAACGCGCTGCTGTGGACCACGCTGCGGGCCGCGGTCATTCCGTTTCCGCTGGTGTTTTTGAGCTGGCGATGTATTGCGGCCGATACCAATGCGATGGTCTCGGAGCTGGCGACGTATCTGCTCTGGTTGTCGTTGTGGATTGGCTGGCTGGACTTCGTCCGGCTTTCCGGCCGCCCGAACGGACTCGGCCCGGCGCATTTTCAGTGGCCGGCACGGGTCAATCAGATTTACAGCACGCAGGCGGCCTCGTTCCTGCTGCTGGGGACACCGCTGTTGTTCATGCTGGCGGTGCTCTATGCACGACCTTACAAAGGTTCCAATGAATCGCTCGATCGCATTCTCTGGATCACACTGTTTGGGCTGCTGGCTTACTCCCTGCACCGCTTGACCTCGCCAAGATTCGGAGTTCTCTATGAGCTGAATGACGCGACCGGAGTCGACCAGCGGTGGAATCGACTCGGCGCGTTGTGGCATTTCATTGCGGTCTCGATTCCGGTGGCGCTGGCCGGGCTGATGGTCGCGGGTTACACCTATGCGGCGGAGCAACTTTGCCTGCGATTGGTCGAGACGCTGGTCGTCCTGTTCGCCGCCGTCTTTACCCGGGCCCTCTCCTTCCGCTGGCTGACGCTGCGACAGCGGAGACTCGCGGTGGAGCGCGCTCGGGAAGTGCGTGCCGCACTGGCACAGGCCCGCGAGGAAAAAGACTCCACGGCTGCTTCCGTTCTGGAAGCGCAGGAAGCCCGCACCAACCTGGTCGAAGTCAGTGCGCAGTCGAAACGCCTCCTGAATACCACCATCGTCGTGATTGCCCTGTTTGCCGCCTATTTGATCTGGAAGGAAGTGCTCCCCGCGCTGAAGTATCTGGACGAATACAAGCTGCTGGGGACGACATTGACCGTCTCGAAGCTGATGGGGGCCATCATGGCGGTCATTCTGACCACGACCGCCGCGCGGAACATTCCCGGTCTGCTGGAAATCACCATCCTCGAACAGCTGCCGCTCGATCGCTCGGTTCGCTACGCCATCGGTGCCCTGACCCGTTATCTGATCCTGATTATCGGCATTACGGCGGTCAGCAAGGCGCTGGGGGTGGAGTGGCAGAGCATCCAATGGCTCGTCGCGGCCCTGACGTTCGGCCTGGGCTTCGGGATGCAGGATATTTTCGCCAACTTTATGTCGGGACTGATCATCCTGTTCGAACAGCCGGTCCGGGTCGGCGATGTGGTGACCATCGACAGCACCACAGGAACCGTCAGCCGCATCCGAATCCGCTCCACCACGATCATGGACGCTGACCGCAAGGAATACATCGTTCCGAATCGGGAACTGATTACCGGCAAGGTGCTCAACTGGACGTTGACCGACTCCACCAACCGCATCCTGCTCAAGGTGGGTGTTGTCTATACGTCCAATCCCGTACAGGTGCAGGAGATTCTGCTGCAGATCGTACGCAGCCAGCCGCATGTCCTCACGGAACCGGCCCCCGGCGTGATCTTCGAGGGGTATGGGGAAAAGACGATGAATTTCGCCGTAACCGCGTTTCTGCCGTCGATGGAATTCCGGGGAGCGACCATCAACTCGCTTTATACCCGAATCCATCAGGGACTGACCGCCGCGGGCATCGAGTTGCCCCATCCGCAACGGGAGTTTGAGATCCGGATTCCGAATAACAGTCCGGGTCTCCCCCTGCCGGTCCCCTCCAGTAACGGGGAAGACATCGCCGAAGCTGTGGCGGACGCTGCGGACTGAATCACGCTGCCACGCCCTCCGCTGATCCCGTCGTCGTGACGTCGACTGCCTCCTGTGATTGAACTCCATGTCTTATCAAGATGAGTCTTATCAAGATGAAGATGCTGACTGGGAAGACCCGGACTTCGACGACATCGAAGAACCGGAGGACTCGGGGACGATCGAATGTCCCAATTGCGGAGCGGCGGTCTACGAGGACAGCCCGCAGTGTCCGACTTGCGGCGAGTACGTGACCAGAAGCCGCCCCTCGCCCTTCAGTGGAAAGCCGGTCTGGTATGTGGTGCTCGCCATCCTGGGGGGACTGGCGGTCGTTTTTGCCTGCCTGCGGTTCTGACGGTGAAATCGGTGCTGAAACCTCCACGGTCGGCATTCGCGCTGACCGGGATCTGCTATCCTCAGCGGATCATTCTCTGAGCCGATTGTTCAGACCAGTCCCCTCGCAGCAGAGATTCCCCGCAGGGAAACGCCTGGCGCCGCGTGGCGAAACGGATCAAGCAGCAGCCTAAATTGTCCTAGCACGTCACCCGAGCGCATGCCTCCATCGATTTTCAACTCCTTGCTGCTTCCCGATCTGCGGCTGATGCTCCAGGAAGGAGATGAGGCCGGGCTGCGGGAATTCTGCGATGCCCTGTATCCGGCAGTCGCCGCCGAAGTGTTGGAGGGACTTGAACCGGAAGAAGCCTGGAAAACACTGTCGTACTGCAAGGCTCCGCGACAGGCCGAGATCTTCTCGTTCTTCGATCTCTCGTTTCAGGTCAAGATGGTGGACTCGATCGAGCCTGAGAAGCTCTCCAAAATTATTGAAGAGATGTCGGCCGACGACCGTGTCGACCTGCTGGCCCGGATGGATCCCGAGCACGTCGAGCAGCTGCTTCGGCTCGTGGCGCAGGCGGAGCGGAGTGATATCCGCAAGCTGCTTTCGTACCCGCCGAACAGCGCCGGTTCCATCATGACCACGGAATACGCGTGGCTGCCTTCGGACATCACGGTGCAGGAAGCGCTGGAGCGATTGCGTCTGCAGGCCCCCAGCCGCGAGACGATTTACTACATCTATATTACGGATGCATCACGGCATCTGATCGGGTTCCTGTCGCTGCGGAAGATTATTCAGGCCAAGCCGGGCGTCAAGCTGGCCGACATCATGCAGCGGGACGTGATCTCGGTGCGGGTTGATGACGATCAGGAATTCGTGGCCAACGAAATCGGTCGTTACGGCTTTATCGCCATCCCGGTGGTCGACAACCAGAACCGGTTGGTGGGGATCGTCACCCATGACGATGCCGCCGAGGTGTTGCAGGAAGAAGCGACGGAAGACGCCCACCTGCTGGCTGCCGTGCAGCCTCTGGAAGATGGCTACGTCAATACGCCGTTTCTGGAGATGGCGTGGAAGCGGGGAATGTGGCTGGTGATCCTGCTCGGCTTTGCCTCGTTGACAGCGCATGTGCTGAACTACTTCGAAGGTTCAGGGACCGGCTCGTGGATGGTGCTGTTTCTGCCGATGGTCCTCGGAGCGGGGGGAAACGCCGGTTCCCAATCGGCGACGCTGGTGATTCGGGCCCTGGCGCTGGACGAAACGCAGGGGCGGGTGCACTGGATCGCGTGGCGCGAGGTCCGGCTGGGAGCGCTGCTCGGGCTGGTGCTGGCGACGTTGTCACTGATGGTCAGTGCCACGTTGATCGGCGGTCAGGCGACCGCGGTCGTCCCGATTACCGTCTTCGCGGTGGTCGCGATCGGAACGCTGGCCGGAGCGATGTTGCCACTGGGGCTGAAGAGGGTCGGACTGGATCCGGCATTCATGTCGAACCCGCTGATCGCTGCGCTCAGTGACATGCTGGGTGTGGTGATCTATTACAACACCGCGCGGGTGATTGTCGGGTTGTTTTGAAGTGCCTGGAGAGTGAGAGGGGCCTTCCATCGCCAGCAGGCGGGAGTCACGGTATCAAATCAAACAGGGCCCGCGGGTTGCCGTCCGCGAGCCCTGCTGTCGACCCAGACAGGTCGGCCATGTGCCTGTTGCTGGTGATCGAGAGACAGCTGTCGGTCGATCACCAGCGGGAGGAATGTGTGTGTCGGTTCACACGACTTCCATCCGTCCGTCGACGTATTGCCGCATCGCGGGTCCGGCGGCTTCCGACGGCCCCGCATGGATCTGCACCCGAATCGGCACTCCGTGAACCGTTCCTTCAATGGTCAGAAAGGAGAGGTCCGAGAGGTGTTCAAAACAGACGTTGCTGTTCGGGAATGCATTCCAGAACAGTCCTTCGATGCTGTCGAAGTGGCGGGTCAACTGTCCCAGATCAAAGCGGAAGTTGACCGGTCGCAATTCACCGTCACCCGGCCCGCCGACAATTTCATGTTCTCCCAGGAACAGCGAAACCTGCCAACCGCTCTCCCCTTTCAGGCATTCGTAGCCGACACGGGCGACGCCGCTGAAGGGTTCAAAGCGTTCGGAGAATTCCTCCACAAAATTGATCAACCAGGCGGGGAGCTGGGGCTTCTGCGATTTGCGCTCTCCCGACATCTCCAGTTTTTTCACAAGATGGCGAATCGCCAAATGGGAATGACTCAACAGATTCTCCCTCAATCGGACTGACCGGAAAGATCCGCAATCCTCTAACTCAATGATGCCGCGCGCCCCTGCGCTCTCCTTCGTCACTGCACATCAGCCTGAAATTTCCATGCTGCTGTCCTTACGCACCTACAAATCGGGCGATCCACGAATTGCTTCCAGCGAAACCTGCCAACTCTGGCCGGAACCCTGTCCGGAAGTTGCAGCGCGCCGAACATGCGGGCCGTAGCGTGAAGGACCTGTGGGTACGGCGGATTGGACCAGTTGTTCACCCCATGCAGCCGGCAGCACTGCCGCCGGTTATAAGCATTGACGCACAGCGCCGGCGGGTTTCCGCCAGTTGTCGCCGGAGAACAGGATTTCCGCCTGATGGGCTGAAACGACCGCCCCTGGACCTGCCCCGCTGGCTGCCCGCACCACGGGTTTCTCCGCCCATGCTGTTGCTTTTATGAAATATTCCCGTGCAGCGGCGGAAATGGTATAGCAGCAATGAAATCATCCTGAAGATGATTCACTGCGGCCAGAAGTCCCTTCTCCTGTCTGTTTCCGGTCCTGGCGTTTCATTTCACTCCTCAGATATCACGGCAGCACCCACATGTACGACTACGAAAAGCTTGGCGCGTTCTACCTGGGACGGGATTACGACCTCGCAGCCGGGCGAGCCCTTTCGCATGATGTGCTCTACGATTCACGCGATCTGACAACGCACGCCGTTATCGTCGGTATGACCGGCAGTGGAAAAACCGGGTTGGGGGTGACGCTCCTCGAAGAAGCCGCCATTGACCAGATTCCTTCGCTGATCATTGATCCCAAGGGGGACCTGGGAAATCTGGTGCTGCAGTTCCCGAATCTGGACCCCGGCGATTTCGAGCCCTGGATCGAAAAGGAAGACGCTCTCCGGCAGGGAATGAACGTGAATGAATTTGCCGCCGAGCAGTCACAACGCTGGAAAAAAGGACTGGCCGACTGGAACCAGCCGGTCGACCGGATCACTCGGCTGAAGCAGGCGGCCGATGTGGTGATTTATACTCCCGGCAGCAATACCGGCATCCCGTTGGCAATTCTGAAATCTCTGGATGCCCCGCCCGAAGCGCTGCGCAGCAATCCGGACGCCATCCGGGAAAAGATCTCGTCCACGGTCTCCGGGTTGCTGGCCCTGCTCGGGAAAGATGGGGACCCGCTCCGCAGCCGCGAGCACATCCTGCTGTCCAATATTCTGGAAACAGCCTGGACCGCCGGACGCGACCTCGATTTGGCGCAGCTGATTCGAGAGGTCCAGAAGCCCCCTTTCAGCCGGATCGGAGTGATGGATCTCGAATCGATTTTTCCGGTGGCGGAACGGATGGAACTGGCCATGACCATCAATAACGTTCTGGCCTCCCCCGCCTTCGCCAGCTGGACCGAAGGGGAACCCCTTGACATTCAGCGGATGCTCTACGCCCCGGATGGCCGCCCCCGCATGGCCATTGTTTCGATCGCGCATCTCAGCGACCGCGAACGGATGTTCTTCGTCACGATTCTGCTGAACGAAGTACTCACCTGGATGCGGTCGCAGTCCGGCACCTCCAGTCTCCGCGCTCTGTTGTATATGGATGAAGTCTTCGGCTATCTGCCGCCGACCGCGAATCCTCCCTCCAAGCTGCCGCTGCTGACCCTGTTGAAGCAGGCCCGCGCCTTTGGACTGGGGCTGGTGCTGGCGACGCAGAATCCGGTGGACCTCGATTACAAAGCACTCTCCAACGCCGGAACCTGGTTTCTGGGACGTCTGCAGACCGAACGTGACAAGCTCCGCGTGCTCGATGGGCTGGAAGGGGCCGCGACATCGACCGGCAGCGAGTTCAACCGCCAGCAGGTCGAGCAGATTCTGTCGGGGCTGCGGAACCGCGTGTTCATGATGAACAATGTCCATGATGCGGAGCCGACGGTGTTTCAGGTCCGCTGGGCGCTCTCTTACCTGCGCGGTCCGATGACTCGTGATCAGATCCAGACGGTGATGGCTCCCCGCAAAGCCCTCGCGACGTCGAACACGAGATCCGCTGTCCGTCCTGCACCGCTTGATTCCCGCTCGCCGGCGGGTGCGGCGACCGATGTCGCCCCCGGCTCCAGTGCTCCACCAATTCTCCCAGCGGAGATTCATCAGCGGTTTTTACCCATCGCCCGCAGCGTCCCCCGCGATGCCCGAATCGTCTATCAACCGGCGTTGCTGGCGGTCACACGGGCCCACTTTGTGGACGCCAAGTCCAAACTCGACGTATGGCAGGAATCGGGCTGGCTCGTTCATGCGACCGACGGAATCTCGAAAGATCCGTGGGAAGAAGCGGATGAAATCGACGCCCGCAAGCTGCGGGATGAACCGGCCCATGCGGAGGCGACGTACGGAGAATTGCCGGTCGAATTTAGTCGGCCTGCCTCGTACAAGGCCTGGGGAGCCTCATTGAAAAGTTATCTCTACCGGGCGAAAACGCTGACTCTCAGCTACTGTGCGGATCACAAACTCTATTCGCAGCCGCGCGAGCGCGAAGGGGACTTCCAGGCACGGTTGCTGACTCTCCAGCGCGAACGTCGCGATCTGGAGAAAGAGAAGGTCCGCAAGAAGTACGAAAGCAAAGTGGCGACCCTGAAAGACAAGATCCGCCGCGCGCAACAGAAGGAAGAGGTCGAACGTCAACAGGCAACCACCGCCACCGTCTCGGCAGCCATGTCCTTCGGCCAGTCGATTCTCGGTGCGTTGTTCGGCAAAAAGAAGCTGAGCACGACCAACGTGACCCGGGCTGCGACCTCTATGCGTTCCGCCGGGAAGGTTCTGGACCAGCGGAGCGACGTCCAGCGTGCAGCGGAAAACGTCTCCACCCTGCAGAAGGAGATGGAAGACCTGAGCGCTGAAGTGGAACAGGCACTGGAACAGGTCCAGAACCGGTTTTCGGAGTCCGCCGTGACCGTTGAACCCTATGAAGTGACCCCGCGGAAGGCCGATCTCGCTGTCGATGATCTGAGTCTGCTCTGGCTCCCTTATCAGGTCGGGGCCGGGGGGCGGCTCGACCCCGCGTTTGATGCTCCTTCCGCTCCGGGAGTCTGATGTGGCTGGCGAGTCGTAAGGGTTGTGGGAGAAGTGGCTTACGGCTTGTTTGCGTGCGAGACATTGACATTGAACTGAAGTGTCGGAGTGGCCAGCCTCATCCATGCGGGAATCTGGATTCATCTTGCCGCGACCGGGGGAATCACGTACCGTCCCCCGGTTTATCGCAGGCAGGTGGTTATGGATTCGGGTCAAAGAACTTTCGTTTCTGGAGTGGTGTTCGGGATCGCGCTCGGCATTGTCCTGGGGCATTTGACTCTCTGGAACGACCAGAGCAGCACGCGGCACGTGACCCTGCGCAAGGCTGCGAGCGGCGTCACCACTCCGCACTCCCCTTATTTCCAGATGCCGGATCGATCCGCCGGGGTGAATTCGCTCGAGAACTTCGAGCTGACATCGACCCAGCCGTTCGATGCCGGGCTCCCCTCGACACTGGAAAGCACGATTGCCATCGTGCGGCCCTCGCCGGACCTGGCTCAGCCGAGTGTAGCACCCCCCGCTGTGCTCCCTCTGCAGGAACCGGCTCCGATCCGGATTGCGGAAGCGACTCCGGTTCCGACGGAAGCAGTGCCGCTCCGGCCTGCACCGGCTGCCGTCGACGCGCAGCGTCTGCGGTCCATTGTCGATGAGGAGTTGACGGATCTGCCGGCTGCCGAACGGGAAGTCTGGTTTGAAGCCCTGAAGGATGTCCGCGCTCAGGATGCGCCGGAGATCCTGCGGATGTGGAAGATGCTGGGGGGCCCCACCCCGCAGTCGACTCGAACCCCGTCTCAACAGACGCTCGCACCCCTGTCAGAACTGGCTCCTCGAACGCTGCAGGCAGAACCAATTCCCTCGTCGCAGCGACACGCAGCGCTCGTACAGCAAGCGACCAGGATTCATCATCGCAATCTCCGCATGGCGAACACTCCCGGTTATCTGCGGATCGAGCCCGTCATCGTGGATGCCCTTACCGAGAACGGCATCGAACCGATGTCGATCCGCCAAGCGTTTGATTTCACTCAACGGCTTGTGAAAACCCAGTTCCCATTGGACGTCGCCATCCTCGGACCGGGAATGTTTGTCGTGCACAACGAGATGGGCGAACGATTCCTCACCCGGAACGGGCGATTTTCACTCGATCGGGAACGTCGCATCGTGGTGCAGATCGCCGGACAGAATTACATCCTGCAGCCCGAGGTCCGGCTGGAGGCTGATGGAGGTGAGGTGCTGATTGCAGCCGATGGAAGTCTTGAGGCTCAATGCGGCCATTGCTCCGAGTCCCGGAAGCATGGACCGATTCAACTGGCGATCCTGCTCACGCCGGAGCATCTTGAAGATCGAGGCAACGGGTTGTACCGGATTCCGGAAGAGTCGCTGCCGGAGCTGAGATTCGCCGCTCCCGGTTCCTCTCCTGGTGTCGGTACCCTGCTACAGGGCTCCTATGCCCTTCCGGAGATCGATGTCGTTGCCGAGCGGCAGGCAGCCGGACGGCTCAAGCCATCACTGCAACTCGAATAGATCATTCCGCTTCTGATCGGACCATCCTCTTGACGCGGACATGAGCGGTTCAACTCACGAAACGCTCGCTGCCCGCGGACTCGACAAAGCCACTTGCGATAGCAAAAGAGCCCGGGCGAGTGCTCGAGCTCTGTGAACAATGCGAACGCTGCGGGGCGGCTTACGCCTCGATGAATTCCAGATTCACCGGCTGGGGAATCAGCCCCGCCTTGTACCCCTCTTCCAGCAGCCGGGCGACGGCTTCACGGCCGCGCGGACCGAAGTCGACAGTCCAGTCGTTGACGTACATGCCGACGAATTCGTCCGCCTTACGGTTATCGAGATCCCGGCCGTACTGCAGCGCGTGCTGCAGTGCTTCCTGACGGTGCTTCAGGCCGTACTCGATGCTCTCTTTCAGATAATGGGTGACTTCCTTCATTCCCTGCGGACCGAGGTCCTTGCGGATCGCGTTTCCGCCGAGCGGCAGCGGCAGTCCGGTCTGCTCCATCCACCACTTCCCGAGGTCGACGACGAGGTGCAGCCCCTGCGTCATGTAGGTCAGCTGTCCTTCGTGAATGATCAGCCCGGCATCGGCTTCGCCCCGTTCGACGACGTTCAGAATCTCGTCGAACGGATGCACGACGTAGCGAAAGGTTCCAGCGTCACCCGACTGATGCGGATCGCGCGCGGGGGTCTGCGGCTTTCCCTGCAGGCAGAGATTGAGCGCCAGAAAGGCGGTCGTCAGCGTGCCCGGGACGGCAATCGTTTTTCCCTTCAGATCCGCGATCGTCTGCGGTTTACGGGTCACGACCATGGGACCGTAGTTGTCTCCCATGCTGGCGCCACAGGCGCACAGGGCATAGGTATCGGTCAGGTAGGCATAGCCATGCAGGCTGACGGCGGTCAGTTCCAGTTCGGCTGCAAAGGCCCGACGATTGAGAGTCTCGATATCCTGCAGTTCATGCGTGAACAGATATTTGCCGGAATCGATTTTGTCGTTGGCCAAAGCATGAAACATGAAGGCATCATCGGGATCGGGACTGTGGCCGACGCGAATGGAAATTTTTTCACTGCTCATGATCTGACACTCTTCGCAACAGGGTTGGTTCCGTGAACCGCAGCCGGGCCGGCATCTTCACGCGGAGATTGACGATTTTTAAATTCGCCGCTGACGCACTCCGTTTTTCAGGGCGAATCCGCCACGTTAGAAATGCACCCGTCCGGTTTCAAGTCCCACGATTCTTTCCCTCAATCGAAACGGATTGATTGTTCCGACCCCTGCGAGGGGTTAGGATGCTGACATTCCCTCCGGCCACATACCCATGTTGTCATCTTATGGTCGCAGCCCCTGCGCAACCGATCTCGCTCGAACTCTGGAAACGTCCGCACCTGCTGGGGTTACAGCATCTGTCGCGGGCCGAGATTGAGCTGATCCTCGATCACGCTGGCGAGTTCAAACAGCTGAAAAGTTCCGGAACCAAGCTGGAACAGCTGCGGGGCGTGGTGGTCGCCAACGTTTTCTTCGAGGCCTCCACGCGGACCCGTACCAGTTTCAGCCTGGCGGCCAAGCGGCTCAGTGCGGACACGGTCGACTTCACCGCTTCGGGCAGCAGTCTCTCCAAAGGCGAGACCATCATCGACACCGCCCTGACGATTCAATCGATGGGGGTTGATCTGATGGTGGTTCGCCACAGCTCGGCCGGGGCTCCGGAGATGCTGTCGCGGCACCTGAACTGCGGCATCGTCAACGCGGGGGACGGCGCTCACGAACATCCCACCCAGGGACTGCTCGATATCTTCACCGTGCGGGAGAATCTGGGCTCTCTCGAAGGGAAAACAATTACCCTCGTGGGTGACATCAAACATAGTCGGGTCGCCCGCTCGAATATCTGGGGGCTGACCAAGCTGGGGGCCAAAGTCATTGTCTGCGGTCCCGCCACGCTGATTCCCCCCGGCATCGAACGGCTGGGAGTCCGGGTGGTGCACCGGTTCGACGATGTCCTCGAAGAATCGGATGTCATTAACCTGCTGCGGGTGCAGTTCGAACGCCAGCGGGGGGCTTTCTTCCCCTCCATCGCCGAATACGCCCATCTCTTCGGCATGAATCGCGATCGTCTGAAGCGGGCGAAAAAAGATGTGCTGATTCTGGCTCCGGGGCCGATCAATCGCGGAGTGGAGATCACGCCTGATGTGGCCGACGGACCTCACTCGCGCATTCTGGACCAGGTGAGCAATGGTCTGTTCATCCGCATGGCCTGCCTGCATCTGCTGGCACAGTGCCGGATGGGAGCACAAAAGACACTATGAGTACGCTGCTGCTGACAGGTGGAAGAATTATCGATCCTGCGCGCGGGGTTGACCGCGTCGGCGATCTGCTGGTGCTCGATGGCAAGTTCACCGAGAATGCGTGGACCCCGCTGCCGATTCAACGGACGATCGATGCGCGTGGACTGATCGTCTGCCCGGGACTGATCGACTGCCACGTGGCCTTTCGCGAGCCCGGCTTCGAAGAAGACGAAACGATTGAAACCGGCGCTGCGGCTGCACTCGCGGGCGGGTTCACCACCGTCGCCTGCCTCCCCGAAACAGTGCCGGTCGTCGACAGCCGGGCCTCCGCCGAGTTCATCGTCCGGCAGGGAGAACGGGCGGGCAAGTGCCGCGTGCTGCCGATTGGTGCGGTTACCAAAGGCCGCGACGGGAAAGAGCTCGCTGAAATCGGTCAGTTGATCGACGGAGGGGCCATCGGCTTCTCCGACGGCAAGCATCCGATCGCCAACGCCGAGATCATGCGACGGGCCCTGCAGTACGCCGGAATGTGGAACAAGCCGATCCTGCACCACGCGCAGGTCCCCGAGCTGGTGCAGGGAGGGACCATGCACGAAGGGTTCCAGTCGACGATCCTCGGCTTGCGGGGCATGCCGGCTGCCGCCGAAGAGATCATGGTTCGACGCGACATCGCGCTCGCGGAGACCACCGGTGGTCGCGTGCACCTGATGGCCATCTCCTCCCTCCGCAGCGTGGAAGAGGTGCGGCGGGCCATTCTGCGTGGGCTGCGAGTTTCGGCGAGCGTCACTCCCCATCATCTCCTGCTGACCGATGAAGCCCTCGAAGGCTACGGCACGCATTGCAAGGTCGACCCTCCACTGCGGACGGAAGAACATCGCCAGGCGCTCATCGAAGGGCTGAAGGATGGCACGATCGGTGTGATTGCGTCCGATCACCAGCCCTTTGCCGAAGAGAAAAAAACGACCGAGCTGGATCATGCCCCCTTCGGGATTGCCGGACTCGAAACTCTGCTGCCAATCTGCGTGGCGGCGCTGATTCAACCGGGACATCTGACCTGGCCGCAGCTGCTGTCGAAACTGACCCTCGGTCCGGCGCAGCTGTTCGGACTCGATTCCGGCACGATGCGTCCGGGGGCCCCTGCCGACATTACAGTGATCGATCCGGAGGCCCGCTGGCGGATTAACGCGGCCGAGTTCCATTCCCGCAGCCGCAACTCACCCTTTCATCAGACGAACGTGCAGGGTCGCGTCCGCTACACCATCGTGGGGGGGGAAGTCCGTTACACCGCTCCCGACGCCCCTCCTCACAAGAAGAGCTGACACCGCGCGGTCATATTCGCAGGTGAAGAGTCCCGGACGGTCGCGATGAACGATCAAGCCCACTTCTGGAGAAGCGTGGCGGCACAGTTCCTCCCGGAGTCTGTTCAGATCCAGGCGTGCGTTTCCGCAACAGGAGGCTTCAGCGGAGCCACCGTCGTGCGGGTTGAGACGAACGCCGGCCACTTCGCACTTCGTCATTGGCCCGCCGATTTTCCTATCGAGCGGATTCGCGAGTTGCATCGCTATCTGGGAGAACTCAGCCGACAGGCATTGCCCGTGGCTGTCCCTTTGCCGCACGGGTCCACGCGCGATACCGTTCTGAATGTGTATGGCGAGCTGTGGCAACTGGAACCCTGGCTGCCTGGAGTACCCTGCCGGACCGCCGGAGCGATTTCCGATGAGCAGCTCATCAACGGGGCTCGCACGCTGGCCCGGATGCATGTCGCCTCCAGTCGCTACCAATGTACTCCCCGGGGGAGGCGATGGTTTCAGTGTCGTCATGCTCCCCCGCCCGCTGCGTCAGAACGCCGGGCGGTGATCGCACGTTGGGATCAACAACAGCTCTGGTACCGACGTCAGCAATTGCTCACCGCGTCGGCTCCGTTTCAGCAGCTCGCGACCACCCTGCTGGACGCTTATGGCCAACAGGCACGCCAACTCGATCAGGAGCTGGCCGACTGCGAAAAAATCGCCGTTGCGCTGCATCCCTGCTGGCGCGATCTCTGGAGTGATCACATCTTGTTTACGGAAGATCAGGTGACCGGACTGATTGATCCCAGTGCCACACGGACCGAGAATGTCGCCAGTGATCTGTCGCGCTGGCTGGGGGGACTGCTCGAGAACGACCAGCGCCGCTGGCAACTGGCATTAAATGCCTACGCGACGATTCGTCCTCTCTCGCCACAGGAGCAGCAGCTGATTCACACACTGGAGCGGAGCAGCGCCCTGCTGAGTGGGCTGACGTGGATTGAACGTTGGGCGATGAGCGCCATTCCTTCCGGGCAACTGCCGGCGGTTTGTGAACGGCTGGAACGCTTGGTGGAGCGGGTTCGGTTTTGTTGAATCGCGGAGCTCTCGTGAACGCTTCAGGCTCTGTGAACTGGCGCTCCGGGAATTCGGGCTTTGTGGTGAAGTGCTGACATCCGCGTGGCAGGAACGGGCATTCCCTTCTCGAAAGACCCTACTCAAGATTCCCCAGACCGAGGCGATTCCACAATCGGGGGAGCGCTGCGGTGATGGTCATCTCGTCGTAACGGACCGGATGCTTCAGGGTCAATGAGCGGGCATGCAGTGCGATCGGCGCAGCGGTCCGGTCCACATCGGAAAAGCCGGGAAACATGCCGCTGGCTCCATACTGCTCATCGCCGATGATGGGCCAGCCACGGCTGCCGAACTGCACCCGAATCTGATGCATTCGTCCGGTTCCCAGTTCGATCTCGACGAGCGCCCGGCCGTTGCCGGTTTTCAGGACCTGGTACGTCAGATGGGAAAATTTGGCCTCAGAATTCTTCTCGCTGGAAATCTCCACGCGGGAGTGATCCGGAATGCGGTAGATCCAGTCTTCCAGCTTCCCCGCAGGTTGATCGGGAATGCGTTCCAGCACCGCACGGTAGACTTTTTTCACTTCGCGCTGAGCAAACTGTTCGGAGAGTCGGGCAGCGCATTTCGAGTTTCGCGAGAAGACGACGACCCCCGACACCGGTCGATCGATCCGGTGCGGGACCCCCAGATAGACATTGCCGGGCTTGTTGTACTTCTTCTGCAGATAGGCTTTGACCTGATCGACCAGACTGGTCACGCCACGCGGTGCCCCCTGGGAAATCACTCCGTGCGGTTTGTTCACCGCGATGACCGGCCCATCCTCGCAGATGACATCCAGCGGCGGCAGTTCAGAATCAAAGTCAGACAAGGGACACATTCACAAAGAGGAACCGGGTGGCTGCAGGTCTCGACCGGCATCAGGCTTCAGAATCGTACTGCAACAGGCTGAACGTGTCGTAACCCCCCAGTCGGTCCCGCCCCCCCAGGAAGGTCAGTTCCACCACAAACGCACAGCCGACGACATGAGCTCCGGTATTCTCCACCAGTTTGGCGCAGGCGTTCATCGTGCCTCCCGTCGCCAGCAGATCGTCGACCAGCAGAACATTCTCGCCAGGACCGAACGCATCGGTGTGAATTTCGAGCGAGTCCGATCCGTACTCCAGATCGTAATGAAACGTGTGCTTCTCGAAGGGGAGTTTGCCCGGCTTGCGAACCGGGACGAAGGCGGTGTTCAGCTCCAGTGCCAGCGGAGCGGCAAACAGAAATCCCCGGGCCTCGGCGGCAGCGATGGCATGGATCTTGAGATGGCGATAATGATCCGCCAGCTGGCGGATGGTCTCCCGATACGCCTCCGGCTGCGCGAGCAGCGGCGTGATGTCGCGAAACATGATTCCCGGTTTGGGAAAGTTCGGAATATTGCGGATGTGTTTTCGGAGATCCATCGGTTCCAGACTTCTGTTCGATTCCCGCAGTTCTGCCCGCCCGAGCAGCGGCAAAAGCCCGCTTGGCAAGTTCGGGAATTATGGAGTTTCCCGCGTCCGTTGGGAACTCTTCAGTTTGCTGCACTTTCCGACAGGTTGTGAAGCTTCTGGCGAGCGGCGGCGACCTGGGAGGCGGCGTCCGGATCGGCCTGATACAGCTCGATGATGCTCCGCCAGATCGCAGCGGCCGAAGCCTTCTCTCCCGCAGCCTGCAACTCGTCCGCCCGGGCGAGTGCACTCCGGACGTAGTCCAGTCGCTGCGGTTCCAGCTGCGCCGAAAGTTGCGTTCGCAATTGTTGCACGAGCGGCAGGTACGAACTGTGTTCCTCATTACCCGCCAGCAACGTTTCCAGCGCTGCCAGCTTGGCCAATGCCTCGGGGAGCAACCCGAGCCGCCGCAATTCCAGAACTTGCCGAAGAATCGCTTCGGGTTCGGAAGCGGGAGGGGGATCGCGTCGCAGTTCCCGTCCGAGCAGACCTTTTTTCAGTTCGTAGGTGCGGATCCGGGACAAATAAGGATCGGTCTTCGGTCCCCAGACTTCCGGATCACTCTCCACCAGCGGCGCAAAGTAATCCCGTTTGGCTTCTTCCCAGGCGGGACCTTCCGGGCTCTCCATCAGTTTCTCGCCCCGTTCGAAGCGGACTTCGGGAGTCAGGCGGTTCATGCGGCTGAGTCCGTAGCCTCCCCCAATCAGCAACATCAGCAGGCCGAACAGGACCCATCCATTGTCAAAAAATTTGCTCCAGCCGGTCGATTGCTGCTGCGATTCCAGATGCGTCCGCAACAGATCACGCACCAGTGTTCCCCCCACCTCGCCATGCGGGGCAGGCAGACCCCCTCCGCCGTCGGCTTGGGTCACATTGGTTGCGGCGGCCTCGTCGGTATCGGACATCTGGGCGTCGCGGAAATCGACTTTCTTCGCCACTTCCTGCAGTCGCAGGCCCAGCACGTAGGCATCGGGATAGCGGTCTTCCACTTTCTTGGCCAGACATTTGCAGACGATCTCGTCCAGCCAGAACGGAATCTCCGGAACAATCCGTTTCGGGCTGTCGAATTGTGAGAAGCGATGCTTCTGGACAATGTCGAGCGTCGTTTTGCCGGTAAACGGCGGACGGCCCGTCAGCATCACGTACATCACCGCACCCAGCGAATAGATGTCGCTCTGCTTCGTGGCCCGCTGTCCGGCCGCCTGCTCAGGAGACATGTACTCTGCGGTTCCCAGAATCCCGCCGGTCACTGTCAGCTTGGAAGAGGCGAACACCTGCGCGATGCCGAAGTCGGTCAGCTTGACGGTCCCGTTTTCATCGAGCAGCAGATTCGAAGGCTTGATATCGCGATGCACAATTCCGCAGTTATGTGCTGCCTTGAGGGCCTTGCAGACCTGTACGGAAATGTCGATGACCATCCGCCAGGGGAGTCGCTTTTCCCGCTTCAACCGTGAGGTCAGCGTCTCGCCGGGAACATACTCCATGGCGTAGTAATAGATCCCGTTGTCTTCTCCGCTTTCATAGAGCTCCACGACATTCGGGCTTTTCAGCTGCTGCATCGCAGCAATTTCGCGGTTGAATCGGGCCACGAACCCCGCTTCGCGACCCATCGATGCCGGGAGCATCTTGATCGCCGCTTCCCGACCCGACTCCACGTGCTGTCCGAGATAGACCGTGCCCATTCCTCCCGCGCCCAATTCGCGTTCAATACGGTATGATCCGATTCGCTCGGGAGGGGGAGTCGGCGTTGTCTGAGCGGTCGGTTCAGTCACTCAAAGATTCCTGATCAGCAGCGTTGGCAAAGGTTACTTCAGTTCGGGGCGCCTTCCGGATGAACGGGCGCGTCTGCATCGAGTCTATGGAGCATTGATGTCCGCAGCAATTCTGTTGATTGCCCACGGGAGCCGACGGGCGGCTGCGAATGCCGATCTTGTGGCGGTCGCACAGGCCCTCGCCCCCCGAGTCGAGGCTCCGATCGTGGAAATCGCCTATCTGGAACTGGCCGAACCCTCGATTCCCCAAGGCTTGCAGCGCTGTCTGTCGCGCGGTGCGACCGAGATCCGGATGCTGCCGTATTTTTTGTCCGCCGGCTCGCATGTCAGTGATGATCTGCGTACCTTCCGGGCAGAGTTCATTCAGGCGCAGCCCGAAATCGCGGTCACCATTTGTCCCCCGCTGGGATTGCATCCGCTGATGATCGAGATCCTGATCGACCGTCTCAAAGAACAACTGCATGAGTGAACAGACACGCCTCCCTACGCCGGAACGCATTGCCGAGATCTATCGTGCGGAATCACGACGGGTGTTTGCCACGCTGATTCGCCTGCTCGGGGACTTCGATCTGGCGGAAGAGGCGCTGCACGATGCCTTCGCCGCCGCGCTGGAGCAGTGGCCGCGCGAGGGGCTCCCCGCCAATCCGCGCGCCTGGCTGGTCTCGGCGGGTCGGTTTCGGGCGATCGACACGATCCGTCGACGCACCCGGTTTGATGCTTCGCTCGGACAGCTTGCCGACCGACTCGGCACCCAGACCGAGCCCGTTCTTCTGGACGAGGAGGGGGTGGAGGATGACCGCCTGCGGCTGATCTTCACCTGTTGCCATCCAGCGCTTTCTCCCGAGACCCAGATTGCGCTCACGCTGCGGGAAGTCTGCGGGCTGACAACCGAAGAAATCGCCAGCGCGTTCCTGACGACGCCCTCCACGATTGCTCAACGGATCGTGCGCGGCAAATCGAAGATCCGCGATGCCGGCATCCCGTACGCGGTCCCCTCCACCAAAGACCTGCCGGAGCGAATTGAATCGGCGCTGCAGGTGGTCTATCTCGTCTTTAATGAGGGTTACTCTGCGTCCTCGGGCAACTCGTTGACCCGTGCCGACCTTTCTGAAGAAGCGATCCGGCTGGGCCAACTGCTGCAGGAACTGCTCCCGACTGCGGAGGTCCTGGGGCTGTTGGCACTGATGCTGCTGCAGGAATCGCGTCGAGCCGCCCGTGCGACCGCAGAGGGGGATCTGATTCTGCTGGAGGATCAGGACCGGGGTTTATGGAATCGTGAGCAGATTGCCGCCGGAACCAGGCTGGTTCGCGCGGCCTTGGCGTCGGGCGAGGCGGGGCCATATGCCCTGCAGGCGGCGATCGCTTCCGTCCATGCCGCTGCAGCCGAGTCGGGAGAAACAGACTGGAGGCAGATCGTTCTCTTCTACGATGCCTTGCTGCGCATCAGCCAGTCGCCGGTGGTCGAATTGAACCGCGCCGTCGCCATCGCCATGCGCGATGGTCCAGAAGCCGGGCTGCAACTGGTCGACGGTCTTCTCGGTCGTGAAACGTTGCGGAATTACCACCTGCTCCACGCGGCCCGCGCTGATTTCTACCGACGACTGGGACGGAGAACTGAAGCCCGCGCAGCGTATGCAGAGGCACTGCGGCTGGCCAGACAGGAGCCGGAACGCCGGTTTCTGCAATCCCGGCTGGAGGAACTGGCGTCCGCATGAACGGGTGGACTCCAGGAATTTCGATGTTTTTTCGAACTCCTTTGCTGACAGGCCTCTGCGACGCCGGATGGGTATTTTGAGAAATTCCCGAAGGGCTTGTCGATTCGCCACGGATTCATTCGACAATCAGGCAACGAGAGTCATTCACCGCACCGGAGATTTCCATGAAATTTATCTGTCTGGGGTTTCACAACGAAACCGCCTTTACGCAGCTTCCCGCCGAGAAAGCCCAACAGATGATGGAAGAGTGCTTTGCCTATGACGATGAACTCCGTCGCGGCGGACATTTTATCGGAGGCGAGGCGCTTGATTCCTCCCGCAATGCGGTCACGTTAAGTTATCAGAATGGGCGAGTGGTCGTCACCGACGGTCCTTATGCGGAAACCAAAGAGCAGCTGGGCGGAATTCTGTTTCTGGAAGCACGCGATCTGAATCACGCCATCCAGCTGATGTCGAAACATCCGGGCGTTCGCAACGGGCCGTTTGAAATCCGCCCTGCTCATGAGTTCGTCAATCAGCTGATTCAGGAGCGTGACCGTCAGGTCAAAGCCCCCTGAGCGGTCTCTTTCTTCTGTCCCACGAGAGAATGGAAACGATCATGACCACTCCTCTCCCGCACCCTCCCATTGCCTCCCGCGGAGAATGGAACGCGGCCCGGTCAGAGCTGCTGCTGCAGGAAAAAGAACTGACGCGGCAACAAGACCGGGTGAACGCCCAGCGGCGACGACTCCCGATGGTGCTGCTGGAAAAAGAGTATCGGTTCGAAGGGGCCACCGGCTCGCGCAGCCTGCTGGACCTGTTTGAAGGGCGGCCGCAGCTGATCATCTATCACTTCATGTTCGATCCGGCCTGGGAGAAGGGATGCCCCGGCTGCACCGGACTGGTGAATGAAATGGGAGATCTGTCGCTGCTGAACCAGCGGAACACCACATTCAAGCTGGTCTCCCGGGCCCCCTTCCTGAAGCTGCAGTCCTATCGCGCTGATCAAGGTTGGGAGGTCGACTGGTACTCTTCATTCGGAAGCGATTTCAATTACGACTTCCACGTCACTCTCGATTCAACCATCGTGCCTCTGCAGCACAACTTTCGCACCGCGGCGGAACTGGAAGAGCGTCGGGAGAAAGAGCCCTATTTCCTGCAGGGAGAGACACACGGCATCAGCGTCTTTTTTCAGTGGGAGAATCAGGTTTATCACACCTACTCGGCCTATGCCCGTGGTGTGGAAGGCCTGACGAACTGCTATGGCCTCCTCGATATCACCCCTTTTGGCCGACAGGAAGATTTTGAGGATTCGCCTGCAGGCTGGCCGCAGAAACCGACCTACGGTTAATTCAGTCGCCTGCAATGTTGTCCCTGGCTGTGATCTGACACTTACGGAGAACCACTCATGTTTTCGCAACCGCAACAGCAACATCAATGGCTGCAGCAACTCGTGGGCGAATGGGTCGTCGACATGGAGTGCAGCATGGGGCCGGACCAGCCTCCGGGCAAATTTCAGTACCGCGAGTCGGTGCGGTCGCTCGGTGGCCTGTGGGTGATGGCCGAATCGGTGAATCAAACACCGGACGGGGGCGAGTCGCGGAACATCATGACCCTCGGCTTTGATGCGAAGAAGCAACGCTACGTCGGTACGTTCATCAGCTCGATGATGGACTATCTCTGGACGTACGACGGCGAACGCGATGCCGCGACGAATACCCTGCCTCTGGCAGCTGAAGGCCCGACGATGGACGGGCAGGGGTTCACGCAGTTCGTGGATTCGATCACCATCATCGACAAGGACCATCGCACGCTGAAGAGCAAAATCCTGATGCCCGATGGCAACTGGGTGGAATTCATGTCCGCGAACTATCGTCGGGTCGGCTGAACGTCGACCGACAGCAACTCACCCATCATTGCCTCATCCATTCCGACCGGAGGACTCCTCCCATGAAGTATCTGCTGCTGATTTACACTGCTGAAGAGGTCTGGACCGAGGCCGAGCGTGAGAAGTGCTACGCGGAATCGACAGCGCTGACGCACGAACTCGATCGCGAGGGAAACTTTCTGGCCGCTGCACCGTTGCATCCGGTGTCGACCGCGACAAGTGTCCGCGTTCGCGAAGGAAAACGGCTGGTCACGGACGGCCCGTTTGCCGAAACCCGGGAGCAGCTGGGGGGCTATTTCCTGATCGACGCCAAGAGTCTCGATGAGGCCATCGACATCGCGGGCCGCATTCCCGGGGCACGCAAGGGAACGGTTGAGGTGCGGCCTGTGCTGGAGATTCCAGGTCTGCCTGACCCCAACGGGAGACGTGAGGGCGGGTGACCCACGACTCGCGGGAGTGCGCAGCAACCACCGAGAATTGATTGGCGGACGCTCAGCCAGGGCATTTTATTTTTTGATCCACCCGTTCTTGCCACGCGGAACTGAGCATTTCATCACACACAACGCTTACTGCGTGGGTACTGGAAAGAGCAACCTGCTCTAACGAAAAATCGATTGTTCCAGTTCATCAGCGGAAAGAGGCTCTCCATGAAGGTCATGGTCATCGTGAAGGCCACCAAAGATTCCGAAGCCGGGGTCTTCCCCAGTCAGCAGTTGATTGTGGACATGGGAAATTACAACGAACAGCTTGTTAAAGCGGGCATTATGCTCAGCGGCGACGGGCTGCAGCCCAGCTCGGCGGGGGCCAGGGTCTATTTTAAAGGCCCGCAGCGTACCGTGGTGGATGGACCGTTCACCGAAACCAAGGAACTGGTTGCCGGCTTCTGGATTTGGCGGGTCAAGTCGATGGAGGAAGCGATCGAGTGGGCGCTGAAATGTCCCAACCCTCACAACGAGGATTGTCACATTGAGATCCGTCCCTGTTACTCGGGGGACGACTATGCCGAATGGGATGAAACCGGCGAAATGGTGGCTCAGGAAAACCGCCTGCGGGCGGAGGTTTTCGGCCTCTCGGCACCCCGTTACGAGCAGGCAGGCGAACTGCGGATCGCAGGTTCGAACGCCCGCTATACCGCGCAGACGCGCGTCAATATTCCTTCACAGTGGGAAAAATTCGCGCCGCACATCGGATATGTTCCCGGACAGGTGGGGGGCATGACCGCTTACGGAGTGATCTGGAACGGGAATGAACGCGGAGAGTTTGACTATCTCTGCGGTGTCGAAATTTCCGGTACAGAAGCGCTGCCCCAGGAGATGACATCGGTGCAGCTGTCGCCCCAGAAGTATGTCGTCTTCACCCACGAACAGCACATCTCGAAGATCCACGACACGTTGCAGGCCATCTGGAACGACTGGATTCCGGACTCTGCCTTAAAGGTGGTTCACGGCCCGTGGTTCGAAAAATATACCGAGGCCTTCAACCCGGAAACCGGCTACGGCGGGACGGAAATCTGGATTCCTGTCGAGTCGTGACTCGTGACGGCTTCGATTTCGTGGCGCGGATTTGCTATCGCCGCACCGGTCGGCTTGCTCTTCGGGTAGGTCTCGATCGAAGCCTGCGCCGGCTGGTCTGCATCGGAGGCGGGACGTTCCGACGCGCTGCGCGTGCTCCCATTCATTTTCTGTCTTCTGAAAAGGGCCGAACATGGCAACCAAGATCTTTGTGAACCTCGCAGTGAAGGACCTGAACCGGTCGAAGGAGTTCTATCAGGCGCTCGGCTACTCCTTCAATCCGCAGTTCACTGACGACACGGCGGCCTGCCTCGTGATCAGTGATCAGATTTACGCGATGCTGTTGACTCACGACAAATTCCAGGGCTTCGCGCCGGGCGAAATCTGTGACTCCTCGAAAAGCAACGAAGCCCTCCTGGCGCTCTCGTGTGACAGCCGCGAAGCGGTCGACGCGATGATCAGCAAGGCGATTCAGGCGGGGGGCAAGACCTATCGTGAGCCGATGGATCATGGCTTCATGTACTGGCATGCCTTTCAGGATCCGGACGGACACGCCTGGGAGCATTTCTGGATGAATGAAGCAGCACTGCCCGCCGGCTGAGCAGGAACGGGTCCTGCGCTGAAAGGACCGCCGAGAGGGGTCGCCTTCCAGGACGATGGACTTCCGAGGTTTTAGAGCACTTTGACCCTTGCTTGCTTGCGCCGTCCTCGTCACGCGGAAGTCCGCCTGTCGCCATGCGAAGCGGTCGCAGCGCGGGGACCGGACAGAGCCACCAGCTCTAGCCGGCGGCCGCTCTGCGTTCCGGCTGGGCTTTTTCCTGCAGCTGGCGCAGCGTTTCCCGGATGCGCTTCATCCCCAGCAGGGCCAACGCATGTCGCAGCGATCGAACCTCATACGCTCCCAGTCCGGCCGAGGTGGCAGACCGCATCAGGTGAGCGGCAATCAGCGGACGGGAGCCGAGTTCCCGCTCCAGACGCGCAAAACTGACGTCGTCGTCGGTCGTAAACGCCAACAGTTCGTCCAGATCCTGCAGGGCCGGGCGAACATCAAAGTGGGGTGCGGCCTGTCGGTGGGCTGCATCTCGGCGGATGGTCATCGCTCTGGTCACCTCCGTTCAGAATGTTCTCTTTTCAACTTGTCCATCGGCGGGCGACTTCAGGAAATGAAATCAAGGATCGACATGTTGCTGAGTTGCCCCAGGGTTGCGAATGTAAACTGCAGCAGGTTCTGTTGCTCCTGCAGCTGAATGATCGTGGCGGAGTAATCTGCCCCCTGCACATCATTCAGGATCGCGGTGGCCTCGAGCTTCAGGTCTCCCATACGTGACTCCAGTTGATCCAGATGTTCCAGCGTGATTGACTGCTGCCCGATCACATTCAGTAACTGGGTGTTGGCGGTGTCGATGTCGCCAATGTGGCGTTCGAATGCCGCAGCCTGTTCGGCTGAGCTGAGCCCGTGCACATTGAGCAAATCGTCCCGCAGATTTTGAATCAGCTGAAACAGGTCTCCGGCGGTCCGCGTTGTGACAACTGCGTTTCCCGCCTGTGCGACATCGGTGGTGTCGAAGTATTGCACCGTCCCTAGCGAAGCGTTGACCAGCAACTGGTTGTCGGTGAATTCAATCGGAATCTCCGTCATTCCTCCATCGACGGACAACGTGCCGTCGGCCGTCAGCTCGACCGTGCCCGTAAAGCCCGCGGTGAGTGCCGACAGGTCCACATAGACGACTTCTCCATTCGGCCCCGTGACCTTGAGGTCGCGATCTGCGCTGGTGAATGTGACGGGAGTCCCCCCGTTGAGCGAGACTGTCGTGGGGACGCCTGTTCCGTTCGCAGCGGTGATTGTCAGCTGATGCCGACCCGCCGGCCCGATGACCGTGTCCCCGGCGGCGGAACTGGCACCGGGTGTCACTCCCGATGTCCCCTGATAGGTTGTTGCGGTGTGTCGAACCTGCAGCTGCGTGGAGGCGGTTCCGGCGGAAGTTCCCGATCCGGCGCGCACTCCGGTCGATCCGGCAATGTTCAGGACTCCTCCGGACCGGGCCTGAAAGATCTGACTCCCTGCGAGATAAGCCTGAAAGGGCAGCGAATCCCCGATCTGCATCGTACCCGTCGTCGCTGAGCCGAGATACTCGACACGGCCATCGGCCTGTTTGACGAACGGCTGGGCGGAAGAGTTCACCCCCCCGAAGAGAAAGTGTCCATCCATCTGGGCATTGGCAATGGTGAGCAACTGGTCTCGAAGGGAATCGAGTTGCCGCACGAGCACACTCCGCTCGCTCTCATCGGTCACCTGGCTCGCCTGCAGAGAAATCTCTTTCGCTTTCACCAGCAATTGCTGGGCGTCGCCTACGTGGGCCGCGGCGGCGTTCAACGTGTTGCGCGCCAGACCGACCGAAGTCAGCTGTTGCGTCAGACGATCGACAATCGACTGCTGTTGCAGCATGACCCGATGTCCATTGGGATCATCCGAAGGCTTGGTGAGCCGCACTCCGCTGGAGAGCTGTTGCTGCAGCACGGCACTCCGCGCAAGCTGCTTCTGCGAGGTCATTCGCCCCAGTTCATACTGCCGGTGCTGTGAGATGCGATAAACCATGGCTCCCTTACCTCACCAGACCCAACAGGTCATCCAGAGTTTCATTGAGCGTACTCAGAAAGCGGGCGGAAGCCTGGAAGGATCGCTGAAACTGCAGCATCAGCAGCAGCTCTTCATTCGGATCGACGCCCGAAACCGCCGATTGCAGGTCCTTCAGTTGTTCACTGAATGTGCTGAGCTGATCGACCTCGCTCCGTTTCGCATTCACCGCCACGCCCAGGCTGCTGGTCATCGAAGCGAGTCGATCTTCCGCGTTCTCGGTCCCCTGTGAGAACAGATTTGCCTGACGAAATCCGGTGACCCTCATCAGTAGTTCATTGTCTCCACCCGCACCGGTCCGGGAGGTTGCGAGCAACTCCGGTCGACGGATCAGCGACGATGACACCTGCACGTTCAGCAGGTCATTGGTTTCGAAGAGGGCATTGATCCCCAGAGCTGCCAGCAATCCGGTCGAATCCGGCGTGCCGATCGCCGCAACGTGGAATTGGTCGCCGGCCATCACCGTTCCCGGAGTGAGCGACAGGCTGAGCCCTGCCGCGATTTCCAAAGGTTGATTCGCCTGATAGCCGCTGCCGACATTCAATTCGGCCACCGCGTTGCCGGTCTTCGCGTCTGTCACCAACAGCTTCAGCCCCGGCGTCACTCCGATCACTCCCTCGCCGGAGGCGGTGATGATCCAGTCGCTGTTGGTGCTCGTGCGCGAGAGTCCCTGTACGGTCGGCCGCGCAGTTCCGCTGATCGCGGAAGTGTCCGGCAGCGTTTGCGGTCGTCCCGTGAAGTCGATCGTGTACCCCGGCGCACCGCTGATTCGTGCCCTTCCATTTTCAGCGAGAAATGCGGCGTCCACATTCGGCAGAGCGTCGAGACGATCCAGCACATCCTGCAAACTGTCCTGATTCACATCGATCTCAAGGGAATGCAGCGACTGTCGACCGGTGGCGTTGTCGGTGACGGTCACATGCAGCCGGCCCTTCTGAACCGGAAACACCAACCCCGCCTGCGCCAGGGGGACGTCCGGATGAGCAACTACCGTACTGCCGGTGAGAGTGCCTGCGGGGCCGGCGGCAGTGAGACCGGTAGCCATAATCGCATTGATCCCCCCCACGAAGGTGCGGCTCCAGTCCTGAAAAGCCGCGATGGTTTCCGGAATCCATTGATTGACGACTGTCAGCAGGGAACTCAGCTCTCCCGAAAGTGGAGTGACCGGACCCTGACCACCACTCAGCCGCAGTTCCAGAGTTCCTTCTGCAGTCCGGGACGTCGACAGACGCGGAACCGTTTCTCCGATGACCAGCCAGCCATCCGCAGCCACCAGGGCACTCCCCTCGTTGATCAGGCTGGCTGCGCTGAGATCGACAAACGTCCCCAGTTCACGAATTAACTGGTCCCGCTGATCGAGCAGGGTATTGTGTTGCTGTCCGGCGGCCGACAGCGTGTTGATCCGGCTGGTCAGCTCGCTGATCTGTTTTGTCAGCTCGTTGACCCTGTCGACCTTTCCCTGAATCTGCGACTCGACCTGATGGCGCATCGTCGACAGGTCCGACTGGAACGAGCTGATCTGCTGAGCAATTCCCTGTGCCGCTGAGAGGACGCCCCGTTTCAGCACCTCTGCCGTGGGATTGACGGAGAGTTGCTCCACCTGATTGAAAAACTGCGACAGCTGTCCGGTCAGCGAACCGGTTCCACTCGTGTAGATCCGTTCGATCTGCTGCAGGGCCTCCAATCCAGCCCGCCCGGCAGCGGACTGAGACAGATTCAACGTCAACGAAGTTTCAACCGCCTGATCTCGAACCCGTTCGACTCCTGCGATCAACACCCCGTTGCCGAGCTGCAGTCCACCTGACTGAAACGGTGTGGCTTCCGTCAGCTGCACACGCTGCCGGATGTAACCCTCCGTGCTGGCGTTGGCGATGTTGTTGGAAATCGTCTGCAGCGCGACCTGATTCGCGCGAAGCGCCGACAGACCGATATTGAATGCCGACATCTCACGACCTTAGCGTTATGCCCACAAAATTCTGGGGAATGACCCGCTGGCCACTGGCGGAATAGCGCTCCGGTCCTGCAGCCGAGGTGAGGACGCCCTGCAAGACTGAGTGAATGACGCCGTTCCAGATCCCCAGGGTCACCTGCGTGGCCCGGAGCTGTCCGAATGTTTTCGTCACGGCCGAGGCCAATTGCTGTCGCAAGTCTTCCAGTCCTGCCGCGAGCGGAGAGGGATCAGCAGCGATTCGTGACATCCGCACCTGTTCCGCTCCGCATTGCCACGCGGCCGAAACTTCGCGCCGCAAGTCGTCCCGACGCTGTCGCACGACCTGTGACAGATTCACCAGCTCGTGAAGCTCCCCCTGGTGAGCAGCCACACCCGCTGTGAAAGACCCGCATTCGGCCAGTGCGACCACGACCTGCTCAAGTCGCTGCAGCAGGTGAATTTCATCCTGCAGTTGTTGACCGGCTCGGCGCAGCAATCTGGGTGTGAGTGGGTGTTGTTTCATCGCGTTCCCCGTGACCGTGGTTCAATCCGGCTTACTGCAGTGATCCGCTGAACGATTCCGCGAGTCCAATGCCACCGGCTTGAGCGATATGTCGCCCGAGATACATGTCGAACATCCCCCCGTAGGTGTCCGCCGAATCGCCGGGAAACAGACCTTCTCCTTCACCACCCATGGTGGAGGACTCGCGCATCTGCTTGAGCAGCATCGAAACAAACACGCTTTCGAATTCGGTGGCGAGTTGTTTGGGATCAGCATTCCGGAATTCGGTACCTGTGGCGGCAGGATCGGACATCATCGGGAGCATCGGGGTGTTCAGGCTGATTCCGTTCATGTCTCTGTCCCTTCACAGACGGGTTGTACTCGTCTTGAACTCACAAACAGGTGCGACTTACTTGAACTCCAGCTCGGCATGCAGAGCCCCTGACTCTTTCAGCTGCTGCAGGATCGAACTCAGGTCGCGCGGCGCCACTCCGAGTGCGTTCAGGGCCTTGGCGAGGTCACCGATGGTCGTGGTCTCGTCGACCAGCGTCAGTGCTTTCTTTTCCTCCGTCACACCGATCTGCGTGCGATCGAGAATCTCTGTTTTCCCGTTGCTGAAGGCGTTCGGCTGCGAGGCTTCCTGGTTCTCCGAGGTGGTCACCACCAGATTGGCATGGGTGATCAACACGCGTGAGACTTTCACGTTCTCGCCAATGATGACAGTGCCGGTCCGTTCGTTAATCACGACACGGGCCTTCACATCGGGAATGACGTGCATGCTTCCGACCAGCCCGACATACTCGCTGACCCGCTCGCGGTACTCGGGAGGGATGCAGATGTTGACCGTCGCGGCATCCAGAACCTGCGCCATGCCGGCCATCTCCTGATTCACCGCCGTTGCAATGCGACGGGCGGTTTCAAAATCGGGTGACTTCAACAGCAGACGAATCGTGCCATCCAGTCCGAGCGGCGTCAGGGTTTCTTCTTCAATGGTCGCTCCCAGCGGAATGCGGCCGGTCGTCGGAAAGTTCTTCTGCACACTCGCCGCCTGTCCGGAGAAGCTGAAGCCGCCCGTCGAAATCGGCCCCGAGGCAACCGCATAGACCTGTCCATCGGCACCGAACATCGGCGTCATGACCAGCACGCCCCCTTGCAGGCTGGTGCAGTCATCGAACGTTGAGACGAGCACGTCGACCTGGGCTCCCCGCCGGGCGAATGCAGGCAGGTCCATCGTGACCGTGACGACAGACAGGTTATTTGTTTTCTGTGTGGTGTCGGTCGCGAGCCGTTCTCGCAGGGTCGGGTCGAAACGGTTTCCCATGCGCTGCAGCATGTTGATGGCATATTGCCGGGTGATGGGACTTTTACTGCCGGTTCCGTTCAGGCCGACGACCAGACCCATGCCGGTCAGCTGATTGCGACGGACCCCTTCTACATCGGTGATGTCCTTGATACGCACATCGCCCCGCGATGTGGCCGCGAGTGCCAGAACCGCGAACAGCAAGATGCCGACGCAGCGCAGCGCGTGCCGCGCGGACGCGGTGCACCCCCCTGATCTGCATGCAGACCAGCGTGCGGGCCGTGACAGCTTGGTGTTCTCCTGCGTCATTGTGCACTCGATCACGTGAGGGATGACTCTATTGGTTAGCGATCAGACCGAATTGCCACGGACTCGGGCCTAGTGAAGCGCTGGCTGCGCGGAGACTGGAAAGACCAACCTGCGCTAGAAGGGCCAGACCACATTCGTGGCCCGCCCCAGCCAACCTTGCCGGGTGAATTTCTGCGAGGGACCGCCGGTCTCATAATCGAGTCTCGCCTGCGAGACGTATCTCCAGGCGATGCTGTTGTCGGGGCCGATGTCCAATCCCCGAATGATGCCGGTCAACGTGAGAATCCGTTCTTCACCGGCAATCCGGGTCCGGCGCTCACCGGCGATGACCAGGTCACCATTGGGCAGCACATCCATCACTGTGCAGGTGAGTCGATCGGTGATCTCCTGACCTGCGGTGTAGCCGGACTGGCCGTCAAACTTTCTGCCGGAGGTGAGGGAGGTATCGAGCGAGGCAGAAGCCCCCTGGGTTCCAAACCCACCGTCGCTGGCCCCTTTGAAGTTGAACAATCCCTTGCTGGAGGTCGATTTGGACATCCCGCGATCTTCAACGTTGGCGATGTCTGTATTCTGGGCGATGAGGACAGTCACCTGGTCGCCGATATTACGGGCTTTCGAGTCGTAAAACAGAAAGCCGTTGTTCGGTGTTCGCTGCTGCCAGATGTTTTCCGCGAACACGCGAGCCGTAGTGCTGCACGACAAGGCCAAGCAGCCCAGCACCAGTCTCGATTGTGAATTGAAGAGGGACATCCTTGCTCCCATCGTTATCGAATTCTTTTCCGACAATTGTTGGTCAGTGCGAGGCCGCGGCCGAATCGAAGCCAGTCCACCCGCACCCTGACAAAGGGGCCCGAGCTTTTGACTTCTGATGGCCCCTTCCTCGCCACGCGGATTTCAGCCTTTCACCAGGCGAAACGCTTGCTGCGCGAGGATAGGAAAGAGCCACTTGCTCTAATACAACGGAACTTCCACCTCGCCCCGCGCGATCACCCGGCCTGTCACGACCCGATTCGACTCCGTATTCCGGACTCGTATCGCCTGCCCTTCCCGTCCCGCCTGCAACGCCACGGCAGTCGGGACCACCACTGTCAGGACCCCCTTTCTGGCAATCAGCCGAACGGCGTCCCCCTGTTTAATCAGCACTTCTGCTTCCGGCGCAGCCTCGGCCGAAAGATGTCGCAGCGTGACGACTTCCCCCGGCTTCAGCGGCACCAGCACTTTCCGTCCGGTGATGCGGTCGACGGATAACTGGTCCATCGGGCTGTCGACATAACGCACCTCTTCCCGCAGGTGTTCCACCGTGACGACGTGACTGCGATCCAGCGAGGCGAGGGCGACCACGACCTGCTGTCGTCGACCGATTTCGAATACTGCGGACCGGGCCGCGACGACCCGATTCCCATCCCGCAGGCGAACCGTCAACTGAGTTCGACCCAGCGGCAGTTGTGGAGTGGGGACCAGCTCGATCGAGGGTTGCGATAACGGCAGTTGATGATCCAGCCAGCTGCCCAGAAACGGATTGACCAGTTTGACATGCAAATCACTCGGTGAGACCTGGTACTGTTCACAGAGCTGTTGAAAGACAGCCTGCTCGATTCCGAGATCGGTCAGTTCCACCGGCTTCAGCGGACGAACGAGAATCCGCTCTGGACCCGTGACGGTGACTTCATCCGGGGCGTAGCCCGCGAGCAGCAGTCGCACCTCCACTCGCGAACGGGTCAGCAGCAGATCTTCATCCCCTCGCAGATCAGCGAGGTCAATCTCCTGCAGCCGCAGCTTGCGGTTAGGATTCTGGTCAACGATCTCCGCGACATCACCCAGACGCACATGGCTGCCGCCGGCACGCGATCCGGGCTGCAATTGCACGACTGCGCACGTGGGCGCTCCGGGCTGGCTTTCACCGCTTTGCAGCGCGGTCGGAAGCAGCCCGCACAACAGACTCCACAGCATCGCACGTCGGATCATGATGTCTCCCTCCAGATC
Source organism: Planctomicrobium aquicomposti (assembly GCF_051466325.1). Taxonomy (NCBI): domain Bacteria; kingdom Pseudomonadati; phylum Planctomycetota; class Planctomycetia; order Planctomycetales; family Planctomycetaceae; genus Planctomicrobium; species Planctomicrobium aquicomposti. The sequence continues at coordinate 157,620 of NZ_CP195792.1, forward strand.
CTCAATCGTTATCGCAGAATGTCGGCTGAGGTCGACAACATCTCGTCTCCCGCACGAATCGCACGGGAATTGATCTCATAAGCCCGTTGCGCCGAGATCAGCGCGATCAGCTCGGTGACGACTTCCACGTTGGATCCCTCCAGTGCGGACTGCCGGAGAAATCCGGTCCCGTTGATTCCGGGATTTCCGAGAATCGCTGCTCCGGAAGCGGGGGTCGCGGCATACAGGTTCCCCCCTTCGCTCGACAGTCCCGCCGGGTTGGTGAAGCGGGCGATCTGCAGCTGCCCCAGATTGACCGAAGAATCGGGAGTCCCCGCAATGACGCCACTGATCGTGCCGTCCGCACCGATGGTCAGCTTCGAAAGGTCGATTCCGTTCTGCACGGTAATTGGTGGATTCAGCAGGTAGCCGTCTGCGGTAACGACCTGACCGGTCGCATCCAGTCGAAACGCCCCGTTGCGGGTGTAGCGCAACTCCTGATTCGGTAGCTGCACCGCGAAGAAGCCGTCACCTTCAATGGAGAGATCGAGCGGATTCCCGGTCTGTTCGGATGTGCCGTTCGTAAAGACCTTGGTCGTGCCGACAGGCCGAACCCCGCTGCCGATCTGCAGGCCGGTGGGAGTGACCTGTCCGGAGGCCACCTCCATGCCCGGCTGCTTCGAAGTGGAATACAGCAGGTCGGCAAAATCGAGGTGACTCCGCTTGAAGCCGGCGGTATTCACGTTCGCCAGATTGTTCGCGGTGTTATCGATCATCATTTCCTGCGCCTTCATGCCTGTGGCGCTGGTATAGAGTGCTCGCAACATAATGCATTCACTTTTTAATAAATCGGGAACGAATCACACGCGGGATCGGTCAGTGTGTTGTGATGCTTAGCATTGGTGTTAAACGTTCGGAGGGATGGCGACATCTCTGGGGAGGAGCGATCGGTTCTCTACGCGAGAGAGGGTGTGGCTGTGCAGTCGATCATCCCGCTGGGAGGAGGTATGGAAACAGGCAATCATGCCTATGTGGAACTGTTGACGTTAATCCGCTTCTGCATGGATTCGTTCAGCAGCGTCATCGAACGCTGCGCCGCTTCGTGCCGCCGTTGGGCAGCGATCATCTCGACCAGTTCCTGGATGGGAGAGACGTTCGACCGCTCCTGCATTCCCTGCAGGATAACGGCCTTCTCGGCATCCAGAGGCCCCGCTTCCTCCGGAGCGGAGTACAAGGTCACGCCAGCCGGCTGCAGTTGCTGTGGATCGGAAAACCGGACGACTTTGATCTGTCCGAAGCTCACCTCTCCCGATTTGATGGTTCCATCCTGAGTGACCGTAATCGGGCGGTCGGCTCCTTCGATCCGGATGTCGCCACTCTCCCCCTGCACAGGGAGGTCATCGGCCGTGACGAGTCGTCCATCAGCTGACAGGTGAAAGCTGCCGTTGCGGGTATAGAGCGGTCCCTCTTTTCCCTCGACAACAAAGAAGCCTTCCCCCTGCAGCGCAAGATCGAACACACGATCGGTTTTCTCGAGCGGACCCTGGCTGAAGTCGTGTTGAATTTCGCTGCTGTGTGACCCTTGTGGTCCTCCTGCAAGAGCGTTCGACAGAGCGCTCTCGAAACTGTCTGGCGGAGGGGTTTGGAGCAAATTCATACGTTTATAGCCGGGCATCTGGGCATGCGCGAGATTCCTCGCGATCGCTTCGTGCTGGTGCGTTGCAGATTGCATCGCGGCGGCGGCGCTATAAAGCCCGGAGATCATGTCGAATGCACTTTCAACTCGCTGCGTTCGATTTTCGAACAAACTGAAGCCGAACTGACGCTTCTCTCGGCTTCTGCTCATCTCGTCGACGCGAGTCACTTCAACCATGCAGCCTGTTTCATTCGCCAAAACCGGAAAGGGCCAAGTCAATCAAAACGGTCTTCCTAAAACCCCTGCTTTGCAGTGTGGTGAGGAACCACGTAGCTAATTTCTACGCATTGCTGCGTATAACTACGCATGTTGCATCTTGAGACCATTTCACTCACATCCGCTGGAAACCTCTAAAACATCAAGTGGTGGTCGCTACAACCCTCAAGGTCTTCCGGTTTGCAGGTCGACGTAATGAGGCAGGAATCCATCTCTCGAGGGCTGGATGGATCTCAACATCAACAGAAGGCAGCGCTGCTTCTGTCGATCACGTCCCGATTCGGGCCAGCCATTCGCCATCGTCCCTCCAGGCAACCGCTACGATGTCAGATCAGGAAAGCAAAGAGGGAGTCGCCGAGACCGCCAAGAAGGGAGGAGTCCTCCCCTGGGTTGTCGTCGGGACGGTCGCTGCCACAGTCGGCGCTGCCGTGCCCATGGCGTTGACGTCGCTGCCGTCGGCTCATGCCGTCCCTCCTGGCTCCACGGAGTCAGCACCCTCCACAAAAGTGGCGACCGATCTTTCATCGATGGTCTTTATGCCGTTCGGGGAAGCGACGGTGAATCTCGATGAAGGCCGCCTGAACCGTTATCTGCACATCAAGCTGGCGCTGCATGTCCGCAAGAATGACGAACTCACCGTCAAGAAAGCGATCGACGAGAAACAGCCCGTATTGCAGAACTGGATGCTCAGTCATCTCGCTGATAAAGACCTGAATGATATCCGGGGCAAAGCCGGACAGAACATGCTTCGTCGCGAGATTCGCGATCACTTCAATTCCGTTCTCTTCCCCGACAATTACGAACGCATCTACGACGTGCTGTTCGAAGAGTTCAATGTGCAATAGCCATGTCCGAAATCGAAACACTCAAAATCCTGGACTTCAAGAGTCCCCGACGTCCTTCCACGGACGCGTTTCGGCAATTGTCGATGTGGCTGGCCAGCACCTGTACCGTGGCCCAGGAATCATGGAGTTCGCTGCTGTCGCATCCTGTGGAGCTGAAGTCCGTAGCCGTCGATCCCGCACAGCTCCGCAGCACGCTGCAACGACTTCCTGAGGACGGACTGGGGGTCTACCTGTCGATTGGAGAAGCTCATCTTCCGTCGATGATTGTTTTTACCGCCCGGCAGGTTCGCGGTCTGATCGCCGACCTGTTGGAACTCAGTGAAGAGTCAGCCACGGACTGCAGCCGGCTCAGTGCTGTCGAATCGGCCATGCTGGAACTGCTCTTTCAAAAGCTGGCCGAGGCGATGGGCGACGCCTGGCCCGGATCGACCCCGTTGAAATGCCGCTACCTCGATCTGACGGCTCGACCACAGCGGACCCGTCTCTTTCCGATGGACTCCGCGTTGCTAGTCGGTCGACTGCAACTCACTTCCCGCTTTGGTGAGGAAACTTGCCACTGGCTGCTGCTCAAAGAAGGGACCGAACGGCTGATCTTTGATGAGTTGGGGGAAGCTCCTGCCGGCGAACGTGAATCCGATCCTGCGCTCGCCAGCCTGACCGAGCGAATTCCGGTCGAAATGGTCGTGGAACTCGGCACCGCGCAGCTGTCCATGTCGCAGATCGAACGGCTGAATGTCGGCGACGTTCTTCTGCTTGACCAGTTCCTGAACCGCCCCGCTCTGGCCCGTGTCGAAGGGACCCCCAAATGGGCGGGCCTCCCGGTGCGGATCGGCTCTCGACAGGCTTTTGAAATCACTCACCTCATTCACAATGAAACTAATCTCGGCCTGCTGAACGGTAGCGGCCCTTCCATACTCACTCCTGTCTCCTGACCGGATGACGGATTGTGCATCGCCAGTCCCGATACGCCGCCGTTTCTGAATGGACCTCCACATGGCAGACATCACCACCGAATCGACCAGCGTTTATCCAGTCGAATTCCCCGCCGCGACCGGACCTCAATATTCCGAATCGCGCGCCCCGCTGAAACGGTTTTATGACGTCAGCGTTCCCGTCTCTGTCGAGCTGGGCCGGGTCTCGATGCCCATCGGCGAGATGTTGCAGCTCGCGGAAGGTTCAGTCATTCAGCTCGATCGAGTCGTCAGCCAGCCCGTGGACATCATCGCGCAGGGAGTGCGGCTCGCACGGGGTGAAGTCTGCGTGGTCGACGAACGTTATGCCGTGCGGATCGTCGAGATCGAACCGGCAGCCAACTCCCGCCATTGAACCGACAGGCGAGTCCTCGCAGTCGGTGAGTGCCGACAGCCAGAGTCGAGTGTCTTTGTCGAGAGTTCTACCCGGGTCAACTTGCTGAGCGAACATTGGTCAATCCCTTCCTCAAACTGCTCTCCCTTCTGCTGACCGGCAGCCTGTGCGGGCTGGCAGTTGCGGTTGACGTCTGCGCACAGGAACCGCGTTTACTCCCCTCCGCGGGAAAGGGAATCGAGATCTTCCACGCCGACCCTGAACCGTTTATCGTGCTGCCCGCAGGCTTTGAAGTCGAGTCGGACCGACGCAGCACGGCGGTGACGGTGCCCACTCAGTCGCTGCAGACAGGTGACCTGCGGGCGCGACTGAAAGAATCACTGTCTCGTGAGGGGCAGTCCTCGCTGCAGCAGCGTGACAGTCTGACAGACGATGCCGCCCGCATTTCGAAGTGGACAATCGCACTGCTGCTGGTGGTGGGGACGGGCCTGTTCACAATGAGACGGCTGGGACTTCAGCCTGTCACACAGTCAGCCGTCGGCTCATTAAGGATTCAGGAAACCCTGAAGTTCGGACGGGCGGGGCTGCATCTGGTCTCGGTCGGAAGCGAACGGCTCATCGTGGCGGCCGATCAGGGAGGAATCCGTTCGGTCACCCTGCTGCCGAGCTGGCCCGGCCACGAGGGCGATTTCGAATCTCTGGCTGCACAGGCAGAACTGAATCCCGTGAGTCGCACATCCGGCTGATCTTTTCCTTCCCTGAGTCACGGACGACATGAACGACCCGACCACCATCACGAAGATCCTTGAAACGGAAGCGTTTCAGAGTCTGTCGCCACAAATGAAAGTGGCGCTGTTTCTGGGAGCGCTGACGTTTCTCTCTTCCGCGTTGGTGACGATGACTGCGTTCACGCGGATCGTCATCGTGCTGTCGTTTGTCCGGCGGGCTCTCTCCACGCAGGAAATTCCACCGACACAGGTGATTCTCGGGCTGTCACTGTTTCTTACGATGTTCGTCATGGCGCCGACCTTTTCAAAGATCGAAGCGACCGCCATTTCCCCCTACCTGGCGGGAACGAGTACCGGAGCCGAAGCCTGGACTGCCGGCTCGGCCGCCCTGCGGGATTTTATGCTGAAGCAGACCCGCAACGAAGACCTGCTGCTGTTCATGGATCTTTCCGGAACCGGCGAAATTGCCACGGCAGAATCCCTGCCCCTGACGACGCTTGTCCCCGCCTTTGTGATCAGCGAACTGAAAACAGCATTCATCATGGGTTTCTGCCTGTACCTGCCGTTTGTCCTGATCGACCTCGTGATGTCCATCATCCTCATGGCGCTGGGAATGATGATGATGCCTCCAGTGGTGATTTCCACCCCCTGCAAGATCCTGCTGTTCGTCCTGATTGACGGCTGGCATCTGATTGCCCGTGCTCTCAGCCTCAGCTTTGACTGACGTCGCTCAAGTTTTCGTTGAAATTGGATTGATCCCTGTCCGCCGCGACCCCTTCCATGAATACCACCGCCTCACGCACGAGCTGGCTTTACCAGAGCGAAACGCTGCTCTCGGTTGGCCTGTTGGCTGTGCTGGGGATCATGTTGATTCCCTTGCCGCCGGTGCTGCTCGATCTGCTGATCGCCGCCAACCTGAGCGTGACGATTCTGCTGATGCTGGTGACGTTGAACACCCGGCGGGCTCTCGATCTGACGGTCTTCCCATCACTGCTGCTGTTACTGACCCTCTTCCGGCTCTCTCTCAATGTGGCGACGACCCGCTTGATTCTGCTCTCCGCACATGCAGGATCGATTGTGGCTGCCTTCGGCAACTTTGTCGTCGGGGGGAATCTGGTGGTCGGACTCGTGATCTTCCTGATTCTGGTGGTCATTCAGTTCGTGGTGATTACCAAGGGCTCAGGGAGAATCTCCGAAGTCGCGGCGCGTTTCACTCTTGATGCCCTCCCCGGCAAGCAGATGGCCATTGACGCCGAACTGAACGCGGGAGCGATCGATGATGTGGTGGCCCGCAAACGCCGACAGGAACTGGCACAGGAGACCGAGTTCTACGGAGCCATGGACGGGGCGAGCAAATTCGTCCGGGGTGATGCGATTGCCGGCCTGCTGATCACCGCCATCAATCTGGTCGGCGGAGTGATCATCGGGGTTTCCAACGGCATGTCGTTCGGAAAATCGATGACCACCTATTCGATCCTGACGGTCGGCGATGGTCTGATTTCGCAGATCCCGGCGCTGATCATCGCCACCACCGCGGGGATTCTGGTGACGAAGACCACTTCGGAAACCAGCCTGGGGCAGGAGATTGAAGGGCAGTTTCTCCGGCAGGAGCGACCCCTGTGGATCGGTGTCGGACTGCTGGTGCTGCTGGCCTTGGTCCCCGGCATTCCCAAGGTGCCGTTTCTGGCCATCGCGATGGGCTTGTTGATCTATCTTTCCAATCGCACGAACAAAGCCCGCAAGGCACAGGCCGCCGAACCAGCCCCTGTCCCCGTCGCGGAAGCGACACCCGAAGAAGATCTGCGAGAGTTCCTCACGACGGACCGCGCCACGATCGAAGTCGGTGCCCGGTTGATCGCCCTCATCAATCCCAAGTCGGCCAAGGGACTCGCGGAACGAATCCGCAGCCTGCGTGTCGACTTTTCACGCGAGAAAGGAATCTGGATTCCTCCGATTCGTGTGCGGAGCAATCTGCAGCTGGAGCCGGATCAGTATCGCATGCTGATCGCCGGTCGACAGGTGGGACAGGGAGTGTTGCGCACCGAGAAACATCTGGCGATCGCCCCCGAGAAAGTCCGTGTCGAAATTCCGGGAGAAGCAACGCGCGAGCCCGCTTTTGACCTCGCGGCCCGCTGGATTGATTCCACGCTCGTCAAACAGGCGGAGGCGCATGGCTACACCGTCGTCGACGCCACCAGCGTGTTGATCACACATCTGGGTGAGATCCTCAAACGGCATGGCCACGAGCTGATCACCCGCGAGACCCTCAAGCAGATGCTCGACCGCGTTCGCGAATTCGCACCGACCATTGTCGACGAACTGAAATCCGAAACCGTGCGGATGGGAGTGCTGCATCAGGTGATTCAACAGCTGGCGGAAGAAGGGGTGCCGCTGGCGGACTTCACGCTTGTGCTGGAGTCGATCGCTAATCACAGCCCGCACGCCAAGACCGCCAACGAGCTCACCGATGCTGTACGGGAAGACCTGGGCCGTTTGATCTGCGACAGATATCGCGCTCCGGAAGGGGCACTCCACATCCTCGCGTTTGAGCCGAAACTGGAAACCCGCCTGCGGGAATCGGTCCGCAATGGACAGCTCGCCATCGGGGCGAAGCCGATGGAAGTGCTGCTGCGACTGATCGGGGATCAGTGGCAGAATTCGATCCGTCATGAACAGCCGCTGGCGCTGCTGGTCGACCGCGCCCTCCGGCGACCGCTTCGACATCTGCTGTTACGCGTGGCTCCCGGACTGGGAGTGCTGGCCTATCAGGAGATCCCCGGAGAAGCAGCGCTCGATCCCGTGGCGATCCTTCCTTATCACGAGTTCTTTCCTGCCGACGACCTGCGCTCCGCTGCCGAGTCTCCCTCCTCGACACTCCATGAATCCCGTTCGGGGGCACTGGCTGCTGCGTGAACCACGATGTTGGAAACAATTCTCCCATAACCAGACCGCCCTCAACCGTTGTTGCCGAACATGAAGCAAAAACAGTCCTCAGGTCCGTTGCCGTGGGCATCAGCCGCCGGGATTCTCGCCGGTTGTCTGGTCACGCTCACGGGGGTGGCGATGAATCTCGAACCGGAAACCATTCTGGTGCGGGCGCTCATCGGCAGCCTGCTGATGGGCGTGTTCTCATTGACGTTGCTGCTCACCTGGAGGGTGATCACTCCCCAGGCAGACGAAGACTGAGTTCCCTTTTCCAGAGCTCCGCAGGGACGCGGACACGACCCCCTTTTCGCTTGAATGAATCGCATGGACGCGGCAGTCAAGGCCTACCAGAACACGACTCAGAAGGAGCTGCGCGACCGTCTGGTCGTGGAGAACCTTGACTACGTGCAGCACCTGCTGGGGCGTATGCTGGTCTCTTTGCCGCAGTCGGTCGACAGCGACAATCTCGCTTCTGCGGGAATTCTGGGGTTGGTGGAGGCGGCTGGACAGTTCGACACCACGCGCGGCATCGACTTCCGGACCTTCGCCTATCATCGCATCCGTGGCGCGATCCTCGATGAACTTCGACGCAACTGCCCTCTCTCGCAGCATGTCCTGCAGCAGTGGAGCAGTATCCGTCACGCCTGGGAACTGCTGGGCGAAAACGCCTCTCCTGCCACGCTCGCGCGGCACTGCGGGCTGACCGAAGCGGAAGTCGAAGACTGCATTGCTGCGGTGCGACTGACACAACCCGAATCGTGGAGCGAAGAGCTTTCCAACTGGCAGCGACCCGATACAGCCCACAGCGATCTGATTGACCAACTGGATGCGGTTGATGAACAGCGTCTGTTGGCCAATGCGATCGAACAGTTGCCGGACCGGCTCCGGGCCATCTTGTCGATGTACTACACGGACGAGTTGAGGCTTGCCGAAATCGGTGAAGTCCTCGGGCTGTCGGAATCGCGTGTTTCGCGGCTGCTCGCCCGGGCTCAGATGCAACTGAAAGGGATTCTGGAACGGACACGCCTGCGTGCCGGTTAACAGCCCACAAACCCCGGCAGGTCTTCCCTTGCTCTGGTCGAGACTCCTGACACTTTCGCGATGACAGCCTGTGCCTCCCGCACGCAGATTGATCGGTGACCGATGTTGAACACAGAAACGCTTCCCGCTGCTGCAATTCCCTGCCGTGGAGAAGGGGGACCCATCATCTCCGGACATCAGGTGCGGATGGCTCCTCATCCGATTGTCATCGCCGACAAGTCGGCGGAAGGAACTCCGGTGGTCTCGTTGCGTCGGGAAGGCAACATCATCCGCGAGATTCAGATCCGCTGCGCTTGCGGCGAGCTGATCATCCTCGACTGCGACTATCCCCTGTAATCAGCCCCTCCCGATTCCGAAGGCACTCGTGCCCCTGACAGACCCTGATGAGTGGCCAGTCCACGGCGGAGTTCAGAATGAGATCCCACCGCTCTTCACTGCGGATCGCCTTGTCGCTGGCAGGCGTTCTCCTGACAGGAACCACCGGTTGTCAATCGCTGCGCAGCGTCCGCCCTACAGCGGCTGAGTCGGAGCCGCAGGCAGCACTCCCTCCCCTCTCCAGTGTTGCCGGAGGACAAGGGATGCTGGCCCCGGGGATTCCTCAACTGGCCCCCCTTCCCTCCCAGGTGGCGTTCATTCCTCCCCAGCCGGAGGCGATTCAGACTGTCGCCTATGAGCCACCCCCTGCCCCGCCGGTCACTCCCGTACCACAACCGCTGATCCTGCAGCCTTCCGTCGGAAATGGCGGGGCCAAACCGCAGTCCGATCCCTGTCTGCCGGGCATGCAGCAGTGGCGCGATGAAGTGTCACGACAGACGGAGCTGCTGACTCAACGGCTTGCTGAACTCGAAAAAGAACTGACGCAAACCCGGCAGGCTTTGCAGACGGTCAGCGGCGAATTGCAGACCGCGAATGCCGAGATCGCTCGTCTGAATGGAGAAGTGACCCGGTCCCAGCAGCAGGTCCGGCAACTGGAGACCACATTCCAGAGTCAGCAACAGGCGGACCTCGAAGCACTCACGGAACTCAATGAGACGCTGCACAAACTGCTGCGGCAACAGCAGGCCGGTCGCGGAGGCACACCCCGATGAAGTCCTCAAGCCACTCCTCTTCAGGTCCGTGGAGACGGCCGGCCAGTCTGCTCTGCCTGATGGGCATCGCCCTCCTCATGGTTTCGGGCTGTCAGTCCTGGTTTCCGTGGAAGAAGTGCGAGCCCACTGCGCCTCCGGCGGAATGTGGTCCGTTGCTCGATGCGAATCAGCCGATTCCCCGTTCCGTTTCCGTTCTGGACCGCTCGACGGTCGGCATTCCGGGAGAGCGGACGTTCTTCACTCAGGAACTGGTCGCGGCACTGAATCAGGTCCCGTATTGTCAGGCGATCCTGTTACCTCCCAACTTTCCTCTCCCGGGGGCTCCCTACGCGGGCGCTCCCCAGCCGGAAGAATGCCCACAGGCTTCCGAGATTCCTGTTGGAACCGATGAAATCTGGATCGTGCAGGTGACCGAGATTCAGCCGTTTCGACCGATCCGGGTCTGCGCCACGATTGAACGTCGCCAGAGTTACGATGGCCTGCTGATTGAACGCATCCAGCGGACCTGGGATGCGCCCATCGACGATGAACCGCTCGCCCCCTCGCACTTCAACGCGCGGATTCTGCGCAAGCCGCCGCCGCGAGGGATTGTGGAGCATCATGAGCTGAGTCGACTCAGTCCCCGCACCTACATCCGCAATATCACTCAGGAGCTGGCGATTGAACTGATGGCTCCTCTTCCTCCGGCAAAGTAGTGTTGCCGCCCCTCGCTTTTTGTCTGAAAAACCGCCCATCGAAGGGCGAACGGCAGCTCCGCAGTGTTCATGGTGAGCTCACCAACCGCGCAGAAAAAACCCAGCCGTGAAGGCTGGGTGATTCCATGTTGGCTTTGTTGATCAAAGGAGCGGAACTGGCTCCGGAACCAGCAGGAACGGGAAGACCCGCAGGGGACGGCCCGGCTCAAGATCGGTCGGATAGGCCAGTTGAGCCGCGCGGTCGGCGGCGAACTGCAGCAGCGTGAAGTTGAGTCCGCAGTAACGGTCCTGATCCGACTCCGCAGCCACGTCGGCGAAGACTTCACCAGCCGACGCCGCGTGTCGACGCACCCCGTGGATGCTCTCTTCGCGAACCTTGATACCTGCGGCGGCCATTTTGACCAGCCCCTTCAGGAACAGACCGCACAACGTGTCGGCCCCGGTCGCCCGCAGCAGACGTTCCCATTCGTCGTGAGCTTCCCAGTAAAAGCCCAGATTGAAATAGTCCAAGGCCATCAGGTAGCTGCGGTTTTCCGCCCACTGAGACTCCTTCAGACCTTTGGGAGCCTGAGGACGCTTGTTATAGCTGTGGCCGCGGGGATCGCGGTAAGGGTGCGGCGTTCCGGAACCGGGGACATGGGTGTAACGGGGGACTTCGCTGGAGGGCAGGAGACGCGTAAATCTCACTGTTTCTTGCATTTCCACTCTCTATTCTAAAAACCGGTCGTCGCACAGGTGCCGCAACAGCAAGGCAATGCACCACCGGACCCCATAGGGGCCGAAACGAATGGTGACGAGGCGCGATCGGCAAATTCTCTGATGATTTCGGGACTTCGGTTGGGACTGGCGGAGGTCCAGGCGGCTGGCGCTCACCCCTGGGAAACTGTTGCACGAGTAGAAACAGGCCCCTGTTTCACTCCAAGTACAACCGCTGAGTCCTTCATCCGGCTCCCGGACGCTGTCATGGAGACATGTGCGTTTTGCGGAAGCCATTCCCTGAGCGACTCTATTAGAACACGGGAAAAACCTTTTGGGTAGACCGTTTTTCGCAGATTTCTAAGATCGGCAGACCCTGTTCGCGCAGCGGGGCCGACCACTCGCATCGAGAAAGTCCCGTCGATTGAACCGGTTGTGAGAGGGCACGGAGACAGCGGCAACTTCTGCGGCGCGGATGGAGAGGAACGAAGCCCCCCGCCAGAAAATCTGTTGTGCAAGTTCTTGCGGGGTTGGCTTTTGTGTCGCCAGGCCAGGCGCGACAAGGGGTGGTGAGGCGAATCCCCTCCGCTTTCAAGGGAAAGGAAGGGAAATCCGTGACATCACGAATCGGGAGCGCATCCCGTCGGGAACGCTACCCCGGCAGTCGAAACCCGGCAGTGCGAGCTAAAAAGACTGCAGGCCGCTTCAGCAGGTGGCGGGACTGCCGCACTGGTGGTGACGCATGAATTCCTCCGCCGGCACGAGGATGCGGGTTCCGGTGGACTCATCGAGCAGTCCGAGCAGGTTGGCGCTCGGTTCATCCGCCCGGACGAGCTGGTCGCGACCGGTCAGCCGACTGATGTAGACATCAGCCGAGACAATTTTGCACTGCGGACTGGTCCGGAAGCGAGTTCGGATTTCTGCGAGTGTCGGGGCCATGTGAACAGGTTCCGTGTTCAGCGATTTGCGAACGCCCATCGTCCAAGAAGGGGTTCACTGGTGATCGTCCCGGAGCGACTCCCTCGGCTCCCAGCGATGCGATAGCTAATCCTTGGACTCGAAAGCGTGGTGCTTGTCGTTCATCCCGATTCCCCCGACCTCAGCTCAGATCTGTTGTGCGTAGTACTCTTGCGCGGTCGAGGCAGAGCCGACAGCTCTGGAATGGCATCAGCGAATGGATATCTTGTCATCCATACGCATGGTACTCTCCTCGCGAGACGATTCAAGTTCCGCCCATGGCAATTCTGACTGGGATCGTCGCATGTCATTTCCGCGTGGAAAGATAAATCTCTTCTTGATTGCAGCGATGAATCGGCAGCCCCAGCCGGGAGCGCGAAAAAATGCCCACTCCACAGGTCTCATACCTGATTTTCGATGTCGAGGCTGTCGGTGACGGCGACCTGATCTCCAAGGTGAAATATGCCGGTCAGGGGCTTTCCGGGAAAGAGGCTCTGCGGAAGTATCGCGACGAGTTGCTGGAACAGACCGGTCGCGATGTTCTGCCCCCCACCTTCGTGCTGCCGATCTCGGTGGTCGTGGCGAAAGTCGCCTCCGACTTCCAGCTGATCGACGTGACCGCCCTTGATGAGCCTCAATACCGGCCGCATGTCATCACGCAGCATTTCTGGCAGGGCTGGCGGCACTACGGACGGCCGACGCTCGTCACGTTCAACGGACGGGGCTATGACCTGCCGGTGCTGGAGCTGGCTGCCTTTCGCTACGGCATCCCGTTGCCCGACTGGTTCAACACGACCGGCCCGACCTACGAGCAAATGAGGAACCGCTACAACCGCACCTCGCATCTCGACATGATGGACCTGTTCACCAACTTTGGCGCCACACGTTTTACCGGGGGGCTGAACCTGCTGGCGAACCTGATCGGCAAGCCCGGGAAATCGGGAATCGATGGGTCCCAGGTGCAGGACATGTACGATGGGGGGCGGGCGCGCGAGGTCAATGACTATTGCCGCTGCGATGTCCTCGACACCTATTTCGTCTTTCTCCGGTCGCGGGTGCTGCTGGGGCAGATCTCACTCGCCCGGGAGCAGGAACTGGTTGACCAGACGAAGGCCTGGCTGGAAGAACACTGTGAACACGTGGCAGGCTTTCAACATTATCTCAAGGAGTGGGGGGACTGGTCTCCCCCTCCGCCACAATAACCCGGGCTGCCATTGAAATGGCCGACTACTTCCGCCGCCGCAGCAAGATCCATTTTCCGTTGACACTCAGCGTCAGCCTGATGGCACTGAGTGTCACGCTGATGATCTGCTGGATCGTAATCCTGTCGCAATCCGCCAAGTGGACGGCACTGACTGTCGGTGTGGTGGCGTTTACCATGATTCTCGCCGGGCTGACGGTCTGGCTGATCCTGACCCTCAAGGAGATTGCGCTCAACAACCGTCAGGCGAACTTCGTCGACAGTGTCACGCACGAGCTCAAGTCTCCGATTGCGGCGCTGCAGCTGTATCTCGAAACGCTCTCCATGCGGAATTTGACTCCGGAAAAGCGTAACGAGTTCCACGGCATCATGGCGGGCGAACTGCGGCGGCTGGACCGTCTGATCAATCAGCTGCTCGAAGTCGGTCGACTCGATGCCATCGGCGAGAATCAGGACCCCGAAAACATTCCGCTCGACGAGTTGTTAAGGCAGTTTGCCGAGTCGGTCTGCATGCAGTGGAAGCTGCGGGTCGACGAGGTCTTCCAGTTTGATACCGTTCCGGTTGTGGTCTTCGAGGGGCGAATCGTCCTGGATCTGATCCTCTCGAATCTCGTGGAGAATGCGGTCAAGTACGGAGGGGAGCCCCCCCGGGTCTCGATTCAGCTGCGGCCCGCCGGAAGGCACCGGGCAGCAATCCGCATCACCAATAACGGATCGGGGGTCAGCCCGGAGGATCGCAAAAAGATCTTTCAGATCTTTTATCGCGGGGGGAGCGAACTCGAGCGCCGGCGCAAGGGGACCGGGCTCGGCCTCTACATCGTGTACACCTTGGTCCGTCGGCTGCGAGGACGGATCTCCGTCGACGACCGCGACGATGGTCAGCCGGGCTGCACGTTCACGCTGGAGCTTCCGGGACGGATTGATCTCGAAGACTCACCGACAGCCGTTTAGCGCGGGATGCTCTTGCAGGTGGCCGCGCAGCGCTCGTTTCAGGAGCAATGAATCACCCCCGCGGCGAATCCCACACGGTGAAGAATCACAATCCACTCAGCGATCCCTGATCACGCTGCGGCTGGGGGTTGCATCCGCTGCATGACCGCTTCCCGTGCCAGTCGATGCCACTCCAGTCGCGAGACCGGGCTTCGACCCACGCGGAATTCTGCCACGGCGACGGAATGCAGTCCCCGGAACAGAAACGCCAGCGTGATCTTCTCGAGCAGGCCGGTCGAAACCGTTCTGACCCGAAACTCGCCCGGGAATGTCTGCAGCTGACTCTGCCATTCAGCAGCCGACGGATCGTTGACGGCAGCGAGAGGAATCACCAACGCGCCGCGGGCCTTGAGGCTCGATCCCAGATTCGCGAGTGCAATCATCCGTTCCGGGCTGAAGGGGCCCGCGGAGTACGAACTGGTTCCCCGGAACAGGATCGTGTCGACGGAGTGAGCCCCCCACGGGATGCTCGCAGCCGGGGAGCCGAGGCTGATCAGATCGCTGCCGGCCTGGGCACCATTCTGCTTCTCATCCATCCCTAACACGTTCATGCCGCGCTGCTTCAGGGCGAGCAGGCCACTTCCATCCCCGCATCCGACATCCACAAACAACCGTCCGGCTGCAGCCCCGTATTTGCGGGCCAGAAACTGCAGTTGTCCTGCGGACAGCAACGATTGCGGAACGCCGCCAATCTCCGACATTGAACCCTCCCTGGTTGCAGCGGATCATCCTTGACCGTTTCACCCGGTCGCAATTCGCACTGCAGGAGCTGCCACCTCGAGGAAAAAAATCCCCGGGGCCGTCCGGTGCAAATCCGCCGGTGACAACGAATCTGCTCACAATCTTCGGGAGGAGTGAGGGAGGAGCGTGACGAAAAACAGACCGGTCGAGAGGGGAGCGGTCAGAAGCCCGGTCGAAATGGTGCAACTCTCCATCTGCGAAGGCCCCGTCAGGGAGGCAATCTTTTCCGGTTGCGTCGAGTTTGTGGCGGGCCGGGTCGGAAGCGCGGGGCGGGGGACGTGGCCGTGGCAACAGCCCGTTGATTGCGAGGCGAGGGGAAGTCTGACCAAGGCCCCCAATACGAATCGGTGTGGTTTTTGACCAAGCCACCGAGTCGACTTTGGAGTGGCGATGATCGCAGGCTGCCCCGCGAACGGGGCCTGCTCAGCAGCTCCGGTCGATCGACATTTGCGGCAACTGCATCAGCACGCTCTTGGCGGGAGAGTCGGGGAGGACTTCCAATTCCTTCCGTGCGGCATCAGCCAGTTCACCGGCAAAGCGGACCGCATCTTCGATGACGCCCCCTTCGCGGGCCTGGCGAACCACTTCGCGGCAGGCTTCATCGCTCCCCTCTTCCAGCAGAGCGACGAGCTTTTCACGAACGGGAGGAGCGGAGGAATTCAGCAACCGGATGATCGGCAGAGTCAGCTTCTGCTGATGCAGATCAGTTCCCAGCGTTTTGCCGACCGACGCTTCCATGCCGATCAGATCCAGCACGTCATCGGCGATCTGAAACGCCTGCCCCAGCAGCTGACCATAGCGTTCGAGGGCCGCCACCACCGTGTCGTTCGCCCCGGCATACCGGGCGCCAATTTCACAGGAGATGGCACACAGGGCGGCGGTTTTGCCGTCGATAATGGCCAGATACTCCGCTTCCGTCAGGGCGAGATTCCCCCGGTTGCGGATCTGCATCAGTTCCCCTTCGCAGACCTTATTGGTCGCTCGGCCGATCATGCGGCAGGCGGCAGCGCTGCCGGTACTGGCGGCGAGGTGAAAGGCATGCGTGAAGAGGTAATCGCCGTAAAGGACGCTCGTTTCGTTGTTCCAGCGGACGTTGACCGTGGCCACATGCCGACGGACATCGGCGTTATCGAGGACGTCGTCATGCACGAGCGTGGCGGTGTGAATCATCTCCACCACAGCGGCGAGGATGAGATGTTCGCGTTGAATCTCGCCGAGAGCCTTGGCGGTCATCAGGCAGAGCAGCGGGCGCAATCGCTTGCCACGAAAACGTCGCGTATGTTCAATGATATCGCGAAGATACGGATTCTCGGCGGTCAACTCGTCTTCGAAAATCTGATCGACGTCATCCAACGCGCTGCCGAGCAAAAACCGTGTGCGGTTGAGAAGTTCGTTCACATCTTGCAAATGGGCCATAACCGATCTCGTCTGAACTCCCGATTCCGTTCCTAAACCGCAGGCTGTTTCCGCGTTTCACGCTGGAAATGGCCACTTTTTCCGCCCGACTTTTCCAACAGCCGGACATTCGAGATTTCCATTTCCCGGTCGACCGACTTACACATGTCATAGATTGTGAGGGCGGCAATTGTCACGGCCATCAGGGCCTCCATCTCCACTCCGGTGCGGCCCCGCGTGATGACCCGCGACTCGACCCGCAGCTGCTGACTCCCCACCCCCTCGAAATCCACCACCACTCCATCCAGTCCCAGCGAGTGACATAACGGAATCAGTTCGTCAGTCCGCTTGGTCGCCATAATGCCGGCCAGACGAGCCACTTCCAGCACGTCCCCCTTGGACAGCTGGCGGCTGTCAATCAGTTGCCGGGTCTCGGGCTGCATCGTCAGAAGTGCTTCGGCGCGCGCGATCCGGACCGTCGACTCTTTCGAGCTGACATCGACCATCCGACTTGCGCCGGCATCGTCAAAGTGTGTCAGTTTCGCCATGTGCACCAGGATGATTCAAGTCTGGTCGACTGTCAGCATCGATCCAGGACAATTTCGAAACATGATAGACACTGGCCGTCCGTCCCACACTTCCAATCGGGTATGAGCTTTTCAGATTCTGCCTGGACACAGGCGTTCGACTCCTCTGGGCGGTGCCGCCGTCGCTCTGGTCCCGACGAGAACCGCCGGATCGTCGGCTGAACGGGACGCATCAGCGGTTGCTGGTGTGTTGCGGCGGCTGTCACACTCGACATCAGGGAACTTCCGATGCAAATCGGTACGTATTCACGGTATAGCGAGACGCACGCGGTATTTGTGGGATCGGCTGAACCTCCTTCAGGGTCAGTGACTCCGAAGTTCTGATTTCTCACACGCCCCCGATTCATTCGATTGGTCGGCAAGCCCCCTTCTCGCGGTTTCCAACTTCGGATATCCCCGTCAGCAGGGGAGACTCGGTGCGATCATTTCGGTAGCCTCCATGGAGGGCCAACGCATCAAATCCTTCGCAAGTAGGAACTCTCCGGAGTCCCCGCAGCGACAGCGATTTCCGAAACACGGGAGACAAGGAACCTCAACCATGAGCCAGTCCCGGCGGTTCTGCTTGGTTTTGTGCCTGTTCGCGTTTCTGTCGGGCGGTTCGTCCGCCTTGGCTCAGCCCGCAACGGAAGCCGCCCCGGTCGGCCGCAATCCCTATCCGGGACAGTTTGTCGCCCCCAGTCTGGAAGGGGGGACCGAATGGCTGAACACCACCGGCCCGATCGAGCTGCCCGACCTCCGCGGCAAGATCGTCATTCTCGACTTCTGGACCTACTGCTGCATCAACTGCATTCACATTCTTCCGGACCTGAAGTACCTCGAGAAGAAGTACCCCAACGAACTGGTGGTCATTGGTGTCCATTCCGCCAAGTTTGAGAATGAACGGGACAGCGAGAACATCCGGCAGGCGATTCTCCGCTATGAGATCGCGCATCCGGTGATTAATGACTCGAACATGGTGGTCGCCCGGAAGTACGGCTTTAACAGTTGGCCGACTCTGGTGGTGATTGATCCGGAAGGAAAGGTGGTCGGCACCCGTTCGGGGGAGGGACATCGAGAATTGCTCGATCAGGTTGTGGGGCAGCTCGCCGCCTACCACCGGGCCAAAGGGACGCTCGACGAAAAGCCGGTCCACTTCAATCTGGAAAAGGAAAAGGTCGACCCGACTCCCTTGAGATACCCGGGCAAGCTCTTTGTTGATCTTCCCAAATCGCGGTTGTTTGTGTCCGACAGTAACCACAACCGCATTGTCGTCTCTTCCCTCGATGGAACACTGATCGACGTCATCGGCACCGGACAGATCGGGGCCAACGACGGAGGCTTCACCGAGGCAACGTTCGACCATCCGCAAGGACTGCAGCTGGTCGGTGACATCCTCTATGTGGCTGACACCGAGAACCATCTGCTTCGCACGATCAACCTCAAAACCCGGCAGGTCGCCACACTGGCGGGGACCGGCCAGCAAGGAAGTTTTCGCGGACGGGGGGGAAAGCTGCGACAGACCGCGCTCAACAGCCCCTGGGCTCTGCAGGAACTACAGGGAACCCTGTACATCGCCATGGCGGGACCCCATCAGATCTGGAAGCATGGCCTCAAGTCCGACTCGATTGAACCCTACGCCGGCAGTGGCCGGGAAGACATTCTCGACGGTCCCCGTTTTGAAGCGGCTCTCGCCCAGCCTTCCGACATCACCACCGACGGCCGGATGCTGTATCACGTCGACAGCGAGGGATCAGCGGTTCGCAAGATCGACCGGGGCACGCAAGGAGGAGTGCAGACGCTGGTCGGTCCGCACGACCTCGACAAGGGGGCTTCCCTGTTCACCTTCGGCGATCGGGATGGCGTCGGTGACGAAGTCCGGTTGCAGCATCCTCTCGGGCTCGTCTGGCACAACCGGGCCCTCTATGTCGCCGACAGTTACAACCACAAAATCAAACGAGTCGACCCCATTACCCGGACCTGCGTCACGTGGCTCGGAACCGGCGAACGGGGCAATTCGCTCTCCCCCGTGCAGCTGTCGGAGCCAGCGGGACTGGCAATTGCCGGTGATCAGCTGCTCATTGCCGACACCAACAACCACCGTATTCTGCAGGTCGATCTGGTTTCGCGGCAGACCCGCGAGTTGATCATTCGGGGACTCACCCCCCCGGCCGCAGCACAGCCGACACAGGATGACATGTTCCGCGGCGAAACGCATCAGGTCGAGGCGACGACGATAAAGCCGGGCGAGTCGCTGGAAGTGCGGATCAACTTCAGCCTCCCGATCGGGCACCACCTGAATGAGCTCGCTCCGGTCGTTTGCAAGCTCACGGCCGAGCCGGGGCAGACGATCATTCCTCCCGAGTTTCTCGCGGAACGCCACACGGCCGAATCTCTGGAGACCGCAGCCACACTGCAGGTTCCGCTCACCAGCACGAGCGGTTCCACCAGGCTGACTCTCACGGTTTCCTATCAATTCTGCCGCCTTGGAAAAGGGGGAGTCTGCCGGTTTGCCACCCAACGCTGGGAGATTCCGGTCAGCGTGGCTGCCGGGGGGGTGGAGCAGCTGGCACTGCAGGGATCGCCGCAGCAATGAGCCTCGAACAGCGAGCGGACTCCACCGGAACGTTCCCTGCTCGGGACGAGTCGTTGAGGGGCGGTGCCGTCCGTTTGAGCCTCCCTGCCCGGTGCGGTACACTGGATCGTTCGCCCCGAAGCACGTTGACCGGGGTTACACACCATTTTCTCCGGAGACATGTGACGCGATGTTTGGTATGGGCATGGGAGAACTGGTTATCATCGCGGTCATTGTGCTGGTGCTGTTTGGCAGCCGATTGCCCTCCGTGATGCGATCACTGGGAGGCTCGATCAGCGAATTCAAAAAGGGGATGAACGAAGCGGACGATGAAGACGCCGACCGGCTCAAGGGCCCGGACGACCGCCGCTGAACCGGCCTGCCACGCACACATTTCTCTTCCGGAGCGGTCCTGCCGCCGCTTGACCCGGTTTCCGTGACGCACTCGCGCTCCCTGTATTGGAACCTGCTCCCATGATCGAAGTCGATCACCTCCTGACCCCCGCGGATCTGCTCCCGGACCTGGCCCGACTCTGGCAAGCCTCGGGGCGCTGCATCGACGAGCTCGAAAGCTCCTGGAAGCCGGCAGACGGCTCTCCCGTGTTTACGATTCAGGGGAAGTACACCGCGCAGGGCTGGACCGAATGGACGCAGGGCTTTCAGTTCGGCTCTGCGATTCTGCAGTTCGATGCCACGGGCGATGAACGCTATCTGGAACTCGGGCGCCAGCGCACGCTCGACCTGATGGCGCCTCACGTCAGCCATATTGGCGTGCACGATCATGGGTTCAACAACGTCAGCACCTACGGTGCCTTGCGGCGGCTGATGAAAGAGGGGCGCATTCCCTTTAACGCCGGTGAACTCGCCTGTTACGACCTCGCACTGAAGACGAGTGGTGCCTGTCAGGCGGCCCGCTGGAGCACGACCCACGAGGGGGATGGCTATATCTATTCATTCAACGGACCGCATTCGCTGTTCTGCGATACGATCCGCTCACTCCGTTCGCTGGCGGTCGGCCATTTGCTCGGACATCGACTCATGGGGGAAAACGATGTCCCCTTCTCGCTGCTGGACCGGCTCATCCAGCATGCCCGCACGACAGCCCGTTACAACGTCTTCTACGGCGAAGGCCGGGATATTTATGATGTCCGGGGCCGGGTCGCTCACGAAAGCGTTTTCAACTGCAATGACGGCCGCTATCGCTGCCCCAACTCACAGCAGGGCTATTGCCCCTTCACCACCTGGACGCGGGGAGCGGCGTGGATCATCGCCGGCTATCCGGAACAGCTGGAATTTCTGCAGGTTCTCGATTCCAACGAGCTCAAGCCGTTCGGCGGGATTGTCGAAGTCGAAGACCTGATGCTGAAGGCAGCCCGGGCCACCTGCGATTACTACATCAGCGAGACTCCGGCCGACGGCATTCCGTACTGGGATACTGGAGCCCCGGGACTGGTCCATCTCGGTGACTATCGCAGCCGGCCGGCCGATCCGTTCAATGAATATGAACCGGTCGACAGTTCCGCCGCGGCCATTGCCGCACAGGGGCTGATCCGGCTGGGACGCTATCTGACTGCCCGGGGAGATCACGGCGGCGAAGAATATTTCCAGGCAGGACTGACCGTTCTGCGAACGCTGCTGAGCGACACCTATCTGAATCACAAGGCAGGACATCAGGGGCTGCTGCTGCACTCCGTCTACCATCGGCCGCGTGGTTGGGACTACATCCCTCCCGGCAGCAAGGTTCCGAATGGCGAAGCCTGCATGTGGGGCGACTACCACCTCCGGGAACTCGGGCTGCTGGTTCAGCGGCTGGCGAAGAACGAGCCGGACTACACCTTCTTCGGTCCGGTCCAATAGAGCGGGTGGCTCTGTCCGGCCCGTGCGTCGTGTGATCGCAGATTCACCTTCGCGGCGCAGTCGTCGACAGATCAGATCCAGAAGATTCTCCCGGGACTCGCGGGCCGATGACCGGCGGCGGCGTGCCCTTGGATGTGATTTCGACGCGCCCGGGGAGACTCTCCTTGCGGCCTGTTTTGTTTTTCAGCCGACTTCTCTTTCCGGGAACGGCGCTCTGGCTGCTCTCGTCGACAAATGACTGCCGATCGTCGGCGCGACCGCTCCCCGGCCCGACTTGAGGCCTCTGCTTCTCGAGTTCATCGTCGCACACTTTTTGCGCATTTGCTGCCCTGATCATCAGCAGAGGAGCCGCCCCCCTGCGTGGCAAATGGGTCTCTGCTGCAAGAAAATCCAGTGTTTTCTCTAGTGAAACCACTGTTCTCAAGGTTGTTGAAGTCCACGGCACACTGATTGCCAACTGCAACCGCTGCCCACATTCTCTCAAGAAAGAATTCAATCCGGCGACGCCAGCGGCGGGATGTTGCTCCAGTGATGCTGCATTCGCGAAAGGACTTCGTCAGGGCGGCTCCTTCATCATCTACTTACAGATTGGAAGACCCATGAAACGTTGGATAGTGCTCGGTCCCCTCATGTTGATGCTCTCAGTAGCAATACTGTCAGCATGCTCGGCGCAGGCTCAGGCGCAAGCTCCTGAAGCCGCTCCCGCAGCAGCGGCCCCCGCCGCAGAGAATCCGACACCTCCGATGGATTCGCCCACTGAAGTGGCGACCGTCGACGTTCCCGACTCCGGCAAGATCGCCTGGATGCTGACTTCCTGTGCTCTGGTGCTGATGATGACCGCCCCCGGTCTGGCCCTCTTCTACGGCGGTCTCGTCCGCAAGAAGAACATCCTCGGCGTGATGATGCAGTGCGTCTTTCTGATGGGGCTGATGTCCGTCCTGTGGGCCATCGTCGGCTACAGCTGGGCCTTCGGCGGCGAAAACCCCTACATCGGCAACCTGGACATGGTGCTGCTGAAGGGTGTGATCGCGGACAAGTCCCGCACCCTCGAAGCCGCCACCGGCGACATGATCTTCTGCCTGTTCCAGGGGATGTTCTTCATCATTACCCCCGCCCTGATCTGCGGTGCCTTTGCCGAACGGATGAAGTTCAGCGCCATGTGCGTGTATTCCGTCCTGTGGAGCCTCGTGGTGTACTGCCCGATCGCTCACTGGGTCTGGTCCGCACCGGGCTGGTTGAGCCTTGCCAATGAAAAAGCAGCCTTCCCCGGTCTGGACTTCGCAGGCGGAACCGTGGTGCACATCAGCTCCGGGGTTTCGGCTCTGGTCGCCGCCCTGCTGATCGGCAAACGTCTCGGCTTCGGCAAAGAGCCCATGCCTCCGCACAACCTGACCTACACCTGTATCGGGGCCGCCCTGCTCTGGGTGGGCTGGTTCGGCTTCAACGGCGGTAGCGCTCTGAACTCCGACAAGTGGGCCGTCAACGCATTCTTCGCCACGCATCTCGCCGCTGCTGCCGGCGTGCTGGCCTGGGCTTGTGCGGAATGGGTCATGCACGGCAAACCGACAACCCTCGGTGCCTGCTCAGGTGCCGTGGCTGGTCTGGTCTGCATCACCCCCGCTGCCGGTGCGGTGAACCCGATTCACGGAATCATTCTGGGACTGGCAGCTGGTCTGGTCTGCTTCCTGGCCTGCACCAAACTTAAGAATGCCTTCGGATATGACGATTCGCTGGACGCCTTCGGCGTGCACGGCGTCGGTGGAACCCTCGGAGCCATCCTGACCGGTGTCTTCGCCACCACCAGCGTCACGGAAGGGGTTGCCGGTCTGCTGGAAGGAAACCCCGGGCAGGTTGTCAATCAGGCTGTCGGCGTCGGAGCTTCGATCGCTCTGGCTGTCGTCGGCTCCTTCATCCTGCTGAAGCTCATCGACGCGGTGATGGGACTGCGGGTCACTCAGGAGGAAGAACTCCAGGGGCTCGACGTCACCCAGCATGGGGAAGAAGGTTACATCTTCCAGTAAGCTGCAGCCTCTGCTGAAACCAGAACGCGAGTCCCGGCGACCGATGTCGTCGGGACTTTTTTCGTTGGCCCTCTTCGCAACGGGCCTTAAAGTCTCCAGACGCTTCTTTACAAACAATTTAATGAATCGCAACTGCAGGCGTGCAAGCAGCTTACGCGTTTAGTTCTTGTGCGATTGAACCTTTTGGTTTGTGAAAGTGTCTCGCTCGGCAACAATACTCCTTTGCTGAGACCGCATCGGAAGCAACTTCCCCTGCCCGCCAGCGTTCGCCCTGCCCAAGTACTCACATGAGTTCTCCTGCTGAAGCCCTTCCGCTGGAACGGCCCGCCGCTCCGTCGACCACCATGAGCGTGCTGGTCGCGCTCAGTGTCTCGCACCTGCTGAACGATACGATTCAGTCGTTGCTTCCTGCCATTTATCCGGTGCTGAAAGACCTCTTCCAGCTGACGTATGGCGATATTGGACTGATCACCCTGACCACCCAGATGGTTGCCTCGATTCTGCAGCCGCTGGTCGGGCTCTACACCGACAAGCATCCCAAACCGTATTCACTGGCGATGGGAATGGGTTGCAGTCTGGCCGGTTTACTGCTGCTCTCGCGGGCTCACAATCTGCCGACCATTCTGACCGCGGCGGTGATGGTCGGCCTCGGGTCTGCGGTGTTTCATCCCGAAGCCTCTCGTCTGGCGAGGATGGCATCGGGGGGACGCCACGGGTTCGCGCAGGCCCTGTTTCAGCTGGGAGGGAACTTCGGGACGTCACTGGGACCGGCACTGGCGGCGATCGTCATTGTTCCGGCCGGACAGAAATCCATCGCCTGGTTTTCAGCGGTGGCATTGGCCGCCATGGCCATTCTCACCCGCGTGGGGCACTGGTACCGCGAAAAGCTGGAACAGGCGAAGAAGCGCACTGCCAGCGCTCATGAGACTTCGTTCCCCATCCCCGGCCGGAAAGTGCTGCTGGCGCTGCTCGTGCTCGTGCTCCTGGTGATTTCGAAATACATCTACCTCAGCAGTCTGACGAACTACTACACCTTCTTCCTGATTCACAAGTTCGGCGTCAGCGTGCAGAACGCGCAGTTCTGCCTGTTCGCCTTTCTGTTCTCCGTGGCTGTCGGCACGATCGCCGGCGGCCCGATCGGCGACCGCTTTGGTCGCCGGGTGGTGATCTGGTTTTCGATTCTGGGAGTCGCCCCGTTTTCACTGGCGCTGCCGTATGTCAGTCTGCCGTGGACCATCGTGCTGAGCATGTGCGCCGGTGCGATTCTGGCATCGGCCTTCTCGGCAATTCTGGTGTTCGCACAGGAGTTGATGCCGGGGAAAGTCGGCATGGTGGCCGGCCTGTTTTTCGGACTGGCATTCGGAGTGGGGGGCATCTCCGCCGCTTCCCTGGGAGAACTGGCGGATTACCGGGGAATCGAATACGTGTTCCATCTGTGCGCCTTCCTGCCGCTGACGGGACTCATCGCCGGTCTGCTGCCGAAGATTGAACGGTAACGCAGGGTGTTGTTTGCTGGATCCGCGCAGGCTGGGTTCCATCACGTGATCGTGTGTTTCCGCCGACGACCGGATGGCGGTGGTCGGCACGCACTGCCAGGTGAGGCGTCGTCGCCTACCTCGACCGATAATTGGCGGCGTCCACAATCGAATAGATCCAGATCATCGGCGCGAGTAACCACGCCAGCCCGACAGTCAGGACACCGCCGATGAGAATCAGGACCATCGTGAGCCAGTAGAGAAAGAACGAACCGATCCGTCCCTGAATCAGATAACCGATCGAGGGGAACAGGAAATTCAGAAGCGCAGCCAGTGCGTGCGACTCCCGTGGCGGCGACTGGATGTTAACGACCGTGTTCTGCTGCATCAGTGGTGCCTGCTGCAGAGGGGGCTGGGTGTAGAATTGTTGCTGCGGCTCGTACATTGGCGCAGGCACAATAGGCGGCAAGACGATCGGCGGTAGCTGCGGTGGCGTGGCCCGGCGTATCACTTCCTGTGCGGGTCCCGGCACACGGACTGTCTGTGTGCACTTGGGACATGGGAAACTCTTGCCGATCTTGGCATCGGACGCCTGCAGTCTGGTGTCACAGGCGGGACAGGCGAAACGGATCGATGCAGACATTGATTGCCCTCAGTAATCTGCCGGAGAGGCGATCCGTCGCAGCCCTTGCGTCCTGCAGCAACAGCATGTCGCGCAGAAGGCGTCACCGTCAAGCATTAATTTCCACGGGGACTCACTCTGGATCTGCCTGGTTCCGCGGTCAGGGCGTGGCAGAATCATTCAACGCAGTCCCCTCATCTGTGCACAGCGCCTCAGAGGGGGCCACCCGAATTTCCGGAATCGTTGGGGCCCGTGACGAGCACCAGGCTACCGATTCCGAATTCGATGCTTCGTAGCGATCGATAGTTTGAGAGCCAGATGCGGTCGACCGGCACGATTTCGCCTCCCGGTTCGCAGGGAATAAGACTTCCCCAAGATCTCCAGTCAGGTCGGTTCCGCCAAGGCGCAGGCAAATTCCAGCCGGACGCTGACCTTCCCCTCCACGCTGACCTTGCCTTTGAGGAAGTACGCGTTGGCAACTTTCTCACCCAGTTCTACCTCGATGTCGAGTGTGTCACCGGGGCGAACCAGCTTGCGGAACTGCACCTGATTTAATCTTGTGACCACCGGAACATGTCCCACTTCGGGAGGAGCCATGCGTGCAATCAGCACAGCCCCCGCCTGGAACGCCGCTTCACAGATCAGCACTCCCGGTAAGACGGGAAAGGCGGGATAGTGGCCCTGAAACACATCCAGCTGCGGATCAATCCATTTCCGTGCATGGATCCGGTTGTCGGTCAACTCCAGCACTTCATCCAGCCACAGAAACGGAGCCCGATGCGGGATCAGCTGCTGGATCTGCTCAACCGTCAGTGTGGTTTTCTGTTCAGAGGTCATCGAAAAATCCGGTCGCGGTTCAGGAAGCGACCGATCGTAGGGGAGCTGGGAGGCTGAAACAACCGATGTCATCACTGGGGCCAGCGTGCCAGCGCGATCCGTCAGGCCGCTCGTCTTCCCCCGAACGAATCAACATCGGTTTGAGCCAGAGGGGATGGAGTGGATTGCAGAATGTCGACATTCCATATCTTCAACTTCCGTATCGCTTGTTAAGATGTCCAGACTCCATCAGATAGCGGCCTGCGTTCGAAACGATCTCCCATGAGCACGAGGTCTGTCGAAACTGTGAGGCGTCCCCCCTTCACCGGGGTGCTGCCCGCCGCTGCGCTCTCCAGACACCGATCAGCAATGAGGAGTGGTATGAATTGCACCGCGTATGAATGGCTGGGAGCCCACCCTGTCACCGAAAACGGGAAAACAGGGACGCGGTTTGCTGTCTGGGCACCGAATGCCCGCGAAGTCTGTGTGCTGCTGGATCGCAATCACTGGCAGCACGGTGCCTTCTATCTGCACGGCAGCGATCTGGGAGTCTGGCAGGGAACGGTTCCGGATGTCGGCCCCGGAGAAGTTTACAAATACAGTATCCGGACTCAGTCAGGCGAGTTGCTGCAGAAGTCCGATCCGTATGCCTTCCAGGCGGAAGTGCCTCCCAAAACCGCCTCCGTCGTGACCGATCTGAGTCAGTATCAATGGCAGGATCAGGAGTGGATGGAACGCCGGCGGCAGACCAACTGGTATGAACGCCCGCTTCAGACCTATGAAGTTCATCTCGGTTCGTGGCGCCGGCCCAAAGATGGCCGACGTTACCTCAGCTATCTGGAGCTGGCGGACCAGCTTGTCGACTATGCCCTCGACATGGGTTTTACGCATCTGCAGCTGATGCCGATCACGGAGTATCCCTTCGACGGCTCATGGGGCTATCAGGCGACTGGTTATTTTGCGCCGACCTCCCGCTATGGGACTCCCGACGACTTCCGGATGTTCGTGGATCGCTGTCATCAGGCGGGGCTGGGAGTCCTGCTCGACTGGGTCCCCGGCCACTTCCCGACCGATGCGCATGGCCTGGCGCGGTTCGACGGCACATCGCTTTACGAACATGCCGACCCGCGACAGGGATTCCATCCGGACTGGAACACAAACATCTTCAATTACGGACGAAATGAAGTCCGTAACTTCCTGTTTTCCAGTGCCCGCTTCTGGTGCGAGGTCTATCACGTCGACGGCCTGCGGGTCGACGCTGTCGCTTCCATGCTGTATCTCGATTATTCCCGACAGCCGGGGCAATGGATTCCCAACCGCTTCGGCGGTCGCGACAATCTGGAAGCGATTCAGTTCCTGAAAGATCTCAACGTGATGCTGCACGGAGAATATCCCGGCATCATGACGATCGCGGAAGAATCGACCGCCTGGCCGGGAGTCTCGCGGCCCGTCTACGATGGCGGACTGGGCTTTACGATGAAGTGGGACATGGGCTGGATGAATGACACCCTCCGCTATCTGCGGCGCGATCCCCTTTATCGCGGTCATCATCAGCATGATCTGTCGTTCCGGTCGCTGTACGGCTTCACCGAGAACTTTGTACTGCCGCTCTCGCACGATGAAGTTGTTCACGGCAAGAAGTCGCTGGTCTCGCAGATGCCGGGGGACCACTGGCAGATGTTCGCGAACCTGCGGCTGCTGTTGGGGTATCAGGCGACGCTGCCGGGCAAGTCACTGTTGTTCATGGGGGCCGAACTCGCCCAGTGGACGGAGTGGAACCATGACATCGAACTGGACTGGATGCTGGAGTCGATTGATACGCATGCCGGGATCAAGCGGTTCGTGAAGGACCTCAATTTCCTCGTCAGGAATCACCCCTCTCTGCACGAACTCGATACGACCCACGCCGGCTTTGCGTGGATTCAGGCGGACGATGCCGTCAACAGTGTGTACGCCTTCTCCCGCTTTGCGAAAGAAGGGAAAGAGACCACGATCGTCATTCTGAACATGACCCCCGTCCCGCGCGGCGATTACCGGGTCGGAGTGCCAGAGGCTGGCTTCTACAAGGAAGTCCTCAACAGCGATGCCTGGATGTACGGCGGAACCGATGTCGGCAATCAGGGGGGCGTGGAATCGGAACCGGTCCAGATGCATGGCCGGGCGCAGAGCATTCAGGTTCAATTGCCTCCGCTGGGAATGCTGGTGTTCAAAGCCGAACCGTCGCGACGGCCCGCAGAGGCGGCGGCCCGGCCGAGTCTGAAAGCCACTCCTCCAGCAGTCCGCTGACTCGCTGAAATCAGATCCCCTGCCAGGCCCAGCCCCGGTCCTACGCGGGCAGACTCTCACTGCAACTCCCAGCGGAGCGGTCTCCTCGTTCGGTCATCGGTCTGACTGTCACTCCGCAAGGTGCTATCATCCCGCTGGCCCCGGGGTCCGGTCGAGAGCAGGTTGCTCTTTTCAGGGCTCGCACAGGCAGCGTTTCGTCTGGTGAAATACTGACGTCCGCGTGGCGACGAGGGGGCCATCAAAAGTCGAAATGCTCTTTCTCCCCGTTGAAAGCAAACCGTTGGAAACTCCTGTCCCCCTCTCGCGCGGCGATCTGGCAGCGATGTATCTCGATACCTTGCCGTACGAGCCGTATCGTGTTCAGGAAGATGCGCTGCTCACGTGGTTCGACGACACCGAGGGGATTCTGGTCTGTGCCCCGACCGGCACCGGCAAAACACTAATCGCCGAAGCTGCGCTGTTCGAAGCCCTGCACACCGGCAAGACCGCCTATTACACCACTCCGCTGATTGCCCTGACCGAACAGAAGTTTCAGGAGATTCAGGAAGCCGCCGTCCGCTGGGGATTCTCGGCCGATGATGTCGGTCTGATCACCGGCAACCGCAAAGTGAATCCGCAGGCACCGGTGTTGATCGTGGTCGCCGAGATCCTCCTGAATCGTCTGCTGCATCCGGAAGGGTTCGACTTCGGCAATGTCGCTGCGGTGGTGATGGATGAGTTCCACAACTTCAACGACCCGGAACGGGGAGTCGTGTGGGAACTTTCACTCGCCCTGCTTCCAAAGCAGGTGCGGCTGATGCTGCTCTCCGCCACAGTCGGAAACGCGGTCGATTTTCTGCTCTGGCTGCGGCGGGAACATGGCCGCAAGATTCAGTTGATTCAGGGGACTGAACGCAAAGTTCCGCTGGAGTTCGACTGGATCGGCGAAGAGTTGCTCCCGGAATTTCTGGAGCAGATTCAGGACGGCACCGAAGAAACCCGCCGGACTCCGGCGCTGGTTTTCTGTTTCAATCGGGAAGAATGCTGGTCCGTCGCGGAACAGCTGAAAGGGAAAAATCTGCTCCGCAGCGGACAACAACAGGAACTGGCCACCCGTCTGGACCAGTGGAGCTGGAAAACGGGAGCCGGTCCCAAGCTCAAGCAGCTGCTGATGCGCGGAGTCGGCGTGCACCACGCCGGATTGCTCCCGAAGTATCGTCGGCGGGTGGAGAAACTCTTTCAGGAGAAGCTGCTCTCCGTCTGTCTCTGTACGGAAACACTGGCGGCGGGCATCAATCTCCCCGCGCGCTCGGTTGTGCTGACGACGTTGATGAAAGGTCCGCCAGGCAAGAAAACGATTGTCGATGGGAGCACCGCGCATCAGATCTTCGGCCGCGCCGGTCGTCCGCAGTTCGACACGATGGGCTATGTGTTCTCGCTGGCCCATGAAGATGACGTCAAGTATGCCCGCTGGAAGAAGCAGTACGATCAGATCCCGGAAGACACGAAAGATCCGAACTTGATCCGGATGAAGAAGCAGATCAAAAAGAAGATGCCCAAGCGGCGGGCCAACGAGCAATACTGGAACGAAGAACAGTTCCGTAAACTGATCACCGCCCCGCCGGCCCATCTGGTGAGCAAGGGACAACTCCCCTGGCGACTGCTGGGCTATCTGCTGGAGCTCTCGCCGGACGTCAATCGACTGCTCCGCTTTGTCCGGACCCGGTTGTTACCCCCTAAGCTGCTGGAGAAATCAGGAGAACGACTGACCCAGATGCTGCTGCTGCTGGAAGCGGGGGATTTTGTTACGCTCGAACCCCCTCCCCCCGAGCCGTTGGTCAAAGCCCGTCGCGACTGGCCGATGCCTGACGAGGAAACCATCGCCGCCGCTGCCGCCGCGCCGGTTCTGACTGCACCCCCTGAAGAAGATTTCGGCGGAGATCTGCTGGAGGAACTGCAGGCCGAAGGGACTGCTCCCGTCGTTCCTGTGGAAGAATCGGCGGAGGTTATGGAACCGGAAGTCCCCCCGGCTGCCGCTTCACTGGGTTCGTTCGGGGCCCTCCTGCAGGAGGCGCTCACGAAAGAAACGCCTTCAGCTGAAAGTCCTCCTTCCGGAATCCGGACGATCAAACATCCGTCGATCATCGCCGCGGAAGAGAAAGAGATTTATCTGCCGCAGTTCGCGCATCCGACCGCGCGCATGAACCAGCTGATGCTCTTCCGCAGCTGTCATCCATTGTACGGCGCGTACCTGCTGGACCATCTCGGACTGGCTGACCGTGCTGAGCGCATCCAGATTCTGGAAAGTGTGCTGGAAGTGCCGAACTCGATTCTGCACCTCGTGCGGGTCCCGCCGCCGCAGGAGCTTCCCCCGGGTCCACTGGCCCGCTTGCGGATCGACCCGGAATTGATGTCGCGCGGATTGCTGACGCAGTCGGAAGTGGACCCCGATTCGGTCGAGCCGCTGTTCGATAATTTCGGCAAGCCGATCCGGCAGTTCGCTGTCCCGCTGGGAGACAAGCTGCGGCGGCTGTTCGATTCCGAGTACCCCGGTGTCCATGACTTCCGGACCCGTGCGGTCTGGATTGTCGGCGATCTTCTCCATGCGGGGGGAGATTTCAATCAGTACGTGACCACCCGCGACCTCACCAAACAGGAAGGGGTGATCTTCCGGCATCTGCTGCGGATGATTCTGCTCTGCGATGAATTCTCGCAGGTCTGTCCGACCGGCATCACCCCCGAGGCATGGGCTGAGGAACTGCGCTGGATTCAAGAGTCTTTGACCGCCAGTTGCCGGGCCGTCGATCCGGAGAGCACCGACAGCACGCTGGAAGCGATGAACGCCGTGGCTGACGTGGTGACGAGCTGAGCCCCTGATCGGCTGACTTTCGGCCGCGTCGGCCACCGGGGAAGTGGACCGGAATGGACCCCATCGCGCGCGCTTCGTGGCGGTAGAGGGACCGACGCTGCGAACTGTCGGCATCCTCCTCATTCTGCCCGGAGAGCCGGTCCCGAGTCGCTGCTGCGCTGGCAGGGTGACAACGAATCCGGGGATTTCTAATTGTCTTAAGTGGCTTTCTGTGATCCGGTTGCGCTCACTTCTAGCGGCAATTTCGGCTGGCGACTGTAGATCGTGCTTGTCGTCTGCGTACCACTTTTTGTCCGGAGATACCGGGCACCTTCCCCAGGACCCCACCGATGTCCCCTAAAAAGGTCATTTTCAGTTTGCTGTTGCTGAGGGCGCTTTCGTGTTGTGTGCAGTGCTGAATCCGAGCTTTCCGCTGGGCGCAGGCGTTGCGGGCAGCTGCCCGGCCGGTCGATTGCGTCCGCTCGCTCCTGATGGCCCCGGCATCTCGATGTGAACGGTTACTGATACTGAACGTCATTTTCCGCTGATGTGCAAAGGGTGGGGTTCGAAGTGATCGCCGACAAAACCACGTTACGAGAGAATGAAACGGAGTGTGGAATGAGCTTCAGCAGGCTGGCCGCAGCAGACACCGCACCAGACACCACTGAGCAATTTCGACTGAATGATCCGCTGTCTGCCGTGTTGAACCAGCTTCCGGTTCGATGTCAGATGACCGGAAAGCAGACGCTGCATGAACGCGAGCACGGCGAGCTGTTTCCCGAATTTCCCTGTTTTCAGTTTGTCACCGCCGGACAGGCCCTGTTCGCCCCGGAGAAAGATCGGCGGTTCCAGCTTCGGGTGGGGGATCTGCTGATTCTGCTGCGATCCCCCACGACCTCCCCGGGGGACAGCACATTGTTTGCACTGGAACCGGGAGAGATCTATTCCGGTCGGCTCGACTGCGCAGGTGATCGACTCCCGCCTTTGTTTGATGCTCTGCCGGCCGTGTTGCATGTCTCGGCACACGATCAGGCGGACCCGTTGAGCGGCCGGCTCCTGCAGGAAGCCCGCACGGCTTTGCAAAGCGAGCAGCCCGGGACCAGTGCCATCGTCAACCAGCTACTGTCGCTGGTGGTTCTGCAGTCGATCCGGATCAGTCTGCAGACTCTGTCTCCGCTGGAATCGGGCTGGATTCAGGGACTGCGTGATGCGGAACTCGGACCGATCTTCGCCTTGATGCTGCAATATCCGGAGCGGATCTGGACGATTGAATCGCTGGCTGCAGCGGGGCATCTTCCCCGGTCCACGTTTGCCCGCCGGTTCCGGCAGGTTGTCGGCGAGCCGCCGATGAATGTGCTGACGGTGATTCGCATGCAGACTGCCTGCCGGCTTCTGCAATCCTCCCTGGGACTCAAAGATGTGGCCCGACAGGCGGGCTATCGTTCACTCTCCGCTTTCTGCGCTGTCTTCCAGCGGTGGAGCGGATTGACGCCCCAGGCCTTCCGGAAGTCGCGACATCGGGACCAGGGAGAGGTAAGCGAACCGGCGCTGGCCGTCGTGAACTAGAGCGAGGCTCTCTCGTCTGCCCACGCGAACCGTGCGAATTCTCAAGCGATGTGCCCGCTGCTCGCAACCGGGGAACGAGCGGACGCGCGCGTCCATCTCGGCGGTCATTTCCCCTTGATCGTCGCCAGAGGGTCTGGTGGTCAGGCCGCCCGTCGGTGCTGTTGCTGTTTGTCTGTTGCCGTCAGCCGCTGCAGCAACACCTCCGCCGCACGGGCGACACCGCCGGTCGCCACGACGTCGTCGGCCAGCTGCGAGACCTCCTGCTGCACGTGGGCCAGCGCCTGGGGATCGCTCAGCCAATGGTCGAGTGTTTTGATCATCTGGCGGGTTGCGGAACGCTGCTTGTGCCAGAAGGGGAATTCCGGCATCACCACACGATCCGCAATCAGATTGGGGAGGGACATGTACTTGATCGTCCCCAGAAAAATCCCGATGCAGTAGATGAAGAGACCTGCCTTATACAGCACGACCGCCGGAGTTTTCCGGGCCAGCAGTTCGAGGCTGACCGATCCGGAGACCATCAGACAGCAGTCCGCGGCTTCGATCACTTCCGGAGTCCTGCTCAGATGCAGGTCGACTGGCAAATTCCCGCCATGTGCTGCGAGCAGCTGAGCGCAGCGGTCGTAGTGCCATTGCTTGAAGCAGGCGACAGGAAACCGGACGTCCGGATGTTTCCGGTGCAGCGCCTCGATGACCTGCAGCATGATCGGAAAGTTCCGTTCAACTTCCTGTTTGCGTGAGCCGGGAAGAATTCCGACGACGCGGTCCGTTCCGGCTTGAATCGCCCGGACGGCCTGCTGATCAAGGGGGTGGGCAGCCACTTCATCAAAGAAGGGATGGCCCACCAGCTCCACGTCGACGTTTCGGTTGCGGTACCAGTCCGCTTCGAACTTCAGGACCGACAGCACGCAGGTGACCCAGCGATGCACCTTGCGAATCCGCCAGGGAGCCCAGGCCCACAGCTGGGGAGGACAGTAGTAAAAGACAGGGACTCCGGCCCGCTTGGCCGCTTTGGCAATCCACCAGTTGAAGCCGGGGAAATCCACGAGCACCACGCCATCCGGCTTTTCTTTCAACAGAAAGGCCTCTGCCTCTTTATAGAGCCGCCAGAACGTTTTCAGCAGTGGCAACACGCCCGCCAGTCCCATCACCGCCAGATCGGTCAGCTGATACAGCCGGTCCTGTCCTGCGGCCGCCATTTCGGGCCCTCCGAAACCGGAGAGCCGGATTCCGGGATGGCGTTTCTTCAGCTGCTGCATGACCTGCGCAGCATGTTGGTCACCGCTTGGTTCACCCGCTGAGAAAAAGAGATGCATCGGCGTCCCTGCCAATTCTGTACGTGTTCTCGAACTCCATTTTGCTGCGGACCATAGCAGAACCGGCAGTCCGTGCCAGCAGCAATTTTCCGCGACGGGAGGTCGATTCGCCGGCTCCTCCGTCCCTTTGTGGGGACTTCGGTTTGCAATGTCCCGCAGGCTTGGGGAGAGTCTCTCCACAGCCACCCGAGGAGGTCTGTCGTCACTGCTCTATAGTTCGACTTCCACCAGTGTTTCGTACTCCCCGGAACTGTCGACTCTGGCAAAAACCGTTTCGCTGCCGGTATGCAGGCCAAGAACAGAACGGGGAAACCGGGGTGCTGCAAAGCTATGATACAACAGCCATTGCAGCTTTCCGATCCGAAGTCGGTGGCCGGCCGCGACGGTGGGATGGACGGAAACCCCATCTTCCGCGACGGTCAGCCGGGTCCATTCGACCGGGGCTTCGCGGCGCTTCGGGTTCCAGTCGAACAGAGTCGCGACGTACAAATTCGGGCCGCGCGCATTACTGGTGACCGTCAACAGCCGGTCACGGAGGCTCGTCTGCTCCTCGCTGCGGTGCACCTTCAGTTGTGGAGTGCTGAGCGGAAAGACCCGGACTCGTTGCTTCTCCTGAGTCAGGGCGAGTTCGCGGGTTTCACTGTCTTCTTCGTGCTGCCAGCCGGGGCAGAGGGGAACGGACCGTGAGAACTCCAGCAGGCCGGGCGATTCAGTCCGAATGGAGTCGGCCAGCAGCAGGACCGACTCACGCCGGAGCAGCAGCGCCTGGCGGATCATGCGGACCGACTCCCCTGATTTCTGCTCCAGTTCGATGAAGGAGGCCGACTTGTCGGCGTACCAGCAGACACAGGTCCAGTCCTCAACGATCGGGACGGTTTCATTGTCAATTTTGAGCGTATGCGACCAGTTCCCCCGGAACAGAGGATGGTCGGCAGCCACCAGATCCACCTCGGGCATCGACTGGTGATAGCGGACCAACAGCTGATCGGTCGATCCCCCGCCCGCATCGTGCAGCGTCGCCCATTCCGCCCAGTCGGACTGTCGCGAGAACGTATTCTTGTGCTTGCCGGCGGCGATCTGGCTCTGGGGACGCTCCTGTTCGAGAATGTGGCCGATCGAGCGGAGCATCTCTTCCGGGACGGCGGTCGAAGTCGCCTGAAACGGGAGGTGCGGCGTGCTCAGCAGCACCGCGGTCCGGCGAAAGAGGCCGGCAATCCGTTTCTCGGCCTTGTGTCCCCAGGGGCGTGCTTCGCAACTGGCCGCAAAGAGTTTGAGTCGGGCGAGCAGTGCCAGTGTCGGTACGACGTCAGCGAGAACCCGGGCGTGTGGCGTGCCGTCGCTGTCGGTCGCGGCATCGAGTGCGGGTAAAACTCCGTGGGCCGCCTTGCGTGACGCTTTGGAGAAGGCCTTCATCTCGCGGAACGTCTCACCGGCGAGCCAGAGAATTTCCAGCCGGTTCAGCCCTTCGAAGCCCGAGGGAGCTTCCTCTTTCGCCTGCGACACAGGCGAGATCAGACACGCTTCGAGTGTCCAGCGCCACAGCGACACGAGCGTCTGCGGATCGAGCCGGTTCACGGAGCTGCGCAGCATCCAGAGTGCTGCCAGCACGGTCTGAGGGTCAGGTGTCTCGCTCGTCTGGCCGGTGATGATCGCTTCGACGCGGCCGGAGAGTTCATCTTCGTTGAGGTCGGCATCAAACAGGCAATGCGCCAGCGAAGCGGGATCGATCTCACCTGAAAGCGCTTCTCCCGCTCGTGGCCAGAGACATTGCAGATGTTTCAACAGACGATTCCGCTTCCCTTTCTTCCAGCTCTGTTCCCGAAGGCCCGTCTGCAACGCCTCCGAAAATGCGCGCAGGTCGCCAGCTTGAGCCGCCAGCTTCAGTGCGGGTGGTGCCGATTTGCTGAAAACGAGGTGACTCAGCCACAAGGTGGAGGAAGCATCCGACGGAGGGCCGTGGGCGTCGGCCGGGAGTGGCAGGAGATTGACTGAGTCGTCCATATGCGAAGCTGCCTGTCGTGGTGGATCGCCGGGGCGCGGAAGATTGGAGCGGCACGCGCGAAGTGGGAACCTGTTGGATCAATTCGAGTGAATGGCGCCGGGAGGCTGCGAATCCCGGTGCAGGACACGGAAGACTCGCAGCAGGGGCCCCGGCAGAAACGTCTTGAGCGATCTGACCAGACGTTTTATATAGGGGGGGCAACCCGCGAAACAATGGAGTGCAAGGCAGAGTTTCATGCGATCGAACGTCATCTTCGCGCTGGTCCGGTTTCGGGTCGGCGCTCTGTTGCTGGGCCTGTTCTTCTCGCCTTTAACTGTTGTGGCGCAAGGGCCTACGTTTGGGACGTCAATGCGCGGAGCCCCGCCCATGTCCGCCCCGCAGCCTCAGGACATTCTGTTTCCACGGGGGGCCTACGACGCCCGGGGGCTGACCCCCGATGAAGCGATCAATGTCTCCGTCTACGAATTCTGCAATCGCGGCGTGGTGAATATTTCGACCGCCGGCGTTCCGGCCGGACGGTTTCTGATGATGCCCCTCGAAGGAGAGGGAAGCGGTTCCGGCGCCGTTCTCGATAAGCAGGGGCACATCCTGACGAACTACCACGTCATCGCCGGCGCCCGGCAGATCAACGTGACCCTGTTCAACGAAGAGACGGTCAGCGCCAAGCTGATCGGTGCCGATCCCGTCAACGACATCGCGGTGTTGAAGATCGACGCCCCCGAAGATCAGCTTTTCCCGCTCACGCTGGGAGATTCCGACCAGTTGAAAGTCGGAATGCGGGTCTTCGCCCTCGGCAATCCGTTCGGTCTTGAACGGAGCATGAGCCAAGGGATGATCTCCAGCCTGAACCGGACACTGGAGATCCAGAAGAACTGGGTGATCAAGTCGATCATTCAGATCGATGCCTCCATCAATCCGGGGAACTCGGGGGGGCCGCTGATCGACTCGAAGGGGAATCTGATCGGCATCAACACCGCCATTGCGAGTCGTGTCGAACAGAGTGCCGGCATCGGCTTTGCCATTCCGGTGAATCTTGTGCGACGCATTTTTCCCGAGCTGATTCAGTACGGCAAAGTGATTCGTGGTGACATTGGCATTACGCATGTGACCGTCGTCGAGAAGGGGCTGCGGGTCGCGCGGATGACTCCCGGTGGACCCGCGGAACGGGCGGGCATCAAGGGACCTGACATGATCCGCCGCGGGCTGGTCACCATCATCGATCGCTCCGTGGCGGATGTCATCGTTGCGGTCGACGGCAATCCGGTTGCGACCGCTGCGGAATTTCTGGGTTTCATTGAAAGCAAGAAGCCGGGGAACGTCGTCGAGTTGTCGGTGCTGCGGGCCGACAAGGTGATCAAGGTGAATGTCACCCTCGGAGGGGAACAAAGCGGGCCCGACGGCCTCAAGTTGTAGTTGCCTTGACGCGGCATCCCGCCGAGCCGTAACGATTCCTGAGGAATTCCTGCGGTGCGCTTGCGTCACGAAGGAGGGATCCAGACACTGCGCCAACATTTGTTCACCGGTTCGGGGCTCAGCGAATTTCCGGGTGCGAGGGCAAATCATGCTGGCGAAGCTGCAGACGTATTCCCTCTTTGGAATCGACGCCCGGCCGGTGGAGGCGGAGATCGATATCTCCCCGGCAGCTTTGCCGAAAACGATTCTGGTCGGGCTGGCGGAAGCGGCGGTCCGCGAGTGCGTGCATCGGATCGAGCGGGCGATCGTGAACTCCGGCTACACCCGGCCGATCGATCGCATTGTGATCAACCTCTCCCCCGCCGATCTGCCGAAAGAGGCACCCTCGTTTGATCTGCCGGTGGCGATCGGGGTTCTCGCAGCCAGTGGCCAGCTGCAGTCCGAACTGTTTCCGGCGTACGCGGCTGTGGGAGAACTGGCTCTCGACGGGACGGTGCGACCGGTGAAAGGGACGCTGTCGATGGCCCTGCAGGCCCGTCAGGATGGGCGTCGCGGTCTGCTGGTTCCCGCGGAGAATGCCCGGGAAGCGGCGGTGGTGGAAGGGATCGAAATCATCCCGGTGGGCTCGCTTGCCGAGGCGGTCGGCTTCTTTTCCGGAGAACTGGAGATCGACCCGGTTCCCTTCAGCTGGGATGAGGCTGTGCGGGAGTTGGCGGTCTATCCGGTCGACTATGCGGACGTCAAAGGGCAGGAGATGGCCAAGCGGGCGATTACGGTCGCGGCTGCGGGACGCCATCACATTCTGATGATCGGGGCGCCGGGGACCGGCAAAACCCTCCTCGCACAGCGGCTGGCGACAGTTCTGCCCGGACTTTCCGCCGAAGAGAGCCTGGAGACCACGCGGATTTACAGCGCGGTCGGTCGTCTGGCGGAACGTCAATCGCTGATGCTCACCCGTCCCTTCCGTTCGCCGCATCACACGATCAGTGAAGCGGGACTGGTCGGTGGGGGGAGTACTCCCGCACCCGGCGAAATCAGCCTCGCCCATCATGGAATTCTGTTTCTCGATGAATTGCCGGAGTTCAATCGCCGCACACTGGAAGTGCTGCGGCAGCCGCTGGAAGAGCATCGGGTCACGATCTCCCGGGCGATCGGCAGCCTCACGTTTCCGGCCAATCTCATGCTCGTGGCCGCCATGAATCCCTGCCCCTGCGGCTTCCGGGGAGACACCGCCCGACAGTGCAACTGCACACCGAATCAGATCGAACGTTATCTCGCCAAGATCAGCGGGCCGTTGCTCGACCGGATCGATATCCATATCGAAGTCCCCGCCGTTCCGTTTCGTGAACTCTCCAACGACCGGCCGGGGACCGACAGCCAGTCAATCCGCACTCAGGTGGTGCAGGCCCGGGCGATCCAGAAAGAGAGGTTCCGCGACCAACCCTCCGTGCAGAACGGGACGATGGGACCTCGACAGATTCGTCGCTACTGCAAGCTGGGAAATGAGACTGATGGTCTGCTGCAGTCGGCGATGGAAGAGATGGGACTCTCAGCACGGGCGCATGACAAAATTCTCCGTATCAGCCGCACGATTGCCGATCTCGCGGGGAGCGAACAGATTGAGGTTTCGCATCTGTCGGAGGCGATCAATTACAGAGCCCTCGATCGTCGGTACTGGTCGCATTGAGACAACGCCCGATTCCGAAGCGTTAATGTCGATGAACGAATCCAGAGCCCGATGCGTGAGTGTCGGTCTACTGGGCCCGCGCAGCAGAATTCTCCCCGTGTCAGACCGCGGACCGAACCTGCCGGGCGTTCTGGTGTCGTCTGCGGGATTGGCTGTTAAAATGAGCCTTTCGATTTTCTCCCAGACAGGTAGTGCAGCGTGAACGGTCCCGATTTTACAAAACACGAGTTGATTCCCGTCATCGCCCAGGATGCCGCCAGCGGCACCGTGCTGATGCTGGCCTACATGAACGAGACCGCATACCAGGAGACGCTGCAGACCGGCCGCGTCTGCTATTACAGCCGCAGCCGCAAAAAGTTGTGGCGAAAAGGGGAAGAGAGCGGCAACGTCCAGGTGCTCAAATCGCTGTATTTCGATTGCGACGCCGACACGCTGCTGGCCAAGGTCGAACAGATCGGTGGGGCTGCCTGCCACGAAGGCTATCAGAGCTGCTTCTTCCGGCGGATTGACCCTGCCACGGGGGACGTGACGACTGAAGGTGAACGAATCTTCGACCCGGCAGCGGTTTACGGGAAAAAGTAAGGGGTCCCGGCGCGATTCCGAGGGGGCACCCGATCGATGCGGAGTGCCTTGCATCAATCTCTGGGAATGCGATCCAGGAAATGCTCCTGCGGCGGGCGGTTTGTGCTCCTCAGTTGTGACAAAAATCGCCGCAACCCTCGCTGAGTGGCAGGCGGACACTTTTGAAGGGACCCGCCCGGTGACTACAGTGCGTTTTTCCAAACACGTGCGCGCCCGAGGATGATGTGATGTCTGGTCGAATTCTGAAACTGGGAATCCCTGCCGGCAGCCTGCAGGAAGCCACCGCCGAGCTGTTCCGCAAGGCCGGATACAAAATCACATTCTCTTCCCGGTCGTACTACCCGACGATCGACGACGATGAAATCGAGTGCCTGCTGATCCGGGCTCAGGAAATGGCCCGCTATGTGGAAGACGGCATTCTCGATGCCGGCATCACCGGACATGACTGGGTCGCCGAAACCCAGGCTGACGTGCACGAAGTCTGTGAGCTGATGTTTTCCCGTGTCAGCCGTCGGCCGGTCCGCTGGGTGCTCTGCGTTCCCGAGGATTCACCGGTCAAGACCGTCAAGGACCTGCAGGGGAAGCGGATCGCGACAGAAGCGGTCGGCCTGACCAGGGCCTACCTCGCGCGGCACGGTGTGACGGCGGAAGTCGAGTTCTCGTGGGGAGCGACCGAAGTGAAGCCCCCCCGTCTGGCCGATGCGATTGTCGAAATTACCGAAACCGGATCATCGCTGCGGGCGAACAACCTGCGGATTGTCGACGAAGTGATTCAGAGCACCACACGGCTGATTGCCAACAAGCAGTCGTGGGAAGATGAGTGGCTGCGGGCCAAGCTGGAAGGGGTTGCCCTGATGCTCAAGTCCTGTCTGGCTGCGGAAGGGAAGGTCGGCCTGATGATGAACATCCGGCGCAACGACCTGCCGACCATTCTGCGGGAGCTGCCGGCGCTCAAGGATCCGACGGTGGCGTCACTCTCCGATCCGGACTGGGTGGCGGTGAATACGATTCTCGATGAATCGATCGTCCGGACCATCGTGCCGAAGCTCAAAGCGGCCGGAGCCAACGGGATTGTCGAGTTCCCGATCAGCAAGATCATTGATTGATCACAGACTGAGTTTCGAATGGCGAGGACAGGTCGATTAAAATCCGACGCTGTGAGAGCAGGTTGCTCTTGCCAATGCCTGCGCAGCAAGCGTTGCGGAGGGTGAGCTGCTGACATCCGCCTGGCGAGGATGGGGCAATCAACAGTCAAAATGCTCGAGAGCGAATCTCAAAGACGCTTGGCCCTCTGCCGGTGGAAAACCAGGCGTTCAATCAAGGTTTGTCGCTGAAACGCCGCCACACTTCCCCGGGATCGGGGCTAGCGGTGGACCTGAATGTCGACGCCGGTCGCATTGTGGCGGGTCACTGGTCCGGCGATCAGCTACAGCTGACCGAATTGCACCGGTTTCCCATCTCTCCTGTCACGTGGAGGGGGACGCTGCGCTGGAATCTCCTCGGCATCTGGCAGGAAATTCAGATCGGGCTGGCGGCCGCCGCGCAGCAATTTGGAAAGCAGGTCACCTCGATCGGTGTGCAGTCATGGCATCGAGACTACGTGCTGTTGACCAGACAGGATGAGCGACTGGGAGAGGCCTGGAGTTTTGAAGACTCCCGCAGCAGTGGACTTCCCGCACACGCCGCGACACGTCTCAGCCAGCGTGACGTCGCCGCCACGACTGGGCGTGTCATTGATGAACGCAGCACGCTGTACCAGCTGATCGCCATGCAGTTGCGAGATCCTGAACTGCTGGAGCAGGCGCAGCGACTGTTGCTGCTGCCCGATTACTTCCATTGGCTGCTGTGCGGCAGCAAAGTTTCCGAGCTGACCAATGTGTCGGCGACCCAGTGTTTTCGCTGGCGGACCCGTGACTGGGCTCAGGACCTGCTGCGGCGTTTTGATCTGCCGACCCGCATTCTGCCCGAGATCGTTCCTCCGGGGACTCACCTCGGGTCGCTACGGAGTGAAGTTGCGCAGCAGGCGGGCGTGTCCCGGATAGACGTCATCACTCCAGTCACCTGGCGCACGGCCAGCGCCCTGCTGGCGACACCGACGGAACGAACGAATGTCCCCGGCTGGGCGGTCCTGCATTTCGACCAGCAGGCTGAACTGGCGCTGGAGATTGCGCAGCCAGTTGTCGGGGAGGAGACATTGAAGCCCGGCTGGTCTCATGCTGCGGGAGCGGATGGAAACTGGTGGTTGCACCGTCCGGTGACGGGACTCAGGGTCTGGAAGGCCGTTCATGAGGCGGTTTGTCAGGCGGAGAAAAAACCGACCGACAAACAGCTGGCCCGACAGATCGAAAAAGCGGCTCCGTGGTCGCAGCGAGTGACCGTGGCCGATCTTCGGGATGACGAATTTCCCCATCGGCTGCAGGCGCTGCGAGAGCAGCCTGACCCGGGTCCGGTCTTGCGCAGCCTGCTGGAAACACTGGCGTTTGAAGTGCGAAGGGGGCTGCAGCAACTGGAAAAAATAGCGGGGATCCAGATCGGGGAATTGCACGTGATCGGCCCGGGAGCAGAACTGCCGTTCCTCGGGCCGCTGCTGGCGAACGGGACGGGACGAACCGTCTTTCTCGGACCTGCCGAGGCAGCGGCCTTCGGATGTTGCCTCATGCAGGCGCGGGCGAGTGGACTGATTCCCTCGGTCGAGGAATTGCGACAGGTGGTTCGACGCTCGGCTCCTCCGCTCCTCTTCACCGGGCTGAGCACTTCCGGGCTGGAGGAAGCCTGGACCCGCTACCGGGCAGCGGCTGATGCGCTGGACGTCGGCCGCCCGTGAATGGGCGGTGTCGACAACGAGGAAAGGCGGCGGGGTTTTTTCCCTTCCATTCAATGCTATGCTGTCAGCTGCAGCCTTCCGGTTTCGATGCGGAACCTGATGTGGTGACAAGGCGGTTTTCAAATTTGGTTGAACAGGTTCGCAATGGGCTTTTTTGATTCACTCAAGTCGGCACTCAAGAAGACCAAAGATGTTCTGCGTACCGACGTGCGCGACTTGCTCAAGACCGGTGAGATTCTCGACGAGCAGAAGCTGGAAGAGTTTTACCGCGGGTTGATCACCACCGACATGGGGGTGGCCGCCGCCACCGAAGTGGTCGATCAGCTGCGTAAGGAATTCGGCGGACGAACCGTGATTCCCGACAAAATCTGGGAAGTGGTCCGCAGTAAACTGAAAGAGATTCTCAAGGGGGGCAATCAGCCGACATGGTCTCCCGAACAGCCCTTGTCACCGCTGAGTCTGGCGTCGAGCGGTCCGACCGTCATTCTGGTGTCCGGAGTGAACGGGGTGGGCAAGACAACATCGATCGCGAAGCTCGCGAATCTGCTGCACAAGGCAGGACGAAAGGTGGTGCTGGCTGCGGGGGACACGTTTCGGGCGGCGGCAGTCGATCAGCTGACGATGTGGAGCAAGCGCATCGGCTGCGAAATTGTGATCAAACCGCCGAAGACCGATCCGGCGGCGGTGGCGTTTGAAGGCTGTGATCAGGCGGCCAATCAGGGGGCGGATTTCGCGATTATCGACACGGCCGGTCGGCTGCAGACGCAGCAGAATCTGATGCAGGAACTGGAGAAGATTCACCGGGTGATCTCCAAGCGGATCGAAGGGGCTCCTCACGAAAGCCTGCTCGTGCTCGATGCGACCACCGGTCAGAACGGGATCAGCCAGGCGGCCAAGTTCAGTGAAGCAGCCCACTGCACCGGCATCATTCTGACGAAGCTCGACGGGACCGCCAAAGGGGGCGTGGTCATCGCCATTCGTCAGAAGATGGGAATTCCCGTGAAGTATGTCGGTGTGGGAGAAAAGCTGGATGACCTGCAGGTCTTCTCGGCCGACGACTTCGTGAACGCGCTCTTTTCGGACGTCTGACCTCGACCTCTGACAGATCGTTGATGATGGCCCAAGCATACACACCGGGTTTGCAGATCAAGGAGCGGACGCGCTATCGGGCGCAGCGGCTCCTCCCCATTTCCGGTGACGTGCTGGTGCAGGTTGGGGATGTGGTCCGCGCGGATCAGATCGTGGCCCGCACCGAACAGCCGGGGAATCTCTATCCGCTCAACGTCGCGAATCTGCTCTCGATCGTCCCGGCAGACGTTCCTGCGTGCATGCTGAAACAGGTGGGAGATAAGGTGGCTTCCGGAGAACCGTTGGCGATCTCGCGCGGGATCTTCGGCATGTTCCGACAGACAGCGTTTGCCTCGGCGGATGCGGTGGTGGAGTCGATTTCGGAGGTGACCGGGCAGGTCATCCTGCGCGGGGCTGCACTCCCCGTGCAGGTGGATGCTTTTGTC
Source organism: Planctomicrobium aquicomposti (assembly GCF_051466325.1). Classification (NCBI taxonomy): domain Bacteria; kingdom Pseudomonadati; phylum Planctomycetota; class Planctomycetia; order Planctomycetales; family Planctomycetaceae; genus Planctomicrobium; species Planctomicrobium aquicomposti. The sequence goes on from NZ_CP195792.1 coordinate 202,064, forward strand.
TCCGGAAAAGTGGTCGAGGTGCTTCCCGGTGAAGGGGTGGTGGTCGAAACCACGGCCGCCTTCCTGCAAGGAATTTTCGGTGTCGGCGGCGAGCAGCAGGGGGCGCTGCAGGTCGTCACAGAGCATCCCGATCAGGACTTCGAACCGCAGTTGCTGCAGCCCGGATACGCCGGGCAGATTATCGTGGGCGGCGGGCGGCTGCATGGGGCGACCGTGCGTCGTGCGCAGGAACTCGGCGTTCACGCGCTGATTGCCGGAGGAATCGACGATCAGGAGCTCAAAGAGATTCTCGGCTACGACCTGGGGGTGGCCATCACCGGTTCGGAGAAAATCGGCCTGACGATCATCATCACCGAGGGCTTCGGCCAGATTGCGATGGCTGGCCGCACGTTTTCCTTGCTTCGATCCCTGCAGGGAAAAGCGGCTTCGGTGAATGGGGCCACACAAATTCGTGCGGGTGTCATGCGGCCGGAAATCGTGATTCCTCTTCCCGGGGAAGTCGATGTGGCCGATACTGCTGCCAAAGTTGGAGGAGGAATTCTGCGGATCGGCTCGCATGTCCGGCTGATTCGCGACCCTTATTTTGGTGAACTGGGTGTCGTTGCGTCGTTGCCGTCTGAGCCGCAGCTACTCGCTTCGGGGTCCAAAGCCCGTGTCCTGCAGGTGAAATGTTCCTCCGGAAAAGAGGTCATTGTTCCTCGTGCCAACGTCGAACTGGTCGGAGACTGAAATGGCGGATCCATTCCGAAAGCCGTTTGCCCTGCTGCTGGTGACGGCAGTCTGCGGGATCTGTCTGTTCTCAGACCTGACGACCAGCATCTCCGCAGCGCCGCCGCTCCCACCGCTGTCGGTCCGGGCCTGGGCACCTGACTTCGATAATGGCTCGCGTCTGAAGGTAGAGATCGAATTGCCGGAGCAGGCCGAAGTCGCTCCGGGGTCTATCCCGATCCGGTATGTGGTGCAGCGGTCGGGAGAGGAGGTCGGGCTGTATGATGAGGAACTGATTGCGACTCCGACTCCTCGGGACCTGCGCGACGGCACGCTGCAGGTGGTGCTGGAAAAATGCATCCGCGGCGAGCCGTATTGGATTCGCGTCGCCGCCATCAACGGCGACGATGAGAAATCTGCGTACGTGATGCCGACGACGGGATTACCCGTGCGAACGTATCGCTCGTGGTTTGATGGGAGCCGCTTCTGGATGCTGATCGTCACGCTGGCGGTGTGCGGCGGGATTGTGGCTTATATTCTGATAGCCCGCAGCGGACAGAAGCTGTATGTCCGTCCGATCGCGGGGCTGGATGCCATTGAAGAGGCGGTGGGGCGGGCGACGGAGATGGGCCGCTCCTGCCTGTTCGTTCCCGGCATTCAGGACATGAACGAGGTGCAGACGATCGCCGGGCTGACGATTCTTTCCCGCGTCGCGGAACGGGCAGCCGAGTATGATTGCCGCATCGAAACGCCGACCTCCCGGTCGCTGGTGATGACGGCCGCCCGGGACATTGTCGAGACGGCCTACCTGACCGCCGGCCGACCCGATGCCTATAACCCTGATGACGTGTATTACGTGACCGATGAGCAGTTCGCCTACGTCTCGGCCGTCACCGGCAAGATGGTGCGGGAAAAACCGGCGGCCTGCTTTTATCTGGGGTCCTTCTACGCGGAATCCCTGATTCTGGCCGAAACCGGGAACGCCATCGGCGCGATTCAGATCGCCGGGACCGCTCAGCCGGCACAGCTTCCGTTTTTCGTGGCGGCCTGTGACTACACGCTGATCGGCGAAGAGTTTTTCGCTGCCAGTGCCTACCTGTCGAAAGATCCGGACCAGCTCGGCAGCCTCAAGGGGCAGGACTTCGGCAAGATCATTCTGGCCGCCCTGCTGTTCATCGGCCTGACGCTCGTGACGCTGGCCGATCTCGCCAACGCCCGCGCTGCGCAAGACCCGTTTGCCGCCCGTGTCGCACCCGCCCTGGAAGATGCCTCCGCCTATTTTCAGGACAGCGTGTTGAGCGCCGGGGGATAAAGCCGATTCCTCTTGCCCCGCTTCTCGCAGCTGCAAGCCGCGGCATCAGCGATCGGGGTCGTCGACCGGTTCGGCTTTCGACCCTGCGTCGTCATGATCCGGGAATTGCAGCGGGGGCTGGTTTCGCTGCTGCCGGACCCAGTTGATCGTTTTGCGGAGGGTGGGCTGGGACAGGATCAGACAGAGGAGTCGCCGCTTCCCCGGGAAGTCCAGCAGCGAAATTCCCAGCAGCAGCACCAGCATCCCCGGGCCGGGACTGAGGAGGAGGGGAATTCCCGCAGCCAGCAGCGCCAGTCCGATCAGGTTCTTGAGGATGAACCGGATCATGCGCCAGACCGGGTGTCGGCTCGTGTGGTCGCTGGGTGGGCGCACAAAAAAATCGGCCGGGAGGCGGGCCACGACCCAGGCCCCCAGCCAGGCTCCGCCGATACTCGCGACCGCACTCAGGACGCCGACCAGCCAATACGTTTCAACCAGTTCCAGTACGATGCGAAATCCCTTTTTGCGTTCTCTCTGCTGCGGCAGCAGGCAGCTCGATCCTGATTCTGCCCGGCGTGCGTTGGATTCGGCAACTGCACAAATCCGCGTGGCGAGTCCGGGACGATGGAATATCAGAATCCTCTCGCGAGTTCATCCGGACCGGTCCCATCTCCCGGACCGGGATGGGAGATGAATCCCGCTCAGGCATGGCTGCATCAAAATCCCGACACCGCTATTCTATCGTTTCTGCGGATTTGCAAAGGTCGCTTGTGGCGAAACCCGCCTGTTTTGCCAGACCTGCGAAACCGCTGGTGAAGTGGGCCGTTGCGGTCGGAGGAGAAGTCTCCAGACCATCCCGCTGCGGCGACGTTCACGACAGGTCACTCCCTGTCGTTGCTGCGGCGGAACCAGTTCCGCAAAGGTGAGTTGTCCTGAGAGGAAGTTGCAGTGCCGATTATCAGTGTCGAAGGTGATGTGCTCAACGGGTTGCTGGGCCGGACGTATCCGGTTGAGGAACTGGCAGAGGCGCTGGAGCAGATCGGCTGCGATGTAGACGACGTCCTCGATGTTGACCGATACCGGTGTCCGCGCTGCGAGCATGCCGTGGAGGCTTCGCTCGGCGCGGAAGTGACCAATCGCTGCAACTGGTGCGAATACGAACAGGCAGCGAGCTTTCCCAAAATCGGCCGCAGCACGGTGATTCGTCTCGACCTGCTGGCCGCGCGGCCCGACCTCTTCGACGTGGGAGGGATTGCTCGTGCTCTCAAGGGATACCTCGGACAAGTCGAAGGCTTGCCGGAATACGCAGTTTCACCCGGACCCGTAGAGGTGATCGTCGATCCTTCCGTGGCGGGGGCGGATTGTCAGCGGCCTTTCATTCGCTGTGCGGTGATTGAGCTTCCGCCGGTGGATGACATGCTGCTGGTGTCGTTGATGAAGCTGCAGGAAGCCCTGCACTGGGGGGTGGGGCGGGACCGCAAACTCGCTTCGATCGGTGTGTATGACCTCGACACGATTACGTCGCCGGTCAGCTACACGACACTCGATCCGGTGGTCGACAGCTTCGAGCCGCTGGGGCGTCCCGGAGAACGGATGACCGGTCAGGAAATTCTGGAGAAGCATCCCAAGGGGATCGCCTACGCCCGTCTGCTGGCCGATCATCGACGTTACCCGGTGCTGAAAGACGCCCAGGGACAAGTGCTGTCGATGCCGCCGATCATCAACAGCGAATCGACCAAGGTGAAACTGGGGTCACAGCGTCTGTTTGTGGATGTGACCGGGCCGAGTCTGGCAGCGGTGGTCAAGTCATTGGATACATTTGTTTCCTCGCTGGTGGAACTCGGCGGGACGGTGAAGTCGGTCCAGATCCGCGAAGCGGACGGCAGCACGCGGACTTCGCCCGACCTGAGTCCGCGCGAGATGGAGATCGACCTCGAAGCGGCGAAACGCTGGCTCGGCTTGCCGCTCGATGGCGATTCGCTGGTCAAGGCACTGCGGAGGATGCGGCTGGACGCCGCTGCGGTCGAAAGTTCCTCAAGCCGATATCGGGTCCGCTTTCCAGCGCTGCGGACCGACTTCAAGCATATGGTCGACGTCTTTGAAGACCTCGCGATCGGCTATGGCTACAAGAACATTCAGCCCCGTTATGTGGGACAGGCGACCACTGGTGAGGCCCGTCCGGAAGAAGACCGCAGTGATCTGGTCCGCAGCGTGATGCTCGGCCTCGGTTACTCCGAGATCATGAGTCTGCCGATGACGACGGAGGAACTCCACTACGAGCGTTTCCGTCTGCCGGTTCCCGAGCACTATGCCCGGATCGGAAATCCGAAGCTCAAGGCGCTGACGGTGGTCCGGTCGCATCTGCTGTCCGGACTGCTGGAGCACCTGCGTGAAAATCGCCGGGCGCCGCTGCCGTTGCGGTTCTTCGAACTCGATAACGTCACCATCCTCGATGCGAACGCCGAGACCGGTGCCCGCGAAGAACGGCATCTGGCGATCGTCGACATGGGCCGCGAGGCGAGTTATGCCTCGATTCGGTCCGTCGTCGATGCGCTGCTGTTCGAACTGGGCCTCGAAGGGACCTTTGCCCCCATCGACAGCCCGATGTTCATTCCCGGCCGCGGTGCCTCGCTCTCCACCGACGGAGAGATCAGCGGCCTGTTGGGAGAAATGCATCCCGAGGGGATTCTGAACTTCGGTCTTGATCACCCGGTGGCAATGGCCGATCTGAAAATCATGGCGGTTCGCTGAGTCCCCGATGGCCCTGTCGGACGGGTCAATGTGAAAGATGTCATGACTGAATCGTCCGAAGCGGCTGCCGGGATAACTGCACAGCCACGTCGATCATTGTTCCGGAACGTCCTTTGGTGGGGAACCGCTGCGGTCCTGGGACTCGGACTGGCTGTCCGGCTGACGGTCTGTGATGCGGTGCTCGTGGCGTCGACGATCTTCTATGCCACGCCGTTACCCGTTCTGACGGCGGGGGCAGCGTTCCTGCTCTTGCTGGATGGAGTGTGGGGGCCGCGTCGTCGCGCGCTGTTCTGGTTGGCGGTGGTGCTGGCCCTCGGATTCTGGACGTACCGCAAGGATTGGCGCTGGCCGCCGGTGGAGGTAGTGGCTTCCCGTCCCGCCGGGGAGAGTGCGCACGAACACGAAACTCTGAAACTCCTCTTCTGGAATGTCGCCCGCAGGGAAAATCTTGAGCCGGCAGCGGAGTACATCCGGCAGAGCGACGCCGACATCGTGGGGCTTGTCGAGGCTTCGGGGGACCCGCAGGTCCTCAAGCAGTTCTGGCGCGAGCAACTGCCGGAATACGATGTGACAAATGCCGGAGGCGGGATGTATTACCTCGCCAAGGGGACCAGCGGGGAGGTGACAGGTGAAAAGATTGCGTGGGAATCGAACCTGCGGCAGCTGCGGATCACGGTGAGAGGGGTGGAATACCACTGCTTCATCGCGGACCTCGGCGCTCACATTCATCGCTTGCGAAAGACCGGTCTCGAGGGGGTGGCGAAGTTCGCGGACGAACATCCCTCCGAACGGGTTCTGGTGATGGGAGATTTCAACACGCCACCCGACTCACCGCAGTTTGCCCGGTTGCGACAGCACCATCGGTTGCTCTTCGAAGTGGTCGGCGATGGTTACGCACCCACCTGGCCGGTCCCGCTTCCGGTGTTGCAGCTTGACCAGATCTGGGTCAATCAGCACCTGCAGCCGGTTCTCTGCTGGCACGGGTTCTCCTCCGCCTCTGACCATCGGCCGGTGCACGCCATTGTCCGGACCCAGCGCTGAGCGACACCCGCGACCGACGTCAGGACTTGAGCCGGCATTCGTCCGAAATTCGGATTTTGCAGCATTTACAAAGTGGCCTTTGCGCAATGCCGCAATCTGGGTAGACTTCGGGTGGAGCCGTAAGGCTGGGGAGCAGATTGCCCCCGCTGAATTGGATGATGTCTGGCAGCAGGAAAGGATTCCTACATGTCGCGCCTGGGATTTCGCTTCGTTCACGCGACTTGCCTCTGCCTCGATGAACCGCTCGTCGGTACCGGCCCTCTTTCGCCGGAAGAGCGTGAAATTGCAGAAGATGCGACGTTCCGTGCCTGGGATGGCATCGTGGAGACCTGCATCGCCGCGCAGGTGGAATTTCTGCTGCTGACCGGAAACAGCTTCAACTCCAAAGTGAACAGTCTGCGAGCCCGCGTCGCCCTGGAAAAAGGCTTCGAAAAGCTCGCAGCCCACGATATTTCCGTCTTTATCGCCGCCGGATCGCTCGATCCACTCTCCTCCTGGAGGCGGGGAGTGCATCTCCCGCCCAATGTGACCTTGCTGGCCGACGAAGATCAGGAGCCGGTCGCCGTGATGCGGGATCAGCGGGTGCTGGCCTCGATTTCCGTTCTCGCCACCCCCTTTGGTGACCCGCATCGGATTCACGCGAATGGCGCAGCGACCGCGAGCCGGCACCAGACCCCGTTCCGGATCGGGCTGGTGGCAGCGGGGACCGGAATCACGTTCGAACAGGGACAATGGCAGGCTCCCGCGTCGGCGGAAGCGGCGATTCGACTCGCGATTGAACAGCAGACCGACTACATCGCCATCGGGGAAGGGAACCCGGCGACCGAATATTTTGCAACGGGTCTGATGCATGACCCGGGCTGTGCGCAGGCACTCTCCGGACAGGTGACCGGCTCGCGCGGCTGTACGGTGGTCGATGTTTCGGCGACGGGAAGCGTCACGCTGGATGCGGTGGCGATCGCTCCGGTCCGCTGGGAACGCATCGAGCTCACGGTCGATCGCCACAGCAACTGGACTGACCTCGCCGAGAAAATGGCGCTCGCGGTGATGGAGCGGGCCGCCGACAACGACGAGAAAATGTGGATCGTCAACTGGCGAATCAATGGTGAGGGGACCGTCTACGATGCGCTCGCGGAAGCCGGTCCGCAGCAGGAACTCTGGACACTGCTGCAGAAAGAGCTGACCGGCGAAACGGAAGTCCGGCGTGTCTTCCGGATCGAACGGGCCACGCACCGGCAGCCGGACCCCAAAGCTCCGCATGTGCAGTCGACCGGACTGCTGCAGGAGTTTCAGAGGCTGCTGGAGGAATCACAGGATCATCTGGTCGAGCGGGTTCGGCGCGAACTGGCGGATCTGGACTGGATGAAGAGTGCGGAAGCCAAAGTGGTCCGGGAGACGTTACAGCATCTTCCGGGAGGAGCCATCTCGCGCAGGGCCCGGGCTCTGGCTGCCGAATGGCTGGACTGAAAAGGTGCTCCACGGGGGGAGCAAGATAGCGGGACGATGCGGGAAACTGAGATGCGGCAGATCTGTCGAAACGGATTTGACAGCGGAATTGAAACAGGCTTCGGCAGGTGGCCGAAGCGAATGACGTCGGTTTGATCGACGTGAATCAGATTGCGTCATTCACGGAGGACGACGCGGATGCAACTTCGAGAACTCGAAATCGACCGCTTCGGGGTCTGGCAGGATGTGACCTTCCCGTTCAATGATCGGGGAGTCACGGTTCTGTATGGTCCGAACGAAGCGGGCAAGTCGACGCTGATGCGGTTTATCCGCGGCGTGCTGTATGGCTTTCAGCCGCAGGACGAACGGGTCAACGGCCCCAACCCGCGCAAGGTCGAATGCTCGGGGATGCTGCGGCTCGTGCATCGCGGCCAGGATTACCGGCTGCGCCGCATCTCGCAGCCCGGAACCCGCGGTCGACTGGAGATCAATGGACGCATCGCCAGCGATGATGACGCGGTGTTGCAGGATCTGATCGGCAACACTCCCGAGCCGATCTTTCAGAACATTTTCGCCATCGGCCTGAATGAGTTGCAGCAGCTGGCCACTCTCAACGGCGAAGATGTCGCCAAGCATATCTATGGCCTGTCGCTGGGGCCCGAAGGGGAACAGATCTTCAAGGCTCAGGCTGCCTTCGCTGCCGAACAGCAGCGGCTGACCGGTGGAGCACGCGACGGCGACCTGTTCACGCTCCTGCATCAGCTGCGGAACGTCGATCGCGAACTGTCGAAGCTCGGTCCTCCGACCGAGAAACATGCCCGACTGCAGACGCAGCGGAATCAGATTGAAGCGGAAATTGAGTCGTGGAAGAACCGGCAGGCCGACATTCAGCAGAACCTGCGGGGCCATCAATTGATGTCCCGGATTCACGAACCGTGGCGGAAAGAGCGGGAGCTTCGACGGCAGCTCGAACGACTGCCGAGCACTGACATCGACCGGGAAATCCTGAATCGCTTCGATGCGCTGGAACTCGAACTGTCCGAGATCGGTGATCGCCGGGAAGCATTGCTGAATGAAGCCCGCCAGCTGCAACAATCGGCGGAAGGGATCGAAACCCGCCCGGAACTGGAACAACATACCTGCGCCATCCGCAACCTGTTCGAGAAGACCCGCGCGATGCAGGCCCTCGAACGGTCGTTGCCAAACGGGCAGAATTCCAGCGACCCACGCGATCGTGAAGTCGATGAACTGCTTTCCCGTCTGGAAGGTCGCTGGGATCGCCGTCGACTGCAGAACACGACCTTTTCTCCGTCGGACTGGCACAAGCTCGCGGTGCATGTCGGCAGCTATCGACAAGCGGCGCAGAGCCGACGCCGACTGGTCCGTCGTTACAAGAAACTGTCTGCCGGTCTCACCCGGCTGCAACAGACCTGGAAAGTCCGCACTCGTGACCTCGGCAAGCAGTCGCCCGCGGAAGCCCGCAAGCTTCTGCAGCGGAAGCTGAATGACCTGAGCGAGCTGCACGGGCTGCGGCTGCGTCGGGACCATCTGATCAAAACCTATGAGCTGGTCGGGGGGGATTTTGGCCCGAAAGTGATTCAGCGGGAACTTCCGCCGTTCTTCTGGCTGATTCTCTGGTTCTTCGTGGCTGCGGGAATTGTGCTGCTCGGCGCGGGGGGCTATGCCGCCCTACACGGGTATGAAGGTCTCGTGGCGGGGGGACCGGCTGCGTGGATTGTCGGGGCCTGTTTCGCGTTTCTGGGCCTCTCCGTGATGGGGACGAGCTGGACGATGAAGCAGTATTTCGAAACTGTCGATCTCTCGTCCTCCGCCATGGCCGATCAACGTCGGTCGCTGCAGCATGACCTGCAGCGGGTCGAGCAGGCGATTGACCGCATCCTGCGTCGCGATCAGCCGACGACTTCCGCATTTCCTCCGCCACCAGGAACTCCCGCAGTGCCGGAGGTGAGCGAAGAAGAGCGGATGCAGCAGATCCGGCAGCAGCTGCAGGCGTTCGATCAGTATGAAACGCTCGCGACGCGCATTGAGAAATTGCGGCGGCGGCTCAGCGGAATGCGGCAGCGATTGCAGGAACGTCAGCGCGGACTGGCCCGGGCCCGTCGCGAATGGACCGACACCCTGCGACGGATGGGACTGACCGAAACATTGAAAACCACGCAGGCGTTGCAGCAGTGTGAACTGCTGGCGCAGGCGAAGTCGCTGCTGCAGGAGCGGGAATCGCGACTGGAGCGGGAAGAGCTGCAACGACGTGAGCTGGAAGCCTTCCATCTGCAGGTCACAGAACTGGCGGAGAAGATCGAAGGTCGCGGCAAGCGGGTTCGCGATTCCTATGAAGCGCTCGCCGGCTGGGATCGGGAACTGCAGACCCTGCACGATCGCCGCAAGGAACGGTCGCGGCTGCGTCAGGCCAGTCAGGAGAAACGGAAGCAGGCAGCCACGCTCTCGGAAAGCATTTCCAAGATGCGTCATCAACGTTCGTCGCTGCTGAAGCGGCTCGGCGTGGCGGATCGGGGCGAAATTGCAGCCAAGCTGGCGGCCATTGATGAACGAGCGACGCTCGAACATCAGATCAAGGGAGTGCGTGAGGAACTGGCCAAGCTGACCGCGACCGATGCCGATCTCGCGATCGCAGAAGATGATCTTCTCCGTTACGACGAAGCCCGCAATCGCGATGCAATGAGTCATCTCAAGCAGGAACTTGGTGAACTTGAAGCCAAGATGCAGGCCGCGTTCGAAGATCTGGGAACGCTGAAGCGGGAGCTGCGGCAGATCGAAGACGATCGCACGCTGACCTCGCTGCGTTACGATCGTGAACAGCTGATGCATGGCATTCGGGAAGCGACCGAACAGCTCGCCTCCGCCCGTCTCGCCGATCGCGTCGTCGAGGAACTGCGACAGCGTATTGAACAGGATCGTCAGCCCAACACGCTGAAGGCTGCCTCCACCTATCTGAGACAGTTAACCTGCGGCAAGTACCAGAAAATCTGGACCCCGCTCAGCGAGCGCGTGCTGCTGGTCGATGATGAACAGAACAATCCCCTGCGAATGGACCAGCTCAGCAGCGGAACCCGAGAGCAGGTCTTCCTCGCGGTTCGTCTGGCGATGATTCGCGACTTCGCCAAACAGGGGACCGAACTGCCGATGGTGCTGGATGACGTGACCGTCAACTTCGACCAGACCCGGACGGAAGCGACTGTGCAGACACTGGTGGATGTGGCCGAACAGGGACAGCAGATTCTGCTGTTCACCTGTCATCTGCATCTCGCGCAGATGTTCGCTGCCCGCGGACTCGAACCGGTCTGGCTTCCCAAACAGCGGAGCGAGGGACAACTGCAACGCTCCTAAGCATCGCGCGAGACGGGTGGCTTCGAGTGCTGCCGCCCGGTCGACCGCCTTTCATTTCGGTTTCAACTTTATTCACCACGCGGAGTTGTGCTTTCGATGAGATGGAAATCGTGCTGCGCCGGCACGGTGAAGTGCACCCCGCTTTGATCAGGAGTTCACCCGTTCGAACTGGTTTTCAAGTCGAACGCATGAAGTTCGAAGTCACCTGATCCCGCCGCAGGGAAAGAGTTTTCAGTCCTGAAAGACCTGCAGCGGGAAGGGGCAGAGCGTTTGAGGAAGACATGCAGAAATTGTTTGAAGTCGCAGCCCGCATGGACAAAGTGGGAGTGAAGGTGACCCGGTGGGGGTTGATCGTCGTCCTGCTCTGGATCGGGGGGCTGAAAGCCTTCCGCTACGAGGCGGACGGAATCGTCCCCTTCGTCGCGAACAGCCCGTTCATGAGCTTCTTCTATACAGACCCCGGTCAGTACAGGGCCCACAAAAATCCGGAAGGGGTGCTGAATGCGGAGAATCGGGCCTGGCATGAAGCGAACAATACCTACCCGTTTGCGTATGGACTGGGGGCTGTCATTGTTCTCTATGGTGTGCTGCTGTGTCTGAACCCGTGGTTGCCGCAGGCGGCTGCTGTTGGCAGTTTTCTTGTCTTCATGATGTCTTTAGTCACACTCTCGTTTCTGATCACAACCCCCGAATGCTGGGTCCCCGACCTGGGTGATGCCCAGCACGGTTTCCCGTATCTCAGTGGCGCAGGTCGACTCGTGGTCAAGGACTCGATCATGATGGGAGCAGCATTGGTGACGATGGCGGATTCCGCGCAAACGTATCTGAGCAGGCGGGCCTTGTCCGCCCAGCCGTCACAGGTCGCCGTGTAGCAGCGGCCTTCATCAGAAGACGGGCTTCCGTTTCAAGCAGACGAAAAGACCATGACACCGGATGTCAGATCATGCCCCGACGATCCCCGGACCCGCAGCAGCGACTTCCATCGGAAGGTTGCTGCCCGGGGACCGAGCAGGCGAGAACCACGATGCGGCGGGTGACTCCGACCGGATGCGTGTCGTCCACGCTGCGGACAACCCTGCGCGGAATGCTGCTGGTCGGACTGGTTCTCTGCACCTCAGGCTGCCCGCATCGGGGCATGATGGCCGACTCCCTGCCGAACAAGTACGAGGTGGCCACCGGCGAACTGATTCTCCGTTCCGACCTGAAGATCTCCGCGGATCATGAACTGCTGAAGCAGCTGAAACAGATTCGCATCGAGTTGACGCAGTTGCTGGAACTCCCGCATCCCCACCGGGCGGTGGTTGTGCATCTGTTTGGCGATGAAGCCCGCTATGCAGAGTACATGCGACTCCGGCATCCCAATCTCCCGCCGCGACGGGCGTTCTTCATTGGTTCATCCATTGAGCTCGGAGTCTATGCTCACTGGAGTCCGAATGTGGCGGAAGACCTGCGACATGAGTACACGCATGGGGTGCTGCATGCGTCGTTAAGGACCGTTCCGCTCTGGCTCGATGAAGGGCTGGCGGAATATTTTGAAGTGGTGTCGGAGGACCAGCGGCGGCTGCACGCCGAGCATACGTCGCGGTTGAAACTGGCACTCAGGAATGGCTGGCGGCCCGACCTCGCGCGGCTCGAGCAGATTGAAGATGTCGCCCAGATGCGGACGGCCGACTATCAGGAAGCGTGGGCGTGGGTGCACTATCTGCTGCACGACGCCGCTGATGGACGTGGACTGCTGGTCGATTACTGTCGCAGTCTCCGCAAATCCGATAAGCCCCCGCGCTTCAGTGAGTTGCTGGCACGTAACTTCCACGATGCCGACACGCGGCTGGCGTCGTATATCTCACTATCTCTCGGGCGGGAGATGACCGGTTCGGACGTCCAATGGGCCAGTGGAACGGCCATCGCCAAGTAGAGCAGGTTGCTCCGTCCCGGGCCCGCGCAGCCGGCGTTTCGTCTGGTGAAATCACGGCATCCGCGTGGCGATGACGGGGCAATCCCAAGGCGGAATGCTCTCCGCGTTTCCAACGTCGTCAGTTACAGCTGTCAGGGTGTGGGGGCCGCACCTGCATCCGAAGAACCGGCGATAGCCTGCTCACGCTGGAGCGCAGCCGGAATGCCCACGACCGGGAGTTCGGCTCGCGGAACTTTGGAGGTCCCCGCCACCTCACTGAGCGGAACACCATCTTCCCGATGTCGCAGGAGGAAGTAGATGATCGTGGCGGTGGTCCAGAAATAACTGAAGACGAAGGCGGTCGGCACGCTCTGGATGACGTTCTTCCAGAATCCCATGATCTGGGCGGCGAAGCCGGTCGCCTCCGGGGATTGCATCGGTAATGCGGCGAACGAGGCATATCCCAGGCCGACGACGGTCAGTCGCAGCCCGAGAACCAGAATACCACCGACAAAGAACAACAGGGTCGCGCCGTAAAGTGTCGACAGCAAAGTCAGGAACAGCGCGTACCACGGGCGATTGAAGAGATAGCTGAACGCCCGGCTGAGGGCATCAAAGGCATCGCTCCCTTCGGTGTTCACCGCGGCCACCATCAGCGGCCAGCCGAGCGTCAACGCCACCACCAACAGTGCCAGACAGATTCCAAATGCCAGAAGGATCGGCCACGCGAGCGCCAGCAACAGATCCCCCAGCAGCGGCACCGCGCTGACCCAGCCGGTCACTCGCAAGGGAATGATGAAGACCAGCATCCCGATGAACGCCAGCGCGGGAGCTCCCAGAAACGACAACAGATGTCGACGTGTATATCGCAGCGACGGGAGAAGCGATCCCTCTCCCTCGCCAGCGATCTCGATCGCTGTCATCCGTGAAATGGAGCCTCCGAAAAGTCCCGTGATCAGCAGCCCCCACAGCAGCAGACAGCCTGCTGCGAACTTCAGCGGAAACGAGTTCTCCGGATGCAGCAGCGGACCTGCGGTGTTGAGCATTCGGTGCAGCGGTCCCAGCAGCACCTCGCCGCCGGACGTCGACTTCAGCGCCGCTCCCCAGGGGTTGGTGAGCATCTCTGAAAACTTGAGGCCGTTACTGAAGGCGGGACCCTGCAGGATTTCGGACTCGGAGGGCCAGGGATGCTGGTGGGCCGGAGCCGTTGTCCCCAGCAGTGCGGACGTGACCATGCGGTCGCCCGCGGCCCAGATCCAGACCGCCAGCAGTGCCAGAAACATCCGTCGATAATCGATGGCGATGCGAAAGGCCTGAAACAGCCGCAGCCAGGGAAGCCACCGTTGCAGTCGCGCCTGATGAGTTGGAAAAAACTGTTCTTCCAGGTCGGTCTCGACTGTCGAGGACATGCCTGCTCTCACTTCCTGTTGCCATCAGCAAAAAACACCACGCGACTGATCCCGCGCGCACTCCGTCGGACCGCTGTCGACAGCGGCCGAAATTCCAGGGAGTCGCGGTGCGCTCCGGGCGATAGTATAGACGGCCTCCTTCGTGACACGCTACAAGCCGGTTGAACCGCGCGTGGCCCCCAGGACACAGAAGAATTTTCCGCAGGCCGGTGAATTTCTGTTTCCATTGACGGTTTGTGATATTTCAGACGGCGGGCAGGTGGCACTTCTCGTTTTTGTGTGACGAGATGTGGCATTCCAGCGCCGACGTGTCCGCTGAGCAGGAGTCGACGATGCCCTGGATTCAACGACAGATTTCCTTACCCGCCCAGCGGCGGGGTTTTCATCTGATCACCCGTCGTGTGCTCGAAGCGCTCCCCGAACTGGGAGAAATCCGCGCGGGCCTGCTGCATGTTTTCATCTTGCACACATCGGCGTCGCTAACGATCAACGAGAATGCCGATCCCGATGTCCCGCGCGATCTGGAATCGTCGTTCAATGCGATTGCTCCCGAAGACTTCCCTTACGTTCACACTTGTGAAGGTCCCGACGACATGCCGGCGCACGTCAAAGCGTCGTTGCTGGGAGCGTCGGTCAGCATTCCGGTCATGAATGGCCGCCTCGTGCTGGGGACCTGGCAGGGAATCTTTCTATGCGAACACCGGGACCACGGCGGCTCGCGGAAGTTGATGTTGACGCTGCAGGGGGAAACCGGCTCGGGTCAGTGAGAGACCAGGGACGACACTGTGATTTGCGTGGCGAAAGTCCCCGCAGCGCACGACGTGTCGGCGAGTGAGCCCCGCGTATTTGCCGATTGCGGTTCGGAAGCACTTGCTGACGCTTCGTGCTCGGAAAATTCGGGGATTCGAATGCCGGGACCGGAAGACCAGCCGGCTCTAAAATTCCGCCAACGGCTGGCCGTCGGACTTGTTTCCCACATAGCACCACGTGGGATAGTCGATCGCTTCGTTGATCAGTCGTACGCTCCCGTCGGCGAGAGCCATCTGGACACCTCCCGCGTGCGTACTCTTGAAGCCCCCCATCGCGGCATAGCAGGTCCCGATGCGTGTCGTCCGTGACGGAGGGCAGGCGGTGTGGATCTTGTGATAGTTCGGAGGAGGATTGTTCGTGCCGATGTGCAGATGCGAAGCAAAGTACATCTGGAACGTGCTGTAGATCGGCAGTGTTTCACCAATCAGAAACGTGTTGCTCAGGCCGTCGGTGCACTCGCTGAAGCGGTAGGCCCGCCAGCCACCGGCGAACATGCCCGGAGCATCTTCATTCAGACGGGCTCCCCCATTCCCGAGACAGTTGATATTCGGGCTGCGCGCGGGAATCGGACAGGAATTCATGTGCAGCGGCCCCGCGCAGGGAATGTAGTTGGCGCCGAGCGATTCTCCCGCTCCGGGGGTGTAGTCGGTCTCGCGGGAGTTGGGAAAGAGCCCGCTGTCGGGGTCGGATGGACATTTCAGCAGGGCTGGCTGCCAGTTGTTCAGGACCGACGGATTCACCCCGCGGTGGTTGGAGACGTTGAAATTGATGGCCGCGTGTTTGTTCTGCTCATCGATGAAGGGCAGGAGGGTTTCAATCCAGGTGTGACAATGCTGAATGGTGGATGACCCCGGAACACCGCAGTACGCCGGAGAGGGGAGTTTCCCGTGCGTGTCGTGATAATTGTGCAGCGCCAGGCTGATCTGCTTGAGATGATTGCGGCACTGGGTTCTTCGGGCGGCCTCACGACCTTGCTGGACTGCCGGGACGGAGAGCGCCAGCAGCAGAGACGTGACCGCAATGACGACCAGCAGTTCGATGAGCGTAAAGGCAGGGCGTGTCTTCAGCTCCCGCGTTCGCATCGCTGGTGGATTTCCGCACAGGTCGTGGGCGTTTCAGACCATTCCGAATCAACGACGAGGGGAGTCCGTCGGTCCCTGCCTCTGCGCAGAAGTTGTCTGTCCAAGTCCCTTCCGCCGCGCGGCGGTGCAGAAAAAGCCGGAGTCCAGCTGCCCTCGTGAGTGATTCCACTCGCAAGGGAAGGTAAACACTTCAGGTGAAATGTCAATCCTGGCCCCAGGCGTCTGTCATCTGATCAGGCACGCTGATAATCCATCATTCCACTTCACCGCATTCAGAATTACTGAATGGTGACGTTGTTAATAATCAGCTTTCCTTTCACGCCGGTGCTCGGGACGAACAGTTCCGTGCTGGCACCGGTAATCGTATTGCTGAGCGAGGAATCGAACGTGATGAACGGATCGTCGCTGCCGGTGATGGTGGAGAGCACGATGCCCCGATCGACGAAGGCGCTGGGGGAGCTCAGGTCGATCACGTTGCCGGAGAGTGAAAGTGAGCTCCCTTTCTCGACGCTGGTGAACAGGATGCCGGTTGCTCCGCCCGCTTTGTCCGCGATGCCGTTGCCGTACAACGTCATGCCCGAGGCTTTGTGCAGCTCGGCCCGGATTCCGATGCCGTCGGTCCCGGTGAACTGAATCTGGTTGGCCACGACCTGAATCGTGGAAGGGGAGTACGACAGCACATCAAGACCGATCGAGTTCTTGCCTCCCAGGGCAATCAGGTTCTGCTGGACGACCAGCTGCGACAGGCTGGTGGAGTTGTCTGTTTCGAACCGGATGGCGGTCTGGTTGGCATGCGAACCGGTGAAGGAGTTGGAGGCAATGACTGCCTGTGAGACTCCCGTCCAGTCAAGTTCGATGGCGGTATCCAGAGCCTGTTTCATGGTGAACGAGTTGGACTGAACGCTGTAGGTCAGCTTGGCGTTCGAGAGCGAGCCGACTGTCGAGGTCTTCAGGAAGGTCCCCGCGGTTTCCTTGACGAGGTTCTGCTCGAAGCCGAAGGCGTAGCTGCCATCCTTGTCGGCGGTGAAGTCAATGCCGACACCCGATGACAGGGAATTGTTCTCCAGCGTCGAGGCATAGACGGTCAGCAGCTCCAGATTGTTGGCATCGATGATCTGGATGCCGGTTCCGGTGATGGCAGCACCCGCAATCTGCAGCGATGTGGAATCTTCGACCTTGGCGACGTAGTCATTGTTCTTGAAGTTGACTCCCTGCACGCCGAGGTTGCCGGAGTCCTCCATATAGATGGCGACATCGGTATTCTTGATGACACCACCGATGCCGATGTCGTCGTTCAAATCGTTGTCTTTCCCGGTGCCGACCACGGCGAACTGCCCGGCGGTCCGGACCATGCGGATCCCTTCCGTGCCGCCATCAGCGAATACCTTGTCCAGCTTGATGGTGACCTGCGAATCTTCGAGATCCGCAACCGGAGCATCTTTGGAATTCAGCACGCCGCTGCCGATTCCGAGCCAAGACGAGTCACGCATGATCAGGGCAGAGCCGTTTTCGGTGGTCACGTCGACCTTGCTGAAGTAGATGTAACCTTCGCTGTTGTTGATGCTGATTCCGTCCGCTCCGGTGGCGTCGGTGATCTTCAGGTTGTCCACCTGCACCACACCCATCGTGACCGTTTCGGTGTCGTCCGACGTGGTGGCGGTTCCCTTGTCATCGACGACGGTCACTTTCTCCAGGCCATCGATCGCGAAGCCCGCCTGGGCCGCGTTTGAAATCTGGGTCAGACCGCCGAAGCCGATTTCGCCCAGTCCACCGACGATATGAATGCCGTTGGCACCGGCTCCATCGACCGTGATGGAATTGAGTTCCATGACGTCATCGATGTCGACCAGACGAATCCCGTCATTGGTAACGCCGTTCACGACGACACGGCTGACGGTCGAGTCGCTGACGCCGTTCATTTCAATTCCGTGGTTCCCGGCGCCGGTGATGACGATGTCTTCCAGCACGCTCCCCGAGCCGCCGGTAATGGAAATTCCCGAGCCGGCTGCGTTGATGATCTTCACGTCCGAAATGCGGAAGTTATTAGCGTTGTTCGCCACGATCGCATTGCCACCGGCACCCTGAATGGTGAAGCCGGAGAGGACCGAGTTGTCTCCCATGAAGATGCCATGCCCCGGCGGATTGAACACGATGGGGGTCGTTCCGGTCGGGTCGCCGGGAAGCGTGAAGCGTCCATAGCGGGCATCCCGCAGCTGGTGGGCCTTTCCTTCTCCCAGCAGATACTGACCATTGCCCAGTGTGATCGTTTCGGTCAGTGTGGTGCCGTTGTGAACGTAGATAATCTCCGCGCCGTTGGCCTGCGCCTGTGCGACGGAGGTGTAGGGGCTGGTGGGAGAGCCGGACCCGGAGCCGAGGCCGACACCGACGTGTCCGACCTGATAGGCGTTGCCGGTCAGCGGGTTGATCGCCTCGACATTCTCTTCGACCTTCTTCTTGTTGTCGACGATAATGTTGTAGTTACGTTCGACGAAGCGTCGCAGCTGTCCACGGAGGTTGGTATCGGGCACGTCGGTGGTACCGAACCGCCAGTTGAAGCCGATCGTCAGATTGGTGCCGAACGTGTTGTCGTGGGTGAGAATCACCTGGTTGTACAACGAGCGGTACACGGCGGCATCGGTCTGGATCAGATAGCCGTTGATCGATTCGGCATTGTCGCCTTCAAAGTGGTACCAGCCGCCGGTCAGCTGGATCTCGTGGTCTTCACAGAAGTCGCCGGGGAGATAAACGTTCGCCCGCAGGTCCATCCCCCGCATGGCGGTGCCGAGACGGGAGGTGACATCGAAGAGGAGTTTGTTCCCTTCAAAATGGACGTTCGACAGAGTCCGTTTGATGGTCTGGTTTGTGTCCCCCACTGGAAAGTAGGCGTTTCCGGCCAGTCCGAACCGTTCGGTGCGGGCTTCCGCTCCGAATCCAAGTTGATGAAACAGTTCGCCGGAGGTGCCGTCGGCGTCGTAAAAGCCGTTGATGCCGAACATCACCAGATCATTCGGTTCGATAAATCGCCAGCCGGTGCCGAAGTTCCCTCCCAGCAGGCCGTCGTTGCTGATGAAGCCCCGCAGGTCCGCGAACAGGATCTGGTTGTCGGTCTGGATGTAGGGGAAGAGCTCCAGTGGAGCGATACCCGTATCGCGGCCGAACGAAGGCATGGCCCAGTAACCGATTCGTCCGTCAACCCCGGCAGCCGGGTGGGCGTTGACCGGCTCGGTCAACTTGGCGCCGATGTTGGAAACAGGCACATCCGGGAAGCCGAAATCTCCGGTTTCTTCCTGGGCCGCGGCGGTCCCACCGAGGAGCCCCAGAGAGAGGACGAGAGCCCGTAGCTTACTGCTTCGCAGAAATGGAGTGGCCCAGCGGGAACGGCCGGATTGGGATTCGGGCGAGGTGCTCATCATGAGTCTTCACTGTGCGCAAGGGGGCGATCAATCGGCCCCGGTGAACCGTTGGCGGACGGCGGGGGTAGTAATTGCGTGAGGCGGAATTCACCAATCGGGCATCGCTGAATCCGGATTCTTGCGAATGCATTCCGGACGATCTCACATATTTTTGATTTCAGATCGGCAGGAGATGCCTGAAATCTGGCCACCATCGCAGGGACACGGCGAGCCTCATCGGTGTTGCCTTTGGGCTGCGGATGACAGGTCAGCGGTGGCTCAGAGACTGGGCCGGGTGGCTTCGCAGAGAGCGCTACTCCAGTGAAGAAAGGGGGCTGAAGCTGGATGCTCTCTCCAGTCCCCGCGCAGCAAGCGTTTCGTTTGGCAAAATGCACTCACGCACAGATGCTCAGCGGAGGGCGACACCGGTCTCCAGCGGAACCCAGCCGGTGGTCTCGTGTCGACGCGGGCCGTCCTGCCACCGGGGATCGAGAATCTCGGCCAGGATCTCAGCCGACTCCACCAGTCGGGGACCGGGGCGATTGAAATACTGGTTGCCGTCGGTCACGAAAACTCGTCCCTGTCGGACGGCAGACAATTGCGACCAGCCGGGCCGGGAAGTGACCAGTTCCACTTCCTGCAGCGTGCGCGGAATGTCAAAACCGCACGGCATGATCGCGATCACCTCGGGGTCAATGGCCTGCAGTTCCTCCCAGCTGAAGTAGGGGGAATGCTGTCCGGGGATGCACAGGACCGGTTCTCCTCCCGCGAGGCTGACCAATTCGGGCACCCAGTTTCCCGCCGACATCAGCGGCTCCAGCCATTCCAGACAAAGGACGCGCGGTTTTTCGGTGCGGGAAGCCACCGCACGCTGCACCTCGTTCAATCTTGCTTTGAGTTCTGCCTCGAGCCGCTCGCCCCGCTCCGGAACTCCGAGCGCCTGGGCCACCTGCTGGATGTCTCTCCAGAAGTCATCCAGATTCATCGGCTCCAGCGAGACAACGCGCGTGTTCAGTCCAGTCAGCTGGCAGAGGGTTCGCTCCACATCCTGCAGGCTGACCGCACAGACCTCGCACTGAGTCTGGGTGATCACGTGCGTGGGCTGCAGCCGCTGCAGTTCCTCTCCGAGAACTTCATAGACCGAGAGTGCGTGAGCCACACGGGCCCGCACCTGCCGATCAATCTCCCGGCTGCTGGCCTGTACGTTGATCTGCGGCTGCGAGCAGACCGGAAGCAAACCGACCTCTAGGGGAAAGTCGCATTCATGCGAGCGCCCGACCAGTTGCTGTTGCAGCCCCAGAGCGCAGACAATTTCTGTTGCGCTGGCGATCAGCGAGACGAGACGCAACTCGGTTGGTTCAGCAGGCATGGACATCTTCGTTGACCGGGCCGACCGGTTTTCCCGACCGATCAGTGGAGACACTCTTCTCCGGAGCGACAGCCGCGAGCCCGGAAGACAGGTGAACACCTTGCTGAAAGCAGAGTCGGCCCGTCTCCGCCGCGCGGAGCGGTGCTGTTCCATCAACGAAACGCACAGCTCCACCACCGGGGGAGAACGAACTTTCAGTACTCGTCGTTCAGAATCTTCAGCAGCACGTTCTCGTGCGGATAAGGATGGTTCAGGTACTGGCGGAACCCTTCGCCATACTGCACGCCGATTTCTGAACCGCGCTGTTCGCACCAGCGGCGGGTGCTGTCGAGGTATTCATCCATACCGTGCTGCTGCCGCAACCATTCCCGCTGGCTGGCATGACAGGCCAGCATCTGCTGCTTGAGCTCGAAGGTTTCGGTCACGTCGACGATGAAATCGGCCGGAATCGGCTGTCCAAACCAGTCGGTCCCTCCGATCGGATCCATAAAGTACAGCGCGGGAATGTGGGCCAGTCGCGGGGCGGGATCCCACTGCTCCGTGGCATAGTTGGGAACCGAGGAGCAGAAGCAGGCATCGCGGACCAGACGGCCGGTCGCTTCATGATCGTTCATGTAGTCGACAGGAGGAGCTGTGATGACGATGTCCGCTTTTGCCTTGCGCAGGACTTCGGTCACCCGCTTACGGCTCTCGTTGCAGAAATCGATCGCCAGATCGCGGAACTCCAGACAGATGTATTCCGCGCCCAGAAGGGCTGCGGCTGTTTTCGCTTCTTCCCGGCGGACGGCGGCGATTTCATCGGGCCCCAGCTCGGCACTCCCCTTGTCACCGGGCGTCATCGAAGCCATGACGATCTCGCAGCCTTTCTGTTTGAGTCGGGCGAGAGTCCCCGCGCAGAGAATTTCGATGTCATCCGGGTGGGCATGAATTGCGAGAATACGGGGAAGGGGAGCGGCCATCAGTGATGTTCCTGTCAATAAAGTGCCGTAAGTTGCAGGGAGTATTTCCTGCCGGTGTGGATGTGTAAAGTCGTTCGACTCGCGGAAGTGAATCCCGATTTCTCAGGGTTGCTGCTTCTGTTGGAGAAGCGCGGGGGCCTGCTCCAGCGACTCGCGGATCAGATGCGCCATTTTGGGGTGCGAAGGCTCCAGGTCGGGGGGGAGGTTGTATTCCCGCAGCCGTTCCGAAGCGGTCGGGCCGATGCTGCCAATCACGCAGCGGGCTGCGGCAGCCCGCCAGCGTTCCCGCACTCCCATCTGTTCGGCCACTTCGCTCAGATGCACAATCTGCTGCGCGCTGGTGAACAGCAGGACGTCGAAATTTCCGGCGAGGGTCTGCCGGATGGCGTCCTGCAACGGCGCGAGGTCTTCCGGCAGCGCCCAGCGGTAGACGGGGACCGGAAGGACGGTGCTCCCGTGATCGCGCAGCCAGGCATAAAGTTCGGTACTCGGGGCTCCGTACTCCTGCACGGCGACGACCCGTCCCTGAAAAGAGACCTTCGCGGCCTGCAGGGCTGCGGTCAGTTCATGCCAGGTGTTCGGCTCCGGGGCTCTGACATCGATGCGAATGCCGAGTTTGTTCAGCGCCGCCACCGGTTTGGGGCCTCGTGCGGCCACCAGACAGGTTGCCAGCTGGAGTCGAACGGCATCGGTCAGATCCCGGCCGGCCAGCACCTGAAACAGGGCTTCGGTTCCGACTCCGGTCATGAAGATGACAATGTCGATCTGGGCAGCCAGCAGCTGCTCTGCGAACACGAAGACGTCGGCATTGTCGTCGAGCGGAATCTCGCGCATCGACGGGGCGACGGTGGATTGCCCCCCAAATTTTTCAATCATCCGCCCCATTTCTTCCTGGCGGCGGCTTTCGAACGAGCAGACTCGGAGAGGCTGTGGATTCATGCGGCTCAGTATATCGACCTGGGCCGCGATTCAGCTCTGTCCGGATGTTCGATTGGACTGAAAATGCTGTGACGGGGAGAGCGGAGAAAGACAAAAGCGAGTGATGATGACTGGGGGCGTGGGCGCTCGCCCGGAAGCAACCCAACGAGGGCAGTTCCGGCCACACCCCCAGTCATACATCACTCGCTCTTGTTGACGGACAAGAAGGCAAGGTCCATGCCAGTTCTCAAAAGAATGTTGTCTCTTGTTGTAAGTGTTGATTGTCAAATGGAATGCGATTCGTTCTGCGAGTGCAGTCGAAAATTGTGATGCCCCCTGTTTGGGCACAGAGCTCACGAAATGCCTGTTCGCGCGACATCTCCCGAGATGTTCAGAATCAGCGGGTGACCCGTTTTGCGTGTGATCGTCAAGATGAGTGGCGCGGTCGCACCGATTCTCGAGATTCTTTTGCTCCTGCTCACTCTTTCGATCGGGGACCACCGGTTGACCGGTGGCTGGGACGAACTAGGTTTGAATGAGGTCCTGCCCGGTCTCCGGGGTTGTCGGGGCCCGACAGATCAGCTTTTGTTGGATTGTGGAAATGACTTCGCCGGACACTCTCTCTGACGCAGAACAGGATCAGTCTGCCGGGAGTACCGAAACCGTTTACATGGAAGCGGGACGGGGAGGAATTGTCCGCAAGGAGGTGACTCCCGATGTCATCCGGGGGAACTCCCATCTGGAAGCCCTGTTCGCCCGCGTCAATTCTCTGCTCGGAAGTGCGTCGGCGGCCGACAAAGAGTTTTTTCCGCACGTTCCTGAGACGCTGGAGCAAATGGGGCTCAACGCTGATGACGTGCAGCGGCTGGTCCTCAAGTTTCTGCTGCAGAAGGGCTCGGCGACCGGACGGGAAATTTCTCAACAGATCAAAATCCCCTTCGGAATTACGTTCCCCCTCCTGAAGGATTGGAAAAACGAACAGCTGGTGACGTATCGGTCGGCCGGTGAAATGGGAGACTATGTCTTCGCAATCACTGAATCCGGCCGCGATCGGGGACGAAAATTTCAGGAAGAGTGCAGCTACTACGGAGCCGCGCCGGTTGGCCTGCCGGAATACCTGAAAGCGATGGAACTGCAGTCGATCGCCGGTCTGGAGGCGACGGAAGCGGATCTACAGGAGGCGTTCTCCGACCTGCTCATCAGCGAGGAGATGTTCGAGAAGCTCGGCCCCGCCATCAATTCCGGACGGGGGATGTTTCTGTTTGGTGAGCCGGGGAACGGCAAGACCAGTATCGCCGAACGCATCACCCGCTGCTTCGGTGATGATGTCTGGATTCCCCGGGCACTGGGGATCGATGGAGACATCATCCGGCTGTTCGATCCCGGAGTGCATGACGAAGTCCGCTCAGAGACCAGCGGCTCCAGTCTGTTCGATCTTTCTGGGGTGGATCCCCGCTGGATCAAGATTCGTCGCCCCACGATCGTGGCCGGGGGTGAACTGACCATGAATGAACTGGAAGTGACCCAGAATCCGGTCACGAAAATCTGCGAAGCCCCTTTGCAGCTGAAAAGCAACTGCGGAACGCTCGTGATCGACGACTTCGGCCGCCAGACGATGCCGGTGGATGTGCTGCTCAACCGCTGGATTGTCCCTTTGGAGAAGCGTTACGACTTTCTCAACCTGCCCAGCGGAAAAAAGATTCAGGTGCCGTTCGATCAGCTGATCATCTTCTCGACGAACCTCGAACCGAAAGATCTGGTGGACGGCGCGTTTCTCCGGCGAATTCCCTACAAGATCAACGTTCCCAATCCTTCGCGAGAACACTTCCGTCAACTGTTCAATATCATGGGGCCCAAGCTGGGGCTGATCATGGATGACGCGGCGGTCGAATACCTGATCGAGAAGCATTACATCGAAGCGGGTCGGCCGTTCCGCAACTGCCAGCCGCGCGATCTGCTGCTGCAGATCAAGAACTATTGTGCCTACCGGGGCATTCCCCGACGGGTGACGCCGGAAGGCTTCGACTTCGCCGTCGAGAACTACTTCTCGATGATGTGAACCGCTGCCCGAACGCGGGAGAGGGCCGCTACTGGAACCGCATCAGTCCCGAAGTCGCCGGACGCGGGTCGGAGGGAGTGGCGCTCCAGCTCTGAATGCCGATCCCCGGTCGGATGCGTGAAATCCCGACAGACCAGATCCCCTGCCCGATCCGCTCTGGCGGCAACAGCTCTTCCAGCGGAATGGCTGCTTCAACCCGCCAGTCGTTGTTGTCCCGGATGACAGCACAGTACCACTTGGGATTGTACGTCCAGTCCTCCCAGCAGGCCTCGCGCAGCTGTCCCCGCTGATCGACTTCAAAGTGATAGAACGTCGCGTAGTCCCGGTCGAGATCCAGTTGCAGGGCGAGACGATCGTACCGGTCGAGATCGGCATCGTAGGTCCGGCTGGCCAGATCGGGAGTGACCGACGGCAACCGGGGTTCGACAGGGATGCTGGCGCCGAAATAGAAAAAGCGATCATCGTAGGCGAACATGACGATCGGCTGTCGCCCGTCGCCGGCAGTGGGAGACTCTGTGGAATTCGGGCCGACATAGTTGCCCCGGCTGGCGGTCGCGGTCAGACGAACCTCCTGAGCCTCGGCCCAGCAGTTGTCGCCGAGCAGGCCATCAAGGACCGGTGGCGTTGCGGTTCTCCGGCAGACCACTTCCGGTTTGGGAGAGATCGCTCCCGGATGCACCAGAAACGTTTCTCCCGCAGCGGCGATATGCCACGGGTCATCGCTGATGGTGCTCAGGTAGCGCCCGTAGATCTCGTCCGCCCGCCGCGGGTCTCCTTTTCTGCGGGCCAGGGCGGCGGTGACAAACTGCAGTTCGGCATGTTGCTTCAGGTGCGGATAAGCCCCTTCCAGGCGTTTGGCGGTCTGGTTGGCCATCTCCTGCCAGCGGGCGATGAGCATCTGCTGTTGACCCGCCGACTGCCCGGTCTGCCCTGACTGCAGGACCGATTGCAGGTCCCCCGAAGTGGGCAGCAGAGACGAAGTCGTGCTGTGGCTGACCGGACGAATCTCGGAACTGCCGTCGAAGAGAACGCCGGTTGTGGTGATCTCCTTCCCGTCGCTGTCAGGCAAGGTGTTTCCGCTGAGTGTAATGCTGCGGTTGATTCTCGTGGCGTTCACGCTGCGGAGCCGTTGCCAGTTCGCTTCGGAACTGGACCACAGTTTAATCAGCCAGATCGATGCCTCGACCGCAGCTGGTTGATCGGGATAGCGGGTCATCAGTTCTGCGTAGATCGATTCCGTCAGTCCCCAATCCCCCGATTGTCGGGCGGCGGCGCCGAGATCCGCCAGCTGACGGGCGGCCTGTTCGGGAGAGAGAGAACGGATGATCTCCTGCATCTGCCCCAGCAGCAGATTGGCTCCCCCCGGCTGGGCCGTCAGCTTCTGGCCGATCGCGACCACATTCCGACGTTGTGTGATCTGGCTGGAGAGCTTGCCGATCTGGGCATCACTGAGAGGGAGTGGTTGCCGCCGGGCTGGGGAACCGGGGCCGAGTCCCAGATCACCGAACAGCGTTCGCTCCGAGGCATCAGCTGTGGAAGTGGTCTTCACGACGGCATACTGCTGTCGCGGGGGGAGTGTCTCCCGCTCCTGTCCGAGCGCCTCGTCCGCCTCCGCGCTGGCGATGTCGAGGGTGGTTCCGAGTCGCGGGAGAAGTTCGAGTGCCTCCTGAGTGATCGTCCCGCCGACACCCTCCCGTCGGCGTTGCACCAGTTTTTTCACGCTCCAGGGGGAGAGTCCCCCCAGCTGGAACTGTTCGGGAAACCGGGTCGGGTCCCCGGCCTGCTCGACTGCATGAATGACCGCCTGCTGAATCAGGCCGGCTGCGAAATCGCCTGGGGCCGGTTCTTCAATGAGCACCAGCGACGGACGATCGGTTCGGATTCGGCTGACGAGATTTCCCAGCAGTACCTGAGGCAGGCGACGATCGGTCAGCTGATACCATTGTTCCAGCAGTCGCTCTTCATTCTGGGCGAGTCCGGGGATCGACAGCGGCAGCCGCCAGTCAATCGTGGTGACATTTCCCCCGGCGATCTGGACAGCGCGCTGGAAGCGGACATCCGTCTGCGAGAAGGCGGAGGCATCGTCAACATCTCGACGGGTGGCGACCACCACAGCACTCCGATATCCCTCTTCACGCGACCACCGTGTGAGAAAGGGGAGCGCCGACTGCACCTGTGCAGTCTGAATCACGAGCGCAGCGAGTCGACGATCACCACCACGGGCGGTGGTCCATGTCTCTCCACCATCGTCGGTGTAGGCGATTCGGCCATAGTCACCAACCGCCACGCCATGCCGATCACTCGAGAACCGGAGTGCCCGGATGCTTCCCGAATCGGGGGTCCGTTGGGGCTGCCAGCTGGCCCCGGCATCCGCGGAGTGCCAGATCTGTGACCCGGGACTGCCCGCCACCCAGACCCGTGATCCCCGCTGGGCGAGGCAATGAAAGTCGCAGAAATCTTCGAGTTCGGTTGCGAGCGGAGCCGCCGGAGGCTGCCAGGAAATCCCCTGATCGTCACTGCAGCGGAGGAGCGCTCCTTCTCCCGCGAGCCAGTATCGTTCTCCGGGAGGGACACTCAGAGCCCGAATCCCGCGCAGCCCCCGGAGTGTCGGGCTGGAACGGTTCAATCCTGCCTGTGACAAAATGGCCAGCGAGCCACGATCGCCAGCGACCAGACCCGATTGCGGAGACAGAAAGCCTCCGGTGTTCCAGCGGCCCGAGGTGGTCGCGCCGATCGCTTCCCATGTTTTTCCGCCGTCAGCCGTTCGCAGCAATCCGGAGGGATATTGCTGATTCCGCTCGCCAACGGCGATCCCTTGCTCAAGATCAAAAAACTGAATCGATTTCAGGAAGGGGAGCCCGAGACTGTTGCACAATGTCCAGCTCGCACCGGCATCGCGGGTGAACAGCACGATCCCCTGATGGTCCCCTCCCGCCGGCAGCACGGTGCCGCCAGCGATCCAGCCGACCCGGTCGGTCAAAAAACAGATGCTGCGCAGCGAGAACTGTTCGATCTGGGGAATCGATGCGACAAAGTTCCATGTCGCACCTCCCGTTTCTGTGGACCAGATCGCTCCCCGGTCCCCGACGGCCCAGCCTTTGGATTCTCCCAGCAGCACGACATCGTGCAGAGTGGCATCATCCTGCAAAGGGGAGCAGGCGGCTGAGGAGACGGTCCGCTGTTCAAAGAGTCCCTGTCCCCAGACGTTCTGGTCGGGCAACAGGGTGACTAACCCGAGAACGAGCAGGAGTCGAAGCCGAGTTGTCGGGGTTCGGGTCGGTGGCATCATGATCCTGGACCACAGCAGCCTCACGGAACGGGAGGTGGGGACTGTATGCCGATTCGCGGTCCTGTTCCTACAGGAGATTTTGGGGGGGCGCAACATCCGGCCGGTGCGGGCTGCCTATTCAACTCATCTTGACCTGTTTTTCCGAACGGGGGTACAACGCCCGCCGCAGGTCCTGATCGGGAACCGATTTGGGAACACGAAAGACTCCTGCTCTCGCCGTAGAGTCAACGTCCGCATGAATGAATCGCTGGCGATTTCCCCGACGACCAACAGCCCTGTTGCTCCTGCAGCGACCACGGCGCTGCGTTCATGGCACTGGGCGAAAAAAGGGGTGCTGGCGGTCGGTCTGCGCGGCGCAGCTGCGGCGATTGCACTCGGTGTGCAGATCTGTCTGGCCCGCCTGCTGGGGCAGACCGAGTTCGGTGCGTTTGCCTATGCCTTTGCCTGGATGCAGATCCTCCTGATTTTTGCCCGGGGAGGACTTGATACCACCGCGCTCCGTTTCGTGGCGGAATATCGCGCGCGCGGCGAATGGGGGCTGATGCACGGCTTTCTGCGGTGGGCGACTCGTCTCGCTCTTCTGGAATCGGTTTTGTTCGGACTCGGACTCGCGGTTGTTTCGCTCCTGTGTGCCGGCTGGACGTCGGGCTCCACTCTAATCAATTTCCTGATTGTCGCGGTCACCATCCCGGTCTTCTCGCAATCCCTGTTCTGCAGTGCCGCGGTCCGGGGACTGGGTGAAGTGACCTGGAGCATGCTCGCCGATTTGATTCGTCCGGTGGCTCTCCTGGGATTTCTCCTGGGTCTGGCGGCGTTGTCTGTCGGGCCGATCACGGCGACCACCGCTCTGCTCTGGCAGCTGGTGGCGACCTCGCTGGGGCTGACCGTGATGTGGTTTCTGCAGCGGAAGCTGGAACGGCGTTTCCACCCGGAGCTTCCCGGAGAAGTGCGGCAGCAGGAATGGATGTCGACTTCGCTGCACTGCGTCGGAGCGATGGGGCTCGCCTATCTGCAGGGACGAACCGGCGTGGTTGTGGCGGGGCTGTTCCTCAGTCAGGACTCTGCGGGGACCTATGCCGCCATCGAACGTCTGGCCGAGGCGATGCTGCTGGGGATGGCCTCCATCAACATGATTTCCGCGCCGGTCTTCGCGTCGCTGCACGCGCAGGGCAAACGGGATGAGCTGCAGCGAATGGCCCGGCTGGCGGCCTGGGGAGCGACCGGCTTCATGCTCGTCGGGCTGCTGATGATGGCGCTGTTCGGGAAACCGATCCTCGGATTGTTCGGGAAAGAGTTTGTTCCGGCTTACTGGCCGTTAATGATTCTGCTGGGAGGGACTGCCATCAATGCGATGTGTGGTTCGGTCGATTTTCTGTTGACGATGACCGGTCATCACCGGTCACTGGCTCCGATCTTTGCGGGCAGCCTGTTCGTCAATCTGGGGCTCTGTCTGCTGCTGTTACCTCGGTATGACGTGCTGGGGCTGGCGATCGCGAATGCGGCAGCGGTGGTGTTCTGGAATGTGAGCATGCTGGTTGTTGTCCGTCGACGTCTGGGGCTCTGGCCCAACATCGGTCGGCTGTCTGCGAAAACCCTGTTGTGACGTCCGGAACCCCGCAAGCCCCGGTCCCCCTCAAGTTCTGTTGTGCAGCGTCCCGGAAAGGGAGATGAACATGACGCCACCCGCCACGGCCACGCCGTCACGAGTCACGGTTCGCACCGACGTTCCCCGGAAGCCTGCGCCGGCCTGTCCGCTGGTTTCGGTCTTCATCCTGACACGGAACCGGCTCGAAGTTCTGCAGAAGGCGGTGCAGAGCGTGCTGCTGCAGGAAGGGGTTGACTTCGAGATTCTGATTCTCGATGACGCTTCCGACTGCGGAGATACGGCCCACGCACTGACCGCGCGCCTCGCTGATCCCCGCATTCGTGCGTTTCATGTGACGACGTCGCTCGGAGTGGCCGGGGGACGAAACCTGCTGATGAACGAGTCCCGCGGCGCAATTCTGGTGTCCCTCGATGACGATGCGGTCTTCACGCATCCCGATGCGTTGCGGCTGGCTGTCGAATCGTTTGAGCGCTGGCCCCGCGCCGGGATCGTGGCCTTTCAGATCACGAATGTCATTCGTAATGAACGGACTCCGCTGGTGCCGTTTCAGCGGCGCACGATTCAGTCGCATCCCGAGGTTGTGCAACAACCGGCGCTTGTCGCCTCTTATCGGGGAGGAGGACACGCGCTGCGTCGCGAGATTTTCACGGAGCTGGGAGGCTACCGCTCCGACATGATGTACTCCGGCGAAGAAATGGATCTCGCCTACCGCGTCATCAATGCGGGCTATGAAATTGCCTATCAACCCGAGGTGCAGGTCGACCACTTCCCGATGCCCAGTGTGGTCGGACCGACGGCGGGCAGAAAGGTTTCGGAGCTGACCTTTCATATCCGCAATCGGGTCTATCTGGCGTGGAGATATCTTCCGGCTCTCTACCTGCCCAGCTATCTCTCAATCTGGCTCGCTTATTACGCCTTCAGCGCGTTGCGGACCGGGCAGCTGGGAAGCTTTCTGCTGGGGCTGCGCAGCGTCCCCGGTTATCTGCGGGGGGTGAAACGGGAAACGTTTTCAGCCGACGCCCTGAAGTATCTGCGGGAACACAACGGACGGCTGTGGATGTAGCTTGCGGACTCCACTTCACCCCATCGGCAGGCACGTGCCTGCGAATGACTGTCCCCGCCCTGAAATCACGAGAGCGTCTGGAATCGGAATGTCGCTGGCTGTCACTCGTCCGGATCCCGCAGTTCCCCGCGCGCTGGAACGTCCTGAACGGCGCGCTGGAAAAACGTTTCCTCCCAACAGCTGGGGTGATCGTCTGGCGGTGTTCATTCTGCTGCTCTGTCCGACGCCCCCGTTTCTGGTTGATATCGCCGTTCGTCTGCTCGATCTGGTTCGCTTTGGCGCGGTGGGAGCCCGTCTGATGTTTGTCCCCCGTCCGATCTGGGGGACGAACGTCACGATCTTCACGCTGCTGATGCTGTCCATGCTCGGCTTTGAAATGGTGTCGTTGCTCCGCGGCGAGAGCGTCACGATCCGTGACTTCATGGATGTGATGCGGCTGATTCCATTCCTAGGCATCTTCCTGTTCGGAACGTCGCTGGCGCAGCGTGGCAAAGGGCAATCCGGCGCATTGATCGGCACCTGTCATCTGCTGCTGACCATTGCCGTGGCGAATGCGATCTTCACGATCATGCAATACGCCCTGCCGGTCGCGACGCGGCCGATCCAGCAGTTTTATTCGGTGGAACGTCACATGGATGTGATGGACATCCAGGGACGGGGATTCGGCTTCTTTGTGAATCCGAACGTCAACGCGCTGATGACCGTGCTGCTGTCGTTGTCAGCGCTCCCGCCGTACAGGCTGACAGGCAAGTGGCGCTATCTGCTGTTCGGCGGACTGGTCCTCTTCAGCGTGATATTTACCGGCTCCCGCACCGGACTGGCGATGGCCGGCCTGGTGGCTTCGGTCGTCTGTCTGTCGACTGGCCGTGCGAAATTCTTTTTCGGCTTCCTGCTGGTGGCGGGGGGGATGTATTTGAGCCTCGATGCCATTGTGCAGAGCGGCATCGTGAAAGAGATCTTTCCGTATCTGGGAGAATTCCTCGTGAAGATTCACGGGGCGGTGCGGGGTGGCGGCTTTGATGCGAATGAGTTCAACTCTTTCGCCGCACGGGTGGAGATCTGGGACGACACGCTCGACTGGTTCTATAAGTATCCGGTGTTCGGGGCGGGCCCGTTGCGGGACGTGATTCCCAGTTATGCCGACAATTATTACGTCTATCAGCTCTCACGGTTTGGAGTCGTCGGCTGTGCCCATTACTGCGTGCTGATGCTGTTCGTGGCCTCGTTGAGCATCCGCGCGATTCTGACCCGTCTGAGTCCCTATCAGGAATTCGGGTCGGCGGCGCTGGCGGCACTCGTCGCGCTGTGTGCCGCAAACTACACGATGGATGCCTTTGCCACCGTGCCGATTGCCTCGGTCAGCCTGATCTACATGGGTTATCTGGCGATGCTGATGGACATTCACGGGCGGGAAGTCCGGGCGCGGCGGCTGGCGCGGTCCCGGTTCGTGCAGCAGTCCACTCCACGCGCGGAAGATGCCCAGAAGACCAACGGCCCTCAACGACGTATCGATCTCGCGCAGCTCAAGCGTGCCAGCGGCCTCCCCCGACAGGCTCGTCCGGGTCGACTCCCCGGTCCGCGGCCGAGGCGACCCTGAAACGGGTGGACTGGCAACGCGTTCTCCGCTCGACACAGGCTGGGAGAAGTTCAACCCCCCCCGTTTTTCGCGGCACCGGAGGCATTTTTCGCATAATCCGCGAAAGTTCTTGCGACTCGTTTCCCCTCTGCCGGGGAAGGGGGCGCCCCACTTCCAATTCCCCCCTGAGCGGTTAGCATGAATGCCATCTCTGTACCGCTTCGGGAATTTGCACGATGTATGATAAGCAGGCCTTGATTGAACTCTTTCGCCAGCGGGCACTGAAGTTCGGTGACTTCACGCTGGCCTCCGGCAAGAAAGCCAAATACTACCTCGATGGCAAGCAGATCACTCTGCATTCCAAAGGCCTGCATCTGGTGAGCGAGGGGCTGCTGGAACTGATGGGGTCCAGCGAGGTTCAGGCCGTCGGCGGCATGTCGATCGGCGCTGATCCGATTGTGGCCGGTGTCCTCTCCGCAGCCGCGGCCCGTCAGCAGGAGCTGCTCGGCTTTCTCGTCCGCAAGGAAGCCAAAGGCCACGGCACACAGAAATACGTGGAAGGGCCGATTGAGCCGGGCATGAAGGTGACGATCGTTGAAGACGTCGTCACCACCGGCGGGAGTTCGCTGCTGGCGGTGGAACGTGTGCAGGCCTTCGGCTGCGAGGTGGTTGAAGTGCTGGCGATCATCGATCGCATGGAAGGGGGAGCGAAGAACTTCGCCGACAAGGGACTGGCGTTCCGCTCGCTGCTGACGATCCAGGATTTTGGAATTGAACCTCCGGTGCCGCATCAGTCCTGAGTTCCCTGACCGGGCGGTGTGCCTCCTGTCCTTCGTCACCGACTGATCACGACGCTTCGATTTCAAGGAGAATTGTGAATGGCTGCTCGCTCTTTGCTGACCTACGATTCGCGGGCCTGTGACTTTCTGCTGGGCAAGGCTCCCGCCGGGATTGCCGACAAGCTGGAGGGGGCACGCCGGGAAACACTGGATGATGTGCAGCTGCTGCGCAGCGGGGCAGCGATTCCTTCCCACAAGCAGCCTCTCGACAGCGGGTTCATTGATTTGCCGCAGCGGTTGCTGGCCGGTGAAGATGGACTGTTGCAGCGGATTGAAGCCTCGGCCTCAAGCCTGCGGGAATCGATCGATCTGATGCTGGTGCTGGGGATCGGCGGATCCTATATGGGGTTGCGGGCGCTGTTCGAAGCTCTCTGCGATCCTTATCACAACGCCCGTCCTCGCAGTGGTCGACATCAGGCTCCCCGACTGTTCTACGAAGGAGAGAACCTCGACAACGACAGCACCGGGGCGATGCTCGATCTGCTGAAGACACAATGCCAGCGGCCGGAAGATCTGGCGCAGCGGTGGGGGATTGTGGTCATCAGCAAGTCGGGCGGCACGCTGGAAACCGCCGTCGCCTTCCGCATTTTCCGGGAAGCCCTCGAAGCGTATTACGGTCCGCAGTCGGCCGCCGCTAAAGATCTCGTAGTGCCAATCACCGGCGAGACTGGCAGGCTGCGGGAATTTGCCAAGGCTCAGGGATACCCGGTGACGTTCCCCATTCCGGACGGTGTGGGGGGCCGTTTTTCGGTCCTGACGGCAGTGGGACTCTATCCGGCGGCAGTGCTCGGCATCGACATCCGGGCCCTGCTCGAAGGAGCTGCGGAAATGACGGAACGGTTCCGGACCGCTCCGATCGGTCAGAATCCGGTGCTCGATTATGTCTCGACGTGCCACCTGCTGGAACAGGACCACGGCCTGGACATGCGGGTCCTGTCGACCTGGGGCAAAGGACTGGAAGGGGTCGGCCTGTGGTACGACCAGCTGCTGGCCGAAAGCCTCGGCAAGGAAGAACGGGGAGCCACTCCGCTGACGGTGGTCAATACGCGCGACCTGCACAGCCGTGGTCAGCAGCATCAGGAAGGCAAGCGCGATCGCCTCATCACCAACCTGATTGTGGATGCTCCGCGACTTCCCGCCGTCACCGTACCGACCGCTCCTGAAAATCTCGATCAGGATCAGCTCAATCGCATCGCCGGGAAGCCGATGTCTGAACTGCTCGCGGCCGCGATTCAGGGAACGAACAAGGCGTACGCCGATGTGCAGCGGCCCACCGCGAATATTCACCTGCCGCAGCTGGATGCCTTTGCGATCGGCCAGCTCCTGCAGATGTTCATGCTCGCCACCGTGGTCGAAGGTCGTTTGATCGGCATCAACCCTTACGGTCAGCCCGGCGTGGAGGCCTATAAGCAGAACATGGGCGAGATTCTCTACGGCAAGAAGTAGTTCCACGGGCGGAAGAGTCGCCGGGAGAGCCGCGCGACGTTCGCTGATCATCCCGTCTGATCACAGACTTGTCTGTCCCTTCGCAGCGCAAAGGAAAGAGCGTCCGCTCTCGCATCTATGACCTCATCCAAGGACGACGCCCGGCTGACACCGATGATGCAGCGGTATCAGGAGGTCAAACAGGAAACTCCCGGAACGCTGCTGCTGTTCCGTATGGGGGACTTCTACGAGCTCTTCCATGAAGATGCGCAGATCGCCGCGAAAATTCTCGGACTGACGCTTACCAGTCGCGACAAGAACTCCCCCAATCCTGTCCCGATGGCGGGGTTCCCTTATCACGCGCTCGAGGGCTATCTCACCAAATTGATCGCTGCCGGACATCGTGCCGCCATCTGCGATCAGGTTGAAGATCCCAAAACCGCGAAGGGGATGGTCCGGCGGGAAGTGACCCGCATCGTCACTCCGGGCACATTGACCGATGAGGCTTTGCTCGATCCGAAGGAGAGCAATTTTCTGGCGGCGGTCTGTCCGCAAAAGGATGCGATCGGTCTGGCGTGGATGGAACTTTCGACCGGACTCTTCCAGTGCATGACGGTGAACAATGTCGAGTCGACAGCGCCGGCCGGATTCCACTCGCAGGCCCCGTTTCTCGACGAACTGGCCCGGGTTCAGCCGGCGGAATGCCTGTACCCCAACACCGCGAAAGAACACGCCGCTTATCCCGCGCTGCTAGAGCTGCCGGGGACAGTCGTCACCGAGCGGCCGGGCTGGTCCTTCGGTGCGCAGCATTGCCGTGATCTGCTCCTCCGGCATTTTGAAACAGCCACGCTGGAAGGCTTCGATCTCTCTGATTCCGACCTGCCCGCGATCACCGCTGCGGGGGCGCTGCTGGAATATGTGCAGGAGACGCAGCGCTCCTCACTGGGGCATCTCGCGCGGCTGGAGCCTTATCATCGCGGTTCCAATCTGCTGATCGATGAAACGACCCGCCGCAGTCTGGAGCTGACCCGCACGCAGCGGGAGGGGAAACGGGAAGGTTCGCTGATCAGCATTCTCGATGAGACCTGCACCCCGATGGGTGCGCGGTTGCTGTCGGACTGGTTGTCGAATCCATTGACCGACCGGTTGGCGATTGAGCGCCGACTCGATGCGGTTGAAGAGCTGACGCGCGAGGCGATGCTCTGTCGCGAACTGCGTGATCTGCTGCAACAGGCGTATGACCTGCAGCGGCTGGCAGGGCGGGTGGCAACCCTGCGAGCCTCTCCACGTGATCTGGGGACGCTCGGACGGACACTTGCCTTGCTGCCCAGGCTGAAGGCGAAACTCTCCGGGCGCTCTGCTGATCTCCTGCAGATGCTGGAGGCCCGGCTGGACCTGTGTGCCGAGGTGCGGTCCGCCGTGGAGCAGCTGCTGGTGGATGAACCTCCGCTCGCCACCACCGAGGGGGGGATCATCCGGGAAGGCTACCATCCGCAGCTGGACGAGCTGCGCGATCTCGCGCGGGGCGGGAAGAAGTGGATCGCCGAGTATCAGGCCCAGGAGATGGAGCGGACCGGGATTTCCACGCTGAAAGTTGGCTTCAATAAGGTCTTCGGTTACTACCTGGAGGTGACCGCTGCGCAGATGCACAAGGTCCCCGAGGACTACATCCGTAAGCAGACCCTCAAGAATCAGGAACGTTTCATCACTCCGCAGCTGAAGGAGTACGAAGAACGGGTTCTGCGCGCGGAGGATCAGTCGAAGCTGTTGGAGCAGGAACTCTTTCACACTCTGCGGGAACAGGTCGCCGCCGAGTGCCGGCGGCTGCAGCAGACCGCCGAAGTGCTGGCCCAGCTGGATGTGCTGGCCAATCTGGCGACACTGGCGGTCAGCCAGGGCTATTGCCGTCCGGTGATGACCGAAGAGGTCTGCCTTGATATTCGCGATGGCCGCCATCCGGTCCTCGATCGGCTCAAGCCTTCGGGCGCGTTTGTTCCGAATGATGTCCGGCTGGGTGTCCGGACTCCGAACGATCCGGAAGCGGGACCGCCGATCATGGCGCTGATAACCGGTCCGAACATGGCGGGGAAAAGTACCTACATCCGTCAGGCGGCGCTGCTGACGGTGATGGCGCAGATCGGCTCATTTCTTCCCGCAGCTTCAGCCACGATTGGAATTGCTGACCGGGTCTTCGCCCGTGTCGGTGCGAGTGATGAACTGGGGAAAGGGCAGTCGACCTTCATGGTCGAAATGACGGAGACCGCCCGCATTCTGAACACCGCCACCCGGAAAAGTCTGGTGATTCTTGATGAGATCGGACGCGGCACCAGCACCTATGACGGCATTTCGCTGGCGTGGGCGATTACGGAATATCTGCACGATCACGCCTGTTGTCGGACGCTCTTTGCCACGCATTATCACGAGCTGACGGAGCTGCCGCAGACTCTCACGCGGGTCTGCAACTGGAACGTGGCGGTGCATGAACAGAACGGCGATGTCGTCTTTCTGCACAAGATTGTGCCCGGAGCCGCGGACCGCAGTTACGGGATTCATGTCGCGCGGCTGGCGGGCGTTCCGAAGGATGTCATCCGCCGGGCGGGTGTGATTCTCGAGACGCTGGAATCGGATCACCACGATGAGCGGGGCAAGCTCACGATCCCCGCGCGGAAGTCGAAGAACTCCCGGCAGCTGACGCTGTTTGAGCCTCCGCCGCACCCGCTGATTGACGAACTGCGGGCCCTGAAGCTGGATGAGCTGACTCCCCTCGCAGCGCTGCAGAAGCTGCACACGCTGCAGGGGAAACTGAGTTCAGACGACTCCGCTCGCAGTCCGTAGCGCAGCCCGATTACGGGGCGAACACGGCATTCTGAAAGGCTTCGCGGACGGCGGAACCATCGCCGTTCTTCAGGTTCGATCGCTGGATCATCAGGATGACGACCCGGTCTTGTTGCGGATCGATCCACGCCTGCGTTCCGTAAGCTCCTCCATGCCCGAATGTCCCCGGCTTGAGATGCCGCGTGACTCCCTGCGGTTCACGAACCACACAGACCCCGACACCCCAGCCGTTTCCAGGAGTGAAGCCTGTAACCAGATCACCACTGTGAACGGTGCTCAGCAGCTTCACCCCCTCGGGGCTCAGGTAGCGTTTGCCATCAAGTTCTCCGCCGTTGAGCAGCATGCGGGCAAAGCTGGCATAGTCGGGAGCCGTGGAGAACAGCCCCCCGTTCCCGGCTGGAAAACGCATCCACGCGGTCAGGCCATCCCGATCGTATAGTTTCATCTTGGGGGATGGGATCAGCTCTCCTTCCGGGGTCCGTTCACAGACCTCCACGCGACGTGCCGCCTGTTCGGGAGTGAGCCAGAAAGCGGTGTCCTTCATCCCTAACGGCTGAAACAGTCGCTCATTCAGAAACTGGTCGAAGGTCTGGCCCGACAGGACTTCCACGATCCGGGCGGCGGTGTTGATTCCGGACTGGCAGTATTTCCATTGAGAGCCCGGTTCAAAATTGACGGGCTTCGACAGATACAGCGGCGTCACATCCGCCAGCAGGCGAAAGTTTTCGAGTTCGTCTGCCTTGAAGTCGGACAGGCCGGACGTGTGCGTCAGCAGTTGCTTGACTGTGATGGCGACCGGCTGGCCTTCCTTGTCCTTGAGTGATGCGAACTCGGGGATGAATTTTGAAACCGGATCGTCGAGCGTCAATTTCCCTTCGTCGATCAGCATGCAGATGGCGACACCCGTGACCGGCTTCGACATCGAGGCGATCCAGAAGATCGTGTCGGTTTTCATGGGGTGCTGGTGCGCCACATCGCTCCAGCCGACCGCTTCCAGGCTGAGCACTTTGTCCCGCGCGGCGACCACCGTCACGGCCCCCTGGATCTCATTCTGCTGGATCAGGGGCAATAATGCGGACGCGACATTCGCTGTAGGAGGAGCTGTGCTTTCTGCCAGCAGCAGCTGGACATTCAGGAGGGTGAACAGCGCTGAGTAAAACATCCAGCCGTGGCGCATCGGAAACCTCTCAGGCAGGAATTCAAAGTTGTGCGACAGTGTGGGCGAGTATAGCGGTCGGTTCTCCCGCTCACACCGCAGGGGAAATCGCGGCGGCGATGACGCGGGTTGATTGGTATTCAATGCTCGAATTCTATAGAACAAACCCCAGAGATGAGTGAGGTCGCGTAGAATCGGATAGGCAGTGAACAGGAGCCCGAAAGATGTTAACGCCCGCACTGGATCGACTGTTTCAACGGCTGTGGGCGGATTTCACCCAGATCAATCCGCAGGCGAATACGATTCGTCAGCTGCTCGAAGGGCGCGGCGAAACGATCATCAATGATCACATTGCCTTCCGCACGTTCGATGATCCGCGTGTGAACATCGACGTCATTGCCCGCCCGTTCGTGGCGGAAGGCTATGAAGCCCGGGAGGTCTATCGCTTCGAGCAGAAGAAGCTGGATGCCCGGCACTTCGAGTTCAACCATCCGAGCGCCCCCAAGATCTTTATCAGCGAACTGAATCTCTCCGGCTTCAGCACCGGTTTGCAGAACACCGTCGCGACGCTGCTCGATCAGATCCCGCAGTCCGCCCTGGAAGACCCGGAATTCTGTGCGATCGGGCGTCCCTGGCAGCTGACCTACGGGGACTACGAAGCGCTCGCGCGGGAGAGCGAATACGCCGGCTGGATGGCCGCCTTCGGATTCCGGGCCAACCACTTCACCGTGCTCGTGAATTCGCTGAAGACCGTCAAAAGTCTGAAGGAGCTGAACGAGCTGGTGAAGGAAGCCGGTTTCCCACTGAATACCGAAGGGGGCGAAATCAAAGGGGGCCCGCAGGATTTCCTGGAGCAGTCCTCCACGCTCGCCTCAGAAGTGGCGGTGTCCTTCGCGGATGGGACATTTCGCATTCCCGGGTGTTATCAGGAGTTTGCCCGGCGCTACCCGCTTCCGGACGGGACTTTGTTCTCCGGGTTCGTCACGAAGAGCGCGGACAAGATTTTTCAAAGCACGGATCGGCGTTCCTGAATTCGTAACTGACTGTATGGTAGTCGTTTAAGTCTCGTTTTCCGTCGTCTGTGGAACCTTGCGGTAGTCAGGCTGGAAACTTGCGCATACGATGTGAAGGCCGGGCAGAGGTTACATTCGCGCATCCGCACACGAACGGACTCCCAGAGATGGCTTCACAGGCAGAGGTTCCCCCCGCTTCTGGTGCCCCGACCGCAGTCGCCCCGGCTCCCAAACGCCGCTGGTTTCTCAAGCTGGTCTTCCTGTTCGTTCTCGGGGGGGGAGTCTTCATCTATTTCCTGCCGGCACTCGCGTCGAGGGTGCTCAGTCAGCCCGAAGCAATGGACACGCTGTCACAGCAATTGCCCGCGACGGTGCGCGTCGGTGAGGCGCATCTGGCCTGGAATGAGCCGGTGCGGGTGAATGATGTCAAGGTCACCACGAGCAAAGGAAAGCCGGTCGCCCAGATCGACAAGGTCGCCTCCGGTCGTTCACTGCTGGAGATGCTGACCCGGCCGGATAAAACCCTTGAGCTCGATTTTGTCGGCCTGCGGTATTCCGTGACCGTCTCGGCTCCGGATGAAACTGGACGGGGAAAGTCGTTCGATGAAATGGTCCGGTCGATTCAGGCTTCGAAAATGTCCCGCCCCAGCCGTCCGATGCGGGTCAAGCTCAAGAACAGCGGCATCGACTTTCGGGATGAAGATGGTGAAATCCTCGGGACCCTCGAAGGGATCGATGCCGTCTATGAGTACACACTGACACCGATTCCGACGCAGACCGTGACCGTGACCATTCCCCGTCCCGAGAACGGTGAATTGACCATGCTGACGTTGTCCGGCAAGTGGGACATGACCGAGCTGGATGTCGAAACCGTCGATTTGAAGATCGGTACGAACGGCCTGCTGCTGAAAGCCTACGATGAATGGTTCATGCATTATCTCGGCTCTCCCGCAGAACCGGTGAATGGGGCGTTGACGCTGCACATGGAGCGTGAACCGGAAGAGGGCTTCAAGCTGAAGGGGGAGGCGGCGCTCGTTCCGGAACGTTCGCAGGCTCCGGCGGGAACTCTCAAGGTGCGACTGGATACCCAGTTTGACCGCTTGCGCGACCAGTTGTTTGTCCCGGAATTGCACGTGTCGACAGCGATTGCCTCTCTCAATGTGCAGGGCGAGGTCAAGCAGCTGGGGGGGGCTCAGCTGGCCGATCTCAAGGGTAGTCTGTCCTCCCCCGGCCTGTCCCTGATCGACTTGCTGCCTCCCGAAATTCGACAGGAAGTTCAGGTCGATTCACTGGCCTTCTCGGATCTGGCCGCCCGAGGGGCACTTCGCCAGCGCGGTTTCGCGGAGGTGCCGCCGCTGGAGTTGTCCGGCACGATGCGCTGGAAAACACTCCACGCCTATGGCCTGCACTCCCAGGATGCCGAGTTGAAGTTCGCGCTGAACAACTCCCGCCTGACGACGAATTCGCTGCGAGTGCCGATCAATGGAGGATCTCTGCGGCAGCTGCCGGCGATCGATTTTTCGACGCAACCTCCGACGGTCCTTTTTGAAAGCGGCGTGATGCTGGAGAATGTGCAATTGACGGAGGAGGTTTGCCGTGGGTGGATGCGGTATGTCTCGCCGGCACTCGCGAATGCCACCAGTACCGTGGGGACGTTTTCGCTGGGGATGCATCAAGGTCAGGCCCAGCTGCAGAATCTGAAGACTGCCGATCTCAGCGGGGCAGTGCTGATTCATTCCGCACAGGTCAAGCCGGGGCCGGTCGCCGGCGAAATGTTGCAGTCTGTCGGTCGTCTGCAAGGATTACTGCAGCGCGGCGGGCAGGACATCACCGACCGGACGCTGGTCCATATCGATCGTTCCGAGGTGAATTTCCGCCTGGTGGAAGGCAGGGTTTATCACGACCGATTCGGATTCAACATCGGGAAGGTCCCGGTTGCCACCACTGGTTCCGTGGGTCTCGACCATTCCATCGACATGGTGATGACGATCTCCATGCCCGAGCAGTGGAGGACGAATGCCGGACCGATCCTGCAGGCGCTGCAGGGAGAGCAGGTGCAGGTGGCCATCGGGGGGACGTTGAATCAGCCGCAGATCGACGCCACAACGCTGGCGGACTTCGGAAAGAACGCCGGGCTCAAGGCCGGGGCGGGGCTGCTGGAGAAGATTCTGGAGAAGCGTGCGAACCGTCGCCGGTAATAGAGCGAACGGCCCCCCGAATTCGGGCAATCACAGCTGTGAAATTCCGTTATGGAATTCAGCTTCGCGATTTGTTTTCACCGGGGAGAGATGGCGGGGTGAAAACGAAAATAGGCGCGCCGGAAAGGCGAATGTCCGGGACATCCGCGATCGGTGCGCCTGAGAATCAAGCCGTTCGGCTTTGATTTATTTACGGTGGCGGATCTTCGCACGCATCCGGCGTTTTTTCCGACCCAGTTTCCGCCGACCTTTACCGGATTTCTTCACACCCATCGGACCAAATTCTCCACTACACATGAATTATGACGACACCGGCCAGTCCGCAGCAGCGAGGCCGGGAATTTCGCAGTTGTGAGCCAGCGGCTCAGGCAATTCTTGGGTTCCCCCCGCGATGGTTGAACCATAGCGCTGGAAGGTGGACGGACGTTCATCCGCGCCCGCGCAAGGGGGGAATCGGAAACAGTACGTAAACCGGCTGAAGATTGCAAGTCGTCCGGTGGGGTCTCGCGGTGTTCCCCGGAGAACCGGCAATTCGTTCCGGATGCACGGGGAGAAAACAAAAATGCCCCGATGAGACGATCATCGGGGCACGTCCTGCACCAACGCGGCGCAGGCGCGCGGAGTTTAGAGAGCAGGCCAGGCTCAGCAACGTTTCGTCATGCAAAAAGCTCCTGAATCACTTCTCCTCCATCGACCACTTTCATGGGGCGGCCGAGGGGGCTGATGTTCTCCTTCAGGGGATTGATTCCCAATGCGTGTGACAGCGATTTCAGGAAGTCGGCGACCGTCACCGGACGATCGTCCACTGCGGTTC
The DNA here is from genome assembly GCF_051466325.1 of Planctomicrobium aquicomposti. Taxonomy (NCBI): domain Bacteria; kingdom Pseudomonadati; phylum Planctomycetota; class Planctomycetia; order Planctomycetales; family Planctomycetaceae; genus Planctomicrobium; species Planctomicrobium aquicomposti. The sequence goes on from NZ_CP195792.1 coordinate 244,373, forward strand.
CGTCCGCGGTCGATTTCCCGATCACCTGTCCCCCGCGCACGCCGCCCCCCGCGATCCAGCAGTTGAAGACCCGGGGATAGTGATCTCGTCCGCCGCGGGCGTTCAGCTTGGGAGTGCGACCGAATTCACCGGCCCAGACCACCACGGTCCGTTCCAGCAGTCCGCGCGATTTCAGATCTGCGAGCAACGCAGCACACGCCGGATCGACTTCGCCCGCCAGCTGACTGATCCGGTTCTCCAGATCATCGTGTGTGTCCCAGCCATTGGAGCGGACTTCAACGCAAGTGGTGCCGGTCTCGACCAGGCGTCTGGCCAGCAGGCAGCCCCGTCCGAATTCCGTATCACCATATTCGGCTCGCAGATCGGCAGGTTCCTGCTCGAGATCGAAGACGCTGGTCTGCGGACTGAGAACGAGACGGGCCGCCTTCTGATAGAGCTGGCGGTGGCTGGTCACGTTTGCATCGGCTCCGCGCTGCGCGAACTCCCCTTCGAGCCGCTGCAACAGGCCGAGTCGTCGTTCAAAGCGGGCAGTGGTCTGTGGGTTGCCGAGATTCGCGGGGACTTTACCAGGCTGATCGACAATGAACGGCTCGTAGTCCACTCCCAGGAATCCTGACCCCTGTGTTCTTCCGATCGAAACCACACTTGGCAACTCCGCTTCCGGGTCGGCGAGCTGCTGGGCGACAAGACTTCCGAACGCGGGATGTTTCACGCTGCCGGAAGGAATGTAGCCGGTGTGCATCTGATAGGTGGCCCGCTGGTGGTTCCCCTCCTTGTTGGTCAGCGAACGGATGATCGCGATCTCGTTCATCAGCTGGGCTGTCTTCTCCCAGCCTTCCGCAATCTGAATTCCGGGGACAGCTGTGGAGATGGCATGCGTCTCGCCGCCGTTCTCGTGCGCGGGTTTAGGATCAAAGGTTTCAAACTGACTTGGTCCCCCCGCCATCCAGAGGAGGATCAGGGACTTCCCCTGTCGACGAAGTTCCGACGCCTGCAGGGAAAGTGCGTCGCGGAAGTTCAGCAGACCAGTCGCCGCACTGGCGACGCTGATCTGTCGAAGGAAGCGTCGCCGGGAGATCTGATGCCGTTGCAGCAGCACGTTTTCCTGAACATAAGCGGGCATGGTCAGTCCTTGTGGCGTGAGAGCAGGCGAATGCAGGGAGGCTGGCTCCGCAGTCGCAATAAAAACTGGTCTGGCGGTGTGGAGACTACGGCATTTTGTTTTTTGAGCTACCCGTTCTTGCCACGCGGAACTGAGCATTTCCGCACACGAAACGCTTGCTGCGCGGGGACTGGAAAGAGCAACCTGCTCTAACGCTTCGACAGAAACTCGCTGGAGTTCAGCAGACTCCAGAAAATGTCTTCAAAGGCAGCCGTCCGGCTTCCCACATCGCGGAGATAGTCCATGTTGATCTGGAGTTCTTCCGAGGAGGGAGACCGGGTCAGCACCAGCAGGTAAACCTCCTCGAGTGCGTCGGCATTGTTGGGCTGCGCTTTCAGAATTCGTCCCAGCTGCGTGTCCCCGAGTCCTTTTGTGTACGCCTGCAGCTGCGGAGAATTCATGAGGTAAAGTGCCTGGGGAATGTTTCCGGCAATCTCATCCTGCGGCGTGCTGGGGTCGAATCCGAACAGCAGGGAGAAGGCGAATTTCTGCGGATTGAGACCCGCTCGGCCTCCCCCGATCTGCAGTTTGCGCTGCCGCTCGATGAGCTGTGCATTCTCGGGAATTCCCAGAACCTGCAGCAGCGAGTAATAAACCTGATCCGCCTTCAGGCGCGCCGGGCTGGCGGCGACGAAGGGGACGGCACTTCCATCGGTCGGCTGTGCCTGCAGCTGGCGTTGATATGCCTGGGTGTTTGTGATGGTTCGGTACAACCACTTCACGTCCGACCCCTGTCTGGTGAACTCTGTTGCTAATAACTGCAGGACGTTCTCCGCGACCGGAGTCCGCTCCGGGCCGATGTCATCAATCGGCGTGTAAAAGCCCTGACCGACCAGTTCGCTCCAGATCCGATTGACGAAGGCGCGGGCGAACCACGGATTATCCGGGCTGGTGATGGCCTCTGCCAGCGCGTTTCGGCGGCTCTGATCATCGGCTCCCTCGGAAAGATAGGGGGAGGGGACCTCAGTCAGAAAGAACGCCGGCTCGGTGAGTGTCCCTTTGGAGGAGGGATTCTGCAGGTCGGGCATGTAATATTCCGCAGAGCCCCGTCCGGGCTGCATTTTGATCTCTTTGCCCCCTTCCTGAAGTTCCTTCAGCGACAGGAGGCCATCCTTGTTCTTGTCGAGCCGTTCCGCGAGTTGATCGAACCGCCGCTGCAGTCGGGGAGGCGCTTCGGCTTTTGAAAGCAGACCATCCCGATTCCGGTCGAACGTGCGGATGAGGTTTTCGAGATTCTCGCCTCCGACGGGGCCCCGACGGCTGTCGGGGCGGGCGACATTCAGTGAAGAGACAGCGTACGACTGATTGTCATTCGGCGTTTCGCGGCGAACCTGCACCCGCGGGAAGTAGGCCGCCAGCTGATGGAACTGCGTCCGCTTCCACTGGTCGGTCGGGTGATCGTGACAGTTCGCGCAGCTCATCTGGATCCCCAGAAAGATCCGCGAGACTTCGGCCGCCACTTCTTCTGGGACCCCGGTGTGAGCAAAGAGGAGCGCTGTTTCACCCGCTTCGGTGACAGGGCCGGTCGCGACAATCAATTCCCGGGCAACTTCGGTCCAGGGGCGGTTCGAGTCGAGTTGCTCTCCCATCCAGCGTTCGAAAGCAGGTTGGGCGAGACGAGCCCGCTGCTCGGTGGCACGCAGGAAAATGACGTCCGCCCAGTAGCTCGCCCAGAAGCGGGCATAGCGGTCCGATTCCAGCAGCTGATCAATCATGCGGGCCCGTTTCTCCGGATGGGGATCGAGGCCAAATAGCGTGGCAGCCTGGGGAGAGGGAATCACGCCGGTCAGGTCGAGCGACACCCGTCGAAGAAAGTCCTGATCGTTGTTCAGCGGTGCGGGAGTGACTCCAGCCTGCTCGAAAAACTCTGCCAGCAGTCGGTCCACTTGGGCGGCGGTCGCCTGTTCAGAAGAGGGGAGTGCCTGGTTTCCGGCCCGGGCGGCAGTGTTCAAGAGGTTTAAGACGCAGAAGAAACCAGCCACGGCGAACATGCGTGATCGCATGACATGCTCCTCGCGAAACGACCGGCAGGGGGAGAGAAGATTGGCCCCATGCACAATTCTGGAGAGTTCGCCGATTCAAACACCGGAGCGAAATGAGAGTTCTGCGACATTTTTTGCGTTCGCGCATTTTCGGCGTGGGACGATCCCCCTTTCGTCCGGGTGCCCGTAGCGCTGGGTGAGGGAAAAGCTTTTGCCGGGGGGGAGCGACAGAGGCGACCATCTGTCGCAGGAGGAAGATCAGTCGGACTCGTCTCGGAGGGTCCGGTCGATTCGGCACTGTCAATAACGACATCGGCAGCGTCCGGGTTAACCGAACACTGCCGATGCGGGTCACGACACAAACACGCGGACGACTGTTACAGCGCTGTTTCGGGATGCAGCTGTAACCGCAACGCCAGATCCTGCAACTTTTCCACGGCCCGCGCCTGGAGCTGGCGGACCCGCTCCTTGCTCAAGCCGACACTTTCGGCAATCGCCTTCAGGGTTCCCGAGGCCGGACGATTGTTCAGGCCAAACCGATGCTCCAGGATGAATTTTTCACGTTCATCAAGGCATTCATCGAAGTGGCTGACCAGCAGGGCGGCCATCGCAAAATCGGGAAGAGAATTCGGCTCGCGGTTGCAGGCGACATCCGAAAGGATTTCATTGGCAGTTGAAACCTCCCGCTGCTGACGTCGCTGCCGACGCTGCATCAGGCGGAAGTAGTGCCGCTGGACGGCATGAGTGGCATAGGTGCTGAAGCGGAAGCCCCGGCTGTAGTCGAATTTGTCGACAGCGTTCACCAGGACGAGATTTCCCTCGCAGACGAGTTCGTCGAAGTCGGTCGGCGCCCCGGCGAATTTGCCGGCGAGCGCTGTGACAAGTCGCAGGTTCGAGCTGACCAGCTCGTCCCGGCAGCGCGCCGATTCCGAAAGAAACGTTTCGAGCTGATCCATGGTCGCCACGCAGGGGCGAGCGGTGCTCAGTTTCTTCTGCAATGCCCGGGCGCGGTGTTTGAGATAGTTCATCCGGCGGAACAGATACTGTTCGCCAGCCGGAGTCAGCAGTGGGAGCTGCTGATAGCCACTTCCACTGGTGGATTGAGAATCGGTCAATTCGTGAAGTTCCGTCGGACGCTCCGCTGTCAGAACTTCATCTGAAAGGTGAGCAAACTCCGTGGCGGAAATAAAGCGGATTTCGAGTTTTTGAAGTTCCCGACACCGTTCGACCTGGCGGCTGTCGCGGGAGTACTGACCAGCCATCGTTGCGATTTGCTCGGACATGTCTGCTCCTTTGAAACGTTCAAAACGTTCTTTTAGATCGCATCCGATGCGATTGCAACAGAAAACCATCAAAATAATTCGTGGGCGAATTAAAAAGTTGGCGCAGTGGGAATCCGGTTGCCGCAAAAGAAGGCTTTCAGAGTCGTTCAGGCGTCCCATTCCTATGACGTGAGGGGTGGTGTGAACTTCTGTTCATGTGTCAGGGTTGAAATCCGCACAGATTGCAGGGATAATGAGGTTCTTCTCTTTCCGCATTCCTGCTTTGAGATCGGAAGTACCAGAAAATGCTCAAGACCAAAGACCTTGAACAATTCCGAGACCTGTTGCTCTCGCTTCAGTCCCGACTGCGGGGTGACGTGCAAACCCTCACGAGCGGAGCACTGGGAACGTCTTCGGATTCCAAAAGCCCCACCCATATGGCTGAACTGGGAACGGAGACCTACGAGCAGGATTTCTCGTTGCGGGTGATGGAGAGCGATCAGGAGGTCCTCAAGGAGATCCGCGTCGCCCTCAAGAAGATTGAAGATGGAACATTCGGAATCTGCGAAGGGTGCATGGACCACGGTCGGCCCCCCTCCAAGTGCTGGATTCCGAAGACCCGTCTGAAAGTGATCCCGCATGCACGCTTCTGCGTCTCCTGTGCGGAGAAACTGGAAAAGCAGTTCAGCTACTGAGTGAATCTCAGGGCCCGACCGATGTGATTCGGATCTTTCGTCCTCGCCACGCGGGGACTTGGCGAATCACCCGCTCGAGCGGCAAATCGTGGTGAACTCTCCGGCCGTGTAAGGAGTACACGCGAAGCGCTGAGTGCGTCAGTCCGCCGGGCCTGCTGATTTCAATTCGAACTCGACCTCTCGGACATGTGGGATCACCCGCATGTCCGTTTTTATTGGCAACTCCCCGCAACGTTGCGGTCGAATGCTCACGGGCCGCGTGTGGAGACTGGGGGCAATCTCCCGTTTTCTCTTCCATTGCAGCGGAGCGAGTCCAGGACGCTCTCCCCCCTCTGCTGTCCGTTTTTCAGAAATCGACTTAAAATACGATTGGGTGATCACGTCGATTCCCGCGACCGCTGGAGAAGTCTGCCAGTTGCAGGGGAGACATTTCAGGAGGAGCAGGTCGCTCGATCGCGCTGACTTGTTCTCCATCGCCGCAAGTGTGCCCGGATATGATCGACTATCAAGAACTGCTCTTTCAGTTTCAGCGCGGGATTGATCGTCGGCAGGCGGCGGAAGAGGCACTCCGCGCAGCGGCCGCCGGACCTGATCCTCAGGAGCAGACCTTCCGTGACACGCTCTCCCTTCAATTGCAGGGACGCAATGAACATCTGCAGGGGATCGAGAGTGAATTTCAGTCGGTACTGCAGGCGGTGGAGCAGGAATCGAACGCGCTGATCGCCGAGGAAGACCGTCGCCACTACGACACACTGCGAGGGATCGAGGCGGAAGCGGCCAAGGGTTCGGCCGACATCGAACAGGCCCGCGACAACAGCGAATGGGTCGTCTCTTCTGTCCTGGACGAGCGTGCTGAAGATGGGCCGCTGAAAGAATTCGATCGCTTCAAGGCGGTCTTGCAGAAATCGAAAGAAGAACAGGGGACGGAACTGGCCGGACTGGAAACAATGGTCCAGCAGGCCTTTGACTCTCGCGGAGCAGCGCGTCCGTTGCCCCGGGAACCGGTGGATCCTCCCCACGATCGCGAATCGGCGCAGCTGCGGTTCGCCACCGCCACCACAGAAACCCGCAAGCAGCTCGATCGTCTCGCCAAGCTGTGGATGCCCCGGCTGGTGCGCGGAGCGATGAGTCTGGTTCTGTTCGCGATTCTGACTGCGCTGATTGCCGCTCCCTTTTATTTTTTCGTCGACCCGACCTTACTCGGATTTGAAGGGGGGCGTCAGCAGGGGATGTGGATCGGCATTTCCCTCGGTGCTGGAGCCGTGGCAGGGTTGATCCTCACGGCGATCTTTTACAGCCTGGCGATGTCACAGCAGTCTGAGGTTCTGGGGCTGATTCAGGATCTGTCGGCGGAAGCGGAGTGGGCCCATCAGTTCTGGCTGCGATATGCCAAAGAGCAGCTGGAGCGTCAGCAGAAAGAGACCGAGCTGCATCGTCGACAGATCGCTCAGGAACGGCAGGAGGCACTCAGGCGGTATGAATCCGCACACCGCAGTCAGGTCGAACTGATTGAACGGACCCGACAGCGAAAGTTGAATCTGGAACGCAAGCGGCACGATCAGGAATGGAGTCGACTGACGCAAGAGCGGGACGCGCAGCTGTCGATGATTCACGAAGAGCATGCCCGGCAGGTGCAGGCGGCGACCGCGTACTGGGAGCAGGCGATCGGCACCGCAGATCAGGCGCTGCAGCATTACGTCAGCAATCGGCAGCGGACACAACGGGAGCTGTGGAGCACGCTGAAGGCGGAATGGGATGAAGTCTGGCAGAACTTCGACTCCACCAGCCGGAAGTTGTTGCAGGAAGGGGAGACCAAATTTCCCGACTGGAAATTGCTCTCGCAGGGGAACTGGTCCCCGTCGGCCCGAATCCCGGATGCGGTTCGTCTCGGGGATTATGTTCTGGATCTGAATGTCTGGTCAGGGGCCATTTCCGAGGATGTGCGGCTGGCTCCCCGGCAGACTGCCTATCGGTTGCCCGCGCTCCTGAAGTTTCCGACGGCGACATCGTTGCTGTTTCGGTGTCCTTCACTGGCGGCGCGCGAGCAGGCGGTCCTGGCATTGCAATCGGTGGTTCTCCGTCTGTTGACGTTGATCCCTCCAGGGAAGCTGCGGCTGACGATTATCGATCCGGTTGGGCTGGGCGAAAGTTTCGGCGGCTTCATGCACCTGGCCGACTATGATGAAATGCTGGTGACCAGTCGCATCTGGACCGAGCCGAATCAGATCGAGGCGCGGCTGGCCGACCTGACCGAGCATATGGAAAACGTGCTGCAGAAGTACCTGCGGAATGAATTCCAGACGATCGAAGAGTACAACGCTTCGGCAGGGGAAGTGGCCGAGCCGTATCACATTCTGATCATCAGTGATTTTCCTTCGAAGTTCAGTGAGATCGCGGCCCGTCGACTGATCAGCATTATCAACAGCGGACCACGTTGCGGGGTCTATACGCTGATGAGTCTCGACACGACCAAGCAACTCCCGAACGGGTTTCGGCTGGCGGACGTTGAACCGCGGATGACGTCGCTGGAATGGCGCGGCTCCGAGTTATCGACCGCGTATCAGAAGTCGGTCGATCCGCTGGAATGGACTGATGGCAAAGGGGACTTCGACGACAGTCTCGATTCGCTGACCACGGCTGCGGCTCAGCGCAAAACAGGACCGCTGGGGGATGGGAGCCGGCTCTCATTTTATCTGCGTGAGGCAGCACTCGCAGCCTGGCCGATCGATCTCGACCGGCCCCCTCCATCCGATCAGTTTACCGCCATTGTGAAAATGGTGGGCGAAGCTTCCAAAGATGCCCGGCGCGTGGAAGTGTCGTTCGAGCGGATCGCTCCGGACCCCAGATCGATCTGGGCGGGGGACAGTCGCAAGGAGATCGAAATTCCGCTGGGACGGGCGGGAGCGACCAAGCTGCAGCGGATGCGTCTGGGAAAAGGAACCTCCCAGCACATGCTCGTGGCCGGGAAAACCGGCTCCGGAAAGTCGACCTTCCTGCACATTCTGATTACGAATCTCGCGCTGCATTACAGTCCGGATGAAGTGAACTTCTATCTGATCGACTTCAAGAAAGGGGTCGAGTTCAAGAGTTATGCCTCTCATCAGCTCCCTCATGCCCGGGTCATTGCGGTTGAAAGCGATCGTGAGTTCGGAGTCAGCACGCTGCAGAAGCTGGATGAAGTACTGCAGGAACGGGGAGAGCTGTTTCGGCGGCATGGCGTCCAGGACATCGCGGGATACCGGAATGCGACGAACAAGCCTCTGCCGCGCATTCTGCTGATTGTGGACGAGTTCCAGGAGTTCTTCGTGGAGGACGACAAGCTCGGCCAGTCGGCGGCGCTCCTGCTGGACCGGCTTGTGCGACAGGGGCGGGCCTTCGGCATGCATGTGGTGCTGGGGTCGCAGACGCTGGGAGGCGCGTATTCGCTGGCGCGCAGTACACTCGGTCAGGTGGCTGTGCGTGTCGCTCTGCAGTGCAGTGAAGCAGATGCTCATCTCATTCTGAGTGAAGAAAACACCGCTGCGCGGCTGCTGACTCGTCCCGGCGAAGCGATCTACAACGATGCCAACGGCGTCATGGAGGGGAATCATCCGTTCCAGATCGCCTGGCTGAGCGATGATCAACGCGATGCCGCCCTCAAGCTGATTCGCGAGCGGACGATGCGACGGGGAGTCGAGGCCCCCTCGCCTGTCGTATTTGAAGGGAACATTCCCAGCGACCTGACCCGCAACGGACTCGTCTCCACCGTGATCGATACGTTCTCGACCCGCCCGGAACCGGCCGCAGCGCCAACGATCTGGCTGGGAGACGCCGTGGAAATCGCTCCGCCGACGTCGATGACGTTTCATCGTCACAGCGGCAGCCATCTGCTGATTGTGGGACAGGATTCCGAAGCCGCACTCGGGCTGATGACCGCTTCGGCGATTGCCCTTTCAGCCGCGGGAACGAACCGACCCGAGCAGCCGACAATCCAGATTCTGGATGGAAGTCATCCGGGAAGTCTGGAGTACGAGAGCTGGAAGAAGGGGGCCCAGGCCCTCACCGGAAACACCCGGCTGTCGCACGTCAATGACGTGGTCGGGGTGCTGCAGTCCCTGACGACGGAAATGAAACGCCGGGAAGCCGAAGCGGATACGACCGCCCCGCCCCTCTTTCTGCTGGTCTTCAACCTTGCCCGGTTTCGTGACCTGCGCAAGGCGGAAGATGATTACAGCTTCAGCTCCTTCGGCAGTCAGCCCTCCGAGAAGCCCGTGGAGCCGGGGAAGCTGTTCGCCGATCTGCTGACGCAGGGGCCCGCGATGGGAATTCATGTCATCATCTGGTGCGATTCCATGAATAATCTGGAGCGCTGGCTGAGTCGACAGTCACAGAAAGAATTGGAAACGAGAGTCGCGTTCCAGATGAACGCGTCCGATTCCAGCAACTTCATCGACTCTCCCGCCGCGTCGCGGCTGGGGACGCACCGGGCGTTGCTCTACCGGGAAGAGACCGGAACGGCGGAGAAATTCCGGCCCTACGGAATGCCACCCGCCGCGTGGTTCGACAGTCTGCGGGAGCGGCTGCGGCATGGTCCGGCTGCCGAGTTCGCGACAGATCTGGAAGAATTCAGCATTCTGTAGGGTGGGCGCTCGCCGGTTGACGGACTGCAGCCGATTCTGCAGACTTCGTGAGCCCCTTTCTTTGCCGAGAAGACCGACGATGATCAACTATGCGGACGCGTTTGCAGCAGCTTATCCCTACACTGCCTTCCTTGAAAAATACGGGACCGAAGAACAGCGTCGCCGCTGGGCCGACTTCCACGCGTCGATCGCGCTGACGCAGGCACAGCAGGCGTTACTCGCCAGTTTCACCCGCGAAATGAAGGTGCTGGTCCTCGCGGGCGCCTGGTGCGGCGACTGTGTGAATCAGTGTCCGATCTTCGAGCATTTTGCCGCAGCCAGCCCGTTGATTCAGATCCGCTATGCCGACCGCGATGACTCGGGTCTGGCGAGTGAATTGACCACCTGCGGGGGAGCCCGCGTGCCGGCCGTCGTCTTTCTGAGTGAAGATGGCCAGTTCTGCGGTCGCGCTGGGGACCGGACGCTCTCCAAGTACCGGAGTCTGGTGCGGAATCTGGCGGGAGCTTCGTGTCCGACCGGTCTCGCGGTCGCCGATGACCTCACTGCCGACGTGATTCAGGACTGGCTTAACGAGTTCGAACGGATTCAGTGGATGCTGCGGACCTCCAGCCGGTTGCGGCAGTTACACGGCGACTGAAGCCGGTTGGTTCCATGTGCTGCGCCGCCAGCGTTTCGTCTGGGGAATGCTGACCTCCGCGTGGCGAGGACAAGGCCATCCCCGGTCAAACTGCTTTGCATCCCCGCAAGCCCGGGGTAGCGTTACACCCCTGGTCTTGTGAGTGGGAGCTGCGGGTCTACAGGTCAAACGTCATCGTCCGTCGCACGGCACGCAGGCCCCGCGTGAACAACGATTCTCGCCCCGCGTCGATCCTCCCCCAGCCGGGCTGATCGACCGCGAGCACGGAGTCGGGATGTGCGAACTGCACCCGCACCTCGTGAAGGGGGGCGAGCGGTTGCAGGCCGCCACGCCCTGTCGCCACACCGGGGATCGCCTGAGAGTGCGCGAGCACATCGGGAATCTGCACCACCGGGCTGACGGCCACTTCCACAACCTTCCCCTGCAGGACGGTTCCTCCCAGTTGCGGAACAGTGAACTCGGCCGCGGCTCCGGGCTTCAGTGTCGCCGCTTCCGCCTGATCGACATAGAAGACCGCCTCTCGCGCTGTCGCGTTGCCGATCACACAGAACGGGAGCCCCGCCTCCAGCCAGGCCCCTTCATTCTGCGGCTGGAACGGTTCCCCTTCCCGCTGCAGGCGGAGATCAGATCGTGAAGTGGACGCAGGCTGTTCTCCTCCCAGCAGCATGCCTCCCTGGGGAGCGGTCAACCGGAGTCGTCCGGCATCTTCGGTTCTGCGGGCGAGTCGTTCCTCCACGTCGGCGAGAGCTGCCCGCGCGGAAGGCAGTTGCGATGACGCCTGCGGGTCGGCGTACTGACGACCCTCCAGATGTTCGACACGTTTGCGGGCACGGGCGACCTCCCCCTGCAGTCGGGCGATGTCCCGTTCAATCTCCGGGTTGGTCAGCACCGCGAGCAACTCTCCCTGCCGGATTTCCTTTCCTGCCCGGAGTCGATTCGGCAGATGCAGCTGTCCCGGTGATGTGACGAAGACCGGTTGTCGTTCCGCGGCAACGACGCGCACCGGAGCCCGCAGCGACTTCGGAAAGGGCCACGCCAGCAGCAACGCGAGCAGTGCGGTGACGGCGACGACCGCCGCCGCGAATCGACGGGGGCGAAACTGGCCGTCGCGTTTGAGAAATTCGGTCATGCGTCCCCACTGCCTGCCGGTCTCAACGATCCGTCCCCCCACCAGCAACGGAGCCACGGCCAGTACGACAGACTGCAGATCCTGAGCGGCCGCCAGACGATACAGCATCCAGAGAATCCCGACGAGCAGCAGCCACCCATAGACCCACGAGGCGATGCCGTAGAACGTCATTGCCACCCGTGGCAGACCGCTCACCGGCTGGGGAGCGGGGAGCGTGACTCCAAAGAAGATTCGCGTCCAGAAGGAGCGGGCCAGATTCATCGACCGGCTGCGCAGATTGGGAATGTCCACCAGATCTGCCAGCAGATAATAACCGTCGTAGCGCAGCAGAGGGTTGCCGTTCAGCAGCAGGGTATTCACCGAGCAGATGAGCATGACATCCAGGCAGAGTGCATGAAACAACCCCGGGACTGAATAACGCCAGAGGAATGTGCACAGGCTCGCGAGAAACAGTTCCACGTACATCCCTGCGCCGCTGACTGCAGCCCGTTGCCAGCGGCTGCGAAACAGCCACGAGTCGGAAACGTTACAATAGAGGCAGGGGGTCAGGACGAGCAGCATCAGGCCGAGTTCGCGGCACGCCCCCCCCAATTTCTTGCAGGTCAGCGCATGTCCCAGCTCGTGCAGTATCTTGATCACTCCGATCGTCAGCATCAGCCAGAGCAGACGGTCCGCCCGGAAGATGTTGGCCGCCTGCGGAATCTCGCGCAGCAGTGTTTCCGATTCATTCGCCGCCAGCACGACAGCACTGATCATCAGCGTAAGCGTGCAGAGGACCGCCGTCCGCGAAAACATCCAGCCGACAAAAGGAAGGCACGCGGAAAGGAGTGGATCCGGATTGATTCCAGGAAATCGGATGGCCAGCAGATTTTTCCAGAAGCCGCGACGTGTCTGCTGCCGGCTCTCTGTCTGGCGGGCCAGCAACTCTGTAGAGAGTCCGAAACGGTTGACCGTCAGCAATCCCTGTCCCCAGAGCTGCTGGATGAAGGCCAGAAGCTGCTGCGCACTCAACACCCGGGGGGCGAACTGACCGTGAAAACGCTCCTGCAGTTCCGAGAGCGTGATCTGACCGTCGAGTTGGGAAAAGACAAAGTGATCCGCTTCCCCCAGCTGGAAGAACTGGAGTGAAAGTGGATCTTTGACGGTCCAGCGGGGAGCCCCTGCCGGGCCGTTGGAGACGATCACCAGATCATGCCGGCGGCAGACCGGAAGAACGATGTCGGCAGGAGGCGGACTGGCGGTCATGGAGCGCTGGTGGCTGGCGGGGCGGGGGAAATCAGCATCTCGGGTCGCAGTCCGGGACGCAGGATCTCGTCCGGATTTTCAATCTCGGCCCAGACACGATACTGGCCGGTGATCGGATTGACTTCCGGATCGACGAAGCTGAGAACTCCCGAAAAGACATGGAGAGGAGCCCCTTCCAGTTGGAGTCGAAGCTGCACCGGTTGTCCCGGTCGAATGACTCCGTCCTTCAGCGAGACAAAGCCTTCTGCCCGCAACCGGTCCGTGCGCAGAATCCGGCAGAGCGTTTCGCCTGGCTGAATCCATTCACCCGGCTGTCGCTCCACTTTGACGACCAGTCCGGCGAGCGGAGCCCGAAAGCGCCGCCGCTCGATGCGCCGATTTGCGATATCGACTTCGGCCTGCTTCAGCAGCACCTGTAATTCTGCCTGCGCCATCTCTTCGCGAGCATGCTGAATCTGCAGCTCCGCCTGATCGCGTGCGAAACGGAGTTTGTCCAGCTCGGTCGTGGAGACGGCGTCCGGATATTTCTCGTTCGACTTTTCGGAGCGGAGCAATTCGGCATTGGCCACGCCAAAGGCTTTTTCCGCGAGCTGCACGCTCAGGCGACTGGCTGCCGCTGTCCGGGCGATCTGCAGTTCCGCCAGCATCCGCTGACGCTCCAGCTGGGCGTCAATGTCATCCAATTCGCCCAACTCGGCCTGGGCCTCGACCCGATCCCCCTCGCGGACGAGGAGCTTGCGGACGATTCCGCTATCCTGCGACGCAACAGCGACATCGTCAATCAACGAAATGACGACCGATTGCACCGGAACGACCTCGCCCGCCGTCGCCTGTGCGGTCAGGCAGCACCAGCCCATCAGCAGGCAGAGTCCCGCTCTCATTCGTTCCTCCTTGCACCAGATCTGGAATCCGATCCATTAGAGCATGTTGCTCTTTCCAGTGCCCGCGCAGCAGGCTCTTCGCTTGCAGAAAGTCCCACTCCGCGTGGCGAGGACGGTGAGGCTTCTGCTCAACAGCCTTGGAGCAGGTTGCTCTTTCCAGTGCCCGCGCAGCAGGCTCTTCGCTTACAGAAAGTCCCACTCCGCGTGGAGAGGACTGGAGAGTCGGGAACAGGCCACATCACTCCGGAAGAAGATCCCCACGTCCCTTCAGGGCGATACGCGAAGAATTGTCGGCGTCATGGGTGAGCAGGCTCGAGCCTGATTTTCTCTCAATTGTCGAGCCCATCGGGCGGCTCTGGCCGTTGGCCGTTGCGGGGTGGCGGAGGGCCAGGTCGTTCTCCGCTGGGGGGCGGACCCCTCCCTTCCGGCTCGAAGAAAAAGTCACCTGGAAAACCGGTGCCTCGGCCCTCTTCCGGACGCGAACCCCGGCGGGGTGGCGGGGCCCCTTCTCCCGGTGGACCACCGTCGCGCGGACCTCTTCCCGGTCCCCGTCCGCCCGGCAGACCCCGTCGGTCAGGGCCATCTCCTCCGCCGGGGCCTCCCGGACCCATGCGCAAGTTCCGGCCCATGCCGAAGACTTCATTCAGCACCTCTGGCTTCACGGGTTGATTCCGGTTGACGAAGGTATTCCGCAGGTCCGTTTTGAAGTCACTCGCTTCCAGTTGCAGCAGCATCTCCTGCACATCGGGCGGAAGGGTCAGCAGTTCCTCTTTCAGCATGCTGTCGCTGGGTTGTCGGACTTCACGGCGGTCTTCATTCAGCTGGGCCAGTAAGGACAGGTAGAGCACGATCGCCAAACGGGCCTCTTTGGAGTTCGCCAGCTTGGGCTCACGTCCGAACAGCCCGTCATTGTTGTTGCCGGAATTGTGGATGAAGTCGCGAATCCGTGCATTGTCGGTGTATTGGTCGATGTGAGCGGCCAGTTCCGAAAACGCGGCGGGCTGATGCACGAGGAGGGGGCGTTTTTCGACATCCAGATCCCGGAGTGCCTGCAGCAGCTGCACATCCCGGGCGATTCCCTCTTTGCCTTGAATCTCGGCCTGCTGCGCCGGCACAAGGCTGGGGAGCGTTAACGTCTCCAGTTGCGTGAACAGCTTTCGGAACTCGTCATTGGTCAGCCGGCGGTCACCCATGCGGCCCCCCATGAATCCCCAGTTGTTCCCGCGACGGGCCACGAACCGGCCCATCACGCGGTTCTGCTCCTCCTTGACGATGGATTTCATCAGATCGATGCGGGCGGTCGTCTCCGGCTTGTGATGCAGTTCGTCGCGATGACGGGGTGTGATCGTCTTCAGCCAGTTCGTGTACTGGTTCATGATGGCGGTGAGTTCACCATGATTGGTTGCCTGGTCATGTGCCAGCGCCTGCTGGAACTCGCGCGCGGCCTGTTGCTGCTGCGGGGTTGCCTTCTTGTAGAGTTCCAGATTCCGCATCAGACGGGCCCGTTCCGTGGTGGAAAGCCGGGCGATGGCTGCCGCATTCGCTGCACGACGCTGATGGATTTGTTCGTCTCCGCGGGCCAGAAAGGGGGCCAGTCCGAGAGCGAGGAAGACCGAGAGCAGCAGCCAGAGACGGATGATCGTACGATTCATGGCGTGGTCTCCGGACGGATCTCCTGAAGCAGTTCTTTTTCACCGGAGAGACGATTCAGAAAGTCGATACTCTGCACTTCACTGACCGAGTCAAAGTTCTGAATGACCGGCAGCTGATCCAGCAGCAGAAGCTCATCGGGGTCGGCGGTGAGGCGGTTCGTCAGTGCGTAGCCCGCGGTGGCGGTGGCCACCATGGCAGCCGTCCACAAACCGAGAACAGCGCACTTCTGCAGGGTCTGAAACCACGCCTGTTGAGCCAGTGGCTTGCGGAAGTTTTCCAGCTTGGCGGTGGCGACGGTCTTTTCGACGAACTCGTTCGAGGCCTTCGGACGCGGCAGGGAATCCAGCAGGTCGTACGTCCGGGCGAGGATTTCGACTTCGTTCCGGGCGACCGCATTGTGTGTGAGGATCGATTCGATCTGGCGCGTCGCCTGCTCATCCAGTTCGCCGTCGAGATAGGCGGACAGATTATCGCGATCTTCAGGAGAAAGTCGGGTGATCTTTTCCATGCGATTTGAACTGACGAAAACGCAGCCCTTTTCTGCGCCGGAGCGACGGTCATCGGCAGGAAACCGATGACAGAGACGACGGCCCGGTGCGGCCTGTGATTAGTGCATTTTTTTTGAGAAGTCGATTTGTCCTGCCGCAAAAAAACGATTCTTGGAATCCATTCCGCAAACGGTGTGCTTCAGCAATCCAGCGGGCTGGTCGGAAGTGCGGCCTGCTCACTGGCGGGTTGCACTTTTCCGTCTCGGGGCAGCGAGCGTTTCGGGTACTGAAATGCTCAGTGCCGCGTGGCGAGACCGGCTCAATCAAAAGTCAAAATGCTCTAGCTGACGTAACCCTCCAGGGCCACACGCAGGTTTTCACGTGCCCGCGACAACAGTGACTTCACCGCCTGCGGGCTCATTCCCATGGCATCGCCGATGTCGGCGTAGCTCATTCCTTCAAACTTATGCAGCAGCACGGCGATCCGCTGCCGCTCACTCAAGGTTTCCATGGCGGCCTGCACCCGTTCACGCAGTTCGTCGGCGTCTGCCTGACGGGTCGGCATCATGCCGGATTTCTCCGGCACCAGCTGTTCCCCCGGGGTCATCATCTGGGAGGCTGATGTGCCGGGTTGAAACTGCACCTCTTTCTTGCGGCCTTTGGTTCGTCGGGAATTGCTGGCGAGGTTGCTGGCAATCTGAAAAACCCAGGTCGAAAACTTGGCGGTCGGCTCGTATCCCTGTCGTGCACGATAGATTCGTAAAAAAACTTCCTGCGCCAGATCTTCGGCCAGCGCGGAGTCATTAAACATATTCGTAAAGACCGCAATCAGGCGGTCCTGGTATTTTGCGACCAGCTGTGCGAATGAAGGTTCATCTCCCCCTTTCACGCGCAACATCAGTTGCACGTCCGGGTCACGAAGATAGGCGGAGGAACCGACGGGAGTCGTCACCACAATACGAACGCAGTTCTATGGCTGATACGCCCGGTCGGGCTCTCGTGATTAAACCCCGCTCGGTGCGAAGAGTTTCGTCATTTCATTCAGAACGTCAGCGTAACGCATTCTTGTCAGATCAGGCAAACGGAACCGGACCAGTTCAGCGGCTGCTCTTCCGTCCCCGGGGATGTTATCCTCGCGGGAAACCGCCGATTTCATTCAAGAACCTTTTCCCATGTCGCTCAGCACGCTTCCTCTCGGTTATTGCACGAACGTCCATCCCGGGCAGACTGTGGCGGAGGTCCTGCAGGGGCTGCAGAACTTCACGATTCCCGCGCGGCGGCAACTCGGGAGCCGGATTGCGGCGGGATTGTGGCTGCCGGCGACGGTGATCGGGGAGCTGGAACAGGCACCCGAGCTGTTGCCATCGCTCCAGCAGGTCCTGCGGGAAGGGGAGCTGGTCTGTTATTCGCTGAATGCGTTTCCGTTTGGCAACTTCCACGGAACCCGGGTGAAGGAAAACGTTTATCTCCCCGACTGGGCTCATCCCGATCGACTGCGGTATACCGCCCGCTGTGCGAATGTTCTGTCAGAACTGATGCCCGAGGGGGTGGAGGGGAGCATCTCGACAGTTCCACTCGGCTTTAAGGGGTTTCCGCAACCGGTGGACTTCATTGATCGCTGCATCGGTCAGCTACTGGAACTGGCCCGACAGCTGGATGAGCTGCATGATGAAACGGGTCGGATCATCCGGCTGGCCATTGAGCCGGAGCCGTGCTGTCTGCTGGAAACCACTCCCGAGACGCTCGCCTTCTTTGATCGCCTGTACGCGTCGGCCGAACAGCGGAGTCTGCTGGATGAAGCCCGTCGGCATCTCGGGCTCTGTTATGACGTCTGCCATCAGGCAGTTGAGTTTGAAGACATCCCCGGCACGATCAGGCAGTTTTCACAGGCCGATGTCCGCATCAACAAAGTGCACATCACCTGTGCGATTCATGTGGAGGCTCCACTGGAAAACCGTTCCGCCATGGAGGCTCTGCAGGCCTACGTGGAGCCACGCTACCTGCACCAGACCTTTGTTCGCTCGCGCAGTGGGGAGATTGCTCACCGGCAGGACCTCACAAGGGAATTGCTGGAGAGTCCGCCGGTCGAGTTCCGTGAGGCGGAGGCGTGGCGGGTTCATTTTCATGTGCCGGTGCACCGCGAAGAACTGGGGCCGCTGCAGACGACCCGCCAGGAATTAAAGGGAGCGCTCGCAGCAGTGGCTGGGCTCGATTACGCTCCTCATCTTGAGGTCGAGACCTATACCTGGGGCGTCCTGCCGGGTGAAGAACAGCCCTCGCTGGAGCAGGGGGTCGTGAACGAGTTGGCAGCGACGCAGGGACTGCTGCAGCAGATCGGGCGTGACCAGCCTTCCGCTCCGTAACGCGGATTGGGGACACGTTCCGGGTCGCGTGGCAAGGAGGCGGAATTCAACGGGCAGAGGTTGCTCCAGTCGGAGCAGGTTGTTCGTTCCGGTTCTCGCCGAGCGAGCATACCGTATGGGAAAAGGCACACTTTTCCCGTGGTGGGGGCCGGTCAATCGGCAGCCAAGCGGCTCTCAGGACAGCGGGCCGCGAAGAGTCAGGAGCTCAAGCAGAGTGCTCAGCGCAGCGACAACCGGAAGAAGAGGCTATTGGGGGCTCGACAGCCGTTGACCCCGGGCAGCCACGGATCGGAAACCCGTGGAATCGCCCGGATCGGACTCTCGGCGGCAGCGTGCTGCCTGTCAGATGCAGCACGCTCTCGGCGTCAGACGGCCAACCTTACTTCTTGCCCTTGGCGGCCTTGCCCTTGGCGGGAGTGGCGGCGTCGTCTTCCTTCTTTTCTTTCTTCTTCTTGCCCAGCACAGCCTTCTGCACGCGGACCTTGGGCAATCCGAACGGGCTGGACCCTTCGATCCAGCGGTCGTCAGCCCGCAGCTGTGCGATGCGCTCATCACGCTTCAGCACGTTGCGTGACCGGGAGAGGCGGCTGCCCCGCTTCAGACTTTTATCGATACTCATCGGAATGATCCACAATCACTTATGTTACAGATTTCTGCGCGTACGAAGATCGTCGGCAGGGTCGAGCAGTTTAGAGAGATTTGCGGTGGAACACAATCAAATCTCAGTGAATCTGCCGGGAGGTCGGCTGCGGGAAGTGCGATCGGCCTGACCCGGCAGTTGCCAAGGCTGCGGAGACGGTCTACAACTGGAAGAATCGGCCACAGCGGCCGGGAACGGAAGATATTTTCACAAAAGTTGTTACGAGAAACAGTCCACCCATGCAAGAAGATGCCGCCGCACTGGTCGGACCCGAGTTACAGACCCGCATTCTTGATCGCGTTGACGCAATTATCAGGGAATGTGAAACGGCAGGAAAACCGCTGGAAATGGACCCTGCCCGCAGTCAGCTGTTTGAGTTGTTTGTCATGGCCGACGCCGCGAACTGCCTGCACGAGGAGGCCGATCCAGATCTGTCGGCAGATGGTTTGTGCGCTTCGCTCGCGGAGCGCTGGGGGCTGAAGTCGGCGGCCCAGTCGTCCGTCAAGGAGCAGCGGGCGATCCCTCCGGAGCATCTGGCCCGGATGCGCAGCCTGTGGAGTGTCATGCGAATGTGGATGGAATGGACCTATGCCTGGCAGCGTTGGTCTGAGTTTCATTCCCGGGGGGCGGATGTTTCGTCGGGTTCGTGAAGGGTGACGGAGGAGTTGTCGGGCTCTGTTTGGGTGAGGGCGGGCGGCGCCGTCTGGAGGGATTTTGCCGGGGGCTGGGGCGGGAAATGGAGGCCGAGAATGGTGCTTTCCCTGCCTGGGGCTCGGTGAATTGCTGAAAAATGCACGCCCCGGGCAGAGCGTCGCCGCTGTTTTTCTCTGGATTTCACGGAAACTTTTTCCAGAGCCTGTTCGTCCAATCCTTTGCTCCGAATAATCCCTACAGCCTCGCTCGTCGGGGTGCGGGGTTGACGGTTGCAGCCTGAACGACAGGGAATGAATTTGCGAACTCCTGTCGGTTCACTTAAGCTACTGAGAACCATTCACTTCAGTTGATTCTAATTCCTTGAATTCGCAGCCGTCTGCCCGGCGTCTTTGCCATGGTGCCCTCCGCCGGGACAGATCTGGCGTTGAGGAACAGCGACGATGGCGGAAGCACGTTCAGCGTGGGGAATCGATCTCGGCCAGTCGGCATTAAAGGCGGTCAAGGTCCGATATCTGCCGGAGACGGATCAGATTGTGGCCGAGGCCTTCGACTACATTCAGTATCCGAAGATTCTCAGCCAGCCGGATGCCATTCCGGAAGAGATCGTCCCGGAGGCGATGAAGACCTTCCTCTCCCGCAACGACCTGAAGGGGAGCCAGATCGCCATCAGTGTGCCGGGACCGTCCGCCCTCGCCCGCTTCATTCAGCTGCCCCCCGTCCAGGCCAACAAGCTGCACGAGATCGTGAAATACGAGGCGCGCCAGCAAATTCCCTTCTCGCTGGAAGAGATGGTCTGGGACTATCAGCCGCTCGGAGCCGGTTCGACTGAAGGGGGCTTCCTGCTGGATGCGGAAGTCGGCCTGTTCGCCATGAAGCGCGATCAGGTGTACCAGCAGATGCGCCCTTACACCAACGCCAAAGTGGAAGTGGAACTCGTTCAGATCGCACCGCTGGCGCTGTACAGCGTGCTCAGTGTCGATGAGCTGAACATCCGCAGCAACTCGGAAGGTGAGCCCGGGGACGAATACTACATCGTGCTGGACATGGGCTGTGACAACACCACCGTGATGGTGTCGAACGGGTACAAAATCTGGATCCGCAATGTCTCCATCGGGGGGAATCACTTTACGCGGGCACTCGCCAAGGAAATGAAACTCGGCTTTGCCAAGGCCGAACACCTGAAGTGCAACGCCACCAAGGCTCCCGATCCGCGTGCCGTGTTCCAGGCGCTGCGGCCGGTCTTCAATGACTATGTGACAGACATTCAGCGGTCGATCGGGTACTTCTCCAGCGTGAATCGTGCCGCCAAGGTGACCAAGGTCATCGGCATGGGGAATGGCTTCAAACTGGCGGGTCTACAGAAATTTCTGCAGCAGAACCTGCAGTACGAAGTGGAACGTCCGGATGCCTTCAAGGCTCTCGCGGGTGATGCCGTGTTGAGTTCGCCCCTGTTCGGCGAAAACCTGTTGAGCTTTGCCGTCCCCTATGGTCTGGCCCTGCAGTCGCTGGGGCTCTCCCGGATTCACACGACGCTGCTGCCGCCGGAAATTGCCGCTGCACGGCGAATCCGCAAGAAGAAGCCGTGGGCTGTGGCTGCCGCGTCGGTGATGCTGGCCGGGTTTGCGCTGTCGACTGTGGGCAACGCGTTTTCGAATAACGCTGTGAACACTCCTGAGTTTGCCGCCGCTCAGGAAGCTGCAAAGACGTTCGGCGAAGAAGTCAGTGCGCTTGGCGGTGAATATGAGGGTCAAAAGGGGAAGTTCGCCGAGGCTCAGGCCAAGCTCGACGGCTATACCAAAGGTCGACGGGAGATCGTCGGCATGGAGGTGCTCAATACCATTACCGATTGTCTTCCCCGTGATCCGGAAGACGTCGAGGTTCCCCCTGAGCAGGCTGAGAAGAAGCAGCTGATCTGTATTACGGAAATCAGCAACACTCCCCTGCCCGATGCCGCGACCTGGTTCAATCGTCTGACCCCGAGTCAGAAGACGTTCATGACCGAAGCCGACAAGGCCGCCGCTCCTTCGGGACCCGCGACCCTGTACACGATTCGGGGGAAATCCTGGCATCAGGGAGAGACTCCGGAAGACAGCGGCATCCTCTATGTGGCTCACCAGTTCCTGTCACGGCTGCAGCAGCCGAAGCTGGAAGTTCCCGGACTCCCGACCCGCGATGTGACCCGCATGGGGATCTCCCACGCGACGATCGCCTTCTACAAGGATCCGATCGAAGTCGCCGCCACGAAGCCCGGGAAGAAAACAAAGACTTCCCGCTTTACGACTCCGCAAGCGGGAGGGATGACTCCCGGAGCCATTCCGACGATGCCGCAAATGGGGGGGGATGAAGGCATGATTTCCACCCCGGGCGGAAGCGTCGATCCTAATAACCTGCAGATTTTCCGACAGACGGAGTTTGATATCCAGTTCCTGCTGAAGTTTGTGCCTCCCGATCAGCGAACGGATGCTCCACCTCCCGGTGCGGAAGGGGAAGAGGGGGCTCCTGTCGAGGGGGCACCGACGGAGTAACGTCCTCGCAGTCGTTCTGAATGCAGACCTTTGACCACCTGAAATTTTCGTCAGAGAGTTCGTCATGGACAAATTACAACCGCTGATTCGGAACCGTTTCTGGATCCTGGCCGGCCTGATCGTGCCAATGGCGATGTACGGCTATTTTTCTGCCAACAACGCCCTGAAGGCGGCGACCGATGCCCGGCAGAAGGAACTGGACGGCGTCAAGCAGGGAGTCCCCAAAGGGACCGAACCGAATCAGGACTACACGACCAAGCTCAGCCATATCAATACGGTGCTCTCCCGCTATGTCGACGAAGCAATCGTCGATATCTGGAACCATCAGAAGAAGCGGATGACCTGGCCCCCGATCGTGGCGGCACAGGAGCCCGCAGACTTCATGGGGCCCTGGCCGGTCAACGCCCGGTTTGCTTACCGTCAGGACTACCCCCGGATCATGGGAGAGCTTCGCGATTACGCTGAGCCGGTGATGCCGATGCCCACGATGGATGCCAACACCTCCTTCGGCGGACGGCCGAGCGCGGTGCCGCAGGTTCCCGTACAGCCCCGAATTCGCACGGAAGATTACCCGTTCAAGCAGAAGCTGATTCTGGCTGTCAGCGAACTCCCCGAAGCGAAGTGGCTGAGCAACCTCGGAATCGAGTCGCAGGAAATGTGGGACGCCCAGATTGATGTCTGGCTGACCCGCCTGCTGCTGGATGCGGTCCGGAACATCAATGCCGATAAAGAAACGATCAACGAATCGATGATTCGCCGGATCGACAAGCTCGCTCTCATGGGGGGGACCGGTGTCACCGATCCGAGTGCCATGGGAATGATGGAAGAGGGAATGGGGGACGAGTACTCCGACTACGGCGGAGATTACGGCGGTGGTGAGGCGATGGGAATGAACGGAATGGGCGGGGCAACCGGCAACGCCTCGACCGTGATGAGCACCATCTCCTTCCCGCCCGAACAAGAATTCGGCCTCGCAGTCGATCCGAATGCCGGGGGCGAAATGAATGAACTGGGACAGCCGACGGTCGTACTGCCCAAACGGTACATCGCAGAGTCCGAGACGGCCCCGTTTCTGGAGCGGGGATTCTACATGAGCGTCATCATCATGCAGAACAAGGTTCCGGACTTCCTGGTGGAACTGACAAACGCCGATTGGCCGATTCGCATCAAACGCTTCAATATCGGCGATAACCCCTATCGCACGGAGTCCTCGCTCTACGCCGTCAGCAACCCCATGAGCGGAGGTGGCAACAACCCGATGATGGGGATGGGACCCGGCGGCCAATCCAGCAGTCTCACCACCGGCATCGCACCACGCCGCGGAACGATCGGCCGGGGGGGAATGGGGGCGGGCATGGGTTTGACGCAGCTGGCACGCACCCGACAGGGGTCGACCACTGTATCGGGCCCGCTGGCGACCGGCTTGCCTCCGCAGGCCTATGCCGCGCTGGAGCATCCCGATCTGGTGCAGCTGGACCTGTGCGGAATCATCACCATCTATCGTCAGCCGAAAGATTCAATTGCAGCGCTGGCAGCCGCGCAGGCTGCTCCGGCCGAAGGGGAAGCCCCCGCCGAAGAGACCATTGTCATGCCGGCAGTCGAACGACCTTCGGCAGACCCGGTGCCGGTCGCCGATCCGGCAGAGACGACCCCTCCGACTGCCGAGTCGGTCGAAGGGGGAGCCAACATGACACCGCCGACACAGGAACCGGTCACGGCGGACCCGGCGGCTGCTGCCCCCGCATCGGCTTCGTCTGAGGCGGCTCCTGCCGAGGCAGCTCCCGCAGCGACGAATCCGTAATGGAACGATTCATCGATTTTGCATTTCCCGGAGAGATCCACTCACTTCTGATGACTCACATCCCCGCCCGTTTCGGATAACAGTTCCGAAGCCCAGGCTCGTGAAGGTGCGATATGGCGAAGATTGACTTTAAGCAGGCTGCCCTCGATCACGTCGAAAAAGTCGTGTTCGGAATCATCGTGCTCGTCGTCCTGATGGGGCTTTGGGGAACCCAGTGGAAGCCCTATGCCGGAACGCCCCGGCAGATCGAAGACGCGGTCAACACGGGACGCAAGACCCTGTTGACGAACAAGTGGCCAGAGGAAGAACAGCAGCAGTTCACTGTCACCGGCGCTGCCGTGCCGCGAAATATTGTTCATGAGCGGCTGTGGAGTTCCATTAATCCCGCGGATTACGAGCTCTCGACCAAGCTGGTCGCGGATGTCCTGGGGGGGAATGAGCCGATTCGTGAACCCGATCGGAACGCTCCGCAGGACCCGATTGCAACCGCCGGCCGGGCCTATCTGCAGCAGGTCGATCCGGCCTCACTGGAGATCGACCCGACTGCCCTGGCGGCTTCTTCGACTCCCGTCATGCAGGAAATTGATTCCGGAGTGGCTGGAGAGTTCCGTCGCAAAGCCAATCAGGTCCGCAATCTTCCCACAGAGGGAATGGAGGGCGAGATCTTCCGTTATGGCAGCCTGCAGAGTCAGATCGAAACCAGCCAGTACACCAACACTCGTCGGCGCGGAAGGACCGCCTCGGCCGCTGGTCAACCGGGTATGCCGCCCGGCGCCGCCGGAATGGGGGGACCGGGCATGGGGCCTTACGATCCCAACAACCCCTACGGGGCTGGTCCGGTGCCACTGATCGGCAAGGGGTATCACTTCGTTTCGGTGCGGGCGATCTTCCCGCTGCGGGACCAGATCCGGAAATTTGCCGATGCGATTCACCGTCCATTCAGCGAAGCCGCCGCGCTGTTTGATATTCGCGATTTTGAACTGGAACGCCAGATGGCGCTGCCGGGCGACAATCCCTGGACCGGACCCTGGGAACCGGTGGACATGGACGTTGTGGCAGACATCCTGCAGCGGTCTGATGGCTTTGAGGCCGATGTCGTCAGCAGTGCTGTGACGAACAGCGTGGTCACCATGCCGTTGCCGATGCGGCTGACCGGCGTCTGGGATGCGGATGTGGCCAGCCATCCCCGCATCCAGAAGTTCGTGCTGTCAGAAGAGGAAATCGAGTTCGAACTGAAGATGCAGCGGGAGATGCTGGACGAGCTCGTCAAGCAGAACCGTGAAATCGACGCCGCGACCGTCAAACGCAAGGGGTTCAACGAATTCCAGTTTGATTCCCGTTCCGTGCGGGCCGACCTGATGGGGACCCAGACCTATGGCTTCGGCGGGATGGGGGGCATGGGAGGAGGAATGGGTGGCTACGGAATGGGCGATGAAGAAATGGGAATGGGCTATAGCTCCGGATCGGGGCAGTTTGCTCCCTCCACAATTTCTGTCGGCCCCAATGCCAACGTGACCGGCCAGCAACAGGCCCTGATCACCGCCCTGGCCAAGAAACTCTCCACCGACAAAAAAGCGGATATCAAAAAGGAAGAAGAGAAGATCAAGAAATGGTTGATGACCAGCATGTCGGCGGAAGGGGAACTGCTGCTGTTCCGCTTCCTCGACTTCAGCGTCGAGCCGGGCAAGACGTATCGTTACCGCGTCCGTCTGGTTCTGGCGAACCCGAACTTCAACCGCCGTCCCGCCGATGCCGGAGGCTTGGCTCACGTGGTGGAAGGTGAAACCAGGGAAACCCCCTGGAGCAAGGAAACCGAACCGGTTCGCATTGAAGAAGATGTCCGCTACTTCCTGACGTCTGTGGAAGACCGGGTCGGCCGTGTGCTGCCGATCGCCCGCATGGATGTCTTCGAGTGGGATCCGAAATACGGGACCACGATGAATCATGCTCTCGATATCCGGACAGGACAGCGGATCGGCGACAAGGTCAACACGACGGTCATCGATCCTGCCAACTTCTTCTACGGCGAACGGGAATACGTTTTCAACTCGCAGGACTATCTCGTTGACGTGCAGACGGACATCCAGTTTGAGTCAGACCTGCATGAAAAAGCAGACGATGGCAAACGGTTCAAGCCCACGGGTCTGCGTGGACGCGTGGAGTGCACTCCCGCGGGACTCGTGAACAAGAGCGGCACGTTGAAACAGCTGACCGATGGTCGTCGCGACGCTCTCTATGCCCGTCTGAAAAAGGAACAGGAGTGGATTTCCACTCAGTTCGAGTACCTGAAAGAGCCGGTCGCGGAAGAAATGGCTGTGGACGAATTCGGCAATCCTGTGGATGTCGATGGCAATCCGATCAAGGAGGGGCGGAAGAACCGCAGTGCCCTGCGAAAGAAGACCCCCATTGGCGCGGCCAACCGTCCTCCGCTGTAGGACGAGGCCCGTCGGAAGGAGACCCGGCACTGCACCGCGGAGGTGCTTCTTAGTCAGGTCCAGACGTTGATCTCCTCAGGCCGACAGGAACCGCTCATCAGGTTCTTGCCGGCCTGATTTCATGGGAAGACTGAGTCGAGCGGGGAGCGTGCCGAGGGTCTCGCGACAGTTGGGATAAGGTCGACGTCAAGGTGTTCAACACGACGTACGGGGGAAGCGTCCCCGTTGAAGCGGAGCGTCGACCGGAACACGAGTGACGCGGTCTGGTTCTCCTGTTGGAGTTCGCCGGAGCCCGACACGTCGGCGAAGGTTTACTTTGAATTCCTTCAGGCCGTCGCGCTGCACGCGGACGGTTTCCTTGGACACTTTCGTCGTCGTCCTCGTCGAACGGGAGCTCAAGTGCTCATTGCTCTTTCTCGATCCCGCGCAGCTGGCGTCTCGTCTGGTGAAATGCTCAAAGCCGCGTGGTGAGGAGGTGGCAAACAAAGGTCGAAACGCTCAAAGACGCGCGTGGGATCGCTCCGGAGCCCGACGCTTCCACAACCGCCCGTATTGAAATCCCTCGGGCCGACCTGCGGGGCAGAAGCTACAGCCCGCCCCAGTCGAGACGATAAATCCCCTGCTGGGCCATTCCGAAGATCGCCCATTCCCCCAGCGGATCGCAGATGACTCCATTGATGTCATCATCGACGGCGGTGGCCCAGAGCATCTCGCCATCCGCATCCAGCCAGTACAGGGACCGCTCGATCGTCGAGGCGATGAGTCGCTGCGGCTCGAAGCTGACGTCGATCCGTTTCACCGTGCCGTCCAGCACATAGCTCCCCACCGTGGCTCCGTCTCCATCCAGCGCCTGAATGCCGTGTCCGAAGCTCGCCAGATAAATCAGATCCCCGTCACCGGTGGCAGCCATCTGGCCGACATTGGCCCAGTTCCGTTGCTGCCAGATTTCCGCTCCGGACAGATCGTGGCAACAGAGCAGGCCATGTTCCGCGGCTCCGAAGATGACCGCTTCGGTCCGGCAGAACTTCAGAAAGGGGAGCGGCCGGGAGGTCTCGAACTGGGCGATGCGGCGTTTGCGTTCATTGAAGATCAGGTTCGAGCCATTCGCCAGCCCGACGACAAGGTGATTGCCGAACGGCGAAACGGAAAGTCCCAGGCAGGTGTCGGGCAAGGTCAGCCGCTGAACGGTCTGCAGATTCTCATCGAACCGCAGCACCTGATCTTCGCCGAGAATGACCGCCCCGAGCTTGCCATCGTCGCTCCAGTCCAGGGCGAGCAGCGGTTGGTTGAGCCGTGTCATCGCCACAATTTTGCCGAGGCGATTCAGGCGGTAGAGCGTTCCGGCCCCATCGGCGACGAACAGGTCACTCGATTCGCGGGCATAAGCAAACGTGGTGAGCGGACCATCGGTTCCGAAGTGCCACTTGATCCTCGGTCCCAGACCGCGCCCCGTCAACCAGGCCGGATTGCGGTTTGCGTTGCCGAAGGAAGAAGAGCTCATCGTTTGGTGTATTCGGTGGTCCGCAGTTGACGGAGGGCCTCACGCAGATCCGGGTCATTCTCCAGATCGACATCTCCGAGCGGCCGGTCCTTGGGACCTTCCTGCACCACGATGTCAGGCTGCAGACCGATCTTACCCCAAGTGTTTCCGCGGGGCGAGTAGAACTTGGCAGTCGTCATCCGGATGGCGGTTCCGTAGCGGGAATCGAAGATCGACTGCACGCTCCATTTGCCGAACGAGGTGCGGCCGATGATGAGTCCCCGCTGGTGATCGCGAATGGCTCCGGCCACGATTTCGCTGGCACTGGCGCTGTTTTCGTCGATCAGCAGCACCAGCGGTGTATTCCACGTGCCGGGACGATGCGCCGTGTAGGAGTTGCTCTGGTCTTCCGCGCGGCCGCGGGTCGAGACGATCACCCCTTCCTCGAGGAAGCGGTCGAGCACTTCGATGGCTGCGGTGAGCAGTCCCCCCGGATTTTCCCGCAGATCCCAGATCAGTGTTCGCATTCCCTGCCGCTGCAGGTCGTTGAGTGCGGCGTCCATCTCGGCGACGGTGCTCTGCTGGAAGCCGGTCATCTGGATGTAGCCGATTCCTTGGGAAGCGTCGATGATCTTGGCAACGGGAATGCTTTTGACCTTCACTTCGCGGCGGGTGCACTGCACGCGGAAGGTGCCCGAGTTGGGACGGGAGATCTCCAGCTCCACGCGGGATCCCGCTTTGCCGGTCAGCAGGCCGGCAGCTTCTTCGGTCGACATCGCCCGGCAGTCACGCCCTTCGATGCCGATGATGAAGTCCCCCCGTTTCAGGCCCCCTTCGGCCGCCGGACTCTCGGGGAGAATCTGGCTGAGCTTCATTCCCTTGCCGCTCTCGGCTTCCATGACGATGCCGATCCCGACGAATTCTCCCTTGATGTTGCCGTACAGGTCTTGCCGTTTGCCCGGCGTCAGGACATTGGAATAGTCGTCCAGGCAGTTGCAGGCTCCGAAGACGTACTCCATAACGACCGGTCCACTTTCCAGGCCGACCTGCTTCTGGCAAAGGTCACAGACTTCGGAAATCATCTGGCGGGCGGCCGCGGGGGTGGCGACATTCTTGTTCCAGAAGTTCTCGTACAGCGAACGACGGAGCGTCTGAATGCGGTCGGCTGAAGCACCAAACAGGTTTTCTTCGACGAACCGGTCATTCCCCAGTGCCAGCCAAAGGCTTTCCGTACCGTGGGCGACGACGGACGTCGTGTTGATCGGGTCGACGTAGTAGGCCTGAATATTGGTCAGGACATCTTCAAACAGGGCGAGTGCGGTGTCGCGCGACATCGGCCGCAACGACCGCAGGAAGCTTTCGTCCGTGTAGCGGCGGGCAACCGAGAATTGAAACTGCGAGCGACGCAGTCCGAGTTTCAGGGATTCTTCTTCAGGCCACTGCTTCAGGGCCTTCTTATAGACGTCAACAGCCTCTTTCCAGTTGCGTTCTTCTTCCAGGCGGGTGCCGGTCCGGACCGCGGTCTGGGAGTCTGCCAGCTCTTCGACAGCAAACAGCGAAACGGGAGCGCTGCTCCACACCAGCGTGCAGAGTGCGAGTTGCAAGACGAAGCGGAATCGATCCCTGAAGTTCGACAAATCCATTCGACTCCCCTTTTGGCAGTTGACTGGTATTTCTGGCTGCGCACCTCCTGGCGTTGCGAAAGCTCATCCGGATGCTCTCGGCGACTGTGGTCAGTCGCGGCTGTTGTCATCAACCTAGTCCACAATGCCACGGCTGGCAAAAAGTGGCAAGCCCCAAACTTGATTGAAAACCAGTTCCAAATCGCAATCCACTGGAATTCAGTCGGAGGCAACGGTCACATGCGACCTTGTCAATTTGCGAAATCTGGGTGGCTGCGGAGGGGGTTGCTGTTGCGTAAGCCTTGTGGCGTGCGGAGATTATACGCGGCGTGGCGTTTGCGGAGGGGCGGAATCCGGATCCCGGAGAATTGTCACCGCCCACACGATACGCGTGACCGCTGTGCAGAGAGCCGGTCCCGGGAAAACCACGCCGACCGATGTCGAATGACTGCAGCAGGATCGGAGAAACTGCTGCAAGCCGTGCAATCTGAACGGGGGCCGGTGCTGTCGATTGCGTCGGAGTGAGAGATTCTCCCTGAAAGCGCACGGCCCCACCGAAGTGTCGATACTACCCGGACGGGAGCCGCGACAGCTCGCGCTCTCTCCGGATGCGAAAGACGCTGGCGCAGGGGGGGCGTCTCAGATCGAATAATCTGTCGGCTCGAAGACCCTGACCGATTGCGGTGTCACGTACACGTGTTCACCGGTCTGCAGGACCAGTTCCCGGAAACGGTCCCGGGTGACGTCGACAGTCATCTCCAGTCCGAACTGCTCCGAGATGACCCGCACTTTGGCCACCGAGGCCGCCGGGTTGATCTGCAGAATTTTAACCGCCAGACAGGAAGACCCGTTGGGATGGCGGGTGATCTCCAGCTCGTGCGGACGGATATAGCCGGTGATATTGCGGGGCTCGCTGTGATGGTCGTGTTCGTAAGCCATGCTGAACGGACCAAGCTGGGCCTGCCCGCTTTCCAGTCGGCCGTGGAACACGTTGACATTCCCCAGAAAATCCATCACGAACGGAGTCGCGGGGTGATCGAAGACCTCCTGGGGCGTGCCGATCTGCTCGACATTTCCCTGCTTCATGACGACCACCTGATCGGAGACCTCGAAGGCCTCTTCCTGGTCGTGCGTCACGAAGACCGTGGTGACGTGCATCTCTTCATGCAACTTGCGCAGCCAGATCCGAAGTTCCTGCCGGACTTTGGCATCGAGTGCCCCAAATGGTTCGTCGAGCAGCAGCATCCGGGGCTTCACGGCCAGAGCGCGGGCCAGAGCGACCCGCTGCCGCTGTCCCCCCGACAGCTCGGACGGGAAACGCTGACCGAGGCCTTCGAGCCGCACCAGCGACAGCAGTTCGTGCACACGGTCCGTCACTTCTGCATTGGGAGACTTGCGGACCCGCAATCCGAAGGCGACGTTTTCAAAGACAGTCATGTGCCGGAACAGGGCGTAATGCTGAAAGACGAAGCCGATCTCACGATCTTTGACCGATCGTCCGGTGACATCTTCGTCCTGAAACAGGATCGTCCCCGAGTCGGAGGTTTCCAGGCCGGAAATGATGCGGAGCAGCGTCGTCTTGCCGGATCCCGACGGACCGAGCAGCGCGGTCAGGCTGCCGGAAGGGACTTCCAGACTCACATTGTCGAGCGCGAGGTACGAGCCGAAGCGCTTGGTGATTTGCCGGATGCTGATACTCATGTTTTTTCCTCGGTGGTCACCAGCTCTGCGTCGTGCGGCACCACGGTGCGGGCGGAGAGATGCTCCAGAACGATCTTGGCTACCAGCGTGGCGAGGGCCATCAGCGTGAGCAGTGATGCCACGGCATACGAGGCAGCATTCTGCGATTCCTGAAACAGCTTTTCGACTCGCAGGGGCATCGTGTCGGTCTCACCGGCAATGTGTCCGGAGAGGACTGAAACCGCGCCGAACTCGCCGATGGCCCGGGCGTTGCACTGGATGATGCCGAACATCAGCCCCCATTTGATATTGGGAAGGGTAATCCGCCAGAACATCTGCCAGGGACTCGCCCCCAGACTGATCGCGGCGAGTTCTTCATCCGGGCCGATGGCCTGCATCAGCGGGATCAGCTCGCGGGCTACAAAGGGAATCGTCACAAAGGTCGTGGCCAGCAGCAGGCCGGGCCAGGCGAACACAATCTGAATGCCCCACTCCCTCAGCTCCGGACCAAAGTAGCCCCTCATTCCGAACAGCAGCACGAACATCAACCCGGCGACAACCGGAGAGACTGCGAAGGGAAGGTCGAGCATGGTGACCAGCAGTGACCGGCCTGGAAACCGGAACCGGGTGATCGCCCAGGCGGCCGCGAGGCCGAAAATCGTATTCAGCACGACCGCCAGTGGAGCGACCGCCAATGTCATATAGATTGAATGGACGGTGTCCGGGTCGTCCCACAGGTTCGACCAATAGGTCTCCAGTCCGGGGGCGAGTGCCTGCACGAACACATACACCAAGGGGACGACGATCAGCACCGTCACGGTGAGGAGGGCCAGCGAGATCAGCAGGATGCGCAGCCAGGCGGGCTCGTTCGCCACCATCTTCCCGACTGTTTTTGTGTGGCGGGATTTAGGCTGCATAGCGGCGACTCCGTGCATCCAGCCAGTTGATCACTCCCAGCGAGAAGAACGAACCCGCCAGCAGCACCATGGCAATGGCGGTCGCTTCGGGGTAAGCGAATTCCTCCAGTTTCGCGACGATGAGCATCGGGGCGATTTCGGTCTGGAAAGGCTTGTTGCCGGAAACGAAGACCACCGATCCGTACTCGCCCAGTCCCCGGGCAAATGACAGGGCAAAGCCGGTCACCAGTCCCGGCAGCAGTGACGGGAAGAGGACTTTGGTGAATGTCTGCCAGCGGGTGGCCCCCAGCGAGGCGGCGACCTCTTCCAGATCACTCTCCAGACTTTCCAGCAGCGGCTGCACCGTACGGACCACGAATGGGAGTCCAAGAAATGTCAAAACGAGGACAATGGCGAGCCGTGAATACGCTCCGTGAATTCCCAGTGGGACAAGGAACTGCCCGTACCAGCCGTTCTGGACATACAGGCTGGAGTAGACCAGGCCCGCCACGGCGGTCGGCAGCGCGAAGGGAATATCGATCAGGGCATCGAGCACATTGCGGCCGGGAAACTGGTAGCGGACCAGAACCCAGGCGAGGAGCAAGCCCAGCACCGCACTGGCTAACCCCGCAACGGCAGAGGCACCGAAGGTGAGCAGGTAGGCCGCCCGGGCCCGTTCCGACCAGACCGCCTTCCAGAATTCGTCCAGCGACAGCGATGACGCCTTGACGATGCAAGCGATCAAAGGGATCACCAGCAGCAGCGTCAGGTACAGGAGGGTGAAGCTCAAGCTCGGCAGAAATCCCGGAAGGGGGCTGCGAGAGAGGCGACGGAAAAACATGACGGTCCTTCAGGACTCAAAAGCCCGAGACTCGGAATGATCGAAACTCGAAGAGTAGGGGAGAGTCTCATTTTTGTCATGGGGAATCAGCGAACCCGACGCCTCATGCCACGCGAACCCTCCCTTTTCACCGGTCGAGCCAGGTGGAGACGGGCGACCGCGGCCTGCCGGCCATTCTCAGCGTGCCTCAGCGGGAATAGACCTGATCAAAGATTCCGCCATCGGCGAAAAACTTCTGCTGCAGCTGATCCCAGTCCCCCCCCAGATCGGTCGCCTTGAACAGCGTCAGCGGCGGGAAGCTGGCTGCGTGCTGGGCAAGGATTTCGGGGTTGCTGGGGCGGTAATAATGCTTGGCGATGATCTCCTGTCCGGCGGGCGAGTAAGCGAAGTTCAGATAGGCCTCGGCCACGGCGCGGGTGTTGTGACGGTCGACATTGGAGTCGACGATGGCCACATGCGGTTCGGCCAGAATGCTGCGCGGGGGATAGACCAGTTCCAGGTTATCGCCAGCCTCCTTGAGTTCGAGATACGCTTCACTTTCCCAGGTGAGATGGACATCGCCGATCCCCTTCTGGGAGAAGGTGGTCGTGGCGCCGCGGGCTCCGGTATCGAGGACCGGGACCACCTTGTAAAGCTGCTGGACGAACTTGCGGGCATCCTCTTCGCTGCCCCCGGTGGTGGTGACACTTCCCCAGGCCCCCAGGAAGGCGAGTTTGCCGTTCCCGGATGTCTTGGGATTGGGGGTAATGACTTCGATGCCCGGGCGAGTCAGGTCGCTCCAGTCCTTGATCCCCTTGGGGTTTCCCTTGCGGACCACAAACACAATGGTGGATGTGTAAGGGAGGCTGCGATTCGGGAACTCTTCTTCCCAGCCGGGCTGAATCAGGCCTGATTTGGAAACGGCGTTGGTGTCGGGCCAGAGTGCGAGAGTCACCACGTCGGCGTCGAGCCCTTCCATCACGGAGCGGGCCTGGCTGCCGGATGCGCCGTGCGACTGCTTGATCTGCACTTTCTGGCCGTGTTCCTGACTGTAAGAATCTGTGAAGCCCTTGTTCAGGTCGCGCCACAGTTCGCGGGTCGGATCGTAAGAGACGTTCAGCAGGGTGATCTGGTCGGAGGGACTGCGGTTGCAGCCGGGAGCTGCCAGCAGGCAGAGTCCCGCCATCAGAACAAACAGGGCGCGCATGTTGAGGCTCGCTTTTCCGTCGAGTTGTCTGAGAGATTCCTGCCCTCATCGGGCAAGTTCAGATGCCGTCCCCGTGAACGAAACCGGGGCTGAAGACTTCTTCCCGTCGAACAATCGCGCTGCCGAACACATGTTCGAGCGTGGCGTTGTCCATCATGCGGGTGACATAGTTCCGGATGTCGAGCAGAATTCGACGAAACCGGCAGACACCTTCCTGCGAACAGGGTTCGTATGAGGAGGTGGAGACGCAGGCAATCGGCGCCAGAATTCCGTCGAAATGGCGGACGATCTGTCCCATCGTGATTTCGGCGGGAGGCTTGGCGAGGATGAATCCCCCATCGCGCCCGGCGATGCTTTTCACCCAGCCCTTCGTCCGCAGCTCAATCATGATCTGCTCCAGAAACCGCCGAGGGATGTCGTTTTTCTCAGCGATTTCACGGATGGAAAGAACGCCTCGACCATAGTTCGCGACGAGAGCAAACATGGCACGCAATGCATAATCGGATTTTCTGGAAAGTTTCATCGACCTGCCAAAGTCCGGAGAAGTTGAACCACGACTCTTTTAGTCGTGGATTTTATTCTAGCAGACCTCAGCGTCAATCGTCACCCCCAAGCCGAACACTGGAACAATTGGTGCCGGACGTCGGGCTCCCAAGCGGCAAAAATCGCAAGTTCAAGTGCCGCATGAGGTCTGGATCAAGGGAGGCTGTTATGACAGACGCCTGCCGGAATTACGGCAGCAGGCGGTCATGGAAGCTTTTCAGCAGCGACCTGAGATCGGCGGAGTCTACCTGACGCTCTGAAGTGAAACTGAGACGGACCGCTTCCTGTCCGTTTCGCTGCAGCGTGATTTCCCTCGCGTCGCCCAGATCGGCAATCTGCCCGAGGGCAATCGTTCCCGCAGGGGTGTTCAGGACCAGCTGGATCGCCTCGCGACGTTTGGTGTGCAGTTCCACAACGGCTGATTTGGAACCGGCTGCACGAAACGACACCATCGTCTTGTTCGACCAGTCGACCTCCAGGGTGGTGAAGGTCGATTCGAGCAGGTCGAACAGTGTCTCCAGAATTTCCTGTTTCCAGGCGACTCGTTTGTCTGAGGGAAAACCCTTTCGGGAGAGGTGCCACTTCTTTCCCAGAACTTTCCACGGCGACAGATCTGCGGGGGACTGCGACGTCTTCTCGACCTGACCGAGATAAGCGGCCACCGCCTGTTTCAGAAATTGGCGGAAGGCTGCGGTGTCGATCTCTTTCTTCCAGTGGACATCCAGCACGACCTCTTCGAACGGCCCCTTCTGCCGATTGACTCGGACGCGGTCGCTCCGGTTATAGACTTCGAGTTCATCGAGGTCGTTGACCGATTTCAGCGCCAGGCTCTTTTGCAACTGGGCTTCGTTGAAGGTCCCCTTCGGAACCCGGAAATACATTCTCAGCAGCCATTCGTCCCCGGTGAGAGCATGAAAGAACCAGCCGGTTCCCGCTTTCTTCTCAGCGGTGACTTCGACATGGGCCTGATCATTCCAGTTCGGCTCTTTCAGGCCGTCGAAGGTCGACAGCAGATCGACGACAAACGTCAGCGCCGACCCTTCCCAGCGACACGGTTTCCCGCTGCGGGCCACACGCTGCTCCGTGTGCCAGCGTCTGCCGTCGGTCTTCCATGGCGCGTCGACTTCGCGACCGACCGCGGCGATATCCATATCCCCCTTGCGTTTCTTCGAGGCCTCCGCCACGTCGAAGACATCGAGTGCCCCCCGTTCTCCTTCGGCCAGCACCGGAGCGAGCAGCTCGCCGGTCCAGGATCGCAAGCGGCCGGCAGACTGTGCCGCGCCCGCTTTGCCGCGTGGCTTCTTCTTTCCGTCTTCCGGGGGTCGGTGAAAGCTCTCTGCCTGGGCCACTACGTCCTCGGGAGTTCCCTGCGCGACGACCAGCCCCCCGTGAATGCCCGCTTCCGGACCCAGATCGATGATCCAGTCGGCCGTCTTGATGACATCCAGATTGTGTTCGATGATGACGACCGTGTTTCCCTGTTCGACCAGACTGTTCAACACTTTCAACAGTTTGGAGATGTCGTCGAAATGCAGGCCGGTGGTCGGTTCGTCGAGGAGATACAGAGTTTTCCCGGCGTTCGGTTTGGCCAGTTCTGCGGCCAGCTTGACTCGCTGTGCTTCACCCCCGCTGAGCGTTGTGGCAGATTGGCCGAGTGTCAGATAGTCGAGACCAATGGCGGCCAGCGTTGCCAGTGGGGCCCGGATCTTCGGAATCTTTTCGAAGACATCGAGCGCCTGACCGATCGACATCTCCAGCACGTCGGCAATCGAGAACCCTTTGAACTTCACCGCGAGCGATTCCTGATTGTACCGCTTGCCGTGACACGTATCGCACTCGACCCAGACGTCGGGGAGGAAGTGCATTTCGATTTTCTTTTGACCCATTCCTTCGCAGTCTTCGCACCGCCCCCCAGCGCGATTGAAGCTGAAGCGTCCCGGTTTGAAGCCCCGGACTTTGCTTTCCGGCAGCTTGCTGAACAGCTCTCGAATCGGATCAAAAACTCCGGTGTAGGTGGCCGGATTCGATGCGGGCGTCGCTCCCAGTGGTTGCTGGTCGACGGTGATGACGCGGCTGATCAGTTCGGCGCCGGTCATGGCATCGAACGGTCCCGGCGCTGGTCCCTGTCGACGAAGATGACGGGCCACCGCGCGCGAGAGAGTTTCCTGCACGAGTGAACTCTTGCCGGAGCCGGAGAGGCCGGTGACGCAGGTCAACGTCCCTTGCGGGATTCGCAGGTCGACATCACGGAGGTTGTTCTGCCGACAGCCCAGAATCTCTAGCCAGGCCCCCCCGGGCGGTTTCTCGTACGCCAGATGAATCTCTTTCGGGTCGGCCAGCACCGGACCGCGGTCTTCTTTGCGAACCATTCGCCGCAGCAGCGGAACGGGAATTCCCTTCACCCCCGACAGATAGGCCCCCGTCAGCGACTTGTCGCTCTGCTGACCGATCTCCTCTGCCGTCCCTTCGGCCGTGACCGAGCCCCCGAACCGTCCGGAGCCAGGACCGAAGTCGTAAAGCCGGTCCGCCGCTTCCAGCACTTCCCGGTCATGCTCCACGAGCACGACGGTGTTCCCGAGGTCGCGTAATTTTTCGAGTGCCTGCACCAGCCGGCCGTTGTCGCGGGGATGCAGACCAATCGTCGGCTCGTCCAGCACGTACAGCACGCCGGTGAGTGCCCGGCCAATCTGCCCGGCCAGTCGGATTCGCTGCGATTCCCCACCGGAGAGAGTCGGCATGCTGCGATCGAGATTCAGATAATGCAGGCCGACATCGATCAGGAACTTGAGCCGGTGAATCGCTTCGTTGAGCAGGTCTCCGGCGATTTTCTGTTCTTCACTGTTGAGCTGCAGACTCTGCAGATAGGCCAGCGTCTCTTCGAGCGTGAGGCGGCAGACTTCGGGGAGAGATTTTCCGGAGAGCCGGACGGAGGCGGCATCTTCCCGCATCCGGTCTCCATGACAGACCGAGCAGGGTCGATCTCCCACCAGATCCTGCAGCTGGACCCGGTAAGCGTATGAAACGCGAGTCGCTTCCTCGATGGCGGGGTAGAGCCCTTTGAACTGCATGGAG
This sequence comes from Planctomicrobium aquicomposti, assembly GCF_051466325.1. NCBI lineage: Bacteria > Pseudomonadati > Planctomycetota > Planctomycetia > Planctomycetales > Planctomycetaceae > Planctomicrobium > Planctomicrobium aquicomposti. The sequence goes on from NZ_CP195792.1 coordinate 281,864, forward strand.
ATCGGCTGCTTCGCACCGGGCAACGTCACTTCGAACCAACGGTCACCCGTCCCCTGAAGAACAAGTCGCTGCTGCCGGGGGCTGAGCTGATACCAGGGAAGATCCAGCGGGATGTTGAACTGTTCTCCCAGCGCTTCCAGCACCGCTGCGAAGGCCGGATTGGCCTGAGGACGGGGCCAAGCGGAGATGGCACCTGCGCGCAGCGACAGATTGGTGTTCGCCACGATCGAACTCTGGTCGGTGCCGATTTCGGTCCCCAGACCTTCACAGGCGGGACACCAGCCCAGCGGACTATTGAAAGAGAAATTCTGCGGAGTCAGTTCTTCAAAACTGCGGGGCATGCGAAATCGCAACAGAGGTTGGAAATGTTCAGGAGCGCGGGCCCGGCCAAAGCGGCTAACGGGCGAGCTGAGTCCCAGAGGGAATCATAGCGCCGGGGACTCGGAAAAACACCCGCACTCACCGATTTACCCGACAGCAAGCGAAGGGGCATTTCGTCTCAACGCGAGTTCCCGGCAGACCGAGCGTTTTTTCCGCCGGTCAGAGATCCAGTCGGCCCCAGAACAGGCGTTGACGGTCACCGCGCTCGCGGAGGTCATTGAGGAGAGCCTGTGCCGACGGTTTCACATAGTCGCTGTGCAGGGTACGGCCGTTGAAGTGCACGTCGCAGCGGCTGTCGAAGTCGTACAGTTCGGGCGAGAGCCAGATCGTCATCCCCTTGCCGGGATGTTTGACATAGATGGCTGTGACTTTCGGACGATTGGGGTCGATATTGGCGCTCGCGGTGATGGTTCCTTCGAACAGGCGGGGAACTTTCCGCTGTTGCTGGTCCCAGAGGATCGGCTGGAAGAGGACGTCCGGCAACTGGTTCGAGCGGAACCAGTAGAACTCGTTATCGCTGGCACGGAGAGTTTTGGCTTCGAACTTGGCGAAGTTTTTCAGCGGGGCGCGGCGATGAGTCTGCATCCAGTCGAAGATTCGCCCCTGCTCTTCGTGGTAGGTTTCGTACCCGCGGGATTTGTAGTCGCAGTAGACCACGTCGTACTGGGCCCGCATCATCCGGTTGATGGTCGGCGCGTTCACGTCGCGAGTGTCGCGGTCCCGCTCTCCTCCGACCACATACCACGCCAGATCCGGAGCGTTTTTGTAATAGATCGGGCAGACCTGATGGCAATAACCGGTGAACGGAATCGCCCCCGCGAAGATGTGGGGATGAGAGAACGCGATGTCGAAACAGGCATTCCCCCCCATGCCGTGTCCGGCCAGGAAGATCCGGTTGGAGTCAATCCGGAACCGCTTGCGGGCATGGTCGATCGATTGCAGGACGATCGCATGTTCGATGGCATTGCCGTTGAACTCGGTCGCACTCTCGGAGCAGTAGTGGGGGGCGAGCACAATGTAGCCCCGACGCTGCGCCCAGCCCGGATAGTCTTCATCTCCCATCCACCACTTGACCGCCTGTTCGTAGGTCCGCCCTTCTCCTTTCAGTTCGATCAGCAGCGGATACTCGTGAGCCGGGTTATACTCGGGAGGCAGGGCGATCGTGTATTGTCCGCCCGGCTGACCTTCGACCGGGGGAAGATCGATGACCTGAGGTACGACCGGGACCGTGGAAGGGGCTTCGACCGGCAGGGGAAGATACGGAATCATCTGGGCGAGACGGGGAACGTTGATCCCTTCAATTCCGTCGAGCTGTTTCAGGATCTCAGTATCGCGGAGCGAGTCCTTCTCGTTGCGGAGATACTCGATCGCCAGAAACCGGGCATTCCATAACCGCAGGGTCGCGTCGAGATCTTCGATCGCATTTTCGCTTCCCAGCAGCCACCCCGAATAAGCGAGCGCCAGCTTCTGTCTGGAGCTGATATCGGTCTCTTCCGCCACCTGCAGGAACGGCTTGAGTCGCGGGAGAGACTCGTAGTGCAATTCATTGATCAACGTGGCCCGGATGGAGTGCAGCCGCTGCGACTGTTCTTCGGGAAGCTCGGCCTGCAGCATGTCGAGCTGCATCAGAATCTGGTCGCGATCACTGAGTGCCTGATCGTACTCTTCTACGACTTCGCGGGCTTCCCGTTGGACGTCGGCACTGACATGCTCGGTCGGGAACTGTCGGGCGATCTGGTAGGCCAGCCGATGCTGTCCGGCATCACGACGGCGCTGAATTTCATGAATGCCACGACGCGCCTGCAGCTCGTAGATTTCCTCGCGAGGCCTTTCGGCCCAGGAAGCGAGTTCGGGAAAACGTTCGAGAAGCCGGTCGAGCTCGCTGAGTGCTTCCGGGAACATCTCGGCCTGCAGGTAGAACTGCAAGGCGGCCTTCCGCTCGGCGGGATCTTCGCGGTCCGAGTTCTTCTCGATCAGGCGCTGTACAAGTTCCGGCGGAAGAATTCTGGTATCAAGGCAGAAGTCCCAGACAAATTTTGAAGTCTGGATGCGGGCGAAGTCCGGCCGCAGCTCGGTGATCTCCTGCAGCAGTTGGAACTCCCTCCCCGAGGCATTCAGGCGGATTTCGCGACGACCGAACTGATCGAAGGGCTGCAACACCTGAAATCCGCCGACGACACCCAGCCCGGACGTGCGGGCCTGCTTCTGATGTTCGATTTTGTAATTCACATAGCGGGAGAGTTCCTGTTCGGCGATTCGCTGTGCGACCTGCCGCTTGTGCACGAAATAGCAGCGGACGCCATCGTCCAGCATGATGAATGAGGTGTCGAGATCGGTTTTGTCCGGGCGATTGAATTTGGCCACGGCCAGTGTCATGCCCGCCACATCGATGGCGTTGCCCCGGAGAGACAGACCGTTTTTCAGAATGATCTCGTCGGCCGGACTGATCCGGGCGAGCGCCAACAGACACAGCAGCCCCCGCCCCCAGAACGACAGCGTCCGGGCGGTGCGCGTGGAGCCAGTCATCATGGACTGAGTCGTCTCTGTGACAGATCTGTGGTCCGTCAAGCGAGGTCCCCACTCTTCAGGGGGGTTCTTTCCTGGTCGCTGGAATGCAGCGTCCGTGAAACTCGACGGGCGCCGGAATGTGCGGGCAGGCTGCCTGCGGGGCGATCAGGATCGGAGAGAACCCGGAAACTTACTGCGTATCGGTTCCATCATTCGTGTGGAACGGCCAAATTTCCAGTGGAATCCGCTTCCTCGTCACCAATTGCCAGTGGGTTGGGGTTGTGACGACTGTGAGGGCTGTGCGGTCTGGCGCGGGCGGTCCTTCTCCAGCATTTGCTCGCTGGACGGGTTGGGGGGGAGTTGCAGCCGTCGACCGGAACTGAGAGCATTTTCACCTGAGATTGCCCCCTCCTCGCCACACGGAAGTCAGCATTCCACCAGACGAAACGCTGACTGCGGGAGCTGAGAGGGAGCAATCGGCTCTAAGTCAGATCCGTCAGCGGGCCGTCGGTACAGAAATCGGGATTGCCGAAGCGGTCGATGTGATGCCCCATGCTGTGAGCCAGCGACATCAGCAGGCGATTGTGTGGCACCTTCGGGTATTTGAGGCTGCGGCCCATTTTAAAGCCGGCGCCATTCCCAACAATGACAAAGGGAATGTTGTTGAGCGTGTGGCTGTTCCCCTGTCCCAGTTCGTTGGTCCAGACGATGGTGGTGTGATCGAGCAGGCTGCCGTCGCCACCCGGTTCCGGTGTTTCGTCCAGCCGCTTGGCGAGCAGAGCGACCTGTTCGCAGTACCATTTGTTGATCCGCGTCAGCTTCTCCTGCGCATCCTTGTTGGAGTCCGGTTCGTGAGAGAGGGTGTGATGCAGGTCGTCGATCCCCAGCCACTTCATTCGCGCCTGACCGACCGAATTGGTGAACTGGAACGTGGCGATGCGGGTGAAGTCGTTCACGAAGCTGTCGACCATCAGATCGATGTGCATCCGTGAGATCTGCGGGATGTTGTCATTCGCATCGACGACTCCCGGTTCCAGGACGGGCATGGGGTGCGAATTGTCGGCCCGGGCGGAGGCTTGAAGCTCCTGTTCCATCTGCCGTACGAACTGGGCATGTTCTTCGAGCCGACGGCGATCTTCTTCGCTGACGAGTTGTCCGACCTTTTCGAAATCCACATGCAGATCGTCGAGCACGCTCTTGAGCATCGCCTGATCTTTGGCGTGTCCGTAGAACTTGTGGAACATCTGATAGGGATCGTCGATCGGACTGATCGGCTTGTTCGCACCCGCGTAAACCATGCGGGTCCAGGTGTCCGCACGATCCGGCACGACCACGCCGAATTCGAGTGAGCCGAAGCGTGTTCGGGTTTCCGGTCGGCTCTGCAGAAAGTTCTTCAGCTCCTGGTCGATCGACAGGCCGCTGGCCCAGCCGGCAGGTGAATCGCTCCCCCCCTGAATGTTGCCGGGGAACAATTCGATTCCGGTTAGCAGGCACCCCATGCCCCGCATGTGGCTGTCGCCGTCTCCGCGAATCTTGTCGCAGACGCCGTGCAAAGTCAGGGTCCGGCTGCGGAACGGCTCCAGCGGGGTGAGAATCTCTTTGAAGCTCGCCAGCTCACCCGCTTCGTCGGGCCAGAATTCCCAGGGGACGGTTCCGTTGGGACTGAAGACGATCACCAGCCGCTGCTTCGGCCGCGTGGAGCCATCAAAGCCGAGACTGGGAAGGTTACAGATGAACGGAAGCGCTGCGGCACTGAGTCCGACCTGCTTCAGGAATTCGCGACGGGAGGCGTGCATGACCATGAGGATCGTCCTGGAGGCAAATGGATTCCGTCAGGGGCGTGTGACCGACGACTGTCGCTGGTCAGTGGGGGAGGCTTTGCTGTTTTTGATTTCTCTGGCTCGCAGGGCGGACCCGGTCACCATTTCCTGGGCCAGGCTGCGGATGTTGAACTGGCGACGAACAAACTCGGCCTGCAACTCCGTCTGGTGTTCGGGTCCGAAGGCTCTGACTGGCTGCTTCACCAGATTCTGGAAGAGCTGCTGGACGAAGGCCCCCTGTGCTTCCGGGCTGTCCGCCAGGAAACGTGCCAGTTCGCGCGGGCCCTGAAACTCGATCGTCTCGCCGGACAGGTCGGTGTAGGTCCCTTGCGTATCAAGAGCCCGGTCCTGCTCCTGTTCCCGGTATCGACCGACCGCATCAAAGTTTTCCAGTGAAAATCCGAGCGGATTGATCATGGCATGGCAAGTTTGACACGCGCCGGGGCTAGTCTGCAAGAGGATTCGTTCCCGGGTGCTCAGGCCTGCATGCAGATCGGGAGCCAGCGGCGAGACCGCTTCGGGAGGGGGGAGCAGCCGCCGACCCAGCACACTGCGGGCCAGAAACACTCCGCGATGGATCGGTGACGTCGTCCGGTCATACGCGAAACCGGCCATCAGCAGGGGATGAGTCAACACTCCCGCCCGCGCCTGAGCTGCCATGGAAACCCGCTGGAACGGAGCGTCTTCCGGCAGGTCAATCCCGTAGAACCGGGCAAGCCGACCGTTCAGATACATCGAGTCGGACAACAGGAGTTCACGGAAATCCGCGGAGTCACTCGACAGCACGTCATCGAGGAACAGATCCAGGGAGATCCGGAGATCCGAAATCACTTCCGGAGTGAATTCCGGGAACAGGCTGGCATCTTTTTCCAGTTCGGCAAAGCGGTCGGTGTGCAGCCATTGCCGCAGGAAATCTTTCTGTTTGGCGAGGCTGCGGGGATCTTTCATCATCCGCGCGACTTGTTTTTCAATCTGCTCACGGGTCTTCAGTTCGCCCCGCTGGGCTGCTCCCATCAACTCGCGATCCGGAATGGAGTCCCAGACGGAGAAGGAGAGCCACGACGCGATGTCGTAATCGTCCATCGTCGTGTGACGCGTCTCCCGATACAGGAACCGGGGAGACTTGAGGGCCAGCACAATCACCCGGGTCAGCGCCTGTTTCAGATCGGTCTGATCACGAAAGAACCGCGCAACGAAGAACTCCTGTTCTTCGGCGGTCAGTGGTCTGCGAAAAGCAAACTGCACGTATGTCTTGCAGAACGCTTCCACCTTTTGTGGATAGTCGGCGTCGGTCTCCTTGCCGCTGATCAGTTGGGGCATGTGGGCGACGATGTCGCGGGCTGCTTCGAGCGCTGCGGAGGTTGTCGCTTCATCCCAGCTGCGGGAGATGATGGTTCCCCGCTCATAGCCGATGCTGCGGTCATCCGGAGGAAACGGGGTCTCGAGCACAAACGTAGTCTTCCCCGCCTTCGAGAAGAGATTCCGTTCGGGAATGAGTTCGAGCGACTGATGGGGCGGCTTCCATTTCAGCCGGACGAATGTGTGCGGTTCGCGGAAGCGGGTGAAGGTCAGCTTGAGGGGATAGGTCCGTCCGCCGAGCAGGCGGATTTTTTCCTGATAGACCTGACCGTCTCCCGACTTCACCGATACGTCGATCAGAGGATTCCCAAAGTCGTTCACCCACAGTCGCACGCTGGTGGGGCACTCGACATGAAACTCATAATCGCCCGTCGTCGGGGCCAGGACCGCGCCTTCCCAGGTGACGGAGTAACCGAGAATGTTCTCCGGCTTCTTGGCCTCTTTCAGCTTCTCTTTGTCTTGGATCAGCGACAGGTCTTCCGGAGGCGGAAATCCGGCCGGCTTTTCAGTCCCGAAATCGAAATCGATCACGGGATCAACGCGAGTGTAGACCAGATCGTCTTTCGCGCGACGACGACTCTTGTAATAGGTTCCGGTCAGGCCATGCTCCTGACCCGCATCGTTGGTTCCCCGGAAGATCGCCAGCAGATCCGCGACGGCCTGCTGATGCTGCCGGACGGTGAGTCGCGACAGTTCGACGGTCGCCGGGCGATTCCGTTCCTGTGCGAGGACCGAATAAAACGCCCCGTGAATGAAGCTGGCCACCTGTTCCGCGTCGGGACCAACGCAGGCGCCGGGATCATCTTCCGGCATCGTCTTTTCGATCAGCGTCTTCAGCTCGCCCAGTGAACGATCGCCGCGGAGGGGGCGGGGATAATCGGTGGTCCCGTTTCCGTCAGCTCCATGACAGCGGCTGCAGTGTTCCGCATAAAGCTTGGCGCCGGGATGCGTGTCGGCAGCGGACGCGCTGCAGGTCAACAGGAGCAGCAGGGCCAGGGTCTGGAGACCACTCGCAAGCACGGCTCTCAGTCGATCGGGTCTGACCGGTTGCATGGTCAACTCCGGAGGGACAACACGCGGGGCTTCGTCGGAGTGTGAGGCGTACCAACGAGGCGGGAAGGTGGGAAACGCGATCAGGATTGTAAGGTCGGGGTCAGTGGCAGGTCAAATTCAGTTCCCCGTGGGCGACCGTGAGGCGGGGCCTCATGCCGGAATGGAATGCCGCAGTCTCGGCAGAACCGGAATATTCGCTGAGGGAGAAAGCGATTTCCTGGATGGTTTCCGGTGTGAATCTGGCACGGGAACTGGCGTGTCAGGCGTCGGCGTCCGCAGCACCGTTGGAGTCAGTGGAGACGGGCCGACCGGGGACCGGCTTGTAATTCAGTGCGGCCCGGGTAAGTTCAGGTAACGTTTTTGCTTGGGCGCTCTTTCGTCGTGTCAAACACATTCGGAGAGAAGAGATGAAAACGGTTGCGAGGGCGGTGGTGTTGGGGTTGGGGCTGGCACTGGTCTGTCAGATCTCACAGTTGACTGCGGCTGATAACGATGCGGCCGCTCCTTCGGCCGCTGCTGCGAACGGTGTTCGCAAAGGTCCGTTGCCGGCCAACTTCGGCAAGCTGGGGATCAGCGACGATCAGCGCACCAAGATCTATGCGATTCAGGATGTGTACGATGCGCGCATCGAGTCGCTGAAGAAAGAGATTCAGAAGCTGGAAGACGAGCGGTCGCAGAAGATCGAACAGGTCCTGACCGCCGGTCAAAAGCAGCGGCTGAAAGAGCTGCGCGCCGCCAAGACCAAAAAGGATGCCACGTAGGCGTCGTTCTGCAACAGCTGAGAGGACCGCTGGGCTTGCGGCTCCGCGCACTGGGGATGTGGAGCGCAGTCCATCACTGCGCGCGTGACGGCGAGCGGAATGCGCGCAGAGGGCTTTTTCCCGTCCCCGCGCAGCCCGCGTTTCTTAGGCTGAAAGTCTGACATCCGCGCTGCGCGAATGGAGCAATCGAAAGTCGAAATGCTCTATTTCTGTTCCTTCCGACCCGGCTTCGCAGTGCGGGGATCATCCGGCCACGAGTGTTTCGGGTAGCGCCGGGCCAGTTCTTTTTTCACGACGGGATACGTGTTCGTCCAGAAACTGGAAAGATCGTCGGTCACCTGCTGCGGTCGCATGTTCGGCGCGAGGAGGTGCATCAGCACCGTCACTCGTCCGCCGGCAATCCGTGGAGTCTGTTCCAGTCCGAAGATCTCCTGAATCTTGACCGCCAGCACAGGGGGGCGACCTTCTTCATAGTGAAACGGAATGCTCCGGCCACTGGGAGCCCGCCACTGGAGCGGAGCCTCCCGGTCGAGAATCTGTTGCTGCGACCAGTCCAGTAACTGTCGCAGTTCCTCGACCCAGTCTGCTTTTTTCAACTCCGCGAATGAGCGGCAGCGCTGGCAGAGTTGTCGGAGAATCACTTCCAGTTCCGGTTGAGTCGCCTGCGGCAGTCCCAGCTCGGGCATCCACTGCGCGAGACTGCGAAGCCGCGCCAGAAAGCCCGTGACTTCGGGAGTCTGGGAAGGGAAGATCTGGTCCCATTCCTTGAGAGCTTCGCGAAACAGCAGTTCCGCCGGTTCGGAATTGTCGGGAAGTGCCGCCGGGGTCTCTGACAGGATGAGATCTTCAAAGTATTCGCGTCGACGGGCCACGACCTGTCGGGTGCTCGGATGGAAAAAGACTTCCACGCTGGCACGCAGCGCGTTCTGCGGCAGCCAATCCGGCTCCACTGCCGATGCCTGACGGACTAGGGCATCGGTTTGCCCGGCATCGACATCCACGCAAAGAAAGAGCGCTCCTTGTCGCACTTCCGAGGCCGGGGCCAGCTTCACTCCTCGCCCGCCGACCATCAGTCCTTTCTCGCTGCCGACATCACGTCGACGGGCCACACGGTCCGGAAAGGCTCGAACCAGCGACCGCAGCAGCGCTTCCTCCGCGTCGATGGCCGTTTCTGTGGATTCCTGAAAGAGTTCCTGAATCAACCGGGTCAACTGGTCCCGCGACTGCTGAATCATCCGCGCCGACTGACGATTGAGGGTGCCGAAAGGAAATTCCGTTTCTCCTTTCTGTTCCGCAGCCATCAACGCCAGCAACCGGTCGAGAACATCAGACCGGGAATGCTGCCGCTGGTGACTGGGAGTGAGTCGAGGGGGGCCCTGCCGCGACTGGAAGAATGGATTCCGTTCCGACAGCAGCGCTGCCAGCCACGCCCCCTCGCGAGGAACTCCCAGCCGTCGGCTTTCGAGCAGCAGTCGAGCCAGGCGGGGATGAACCGGTAACTCGCACATCGTCCGACCGAGGGCGGTCACTTCGTTCTGTTCATTGAGTGCATCGAGTCGACGCAGGAGCAGCTCGGCCTGTGTCACGGCATCGGCACGAGGCGGTTCCAGCCAGGGAAACTGCAGCACCTCGTGCTCTCCCCACGTTTTGAGCTGCAGAACCGGACCGGCCAGGTCGACGCGACGAATCTCAGGATCGGTGAAGGGGGGCCGATGCCGCTGGGCCACTTCGTCCCACAGCCGCAGACAGATTCCGGGCTGAGTGCGGCCTGCCCGCCCGGCACGCTGATCTGCGGAGGCCTGCGAGATCGGTTCCAGTTCCAGTCGATCGAGTCCGGCCTGCGGGTCGAAGCGCATCACGCGGGCCATGCCGGTGTCGACGACGGCGGTAATGCCGGGAATGGTGATCGAGGTTTCAGCGACGTTTGTCGCCAGCACGATCTTCCGGCTCGCGTTCCAGTTCAGAACACGATCCTGTTCTTCCGCGGGCATGTCTCCGTAGAGCAGGAACAGCTCCGCTTCATTCTTCCTCGCGAACGCTTCGAGCTCGCGTGCCGTTCGGTGAATCTCTCCGACTCCCGGCAGAAAGACGAGAACATCCCCGGTCGTCTTCCCGAACATCAGCTGCGCCCCCTCCGCAGCCACTTCCGGCAACGGACGAGTGTCCCGTTGTTTTAAATACCGGATCTCGACCGGATACGATTTTCCGAGACTCTCGACCGCAGCGGCATCCTGCAGGTAGGCGACGAGTGGCGCGGGGTCGAGTGTCGCGGACATCACCACGATTTTCAGGTCGGGGCGAACGGTCTGCTGGATCCGACGCACCATGCCGAGAGCCAGATCGCTATCCAGATTCCGCTCATGAAACTCGTCGAACACCACAATCTGGATGCCGTCGAGAAAGGGATCGCGCTGCAGGCGGTTCAACAGGATGCCTTCCGTGACGACCAGCATCCGGGTCTCGCGCGAGGACCTTGCGTCGAAGCGGACTTGATAGCCGACTTCCCGGCCGAGCGTGGCCCGCTGTTCTACCGCGATGCGCCGCGCGGTGCTGCGAGCGGCCAGCCGACGGGGCTGCAACATCACGATCTGCCCGTTTCCTGCCAGTCCGGCCTGCAGGAGTGCCGGGGGGACGCGTGTTGTTTTTCCGGCACCGGTTGGCGCTCGCAGAACGGCGCTGCTCTGCTGTTTCAGCCCGGTGATCAACTCCGGAAGAACATCATCGATGGGGAGCGGATCAGGATGAGTCATTGCGGAAGGGGGGACGAATTCGAAGTTCAGAAAAGTGGGAGCGGTCGTGGATTGTTGCCGGTTCCGGCGGGGATTGTAGCGGGGGGCGGGGTCTCCGACAGGTGCGTGTGCCCTGTCGGGAGGTGGACGCGAAAGATCGTGGGGAAGAGGGCGGTTTGATTTCGAAGTGCTTTGCTGGCAGTGAGCTGGGGGCGGTCCGAAGCAGGCGAAAAAATATCCAGGAGCCTTGTCCGCTGCCGGGGCCGTCGCCGTTCAGTCTTCCGGAATGAATGCCTGCTCGCGGGGGACACCAGCAAGAAGTGTCCGGCGGGAGCGGGTCGCGGGCGAGTTTGCTCCAGGGAGTCTGGCCCCTCCGGAATGGGCCGCGAAATCGAGAGGTTAATGATGATTCGGCTGAAGAACCTTCTGGCAGCTTTCGCGATTGGTTCGTTGGTGGTCGGAGGAACAGCACAGGCCCAGTTCAACGCTCCGCGGTTCAAATCTCCTTCGGCCCCAGCGATGAATCGCTCCCAGTTCGGTGGTGGTCCGCGGATCGATGGCCGCGCTGCCGGGAACGCCGTGGGCGGACATTATGGGGGAGAGCGGGGGGCCAGGGTTGGTCAGACGGTGGGGGGCGGCATGCCTTCCATCAAGCGGGAAGTGATGGATGGCCGGAACATCGGCGGGGCTGTGGGGCGTTACTATGGCGGGGAACAGGGGGCGCAGCATGGTCGGACGATTGGCGGAGGAATGCCGGCCATTCGCAAGCAGTACGGAGATGGCCGCAACGTCGGTGAAATGGTCGGCCGCCACTATGGAGGAGAATGGGGAGGCGATGCCGGCCGGGTGGTGGGGGGCGGGATGCCTGCCCTGAAAGATGGCCGGAATATCGGCGGTCTCATTGGCGGTTACTACGGAGGACGTGAAGGGGCTCACAACGGCCGCGTGATCGGGGGCGGCATGCCCGCCATCAAGCGGGAACTGGGTGATGGCCGGAACGTCGGCGGGATGATCGGCGGTTACTATGGTGGTCAGCAGGGGGCACAGGCGGGTCGGATCATCGGCGGAGGACTGCCGGCTCTGAAGGATGGTCGGAACATTGGCACCCTCGTGGGAGGCTACTACGGAGGGGCCACCGGTGCCGAAGCGGGGCGGATTATCGGTGGGGGCATGCCCGCCCTCAAGGATGGTCGCAACGCCGGTTCGCTGGCGGGTGGAGCTGTCGGGGGTTACTTCGGTGGTCCAGCGGGTGCGGCCGCCGGTTCAAAAATCGGCCGCACGATCGGCGGCGGCATGCCGGCGATCAAGCGGGATACGGGACTCGACAACGTGAAAGCCCCCAAGATTTCGGCCCCGAAAGTGAGCATGCCCAAAGTCGACGTGCCGAAGGTCTCCGTTCCCAAAGTGAATTTGCCAAAGGTGGAGGCTCCCAAGGTGAGCCTGCCGAAGCCGAAGCTGCCCAAGTGGTAGGCCGGTAAGGAATGAGTCGGATGCGGCAAAACGCCCGGAGTCGTCAGCGACTGCCGGGTGTTTTTGCGTTGAGAAAGGAGTGCATGTCCTCTCTCCCCCTTCCCGTCAGGGCTCTTCACTCTCCGGAGCAGTCAGCGGGAGAAGTGAGGCCTCAAGCACCCGTTGCCTGCGGACCTTGCGGACCAGAATCCGCAGTGAGCCGGTAGTGAGGATCTCTCCGCCGGAGGGAGGATGTCCCAGCTGTTCGATGATCCAGCTGCTGAGATTTCTGGGAGTCGGCTTTGCATCCGCGGGAGCGAGTTCCGTTTCGGTCAACTCCTGCACCCGCAGCAGCGAGACTCCTCCCCCCATGACCCAGCCGTCGCCGGACTGGACTGCGTAGGCCGGGAGCAGATCCCACTCATCCTGAATGTCACCGATCAGCTCTTCGAGAATGTCTTCGAGTGTGATCAGTCCCACGATTTTCCCGTGTGCATTTTCCAGCAGCGCAATGTGAGAATACTCGTGCATCAGACGTTCGAGCACGGTCGAGATCGCCAGATCTTCCGGCAGCCGGACCAGCTTGCGGATGATCCCGCGCAACGACGAGGTTTGCGGACTCAACCGGACGAGCGCCACGATATCCTTGAAGGTGGCATACCCCATGATCGCCTGCGGATCGCCCGGTCGTTCCGTCACGGGGAAGCGGGTGTGCATATCCAGGTGGGCTTTGATCAGGCAATCCGCCATCGAGTCGCTGACATTCAGCATGCTGATATGTTCCGCAGGGAGCATGATCTCGCGCACGGGTCGACTCGACAGCCGGACTGCGCCGAGAATGATGCGTTCCTCACGGGGGCCAATCAGACGGGCGGTCCGGGCCAGACTGGCGACCGCCCGCAGCTCCTGCAGTTCCGTCGCCTCGGAACGCATGTCGTATCCCTGAGCCCGTTGCAGCCGCTCCGCGAGCTTCATGACGAGGCCGGCAGAGGTCTCCAGCAGCCAGACCGCCGGCCAGATCAGCCGGGCAAACCCCTGCATGACGGGGGAAAGAGTCAGGCAGACGAGTTCCTTATTACGGATCGCGAAGAGCTTGGGGACCAGTTCCCCGACGACGATCGTGAAGGCCGTCAGCGGAACGGCGACGCACGCGAGTGCCAGCGCATCAGCCAGACCGTGAGAGAGCCCCAGATTTTCAAAGAGTGGGGCGACCCGTTCCTCGGCACCGGCACCGCTGGTGGCGGCGGCAATGACTCCCACCAGAGTAATCCCCAGCTGAACGACCGCCAGACTTCCCTCGAGGTCGGTCTTCATCGCGCTGGCCGCTTTGGCTCCCCAGCGCTGTGCCTGTTCGAGTGACTTCAGCCGGGTGATCGAAACGGAGGCGAGTGCAATTTCGTAGCTGGCGAAAATCGCGTTGATTGCCACCATCAGAATGACAACCAGAATTTCAAAACCGAAAATGCGGACTTCTCCTGCTGTGACCAGTGAGTATGACCGGCGGCGGGCTGGAGCGTCGCTCGCTCCGGGCAACCGGATTCCCGATCTTCAGGGAAACATTCTCGTCCCGCAACGGTTCCGGCTGCGGAAATCGAACTTTCAGAGTCGCGGCAGTCGGTGCTGTTCGCCGGCGAAAGCACCTTCTGGTGGCCCGGATTGCGGTGCACAACTTGTGTCAGAACAGCGTCTTATGGATTGTTCCGCAGAGAGGTTTCCGCCAAGTCACGCTCTGCAGGACGAGGAAAATTCCGGGTTTTCGGAAGGGCTGGCACGAGGGAGTTTCGACTCTGATTCGACCAGTCCAATCCACTCGCAGCGGACGTTGTTTTCAATCGGGAAGCGCACTCGCGTGCAGGGAAAGCGCAGCCTCGTTCAGTCGAGGTCGCGACGGGCCCGCTGATACCGGGGCTGTCCGTGCCAGCCCAGCTTGCGATGGAGCACGCTGTAGAAATTGTGTCCCTGCAGTCGCACGAGCTGAAACGCGACCGGGGCTTTGCGGATGGTGACCTCATCACCCGGTTCAAAGGGAACGCGAATCTGACCATCGATGACGAGCATGACTCCCGGCGGAGGATCGATGGCGGTCAGCAGATAGTCGGAGTCGGCCCGGTCGATGATCGGCCGGATGGTGAGGGTGTGCGGACAGATGGGGGTCACGACGAACGCCTTCAGGTCCTGCCGCAGGATCGGTCCGCCGGCGGAGAGGTTGTGAGCCGTCGATCCGACCGGGGTGCTGACAATCAGTCCATCGCCGCTGAAGGTGGTGACCACTTCACCGTTGATCGACAGCATGACGTCGAACAGCGACAGTGACCCTCCGGCCAGTATCGCGGTTTCATTCAGTCCCAGATAAGTGGTGCTCGCGCCGCTCGCTTTCTTGTGCACGCATTCGAACATCAGGTGCGAGACAATCTCGTACTGACGGCTTTCCAGCTGCGGCATCAGCGTCTTGAATTCATCAGGCGAGAGGTCTGCCAGAAATCCGAGCCGTCCGAGATTCAGCCCCAGAATGGGCCGCTGCCGATGGCCGAACATCCGGCAGGCCCGCAGAATGGCTCCATCGCCACCGAGCACGACCGCCATGTCAGCGTCGGCACAATCCGAGCAGTCCTCATCGGTCCGCAGAATATCGACGATCTCGATCGCGGGACGTTCATCCAGAAACGCTTTCAGATCCTGCAACGCGGTCTGGACGCGGGCATTCGAATCGCGGGCGATCAACAGCAGTCGAAGTGGGTTCTGAGACATGGCGACATCTTATCGTCAGCCTCCATCCGGAACAAATTGACTGCCGGGATTTCCCCGATCGTCATCACCGCTCCCCGCAGCCGCGAAGGACCGACAAGCCTCAATCGGGAATGCCGACCGGCTTCTTCTGGAAATACCACCATTCCGCCAGCAGCAGACCAAAGGCCACGAAGGCAAACTTCGGCCACAACGGCTTGTCTTCCTGCAGGCGTTTCTCCTCCGCAGCGACCGACAGCTCGTTGAACTGGATTCTGTCGACACTGGCCAATGAGGTTTCACCAGGATTCAGCAGCGAGGCTCCGATCTTCTCCAGGGCATGTCCCCCGGAGTCAATCTCATACATGCCGACCTGCGCAGCCTCAATTCCGAGTAACTCTCCCTGATCGTTGGCTGTGCGGGTTTCCTTTGTTCCATTTGGAAAGCGGACCTGATACTCCCCCTTGGGGGTCACCGGGATCGGCGGGAGCACGCCGGTCGTGACCGACTGCAGTTCGCCGATCGAAGCGAGTTGCATCGCTTCCTTCAGCAGATTGGCGATCAGCACTGGAAAGCCGACCCGATACGGGAGGGTCGACCGATCGGGGTGAAACAGGAGATAGTACGTCAGTCGCGAGCCTTCCCGCTTGCGCAGAATGGCGGGAGCTTCGCTGCCAAACGCCAGCAGATCGAACCCCTGTTTTTCCAGATCGGAATTGGGGAGATCGGCACGTTTCTTGATCAAATTGGAGATCAGTACGTTCTTGAGCTGCACATGCTGCAACAGCGGAGCTTCACGCTGCCAGTCGATGATTTCGTCCGCTCCTTCTTCAATCTTCAGGCTTCCCGCGAGATCACGGGGGATCACCCCCAGCATCAGGCGGAGTGGCGATTCCCGGGACTCATCCTCAGCCTGATCGGAGATCAGCATGTCAAAGACCGAGGATGTCGGGGTCTTCCCCGGGGCGGGCTCCAGCCGGATTCCTTCCGTGGCTTCGAGGGCATGCCGAAAGACGGTGAGCGATTCCGGACAGTAGACCACCAGCTCCCGTCCCGGTGGCAGATTGAGCCAGGCCTGATTGTCGGAGGCGAGTGAGTCCAGCCCCTGTGGCTTCAGTGTCGCCACGAGTCGACTCGCCGAAGTTGCCGGCACTTGAAACGCGAGTCGCTGAGATTCTCCTGGTGACACAATGACATGTTCTTCGCCGACCACTTCGCCATTGGATGTCAGCGTGACGTCACCTTCCGAGCTGCCATGTACGGAACCATCGATACGGAGAAACACATTCCATTGGTCCACGGAAGCCCGGCGGGCATTGAAGGCGGTGATCCCCAGGTTGCGGCCTGCGGGAGGCGTCGGCAGAAAATCGACTCCCAGCGAGAGATCGATATCGACCTGTGCCTCCGGTTGACCGGTCACCGGGTTGGGACGGGTCGGCAGATTGCCGTCTGTATACAGGCGGACCCGCTGGATCGGCTGGGTCCGGGACAACGCCTGACAGAGCCGCAGTCCATCTTCCACACGGCCGGGGGCATCTTCCACCCGCAGATCATTGAGTGTCTGATGCAGCAGCGGCTTGTTGTCTGTGAATTCGGTGAGCCGACGGGTCGTGGCCCCGATGGCAATCAATGTCAGCTGCTGGCCGGGGAGCAGCCCGTCCACAACCCGCCGGATTTCTTCCCGGGCGAGATCGAGCCGCGATTTTCCATTCTCGTCCACGGCGGCCATGCTCGCGGAACAGTCAATGAGAATCGGAAGGTACAGCTGATCTTCGGCATTCCCCGGGACGAAGGGCTGCATGGCTGCCAGCGCGACCGCCGACAGCAACAGAATCTGCAGGAACAGCAGGATGTTGCGTTTGAACTTCTGGAAGGGGGAATTGACCCGTTGGTCGTTGATGACCCGACGCCAGAGCGCCAGCGACGACACCTCCACCCGACTGCGACGCAGTTTGAGGAAGTAGAAGATGATCAGCGGCACCAGCAGCAGAAACAACCACGCTCCGGAAGGAGCGAAGAAGTGCGGGAACCAGGCTGACAATGTCAAAGGCATTTCAGAACCTGCAGGGACGCGGTAGGGAAAACATGGGATCGAACCTCATCAGCGGACCCAGCCGCGACGCACAAACTGATCGAACAGAACATTCTTCAAATCACTGTCGCTCGACAGCGACAGGAAGCGGCCGGCACGTTTGCGGCATTCTCCCGCCAGAGATTCCTCCAACCCGAGGCGATGCTGGTGATACAGGCCGAGCAGCTCTCCCACTGAGGAAACGTCGAGTGTCTGACTGGTTTCAGAATCGACAAACCGCAGGTCGCCGGTCAGCTCCGGATTGATTTCCGTCGGTCCGAGAATCTGGATGCCGTGAATCTCCAGCCCGGCTCCATGCAGCAGGTTGAAGGACCGGCCGATGTCCCCGAAGGTCAGAAAGTCCGAGATCACAATGGCGATTCCCTTACCCCGGTGATGCGCCAGCACGTTTTCAATCGATTGCTCGATCGGAACGTCACCTCCCGGCTGCAGATTCTCCAGAAAGGCGAAGAACCGCTTCAGGCTGGCCCGGCCGCTGCAGGGTCGCAGCAGCGGAGCGTCACCCGATTTGCGAGCGCAGGGGAACACGCTGATCTTTTCGACATTCATCAGCCCCATCACTCCCAGCGCGGCTGCCAGTTGTCGCGCCAGTTCGAACTTCCCTTCCGACTGCATGGAGCTGGAGGTGTCGAGAATGATCGGAACGTGCATCTCCTCTTCATGCGCGTACAGCTTGAGATAGGGCTGATTCAGTCGCGAGAAGATGTTCCAGTCGACATAGCGCATGTCATCGCCCGGAACATAGTCCCGGAAGTCGGAGAACTCGAGACTCGTTCCCCCTTTGCCCGAGAGATGTTCACCCCGCATGCGGTTGGTGCGGCGCCGCTGCGGATTGAGCCGCAACCGCTCAGCGCGGGCCAGCACATCGTTCGGGAGCAGCCTCGTAAATTGTGTTACCGCGACAGACATCTCGTTACCTGTTTCACGTCATCCGGTTCGCAAGGGGCAAAGCCGACTCTCCCTGTCTTACGCCGCCTGTTCCGGCAGAACCTTCACGCACTCCTCGATCAGCTTGCCGACCTCGATGTTCTCCGCCTGCCCGTCGTAGTTGAGCAGGGCACGATGCTTGAGGACTTCGTCAGCGAAGTGACGAATGTCGGCAAACGAAACGTGAGCCCGTCCCTGACTCAGAGCTCGCACGCGGGCAGCGCGGATCAACGCCTGGGCTGCGCGAGGCGAAGCTCCCCAGCGGATAAACCGCTTGACGCCCTCGGGAGAAAACTCGGTCTCCGGATGTGTCGCCAGCACCAGTCGGCAGGCGAAATCGCGAATCGGTTCGGCGACGACGACCTTCGCCAGCACGCTGCGCAGATGCATGATCCGTGGACCATCGAGCACCTTGGCCACCGTGACCTGCTGCCGGAGGATCGTCCGGTTCACAATTTCATTGAGCTCTGTCCGGGTGACGAACGGAACATCGATCTTGAAGAGAAAGCGGTCCAGCTGCGCTTCGGGGAGGGGATAAGTTCCCTCCTGCTCCAGCGGGTTCTGTGTCGCCATGACGAAGAACGGCTGTTGCAATGTGTACTGCGTTCCGGCGGTGGTGACGGTTCCTTCCTGCATCGTTTCCAGCAGGGCCGACTGGGTCTTGGGGGTGGCCCGGTTGATTTCGTCCGCCAGCAGCAGCTGGGTGAAGATTGGACCTTTGCGGAACTCGAAGTGATAGCGTCCATGGGAGTCCGACTGCATGATGTTGGTGCCGATGATATCGGCGGGCATCAGGTCGGGAGTGAACTGGATCCGGCGAAACTCGAGGTCGAGCACCTGCGACATCGCCTTGATCAGTTCGGTTTTCCCGAGTCCCGGGACCCCTTCCAGCAGCACGTTTCCCCCGCAGAAGATCGCGGTGAGCGCAGCTTCGATCACCCGTTCCTGACCGACAATCACCTTGCCGATCTCGCTGCGCACGAGATTGAACGTTTCACGAAAGTCATCGGCTTCCGCCTGCAAGGCTTCAAGTTGAGGTTCGCTCATGGCGGTTGGTCCTGATCGAGGGAAAGTGCTGATCCATGCCTGCCGGGAACGGTCACAGCGACCGGCCGGATTATTTTTCTTCTTCGCGTTTTCGTTTGGCCCGCAGCAGCCGACTGGTCATCGACTCCTCTTCGCCGTCTGATGCCGGGGGTTTGGGAGTTGAGGGGGGAGTGATCGTCCGAGCCGTCGGTGCCGGTGGGGCGGTGCGTGGCGGAGGCACCCCCGTGGCGGGAGTCAACGGTGGTCCATCAGCCCGTTTGAGAGTGCTGCTGACCTGTTGCTTACGGGCCAGCAACGCTCCCATCGTGCTGCCGCTGTCTTCTTTCTTTCCCAAGCCGAGCTTCTGCCGGATGACCGACCAGTCGATCTGCACTCGGCGGACCGCCACGTCCAGCGGAATCAGACAGGCCAGAGCGATCAGGAACCAGTCGAAGATCGGACGTGAACTCTGCTTCGGCTGGCGACGATTGAAGATGTCCGCAGCGGTCGAACCGGCTGTGAGTTCTTCTCCCCCCGTCGACTGCTGGATCTGACGGAGGTTGCTCCAGTTGGACGTGAACTTCAGAAACTCGGGCGAGTAAGCCACGACAAACCCACCCAGCACCCGGTCTTCCCGTTCGCCCGCCTTGCCGATCGCCGTCACCTGATAGCGTCCTTCATCGGTGACCGGAAAGGTCCCCTGATAGCGTCGCGGTCCCACCTGCTTGAGCGGAATCGATTTCTGCATGTTCCGGGGACCGCTGACCTGCGCCACCACATCCAGGAACTGCTCCTGGGGGGCGAAATCTTCAACCGTGATTGTCCCTTCCCCCCCGGAGTTGTAGGTCCACATGCGGAGTTGTCCGGCCCGACGGACCCGCGAGACCCGGGACATCAGTTGTTTCACAAAGGCGCGATACTGATCCCAGCGGACCCAGTCGCGGGCCCACTGATTCGAGAGTGATGACGTAAAGGCGGCTGTCGTCCCCAGCCCATATCGCCAGATTGCCAGCACGGGATCTTTCTCATCCATTTCTTTTTCATTCAGGACGGTAAACAGCACATTCTCCGTCAGCGCATTCTCTTTGAGCGTTGTCAGCACCAGCCCATGCAGGGGGGGCATCGCTTCGATTCCTTCCAGGATCACCGACGGATAGCCGACCTCGGGCCGCAGTTCCTGCTCCTGAATCATGCTGCGCTTCAGGGTCTTGGCTTCCTTGATGAAGATGGAGGGCAGCTCATTCGGATCGGCGGGGAAGTAGTAGCGGCCCCCGGTGGCGTTCGCGATGCTGCGGAGCAGGCCGACCTCCTGCCCCCCATGCGGAAAGATGGCGACGGTCGAAATGCTGATCATGCTCTTTACATAGGAATTGAGCAGCGCGGGGGGTGGAGGACTGGGGTCTCCGTCCGAAATGACAATCAGATGCTTGGTGGCGGCATCGCTGTTGAGGAGTCCCTCGTAGGCCATCTGCATCGTCGCGCCGAAGCCGGGCATGTCGCCGATGGAAGCGGCGTTGATCTGCGGCACCAGCCTGTCGTATTCCCCCGCCGGTGTGAGCCGGAAGATCCATTGTTCCGGCGGACCGTAAGCGATCAGGCCGACCTCATCCTGTGCTCCCAGCACTTTGATCGCCTGCTTTGTGATCCGCTTGGCCCACGTGTTCCCTTCGGGGAACTCGCAGGTATGGAGAATGATGGCGAGCGCCCCTTTGGGAAGAATTTTCTTCTTGGTGATGTCCATCGTGACCGGCAGCATCTCTTCCACCACTGTCCGGTGATATCCCCCCGGGCCGAAACTGTTGCGGCCTCCGACCATGAGGAACCCGGTTCCCTGATTGAAGACCGCATCACGAATCGCAGCCAGCACGGTCGGGTCGACAAACGCATCCTGTCCGACATTCGCAAAGATGATGCAGTCATAGGGCAGATAGGAGAGGGGATCGTTCGGGCAGTCGAGGGCGTCCAGGAAGTCGACCGAAAGATCTCCCTCTGAGAGTGCCCGCGCCAGCTGCGCGAAGTCGCGATCATCTTCCCGGAACGGGTCGCGGACGATCAGGACCTTGCCTTCGCCTTCCACATAAATATAGCCGACCGCCCTGTTGTTCTCGGCACGGCCGTCGGTTCCCTCTTCGGGAATCAGTTCCGCCTGATACTCGTAATACCCCGCCCCCCGTAGGAAGATCGGGATATCGATCCGGTTCTTCCCCTCTTTGAATTCGATGTCGAAGGGCTTGTCGGCGACCGGCTTGCCGTTCTCGGTCAGCTGGAGCTTCGCCTTGCCCGCTTTCAGCGAATTCAGCACGATCGAGGCTTCGTACGTCTCGCCGATTTTGACCGTCTGCGGCAGTTCCATCCGCTCCAGCCAGACTTCATTCTCATAGTGATACGTGACCGGCAGGATATCGACGGCAATGCCCCGCGACTGCAGCTGGGCAATCACCGGTTTCAGATTGCCCGCCGTCTCCGAGCCATCGCTGATCAGCACGATTCGTCCCCGGGTTTCTTCGGGCAGAATGGCTGCTCCCAGCGCGAGGGCCTGTTCCAGATTGGTGGCGTCGCGGTCGATGCGGGAGTTGAGATAGATCGTCCCCTCGGGCGAATTCTCATCCAGCGGGAACGATTGTTCGGGGGGGAGTTCCACGGCCGCCGAGCTGCCGAAGATCACCAGCCCCGCCTCATCTTTTTCCGGCTTGTCGACCACGGTTCGACTGACGAATTTCAACGCTTCGTTGACCTGATCGGGATGGATCGACGCCGACATGTCGACCGCGTAGACCACCGACAGGGTGTCACTCGTCCGCACCGCTCGCGGTTCCGCCAGCAGCATCGCAAACAGTCCGAGCAGCGAGAGTCGGACCACCAGTGCCTGCGCTGCCCGGCGACGATTCAAGCCACTCCAGCCGTTCAGGGACATCCACCAGACCCAGAGAGCGGTCAGCATCCAGAGAAATCGCCACGGCTGGGTGAAGGTCAGCCCTCCCAGCTGGAAGTCGGTCAGCCAGATCTTCAATCTCTGCAGCCGTTCCAGCAGACCGGCCTGACTGAGCAGCAGACGCAGCAGACCGATGACCCAGCCGACCACGACCGCGGCGGCGTGAGCGCAGGCGGTTAGCACGACATCGAAGTAAACGACGGCTGCCAGGCACGCCGTTTCCAATGCCAATCGCAGCCAGCTGCGCCAGTCGTGCAGCTGGCCGCGATAACGTGTGAACCAGTAGCCGGTCAGCGCCAGACCGGTTCCCAGCATCAGCCAGTGCTGACTGCGCAGGTAGGTCGCCGGTTGGGAGAGTCGCCAGATCAGCACGCCATAGGCAAACAGGAACAGCAGGAGCGGCAACATGTCGGCCAGCGTGATCGCTCCGCGCGAGGGCGGGACGAGTCGACGGACCAGCTGACCGACTTTCGCGAAGAGCTTCATGGCTGCAGCTCCACCACGCGTCGATTTCCCGTATCCGCCACGACGACTTTTCCTGTGCGGTTCACTGCGATGCCCCACGGTGTCCAGAACTGCCCGGCACCCCGCCCTTCCGAACCGTAATGCCCGATCAGTTTGCCCTCGGTTGTCAGCTGGGTGATTCGACCCGCTCCGTATTCTGCGACAAAGAGCGTCCCGTCCGGAGCCAGAGCGATGTCGTAAGGATATCGCAAATCACAGCTGTTGGCGTCTCCCACGACATTCAAAAAGGTCCCATCATCGCGAAACGCCAGCACGCGGGAATTCAGGGCATCGGCTGCGTACAGAATGCCGTCTTTCCAGCAGATAGAACTCAGTCGCTGAAACTCACCCGGCTCGGTTCCCGGTTTTCCGAACGCGCTGAGAAACTGTCCGTCCGCGGTGAATTTCTGGATGCGGTCATTACCGCCGTATTCGGCGACGTACAGGTTGCCGGAGGGATCCTGCACCACCGAGACGGTGTAGATGAACTGCCCGGGTCCTTCCCCCTGTTCTCCGAGTGTGCCGAGAACGTGCCCCTCCCGGTCGAAGAACATCACGCGGTGATAGTGGGTATCGGCGACGGCGATCCGGCCATCGAGCAGCAGCCAGGCCCCTTCCGGCTTGCCGACCTTGTATTCCGGCATCCACCAGCGACGGATCAGATTTCCGTTCTCGTCGTAGACGATCACCCGGCCGGCATTGTCGAGAATGTACAACTCTCCCTCGGGGCCGAACGTCATCCCGCGCGGTGCCGGAAGCATCGCCCCTTCCGCCGGCACGCAGTAGGTGCGGACCGGCTGCAATGAGAGCTGGGGGCTAGTGTCTTCATTTTCCACGCAGCCACAACAAAGGCATAGCATCAACCAGAGCCAGCAGGAGAGAATCCGCAGCGAGATCGACAGTCCCGGCTGCAATGTGTTCCGACCGGCAGGGCGATGATAAATCGTGCGGGTCGACTGTGTGACCGCATGTCTGAGCCGGGTCTCGGCGACGGCGCCGGTAAACTGATGTCGTTCGACCACCAGCGGGGTTCCCGGCTGGGGAAGGAGCTGGAGTCGTTCTGGTCTCAGGCAGCCAGAGATCTGCTGAGGGAACCAGTGTCGAGACTCCTCCGCGGTGAACCAGTTACAGGGGCCGAGAAATCCCGCCGTGACTTCATCGGGGGGTGAGTCATAGAGTTCACTGATCGGCCCCTGCCAGAGAACTTTCCCGGCCTGCAGGCAGATCGCCTGATTGGCCAGCCGCAGGGCGACTTCGATCGAATGGGTGCTGAAGATCAGGGTGCTTTGCTGCTGCTGCAACGCCGCTTCGACAGCGTCCCAGTATTGGGGGAGTCGACGGCTGTCGATATGTGCCAGGGGTTCATCCATCACCCAGACTGCCGCCTGCGAGGCAATCGCCCGGGCGACCGCGAGTCGGGCGCGCTCTCCCATCGAGAGCGTTTCGGGGTACTGCTGCGCGATGCTGGCGAGGTCAAAGTCGGTGAGCAGTTGCTGCGTTCTGTCGGCTGACGCGGGCCCTTCCGGAATGACCACCGCAATCTGTTGCCGCACCGTTAAGCCGGGCCAGAGACCGGCATCGGCCGGAACCCAGGCCAGCGGCATTCCCGGGGCTGGCCGTTCCTTTGCAGCAGAGGCTGAGAATCGCAGCGTTCCTTGTCCCGGTTGCTCGAACCGCACCAGCAGGTTCAGCAGCGATGTTTTGCCGGCGCCCGAATCGCCGAGAAGCGCGGTCACTCCGGCGGGAATCTTCAGGTCCGCGATCTCCACCCGGGGCCTGTGCTTTGGCCCGAGTCGAATGTTCTCCAGTTGCCAGACATCGCTGACCATAGTCACCGCGGACGAAAGAGAATCGGACGGACCAGCAGCAGAAGACCTGTCAGACAGATCGGCAACGCAATCGCCAGCACCAGTTTGGCCCCCAGTGCGGAGATTCTTCCATAGTGCAATGCATTGTAAAGAACGAGACCGACCGGAGCCATTCCCGGCATCGCCAACAACACCGGCAGCATCGCCTCCAGATAAATCCAGAAGCCGGTCAACAGCGCCACCGCCAACCAGCCGAGACCCTGCGTTCTCCAGGCAATCTCCGCGGCACTCTGCTTCTGCGGAAGGCTGTCGGAAGCGCGCAGCAGTTCCAGCTGGTGATCCGCACTGTCGGTGGTCAGTTGTGAGAGACAGCAGAGCATGACGGCCGTTCGCGGCAACACCGCCAGAGTTTCACCCAGAATCAACGGGAACGGTGTTTCGTACGCCCAGCCCAGGCCGGGCGTTTGAAAAAAGGAGAGCCACAGCAGACCGCAGGTCAGATTTCCGAGCAGTCCGGGAAGCAGCAACGCCCCACCGCAGGCCAGCCGCAATCCCAGTCGCAGCGACCTCCTTCCGGCCGGGGCCGTTTCATCCTCCCTGTGCGGGCCTTTTCGTAGAATCAGCAACGAGCCGATGAGCAGCGCCAGTCCGCCGCTGGTGACCGCCAACAGCCCGGCGTCCCCCAGCTCCTCCCATGTGGAGCGCTGATGAAAGAGCGCCGGCCACCCCTGCCGGGCTCCCCGCCAGAGCTGCCGGGCCGGAAGCAGACAGACAACAACGAGCCCCAGCAGAATCCCGCCCCAGGCGAGCCAGTCCACTAACAAACCCGAAGCGGGAACGCGCTGCACCCGCAGCGAATTTCCTTCCCGCGTCGAACGCGCACTGCCTGCAATCCACAGGCCGACCGGAATCAGCGCGGGCAACTGGAGCAGCAGCGGGAGAACAGCCAGCTGAACGGAGGCCTGCCAAGTCAACCCGGCTGCGTGACGGGTAAACAGCCACTCCGTCCAGGACCGCGTCTGCATCAGGGCCGCCAGATCCGCCTCTTGAAATGCCAGGAGATAGATCGCAGCAGCGGCAGCGAGTCGGTTTCGCGCATGCGCCCGCAGCCAGAGCATCCAGCGACGAACGCCTCGCGGCTGATAAAGTCGCTGGCAGTACAGCGCTGATTCGGAAACCGCCGGTGCCGGGGCGAACCATAACATCAGGGCCGCCACCGGGATCGTCTGGGCGGCGACGATCACGGCATACAGCAGTTCCTTTCCCCACGGAAAGTGAATCAGCGACATCGCCGTGTCGCGATAGCAATAGCCGGTGACCAGCGACGGAGTCACGCAGGGAATCAGGAGACCGAGCCAGGCCATTCGTGCCTGTCCTGCCGACAATGTTCGCAGCCAATGCACCAGCCGGATTGCTGCGGCTGTGCCGATGACCATCAGGACCAGACTGCGCAGCAGCGACGATCCAACCGCTGCGACAAATGTCACGGAGCCGACTCCTGCAGCAGCCAGGCCAGACACTCTTCTCGTGCCTGGGCGAACTGCTTGATGTCGATGGCATTGGCCGACCAGTCGACCAACAGCTGCACATCGGCGGGAAGTTCTGCTCCCTCCACCGGCCCGAGGGGAATCTGTCGAGCCGCGGAATGCGCGAGTTTCAGTTCAACATCACGTGAGAGAAGATAGTCCACGAGCTGCTGCGCGGCCGCGAGGTTCTTCGACCCGCGAATGATTGCGACGCTGTTCGGAATACAGATCGTCTGACGTTCCACAAAAATCGGAAGCATGCCGACCGGCTTGCCGTCGTCGCGGCCCACGAAGAAATCGTCGGTGTCGGTCCAGCCCAGATCACAGACTCCCTCGGCCACCACGTTCTTGACGGTCGCGTTTCCGGGGACGATTTTGATTCCCCGATCCCGCAGAGACTGGTACCACGCTTTGGTTTTCTCCGGTCCCCAGAGGCCCCACAGAATGCTGAAGTGGGAGAGAGTCGTTCCGTACAACGGCAAGGCGATTGCCACACGTGAGAGATCGTTGTCTTCGAATCTCTGTTCGGCTGCTCCCTGATCGACCGGCAGTTTGTCTTGATTGATGATCCAGACCCGGAGCCGTCCGGCGAATCCGGTCCAGAGACCCTCATCATCTTTGTAGCGGGCTGGAATCCGTTCATAACCCGGCCCCTTGTAAGGCTGGAGGACCCCCTGCCGGGCCAGCTGCATGGTTCCCAGTGTCTGATTATTCCAGAAGACATCGCAGCGGGGCTGGTCTTTCTCGGCGATCAGCCGCTGCACCAGTCCGAGAGATTTGTTGGCTTCCGTGTCGGGAACCAGCACAACGGGAATTCCCGTTGAGCGTTCGAAGTCCTCAATGATCTCTTGGGAGAATTCGATGTCGTGAGCGCAGTACACCACCAGTGCATCGGCCCGACGCATCCCGATCGAGATCCAGCCGAACACCAGCACCGCGACGAGAAGTCCTCCCAGAATCCACCGCATGTTGGACTGATTCATCAAGAAGTGCCCGGTCGAGCCTGAGGAAACGTTGACGCCAGCTGCGTAGGGGAAACTCGCGGCCGTTACTTCTGCAGAGTATCGAAATACTTCTTGATCCCCTCAACATAGCCGGGGGGAATTTCTTCCTGATCGATGGCATCGTCGAGGTTCTGCCGGATCTCACTGACAGCACCGCTGAACTCCTGCTTCTGCATTTCGCCCGCTTCGGACAGCCCTTTCGTCTTGAGCGACATCAGGATCTTGCCTTTCTGAATCGCGGACTTCGATTTCTCGTCCACGAATTTCGTGTCGACGGAATCGTCTTCATCAACTTTGCTGCCATTCCCCATGCCCCTGCCGCCACTCCCTTCGCCGTCCCCTTCTTCACCGTCACCTGAACCGTTGCGCTGCGCCATGAGTTCTGCGTACATCTGGGCATAGTCTTCGAGCGACATCTCCCCTTCGCCGTTCTCACCCGGTTCTCCCTCGCCGGGCTTCTGGCCGAGTTTCCCTTCAGCGTTCAGCTTTTTGGCCATGCTGATGACTTCCAGCGCTTTCTCCATGTCCTTCAGGTCTCGGGCAGATTGAGCGAGCATTTTCATCTCCTGCTCTGCCACCTCGAGCGACTCCTGCAAAGCCTCCTGAGCTTCTTTGCTCATGCCGGTCTGCTTGGCGGATTCCAGTTGCTCCATCGCCCGCTGGAGTGCGGCGGTCAAGTTGGGTGAACCGGTCTCTTTGCGTGCGAAGTCGGACATCTCTTTCAGCTGTTTCTGGATCTTCCGTTCCAGCTCGGTCCTCTCCACCGGATCGTTCGTTTGCGCCAGTTGCTGCATCTGCTGCTTCAGCTCGTCGAGTGCCTGCTGCATCGCCTTGGTTTCCCCTTGCTGCAGTTCTTTCTGCCACTCGCGGAATTTGTCGAGGTCGTGCAGCTGGCCGAACTTCTGCTCACTGTCCATCTTCTTGAACAGGGGGCGTAGTTCACCGGCATTCAGCTTCCGATACATCTCGCCGATCTGTTTCTGCTGTTCGTTCAGACGATCGAGATTCTGTTTCTTCTGCTGCGGCTCGGTTTTGGCCAGTTCTTTCTTCAGCTGGGCGACCGCCCGCTCCACTTCTTCCGAGTTCTCTTTTTCAACATCTTTCTGGGCCAGCTGCGCCTTGCGTTCTTCCGTGCGGGCTTTGGATTCTTCGAGCAGCTTCTGTGCAGATTCCACCTGCTTCGCGCTGGCAACCTTGCCGAACGGATCGAACGTCGGCACAAAGAACGCTCCGATCAGCAGCAGAGAGAGTGTCGCCGCTGCAGCCCACGAGGGACGTTCCCACTGAAAAGGAACAACCTGTGCCGGCTGGACTCTCCGGGCGGCTGCTTCGACATCCCGCTCGACCAGTCCCCGATAGTCGGATGTCGACTTGTCCAGCGTCAGATAGGTGAGGAACAGATCGTCGGTTCGCGTCGAGACATCGACAGCGCGGGCGGCATCCGGGCGCTGCACGCGGCCGGGCCAGAGAAGACCGGTCAGGAGTGCCAGCACCGGAACAGTCGCCACGGACCAGGGGCTGAACCATTCCGGGAAGGCTCCTGTCAGACGGCCCACCAGCAGCAGCACCGCATACAGCGCGGCAAAGATCAGCAATGCGCGGAATGCCCGTGCGCTGATCTGACGAAGAGTCAGCCGTCGCTGCACCCGTTTGAGCACCAGTTCTGTCAGTGAGCTCTGTGACATGTTCCGCCCTCCCCCGCGTGTGCGGTGTGCGCAGGGTGTGGTTCACCGGCTGCCGCAACACGTCTTACGTCTTCGAGAATACGACCTGTTGGGGGAATCGGCAATCAATGAATCGTGTTCTGCGACAATGCGAAGCGCGCGGACTCACCGGTCGATCGCCAGAGCCCCGAGCACAATCAGCTGCTGCAACAGTTCCGCCAGAGCGTGCCGCTGTCCCGGATCCACACGCCCGAGCACTTCTCCAATGGTGATCTCCTCGGTGGTCAGCAGGCGGACCCAGCGTTCCGTTGCCGCGTCCATAGCAATGGTCCGCACCTCACGTTGGGCAGGGAAGAGGAGCGCCCGCAGGGGCGTGCCGTCTTCCGCTGCGGGAAGAACTGCCCAGACATGACACGGGTTGAAGTGCAATCGGGCTCCCGGATCGCGCGCAGCGAGCAATTCGCGTGAACCCGGTTTTTCGACCAGCAGTTGAAACCGGATGATCGCCAGCTGCCGCTGCAGCAGAGAGTATTCTGTCGGCTGCCGCAGACGCAGCGAGATCAAGACCTCTTCCTGCTCACGAGTCACTTCGATGTTGTCGTAAAGCCAGTCTATGAAACCGTCTGCGTCGCTGTGGACGCAGTGGGTTCTCCGTGGCGGCACCGAGCGCAGATAGGTTTTGATCAGTCGGTGGAGCGACGGAAACGTCTCGTGGAAGGCTTCCGGTTCTGGAATGAGAGACGTGAGCGAGTCGTGGCGGGATGTCGTAGACCGGAGGGAAAAGAGGGGGACCGGAGGGGCGGCTGCGAGCATGCGAATTCCTGTCACGGAAGGAGGCGGTGGAGGTGCCGCGAGTGCGACGATCGTGACGGGCGATTACGTCGACGCTCCACGCGGCACCTGGACATCGCAAAAACTTGGGTGACTTGTCGGGGCTGGCAACGAGCGGCACTCCTCGCCCACTCGCCACACAGCCCCTATGGGAACATGCCTCTGGGAGAGACATGGTTGATTGCACAGAAGGAGAGAAAGCAGGCGTGATGCCGAATTCTGTGCTGCGGGTTCCGTGTGGCGCAAAGTTATTCTGCGAAGAGGGTTGAGGAAATTCTGTGGTTATTGAAACCCAGCGATTGTGTGTTCAAACCCGCACCGGGCGCCGTCAATCTGACGAATCGGCCACATCGCGGAGATAAGAAGCAACCCTGCTGTACGAACAGCGGAAAGAGCAGCCTGCTCTGGTGCGAATCTCACTGACGTTGGGCGTCCTGGCGGGGGAAAACAAAGCGTTCTACAAAGATTTTCCACGCAAACGCCGCCAGGCTTCCCCGGGATCGGGGCTAGAAGTCGTACCAGATGCCGACGCCGACCTGACGTTCATACAGGTTGTAGAAAGAGAACTGCGGGCTCTTGCCGTCGTACACAAACAGCCCGGTCCGGAGTGTTCCCGACGAGATGCTGTCTCCGCGCCAGGCCCAGCCCGCCTGCAACGCAATGTTGCCGCCGAAATCCACCTCCTGACGAAGGTGGACGTTCAGCGCCACAAACGGCTCGCCATAGATCTTGGTCGGTGCGGTCGGGCCGTATTCGAATCCGAACTGAAACTCCCACGGTTCGGAGACGTCCGTATTGAAGCCCCAGCCGATGTCGGCGTACAGACGGAGGCGATCGGTCGGGTAGAACGAGTAACCGACATCGAGAACATCGCGGACGAAATTCAGCCGGTCATAGCCCGGGTTTCGCAGCAGGAACTCATCCCCCAGATGCGAGCTGACGTGGTAATAGCCCACCTTGAAGCCGTGCACTCCCAGTCGATACGTGAGGGGCACATCGACCCGGAAATCGACGGCATCGACATCCCATTCCTGCTCGACGTTCTGACGGAGTTTGGCTCCCCCTAACACGTCCAGCTGCCAGCCTTCCAGCCGGTCGCGTGGTCCGTAACGGAAGAACCCCATTCGTCCCCCGACGGAAGAATCGAGCAGCGTACCGAGTTGATGTTCGGAGACCAGCTGCGTGCCGAGCCGGGTTTCTGCGGTGCTGGCCCAATAGGTGTGATACAGGAAGCCCTTGGGCATCCAGGTCCAGCGCCAGTCGGTCGGGGCGTAGAAGAGATTGCCATCCTGCGGGATGCAGTCGGCATAACTCGAACACTCTTCCGCCGAGAGCAGCGGCAGGAACGGATCCTGCGCACGGGCGGGTCGACACAGTGCAAGGAGCAGCAGCAGCCACAGAGCTGCTCTGAATCGCCGGTCAGGATGGTGAAGCGAAAATCGCATGGTGACACCGGGGCAGGCCGTCGGCCCGACTCGAAAGATCGTATGCGACTCGAAACCAGCCGGTCGACGGGAACCGTCGTTCTCCCCTCCCCAGAGCGGATTGACCCGCAGTTCCTGCCGGTCGCCGCCCGGGGTTTTCGCAACATCGGACCTTCAGCATGGGACCTCCGTGTGGCGGGGACGGAACGGATGAAATGCTTTAACATTCACCCGATGGACGATCGCACGGACCTTTACGATTTTATTCTGCCTCCCGAGTTGATTGCGCAAACCCCTGCCGAACAACGGGATGCTTCCCGCCTGCTGGTGATTCAGCGGGATCAGCAGGCGATCCGGCATCTCCGGTTTCAGGATCTCCCCGAACTGCTCTCTCCCGGCGACCTGCTGGTGATGAACGACACCCGCGTGGTTCCGGCCCGGCTCGTCGGACTGCGGACGTCGACCGGTGGAAAATGGGAGGGTCTGTTCCTCCGCGAAGAAGCTAGCGGCCTGTGGCGGCTGATGGGACGAACCCGGGGGCGGTTGAACGTGGGGGAAACAATCACCCTCCACCCCGCCGATCCCTCGAAAGAGACGGGAGAACTGCTCCTTCAACTGGAGAGCAAAGGATCGGGAGGGGAATGGCTGTGCCGGCCACTTTCTGATCTTCCGACGTTCACGCTGCTTGACGAGTTTGGTGCGATCCCCTTGCCTCCTTACATGCACCGGGAAGCGGGGGCTGCCGATTCGCTTCGCTATCAGACGACCTATGCAGCACGGCCCGGAGCGGTCGCTGCGCCGACCGCTGGACTGCATTTCACGCCCGAAATCCTGCAGCGCTGTGCCGACAGGGGAATCGAAACCGCCCGGGTGACGCTGCATGTCGGCCTCGGCACGTTTCGGCCTGTCAGCGTCGATCGACTTGGCGAACACGAGATGCATTCCGAATGGTGTGAACTCCCGGAATCGACCGCCCGTGCGCTGGAGCAGTGCCGACAGCGGGGAGGTCGCGTGGTGGCGATTGGAACCACGTCGGTCCGCACGCTCGAAAGCCGCGCGCAGAGCGGAACAGGTCTCGCCGGCAGCGGTGAAACCCGGTTGTTCATTCGCCCTCCGTACCAGTTCCAGCTGGTCGATGCTCTGCTCACCAACTTCCACCTCCCTCGCTCGACGCTGCTGGTGCTCGTCTCCACATTCGCCGGACGGGAACTGATTCTGCGAGCCTATGCAGAAGCGATCCGCGAACGCTACCGCTTCTACAGCTATGGCGACGCCATGCTCATTTTGTGAAAATTACAAATCACTGGCTTCTGGCCTCGCGGACGGGGAAACTGCTGTTCGCGCAGCGGATTTGCAGGAGTAAATTCCGCGCGCCTTCCGGGCGGAGTTCTCCCCTCGTCGTGACGATTGCAGGGAACGTTCGATCCCGGGATGCACGGACGTCAGCGACGCCGGAGAACGGATTCTCACGGCGGCCTGACCGAGATCGCGTTTCCAGCGTGATGCCGGTCATTTTCGATGGGAGTGTTCGACTCCCGAATCAGATCGTTCTCCGCAGGAGGCGGAAATGGATCGCGGACAATCCTTTCGAATTCTGGCACTGCTGGCCGGCCTGCTCTGGCTGACCGGTTGCCAGTCACTCGATTCTCTTTCCAGCGTGTCGCAGCGACGCGGCCTTCCCGCCCAGACCGATGCTCTGGAGTAATCCCCTGACTCCCCCGAGCATTCGCTCTCTTGCCTCGCAGTCCTTCCCGTAAAGCACCTCATTCACTTCCGCATCTTCCCGCCCCGCAGGACCCTGCCCTTTCCGAAAGCTCACTCCGCCTCCGTGGCTGCTGTCAGACAATCGATCGAAATCGGTTGCCCTCCCCGTGACTGAATCGTTCCCGGATTTATGAACACCTCGATTTCCCGGTTCGCCCGACATTCCCGATTCTGGTTGCAGGGAGTCTGCCTCCTCGCGGGAGTCGGTGCGTTTTCCGGTTGTGAGGTCGGCCGCACCTGGGGCACGATGAACAGCAATTCGCCAATGCCCTTTCTGGGCGTGGACCTGCTCCCGCGCAGGAAGACCAGTCAGCTCACCCCTCCGCAGGTTCACGACCGCAACAGCCAGAACGTGCCGAGTGATCCGAACGTGAAGCAGGTTGTTGACCGTCGCCCACAATCCGGACCTCGTTCGCGACCGCTGCAATTGCAATCGGTCACGCAGCTGCTGCAGGGGGCTTCTCAGGAAGAGGAACTCAGTTTTACCGGGCCGCAGTCGACGTTCTCCCGTTAGCGCGGCGAGGTCGTTCCGGGTGCACAGATTGAGTCAGCAGTAGTTTTTTCTACGTTGATTTTACGGCGTTTGAACTTGGCAACTTGACACCCCACGTCGTTGGCGCGCATCATTCTGTCTAGTGACTCCTCATCGAACAGGAGGTGCCATTGAAGTTTCTGATACCCCGGCAACACCCCAGAGGCGGGGATCACCACAGCCCAGCCGGGCAGGCGCTGACAGGAGCCCAATAGGGCAATCATCCGAGTGAATCGGATGTGGTATCGCGGCAAGGCATGTTGAGGACCACTGCAACCCCTGATCGGTTGGTGGTCCTTTTTTTGTCGCCATGCGCTGCCTGGAAAATTGCAGGTGAAGTCAGAAACGTGCCAGATCGCCAGTCTCGCCGCGTTCTCAATGGCTTTGCGGAGACCGGCAATCCGATTTCACCTCGCTGCTGCTGCGCAAAGAAAAAGCGGCCCGAGGAGTTCCTCAGGCCGCTCCGCGTCACCGACTGTCAGATCGGTCACGTGTTCACACTCTTTGTCCTGTCCGCTGGAACGCTGTCACGCGGTGTTGTCGTCGACACCTCGCAACTGCGGCTCCGGCAGACCTGTCCAACGGTCTGAACGGTTGAACTCTCCCGGGCCCGCAAACATCCACCGGGATCCGTCAACACACACAGCCAATCAGTTTCGGCTCCCGATTCTCGGCCGCCACACTTCCGCGGGATCGGGGCTAGAATTCCACTTCAATCAATCGTCCCATGATCAGTCGCACGTAGCGCTGTTCCATGCGGACCCCGTCCGGCCCGTCGAAGCGGGCTTCGATCCGGTAGATATGGGGAATTCCCGGCCACAGGGGCTGTGACTGGAAATGCCACATCGACGGATCATCAGGATCCTGGAACCCGTCCAGCGAATCTTCCGTGCGGAACTGGTTCATGTCGTGGACCAGCATTTCACTGGCCCCCTTGACCCTCACGTCCAGCATGGCTGTGCGTGGGTGCATTGAACTGGGAACGGGACGGGACTTCATCTGGTAAGTCCGACCCAGCGTTCCCGGAGGCGGCTGCACCATCGGAGCGGGGGGAGGTGCATACACCGGGGCTCCGCTCAAGCCTCCCGGGACCAATCCGGTCATGGGAATGGGGTCGACTGTCTGCATCGGGATGGGGGCGATTTGCCCGCCGCCTCCACCCTGACAGGGACAGCCGGCTTCCACCGGCAGCGTTACGGTCGTCATCGAAACGGCCAGCATTCCGCACAGTTGAATTGGGCGTAGAGGTTTCATGAGTGAGCCTGTCCGTTCGTCGCCCGTGAGCCGGAGCAATCTGCTCCGCACCCGTCACGCATGGCCAGCGGGCGTTCAAGCCGGAGGTGCTGCGTGACAATCGGACGACATGTCCGAGGAAAACAGTTCGAGCCACCTCGCTCTTCTGCACTCGCCCGCCGCGCTGCTTCGAGCGATACGCCGGAGAAGCGGGGACAGGCCCTGAGCAAGCTGCTCACAACCCGCAGCGACGGATGATTGCCCGCTGGGTGAGCCAGTTCCATTCCCCAACAAAACCGGCCAGCCTGACCACGGGCAGTCATCCGTACGCCGACGGGTGAAGTTGTTCCATGTTGCGAAAACCGCTGCATGGAACCGAGGTAGACAGGCAAACCTATCACGCGGTCGGGAGCGCGGATTTTTTTCCCATCCCGATCCATGAAAAAGTCCGCTCGTTTTTGAGCGGACCCGGTCCGTACCGAAACCTCTGGCAGTGTTTCGCCAGACGGTGCGACGGGTGTGACCCGACTATTTTCTGTCACCGCGCGCGATAAATGTCCGCGGTTCCCCTTCCGGACCAATCTGAACGGTAAAGCTTCCCCCGCCGGGAGCGACCGAAGCCTTGATCCAGACACCCTGGCAGTCTTCCGTTGTTCCGCTGTTGGCGATGAACTCCGCCGGAGCCTGCTCTTCTGCCGTCAGTGCGGTGTTGCGGTGCAACTGAAACAGCGCGGCCAGCGACGGGCAGCTTCGCAGCGTCTGAATCGTTTTGCGATGCCCTCCTTTCGTGGGGCCGTTGCACATCACTGCCACGATCGGATCGATCGCTTTCACGAGTGTTGGATTATTACTTGCCGGCAGACCGTGATGAGTCACCATGAACAGATCGATTTTGCCGATCGGGTTGTTGGGGGTCACGAGGGCAGCCTCGGCGTTCCAGGTCAGATCGCCGCAGCAGAGAAACCGGAACTTGCCAAATTCGAGCCGGGAAACGACGCTGGCGGCGTTGTCGGAGTTGTCGACCTTCCCTTCTTCATTCGCCGCTGCGAACGGATTGGGGGCGCCGGTGTTGGGAACATTTTCGCGGCTGGCTGCGAGGATCTTGATGACGAGCGGAGTTCCGTCGGTCTCCAGTTCAATTTCATCCCCGGCGCGCAGGGTCTGTGACTGATTCTGAGAGGCTCCCCGATAGGCGGCAATCCGCTCGTGGAACTGCTTGTCCTCCTGCACGGCATCGGGAATGCCCCGGTCCCAGAATTTTTTGATCGGAATGACCGCTGCCAGCGCGGCGTGATTGCCGTAATGATCCAGATGCCAGTGAGTGACCACGGCATGATCGATGTGGTTCAGATGCGCGACATCCCGCACGACTTTCAGAATCCGGTCACGATCGCGGTTCTGGGCCTCGGGGTAACCGGAGTCGATCAGGATCGATTCCCCTTTCGGCGTCACGATCAGGGTCGAGGCTCCCCCTTCCACATCGATGAAGTAGATGTCGAGCCGGCCATTCTTTTCGTCGGCACGCGCCGCACTCAACCCCCCCACCAGACAGCAGCCGACAGCCAAAATCCGAAACAGTCCGTTCATGAAGCTTTCCTGTTCCCATCCGGAGAAAGTGACTTTGTGTTTCTGCACCACAGAATCAGGAGTGCCAGCATGATCAGGATTGCCGCACCCACTGGAGGATAGTTGTATCCCATGAACAACCCCAGCGTGCAGAGGGGAAACAAGAATCACACCAAAAGAATGCGCCGTCGTTGTTGACGCATTCCCTGGAGCACGCGGGGGGCCGGTCTCCGTGTGGACGATGCACCAGGAGGTTCTCTCCCCGAAGTCTCTTGTGGGTCTGTGGGATCATCAAACGTCCAGCCGCATCTTCCCCACGGCATCGCAAACTCGCGGGCAGGAGGGAGGTATCGGGTTCAGACGCCAGGTCTTGATTCGGCGATGGACCGGGCAATCAGGCTGCCGGTAAAAAGAATTACTCCCCCGAGACCGTAGAAGGATTTGTCGGTCCCCGAGCCTGCGATTCCGATCAGGACACCGAATAGGCCGATGCCCATTGAAACGCTGCAGAGTATTCTGGTTGCCACTGCGTGCGCCCCTTCAGCCAGAGGTGGTCGATGCTGTGATGCGGAGTTCGCTGCGGAAGCCCGCGGCAATCAGGTTGGAAGTCTCGCGCTCTGTATCCCTTTGTCTGTTGGCCGCTAAGCGGTTCCTTCGGTGAGGGAACTCCGCACCCTCGCATGGGAGAATGTGCCTTGTATCACTCAGGAGGAATGCCCTCACGACCGAGTGTGCAAAATGCAGCACCTTGGAATCAACAGCAATTCGGGAATCGGGGTGCTGAAGGGTTGGAAAAATCGTGAGCGAACTTCCGGTCGGGGGAGATTGTCAGTGACGGGGATCGACATTAAAATTTGTCAACTTTGACGCATGGCTCCCTGGGCGTGATAAGTGCTCGCGCTCCCCCGAATGGGTTGTTAATGCGTCCGTGTTGAGGAGCATGCATGTTATCCCTCGCACTGGCCAATCCGCCCGACGCGGTTTCCGCCGACAGCCCTGCCCGCGGCTCTGGGGCAGCATCGTCGGCGGCGATGCAGGCCAATGTTCTGGCCCTGAACCGCAATTTTCTCGCGGTCCACGTGATCTCTGTCAAACGGGCTTTCTGCCTGTTGTGTAAGGGATTAGCGGAGGTGATCCACGTCGAGGGGGGAGTGTACTGCGCCCATAGCTTTGAATCGTGGAAAGAGCTGAGCGAACTGAAAATCGCGCTCGGGGAAAAGCCGGATCACGAAGACTGGATCCGCTCCGTCAACTTCGACATTCAGGTGCCGCGGGTGATCCGCCTGCTCACTTATGAACGGGTTCCGCGAAATACGGTGAAATTCAATCGCCGGAATATCTTCCTGCGCGATGGACATCGCTGTCAGTATTGCGGGAAACGCTACAGCACCCCCCGGCTCAGTCTCGATCACGTCATGCCCAAAAGCCGGGGTGGGGGGGACACGTGGGAAAATATTGTCTGCGCCTGTCTGAAGTGTAATGTCGACAAAGGGGGCCGCACCCCTGCGGAGGCAGGAATGAAACTGCTGCAGAAGCCGATCAAGCCGAAGCGCAGTCCCCTGCTCAGTCGGCAATTGACGCTCAGTAAATACGAGTCGTGGCGCAATTTCATTAACCATTCGACAGACTGAGCTCTGCTGGAAACCGAAGCGTGAACGACACACCGCGTGGCGTTCACGCTTTTTTGTTTTTCTGCTGTTCCTTCCGCCCACGTGTCGAGCGAACGAACCTGTCTCGCCAGGAGATTGTCCTGCTGGTTCCGGAGATTCGGGAGCCCTTTCCACCACTCCGGGCGATTGCCTGCTATGATGGTTTCTGACAGCTGTCTTCCGGCGGCCCGCTGCTGCGAGCCGTCCGGATCAATGCCGACAGTATTCGCCAGCGGAATGCCGTGAAGGTTCTCGCGTTTCTTTTTGCTTCCCGCGGAAGGAGCGTTTCGCCCGGGCGCCCGAAATTCACCCCTGCCGATCCATGACCGACGTGAACGTTCAACAGCACCGATCCCATCCCCGGCAATACGAACAGAACAAGTTCGTTTATCCGGTCGTCTCCCGACGAAGCCGCGGGATCTCAATCGGTGTGAACCTGAACCCGGACAAAGTCTGCAACTTCGACTGCATCTACTGTCAGGTCGATCGTCGCAGCGAAGCGGAAACCCGCTTTGTGGAGCTTGATCGACTGCTGGGGGAAATTGAATCGACACTGCAGCTGGTGACCAGCGGTGAGATCTATCAGGATCCGAAGTTCGCCACCGTTCCTCCTCCGCTGCGTCGACTCAATGACATTGCCTTTTCTGGCGACGGCGAGCCGACGACGTTCCGTAACTTCGATGAGATCATTGAGCGGGTTGCCGGACGGAAAGCGGCGTTCGGGCTCCACGAAGTCAAGATGGTGCTGATCACCAATGCCAGTATGTTTCACCGACCCCGGGTCCAGCGCGGGCTGGAACTGCTCGACCAGAACAGCGGCGAAATCTGGGCCAAGCTCGACGCCGGAACGGCGGAGTATTATCACCTCGTGGACCGGACGAAAATCCCCTTTCAACGGATTCTCGAGAACATCACCGCCGCCGCCCGGGTTCGTCCGCTGGTGATTCAAAGCCTCTTCATGAATGTGCAGGGAGAGCCCCCGTCTCCCGCCGAGATCGATGCGTATCTGCAGCGACTGATCGAAGTGAAACAGGCCGGTGGCCAGCTGAAGCTTGTGCAGGTCTACACCGTCGCCCGTCAGCCGGCGGAAAGCTTTGTGACGCCTCTGAGTAACGTGCAGGTCGACCAGATTGCCGAACGTGTCAGACGCGAAGCGGGACTCCCTGCGGAAGCGTTCTATTCGTAGGCTCCGGCAGACCCTGTTCCTTCCGGTCTCGGTCTCCCTCCGCGCTGGGGCGGGAGAGCTGCTGTCATTGCCGCTTGAAGACAACGTCTCATTGTGAGACTCCGCCGTCGACTGCGACCGAGACCCCTGTCGGAAACACGCACGGCCAAGCAATCTCACTCCACCATCGATTCCGATGCTTCGCAAACTTGGCGAAAGCGGAGAGGGCGGGTATCACATGCTTCCGCCGATCGTTCCCCATGCAGAGGGCCACGAGGGGTCCACGTCCGTGCTGGGAGGAACGACGTGACGCATCCGGTCGTCAGACAACGTTTTCTTTCTGGCCAGGCCCGACAGAGGATGTGGGAGTACCTGAAGCAGGTTGCCTTGTCCCGTGCCCGGGCAGCGACTGGCTCAAGTGATCATGAGCAGAACCCGGTGTGACGGGAACGGGTCGATGAGAAATCAAATTTCTCTCACGGCATCATGTGCGGATCACCCGTCTGCGGCAGCGGAGTTTCCACGGGGTGGTCCGGCGGTCCTCTTCTGATTTGCGTCATTACCGCCACGTGCACCCCGGCACGTGTTTGGGTCTTCCGTGGGGAGCAGAAGAGGCGACCTGCTCAAGCGCACGCTCTCCGGGGTTCGACTCACATCTTTCTCTCGCGACCGGTGTCTCTTCGCTATGCCCTCGAACTGGTACTGCTTCACAGATGAAGAACATGGGCCGTTTCCGTTCAAAGAGCTCACCGCGCGGGCTGCGCGGGGAGAACTCCTCCCTTCCGATCTGGTTCGGCCAGAGGACAAGGAGGACTGGGAGCGAGTCGACAACATTCCGGGTCTGCTGCCCGTCCCGCAGCCACAGCCGGAGGCATTCTTCTCGCCGAGAGACCAGTTCCCTGTCCAGCCATGTTCTGACCTCTTCCCGGTCAAGCGAGCGTTGTGTCCGGACCGGCATCGAATCGTACGAGGGGGAATCTTTCTGGTGCTGCAACTCTGTCTGCTCGAAGCTTACTGGCAGCTCCGTTCTCCGCGGGTTGTGGCGTCAGTCATGCCGGACCTTGAGTTGCAGATCGAAGCCGGGGAGGGGCTGCTGCAGGCATCGCCGATGGGAACCACCCGCTTCTCGCAGCGGCCCTCGGAGTTGGAGCCCGGCGCGTCAGCCGATGACGTGACCTTCAGCTCTGATCGGCTCTGCGCAGTGTACTCTCAATATTCCGATGGAGAGGGCTTCGAAGATCTGTTTCTCGCGGAGCGTCCTCATCTCCTCAGCGATTTCTCTCCTCCACGTCCCCTGCGTGCCGTCAACAGCACCGCCCGGGAATCAAATCCCACTCTGTCTCCGGATGGACTGGAGCTGATTTTCGCCCGGGCCGGTGAACTGTCACTCTTTCAATCGCACCGAGTCGATCGCATGTCGGAGTTCGAAAGCCCGCACCCACTCTGCATTGCAGGTGTACCGGCGGCACTCGATCGGCAGGAATCGGCACAGTTTATCGATCAGCTGACCCTGCAGTTCACGGCATTCGATTCAAGGCGTGGGCGCCCGATGCGTCATCTCGCCCGACGGGAAGATCCCACCGCTCCCTGGCACTACAGCCAGCCGGTGGCAAACACGGGAGTCCGTTCCTGCCGGATTATTCTCACCGAAAGCAATTCAAAACGCTCGGCCACGAGTCCGGCTGATCATCCCTCTGTTCTGAGTCCCCCGGGGCAGGGATCGGAGTGCAGTCTGTCAGGCTCTGGAGAGCGTTGAAGACGCATTCGCGACGAGACCATCTGAGTTAGGATCACCCCCATCTCTCGATGCGGAACGGTTCTTTTGTTTCGGCAAGAATCGTGCTGCAAGGGGATCAGAGCGAGCCCTCGGCACTATCGCGCTCTGCGGAAGAGTCCCGCTGCCAGATGGCCCCCGAATCCGAGCGACACTTTCAGGACGTGATCGAAGGGACGTCGCCGGGTGGCTGTTGTGAAGCGGAGGCCACAGTCCGGATCGGGCTCTGCATGGTTGGCAGTGGGGGGAATCAGCTGATCCGCCAGCGCCAGCACGCAGGCAGCCGACTCCGCGGCTCCCGCTCCTCCCATCAAATGTCCGATCGCCCCTTTCAGGGCAAAGCAATCCAACCGGCTTTGCAGCGGGCCGAACAAACGCTGCAGTGCGTGGGCTTCCGCGTGATCGTTCAATTTCGTGGCTGTCCCATGCAGATTGACGACATCGACAGAGTCCAGGTCGACGCGGGTCCGGAGGATCAGTCTTCGCAGTAATGCGGCGAGTGCTTCTCCGGAAGTGTCCACTCCGGTCAGTCCACTCGGATCGCTTCCCACGAGTCCGTCGACCCATTCCGCCAGTGGATGACACCCACGCTCGATCGCCTGATTCCATTCTTCGAGGACGAGAACTCCGGCCCCTTCACCGACGATGAATCCGGACCGTCGGCGATCAAACGGCCGACAGGCGGAAGCGGGGTCGGGCTCGGGGCGGGCGAGAACTCCGAGTCGACGATAACTGGCCAGCAGACCCCGATGCAGCGAGGCGTCGGCTCCTCCAGCCAGGACCGTTGTCGTGACCCCTTCGCGAATCAGATTGGCACCGCGAATCAGACTGACAAGCCCGGTTGCGCAGGCGGCCACGGGAGCCAGTGAGCCGGCTTTGCAGCCGAATTCGGCGGCGACCCTGCTCGCGGCCGTACTCGGAAGGAACGAGTGGCACAGTTCAGTTGTATCCGTTGCGTCGGGACATCGCCAGAGATCGTCGACCTGTTGCAGATCGACCTTGCTGGTTCCGATCACCACGGCGGCCTGTTCGAGTTGCGCGCGGGTGAGCTTCGCTTGCTGGACCGCCTCCCGCGCTGCGTGGCTGGCGAAGGAGATCAGACGGGCCTGTCCACCGAAGTCGCCGGGGACGGGGGCTCCGAACAGTCGCGGTGCCGGATGCTGCTCCGGAGAATCGGGGAGCCACACCCCGGCCCGTTCCGCAGCCAGCAGGCGTTTCCAGGAGTCGACGCGGCTGGCCCCCAGCGGCGTCACGAGTCCGACGCCGGTTACGGCTATGCGAACCCGATTCAACAGGAGACCCCCACGCTGGCAATTAAAGCAGAGTTGATGCGACAAGGAATGCAAACATCAACTATGGACTCACCGGCGGGCGAAATCAACTTCACCGATTTCCCGGGCGGGCATCTTTGTTTGCCCTCTGCCGGGCGTGAGGGTTCTCCGGTGGTCGGCGTCTCAGGGGCGGTAGTTCAGGTAGTCGTCGACAGAAACATCTGACGGTGCTCCCGAGGGGGCAGGAACCGCTGAGGCTTTGGCGAATTGCCTTACCGTCATACCCGTGCTGAGGAGAACCGGCAGGAGGACCAGTGCAAATCTCATGGCTTCCCGTCTGCGGGGGGATGCGGTCCTGAACAGCAGATCACACCACACACTGAGCCCCAGCGGTCCCCAGAACACTCCGGCGGTTCGAAGTGGCAGTTCCCCAAAGGCGACTCCGATTGCGAGGATCGAGAACACCCCCACGACACCGAAGCTCGTCGCGGCTCGAAAGTCAGGCTTCTTCCAGATCAAAGCCGCCAGCCAACAGCCCGCGATCGTACCCGAAAGAGGAAAGGCGAGGACCCCGCCGCTGGCGTAGCCCGACAGCATGACCATGAGGCCAGCGGCGACGAGAACCACGCTCACCAGCAGGACGTTTCCTCGACCTCCTGATTTGGCGTTCGACCATAACAGCCCGAACCAGACCGCCGCCAAGGCTGCAGCCGCTGCAGTCAGCAGGCCGATGAATTCCGGCCAGCTCGTGGAACTGCCCGAGAACGTGGCTGGGACGTATACGCTTCCCCACAGCAGAACCGGTAACGTCACCACACTGAATCCCAGTCGCAGCACGTGGCCGAGCCATTGGTGGGACGAAGTCAGTCCGGCAAGCAGTTCCAACAGAAGCAGGCCGGGCAGGAGCAGCAGCGCCAGGCGGTCCTGATCTTCCCGGGGAGGCCAGTGCGGGCGGAAGGACATCCAGATCAATCCGGCGATCAGCCCCAGCGCGAGACCGACAATCGGGACGATCCGGCGCACGGCTTCTGACCGTCTGACCGTCAGCAACGCACCGCAAAGGTCCACAACGAGTGAGACCAGCAGAGCGACGCCAAAGGTTCCGAGGATCAGTTGCGGAGTGGGCATGGAGAGACCTGATTCAGCTGGAATGGCAAATCGGCACAGGGCTTCCTCGTCGTAGCCAAAGAAACAGGGCCCAGTCCTTTTCGACTGAGCCCTGTCCCCCTGTCAGATCACTTGGCTTTCGTTCCTTCGAAGCTGACCGAGGCCGCCACTTCATCGCCGACCACTTCAGCGAACTTGTCGATACCGAAGTCCGACCGCTTCAGGACGAACTCGGCGGTGTAGCCGGTTCGCTGCACACCGGGAGGGAATTCTGCCGCTCCCCCACCCTGCAGTCGAAGGGTCACCGGCTTGGTGACCCCGTGGAGAGTGAAATCGCCGGTGACATCCAATCCCCCGTCAACCGCTTTGACGGAAGTGCTTTTGAACGAGGCGGTCGGATACTGCTTCACATTGAAGAAGTCAGGACTCTTCAGGTGCTCATCGCGCTTGGGTTGGTTGGTGTCGATGCTGTCGGTCTTGATCGTCATGACAAACGAGGACTTTTGCGGGTTGGCGGCATCGACCTCGAAACTGCCGCTGATGTCGTTGAAGCGGCCCAGAATGCGGGCCAGTCCCAGGTGAGAAATCTTGAACGAGACATCCGAATGCGCCGGATCAATGTTGTATTTCTCGCCCGCGAAGGCGGATTGACCGGCAGCAAGCACCAGAGCCAGCAGGGAAACGCGAGTCAGCAACTTCATGGGATTCTCCTGACAGAGTGAGTGTGCAGACAAGTAACGTGATTTTAACGGACAGACTTGGGTGAAAGCTCCTGCAGCGACCCCTGCCGGATTTTTTCCAGCAGCAAGATCATTTGCTGTTGTTCAGCTGCCGAAAGAGATCCCAGCAACTGTTTCTCCCGTTCCAGCAGCGGCCGTTCAATCTTCTTGAGCAGTGACTTCGCCTTGGGGGTGATCGAGACAAAGATCACCCGCCGGTCTTCGGTGGACCGGCTGCGCTGAACGAGTTCTGCTTTCTCCAGCCGGTCGATGAGTCCGGTGATTCCGGGAACGACCTGGATGGTCCGGCTGGCAATCTCCTGCACCGGCAGGGGACGTCCTTCGCCGTTCAGAATGCGCAGCACATTGAATTGCGAGCCGGTCAGGCCGTAGTCAGCGAGCAGTTTTTCCAGCTGAAAACCGAGCCGATCGGTGGTGCGTGCCAGGCTGATCATCAGCTCCTGTTCGCGTGAAGCGAAGGGGCCTCGCTTTTTCAGATCTTCCCGCAGGGAGGTAGTCATGGTGAGGTGGTCATGCTCGTCTATTTGTGTGACGCATCGATATCTTACGTGTCAGATATTGATGTGTCAAGAGATTTCTGGAGGTGGTCTCGGGAGATTGAAAGCGACGGGATGGGGCTGCTCACCTTCTTGCCGGGCAGAGTGGTTTTGGCAGCCCGCAGGCAAAGATTCTGCGCAGGTTTAAGCGATCGCTCCCGAGACTCCCTGCGGGGTGGCGAAGATTTTAGAGTCGCCTGCGATTGGCGGCGGGGAGCGACTTCGACTCGCACCACAAGTCACGGTGGCGACGTGTGGAGCCGTCGATCCGGATTCAGAATGAAGCGAGACGCAACTGGCACAGCCGCAACCGGCGTTGCGCGCATGGAAGAATGGCGACGCCGGCCGGGCGGGAGAACTGTGCGTCCGAACCGCAGCTCAGTCGCCCAGTCCGTAGCGGACAATACAGTACAGAGCCTGAAAGCCGTCCTTGACTCCGATCTTCTTCCCCTGCGCGTAGGTGCGGCCGTCGTAGCTGATCGACATCTCGAAGATCCGGCACTTCAGTTTGGCGACGCGGGCGGTGATCTCCGGTTCGATTCCGAAGCGGTTCTGCACCAGCTTCGGCTGAATCTTCTGAATGACCTCGCGCGTGAAGAGCTTGTAGCAGGTCTCCATGTCGGTGAGGTTCAGATTGGTGAAGCAGTTAGAGAGGGTCGTCAGCACCTTGTTGCCGACATAGTGCCAGAAGTACAGCACGCGATGCGGCTGGTCTCCGAGAAAGCGGCTGCCGAACACCACATCCGCGCGACC
Organism: Planctomicrobium aquicomposti; assembly: GCF_051466325.1. Taxonomy (NCBI): domain Bacteria; kingdom Pseudomonadati; phylum Planctomycetota; class Planctomycetia; order Planctomycetales; family Planctomycetaceae; genus Planctomicrobium; species Planctomicrobium aquicomposti. Next base: position 326,476 of record NZ_CP195792.1, read on the forward strand.
TTCCACAATCGGCTGCAGCAGCCGGGGAATTTCTCCCGGGTCATATTCGAGGTCGGCATCCTGAATGATCATGACATCGCCGGTCGCTTTGCCGAGACCGGTGCGGACCGCAGCCCCTTTCCCCTGATTCACATCATGAAAATGGACCGACATCTTGTTCAGCGGATCATTCCAGTCCCGCTCGGCATACTCCTTCAGCAGATCGCGTGTGCCATCCCGGCTGCAGTCATCGATCAGGACGATTTCTTTCCGGATCGGGACCTGTCGGACCCGCTCCAGCAGCACCGGCAGTGTATTGCGTTCGTTGTAGACCGGAATCACCACGGACAGCACAAAGTTCTCCGGCAGGGCGTAAATGCCCAGCTGCCGGCAGGGCCCGGCGCCGAGAGTTCTTTCCAGGTGCTCATACCAACTGCGGGTATAGGGCTGGGAAGAGGGAGGAGTATTGAAGTCGGTCATAGATGGGTGTCCTGGTCGCTGCGATCTGGCTGACTGACAGTCGGGGCGACCGCAGCACTTTACCATTGCTGCCGAAATATTGGTTTCGCAAGCATTCCGTGAGCATGAATTTCAGGAATTCGACTCTCCGCTTGGATTCCCCGGAAAACGTAGAATAAACTGCAGGAATCGTGATGCGGGTGGGACCGCCGACCGATTCCTGATCAACTTCTGAGAACGCTATTCTTCGATGCATTCCTGAAAGATGCAACCGGCAGAACCCTTTTAACCAGAATGATCTTCCGGCCTCTGTCGGAGGACTGACACGTCTGCGGATGGCTGATGATTGATCGCGATGCGGCTTTGACCTTGCTGAGTCCGCAATCCAGTCCCTCAGAGACGGCTCTGCAGGCGTTGCATTCGGTCGCGTTTGAAGATCTGCCCGGAGCCCTGCTCCGTTTTCAGTCCCTCTGCCAGACCGAGGAAGAACGGGAACTGTGTGCGCGGATGCTGCCGGCGCTGCTGCACACGTTGACCGAGGCCGCCACCCCCGATGGCTCACTCCTCAACTTTCAGCGTTATCTGCAATGTGTCGAGAGTCGCGAGCACCTGTTCCGCACGCTGGCGGAACAGCCGCGCTCCATCGAAATTCTCGTCAAGCTGTTTGTCGGCAGTCAGTTTCTGACCGAAATCCTGCTGCGGACCCCGACTTACCTCGATCGTCTGACAGAGCATAAACGCCTGGCCGAATTCAAGAGCCGGTCAGACTTTGTCGAGCAGGGGCGACTGGAACTGCAGCAGGCAGGGACTCTCAAACAGGTGATGAATGAACTGCGCCGGTTTCAGCAGTGGGAATTGTTGCGGCTGGCGGCCTGCGACACCTTCGGATTGATGGACCTGAAGACGGTGACGTTGCAGCTGGCCCTGCTCGCCGATTCACTGGTACAGGTTTCGCTCGAACAGGTCGCCGCACTGGAAGGACTGCCGGTCGACGATTTCTGCGTCCTCGCCTTCGGCAAGCTGGGAGGCGAAGAACTGAACTACAGCTCCGACATTGACCTCGTCTTCGTCTGTGAACAGGGAGCGGAACGTTACTGGAACCTGGGGCAGAAGCTGATCCGGACGCTGGCGGACGTCAGCGAGCTGGGCTTTCTGTATCGGGTCGATATGCGGCTGCGTCCCTGGGGGAATGCCGGCCCGCTCGTCACTACGGCCGATGCCTATGTCGACTATCTCCGCAAGCATGGGCAACTCTGGGAAAAGCAGGCGCTGCTGAAGGCCCGGCCGATCGCAGGCAACCTGACGGTGGGACAATCACTGATCGAACGGCTGCGACCGTTCGTGTTCGATATCGATCCCGATGCCGCCCGGCGGAATGTCCGTCAGATGAAGCGCAAAATCGAAGAGCATCTCGAACGTCGCGGCCATCGCTGGGGGGAAGTCAAAGGGGGGCCGGGTGGCATTCGCGATATTGAATTTGTGACGCAACTGCTGCAGCTGATTCACGGCAGTAACACCCCCGAGATTCACAGCATCAACACGCTCGACGGTCTGATTCGACTTGTGGATGCCGAACTGATCCTGCCGGAAGAATACCGTCGGCTGACGGGTGGTTATCTGCTGCTGCGGACGATCGAGCACTCGCTGCAGCTGATGCATAACCAGCAGGAACACCTCCTACCCAAGTCACCGCGGGGACTGGCGTATTTGGCGCGACGGCTCGATTTTCCGAACTCTAAAACGTTTGTCGAGCAGTATGAGCTGCACACGCGGTCAGTGCGGGAGATCTTCGAACGCTACCTCGACCCTCGCGCGTCGACCGACAGCACCACGCTGCAAAGCCCGGTCGATCTGCACTTCGGACAGGCGGCCGCCAGTTATCACGAGACCTTCACTCCGGAAGATGCCCATCAGCATGTGCTGCTGCTGAATGAGCTATCGGCCGACCGCAGCATTCGGGTTCAGGCCAAGCGGCTGGATGCGGAGAGACAACAGGTCACCATCGTCGGGTTCGATCGGCTCGGAGATCTTTCCGCCATCTGCGGACTGTTCTTCGCGTACGGCTACGACATTGAATCGGGAAATGTGTTCACCGGAGCCGACGTGGAGACGTCCGCCGTCAAATCGGCATCCGGCCCCACGGAACCGTCACGTCGATCGTCGAGAAGTCGAAAACGGAAGTTTGTGAATGTCTTCCGGGTCCGCAAGACGCAACCTGTAACGGAGGAACAGGACTCGACCTGGCTGCGGTTCGAACAGGAGTTGCAGGAACTCGTCCGTCTCGCGGGTGAGGTGGGCTTTCGGGAATCACAGGGTCGACTGGCCCGGCGAGTGGCTTCTGCGATTGAAGGCTCCCGGCCTGCAGCGATTACGCTGCTCCCTGTGGAGATCGAAATCGAAGATCGTCCCGAAGAGGAAACGACCATTCTGAACATCCGGGCGGACGACACGCCGGGGTTCCTGTACGAACTGACCAATGCCATCGCCGTCAGCGGATGGTCCATCAACCGGATGACGGTGCAGTCGGTCGGTCATCAGGTGATCGATACCCTGCACGTGGCACACAGCCATGGTCAGCGTGAGCGTTCACACGCCCGGCTGAATGAACTGCGCGCTGCGATCGTGTTGATCAAGCACTTCACTCATCTGCTGCCGCAATCACCGAATCCCGAAGCGGCGCTGGTCCACTTTCAGGAATTTGTCGAGAACCTGTTCCGTCAGCCGAACTGGCTGGATCAGCTCGGTTCTCTACAGGATTCGGAAGTTCTTGCGGCACTCGCCAAACTGCTGGGGATCAGTGATTTTCTGTGGGACGACTTCCTGCGGCTGCAGCACGAAAATCTGTTTCCTGTGGTCACCAACGTGGAAGGTCTGCAGCAGGCCCGCGACCGCAAATCGCTCGCCCGGGAGCTGAAAGGACTGCTGGCTGCGGCGGTTCCTGCTGAGCGGCGCCAGGTGCTGAATGCCTTCAAAGACCGCGAAATGATGCGGGTGGACATGCGGCACATTCTGGGGCTGCAGGACAAGTTCGGCATGTTTGCCCGTGAGTTGACGCACGTGGCGGAGGTCGTTGTGGAAGCGGCCTGCCGCATCTGTCATGAAGAACTGGCTGAAGTCCATGGTGAGCCCCGCACGACGAGCGGTGCCTCAGCCCTGAGTGTCTGTGCGTTGGGAAAATTCGGGGGACGGGAACTCGGCTATGCGTCCGATATTGAACTGATTTTCATCTACGATGGGGAAGGCGAGACGACCGGTCCGCAGGTCATACCGAATCTCGAGTTCTATCAACGGCTTGTCGAACTGTTTCAGCACAGTATTCATTCCAAGCGCAAGGGGATTTTCGAAGTCGATCTGCGACTGCGTCCCTTCGGCAAGGCCGGGAGCCGCGCGGTCTCCTTTGAGAGCTTCGCCAAATATTTCGACCCCGCAGGTCCCGCGTGGCCTTACGAACGGCAGGCGCTCGTCAAACTGCGTCCGATCAGTGGTGACAAGGGTCTCGGGCAGAAGGTGATTGACACCCGCGATGCCCTGATCTATCGCGGCACCCCCTTCGACGTCGCTGCCATGCGGGCCATGCGTGAGAAGCAGAACCGTCAGCTCGTCCGGGCGGGAACGTTCAACGCCAAGCTCAGTCCGGGGGGACTGGTCGACTGCGAGTATCTTGTTCAGGGATTGCAGATCACGTTCGGGCATCTCGATCCGTCGATCCGCGAACCCAACACCCGGGAAGCGATGAAGGCTCTTGAGCAGCATGGGCTGCTGACAGGCGATGTCCGTGTGCGCCTGCGGGATGCTTATCGGTTCTTCCGGAGACTGATCGATGCCCTGCGGATGGTCCGGGGCGATGCGAGCGATCTGGCCGTTCCCCCCCAGGGGAGCGATGAGTTTCTCTACCTCGCCCGGCGACTGAATTACGATTCCAAGGTCGATCAACTGCAGGTCGACCTCGAAACGCATACGCGGCACGTCGTCGAGCTCTCGAAATCGCTCGAATCGCTGATGAAACGTACTCCCCGGACACGACGACCGCGCGACGACTCCGCCAGCGAGCGACGCCTCTCGCATTGAGTCGCCAGCTTTCTCAAGCAGTCAGTCCTCCGCGGGGAGCGACACCGGGAAGGCCGGATAGCTGACCCAGCCTTCCAGCGGTTCATCGGTCATCACCCGTTGATCCGGAGGGAGATAACGGGGGCTGGACGGTTCATCGAACAGATCCCGACGGCCCCAGATCTGGGCGAGCGGATCTTCATACAGCTTCACCCAAGACTCCGTCTGGCTTTCCATGGTCCGGACCGAAGGTTGTTGCCGACGACTGACAATCACGATCTCAGGGTCGCCCGTCGTCAGTGTTTCAGTCGGATCGATCGGCCCCGACAGAGGACTTCGATTGCGCGGACCGGTGTAGTCGGCGCCGAAAATGAAATCGAAGTGACGATCCTGCTCCTCGTGCGAATAACAGGTGTGCAACCGGCCGTCGAAACTGACCGTCGAATCGAGTCCCGTGGCTGCGAACAGGCCGATGGCATACTGTGCCCAGTTGAACGTGACGATCGTGCGGCCAGCAAGTTGCCGTTCGGTCAGGAACCGGAAGGCGTCGACCGGATACGTTTCGCGCGGAACTTCGATATGGGCCAGACGGGGCCAGGTCAGCACCGCTGCCGCGAGAATCCACAGGATCAACAGGATCGTCAGCACGTTCTGTCGGCCGGAAGAGACTGTCGCCGGCGCGGCATCTGCCGTTGAATGAGCCTGCAGCTGGCGGCTCAACGTTCGTCGCAGCTCTTCCAGCGGCAGGGCGAAACAAAAGCCCCACATCATGGCCAGCATCGGCAGGTGCCGGATATGTCGAATCGATTCCCAGGCAATCAGCAGGAAGATGATGATGTTCGGCCAGTCCCGGTTCCGGCTCTGCCAGACTGCCAGGCCGAAAGTGAGCAGGATGATCCAGCAGCACAGGCTTTCACGTGATGCGGTCCAGAAGGGCAACCAGCCCCAGTCCTGAATCTCCGGACGAGGGACACTCAGGGCTTCCCACATCCAGCGATACATTCCGAACCAGTACGGATTCACCAGGGCCGCTCCGATGACTCCCAGTCCCAGCGCCAGTAGCAGCGCGTGCGTGCCCCACCCAGTTGCTGCGGGTGCGGCTTCATCAACCGTGCGGTGCTGGACTTTAAAAACCAGAACTTCGAGCGAGCGGAGCGCCAGCATGGCGATCGCAACACCGACGCCGGCGGCGATACTCCCGTGGGAATTCGCCCAGAGAGTCATCAGCGGCAGGAGCAGAAACAGCCAGTGCAGCCGGCTCGTGCGGAATCGTTCCTTCGGCGTGGCGGGTCGCCAGTCTTCGAAGCACCATGACAGCAATAGAATTTCCATCGCAAAGAAGAGATAACCCAGCACCTGTGGACGAAAGTGCCAGTGAAACTCCATGGCCAGCGCGGAGACAAGACAGATGAACCCCATCAACCAGCTCTGCACTCCACGGCGTCGACCGTTCCAGTAAATGAGGCCGATAATGAACAGGCTGATCAGATACTTGCCCACAGTCAGGCCGACCGTTCCCCACTGGTCGAGCGCCCAGGCGGTGGTGATCTCGGCGATCAGTTCGTGATTCACCCACGGGAAACCAACCGAGGTGTAGGTCCAGGTGGCGGTCTCTGGAAGAGTCCCCTCCCGCAGCAGGTCTCTCCCATATTGGGCATGTCCCCACAGGTCGGGGTCTGTCTGGTTCATGGCCATGATCCGACCGCAGGTGAGCAGCACCGCGACTGCAAACAGCCACCGGACCCACGGCGATTCGCGTGTTGCAGACTGGTCCGGTAACAATTCAGCAGCAGGAAGATTCATGGAGAGGATGGTGCTATCGAAGCGGGTTCATGCATTCAGTTTGCGGCAGCCGGGACCGGACAGGGACATGGCTGCGGGCCGGCGCCTCGGGCCGTGGGAAGGGAGTGAAATTAACGTATCGGACCTGTTTGCGGAAATCCCATGATCATTTCGCCGGGACCCTTCGCTCATCGTCCGGCGACTGTCTGCCAGAGGATGTATGTGAATCAGTAGTGACCTGCGGAGCGGATGACGCAATGTCGGTCGCTTGTGTGCGGTCACGATCCAAAATGGGGGCGGACCTGACTGCAGGCGATGCAATTTTCTGTTAATCTGTGTCGAATCAGCTGCGGCTGATTCAAGAACCTTCGGGTTCATTCTGTGGCGAGATCTCTGGAAGGAATGGGAACGGTGTTGAGCGGAAAACACTTGCGGCAATCGTTGTGGATGATCGGGCTGATCCTGTCGCTGGCCGTCGAGTGCCGCGCTGCAGAGGGAACACCTCAGTCGACGTCAGAACCGAAGAAAATCGAGTTTGAGTCGACTCTGGCGACACCGGTCGAGCTGATTCAGGTCCGTCCGGGATTCAAGGCGGAGCTGCTGTATTCGGTCCCGCGCGATCAGGAAGGCTCCTGGGTCTCGATGTGCACGGATCCGCGCGGCCGCCTGATTGTCTGCGATCAGGATGGGGGACTGTTCCGTGTCACCCCGCCCGGGATTGAGAACACCACCGAAATCAAAATCGAAAAAATAGATGTCCCGCTGGGTGAGGCTCAGGGATTGCTGTGGGCCAACAATAGCCTGTATGTGGTTGTGAACAAGGCGAAGAATTACACGTCGGGTCTTTATCAGGTGCTCGACACCGATGGCGACGATCAGCTGGACACCGTCAAGACCCTGCGGGACTTCGGTCCCGGTTCCACCGGAGAACATGGCTTTCATGCTGTGCGGTTGGCTCCGGATGGAAAGTCGCTGTACATCATCTGCGGCAACAAGTGCCCTCCCAGGGATTTTACGTCTTCGCGTGTCCCTGCGATCTGGGATGAAGATGTCCTCCTGCCGCGCATCTACGGTAAAGGCTTCATGCGTGATGTTCCCGCGCCGGGAGGCTTTGTCGTCCGGACCGACTTCGAAGGCCGGGAATGGGAAATGGTGATGACCGGCCTGCGCAACACCTACGACATGGACTTCAATGCCGACGGTGAACTGTTCGGCTTTGATGCCGACATGGAATGGGATGTCAACACCCCCTGGTACCGGCCGACACGGGTCTGCCATCTGCTGAGCGGTGTCGATTTCGGCTGGCGGAACGGGAGCGCCAAGTTCCCGGAATATTATGCCGACACCCTGCCGCCGGTGGCCAATATCGGACCCGGATCTCCCACCGGCGTGAACTTTGGTTATCAGGCAAAATTTCCCGCGAAATATCAGCGGGCCCTGTACTGTGCCGATTGGTCGTACGGGAAGCTGTACGCACTGCACCTCGAGCCGAAGGGTTCCACTTATGGGGCAACCTTTGAAGAGTTCGTTTCCGGAACGCCGCTCCCCTTCACCGATGTGGTTGTGAACCCCGTCGACGGCGCACTGTACTTCACGACCGGGGGTCGCAAGATCCAGTCCGGGCTCTTTCGAATTACCTATACCGGATCAGAATCCACCGCGCCGGTGGATGGCCGACAGCCCGAGTTTGCAGATCAGCGCCAACTTCGCCACACGCTCGAAGCCCTGCACGTGGGTGATCACCCGAACGCGGTTGAGATCGCCTGGCCCTCCCTGAATCATGAAGATCCGGCCATCCGTTACGCGGCCCGCACCGCCATCGAACATCGGCCTCAAGCCGAATGGGCCACCCGGGCGCTGAATGAAACCCGGAAGCGCGCAAAGATTGAAGCCTTGATGGCGCTGGCCCGCAAGCAGACCCGTCCCACCAAAGATCCGGAACTGGCGGTCGATACTCCCCTGCCGAAATGGGACGGGACCGACGTCGGCCCGACCGGGATGGCGACTGCCCTGCAGGTCGGAATTCTGACCTCGCTGGGCGAATTGAAACTGAGTGAGCTGACTCCGGAGGAGAAGCTGGCGGCGTTGCGGGTGCTGCAGTTGACGCTGTTGCGGTTCGGTGCTCCTCAGGAAGAGGTTCATCAGGCACTGGTCAATCAGTTTGAAGGGACACTGCCGGCCAAGTCCTTCCCCGGCAATGCCATGCTTCTCGATCTGCTGGTGTTCCTGCAGGCGCCGGGAACTGCTGCGGCGGGTGTTGAACTGCTGGAATCGGCACCGTCTCCAATCGAACAGGTGCAGTACGCCAAAGCGCTCAGTCAACTCCGCACCGGCTGGACTCCGGAACTGCGCGAACGGTATTTCAACTGGTTTGTGAAATCCCGCGGCTTTCATGGCGGGGCGAGCTTCCGGCTCTACATCGACGATATCCGGAAGGCAGCCACCGAACCGCTGACGAAGGAAGAACTTGAACCTCTTCAGGCCATTATCAAGGACGCCACCAAGAAGAATTTCGAGGCTCCGGTGGAGACCCGCCCGTTTGTGAAGGACTGGACTCTGACCGAGTTGCAGGAGCTGGCCAAGGCCGGGCTGAAGGGACGCAACTTCGAACAGGGTCGCAAGATGTTCGGCGCCGGGCAATGCTTTTCCTGCCATCAGATGCAGGGGAACGGGGGCGCCCTGGGGCCCGACCTGACCGGTCTTGCCGGTCGGTTTGATGCCAACGCGATTCTGGAATCGATTGTCGAGCCGAGCCGGGCCATCAGCGACCAGTACGCCGCCGTGCAGATTCTGACGACGGATGGCAAGGTCATTGTCGGGAGAACCGCCAAGCACAATGGCACGACAATTTTCATTTATCCGGATATGTTGAACATGAACAATATTATCCCGGTCAAACGTTCCGAGATCGAGCAGATCATGCCGTCCCCGGCCTCGATGATGCCCAAGGGACTACTCAACACGATGTCCGAGGAAGAAGTTCTGGACCTGCTCGCGTTCCTGCTCTCGCGGGGAGATGCCAACGCTGCGATGTTTCAGGCCCCTGTCACGCCCCAGGCCGGGCGTTGACCGGAATGTTCACGATTCCCGACCTGTACCCGGAATGCAACTGCTTCATGGTCCGTGAGAGATCGGAGCCAGTCCCGGAAAGGTTCTCAAAGAGCGGCACCCCGACAGGTGCTGCTCTTTTTCTGTACTGGCCCCCCTCTGTGGGCGGCTGGGTGAAACGAACGGGGGGGCCCCGTCGGGGGGAAGTCGAAAAGTCAAAACCCCCATTGCTGGATTGTATTTTCCATTTACGATGAAACGACGTCGCCCACCTTGTCACCAGGCTAGCTTGAAATCCGTATGCGTCCGGTTCGACCAATCGTCTCAAGTGCCGCCGTGGCAGCTGCCTGCGTCTTTGCGGCGACCTTGCTGCGGGTCTTGCTCGGTCCGATTGTGGGTGACGATATTCCCTACATCACGCTGTTGCTGGGGGTCGCGCTGGCCGCCTCTTATGGTGGATCGAGTGCCGGTTTCATCGCGATTGCCCTCAGCTGTCTCTCCGCCGGAATCTTCATTCTTCCCCCGAGTGATTCCTGGCTCCCTTCCAATGGAGCCCAGTGGGTCGGAATGGTGGTCTTCATTGTCGTCAGCTCCATTGTGTCGCTCCTGGCCGAGCGGACGTTGCGACGGGGCCGGCAGCTGAACGAAGAACATGAACGGTTTCAGACCACGCTGGCCAGTGTCGGAGACGGCGTGATCGTCACCGACACGCAGGGACGCGTGCGGTTCATGAACACTGTTGCGGAGAATCTGTGCGGCTGGACGCTGAAGGACGCGGAAGGAGAGCCGCTCCATCGGGTCTTCCGCATTATCAATGAAGAGTCCCGACAGCCGGTCGAAAGTCCCGTCGACAAAGCCTTGCGGGAAGGGCGGATCGTCGAACTGGCGAACCACACGATCCTGCTGTCCCGCTCCGGCGCCGAGTTTGCCATTGATGACAGTGCGGCCCCCATCCGGGATGAAGTGCAGCAGCTGATCGGTGTGGTGCTGGTCTTCCGCGACGTGACCGCGCAGCGGGAGTCACGGCGGGCGCTCGAGAAGAGCGAGTTCCTGTTCCGCACGCTGGCTGACAGTGCTCCGGCTCTGGTCTGGATGACCGGACCGGACGGGCTCTGCGAGTTCGTCAACCGACCCTGGATTGAATTCACCGGCCGACCGGTGTCGCAGGAACTGCAGCACGGCTGGCTGTCCCGGATTCACCCGGACGATGCGGAACGCAGTATTCAGATTCTCAAGCATGCTTTCGAAACGCGAGTCGATGCCCGGCTCGAGTTCCGCTATCTGCGACGGGATGGCGAATATCGCTGGCTGCTGACACGGGGGCAGCCCTATTTCAACAGTGAAGGGGACTATCTCGGCTTCATCGGCTCCTGCCTCGACATCTCGGAAAAACATCAGGCCGAAATTGAAGTTCGCGAGAACGAAGACCTGTTGCGGGCAGTCTTTGAATCGTCCAATGTCGGAATCATTCTGAATGATCCGGTCACCGGCCGGTTTCTGCGTGTCAACGACAAGTTCTGCGAGATCACCGGCTATTCGGCTGCGGAGCTGGCTGACAGAACATTCCTCGAAATTGTCGACGTCTCCGATCACGAATCGATCCGCGAAATCTTTAGCCGGCTGCTGGCGGGGACCATTTCCGAATACTCGGTCGAGAAACGTTATCTCCGCAAGAATGGCGAGATCTTCTGGACCCGCGTCAACAGCGTGATGCTTCGCAATCCGGACGGCAGCCCCCGCTACAAGCTGGCGGTGATTGAAGAGATTCAGGCTCGCAAGCGGGCGGAATTTGCCCTGCGCGAAAGTGAAGAACGTTTCCGGATGCTGGCGACCAACGCCCCCGCCGCCATCTTCGTCAAAGATGCAGAGGGGAAGTACACGGTGGCCAATCCGCCCACGGCGGAAGCACTCGGCCATCCTGAAGGGGTTGTCGGGAAAACCGACTACGAGCTGCTGCCTGCGGAACTGGCCGACACTCTTCGCAGCCACGATCTGCAGGTCATGGCCACGGGCGAAATCTGGAGTGGCGAAGACGTGATCGGTCCTCCGGGCGCAGAACGCTACTTCCACACGGTGAAATATCCTGCGCTCGATCTCAGCGGTGAACGGGTCGGTGTTTACGGGATTGCCGTGGATGTCACTGAACGGAAACGCGCGGAACAACTCCTGCAGCAAAGCGAGGAACAGTTCCGGCTGCTGGCCAACTCGATTCCCCAGCTGGCCTGGATGGCGGATGCCGACGGAAATCCCTTCTGGTATAACCAGCGCTGGTGTGATTACACCGGACTCACCGCAGCGGAAATGCAGCGGACCGACTGGGAGTCGGTACACGATCCTGCCGAGCTGCCCAGGGTGCAGAACAGCTGGCAGAACGCTGTGGCTGAGGGAGAAAGCTGGGAAGACCTTTATCCACTGCTCCGTCACGATGGCGTCTATCGCTGGCATCTGGCGCAGGCGGTGCCGCTGCGGGATGCCGATGGCCGCATTCAGCGCTGGTTCGGAACGAATACCGATATCACTCAGAGTCGCCAGACGGAGGCGATGCTCCGTTTTCTGGCCGACGCCAGCCATGCGCTGGCGGCGCTGGTGGATGACCGCAGCGCCTTGCAGAAAATGGCGCATCTGGCGGTGCCGAACTTCGCCGACTGGTGCACCGTCGACATGTTCGGAAGCGATGGCGATTTGCAGCGTGTGGCGATTGCCCACGCCGAAGAAGAGGCCATGCACTGGGCCTTGGACCTACGCGATCACCGGAAGCCCCGGGCGACCGATCCGTTCGGAGCGGGGGTGGTCCTCTCGACCGGCGGGCCTGTGCTCATTCCAGAGATCACGGATGCCATGCTGGAGACCTTTGCCGAAGGCGATGCCGCGCTGCTGGCAAAGCTGAAAGAGCTGCGGCTGAAATCGACAATCAGTGTCCCGCTGACAGCCCACGATCAGCAATACGGGATTCTCAGTTTTGCCACCGCCGAGTCGGGGAGGGTGTTCGGATCCGAGGAGCTGCAGGTGGCGATGGATCTGGCTCACCGGGCGACCATCGCCATCGAAAATTCGCGTCTTTACGACCGGATTCGGGAAGCGGACACCCGCAAGAACGAGTTTCTGGCGATGCTGTCGCACGAGCTGCGCAATCCACTGGCTCCGATTCGGAGCGGGCTCGATGTTCTGGCGATCGAGAAACAGGGAGATCCCGAAATGCTGCATGTCATGCAGCAGCAGGTGGATCATCTGGTTCGGCTCGTGGATGACCTGCTGGATGTGACCCGTATTATCCGCGGACGAATCGAGCTGAAGCAGGAACCGGTCGAGCTGTCGCAGCTGGTGCACCGTGCGGTCAATACCATGCGAACCATGCTGGAAACGCAGGGACAAGCGGTCAGCATCGAGTTGCCCTCCACACCGGTCTGGCTCTACGCCGACCCGGTGCGACTGGTGCAGGTCATCGAGAATCTGCTGAGCAATGCCGCCAAGTACTCCGAACATGGAACATCGATCCAGATTATTGCCGAGTCCGTCGGCCACTGGGTCAAAATCACCGTCCGCGATCATGGCATCGGAATCGAACAGGAACTGCTCCCGCGAGTGTTCGACCTCTTTACTCAGGCGACACGATCACTGGATCGATCTCAGGGAGGACTGGGAATCGGACTGACGCTGGTGAAACGACTCATTGAAATGCACGGGGGATCCGTGTCGGTCCACAGCCAGGGAGTGGGCATGGGGAGTGAATTTATCGTGAAGCTGCCGACGACCGAACTCCAGCAGGAGCCGGACATGGACGACACCCCCGACACCGGACACCGCAAGTTGAAGATCCTTGTCGTTGATGACAACATTGGAAACTCGAGAATCGTTTCCGGGCTGCTGTGCAAACTCGGCGATCATGAAATTCAGACCGCACATGATGGGCAAACGGCCCTGGAGCGGGTCGCGGCGTGGCGTCCGGATCTCGTGCTGCTCGATATCGGACTGCCCGGAATCGACGGTTATGAAGTGGGACGGCGGATTCGGCAGGATTCCTCGAATGACGCGCTGCTGCTCGTGGCGTTGACGGGCTACGGACAGGAGGATGACCGGCGCCGCTCGCGCAGCATGGGATTCGATGAGCATCTGGTGAAACCGATCTCCCTCGCAGAACTGCAGCGGGTTCTGACTCATAGCAAGCTGCGTCGCAAGTCGTCTCCCCGTCCCCCGTCGGAATCGTCGGGTTGATAAGAGGCTCTCCCGGCGTGACGTTCAAGCTGTTGCTCTGCCTGTTGTCTGCGCAGCCTGAGTACAACTTTGCGGGCCGAAAACGGACCGAGCGGAATTCAGAACTCTCTGATGACCGACGTCGTTCGCCGCGCGGAGCGTCGTCGCTCCCGGTGATCGACGCCCCGCGCAATCCCCAGGGCCGGATGTTTCGAGAATAACGATGCCTCACCGTCCTCATGCATTTCTGTTTTTGATGCGGCATGCGAAATCCAGCTGGAAAGAAGCCAGCCTTCCCGATCATGATCGGCCGCTCAAGAAGAAGGGGTTGCGACAGGCGGTCGCGATGGCTGAATTCCTGAAATCGCAGCGATTTCCTCTGGATCGGATCGTGACTTCGTCGGCAGTCCGCGCCTTGCAGACGGCGGAACTTGTCGCGCGGACGTGGGGCTTGCCTGCGCCGACCGTCGACCAGCGGCTCTATGCCGCCAGCCAGGAAGTCTGGCAGCAGGTGCTGACGGAAATGCCCCGCCGGGGAGGGGTGCTGCTGGTCGGCCACAACCCGGAGCTGGAAGAACTCCTCTTCTCAATTTGCGATGAGCCGGTCCTGATGCCCCCGGCGTCGATCGCCTGTTTGAGGATTCGCCGAGACATCCTGTTTCCGACTCGGGAGGGGCTGGAGCTGGCCCATGTCTGGCGGTGGAAGGAAATCTGAGTGGCTCCTCGGCCAAGTGACGATCTCCTCCAGTCACCCGAGTGCCGACAACGGTACACAATTCGTGTGGATTATCTATAATCGGGCCTGCGGTGGCCCCGGCGGTGATGGCCGGAATGGTCCGACACGACCTGCCCATCTGATCTTCGAACGAAGCGAGAGCCCCATGCTGCGAATTCGCCTTGTCGCACTACTCCTGCTGGTTGTGATCGGTCCTGCGACGCTGCTCCCCGCGCAGGAACAGCAGGTCGCCCCGTTCCCCGGGAAGGACTGGCCTCAGGCGACCCCCGCGGCGATGGGATTGAACATCTCCCGGCTCGAACAGGCTCGCGACATCTCACTTCCCGGTGGGGGGGCGGGAATCATCATTCGGCGGGGCCATCAGGTCTTCTCGTGGGGCGACATCGCCCAGCTGTTCGATCTCAAGTCTTCCACCAAATCGTACGGAACCACCGCACTGGGGATGGCAATTCTCGACGGCAAGGTGCAACTCGATGACCTGGCTGTGAAACATCATCCCCGCTTTGGCGAACAGACCCTCTCGCGCGGCGGAGAGGAGTGGTTTCGCGAAGTGACCTTGCGGCAGCTGGCGACCCATACCGCCGGCTTTGAAAAACCGGGAGGCTATTCGGAGCTGTTCGCCAAACCGGGAACGGTTTACATGTACAGCGACTGCGGTCCCAACTGGCTCGCCGAATGCCTGACTCTGGCTTACGGCCGCGATCTGAACGAGCTGATGTTCGAGCGGATCTTTACGCCGATCGGTATCACGCCGCAGGATCTGGTCTGGCGGAAGAACGCGTATCGACCCGAGCAGATCGACGGCATTGTCCGTCGCGAATTCGGAGCGGGCATTCACACGAATGTCTCTGCCATGGCCCGGCTGGGCTACCTCTATCTGCGCGGAGGAGAATGGAATGGTCTTCGTCTGCTCCCGGCGGATTACGTGCGAGAAGCCGCGCATCAGCCGCAACTGGCGACTCTGCCGATGTCCGAGCGAGACGCGCGACACGGCCGCGCCAACAAACATTATGGCCTGCTATTCTGGAATAACGCGGACGGATCCCGCTCGGGCGTCCCCCAGGATGCTTACTGGGCGGCTGGGCTCTACGACAGCCGGATTGTGATCATTCCCAGTCTCGACCTCGTCATCGCCCGCGCAGGCCAGACCATTCCGGGCGAGATTCAGGGACAGGCTCCCATTGGGGAAATGGTCCGCCTTGTCGTGGCAGCGGTTGAGTCGGCGGAGTAGGCCTCCTGCTGTGAACGCGAGAGAAACCCCTCGACTGTCGTGGACGCCGGTCGGTTCCTGTTGAAAATCCGCATTCAGGAGAGATTCTTTTCTTTTGCCACTGCGCAGCGGACGTATGATTTCCCGGGAGAGATGCATTACCGTGAGGGGGACTTGCAATGCCTGTGGACTCATCGGCCGTATCCATGCCTGAACAGCAATCTCCAAAGCGTGAAGCCCCCTCCTCGCGCAGCTTCCGTTCCCTCTTTCTTTCGCAACTGCCGCTGGAGCGCGAAACCAGTTTTTTTATTCTGGCGAACGTGCTCGACTTCTTCATGACTTATCTGCTGCTCTGGACGGGGCATTTCAAAGAAAGTAATCCGTTTGCCGCCTACTTTCTGAATCACTGGGGGCCGATCAAGGGGATGCTGCTGTTCAAGCTCTGTCTGGTGACGTTCGTCTGTCTGATTGCACAGATCGTCGCCGTGAAGCAGCTGAGATCGGCCCGGTTCCTCCTGCTGCTGAGCACGGCGATCACCGCTGGAGTTGTGCTGTACAGCCTGGTTTTACTACTGCAGATTGAAGGGTTTCTTCCGGGCTGGCATCCTCCGGCACCGACCCTGATGGACGAATTCGACCTGTAGTTGACCCAGCCTCACCCCGCTGCCGCCAGGCTCGACATTCTCCACCCCTCCGGGACCCGGAATTCCGCGGAAAATTCGGGGAATCTTTTCACGATCCTGTCGGGAAATGCCGTAATCTGCAAGGAATTGCGAATTCCTGGCGGGGAGAGGCTGCATGTTTCATCTTTCACGTCGTGACACGCTGAAGCTGCTGACAGCCGGATTCTCGACGACCTCCTTATCCGGCTGGTTCCCGACCTTCGCCGGGGAAGCGGCTGCACGCATGCAGCGACCCCGCTCCTGCATTCTGTTGTGGATGCCCGGTGGTCCCAGCCAGCTCGACACCTTTGATCTGAAACCCGATCACGAAAACGGCGGGGAGTTCAAAAGCATCGAGACGTCGGTCCCCGGAATCCGGATCAGTGAACATTTTCCCCTGCTCGCCCAGCAGGCCCAACATCTGGCCATTATCCGGTCGATGAAGACCAAAGAAGGGGATCACGGCCGCGCCGCATTTCATCTGCGGACGGGCTATCGTCCCACGGGCCCTCTGGAGTATCCGACACTCGGCTCGCTGATCGCGCACGAAGCCCTGCCGAGTTCAACGGGTCTTCCGAACTACGTCAGTATCCTGGCAGAGAACTCGATCAATCCCGCGGCCTTCAGTCCCGGGTTTCTCGGGCCGCAATATGCACCGCTGCAGGTCGGCCAGCCGGCCCGGCAAGCCCGGCGAGGGCAGGAGCTGGAATCGGAATACGGAGCGCCCTTGTCCGTCAACAACGTAGCGCTCCCGGCAGGAGTCGACGCACAGCGGACTGCCGGTCGACGCGAGCTGCTGCAGTTTGTCGATCAGGAATTCGCGATGCAGAGGCCCGGTCTCCCGACAGCCAGTCATCAGTCCGCGTACCTGCAGGCGGCCACCATGATGCAGTCGACTGCCATGAAGGCCTTTGAACTGGATGAGGAACCCGCCAGCCTGCGGGCTGCTTATGGAAAAAATCGCTTCGGGCAGGCCTGCCTGCTGGCGCGGAGACTGGTGGAACAGGGAGTCCCGTTTATCGAAGTGACTCTCAGCAGCCCCACGGGGAATGGGGGACTCGGCTGGGATACTCATCAGGCGGGCTTTGAAACGATCCGGAATCTGAGCGCTGTTCTCGATCCGGCCTGGGCGACCCTCATCTCTGATCTGCGGGACCGGGGACTTCTCGAAACGACCACCATGCTCTGGATGGGAGAATTCGGCCGAACTCCGACCATAAACGGAACAGGGGGACGTGATCATTTCCCCAATGCGTGGAGCACGGTGCTGGCTGGAGGAGGAATTCAGGGGGGGCAGGTGTACGGAGAGACCGATGACTCCGGCATGGAAGTGACGGAGAAGCCTGTCGCTGTCAACGAACTCCTCGCCACGCTGATGAGCGCCATCGGTGTGGATCACACACACCAGAATCTGTCGCCGGTGGGGCGTCCGATTCGGCTCGTCGAACCGGAGGTCGAGCCGATCGCGCAGCTGCTCGCCACGAACGCTCAAAAACAGAAAGCGGCCCCATAAGTCTGGAGCCGCTCTCGGTCATGTCTGGCGGGCACTCACGGAATGACGTGAATGATCTTCCCGCACCTTGGCAAATCAGAGCGTTGTCATTATCGCTGTGATTTGGCTTTTTCCTGATGAAGGTCGTTCATCAGTTGGTCAATATGATCCCGATGTTTCATCGTCGATTGCAGACCATCGTGGACGATCTGTTTGAGTTCTGGTGAAACATGGTTCTCAGCTGCGGCCAGCTTGGCCTGCATTCCGATGTGGGCACCGCATTGCTGTCCCAGGAAGGCTTTGTCGAACTTGGCTCCCTGTTCTTTCTGGAGAGCTTCTTTGGTCAGGTTCAGACAGTTGCGGACCGCGTCTCGTTCCAGCTGGTACATTTCGTCCTGCTGGGGAGCATAACCCGCTTTTACGGTCACGCGCGCGTTGTTGTCATTGCGGGTTTCCTTACTTTGGATTCGCACTCCTTCCCGATCAACCTGAATGGCCGCCGTGGTGTGATCAAGTGGTTGCAGAGTCCCGGTCTGTCCGGAGAACTTCTGCAGCCGCTGAATGAAACCTTCATGATCGTTGATCATCTGCTGAGCCAGTTCTTTCACACGATTATCCTGAGCGTGCTGGAGGGCGAACTTGCAGAGCTCTACCTCTTCCTGATTGCCCAGCAGCAGGCAGTCGACAACTCGTTGATCCAGCGAGGCTCCCTGCACGGCTCCCGTCCGGCGATCGACCTGAACAGGATTTTCGACAAGTTCATTCGCGTTTCGTTGATTCCGGTTCAGGTCCCGTTGAACCTGCCGCTCTTCGCGCTGCTCCTGCCGGATTTCACGTTGTTCCTGTCGGATTTCCCTGGGAGCTTCCGGCTTTACTTTGATGTTCTGGGCCAGACCCGTCTGTGCGCCCAGAAGTGCGGTTGCGATTGCCAGATATTTCACGTTCATTCCCCTACTCCTCTTGCTGCAAGACTCTTGTGAGATTCAGTCAGGTCTCGCTGCTCTGAGCAGCGATCCTGTGTCTCCACTCTGACCCGTGGACGCAAGCGCCAGTCGAAGCGGGTCAGGGGCCTGAATGCCCGCATTAAACCAACGCGGGAAAAAGCCGGTTCAGCAAGCGCTATACCAGACGGCCTGCTGCGAAGCCGGTGGCGCCGCTCTGGTTGACGCAGCGAGCAATGGGAAAAGCATCAACAGAAGGGCAATCTAATATCCCGACCGGACACTGTTGAACTGCAGATTATCCCGGAGCATGGTTCGTGGAGCTCGAGGCAGTCCATAGAGGATTGGAAGTCGCGATCTGCAGCGATCGTCCTCTGAACGACTCCCGAAGATTTTTTTCTTTTCAGACGATCTCGCAAGAGTCGGGGGATGGCTGAGCGTCCATGCTGTTCAAAGAGCGGACGACGAGTCATTTTCCCGGAAGGACTCTGGACACCCGCCCGGCAACTGTTAGGTTGAGAAGTGAGCGGGGGCCGTTCACGGTTCGCGCACAGCCCCGTCGCCCGATCGGCGGCCTCATTTCGAATTTCTCATGCAGCGACGAGTCGATCGCGAAGCCAGCGACTGCTGGAAGCCGGCGGTCAGTGCTGCGGTGCCCGACAGCAATTGGGATGACAGAGCGGTGCATTCATTGGGGGGCAGGCACCACCACTGATGGGCAGGCTGCGGTTGCCGGCGACATGCCCGGCTGGGGCGCTCATCAGCTTCTCCAGCTTCTGGCTGGAACAGTTTGGGCATTCGGGCGAAGCCTGGGCCCGAACGAAAATTTCGGATTCTGAACCACACTGGGTGCAACGGTATTCGTAAATTGGCATTGCGAGTGAAATCTTAATGTATTGAAGCTGACTGAACCCAAGGAACATTGCGACGTGGTGCCTGCCTTTTTTCAGAGAGGGATGTCTGACGCATCGGTTGCAGGAGAAACCACCCCACCCTCGCAGAAACCGTGTCTGTTCCGGAACAGTCATCATCTGCCGAAAGCGGATCGGTGTAAAGTGAATGTTCTGCGGTTGCGTGTGGGAGCCGTTCGTTGGTTCTGCTCGCGTGGAAGAATCCGCGCTGCATCGCGTGCGGATCGACTGCCGTTGGGTTTCACCGTCGACGGCAGAGAACCGCAGAGCGGTCGCCGGGGAATCTCATTCTCATGAGCGTGACTTCGTCAATCGAGATCGACCGTGAACATTGGCGCCGTCGGCCGGACAGCCCGGTGGTCATGTACCAGTCCTGGCGACGTCTGCTGTTTGTCCACTGGACCGCGGACCCGGATCGCGTGCAGTTGTTGCTGCCTCCCGGGCTGAGGGTCGATACGTATGCGGGGAAGGCCTGGCTGGGAGTGGTCCCATTCGAAATGCGGAACATCCGCCCCCGCTGGTTGCCGGCTGTCCCCTACGTGTCGAACTTTCTGGAATTGAATGTCCGCACCTACGTCGTCAGTGACGAAGGAGTCCCCGGCGTCTGGTTCTTTTCTTTGAACGCCGACCGGGTGCTGGCGGTGTTGCTCGGCAGAAGCTGTTTTGGACTCCCCTATTTTACGAGCCGCATGAGCTGTCGGACTTCAGCCGATGGACAGATCGACTACCGGTGCTGCCGAATTTCGGACGGCGATCAGCGGGAAGACCGCTACTGTTACACTCCCGTCGGTCCCTTGACCGCAGCCGTACCGGGGACGCTTGAGTTCTTTCTGGTCGAGCGGTACGTCCTGTTCGCTCCTGGCCGGCGAGGTCTGAATGCGGGACAGGTCTTCCACACACCCTACCCGATTCAGAAGGTGAACACTGAATTGGCCGCCGGTCGCTTGCTGCAGGTTGACGGTTTGCCACAATGGGACACTCCGCCGGAACATGCTCTGTATTCTCCGGGGGTGGACGTGGAAATTTTTGCTCCCCGGTCGGCAGGGATGCTGTCTCCTCCGTCGTTGTCGATTGGTTCCGGCTGAATGCCGTTTGAGGAGGCAGCGTGTGTGCGGAATCGTGGCACAGGGGTTGCAGAAATTGACAGGACTCGATGCGTTGAGCCCGAGGTCTGGTCACGCTGAACCCTGCGAGCGACTGATGATTTCCCAACACTTTCCCGAACTGTGCGGCTCCGAATTCTGATCAACGCCACGAGATGACCATGCAAAATCGCTTGCGGAATCAGCTGTTGTGGGGAGCCGCCCTAGTGCTGTGCTGCTTCACAGGCGGTTTCGCGCAAGCCGAAATCCCGACGCTGGAGGCGCCTGCCGCTCCCCTCGCTGCGGACGCTCCGGTGGTGATTGACTCCGGAAAAGTGGCTTGGATGCTTACTTCGTCAGCACTGGTGCTTTTGATGACAGCACCCGGGCTCGCATTGTTTTATGGTGGGCTCGTCCGGAAGAAAAATATTCTCGGCGTGATGATGCAATGCGTCTTCCTCATGGGGCTGATGTCCACATTGTGGGCGGTCATCGGCTACAGCTTTGCATTCGGGGGAACGAGTCCCTGTTTCGGAAACTTTGAGCATGTCTGCCTGCGGGGAGTGATGGCGGGGCCCGATCTCCCCTTGGAGAAGTCTGTCGACAAAATGCTGTTCTGTATCTTTCAGGGGATGTTTTTCATCATCACTCCCGCCCTCATCTGTGGGGCCTTTGCCGAAAGAATGAAGTTCAGCACGATGTGCGTTTTTTCGGCGCTGTGGGGTCTCTTCGTCTACTGTCCGATCGCTCACTGGGTCTGGTCCGGAACGGGCTGGCTGAGCATGGCGAACTATGATGCTCTCTGTCCTGCCTATGACTTCGCGGGGGGGACGGTGGTCCACATCAGTTCGGGGGTCTCGGCCCTCATCTGTGCCCTGCTGATCGGCAAGCGACTCGGATTTCGACAGGAGCCGATGCCTCCCCATAACCTGACTTATACCTGCATCGGAGCGGCACTGCTCTGGTGCGGATGGTTCGGCTTCAACGGCGGGAGTGCCTTGTTTGCCGATCAATGGGCGATCAACGCGTTTTATGCCACCCATCTCGCAGCCGCCGGCGGTGTTCTGGGATGGGCCGGCTCCGAGTGGATGACCCATGGCCGACCGACCACCCTGGGAGCCTGCTCCGGTGCGGTGGCCGGACTGGTCTGTATTACTCCCGCAGCGGGAGCCGTCAATCCCATGCAGGGACTGATCCTGGGCCTGGCGGCCGGAGTCGTCTGCTTCCTCGCCTGCGGAAAGATGAAAAATGCCCTCGGCTACGACGATACGCTGGATGCCTTCGGTGTCCACGGGATCGGAGGGACTCTCGGGGCCCTGCTCACGGGGGTCTTCGCGACTCGCAGCGTTGTGGACGGGTTGCTCATTCAGGCGGCGGATGGTTCGGTTCGTCCTGCGCCGGTAGGGCTGCTGGAAGGGAACGCCGGTCAGCTCGCAAATCAGGCGATCGGCGTGGCCGCCTCGGCGGCGTGGGCGGTGGTGGGAACCTTTGTCCTGCTCAAGCTGCTGGACATTGGAATGGGACTGCGTGTGACACAGGAGCAGGAGCTGCAGGGACTCGATGTTTCACTCCATGGGGAAGAGGGATACATCTTCCTGTAAGCAGCAGAATCTGGTGTCAGTCATTGAATCTGACTGATATCGGAAGTCGTGATTGGCACGGTATTTGTCGAAATTTTAATAACCCCGGTTTTGGTTGGGCTCATCCTTGACTCATCTGGTTCACTGAATCAGAGTGGAGGAGCGCTTACTACCTCTCAACAGGACGATTCGATGAAGAAGATCGAGGCAATTATCCGGCACTTCAAACTCGAAGAGGTTAAGGACGCACTGACCGCTGCCGGCGTTTCCGGTATGACCGTGTCGGAAGTGCGGGGCTTTGGTCGACAGAAGGGGCATAAAGAGCAATATCGCGGTGCGGAATACACCGTGGACTTCCTCCCCAAAGTGAAGATGGAAGTGGTTGTCGCCGACAGCCAGGTGCAGACCGCTGTCGATGCAATCCTGAAGACGGCACGTACCGGCCAGATCGGTGACGGAAAAATCTTCATCAGCGACCTGTCCGAAGCGATCCGCATCCGCACCGGCGAAACCGGCGGCGAGTCCCTGTAGCGCCGGTGGCCGTTTCGCAGCCCCGCGCGGGGACGAGTCGTTCGCTACCGATTGACGTCTCGCCGGGTGTGGACCGGTCGACCTGTATTCAGGCCGCTTCCACGGACCTGAACATTCCGTTTGCATCACTCCTGGGCGCGCTCGCCCCTTGGCGGTGGTGAAGTTGTGAACCTGTTGAGAGATCATTCACCCAAGGCGCTGCTTTCATGAAGAAAATTGAAGCCGTTATCCGGCATTACAAACTCGAAGACGTCAAAAACGCTCTGACCGAGGCGGGCATCGTCGGTATGACAGCGAGCGAAGTCCGCGGTTTTGGCCGTCAGCGCGGTCACAAGGAACAGTACCGCGGCGCGGAATATACCGTCGACTTCCTCCCCAAGCTCAAACTGGAAATCGTGGTCAACGACAGCGACCTCGACAAGGCGATTCAGGCCATTACAGAATCGGCCCGCACCGGACGGGTCGGCGACGGCAAGATCTTTATCAGTTCCATTCAGGAAGTGATCCGGATCCGCACCGGTGAATCCGGCTCCGAAGCGATCTGAGAGCCGGAGTCGCTTTTCTTGACCGCTGGAATCAGCAGGTGGCCGCTCCGCAGGGGGGGCGGCCACCTCATCCTGATTGCAAAGAGTGAACACCACCCGGGCGAGTGAATCGCCTGCCGGCTCACTCACAGCACCACGGGACAGCGCCACGGGACGGCACCGGACGCCCCGTCACCAGATTTCTTCTCTGCAGGATCACGCCTGATGCCTTTGCGACGAAACCGTCTCCGCAATGATCTGCGTCCGGCCACATCGTCCGGACTGGCACGGGTCACTTACAGCGTCCGAATCGTCATGCCGCCGTCGACCTTCAGCAGCTGTCCGGTCGCATATGGCAAGTCTCCTTCCACCAGCACCCTGACCGCTTTTCCGACGTCGGCGGGTTCTCCCCATCTGGGTTCGAGCGTCAGTCCGCCGGCAATCAGCTTGTCATACTTCTCGGTCACGCCCGCTGTCATGTCGCTGCGAATGATTCCCGGGCGCACCTCGTAAACGTCGATACCGTACTCGGCGAGTCGAGCGGCCCACAACTGGGTCGCCATCCGGATGGCGGACTTGGTCAGGCAGTAATCTCCGCGGTTCGTGGAGGGAATTTCGGCTGACACGGAAGAGACGAAGACGACCGATCCCCGGACCTCTGCCTGTCCCCGGTCCTGACTCACCATCTGACGAGCGGCGAGCTGTGTCAGGAAGTAGGGACCTTTCAGGTTGATCGCCATCACCTGATCGAAACCGGCCTCTTCTGCTTCCAGCAGGTCCTTGCGTCCGGGCGATGTAATTCCCGCATTGTTGACGAGCGAGTCGATGCGCCCAAAGCGACTGACCACCGCAGCGATGAGTCGTTGGCGGTCCTCCGCCTGACCGATGTCGGCTGCACAGTAATCGACATCCGCTCCCAGGCTGCGGATTTCTTCCAGCGAGGTCTGCACCGCTTCCACGGGGCGAACTCCGTTCAGCATGAGCGACCAGCCGGCGCGGGCCAGCTCGGAGGCGATTCCCAGACCGATCCCCCGGGCACTTCCGGTGATTAAAGCGACCTTCAACGCACTCTCCTCAGCAGATCGATGGTGAAACAAATTGTGTTGTTGATGTCTGACGCGTGGCGCGGGCCCTGGAAAGAGCAACCCGCTCTAGAAGAGGGGGGGGCGTCCCAATTGCCGACGAATGACGGTCCACTGGCCGGAATGCATTAACCAGTGAACTCCCAGCATCGAATACATGGCGCCTCGAGTGGGGGCGTAGTTGACTCCGGTCGGCACGTCGAGCTGCTCGGGCTCCTCACTTGCAAGCAGGTTCAATCCGACCGCAAGCAGCTGTGCATGGAGTGCTAAGAGGGTTTCCTTGCTGTCGAAGTCGGCAGGATTGTCTGAAGCGGCATTTTCTTTGGAGTATCTCTGAGCAAACCCCGCCGGGAGATCCGGAGCGGCCCCGGGAGCAAGGATATTGAGGAACTCCCATTCCGACTGGACGAGATGCCCCACCTGCCAGGCGATATGATTCGCATTCGGAGCCGGACGATGCAGCAGTTCCGCATCGGTCAGATCCTTCAGCGAGCTTTGTGTAATCATTTCCGCGGTCTCGATGGTCGTTCGCAGCGCATCACGCACGTGCATCTCAATCTCCCGGTCCGACAACTGAAGGGTTCCAGAGCATTTTCAACTTCGATCGATGCGGGGCACGACCGGAGGAGCAGAATCTACCGCCGACTTCGGCAACAGGGCATCGGTGACGGACAAGCTGCTCCTGCGACATCTTTGCGTTTCCGCGAGCTATTGTCCAAGATTCGCCCCATCGCCTCGAGAGGGGCGGTCGTGAAAGTGGGCTCTCCGCTGCGTGGCGAGACCGGGGCCATCCAGAATCAGAATGCTCCAGAACCGGCAACTCCCTGAATGCTGACGATGAAAAATGGTCGCCTCATCATCAAGGTCGGAGGGAGCCTTTACGATCTTCCCGATCTGTCGCGGCGACTTCAGCAGGTCCTGTTCGGCGCGAGATCGTCTCAGATTGTGCTGATCCCCGGTGGCGGAGATTTCGCAGAAGCGGTCCGCAGACTTGATGAACTGCATCGTCTTTCGGCGGATGTCAGCCATCGGCTGGGGATCGCGAGCATGTCGCTGGCTGCCCGGTTTCTCGTGGCGATTTTATCCGGTTGCCGAATGGTTTGTTCTCGCGATGAACTTCAATCCTGCTGGGATGCTGCGTGCGTGGCGATTGCTGATCTGGCGAACTGGGACGAGCCTCTGAAGGCTCATCGCCTGCCGGCAAGCTGGGACGTCACCAGCGACTCACTTGCGGCTGCGGTCGCTGAAGAGCTGTCAGGAGACCTGCTGTTGCTCAAATCGGTTGATCTTTCGTGTCCGCAACTGACCTGGGAGGCAGCGTCGGCGGAGGGGCTCGTGGACAGGTACTTTCCGACCGCGGCGGCGAAGGTGGGACGTGTGTGCTGGATGAATCTGAGATCGGATTCGCCCACGACTGATGACTGGTCCGGCTCGACGCCCGACGTCATGCGAAACTCGACCAACCCTTCATCAGCTTCGTCAGCAGCTGACTCCACACAGGATCATCAGCGCTGGCGTTGAACGGAATGGTCGCCAGCAGGGGCACGGTCGTCCATGCGCGGAGCAATTCACCGTTCGTCGCTGCCGACTGGTCACTCTCCCGGCAGATCTGATTCAGAACGATCCCGGCGATCGCCCGTCCCCGAGATTGAATTGATTCCAGAGTCAAGAGTGTGTGGTTCACCACGCCCAGGCGATTGGCGGCCACCACCAGCACCGGCCAGTCCAGCTCCGACGCCAGATCCGCTACGGTCTTCGCGTCTGAGAGCGGGCACAGCCACCCCCCGGCCCCTTCCACCAGCAGCGTCCCAACCTGAGCCCGCCATGGCTCAACTCCCGCCCGCAGCAGATTCGCATCGACCTGTTTGCCTTCCTGCTGCGCAGCCAGGGGAGGAGCCAGCGGGGCGTGAAAACATTGCGGACAAATCTGCTCGCGGGGAAAACGCTGCTGCAACGTGCCCCAGATGCGTTCCACATCAGCCCAGCAAGCGTGGCCGGTGGCGGGATCAAGTTCACTGCCCGAGCAGACCGGCTTATAGATTCCAGTGGAAACGCCGCTGTTCTGCAGGGCAGCTGCGAGTCCGCAGGTGACAAATGTCTTGCCCACGGAGGTGTCGGTGCCGGTGATGATCAGACCGCGCATAGGGGGTCAGCCTTTCAGGCCGAGGTGGATTCGTTGGTGAGTGGTCGCTGGCGGATCACCTCCTGCCAGGCGTGCCAGTGCCGTTCCGCAGCCACCTGAATCGGGAAGTTGTCGCTGACCCGACGACGGGCCGCCTCGCCGAGTCGTTGTCGCAACTCATCATTCTGCAGGGCATGGGTGATCGCAGTCGCCAGCGCTTCCGGATCGCCGGCCGGCACCAGCCACGCGCTCTCTCCGTGCTCGAGGAGTTCGGGGGTTCCCCCCACGTCGGTTGCCACAATCGCTGTTCCCATCGCTGCCGCTTCCAGCAGAACGCGGCCGAACGGCTCCTGTCGGGCAGGGTGGACCAGCAGATCGACTTCACTCAGGATGTCGGCAATCCGATTCTGAAAACCGCAGCGGTGGAGCCGGTGAGACAGGCCTGCTGCTGCGAACAGTGTGTCGATTTCAGCGTCGAACTCAATGCTCTCCGGCTTGGTGGAATGGCGTTCTCCGATCAGGAGCAGATGCCATTCGGGTGGGGAATCCCCACGCAAAACCGCAGCCCGCGCCAGATCGTGCTGACCCTTGCGGAGACAGATCTGGCCGATCGTTGCAGCGAGTTTGACCTGAGGGTCGAGCTGGAGTTCGCGGTGCAGCCAGCCGCTACGCTCGCGTGGTTGCCAGAGTGCGATGTCGATGCCGTTGTGAATCGTGATGGCCTGCTTCGCGGGAAGTCCCCGTTGAATATGAAACTGACGGGTCGCCTCGGAAACCGCAAACAGCCGGGCATGTTGTTGCAGCGATTGCAGAGCAGGCTGCGAGAGCTTCACAATGTCGCGCAGGTGAGATGTTGTCGGACAGGGGAGCGCCGGGGCGAGTCGGCCGAGTTTACGTCCCATGGCCAGGCTGTTCGCATGCAGCAACTGAACCTGATGGTCGTGGACGAACTGCCGGAGTTCCGCGAGAGAGATCGGATCATTCCCCTGTAGCAGCGCGGGGCAGGGGCGATGCGGAATCCCTCGCTGTTCGAGCTGACTCGCCAGCGGTGAGTTTTGCGGGCAGATGGCAGCGACGCGCAGGGGAAGTGCTTTCAGATTGTCCAGCACGGCCAGCATCGAGAACTCGCCCCCATTGAGTGAGCCGTACTCAAAGAGGAGCCCGATGGCGAGCGGCGCCGTGTCGGCGGGAGTCATTTCCGTCTCACGAACTGAAGATGACTGGAGTGCTCGAACTGCTCGAGCGCATGTTGCAGCCGGGTCTTGATTTCTCCCAGTCGCTCCAGGGACTCGACCTTCGAGCCATCCGCCTCCTGCACGTAGAAGACGTCGACCACCTGATCGAAATGCGTCGCGATCTTGGCCATATCAATCGACAGCCGCAGGTCGTACAGGGTTGTCGCCACGGTGTAGAGCAATCCCGGACGGTCGTGAGCAAAGACGTCGACAATCGTTCGTCCGTCGGACGACTCGTTGTCGATTCGCACCCGTGTCGGCAGATCGGAGACAGGTCGCTCGACTCGTTCGCTGCCAAATCGTCCATGCCGGACGAACAGCGACTCCACTGTCACATTCCCCTGCAGAACATCGCGAAAGGCTTCGGCCACTTCATCAAAACGATGCTGCGGCGGCTGACCGCTGTAGTCCGGATCGACAACGCGATAGCTGTCGACAACCACGCCGTTTGTCGTGGTATTAATGTCGGCGGAGAGAATTTCCAGCCGCTTCGCTGCGAGCACTCCGCACATTTTGTGGAAGCAGCCGCTGGCCGCGAGGGGATTGCGAGTAATGATCCGGTACTCGGTCGTCCCTGTTTCGGGAGACCAGGAGGGGACCACTTCAATCGCGGTGGGGCTCAGCTTTTCGATGATCTTCAAGTCGGCAGCAATCTGTTCAGCGGGAGTCGCCGTCAGATAATAGGCCGAGAAGCCGCGCAGTCGTTTATCAACCTGATCGAGGGCATCGGGTCCGAGGCTGCCGGCCCCCAGATGGCCGGCCACCTTCTGCTTGACGGCCCGCACCCGTTCTTCTTCGTGGAAGGAGTAGCGCTTGCCGCTCAGAATCACCAGACAGCGGTCAAACAGTTCCGCGAGCAGCCCTGCCTTCCAGTTCGTCCACGTTCCCGGTCCGACCGAGGTGACATCGGCGGCGGTCAGAACATACAGCATCCGCAGTGTATCCGGAGAACCGATCTCCCGACTGAAATCGAGGACCAGTTTGGCATCGGTGATGTCGCGCCGAAACGCGAGATCGGCCATTTCCAGATGTTTCAGAATCAGCAGCGCCATCTGTTCCACCTGATATTCGGGCAGGTACAGGCGCGTGCCGATGCGGAGCGCAATCTCGTGGCCGACAATGCAATGGTCGCGGTCGAAGCCCTTGCCGAGATCATGCAGGAAGATGCTCAGATGCAGAATTTCCTTGTGCTTGAGCGCCCGGTAAGCGGTTCCGATGGGACCGTCATCCGTTTCATAGGAAGTGACCGTTTCAATGGCCCGCAGCGTATGTTCATCGACGGTGAAGTGATGGTACTGATTGAACTGCATCAGATTCCGGACATGGGACACGTCGGGAATGATGACATCGAGGAGTCCTGTCTCGAACATGCTGCGGACAATCGGTCCGAGCGAGCGGGTGCAGCGAAAGATATCCATAAAGAGGCGGGCACTGGCGGGGGTGACCACCTGCTCCACGGTCGGGACCGCCTGCTGAATGGCATCGGTCACTTCCGGAGCCAGGCTGACGTTGTAAAGAGCCGCCGCCTTGTAGACCCGCAGCATCGACTCCACCGAGTCGCAGATGCGGGGGAGATTTCGTTTCGACACCGTGATGCGGTCAAGCCCCACGTACAGGATGCCTTCAGCGCGATGTCCCATCAGCAGATCACTGACCCGCGAGGACCATGAACGCGGCAGTTGCAGCATCGCAAATCGTTTGGCCACTGCAGCGAGCTGGGAGCTGTGATGGAAATACTGCTGCATGAACTGTTCAACCGGCCGCTGCTGCGGATTCCCGGTGAAGCCCCGTTCCTCAGCGATGCGCAGCTGTTCATCGCGGGTCAGTCGATCCTGTGCCTTTCTGGCTTCGAGATGCAGATCAATCCGCAGCCGGGTAAGAAATTCCCACGCGTCCTTGAGCTTGGAAGCATCGGACTTGGAAAGCGCTCCGACCAGCCTCAGCGAGTCGATGTCCCGCACATTGTGGCGGGCAAAGCCGATCCAGCGGATCAGGTGCAGGTCGCGCAGTCCCCCGGATGAGGCTTTCACGTCCGGTTCCAGTTCCTGGGCAGCGGGGCGGTGTTCGCTCCAGCCTTCGGTGCGGGCCTCGAGGCAGTCTTCGATGAATTGCCGTCGACGGGAATTCACGACGGTTTTCAGAAATCGGGTCGTCAGCTGGTCAACAAGTTTTTCGCTTCCCCAAAGATGGCGGGCCTCGATCAGGGCGGTGGCAATCTGTGGGTCCTGCCGAGCGAGCGTCAGACAGGTCGGGATATCCCGCGTGGCATGGCCGAGTTGAATCCCCGAATCCCAGCAGGTCTGGACGAAGCCGGAAACGAATTCCTGAAACAGCGGATCTTCGCTGTCGTCCGACAGGAACAGCAGATCCAGATCGGAGTAAGGGGCCAGTTCTCCCCGTCCGGTTCCGCCGATGGCGACGATCGCCCCGCTGCGCATCAGCTGCTCGCGGGTAGATGAGTCATAAGTGCTCAGACATTCGTCGACGAGTTTCAGCAGCAGCTGACTGGTCGCTTCCGAGATGGCGGCTGCGATCTGAATTCCAGGAGTTCCCGCTTGAAACAGTCCGCGGGCCCGTTCGCGTACCGCTGCCACCATTGCCTTTCGCCGGGCAATTTCCTGAATCGGGGAGGGGGGTGCGGCGGACATCGGATGGGCTATCTGTGTGAGAGGAAACCTGTCTGTGAATTCTGAACGAAGTGTCCGGTTCTGTCCAATCGAGCTTTCTCGGAACAGTCGCACTTCTGTCGGTTGAAAGTGCGCGCGAATTGGAGAAGATAGCGTCCCCTCAAGGTTCTCATACCCATAGCCCGTACCCCGAACGCTGGGATCTATGCCGCATTATCAATCCGATCTCGTCGAAATCCGTTACACGAAGCACAAAGGCCGGGGCGTCTTTGCTCGACGGGATATTCGCAAAGGGACGATTATCGAGCGGGTGCCGGTGATTGTGGTGACCTGGGAGCAGATCGAGGATTCCGAACTGGCGAGCTACGCCTATTCGTGGACGGATACCAAAGCAGCGATCGCGCTCGGTTATGGTTCGCTCTATAACCACAGCTTCAAGCCGAACGCCTATTATCAGGACGAAGGCCGGCAGACCAAGGTTTATACCGCAGTCCGCAACATCACGGCAGGAGAAGAGATCACCATTAATTACAACGGTGATCCGAAAGACAAGACGAACGTCCTCGATTTCGAAATTCTGGACTGATCCTCGCCCCGTCGGGGGTTGCCCCACTTCCGGTTTCGTCGGGCAGTCTGGCCCGATGGCTGGTGGCACAGGCGACGATATTCCGGCAGGGGGAGCAGGCGTTTTGCCTGTGAAACGGATCGAATGTCGACACGGCTTGAGTGGTGACTCACTTGAGTGGTGACTCACTTGAGTGGTGACTCACTTGAGTGGTGACTCACTTGAGTGGTAACTCAGTGGACGGGCTCTGTCCACTGCAGTCGGCGCCCGGTATTGCGGGGAGTGGTCGGCAGGAGCTGGCAATGCTCCCCTTCCGGAAGCCGCTCGATTTTCTCTCGCAGCTCTTCAAGATGGGCTTCGCTGTGAGCCGGAATCGCCAGCGTCGGTCCCCAGGAAGACTGTGCGTAGCCCTCGATTCCCGCTCCGTGCAGGCGTTCGGCCAGGCTGCGGATCACCGGTGAGGAATAGACCCCGCCCTGACTGGAAGCAAAGAACTCGCCCACCCGGGTTCCATAGAGCTCCAATGCCGCGGCGAACGCCGGGAAGTCGCGCATGTGCAGGGCGGGAAGCAGTTCGGTGAGGACCAGTCGACACTGCTCTCCGGTCAGTCCGTCAGGCATAGGCGGCAGTGTCGCGAACACCTGACGTTCTTCAGCCCCATGCAGTCCTTTGGTCTGGCAGGGAGTGACTAACAACACCCGCCATTCGTCAGGCAAGGGAATCCGAACGGCGAGTTCTCCCAGCGAGTTTGCGCTGCGATGACCGGCGTCAACCAGCAGTCCCCCCTCCTGATAGCCAAAGATTCCGATGGCGGAGCGCTCACCCCGCAGTGCCAGTCGGGCCACTTCGACGGCGGAGAGGGTGACTCCATGCAGCACCGCCAGGGCTTCGGTTACCGCGAGGGCCAGTTGCGTTCCCGAGCCCAGCCCCGCATGTGATGGGATTTTCTGTTCGAGCCGCCAGTCGATGGGCAGGTGAAACTCTGGTCGATTCGCGCGGAGCGTCGCGAGGAGTTGTTGCATCCGGGGTGGGAGTCCGGAATCTCCCACTCCCCCTGCAGCGGAGACTTGCGCCCGCAGGCGAACACCCGGATGTCCGATCATCAACCCCAGACCGCCGAAGTGCCGTCCTTGCTGCGGCTGATACGACAACGGCCCGAAGTGCAGTCGCGAGCCGGTTTCGATCAGGAGTGCAGAGCCAGTCATGAACAGATCAGCGTTGAACGAGGGGTGAGAACTCCAGAGAGTCTGGATTGTGAAGAGTTTCCCCGCGTTCTGCCAAGGAACGTGCGGCTGATCGACGGAATTTCATCCTCGATTTTGTCGGAGGTCTGCTGATCGCAGCCGGTGCGGGTCGCGCATGAGCCGCCGTGAGGCGGGCGGAGACTGTCGCCAGGCGTGCCGCTCAGGCTGCACGCGAGAGTCGGGCCGGCGTCCATTCGCTGTCGGAGTACCGGGCCACCACTTCACGGAACATCGCGAGCGTTTCTTCGCGCCCCGTGGCAGCCGCTTCTTCCAGCTTCCGGACATCCGCGAGAATCAGCGGCATGGGGGGAATTTCCTGCCCCCCTCCGCAGTAGATCTTCTCGTGAATCTTCGCGGAACCCGATTCCGCGGGATAGAATAGTTCCTCGTACAGCTTCTCGCCCGGACGCATTCCGGTGAAGACGATCTCGATATCGTCAGGATACCGCAATCCGGACAGCAGGATCATGTCCTTTGCCAGATCGACGATCTTGACCGGTTCACCCATATCGAGGATCAGCACGCCGCCTGTCGGTCCGATCGCCCCCGCCTGCAGAACGAGTTGCACCGCTTCGGGGATCGTCATGAAGAACCGCTTCATTTCGGGGTGGGTCACCGTGATGGGCCCCCCCTGTTCAATCTGCCTGCGGAATGTCGGGACGACACTTCCCATCGAGTTCAGCACGTTCCCGAAACGGACAGTGATGAACCGGGTTTTCGATGTGCGCGAGAGCCCCTGCACATATTTTTCGGCGATCAGCTTGCTCGCCCCCATGACGCTGGTGGGACGAACCGCTTTATCGGTGCTGATGAGAACAAACCGTTCGACTCCGCAGCGGGAAGCGACATCGGCGACGGTCTTGGTCCCCAGAATATTGTTGAGCACGGCGGCCTGCGGATTGTCTTCCATCAGGGGGACGTGCTTGTAGGCGGCAGCGTGGAAGATCAGTTGGGGACGCAGTTCTTCCACGACCTGTGTCAGCGTCTGTTCGTCGACGACATCGCCGACAATGTAATGCATCTGGACAGAGCCCAGATCTTTCTCAGCGAACTCCTGCTCAATGGAAAACGTGCCGAACTCAGACTGATCGAACACGATCAGCATCTCTGGCTGAAGTGCGGCAATCTGGCGGCAGAGTTCGCTGCCAATGCTGCCGGCTCCTCCGGTCACCAGCACTCGTTTGCCCGTGACATAATCCTTGATGGAATCCATGTCGAGCTGATTGGGATCCCGGCGCAGCAGGTCGGAGACCGTCACGTCACAGACGGTCAGTTTGAACCGGCCGTCCATCAGGTCTCCCACGGCGGGAATGACGAACACGTTCACACCCTGCTCGGCACATTCGTGCAGCAGCTCGCGCACAATGCGACCCGGTGTGTCGCCCGGGATCAGCAGGTTCTGGGCTTTTGTCAGTTCACAGATCGTTTTCAAATCGTTCTGTTCGGAAATCCTGTGCACCTTCAGGCCGTTGATCAGGCACTGGTTCGAATTCTGGTCACGAGACACGAAAGCGACCGGCTGGTAGGGCTGCTCGCGAGGAGAAATCGCCGACAGCATTCGCAGAATGCCGACCGACGGCTGATTGACGCCAAAGATCAGTGTCCGTTTCCGGCCGGTCCGATTCAGTTTGGGACGCAGAACTTCGAACACGGTTCGATAGACCAGCCGCATGCCTCCCAGCAGCATGATGCTGAGCAGCGCATCCAGACAGATCACCGAACGGGGGATGAACAGGTCGCCATCGAGAAAGAAGTTCAGCACCCACAGCGCGACCAGGCCGACGCTGGTGGATCCCGCCAGCCCGATCAGATCGTTTACGGAAACAAAGCGGAACGATCGGCGGAACTCATTGAAGAGCGTCGCACAGTTCACTTTGATCAGCATCACGAGGGGGAGGGTTCCCCACATTAACTCAAGACGCTCGCGGGTTGGCTGGAATTCAAACCGAACGACATACGCCAGAACATAAGCCAGCCCCTGCAGGGCCAGATACATCGGCAGAATGGCGGCGAGGCGGTGGCGCATGTCGTTACTGACGCAAGACTGCGAAAGGGAACAGTCGGTTGTGTACGGTGGTCAGCCAGCTTTCTGAAACGAAAGCTGCCGGTTGAGGCGGAGTGCCCGGTGCGAATCGTGTTCTGGCAGGTCGGGAAGGAATTTCTCTGGAGATCGTTCAAACTGCGAATTTCGAGAAACTTACTTCCGATGCGGAAAAAAGGTCAAGAGGGATCCGCCTTCGTCCGCACAGTCTCCCTCTGCCGGATAGATTGGCTGGTTTTTGCTGTGTTTCAGCCAACATTCCCACCGCGAGTCGTCTGCATGGGCGGATTGAAAGCTGTGCGGACGGCTGGGGCTTACAATTGTCTTTGGCGCAATTTCCCGCATTGCCGCTAAAGTTTGCCAAATTGCTTCAAGCTGCAGCGTTGTCAATGTCGATCTCCGAGTAACTCTGGTCGTGCGCCCGGATTCCAGTGGTCTGGATCTGCGGCTGAGCCTGACGAGTTGAGTGCAAGGAGATCGTTATGCGTCGGAGTGCGTGCTTCCTGGCCCTGTTAGGATTATCCGTACAAACTGCGGTCGGCGAAGATGCTTCCAAAGCCGCCACCCGACCCGCGACCCCATCGCAGCGGAGCATGCAGTTTTTCAGTGCTGCTCCGGTCACCCCGGTTGCGGAAGTGACACCGCAGCGCTTCTCTCGCTCGACCGCGACCAAAGAGCAGGAATCGGATCTGCAGAACTACTACAAGGAACTGTTTGGCGAAGCGGACATGCCGACCGCCAAACCAGCTCAGCCGGCCAAGCCGAGTGCCGAAGCCAAGAGCCGTGTCGTGCAGGCGGAATACCAGGCCGACCCGGTCGAAAAAGGGAACGAGATTCAACAAGTCCGGGCCGAGCGGTTCAACGCCCGCCCCTTCCCGGGAGCTGGAAAAGCTGCCGAGCCGACAGCGGCGACTCCCGCGACACCCGCCACGAGTCCCGCAGCATCCAGGAGTTCACTGACCCAGCCGATCTCCACCAAGCCACAGCCCGCACCGGAAACTCCCGCTGGCGGCCTCTCCATCTCACGTGGAACACCCGCAACCGCTGCCAAGATCAAACGGGCCGAGCCGACCGCGCAGCCCCGGATCACTCAGGAAGAATTCGGAACCGCCGCTCCGGCCGTCTCGGTAACCTGGCGGAAGGAATCGGAAATCAACGTTGGTCAGGAATGCCGCTGCCATCTGGTGGTGAAGAACTCCGGCCAGACCGCCGCTCAGGAAGTGCAGCTGCGGGCCTTCTTCCCGGAAAACGTCCGGCTTGTCAAAGCGGTTCCGGCTCCGGCCTACAGCCAGGAATTCCTCGGGTGGCAGATCAGCGAACTGAAGGCCGGCGAAGAGCAGGTGATTGAAATTTCCATGATCCCGCTGCAGCGGGGAGACATCGCGACCCGCGCCGACGTCCGCTTCTCGGGGACGGCCAACGGTCTGTTTGCCGTTGCCGAACCGATGCTCGGACTGGAAATTGAAGGTCCGGCCCAGGTCCTCATCGGTGAACCGGCTCCGCATACGGTGACCGTCACCAACCCCGGAACCGGCATCGCCAACAACGTGCAGATCGAAGCTCATATTCCGGAAGGTCTGGAGCACGCCCGCGGTCACCGACTGGTGATGGAACTCGGTTCTCTGAACCCCGGTGAATCCCGCAGCGTCCGGCTGGCACTGGCCGCCGTGAAGGGTGGCTCGCAGAACCTGCAGGTCGAAGCACGTGCCGAGTCGGGTCTCGTACGTCATCAGGCGACGGAACTCGTCGTCATTGCTCCGAGTCTGAATACCACGATCGCCGGTCCCTCGATGCGATATCTCGGACGCCAGGGGACATTCGCCCTCACGGTGTCCAACGACGGTGCGGCCGCTTCCGACAATGTGCGGGTCATGCACAAGATTCCGAGCGGATTCGAATTCGTCAGCTCCGATCGTGGAGCCCAGTACGATTCCGCCACCGGGCTGTTGAACTGGTTCGTCGGTCGTCTCGAGAAGGGACAGAAGGCTGAGATCAAAGTGACCCTGCTCGCCAAGGAAGCGGGTGAACAGCGACACCTGGTGCGGGCGACTTCCGAACATGGCACGACCAGCGACGCCGACATGACCACGATGATCGAAGGGACCTCCTCACTCGCCCTGCAGGTCAAAGATCTCGAAGATCCGGTCGAAGTCGGCTCCGAAACGGTCTACGAAGTCCGCGTGAAAAACGAAGGGTCCGCCGCGGCCCGCAATGTGGCTCTCGGTTGCGAACTGCCCGCCGGAATGTCCTTTGTGAGTGCTGAAGGCCCGGTCGAGTTCCGTGCTGAGCGGGGGAGCGTGCTCTTCCGATCGATCCCCGAACTGGGGGCCGGCCAGTCGGTCACCTTCAAGGTCAAGGTTTCGGCAGCAGCACCAGGCAGCCTGCGGTTCCGGGCTCTGCTGACCAGCGAATCGGTGGGAGAACCTCTGGCCGCCGAAGAAATGACGAAGTTCTACGGGGAATAACACAAGTCCCTGAACGTCATCAACCTGTCTGATCAACTGAGACAGCCATCCGGATTTTCGGGTGGCTGTTTTTGTTTTGGGGATCGGAAGTGATGAACCCCACAGCCGCTACTTCGGGCGACCCAGATTCACGTCGCGCCGAAAGTCACTGATGCGCAGCGGATCGAGATGCTTCTCCGCCGATTTGCGGACCGACTCACACAGCCGTTTGATGCGGGCCTCGGCCACTTTGTCCTTTGCCTGCTGCGCCTTGTACACCGCCTGGACCTGCAGGGTCTCGATCCGGCCTACGAACTGAACGAGTGTCGGCAACCGGCTCAGTTCCCCCAGAAAACGATCGACTTCGCTCCAGCGATTGGCTGCCGCGGCTGCGCGAGCCCGCGACATCAACACTTCCCGTGTCGCCACCAGATCGATCAGTTCCGTCTGCAGCAGCGAAACTTCCCCCTCGACATTCAGCCGGGCCCGATCATCGGGGACTTCGATCAACAACTCCGGCACGTTCCCGGGGATGAGGGGAATCCTCGCCAGCAACGCCTCGCCACTGAACACATGCAGGTATTGCAGCGGATGTTCAGGAATGACCGGCACGGTAACAATGCCGCGGCGGTCCGTGATCAGTTTCAAACGGTCTTCGACCGGGTCCTGATCGGTTGGATTCCGGTTCAGGAGTTCACAACGGTAACCGACGAGCGGATTCACCAGATCTCCGCGAGGGGCGATATGAACCTCGGTCGCCGGCAGGTGGGGTCGAATCCGCATCGCCATCACTTCCATCCGTCGACGGGTGGCGGGAATCGGACTGCGGAATGTCGAGATGAGCGACAGCACCAGTCGGCTCCGCTGGACAGCATCTACCTTGAGGTACGTCCAGGGGAGGAGCTGAATCATCCGCAGCTCTTTTTTGCGATCGAGATAGCGAAGGTAGGGGACCAGATAATCGCCGGGCTGAAACGGCGCCAGTGTCGGGTCTGCCGGAAACAACTCTCCGGCCCGCACCAGAAACTCGATGCGGTTCCCTTCCAACACTTCAATTTCGGCGAGCGGCCGAAAGGCGTCGGTCACGGCGTTGGCGATGAGCGCCGGCAATTCCCGTCGATCGACCGTGCTGAAAATGTATTCGCTGCTCAGCGTCCGCGAACTCGTATCCCATTCGCGACAGTGGATTGTATAGCTGCCCAGCGCCGCCTGAACCGTGACAAAGAAGACTTTGTCTTCGGGCACCAGTTCGAACCGTTCGAGCACCGCCGCATCGGTCCAGCTGGAGAGCGAAGTTCCGGAAACCGGCAGCGACGTGACCAGCTCCTGCTTCAGCGACCACATCTGCCGGAATCGTGCAGTGAGAATCGCTTCCGTCTGGGCGACGATCTGATTGCGGGTGGCGTACGGGAAGGCGGGATCAGCGTCGATGCGAATCAGGACCTGTACGTCATACGGTCGCAGGGTGACGGGGATTGATTCCGGTGCGGGGGTCTGCGTGGCGACTGCCGGAGCCGTCGTGGCAGTCGATGGAGCCGCTGCGGGCGTTGAGCCGGTTGGCCCCCCTTCCGTCACGGGGGTGGAAGGAGACTCGATGCGGTCCGTGGCTTCCTGAGTCGCCGCGGGGGCGGCGGTGTCAGCCTGTGCAAAGACCCACGAGGGAACGGCGCCCGCGCCAACCAGCAGCAGCGCAACGATCAGCAACGGACCGCACCGTCGTGGCGATGTCGTTGTGCGGGAAGAGGTGTTTTCGAAGAGCTCAGTCGGCATCACGGGAGCTCCGTCTGGTACCAGGGATCAATGGTCCAATGGTCGATTTCATCGTAGCAGTGCACCATTCCCTGTCGAATCCCCGGCGGTGTTCCCTGAGGAAACCGCTGAATGTTCTTCCGCAAGACAAAGTACTGTTCGATTTCCCACAACGGGACATAGGCCGTGTCGTCCCAGAGATGACGATGCAAGGTCTGCAGGGCATTGACGGCGCGGCTCTGGTCACTGGTCCGATCCAGCTGGACCAGCTCCTGCTTGAGCCAGTCCGGATAAATATCCAGATCCTTCAGTCGGGCCTGTTCCTGAAAGGTGAGAAAGGGCCACATCTCCACAAGCGGTTCAGTCATCTGCAGCGTGCGGTAGACGATGTCCCATGACTCCGGCTTCGGCTCATGCGCGTAAACCAGATTGATCTGCAGACCGGTTCTTTTCCACGTGGCAGCAATCTGTCGGGCTGCCTCTTCGACTTCATCCCCCGGGGCGACAATCATGGTCAGGGGAGGAATCTTTTCGTTCAGCTGCTTGCTGGCTGCGATGGTCAGTGCCAGGCAGGCGGAAAGGTCAAAACGCCGCGCCTGCACGAGCACGTTTCGTCCTGGGCTGTCGGAAAGAAATGGCGTCGTGATCGTTTTTCCATGAGCAGCAGTCGGGTCTCGCAAAATCACGTCCCGCAACACGCGTTCGCGATCGACACCATATGACAGGGCCGTTCGCAGTTCGCGATTGCGGAGCGGCCGGCTGGCGGGATTGAACTGCAGCAGATGTGTGGTCGGCACCAGACTTTTCAGGACGAAGAAGTCTTTGAGGAATGCCTGATCTCCCTGCATTCGGCGGATGATCCAGTCCGGCAGCTGCGGCAGCATAGAGACTTCACCCAGCGAAAGGGCCTGCACCGCTTTCTCGGGAGTGTCGTAGCGATGCTCAATCACTTCGGCCACATGAAAGCGCTTAGAGGCTTCCGGCTCAGGGATCACGCGGAGATACGTGGCGGCCTGTTCGGTCTGTTCCATCAGTCGAAAGCCGCCGGGGTTGGCGAGGGGACCGATGGCGAGGGGATCATCGTTGTCGTGGTGCAGACGGAAACCGGACAGCAATGGTTCCAGCCGGGGAGGGACCCGGCGAAAGACCAGTCGAAACTGGGTGGGCGATTCGACGATGACCGACTCCACGAACGACGACAGCCGCTCGTCGAATTCCGTGTCCGAAGGATCGAGTCGCCGCAGTAAGGGCGAGACCACATCGGCTGTCGTGACGACCCCCTGCATCTCATAGGGCTGGCGGAACTGACGGAGTGTGAACCGCATCTCCTTCCCCAGATTCAGCGGCTCCCACTCATCGAAAAAGCGAGTCCGGTAATACGCGGTGCCGTCGCGGACCCGGTCAATTTCAAACAGCGGCAGTTCCGTCAGCTCGCGACGTCGCAGATCGGCTGCCGAAGGAAACGGATAGGCATCATTTTCACCCGGCAGTGATGTCACCCCGACATGGAGCCGCTGATATTTCTCCGTGTAGAGCCGATACTGCGAGCGCAGCTCGGGTGCACGGGGCCAGATGCGAGCCGCCACTTCCGCTTCGATGGCCGCCTGACGGGGATCTCCCTGTTGCAGCGCGGCAGCGGCCTGTTGCAACGTGCTGCGGGTCTGAGCCGCCAGCTCCGCAGCATATCTCTGGTAGACCGGGTGATCGGGGAAATTCTGGAACAGCCGCTTCAGGTAAAACAGGGCACGGCGTTCATCGTGATCCTCCCGGGCCTGTTCAATCAGCTGCTGGACAGCGATGCCGGTTTGCTCCGACAGCCCCGGGTAGTTCTTGTCCCGTTCGAACAGCTCATCGAGGGGGATGAGTGCGGACAGGGGCTGCCCTTGAGCAATCCGCTTTTCCGCGTCGGCCAGCAGGACCTGATGATACGCTTCGGTGACTCCCGGCCAGGTCGGTGCGGTCCGTTGGAGTCGGGTGAGGAGCTCCAGCGCGATATCGATCTTCTGTTCCTGCAACAGCATCGACATCCGCTTCAGCAGATTGGTCTCGTAGTAGATAATCTCCCGGACCTTTTTGTACTGAATCCGGTATTCCGGACTGGAAGGGACGTCGGCCAGAGTTAACACTAGATGCGCGGCGTCATCAATTTCGCGCAGCAGCCGGTCACGATTTTCGAGGGTCGCCTTGGCCCGCTCCGCTTCTTTCTGGCTGACCCGTTCTTCGATCTTCTTGAGCGTATCCGGACGGGGAGTGACCGGATCGACGATCAACACCTCATCCGTGAACAGCACTACCCAGTCTTTTCGTTTTTCGTTGAGCAGTTCTTGTGCAGTGGGAACCTGCAGATCGGCCAGCTTCGGCAGCGCGGGCTCATCCTGAGCGTGGGCCACCAGCGGCGTCAGCGCTGCCGACAGCCAGAAGAGCCCCATCAGCAGGCGCAGCCGACAACAGACCGAAACCTCGCGACGGAAGACAAAGGCAGACGGCATCGCCGCCCAGCTTGTCGCCAATGAATTCAGGCGATTCCCACGCTCGCGACGGAAGACAAAGGCAGACGGCATCGCCGCAGCCTCCGGGCAGGTTCGGAGGAAGTCGCGGGGGACGTCGGGCTGAGTCAGGGTGAAAGAGCTGTTCATGGCAATGCGATCAGTGTGCCGTCCGTGGTCGCGACAAAGATCTTTCCTCCAGTCTTCAGGGGGCCCAGTGACAGCGGTGACCGGGTGTCAAACGATGTGAGAACCTCGCCTGTGCCGGGATGAACCGTCAGGACCATTCCATCCTGACGGGCGATCAGCAGCTGGTCATCGATCAACTCGATTCCGGCCACGGGGAAGCGATCCAGCGGCAACGTCCACGCACTTTCCAGATCGCGTTGCGGATCGAGGGCATGCAGCGTCGTCCCATCCACTTCGACGAAGATCTTCCCCGCAGCAATCCAGAGTCGATTGGAAACGGGAGCGTCAAACTGCCGCTTGCCTCGCGGTTCCAGATGATCGGTCGCAAACACGGACACCTGCTGCGTGGAGTCGACCACCGCCAGTAATCCTTCAGCGGCCGCAGGGAGTCGCTGCAAGGATTGTCCCAGTTCCACCCGTGCTCCTTCGGCCAGGTTCGGACGAGGCGATTCATTGAGCCGCAACTGCAGGATCAGACCATCCTTGGTGAAGGCCAGAGAATTCGATTTGTCGACCGGCAGGACGGACAGCCAGACGCGCGGCTCGCCAGTGGGCTGCAGGTAGTCCTGCACGGCTGCCTGACCAGACTGACGGACCACGTGCAGCCGTCCCGGAAGTGGAACCACGATGAAATTTCCGATGCTCGAAGGCGCCGCCTGTGGAGGTCCGGGGAGCTGCGGCGACGCTTCGATCTTGCCGGCGGCATTCAGAATCCAGACGCGCGGCTCCGGGTTGCCGCAGGCGATGGCCAGACGTTCTCCCGGAATGGTGGCGGCGAGAAGCGGATCGACCAGATCCGCGTGCAGCGGGAGACGCTCGGTCGGTTCGGTGATGAACTTGCTTTCACCAAACTGGCGATCAGTGATGCGAAAGGCCTGTCCGGCGGAGTTCACAGCTGCGATGTTGAGGGGGCCTGTCGGTTTGCAGACCCAGGCCAGAATTCGGCCACCGACCACCGCCTGCCAGTCGCTGGTCAGTTCATCCCGATCGGTGCGGGTGAACGTCACCGCCTGCGTATAGGGGCGGCGACGGGCATTGAAGAGGTATCCCGAGATGAACTGCAGCGGTTGTGTGGCGACTCCCTGCGCCACCGGATTCCCATCGAGTTGCAGTGAATCGGTCGACAGCTGCAGCCGTGCCAGTGCACCCGTGGCCATCCAGAGTTGACGATCGGGCCCCGTCAGCAGAAAGACGGGTCCGGAATGCTTGCCTTCACCGCGATAAACGGGACCGGTGGTCAGTGGCGGCTGTCCGGGATCGGCTGACAGTGAAAAAGCGCTGACCCGTTCGCCAGAGGAGGGGACAAACAGATCGCGTCCCCGTAATACAGCGGGATCGATGACCCGTCCGTTCACTCTGGCACTGGCGGCCTCGGTCAGCGGCTTGGCGGGGTCTTCCACCGTCAGCAGACGCAGCGTCGCCTGATCGGTTCCGTTCTGAATCAGCAGCAGATAGTTCGAGGCCGAAAGGAGCGGTGCCTGCACCGAAGCGGGAGGCTGTCCCAGATAGGTAACCGTTTCACAGGCAAACGGGCGGCGTGTGAGCGTATACAACACCTCTTCATTGCCGGCGACGACGATTCGGGATTTGTCGGACAGTTCGACGGGCCCCGAAACGGTCTGCGAAAACAGCAGCTCGTTCAGGATCTCGCCCGATGCGACGTCGACGGCGAGGAGACGCCGGTCGGCAGTCGCCACGTAGATTGCATCGCGCGTCAGCAGCGGTTGTCCAATGACATTCGTTCCGAGCGGCTGTCGCCACAACAACGCTCCGGTGTTCTGATGGAGCCGGACCAGCTCCTGATGCCGAGTATCGAACAGGAACACGCTCGGATGCGTTTCTTCCGTCATCGGGAAGAAGGGGGTGTCAAACCCGATCTCGCGGCGCCACAGCGGGAGGCCGGTGACCATCTCAATCCCGAACACGCAGTCCTGTGCGACAACAATGACGGCCCGCCCGGAAGCCACTTCGTCCTGTCGGGTTCGACTCTGCGAAGCCAAAGTCAGGAGGGATTTTGGCCAGTCATGGTCGGTGGTGAGCGCCTTCTGGTCCAGGTCCTTCTGCAGGACCCGATCCTTTTCGGCAGCCAGCGTTTTCTGCGTGGCAGCGACGACCTTGCGATCGGACTCGAACGGGGGATAGCGGATCAGCAGATCGCGACGAGCTTTCAGGGCTGCCAGCGGATCGTTCCGCGCCAGTGCGGCGTCAATCGCGGCCAGCTGTTCTTTGAAGACACCTTCCTTCAGGATGGCGGCCTCGGAAGTTCGCATGGAACGTTCGATCTTTTCGAGCGTTTCCGTCGGCGGTGTGGCTTTGGGGGCATAGTTCTTCAGAATGGTGCGCGCCTGATCCGCAATCTGCAGCAGATTCGGATCGAACTGTTTGCCGGCCGCAACGGCGGCTCCCAATGAAATCGTGCGTGCGTGATCTACGAACTCTTGATGCAGACTCTCAAAGCCATTGCGGTCTTTTTCGGAGTCGATGAACTTCCGCAGTTCGGTCAGACCTTCGCTGTATTTGGGAGTCGCACTCTGGATCTGCTGTTTCACCCGGGCGGAACCGAGAAGGTGCCGGGCATCGGTTGCCAGTCCATCCTTCGGA
Source organism: Planctomicrobium aquicomposti (assembly GCF_051466325.1). Taxonomy (NCBI): domain Bacteria; kingdom Pseudomonadati; phylum Planctomycetota; class Planctomycetia; order Planctomycetales; family Planctomycetaceae; genus Planctomicrobium; species Planctomicrobium aquicomposti. The sequence goes on from NZ_CP195792.1 coordinate 370,036, forward strand.
TGATTGGTAATGAAGCTCTGCAGCGATTCGATTCCCGCGGCATACTTTCCTTCATCGTAAAGTGACTTGGCGGCGTCGAAGGCCTGCTGCGTCGACTGTCGCGTGCCGAGGAAGTAGACGATCAGCCCGGTCAACGCGAGCACGACCGCACCGCCAGCCAGCCCGAGGACCAGCGGAGACCGTAACGGATCTTCCTCTCCGGGCCGCACCTGCCGGGCACGCATGACCTGCCGCATGCGGTCAGACATCGCGTCCATTTCTGCGGGAGCGGGCCGTGCCACGGGAGCGGTGACCTTCGGGGTCGGTGCGACAGCCGGACTCGCACTCACGGGGGAGGGGGCTCGCGCGGCGGGAGGCGTGGGCTCAGCGACAGGCCTCACCGGTTTCGGTGGGTTGACGGGGGACTTGGGAGTTCTCGATTTGGGAGTGACCGGAATTTCCGCAAGACTTTCGGCGGCCAGCGCATCGAGTGCGGCGGTCAGACTGTCGAGATTCGGCACCTCCACATCCCGTTCGGGGCGGGCAGAGGACCTCTTTTTATCGGGCTCGCCGGTCGGCTTTTTCCGTTTGGCGATCTCGTCGGAAATCGGTTTCAGCCCCTGGTCGCGGGCCGGCTTCACTTCCGCGGCGTGCGAGCCGTCGTGCTCCCCTTCGCGATACCGGATATCCACGGTGCCGAACCGCAGCACATCTCCCGCCTTCAGCGTCGTCCGCTGCATCGGTGTGCCGTTGACTTCGATCGGATCGACCCCGGCAGCGACTGCCTCAAAGCCGGTGCTGCCCCAGCTCACGCGGCAATGCATAATGTCGACGCCGTCTTCGTCGATGCAGAGATCATTCGACGGGTGACTGCCGATTGTGATCGGCGTCTGCTTGGACAGTTCCCGGCGTTCGTTCTCGCCGGTGTAGTGCATGATTTCCAGGAAGGCCATGCGTGAACTAACGTTGCTAGGGAATGGATTACCGCTTGGTCCGGTCGGCGGCAGCGAGGGCTGCTGCGGTCCGGCTCAGTCATCATCGCGTTTCGAGGATCGTCGGATTTTCTGCATTTCAGCAGCGAGTCCCGCATCCATCACCGACACCACCGTGCCGTGCGTCGATTGCGGATGCGCTTCGATCAGCAGCTCATTCTTCTTTTCATCGCGGATCTTCGACTTCAGAACTTCGACCAGCTCTTCGACTCCGGCGACAGGGACGTCGTCCACGCGAATGGCGTTGTTCTCATCGATATCAACCACCACGGAGTCCGACTCGACATCCTCCGCCGAGATCGCCTGTGCCCCGTAGCCGTCGCTGGCCGGTTCCGGAGCGGTTGACTCCAGTGACTTCTGCGTGCTGAACGACGCGGTGATCATGAAGAAGATCAGCAGCAGCATCACCACGTCGACCATCGGAGTCATGTCGAGCCCCGATTCCGGAACGACATCTTTCCCGAAGGAGAGTTCCAGCTCCTCCCCTTCTTCCTCTTCGTCGTTCCAGGGGTTGTGTTCTTTTTTCCAGGCGGACTCCACCGGCAGGTTGTCGGTCGACGCGGGGCGGACCAGATGCAGGCCCCCACCCGCCTGATCTTCAGCACCGACGGGAATCGGTTCTTCGGGCACGGGCACGGTCGTCCGGTGCAGACATTGCGGACAGGTCACCGCCTTCCCCGCTTTCCGCTGGGAAATGCTCAGCAGCTGTCCACAATGATGACATCGAAACTGAATAGGCATACGTGCTACCGGGTAAATTCTGCTGCCAGAGCGGTCGCGGAACAGGAGGATTCCGGCCTGAGTGCGCGGCGTTTCGCTACTTCAGGCGGTCGACCACTCCCATGTAATATTTCAGGTCCGGATCCACTTCGCTCGCAGCCCGTGCCACTTCTTCGACCACACCCGAGGGGACATCGCGGTCGGCCTTGAGGATCAGCACATTGCGATTTTCCCTGACCTGCTCCTGCACATACTCTTTCACAGCCGCCAGATCGGCGGGACCGTTCTCCTTGCCGTCCGACAGATAGATCTGCGGATCACTGTCCGTTTTGAAGATCGAGATCACGATCGATTTGTCGGTGGGGACTTCAATGCCGTGATCGGCCGGCGGAATCTTCATTTCCGTCGACTTGCTCATGTTCGACGAAATCATGAAGAAGATCAGCAGCAGCATCACCACGTCGATCATCGAGACGATGTTGATTTCATCGTCTTCGGGAGGCTGCTCGCGGCCTTTGCCAAAAAGTCCTCCTGCCACGTCTTGGTCCTTGTCCGGGGTCTCGAATCGATGCGGGGTGACCGCCACTCAGAAGCGTCGCGCGTCAGGTGGTCTTCATCGCCTTTTCCAGATCGTGCAGGAACTCGCTCAACTGCTCCTGCACATTGTCCGTCAGCTTCCCTTTCTTCACGTGCACGGCGGACCCCAGAACCGTCATCGAGACCGCGATCGACAACCCGAACGCTGTCGCAAACAGCGCGATACTGATCCGGCGGGCGAGGTCGAGCGGGTCGACTCCGGTTGTGGAAGTGGCCAGAGCCGCGAACGCCGCGATCATCCCGGCCGTCGTTCCCAGCAGTCCGAGCATGGGGGCGATCTTCACAATCGTGCCGATCCAGGCGTTCCGGTAATCGAGTTCCGCGAGCACATCACGCTCGTACTTTTCTCCGAGCAGCTGTCGCAGCTTGTTCAGCCCACGGTCGCGATTGGCGAGGGCCACGAGAATCAGCTGCGCGCTGGCCTTGCTCCAGTAAGGAGGCGAGTCACACAACTCAGCCACACCGTCAAAATCGTGGCTCGACAGTTTGACCCGAACCTCATCCAGGAACTCACTGGCCCGCGCCGGTGAGCTGAAGCTCTTCTGCCGGATTTTGCGATAGATCAGCACAGCACAGAAGATGCCGTACAGCAGAGCCAGCCCCTGCAGACCGTACACGGCCGGCTCAACCACCAGCCTGATAAAATCGTCCATTCACACACCCTGAAGATCGGTGGAAATTCGCTACCCGGATTCCGGCTCTCACAAATCACGCATTCAGATTCAATGATTCACCGCCGGAACGCCGGAAATATGCCTCAAAAACCGGCCAGATTCCGAAAGATCAGGCCTCCGCCTCGTCTGTCAGCTGACTCAGCGCAGATGATTCTGCCGCGTGACCACAAACGCATACCCACTCCCCTGTTTGACCACGGAGAAGTAAGTGCGGCTGATGTCCATCGTCCGCTTTTTGGCGTAGGCATACTCCTGTGTCAGGAGCAGCTGTTCCGTCTGCTTCGGATAGAAATGAAACAGCGTGGCCCCGGTGACGTCGACCCCCGCCTTGGCAAACAGCTTGACGTCGGCTTCCTTGCGCGAGCCTCCCTGCCAGGTCATGTAGAGCCGTTGCTCGTCTTTCCCCGAGCGGGTTTCCCGTTTAACCGGCTGTGGCTGTGCGACCTTGCTGAGATAGACCATGCGCCCGTCACGGAAGAGGGCTCCCAGTTCAATGTTGAAGAAGTCCAGCTGATTGGCGTACTCGTTGAGTCCCGCTTCATCCGCGAAGCGAACAAACCAGCGCTGTTCGTTGCCCAGGCCTCCTCCTCCGGGGCCGGGGCCATTCCCCAACCCGCGGCGATTTCCGGTTCCGTCGGAACTGCCGGGGGTCCCCCCCACGGTCACGACTTCGCCGAAGTTCTGCTGCTGGGGTGCCACCTTGGTTCCGAACTCGGAGAATTCCAGCGGCTCGCCGCCGGCGGGAGCTTCGCTGATGGCACTGACCAGTGAGTCATCGATGGCGTCGGCGACGGGAGAAGCGTTGTCGGCGTAGTCTTCGGGCGATTCCACCCGCAGGGACTCACCCGCCACTCCATCCGGATCGCCGCCGCGGCCATCCATCATCTCCATGGGGGCGAGGATCATGGGCGGAGCGGGTGGGCGGTTTGTGAACCACCAGATAAAGACGCAAAAGACCGCCATTGCCAGCCCGAAGACGAGCGCAATCATCCCCGCGCTCAGCCTGTCGAAGAATGTGACCTTCAATACCGGCTGAACGACGTGCGATCTTTTCACCCCTGCCTCGGCAGGCGGAGCACTCTTCACAGCCATGCAGTTCACCCAACTTGAACAGCGCTGCTGTAATTCTCTGAACCGATCTGGTTCAGACGAAAGATAGCAATCAGAAAAGAATTTTGATGCTATGACCCCGGCCAGGCAGTGTCAACAAACAGACACGCCCGCCGGGTGGTGCTCCCCGTCTGGCTGTAGCCCGGACCCGAGACTGGCGCGGATCGCTGTCCCTCAGGGGATAATCACCGTCTGTTCGCGATCCGGTCCGATCGACAGATAGCCGACTTTGGCTTCCAGCAGTTCGGAAATCGTGTCGATGTACTGCCGGGCTTCTTTCGGGAAGTCTTCCAGTCGGCGAACCCCGGTGATGTCCTTCTTCCAGCCGGGAAGCGTGCGGTAGACGGGACGAGCTTTCGCCAGATCGTCGATATGGCTGGGGAACGCAGTTGTCCGCTCCCCATCGATTTCGTAGGCCTCGCAGATCTTGACTTCATCGAGCTTGCTGAGGACATCCAGCAGCATGATGGCGATGCAGTCGATGCCGCTGATCCGCGCACCGTAACCGGTTGCGACGGCGTCGAACCAGCCACAACGACGGGGACGGCCGGTGACGGTTCCGTATTCGTGACCTTCATCACGAATGTGCTGGCCGATCTCATCGACCAGTTCCGTGGGGCAGGGGCCTCCACCCACGCGTGTGGTGTAAGCCTTGACCACGCCGATCAGACGATCAATCGCCCGTTCGGGGACACCGCTGCCGGAGTGAATTCCACATCCGGAGCTGTTGGATGAGGTGACGTAAGGGAATGTTCCGTGGTCGATATCGAGCAGGCTTCCCTGGGCTCCCTCAAAGAGCAGGCTTCGCCCTTCCTTCAGTGACTTGTGCAGGAAGGTCGTAGTATCGGTGACATGCGGACGCAGCTGTTCCGCGTACCCGCTGTACTCGTTGAAGATCTCATCGACCGAGGGAATCTGCGCTGAAGGATCGAGAGCTTCGATCACGATCTTCTTCTGCTCAATCACTTCGGTGAGGCGTTCGCGGAACAGTTCGGGGCGGTACAGGTCGCCGACGCGAATGGCGTGAGTCCGGCCGATCTTGTCCCGGTAGCAGGTCCCGATGCCGCGCATCGTGGTGCCGATCGCTTTCGCACCGCGGGCTTTCTCCAGCACCGCCTCTTCGAGCAGATGATACGGGAAAATGACATGGGCCCGATCGCTGATCAGCAGCTGGCCGACTTCCACTCCCTGCGCGCGGACGGAGTCGATTTCCTTCAGGAGGGCCTTCGGATTGATCACAACCCCCGTGGCGATCACCGAGGTGACCCCCGGTCGCAGAATTCCGGCGGGGAGCAGCGAGAGCTTGTAGGTCTTGCCACCGAACATCACGGTGTGTCCGGCGTTGTTGCCTCCGAGAAAGCGGCAGACGATTTCGTGCTGGTCGGTCAACAGATCGACGATTTTCCCCTTGGCCTCATCACCCCATTGCAGACCAATTACCGCAGTCACCGACATTGTTTTTTCCCGGAAATCAAAAGCATTCAAGCAGGAACGGCGCGCAGGCCGGTTCCATCCGACAGACAAATACTCAACGAGTGTAGCGGCCCTTCCCGCGAATGTAGAGCCCCGACCCGGACAATCAGCCGGCGGGTGGGGTTCGACAAGCTTCCCGGCGGGTGGCGCGGGGTGGCAGCCTCGGAATTGCATCAAGCCTGGCAGATGGGTTATTTTGCAGAACTTTTTCAACGCTCGGGTGATAAAAATGGAGAGCTTCTTCCACGACAATCCTTTTCGCCCCTCGCCGGTGCAATGAGGCTGCAATGGCGCCCCGGAATCGCAAATGGCTGACTGATTTGTTCAGGCGACTTCTGTCGTGCAGTCTCCTTGTTCATCTGCTGGCTCCCCAAGTCGTGTGGGGAGCCCCTGTTTCCGAGACGGAGCAGGTCAGCGTCCCGGCCGTTTTCTCGGAACCGGTCCCCCGCACCCTCGACGATCTGAAGGCCATCCAGAACCACGTGACCCGCCTCGTACCGAGACTCTCCGCAGCCACGGTCAGCGTGAAAGTGGGACGAAATCAGGGGAGCGGAGTGATCGTCACCGCGGATGGCCTGGTGTTGACCGCCGCCCATGTCTCGGGGAAGCCGGGCAATGCAGCGTCGATCATTCTCTCCGACGGCCAGCGTCTTAACGGGACCGTACTCGGTCGAAATGACACACTGGATGCCTCCATGATCCGTCTGCAGTCGACACGAACCGACTGGCCCCACTGCCCGTTGGCTCGTGAGGCACCTCATCCGGGGGACTGGTGTCTGGCGATGGGGCATCCCGGAGGTTACATCCGGGGACGTGAACCTTCGGTCCGCCTCGGACGCCTGATTCTCATTAACAGCTGGATGGTGCAGACCGATTGCGATCTGGTCGGGGGCGATTCGGGTGGACCGCTGCTCGACATGCAGGGCCGGGTCATCGGCATCAACACCCGGATCGGTGATCGGACGGATTACAACTTTCACATCCCGGGTCAGGTCTTCGTGCGGGACTGGGATCGGCTCGTGGCCGGTGATGATTTCCGCTCTCACAGTGGCGCCTATCTGGGCGTCGTTGGCGATGAAGCCCCCGGTCGCAGCGGGCTCCTGATTAAAGAGATTGTGGCCGGAAATGCCGCCGAGAGAGCCGATTTGCGCGTCGGCGATGTGATTCTGGAGTTCGAGGGAAAGCCGGTCACCAATTTGAAAGAGCTTTCGGAGTATGTCGGTCAGGAGCCACCGGGAAAAGCGGTGAATGTCCGCTACTCGCGACAGGGTGAAGTCAAGGAAGTCAAAGTCCGACTCGGGATGCGCTGGGACTGACCGTCACGGAGTCTCCGGAGGCGGGTGAGCCGCTGACTCTTCGGAGGCCGCTGGGTGTGCCACGGGAGCACTCTCGTTTCGCTCCTCTTCGGGGAGCGGCGAGAGAATCAGAATCTCTCCGAAATCCTGTGATTGATCGACACGGAATCCGTGGTGCCGGATCAGTTCCAGAATCGCCAGAAACATGCCAACGATCTTGCTGCGAATCGTTTCGTGATCGAACAGCGATGTAAACGGCACGGACCCCAATCTGCGAACGTGCGAACCGATCTGCTCGACATACGTCTGCAGCGGGGTCTCGTCATAGCGGATGGTGGTGTCCGATTCGACTTCCTTCCGTTTCAGGATCCGGCCCAGCGCACTGACCAGGTCCCACAGCTCGACCTCCTTGATCCGGTCGGCGGCCGGGTCTTTGCTGGTCTGCGGGCGCTCATCCGAGAGCCGCGGATAGCGTTCCTGCCATTGCAGTGCCTGTTCCTGCAGGGCAGAGGCCGCTTCCTTGAATTTCTTGTATTCAAGCAGCTGCTGAATCAGATCAGACCGCAGATCACCCGGAGGAAGTTCCGCGGCGGCGTCATCTTCTTCATTGACTGTGGGGAGGACGCTGCGGCTTTTAATTTCGACCAGCATGCTGGCCATCACCACGAAGTCGCCGATCAGGTCGAGATCGATCTGCTGCAGGACATCCAGGAACTCCTGAAACTGCCGGGTAATCTCGGCAATCGGCAGATCGACAACGTCGACTTCGTTACGTCGAACCAGATAGAGCAGCAGATCGAGTGGACCTGTAAACAGGTCGAGCTCGACACGATAGTTCCGCGTTTCCATCGATTCATCCGGCGAACGGGCAGCTGGGGAGCGGTTACTTTACCCCCCGCAACGGCAATGCGAACAGTGCAGATCCGTGAAGTCGCCGAGACTCCGGCCGGACTGCAGACCTGCCGGGAAGGCAAATCAGTGGCGCGGACTGCCACGAGGTTCTATCCCCGCTGGCGGTAGCGACGGCTGGCGTCGGTCAAAAACTCACGTTCTTCCCGCGTCAGGCTTGCTTCGCCTTCATCGCTGATCTTCTGCAGCAACTGATCGAGACGGGCGGAAATGTGGGGCGGAATCGTTGCTTTGACTGCGGGGCGGACTTCATCTGCCACGTCGGGACGATGCACCCGCAGCTTCGGTCGACGGCGAAACATCTTCCGGAACGAATCGGTCCAGTCGAGAATCTGCCAGCGGTTCCGGACATACAGATACGCGAACAGCATTCCCCCGGCGTGCGCTGCGTGGGCCACTTCGTCACCTGCCCCGGCCCGTCGGCCCAGCTGTTGCAGCATGGGGAAGATGTCGAAGGCTGCGGTCAGGATGGCGATCCACATGACCGGCATGGGGATGATTCCGAAGATGAACCAGCGCTCTTCCGGCCAGTTGAGCGCGTAGACAATCAGAACGGCAACGACAGCACCCGAGGCCCCGATCGCGGGATTGCTTTGTCCCACGACAAGATTCCACAGCAGATAAAACGCTCCGGAAAAAATCCCTGCCAGCAGGTAAAAGCTCAGGAATTCCTTCGATCCATATTTGGATTCCACCCGCGTCCCGGCCATGTACAACAGCCACATATTGAACAGCAGATGCCAGATGCTGGTCGGATCATGCAGAAAGTCATACGTGGTGAACCGCCAGAGCTGCCCTTTCAGGACAGCATCCTCTGTCAGCATAAACCATTTTTCGACCCACCCGCCGACAACGACCTGAATGACGAAGATCACCACATTCGTGATGATCAGCCCCTTGACCATGGTCATGGCGGGACGTCGCTGGAAGCCATAGCCCGGCTCGTCCTGCATATATCCGCGGTATTCGATCCCCATTCCGGTCTCTGCTCCGACTCGCCTGGCGGTGAGTTCTGAAATCCGTTTCCTCGCGCGTGGAAGACCGGCGCGATCCCGCCGGCTGCCCTTTCCACGACTCTGTTCCCAGTTCCGCCGATCCTAGCACAGCCTGCCGAATCAGGTCAGCGTGAATTCATCGTTCGGCTCCCATTCGATAAGCTCGTCGAGAACGGCCCGCAACTCTACGTGCTGACGGACTCCCGCAATCAGGGCGGCGGGGGAAATTCCGTGCTGCAGCAGACTGGGTCTCAAACCGGGCAAGATCTTCTGTCGAAACAGCTTGCGCTGGCGAATCCGAATCCATTGAAAGACGGCAAACAGCAGCACGAAGGCCAGTCCCGGCACGAAAAACCAGCCGGACCAGCTCAACAGGTGCATCAGATGCAACAGAATTCCGGCCCAGACGACCCCGATCACACTCAGCCAGAGAGGTAAAACCCCCGCGGCGTGCAGCCGCTCGTTGGCTTTGACCAGCAGACCGTACAGTTCGGCGTCCTCAATTCCTCCCCGCAGGTTGGAACGCGACACCGACTTGCAGATCAGTTCGCCCGATTCCCGGCTGACGAGGAGCGTCTCCCCCTCTTCGGGAAGATGATCCGCCAGATACTCCAGCTCTTCATAGGGACTGTTCATGACCACAACTCCAGGCGGCAAGATCTGGACTGGCAACTACCTGCCGTGGCCCGCATTCCAACATTGACAGCGTCCGGCGAATGCCCTGGGCATTCCACGCCGCTGATCTTCAAGAGCACTTTTCCTCGAGAGTCTTATGCACCGCTCCCTCCTGGCCGGGAAACTCTACTGCTGACGGGAGCTGCAGGATCCCTGCGCGGGAAAGACCGATCAATTCCAGCTTAACTGATTCCCCGGATGACATCCATAATTGTTTCGAAGTCATTTTTGACCACGATCGGCTGATTGCGGAAGGAGGCCCCCCGCGCTGCAGCCTCATCTCCCGCGTGGTAATTGACCGTCGCGGTCGGATCTTTCAGCTGATGACCCGTCAGAATGCAGACGACCCGGTCGCTGGGGGCGATGACTCCCTGTTCGCGGAGCAGACGGGCGCCGGCGACGCTGGCGCCGCTGGCCGGTTCACAGCCAAAGCCCCCCGCCCCGACCTGCGCCTTGGCGTCGAGCATTTCGGCGTCGGTGACTTCCCGGACCACACCGTGACAGACGTCGAGTGCTCGCAGGCATTTCTCCAGATTCACTGGACGATTGATCTCAATCGCACTGGCCAGTGTGTGAGCCCGATGGTTCTCGCGATCCATCGTCTGATAGAAGGTGTTCACCAGGGCCTCGTCTGGGGCGCCGTGATTCCACCGGAGCCCCTGCTTCTCATACAGCTGATAGAGAGTATTCGCCCCCGCCGCGTTGATCACCGCCAGCCGGGGAATGCGGTCAATCAGTCCCAGCTGCTTGAGCTCCAGAAACGCCTTGCCGAACGCACTGGAGTTCCCCAGGTTTCCGCCCGGGACAACGATCCAGTCGGGGATCTCCCAGTTCAGCCCTTCCAGCACCCGATACATGATCGTCTTCTGCCCTTCGAGCCGGAAGGGGTTCACGCTGTTGCAGAGATAGATCCCCGCCTGCTCGCAGACGGCGCGGACCTGTTTGAGGGCGTCGTCGAAGTCCCCTTCGATCTGCAGGGTGACTGCGCCGTAATCGAGGGCCTGGGAAAGTTTTCCGTAGGCAATTTTGCCGCTGCCGACGAAGACGATCACTTTAAAGTGTCCGGTCGTGCCGGCGTAAATCGCCAGCGAGGCACTCGTGTTCCCGGTCGAGGCGCAGGCTGCGAGTTTGGCTCCGGTCATGCGGGCGTGCGTCGCGGCAGCGGTCATGCCGTTGTCTTTAAAGCTGCCCGAAGGGTTGAGACCTTCGTACTGCAGATACAGTCCCCCCGACTTCAGCCCGACATATTTCCCGACCTGATCCGACTTCTGCAGAATGGTCTGCCCTTCGCCAATCGTGACGATCTGGTCATCGGGAGCAAACGGCAGCAGCTCGCGGAAACGCCAGACGCCGCTGAAGTCGAGCGGATGATTCCGATTGCTCCACCGCTTCTCAAACTCTCGCAGCGATGAGGGGACCGCGACTTTGTTCCAGTCGTACTGCACATCCAGCAGGTCACCGGTTTCCGGGCAGGCGGTCAGAACTTCTTCGATCCCGTAGCGTTGAGTGCGACCGGAGCGGATGCTGGCTTGAAAAGCGACGTCGGCTGGCATGGAACAGATTTCTAATGGCGTTTGTCGGAGGTGGCGGGGCGTGCTGTTTTTCGTCAGAAAGGCAACAATCCGCGAGACACCGGAATCGATCAGATGAAAACAGGAGGCTCAGTTTCGAAACTCTTCGAGGTCAGTGCAGATGGTCCATTCATCGGCACGGATCTTCAACACTGTTCAGTCACACTGTGGAGAGAGGTTCATTGTCCTGACGATCCCCGCCGGAAGCAACGCTACTCCGGGAATCGGTACGGGACGCCTGCCCCGTGTTCTCCGCAGGAGCCGCTCGAGTCGGCCGGGCTAGGGTTTGACATCGTCCACTTCCATCCCCAGCTGCCGCATCTTGCGATACAGGTTCGAGCGATGCAGACCGAGGAACTCGGCCGCTTCGCTCATGTTTCCCTGCATCCGCTTCACGGCCCGTTTGATGTATTCGCACTGAAAGTTTTCGGTCGCCTCCGTCAGGCTGACTCCTTCGATCAGATCTTCGAAGGCATCTTTTTTCGGGCTGAGGATGAAGGCGAGGTCTTCGCTCTCGACCCGGGGGCCGGTCGTCAGAAACGCGATCCGCTCCATCAGATTGCGGAGTTCGCGAACATTCCCCGGCCAGCCGTGCATCTGCAGCCGCTTCTCCGCATCAGGCGAAAAATTCAGCGGCGAACGCTTGGCATCCCGGCAGAAACGTTCGAGGAAGAATTTCGCCAGCGGCAGGATATCTTCCGGACGTTCCCGCAGCGGCGGCAGTTCGACGGTGACGACACTCAGCCGGTAATACAGGTCGTTGCGGAATTTCTTCTCCCGGACCATGTCCGCCAGATGGGCATTCGTGGCCGCCAGCACCCGCACGTTGACAGGGATGATCTGCGTCCCCCCCACCCGGGTAATGACCTTCTGCTCAAGCACCCGCAGCAGTTTTGACTGCCCGCCGAGACTCATGTCTCCGATTTCGTCGAGAAACAACGTCCCCCCTTCGGCGAGCTCAAACTTGCCGACATGGGCATCGTGGGCATCGGTGAAGGCCCCTTTCTCGTGTCCGAACAGCTCGCTTTCCAGCAATGTTTCCGTCAGGGCCGCGCAATTCACCGCGACGAACGGGCTGTTGACCCTGGGGCCCTGCTGATGCAGCGCCTGCGCAGCCACTTCCTTACCCGTTCCACTCTCTCCCAGAACGAGGACCGGCAGATCAGTGGCGGCGAGACGCTCGATCGTTCCCCGCAGCGCCTTGATGGCCGGACTCTCTCCCACAATCTGAATGCCGCGCGAAACCTGCTCGGTCAACTGGCGATTGCTGCGGACGAGACTTTCCAGCTCGCGGGTATTGGTGATGGCTGTCGCGGCCTGAATGCCGAAGTCTTCGAGTGCCAGCTGGTCTTCGGGAGTGAAGTCGCCGCTGACCTTGTTGATCAGCTCGAAGGCGCCGATGCAATTCTCTGCGGCATCAAACAGCGGAACGCAGAGCAGATTCCGCGTGCGGTAGCCCGAACGTTTATCGACGCTCTGGTCAAAGCGGGGATCCTGATACGCATCGTCGACGATCACCGGTGAGCGGCTATGAATCACATCGCCGACGATCCCCCGGTTATCCGGAAGAAACAGACGGCCGTCGGCCACCCCCAGAGCCGGGCAGGCCACCAGCTGATTGTGCTCTTTGTCCCAGATGAAAATACTCGCGCGGTCGCTTCCCAGCAGCCGCGCCGATTCCTCCGCCAGCCGTTCCAGCAGATGTTGAGTATCCCGTTCCCCGGCAAACGAACGGGCCAGTTTCAGTGTGCTCCGCAGCCGCTCGGCATGCCGTTCCACTGACTGCGTCCGGAGCAGCTCATCCACCCTGCGGCCGACCACCCGTCCGACAGCGAGGGCCTCATCGAGCAGATCTCCGGTCAGGCGGGCCCCGGCCAGCAGCAGCACATGTTGTTGGCGGGAAGGGGTCGGCACCAGCAATGTGGGACCGAGAGTCTTGTCACGGAACCAGACGGCGGCATCCCGATCGATGACGTTCCCCAGCAGGGTGTTCGGCAGGGAGGTTCCCTGATCTCCCCGCCCGGCGACGATTTTCCATGTCCCTTCGCGGACCAGCAGCAGGCAGTTGGCGACTCCGAATTCCGCGGCGACGTTGGTGACGATTTCCGAGAGCTGCTCATCGCGCAGCAGGCGGTCCACCAGACGAATCAGAGAGGCAGCGGGTGAGTTTCGCTGCATCCACGGGATTTCGCTCCAAGACATCCAGCGAGATTCATCCATGATGGAAAACTCCGCACACGCGATACGAATTTGCCCGGCTCGCCGCGGTTGCTCGCGAATTGACGGCGCCCGTTCACTGGTGAGCATTGTTTGAAGACAGGCGGGTGACGTCAAGCCGACGACAAAAAACCGTCTGCGGCGTCACGCCGATGGGGAAAGAGCGAAAAACCCAGCGAAGGCAATCGCAGCGGTTTCGGTACGTAAAATATGCGGCGACAGCGAGATCGGTTCGGCATTCCAGCTCCGGACGAGTTCCCGTTCCGACTGTGTCAGCCCCCCTTCCGGGCCGACGATCGCCAGCTGCGACGTCGCTGGATTCGCCCGCGGAAGAGCTGCAGCCGCATCGGCGTCCCCCACCCAGAGAGTGAACTGATCGAGCGGTATCCGATTCGGCAGCTCCGCCAAGGAACAGAGGTCGCCAATTTCCAGCAACGTACTGCGGCGACACTGTTTACACGCGGTGATTACCGTTTGGGAGAGCTTCTGAAGCTTCTGGGCCCGGGGTTCGACAACGGATCGCTCCGTCTGCAGCGGAATCCAGCAGTCGGCCCCCAGCTCGGTCAGTTTCTCAATCATCCAGTCGAGCCGCTCCCCCTTTGGGACAGCGGAGGCAATCACCCGCGTGGACGTTCGAGTGGGCTCGCTGTCGACCGAGACAATTTCAACCCGGACCGACTTTTTCCCCACCGATTGAATGCGACCCTGGCCCGACTTGCCGTGTCCGTCAAAGAGCTCCACCGGATCGCCGACCTCTGCACGCAGGACCCGGCTGAGGTGATGGGCCTCGGTTTCGGGGAGATCAACAGCAGCCCCCCAGTTCCCGGGACAGTAAAAGCGGTCAGGCATTCCAGATTTCACAAGAGAGTTCAAAACCACAATTGACGACAAGCCGAGCAAGATCCATTCTAGAGCGAACGCCCCCTGGCGTCGCCCGGTCCTGAATGGAGCAGGTTTCTCCCCGGTCGACTCCTCTGGACACCGTCCCGCCAGGGAAGGAGACATCTGCCGATCTGCACTTTGCAGATTCAGACCTCTTCACCCGCCGGTGCGGCATTCACCCTGCTGACTCGCGCAGTTGCAATTAAACTGAGAAAGATTTGCGTTCGATGACAACCCAGGTCGAATTGGAACCTCCGTCTATTGAGTTCACTTCCGAGGAACTTCAGAACTTTCATCAGCAGGGATACGCCATCGTCCGGGGACTCAGTCCGGAAACCTTGCGGCAAAGGATGCTGGAAGTCACGAAGGCCGGTGTGCAGCAGGTCATCGAACCGGTCGAGTATGAAGCGGATCTGAAATATCCGGGCGCCCCTGCCTCTGCTCTGGGAGAGGGGGGACGGACCATCCGCCGCCTGAAGCAGGCACTCAGCCGCGACATCTCGTTTGTGAACTGGGTTCAGCATCCCGGCGTCGTCGGTCGACTCAAGCAGTTGCTGGGGCCGAACGTGGTCTGCCCGTTGGCACACCACAATTGCATCATGACCAAAGAGCCCCGCTTCAGCAGTGATACGGGCTGGCATCAGGACATCCGTTACTGGTCTTACACCCGGCCGGAACTGATCAGCGTCTGGCTCGCTCTGGGACCGGAACGGGCCGAAAACGGATGCCTGCAGCTGATCCCGGGATCGCACCGCGCCCAGTATTCCAAGCAGGCATTTGATGAAGCGGTCTTCTTTCGCGACGACCTGCCGGAGAACCAGCAGGTGCTGTCGCAGCGGATTCTGGCCGAGCTGAATCCGGGCGATGTGCTGTTTTTCCATTGCCGCACATTGCACGCCGCGACCCGCAACCGGACACAGGACACCAAGTTTTCGGTCGTCTTCACCTTCCGCGGTCTCGATAATCCCCCCCTGCCCGGCTCCCGATCCGCATCGGCTCCGGAACTGCTGATTCCCTGAGGGCCGGTGTCGTCTCTTTCCCCTCCGGTGCGGCAGAGCAAAACTGCTATCATGAATGACATGAATTCCGATCTCTCGCAGAAACGTGATCGTCTGTTGGCGCTGTTGAAAGGCTGCGGACGCGTGGCCGTCGCATTTTCGGGGGGCGTGGACAGTGCACTGGTCGCCAAGGCTGCTGCGCTGGCATGCGGCGACAGGGCCATTGCGGTCACCGCCGTCAGCCCCTCACTGGCGTCGGGAGAACTGGATTCAGCGCGAAAGGTGGCGGCGGAAATCGGCATCCGCCATGAAATCATTTACACCAGCGAATTCAACGTGGCTGGCTATCAGGCCAATGCGGGTGATCGCTGTTACTACTGCAAATCCGAGCTTTATCAGGGGCTGGATCTGCTGGTGGAAACACTCGACGTCGACACCGTCTGCAACGGCGCCAATCTGGATGACCGGGGCGATCATCGTCCCGGAATGCGGGCGGCACTGGAACACAAGATCCGCAGTCCGCTGATTGAAGCCGGCATGACCAAACAGGATGTCCGGGATCTCGCACAGGAGTGGCAACTTCCCGTCTGGGATAAGCCGGCCAGCCCCTGCCTCTCCAGCCGCATTGCGTATGGTGTGCAGGTCACACCGGAACGGGTTCAGCGTGTCGATGCCGCTGAAGTCTTCCTGCGGCAACAACTTGACGTGCGCGAATTGCGGGTCCGTCTGGAGCAGAATGACCTGGCCCGGATCGAACTTCCGGTCCATCAATTGCACCGGCTGGCGGACGACAATGTCCGTCAACAGATCGTAGAGAAGCTGCGAGAACTGGGATTCCGCTACGTGACACTGGACCTGGAAGGCTTTCGGTCGGGGAGCCTGAATGCCGCACTCCCCCTGGTCTCGCTGTCGACTCGTTCATAGACGGAACGCGCTGACCAGCGCGTTCACAGGAAGATCAGAACATGCTGTCCCCGGCGGAAAAACGTCTCTGTCTGCTGCGGCGGGTGCTGGCGGTGTTCACAGCGCTGCTCCTGTCGTCGACCTGGCGACTGTGGATCGAACCCCCTGCGTTGCTGAACCCGCAGATTCCCTGGATCGACTGGTTCTGCACTGCTCCGCCGTGGCTCGATCTGGCCGCACTTGGTCTGCTGGGGATTGGAATCTTCAGCATGCTGGGGGGAACGTCCGCACTGCGGACGACACGGTGGTCAGCGTTGCTGTACCTGCTTGGAATGTCGACGCTGGTCGCCTGCGATCAGCATCGCCTGCAGCCGTGGGTCTGCCAGTTTCTGTCGCTCGGCGTGATTCTGATGCTGGCTCCGAACGCCATCGGTCTGCGTTGCTGGCGCTGGCTCGTCTGTGCGATCTACATCTGGTCCGCGTGGTCCAAGGTGGATTTCAGTTTTGTGCAGTCACACGGGCAGATGCTGCTGAACGGCCTGACGGAGTCGCTGCACATCGACACGGCACTCTGGTCGGAGAATCGACGACAGGTGGTCGCGGCCAGTTTTCCCGCAGGTGAAATGCTGGTCGGGCTGCTCCTCCTGTTTCGCAGAACAAGATTTGCCGGACTGGTCCTTTCGATCGGCATGCACCTGCTGCTGATCTGGACGCTGGCCGTCGGCCTGAAGCATGAGGCGGGGGTCCTTGTCTGGAATGCGTTTTTTATCGTGCAGAACGTGCTGCTGTTCCGCGATCCGGCGATGGCGACCGCTCAGAATGCTTCACCGGGCCGAAGAAGCTTGCCCGAACTGGTAGCCCTGACCTTCACGACACTCGTGATTCTCCATCCCCTGGGAACTGCGTGGGGCTATTGCGATCACTGGCCGGCATGGGAAGTTTATGCCTCGCGCCCCGAACAGGTGCGGATTCTGCTTCGCCGGGATGTAGCTGATCAATTGCCGCCGGAGCTACGCATGCACCTCCGGGAATCAACTCCGTTCGATGAAAGCGTTCCGTTGAATCTCGACAACTGGGCCTATCGCGGCCGACGTTGTCCGATTTATCCCCAGGCCCGCTATCGGCTGGCACTCGCCCTCGCTCTGCTGGACGGTCAGATTCCGCAGGATGGTGTCCAGGTGCAGGTTCTCTCTTCGCCGCAGCGATGGAACGGCCAGCGGCAGCAGACCATGCTGAGCGGACTCGATGCCCTGCGTTCCGCCTGCGAGCGATTTACGATCAATACCCGTCCGCGGACCGTTGGTCCCCCACCCGCTGCGCCGGGGGATTGACTCCGGGAAGGAGAGTGTGCAGGCCCCCGCGGCCGTTGCTCCCGTGGCTTTCGCCGAGTGGGGCTGAGACCCCGGCGAAGTCACGGGCCTCACTTCGAGACGAGCTCAAAGTTGAAGACGTTTTCTCCCGGCTCGACGGTTCTTCGCAGTTCGGAATTCAGATTGTACTTGGCCGGAATCGTTTCGGGATGATCGATTGTCAGCGTGCTGATCCGCACGATCACGGGGCCGACCAGTGCACCGGCTGTGGCGGGGGCATACTCCATCACGTATTCCCCGTTCTCATTGGCGAGTCCAGCCGCTCCCCGTCCCGGACCTTCGGGCTCCAGTGTCACCTGCGCCCGGGGAACCGGTTTGCCGTCCATGGTCACCTGCCCCCGGACACGTCCAAGCTCTGGCCCGTTTCTCCCGCAGCCCGTCAACGCCACGGTCAGAACCAGAGCAGTCATGATCAAGATCGGCTGCGACAACGGAAGTTTCATGACAGGCCTGTCCTTTGAATTCAGTATGGGCACGTTTCGTCCGTGCAGGGATCGTGAGGGGTCAACGTCCACATCCTTGACGGTGAGCGCGACAACTTGAATGGGGCTCACGGCTGAAAGCGGTCTGTGGCAGCTTCCGTTTCCGCAGCGCGGCGCCCGCAATGATCGATGCGGGGCACCGCCCTACAGGAAACGTGATGAACCGATGGTACGAGAATTTTCCCGGACTTCATCTGCTCCTTCTCGTCGCGCGGCAGTGAGCATTTTTTCAGGCGAAACGCCGGCTGCCCGTAGGCTGGAAAGAGCAACCTGCACTCGTGCGAATCTCACTGACGTTTGGGGTCCTGGCGGCGGAAAACAAAGCGTTCTACAAAGATTTCCCACGCAAACGCCGCCACACTTCCCCGGGATCGGGGCTAGAACTCGCCGGTGGCCAGACCTTCATCGATTCCCAGAATGCGGGAGTAAACCCGAAAATTGGCGACGGCGAAGTTGCTGGTGGCCCGTGAGGCATCGATATTCTCGCTGATGAAGCGGACCGAGCCATCCCCCATGACGAACTGCACTCCTCCATCATGGGTGCTGGCGAAGGAATGCCGACCGATGCGCTGGCAGTCGGTGTTGATTGCTTCCGGAGGATTCATCACGTTGTCCCCACCCCCCAGCACGGTCATCAGGCCGACCGTCGTATTCCCTCCCGTGTCTCCGGGGGGTGTTGTTGGCAGGTTGGTGACATTGGTGCAGGCCCACCAGTGTGACCCCTTCTGGCACCAGGCATTAGAAGCCCCGTACACGACTCCCCGATGCTCATAGGCCCGTTCGCCGACAGCGACTGTATTGCTGAGACCATCGGAGACATCACGAATCCTGACACACAGCCCGCCACGATTCGGCATCACGTGAGTGGAGCGGGTGAGATGCGCCCCTCGACCGATGGCACCAAACATTCCGTTATTCCACCGATTGGTATTCCCGACCTGTCCGCTCGCGGGAATGCTGCCGATGGTCGGCCAGAGTTTTCCGGCTCCGTTGTTGGCCACGTAGTTACACATCGGAAATTCAACCCGCGTAATCGGAGAATCGGTCTGGAAGACCGGATACTGCGGGTTGCGCTCTGCACCGATATCGCTGGGGCAGCGAAACACAGGGACCGGCTTTTCAAGGGCGTTTCTCTTGTCGATGTCCTGCAGGGCCCGGCCGAGTGAGGACTGGTCGTCCCCCGTGCCGTAAGAGCCGACCCCCGGCTGGATCAGGTTGTAGATTGGGGCCATTTCCAGAAACGGAGCAATCAGCAGCGTCCAGGCGACATTCGGCCGACGTCCATACTGGGCATCATCATCCGGCTGATCCCACACCGTTCCCGGGGGAAAGCAGCCATGCGTTGACTCGTAATTGTGCAGTGCCAACCCGATCTGCTTCAGATTGTTTTTGCATTGGGAGCGACGAGCCGCTTCCCGCGCCTGCTGCACCGCAGGCAAGAGCAAGGCGATCAGGACCGCGATAATCGCGATCACCACCAGCAACTCGATCAGGGTGAATCCCCTGACCCCTGTGTTCAAGATCCGGCTTCGCGAAGTTGACATGAGGCATCCTGTTCAAAAGAAGAAAAGGATCAAACCTGAAGACAGGTTGAAAGCTCTCACGATGTCGTGCGGGAAGAAGCTCTGTTCAGAGATCGCTCGCTGGGCAGGTCTCGATCACCGGAAATGATCTGGAAGAAATGATCGAATGAATCGGTCGAATAAATTCGAGGAGCGCCAGAAGCATATTTAATGTATATATAATTGTCGGTGGATTACTTGTCAATTCTGAAAACGTCCCGCTGCCCCTTCACCTGCTGTTTGTGCGTTGTCCCCTTCAATTCCGGTCCCCTCTGGATGCGTCGAGGCCGAATAGATCGCATGGTCGGTGAGGTCGTGCAGGGCTGCTCACTTTGTTACCGTCGCGATCCTCGCCAATCGGGCGTTCTGACTCTGAAATGCCCGTCCGCGCCACGGGTCAGTCAGCGCTGCACCACACGAAACGCTTGTCGCGCGGGCACAAGACAGAGCAACCTGCTCTAAAATCGGAAACCGAACTCGCAATCAATTGCGGCGAGACGTATTTCCTGTCAGGTGTGTCCGCTCGTGAAGGGATCGGCCCATCATCCGGCATGAAATTCCGTTGACGCACCCAGAGGGCCCTTGTGAATCCTTCCGGTCCGACAATGACGCCCCCCCGGGAAAGCCGCTTCCCGTCTGGAAAGCCTCGGTGGACAAAGTCTGTGGAGAGTCGTCCATCGCAACTCCCCCCTCGTCACTCTGCGTTCCGGAATGTCATTCGGGTGCTGGCGGTTCTCGTTGTCGCCAAGACCACGGTGGCGGTGCTGTTGAGCTATCGCGACTACTTTCCTCCCCAGTTCAATCGAGGCTTTTTGCAGGGGCGGGAAGACCATTTTTACGGGGTCTACCATCTCGCGTTTTCTGCACACGTTCTGGCTGGTCCCCTCTCCCTGGTACTCGGCCTGCTGCTGATCAACGGTCCGCTGCGAGTCCGATTCCCCGCCTGGCATCGACGACTGGGTCGGCTGCAGGGAATTGTTGTGCTGCTGTTTCTGGTTCCCGGAGGACTGGTGATGTCCTTCTATTCCGCTGCCGGTCCGTGGGCGGGCCTCGGCCTGTTCTCTCTGGGAGTGGCAACAGCCGTCTGCATGCTTCTCGGCTGGCGATCCGCACTGCAGCGCCAGTTCAGTGAACATCGATGCTGGATGGTGCGCTGCTTCGCCTTGCTGATGTCAGCTGTGGTGATCCGTGTTCTCGGGGGCCTGGGGACGCTGCTGCTGGTCCAATCGGAATGGTACGACGTTGCGAACTGCTGGATCAGCTGGCTGCTTCCACTCGTCGCCGCCGAACTGGCCTGTCGACACCGAGGGGTCACCGGTTTCGACTCTCTCTGATCTTGTGGGGGGGCAAGTTTCCGGGGGGATGCATGGGAGTCGGCTGGCTCGCCGAAGCCGGCAAGTGGATCTGTGACAGTCGACACGTGTCCGGGGGAGAAACGACCTGAGTCTCCGCGAACCTTTTTCCAACGGCATTCTCCTTTGTGATTCCCCATGTCCCGTCGGCGGGAGCGATTGCTGTCGACTGTTGCCAACTCTCTTCCCTCTGATACGCTCAGGAAATGAATCAGCCGACACTCTCACCCACATCTCTGCCTGTCCATTTCAGTGACCGCCGCGAATACACCCGGGATCTCGCGATCAGCTTTCTGATGCAGCAGGCTGTCGAAAATCCGCAGGTGATTTCTCTGGCTGCCGGTCTGGTCGATCCGGAAACGTTGCCGGTCCAGGAAGTCCAGCAGGCCTGTTCGCAGATCTTCGGATCGGGATCCTCCGGGAAGCTGGCACTGCAATACGGAACGACCCCCGGTAATCTGCGGCTCCGTCGTCTGCTGCTGGAACATTTCGCGCAGCTGGAGCATTGCACTCCCGATGACTTGCGGGTGGGCGTGGATCAGGTGCTGCTGACGACCGGCTCCCAGCAACTGCTGTCACTCGTCTGTGAAGTGCTGTTCAATCCGGGCGATCTCTGCCTGCTGGCGGGGCCGACCTATTTTGTCTTTGCAGGCAATCTGAGCGGCGTCGGCGCCCGGCCGATCACGATTCCGACCGACAGTGAGGGCCTCATTCCGGCGGAACTGGATGCCGCGCTGGATCGTCTCGATCAGGAAGGGGAACTCCCCCGGGTGAAGCTGATCTACCTCGTCAGCTATTACGACAATCCGTCAGGCACCTGCATTTCCGCTGCCCGTCGACAGGAGATTGTCCGGATTGCCCGCAAGTGGTCGCGGACTCATCGCATTCTGATTCTGGAAGATGCCGCCTATCGGGAACTGCGTTATGACGGTGAAGAGTTTCCCAGTGTCTGGTCCTGCGATGAACAGCGCGATCTCGTGATCTATGCCCAGACCTTTTCCAAGTCGTTTTCACCGGGAGTGCGGGTCGGCTACGGGATTGTCCCGCCCGATCTGGTACAGCCGCTGTGTGACCGCAAGGGGAACGAAGACTTCGGCTCTTCCAATTTGACACAGCACCTGATGGCGAACGTGCTGCAGGGGGGGCTGTATGAATCGCATCTGGTCGAGGTCCTGAATGGATACCGCCGGAAGCGGGATGCGATGGTCGCCGCGGCGCATCGGTATTTCAGCCACCTCCCCGGTGTCAGCTGGCATGAACCGCACGGAGGTCTCTACGTCTGGATGTCACTGCCCCCTCACATTGAAACCGGATTCCACAGCCATCTGTTCCAGACCGCCGTCAATGCCGGTGTGATGTATGTGCCGGGTGAAATCTGCTATGCGAATCCGGTCGGTCGACGACCCTCCCATCAGATGCGATTGAGCTACGGCGTGCAAACCGTGGAAGGGATCGATGTGGGGATGCAGCGGCTGGCGACCGCGGTCTCGGAGGTGCTGTCTCAATCCGCCAGCGCCTGAACGGGGACTTAAGTTTCGGCGGGATGCTGTGATGCCGGCTCGGAGTTGTGCGACTCCCCTTCGAGTTGCAGCCCGAGTGCCTGCATGGTCGCCCGCACCTGCTCCAGCGTGCGACCCGGGGGGCGGGCCCGTTGACTCCGGCGGTTGCCGGTCGCGTTGAGGACCGTCCGCTGACCGACGGCAGCACTCTCGAGGACCACCGGTTGATCGCTCACTTCCTGCCAGACGGCCTGCAGATCACGCACGTTGACCGAGGCCTCGACCACGACGACCAGCTGGGCAGGAGAAGTGAGCGGCAAGCTGCCGATGCTGCTCACGGCTGCGGCGACAGCGGGGGCCGAACTCTCCTCCACGCTGACAATCACGGCATGGGCAAAACGCCCGAAGCGGGGAAGATGCAGGTCCACGATCGCCGGCTGCCATAACCGCAATAACTGCAGCGCGAGAAGTTCCGTCAGTGCGGAAGTGCAGCCATCTTCCTGCGTGGCGAACGAACGAATCGCCGCGGGGAGCAGCGGATTGGCCCGATGCGTCAGGGCGGAGAGCTGCACGATCGGCAGGTCTGTTCGCTCACGCAGAATGCCCGAGCGGTCGGCGAGCACTCCCCGTCCTGCGGCGGGTGCCGGATCGATATAGCCCTCGAGGACCAGTTCTGCCGATGCGGGCAGATCGAGTTCTACCGAGCGTCCGCGAATCAGACTGACACTCTCATTTCGCAGAATTCCTGCGAATAACCAGGGATCCAGAAATCGGGGAATGGGCAGCGTGGCGGCGTAATCGCAGAGAGGATCGCCCCCGAGCGTGATCGCCACCGGCAGCTGACGATGCGCTGCCTGACACTCCTGCAGCAGTCGATAGCTGGGGCTGCTGCGCTGCCAGTGGAGTTGAACGGTATCCTTCGCCAGGATTTCGACCGGGACCGATTCCACGCTGACTTTGCCATCGGGGCCGGCAACGATCGTCTGCGCGGCGGTCAACGCCCGGTTCGATTCCCCTTCCCAGCTCTGGAGCGCGGGAAGTTCGCCCAGATCGAGATCCTTGCCGAGCTTGATCACCTGCTGGCACAGCCCGCGACGAACGACCCGCGGCGCGAAGCGGGCTTTGTCACCCGCAGCTCCGGCGGCCAATCCAAACGTCCAGTCCCGTCCCGTGGGAAACGGATTGAGCGCCTGCGTCAGCCGACTGACCACTTCTCCCAGCGAGTCCGCTCGAAGGGCTCGCAGAAACCGGGGAAGACTGCCGAGCAGATTGGTCACCACGGGAATATCGGAATTCTGGACCCGTTCAAACAGCAGGACCGGACTTGCTTCGCCACTGAACTGCACGAGCTGCTCGGAGAGTGCTGCGAGCTCATAAACGGGGTCGACTTCGGCGGGAATCCGGATGAGGTCTCCGGAATCCGCAGCTGCCTGCAGGAACTGGGTCAGGTCTTCAAAGGCCATGAGTCGTCAGCAAGAAGTCCGGGAATGGGGGATACGGCTGCAGCATATCGACAGTCTGTTCGACTCGACAGCGGAGAGTCAGTCGCGAAGCCGGAACAGCTGCTTCAGCACATCGAGCAGGCTGTGGGGCGTTCCGGTCCGGGCTTCTTCGCGCAAGGCTTCCAGCGGAGGATGGAGCAGCTTATTGACGATGCGCCCGATCGATTTCTCGATGATCTGCCGCTGACGGTCATCAAGTTCCGGCAGCTTGCGGTACAGCAGCTCCAGTTCCTGCCGGCTGATGTCGTGCCAGTGATCCCGCAGACGTTTGACCACCGGCCCGGTCGCCTTGTGATAGACATCCTGCATGAAATTGGCGGTCTCTTCTTCGATGATCGCCCGGGCCTTCTGCACTTCATGCGCCCGCCGCTGCCGGTTCGCCTCGCAGGTCGCTTCGAGATCGTCGATGTTGTACAGATATATCGCGTCGTCGAGCGTGCCGACCGCTTCTTCCACATCGCGGGGCGCCCCGAGGTCCAGGATGAATACCGGCTTTGACCCGGTCGCCTTGCGGACCTGGCGAAACAGCTCCGCCGTGACCACCGGCCGATCGGCCCCGGTGGTACAGACAATGACATCTGCAGCCCGCAGGAGCACGGGCAACTGATCCCAGCCATGAGCCTCACCGCCGAACTGTCCGGCCAGCGACTTTGCCCGTTCGAGGCTGCGATTGCAGACGATGATCCGGCAGACCCCCTCATCTTTCAGATAGGTCAGCGTCTCGGAGGCCATCTCGCCTGCGCCGAGGATCAGGACGCATTTGTCATCGAAGCGGTCGAAAATACTTTTCCCGAAATCCCCGACCGCCACGCTGGCGATGGAAACCCGTCCTTCAGACAGACGCGTTTCGGTGCGGACCCGCCCCGAGACCGCCATCGCCCGCTGAAACAGAGCGTTGGTGAGCGGTCCATTGGCTTCGCTGGCCATCGAGATTTCGTAGGCCGACTTGATCTGGTTCACGATCTGGCTTTCGCCCAGCACCATGCTGTCGACGCTGGAGGCGACTTCAAACAGATGCCGGACCGCCGCGGGCCCCTGACATTCGAGCAGATCGTTCGTGAACTCGTTAACCGGCAGGTGATGGAAGTCGGAGAAAAAGTGGACGAGCTGGTCGTGCGTGGGGGCGTCGGCGGGGTCTTCCTGCGCGCTATAGACCTCCACACGGTTGCAGGTGGAGATCACCACATGCTCCGACTTCGGAAAGCGGGCCCGCAGCTCATCATAGGCTCGCTCCAGTGATTCCTGTGAGGGAAACGACAACTGCTCCCGCAGGGCGAGATCAGCTGTCCGGTGATTGCAGTAAACAACCTGAACGTTCATGGTTCTGTTGCAGCCCTTTCAGGCGGCCCCTCCTCCATGAATCCCGTCGGCACTCAGCACTTTAATCACCAGCAACGTCACCAGCAGAAACGCACAGGCCCAGATGGTTCGCCACGCCACCGTTCGACCAACCGGTCGACGGGCGGCGAGCAGCCAGCCAAACAGGACCGCCATCGCCACCCAGATCGTCGCATTAGCGGCAAAGGCGATGTTCACCAGATTTACGGGATGGTCCCCTCCTTTGGAAAGGTGGGTCATCCAGAGTCCGCTCGCCATTCCCAGTGTCAGCATGGGGACGGAAAATATCACCAGCCACCAGTTGAGGCGGCTGAGTCGCTCTAGACTGAAGAGATGCAGCGCGGGCAGCTCCAGTCGTTTGTGTTTCAGACGATAATGCTGCACCAGATACATCAGGCTGACCAGCAGCGCCAGCGACACCCCCAGGATGCCGAAGACCCAGAATGAGGCGTGTAGCATGCTCCACCAGCGCAGCTCACCCACACGAGGATTGGGAGCGGTGTTCACAAACTGCGAAGTCACCACCAGTACCACCACGAGCGGCAATGCGAAGATGCCGATGGCAAGATCCCGGTTCCAGAGCTGAATGCCGCAAAACATCACGACGATCAGCCAGGCGGAGACCAGTAGCCAGTCGTGCGTCGACCCGAGCAGCGGCGGAAGGGAATGCTGCCCGCTCCGGACCACCAGATAAATGGTCTGGGCGACCAGTCCCGCCAGTGACAGAATCACCGTCCCCCAGCGCAGCACATGGCTGCGGCGCAGAAACTGCGTCGCTTCCAGCAGCAGGGCCAGCACGTAGCAGGCCAGGAAGCAGGTGACCGATACTTTCTGTAAATCCATTTGCCGCAGGAGGTAAAGTGCCGAAGCTCACGGCTTTCGGGAGAATGGGAGGTCTGCGACCGGGGGGATCGAGATTGTCTGTCCTCTTATGATTCCTCGGTTCGGCAGCGGCGTCAACATTGGGGAGGTGTTCCGTCCAGATTCGGGAAGCCCCGGCTCGCTGCTCGTGGAGACTGCGAACGGGGCCGCGCTTCTCCCTTTCAAATTCCCAACTCCCCGGGAAATGCCATCTCGACGACAGACTGGACAGCGCTAGTAATTGAATCTGAGGCATTCTTCTATCCTCTTTATTCTTGTCATTTGCGAGGAATCGTGCATGTTTCAGATCTGGAAAAGGTGCGGCCTCCCGGCTGCCTGTTTCAGCCTGCTGGCCGGGTATGCAATGGCGGATACGGTCGTGCTCATCAATGGTGACCGTGTGCAGGGGGACGTTCTCGGGGTGAACAAACAGCAATTGCAGCTGCGCAGCGAACTGCTGGGAGAATTGGCAATTCCGCGCAGTAAGGTCCACTCAATCTACTTCGGGGAAGGAGGACCTCTCCCGGCGACTGCCCAGCCGCAGACATCGGTTCCGAAGACCGGGGATGCACCCCCATCGGCGACCACTCCCGAACAGCTGCTGGAAAAACTGACCGGGAAAGCCCTCTCCCCATCAGCCGCGGATCGGGATGGCAATCGTCAGTTGCTGGAGTCACTGCAGCAGCAGGGATTGAATCCCCAGGCATTGAAAGAAGTGGAGCAGTCTTTTCCGCTGTTGGCGGTCCCGGAGGTCAGCGAACACTTTCAGAAGAACCTGGGTGGCCTGATGAGTGGCAAGCTGGATCTTCAGGATCTTCGCAAACAGGCTATCGAAGCCCGCGACCTGTTGAATGACCTGAAGCAGGATCTGGGCCCGGAAGCAGCCGCACTCAGTGGCTACTTCAGCATTCTCGACAAGTTCATCAACGAGACAGCGCCGGCCGACGAGCCTTCGGCGTCCACACCGGCAGAGAAGTAACGTCTTTTCAGCGTGTGGTCGGGCCCGTGGCGATGCGTCTGCGGGTCCGGCCGTTGTTCCGGTGCGTCGTGCGTTCTCTGAGCAGACTCGCCCGCTGTGGAGACGGCCGGTCACCTGCCGGAGCAACTTGACCTCTTCCTATTGAACCATTCCCGCCGCGCGGCGGCGAGCCTTTCATTACCGGCAATGCTTGCTGCACAGGGACGGCAAAAACCAACCCGTTTCAGCGGGCCCAGCTCGGCTCGGCAAACAACTGGGCGACCGGCATGGAGAAACCGGAGAGAACCGGATCGCCTGAGAGCGTGTCTTCTGCCGAGAGCCGCTGGTTCTTCCCCTCACGAGGGATCACCACATGCACCGATTGCTGCTGGGGATCGATCAGCCAGACGACCCGTGTGCCGTGCTTAATATAGACGCTCAGCCGCTCGCTGATGTTTCTGCGCCGATCACCGGTCGTCAGCAGTTCTACAATCAGCGCCGGGACTGTCTCCGTATATTCCTTGTCCGCTTCGGCGAACCGGCTCCCTTCCAGGAAATAACTGGCTGCCGGAAAGAAAATGGAATCGGGCTGTCGCTCGACCCACAACCCCAGGTCAAAACAGGGATAGCCGTTCAATGTGGACTGAACATACCCGGCAAAGGCCTTGGAGAGATTAAGGACAATCGTTCCATGATCCAGATCAGGCGGCTGCAGCGAGACCGGGACTCCACGAATCAGTTCCGACCATTGCCCGGCATCCGGCAGATCCGCACGTTGTTCTGAGAATTCTCTCGCGGTCATGCTGCGCTGGATCATGGACTTTCCCTGAGATAGATGAACGCGTGACGGAAACTCCCAGTTTATGAGCAGGTATTGCTGAGGAAAAGTGGCCGGGAACGTCGATCACAGGCGACAAGGCCGCAGAATCGGGAGAATCTTCGCCGGACGGCAACGTGAACGGGAGAGCAGACTTCCCGTCACATCACCATTTCTGGATAAGTCGGTTCCCGGGTTTGCCACCCCTTGTGTCCCGAGGGCGGCATTCCGATGATAAAGCCCGAACACGAATCTGCCTCAAGCGGGGCAACCCTTCCTTCTGATCCATATCTATTCCACATGAATTCGATTGCTGACCAGCTGCATGATCTGATGTCCCGTCGCATTCTCGTGATCGACGGGGCCATGGGCTCCCTGATTCATGAGCATCATCCGACCGAAGAAGATTATCGGGGCAAACTCTTCGCCAAGCATCATATCGATCTCAAGAATGCCAGCGATGTCCTCTGCCTGACCCAGCCCGACATGATTGCCGGGATCCACCGCCGCTATCTCGAAGCGGGGGCCGACATCATCGAAACCAACACGTTCAATGCGAACATCATTTCGCTCGAGGAGTTCGGGCTCGGAGACTATGTTCGCCAGATGAACAAGGCGGGGGTGGAACTGGCCCGCCGTGTGGCCGATGAATTCACGAAGCGGAATCCCGATCGCCCCCGCTTCGTCGCCGGCAGTATCGGCCCCACGAAGATTCAGCTGTCGTTCAATGCCGATCAGCCGGGGCATCGTCCCGTCACGTTCGACGACATGGTCGAATCGTATGCCGAGCAGGTCCGCGGTCTGCTCGACGGGGGTGTGGACATTCTGTTGCCCGAGACCTCCTTCGACACGCTCAACATGAAAGCGTGCCTGTTCGCGATCGACAATGTCTTCAAGGAACGGAACACCAGCGTGCCGGTGATCTGCTCCGGAACGGTCTTCCTGGGGGGAGTCACGCTGACCGGTCAGACACTGGACGCCTTTCTGGTGTCGGTGGAACACTTCCCGCTGTTCGGGATGGGCCTGAACTGTTCGCTTGGCCCGAAGGAAATGCGCGGCTTCATCGAAACCGTGAGCAACCGGACCGACGCCTATGTCAGCTGTTATCCGAATGCCGGGATGCCCGACGGGATGGGTGGCTTCAATTCGAACCCGGCCGAGTTCTCTGCCGCCATCCGGGAATTCGCCGAGCAGGGCTGGCTGAATATCGTCGGGGGTTGCTGCGGCACCACGCCCGATTACATCAACGCGGTCGCCAAAGCTGTGGACGGCGTCGCGCCACGCGGCCGTCAGAAGCACCCGCGGCAATCGACGTACAGCGGAGCCAAGCTGTGTGAGCTGCGGCCCGATTCCAACTTCATGATGATCGGCGAGCGGACCAACGTGACCGGGTCCCGCAAATTCGCCCGGCTGATCAAGGAGAAGAAATACGACGAGGCCCTGCAGATCGCCAAGGAACAGGTGCAGGGAGGGGCCAATGTCATCGACGTGAACATGGATGAGGGGCTGCTGGACAGCAAGCAGGAAATGGTCCACTTCCTCAATCTGCTCTCCGACGAACCGGGGGTCAACGACGTTCCGGTGATGGTCGACAGCTCAAAGTTTGACGTGCTGGAAGCGGGGCTGAAATGCCTCGCCGGCAAGGGGATCGTCAACTCGATCAGCCTCAAGGAAGGGGAAGAGAAATTCCTTGAGCAGGCCCGGCTGATTCGCAAATACGGTGCGGCGGTCGTGGTGATGGCTTTCGACGAAACCGGACAGGCGGTCACCGCCGACGACAAGGTCCGGATCTGCAAGCGGGCCTACCAGCTGCTGATCCACAAAGCAGGGTTTCCTCCGGAAGACATCATCTTCGATTCCAACATTCTGACGGTGGCGACCGGGATGGAGGAACACAACAACTACGCGGTCGAGTTCTTCGAAGCGGTCCGGCGGATCAAGCAGGAATGTCCGGGGGCGAAGACCTCGGGCGGCGTGAGCAACGTCTCCTTTTCGTTCCGAGGCAATGACGTGGTCCGCGAAGCGATCAACGCCTGCTTCCTGTACCACGCCATCAAAGCCGGTCTCGATATGGGAATCGTGAACGCCGGACAGCTGGAAGTCTACGACGAAATCCAGCCCGAACTGCGTGATCTGATCGAAGACGTGTTGCTCAATCGTCGTCCCGATGCGACCGAGCGTCTGCTGGAATATTCCGACCGGATCAAGTCGACCTCCAAAACCAAAACGACCGAGACGGTGGCCGAGTGGCGCAACGGAACCGTTGAAGAACGTCTGAAGCACGCCCTGTTGAAGGGCATCACCGATTTCATCGATCAGGATACGGAAGAGGCCCGGCTGAAATACGGCCGTCCTCTGAATGTGATTCAGGGTCCGCTGATGGACGGCATGAGTGTCGTCGGCGAACTCTTTGGCGCCGGAAAAATGTTCCTGCCGCAGGTGGTGAAGTCCGCCCGTGTCATGAAGAAATCGGTCGCCTATCTCGAACCGTTCATGGAGGCGGAAAAAGCGGCTGCTGCCGCCGCCGGTGAAGCCTACAACGAGCAGACCAGCCGGGGTGTGATCGTGCTGGCGACGGTCAAAGGTGACGTGCACGACATCGGCAAGAACATCGTGGCGGTGGTCCTGCGCTGTAACAACTTTGAAGTGGTCGACCTGGGGGTGATGGTTCCGACGGAGAAGATTCTCCAGACCGCCCGGGAACGCAACGCGGATATCATCGGCCTGTCCGGACTGATCACGCCGTCTCTGGAAGAGATGATCCACGTGGCCAAAGAGATGCAGCGGGAAGGCTTCACCATCCCCTTGCTGATCGGAGGAGCGACCACGTCGGCCCGGCATACCGCCGTCAAGATCGCGCAGCACTACGAACAGCCGACCATTCACGTCATCGACGCTTCGTTGTCGGTCCCGGCGGTGGAATCGCTGCTGGATCCCGCCGGCAAAGCGGCGTACGTGACGAAGGTCCGCGCGGAGCAGGAGCAGGAACGGTCCCGGTTCGATCAGCGGATGTCGCGCAATCTGGTCTCGTACGAAGAGGCCCTCTCCCGTCGCTTCACCTGCGACTGGCAGAACGTCGAGCTCCCGCAGCCCAGCCAGTTCGGCACGGTGCAGCTGAAGGACTTCCCGCTGGAGAAGCTGGTTCCTTATATCGACTGGTCCCCGTTCTTCATGACCTGGGAGCTGAAAGGGAAGTACCCGAAGATCTTCGAAGATCCGCAGGTCGGCCCCGAAGCTGCCAGACTCTACGACGATGCCCAGAGTCTGCTGCAGCGGATCATCCGCGAGAAACTTTTTGTGGCCAACGGGGTCTACGGCTTCTGGCCGGCCAATACCATTGGCGACGACATTGTGCTCTGGAAGGACCGGGACTCCCGCACGGAACTGACACGCTTCCCGATGCTGCGACAGCAATGGGAACGGGTCGGGCAGAAGGATTTCCGCTCGCTGGCGGACTACATCGCGCCGGTCGAATCCGGGCGCGTTGATTCCATCGGGGCGTTTGCCGTCACCACCGGACACGGCTGTGACGAACTGGCGGCGAAGTTCGAAAAAGAGCATGACGAGTACAACTCGATCATGACCAAAGCCGTCGCCGACCGATTGGCGGAGGCGTTCGCCGAGTACCTGCATCAGTATGTCCGGACGCAGGTCTGGAAATACGAAGGGACCGACGACCTGAGCGCTGAAGAGCTGATTGACGAGAAGTATCGCGGGATCCGCCCGGCATTCGGATATCCCGCCTGCCCGGACCACACGCGGAAACCGGCGTTGTTCGAGCTGCTCGACGCCACCAGCGCCACGGGAATCACATTGACCGATTCCTACGCCATGTGGCCCGCAGCGGCGGTCAGCGGTCTTTACTTTGCCCATCCGGACGCCCGGTACTTTGCGGTCGACCGGATCACCAAGGATCAGGTGGAAAGTTACGCCGCTCGGGCCGGCATGTCGCTGGAGCAGGCGGAACGCTGGCTGGCTCCCAATCTGGCGTATTGAGAAAGCAGCCGCATCGACTGCGATTGCCGCAATGCTCAAATGAAAGAACGCTGTGCCGCCTGACCAGGGCACAGCGTTCTTCGCTTGGCATGTTTTCGGAATGTCGTGCGCGGGATCGAGACCACTCTCTCAGAACACGGCGGTGGCGATTCCGGCCATCAGCCAGTGGTTGATCAACGCCGGACGGGAGAGTTCCCGGTCCGCGGCGATCGAAATCTCCAGGCCCGCTTCTTCCAGGGCATCGATCACGGCGAATTCGTCAGCTTCCGTCGGCGGTTCGAGCAGCAGCAGTCGTCCGGTGGCGAATGCCGGAATCGGGGGGAGCAAATTCGGCCATGTCTTCGGCAGGCTGCCGCAGATGATGCTGCCGAGCATTGGCAGGCTGTCATCGAGTCCGGACTGTTGCAGCAGAAACTGTTGCAGGGCGATCAGCGCTCCCTGACCTTCACCCAGCAGCGTGATACGCTCGCTGTGCACATTCCAGTCTGCCTGCACGGCAGCCAGGCCATCCCGTAGGACCGCGACCGAGGCATCAGGACGATGCGACATCCACCGGTAGCGACCAGGCATGCCGAGCGTGCCAGGCAACGAAGCCCGGACACCCAGTCCCAGGAAGTTCTGTTCGCTGATCCGGGGGAACCAGTTCCAGAGATCCCGCTCCGAGCGATCGTTGTCGTGGAGGTAGACCACGAGCGGATAGGCATAGCTGGCGGTGTAGGTTTCCGGAGCGAACAGCGACAGGCCGGTCATCTCCGGATGCTTGAGCGCTTCGCGCCAGCGGGCGGATTCGACAGCCTCGCCCCCCTCGCCGTGGAGCGGGCCGGGGAACATCTGCTCTTCACGAATCAAAGACCGATGCCACATGCTGAACTCCTCCTTGTATTCCGGGCTCACGGGGAGCGCCGACTCCTGGACTCTTCGCCGCTGACGGGAATCACAATCTCCGATTGCTTTCCCAGGAGCAGATCCATGTTCAATAGCTTCCCCGGACAGGCTGTGGCTTTCAAGTCGCCGTGCCGCAGCAGCTGTTCATCGGTCAGCTGAAATTCCTGTTTCAGGTCGCGCACCAGCGTGCGCAGGGTTTCCAGTTGTGCCTGTGTGGGACCGGCCTGTTCGAAATTTCCGATCAGGCAGATGCCGATTCCGTAGTCATTAAACTGCTTCTGTCCGGCGTGGGCGCCGCTCAGCTGGTTCTCCCAGCGGAACGTCGGCTCCACCCGACCGTCACCCAGACCGTTGCCATTTCCGATCACGAAGTGGTACCCGATTCCCTGCCAGGGACGTCCCTTGGAATCGAGTCGCTGACGATGTTCTTTGTCGATGCTGCTCACGCTTCCGGAGGTCGTGGCCGAATGGTGGATGACGACGTATTTCCAGTTGCGATAAGGAGTTTCTGGTTCTGAAAAGCTGCGAGGTGAGACGTTGACGTGTCGTGCGGTCGCGGTGGGATTTCGCTCCTGAGCGGGCAGTCCGGGAGCGCCTGTCGTGAATCTGATACCCAGTACCATCATCACACAGCAGAGACGCAACGCGTGCAGCCGACTCAATTGTGAAAGGTGTGTCACGAAGCGGGTTGTAGGACTGGTCCCCCGCGGGTGTCAACGCGATTCATCCTGAATCACCGATGCACCGGCAGCAACCGGCAACCATTGCCCGTTTCCTTCCGATGCCCGGTTTCTCGTTCTCCGGATCTCGCACCGCGATGCGCGACCCCTGACGACCAGGACTCGAACGGACGAACGGTCAGCGTGCGTTGATCGCGCACAGACATGTTCTGAACGATGGCATCGATCAATGTCCGAATCGACTGCGCGACAGCGTGCGCAGCTGCTCGTTCAACAACCACCTCTCGTCACCGTGCCGATGCGTCGAGTTGTTGATGGCACGGTCGTCATGAGGTCGACATCGATCATCGATCTGTGTGCGCTGAGTGGAGCGTCGAGCGCGCAACGTCTCCCATTCTTCGTGACGTGAAGCGCGCACTCGCGTCGATTTCGACGTTCAAACTCAGCGTGGAGACGTAAAAATTTTGGTCGTTCCAAAAAAAAATCTGAGCAAGTTTGCAACGCCCTGCTCAGCAGCGCGCGGTTGCTGACATCATCTGTGAGGAGAGAGGTGATGTCGGTGTCGGATGTCGATCGGTTGGTTCATGCAGAGATTGAAACCGGCCTCGTGATGGGTCTCTCCATGTCCTGCGGAAGCTCGTTCTGCAGTGTCATTGAATGCGACTCATCTCGAGCTTTCGAGAACGCCCCCGATCGAAGCGAGGATCCGAAGAATGACACTTCATGCACTTCTTCCCGCATGCTATCACGACTGCCGGTTTCACTGAAACCGCATGTTTTCTGCGGTGAAATGAGTGTCGACGGTTGGGGTGCCGCTCACGAATTCAAGCCGCGTGCCGTCGACGTCAGCTGTCAACGAGCTCTGCTTTCGAAACCGCAGCAGAGCTCGACAACGTCAATCAGAAGATGACAATGCACCGCGCTCACTGACTTGTCGCGTGGCGAGCGCGTCGGCTGCGCAGCGGCGATGACAGAGACGGGCATCGTGTTTCAGTTGCCTGCAGAGACCGTGTTGAAATGAGCGCACTGACGCGCGCTGACGCGTGTCGAACTGACTCAAAAAGTCGATCGATGTGATTGAAACAGCGGAAATTTGGGTTGCATCTGTTAGTGGTTTTCGTACTATTTGCCGCAAGTTGTTGCTGGAGTTGAAACTGAGTGGGTCGACTCGAAATGAATCGCGAAACGCAGCCTTCAACATCAGCAAGCCGCTCACCACGGTTGGTGAAGTCGGAAAGGATTCGGCGTTTGCAGGCGTCTTCCATTTTGCCCGGTAGCATCGGAATGGCGTCGCAAGTGTGAGGGACTCTTGGAAGGAGGAGTTTCTAATGGCTAAGAAGAAAGCAACCAAGAAGGCAGTGAAGAAGGCAGCCCCCAAGAAGGCTGCAAAGAAGAAGGCTGCCAAGAAGAAGGCTACGAAGAAGAAGGCGTAACTCTCTCACGAGCGTTACCTTATTCTCAAGACGGGCGAGTCAGGAATTCCTGACCCGCCCGTTTGCTTTTAAGGGACCTCGCTTCGCTCGAATGGCTGCAGGCTCCGCGCAGAAGAAAAGCCCTGCGGCGGAAGCAGTCCATCACAGGGCCCGAGTCATTTTGATTCACCACGGACGAACGGCTAGAGCATCTTCGCCTTGGATCAACCCGTTCTCGTCACGCGGATTCTTCAGTTCACACGCCCGCTGCTCGGGCACAGGCAAGAGCAGCCTGCTCTATCGAATCAGAACGACCTTGGTTCCCAGCCGGACCAGCAGCTCATCCCCTTCTCCCTGCTGACTCAGCAAATCGTTCTCCGCCTTGGAGTTTTGCTGAATGATCGCAAAATATTCCGGCGAGAAACGCTGCACCACCTGATACTTCTCCCGGTCCTTGTCCAGATCGATCGATGCGGTTTCCGGCGTCATCAGCAGCTTGCCGCGGCGGTACATCGTCTGGGTTCCGACATGGAAGACCCGCGCCTTCGCTGGTGCCGGAGAAGCGTCCTGCTGGAACACGGCTCCCGGACGACGTGGCTGCGGGCCACCGCCGAGACCGGGGGGACTGAAGGCCCCATCCCCCGAGTAGGCCTGATTGGCCCCTTTGAACATCGACTTCATGCTCCGCTGCTCGAATCCGGACTGACCGCTCGCTTCATTGAGCTGGGTCGTGCTTTGAGTGGCCCGCGCCTGATTCGCCGTCGAAGCCATCTCGGGACGAACGTTGTCATCCGCCAGAAATGAGGTGTAAGGGGTTAGAATGCCGTGCTTTGTCGAGAGCTCGACCAGTTCCGCAATCAGCTCCGGGTTCCGGCCATTCAGATCGATCTCATCGATGATCTCACCAATGCGGCGGGTCGCCCACAGCTTCTCGATGAATGAATTTGTGCGATCCGCGCTGGTCCCTGCGAAGCTTCCTGTGAATTCGTAGTCGCGCGGTTCGCCGCTCACCTGTCCACGCAGGCGGATGCGGGTTTCCCCACTCTGTTTGTACCGTCCCACAACGACCAGTTGCTCTCCTGCGAACAGGTCGAGAGCCCCCGACGGATAGACGCGATTGACCGGCGACTCGGTTCCGGCGATTTCGAACCGCACCGTGGCGTCAGTCAGAATCGGGGAGCCGATCCGCTGAAAGACACGGGCCACAACCGCTTCCAGATCCTCATCCGGTCGGACATATTCCGAGATCCCACGGTTCTCGCGCGACAGCCGGTCGAGGAGCCGGCTGTTGACGTCGTAGCCCACGCCAAACACCAGCAGCCGGGCCCCGATCGTGTTCGCCTTGCGGACCGCTGCGGCGATCTGGCTTTCGTTGGTGACCGAAGCCGTCGGGACGCCATCGGTCAGAAAGAGCACGAAGTTGGGACGTTTGTCATCCTTCAGCTGCCCCAGGGCCTGCAGGGCGGCATCATGGATATTGGTCGAGCCTCCCGCGAAGAGCGACTCCACAAATCCTTCCGCTGCCTTGCGGGATTCCTCGTTGAAGGATTCCAGCTCCGGTCGGAAGGAGGTGACCTGGGCGTCGTAGGAGAGGATGTTGAAGAGGTCCCGTTCGCGCAGATTCCGCAGCACAAATTTGGCCGCCTCCCGCACCTGTTCGATTTTTTTGCCGGACATGCTACCCGATTTATCAATGACAAAACTGATCGTCTTCGACTGTGGCTCCGTCCGGGTCGCCTGCACATCGGGAGTTGCCAGCAGCAGAAAATAGCCGTGGTCTTCTCCCTGCGGATGGTACGTGAGCAGGGTCGCGTTCACCGTTCCGGAACGGGCATCGAAGAGCAACCGGAAATCCTCTTTCGGGACACTGTTCTGTTTTTCGTAGGTGATGACCGCCCGCTGTTCGCCGTCCCGTTTGATGTCGACAGGGTGGGTTGGACTGTAGATGTTTTTGAGCGGGGTCTGGCTGTCGAGTGTCAGTCGGAACTTCAGCTGCTCAATCGGCTTGGATGTGAATTTGGCGGTACTGAGCGGAAACAGAAAATCGGTCAGAGACTGATTGCGGCGCAGCAGTTGGCTGTAGTGAATGGTGACGGTCCGTTTTTCCCCCGCCGGAATCGGGAAAACGCTCGTCTGGAACATGCCTGTGCCGATCCATTCGAGGAGTGCGGGGTCCCGCTGGGAACGGACGATCGCTTCGTACCGTTCGCGGGCTTCGCTGGCCTTAAGCAGCTTTGCGGGGTACTCCTTGCCATTCACCATGAGGGTCAGCTGATCAATCGCGCCATCGTAAGGGAGCGGAAACACCAGCTGCGCTTCGATGGTCCCTTTGCCGGAATTCACGAAGGTCTGCGAGACCTGAACGCTGGCGACTTGCTCGCGGATGGCGGCGTCGACGGTCAGGCTCTCGATGTGATACGTCTGTTCGGGGGGACGCGGAACAGGTCGAGGGAGTGGGATGGGGTGATTTGGGAGAATCAGAATCGATTGTGCCCAGAGAGCGCCGGGGTTGAGCGCGAACACAAGCAGCGACCAGTACAGACCTTTCACAGGCAGACTCCTCGACAGAAGATCGAATGCCGGCATGGCGGCAGTCAGAAAGACAGATGCAGACGGGTGAACTCCACTGACAATGGACGGAGCCGAAACCGGTTCTGTTCCCGGAAAGGCCGGTGTCCAACGAAATTGAGGGGAAATACCGGACTCGATTTCTTCCCGTTTTTGCCCCTGCGGCGATCTGGAGCAGGGAGGGCCATCCTCCCTGTGCTTCGCTCCCCAATGCAGAATTGAAGTTTCCTGCAGTGCGGCGAGAACGGGGCAATCAATTTTCGAAGAACACGATTCCTGCGGACTTTGCGACGACTCCCCCCCTCTCGCTCTCGCGCGATTCGCAGGCTCAGAATTCGCGCCGGGAGCAGCCCGATCGAAACTCATCTGGCTCCGAATCTCCTTTGCCGGTACAAAACCGCCCCCATCCGAAGTTCCTTCCGTGGTTTTGACCCCGTGCTGACCCCTGTTCCCAGACTGATTCTGCCGGTCCTGCTGCTCTGCACCGCAGCCGGGAGTGGCTGTATCAACTCGACGAACACGATCATGCCTCGTCTTGGTTGTCAGCCCGCGGAATACCAGCGACGACAGGCCCAGGCCTTCGATCCGTTTCCGGATACCAAGATGGGCCCCGATGTCGGCTTTCGTCCGCTCGAGTTCCAGCAGCAGCGGCCCGAACCGATCCTTGCCAAGGACAACTTCGCCATCGGTTCGCTCAGTTCGCGGATGCGACTGGTTCCACAGACAGCTCCGCAGCCGGCTCCCACACTTGGTCCTTCTGCTCCGTTGCCCGCACCGACCGGATACCTCCCGCCGGGTCAGGCTTCACTACCGCCGCAGCATTACCCGGTCAGTCACGGTTATCCGCAGCAGCTCCCCCCCGCGGGAAGCCCCTACTACTCGGTCCCCGCTCAATACCCGGCGCCGGGCTATCCGGCGACTCGGTATCCTGCTGCTTCCTATCCCGCTGCACCGTATCCGGCAACGCAGTATCCGGCAACGCAGTATCCGTCGGCCCAGTTCCAGCCGATGCCCTACCGTTAGGGCCTTTTGACTTTAGATTGCCCGTCCTCATGCCGGATACGGTTCGATCGAAAATCAAAATGCTCTAGAATAGGTCCGGCGATGGAGGCTCTCCGTCGTTTGAAGACGGAGCTGACAGTGACGGCAGTTCCCCCTGAACGCCTGGCACTGCAACGCTCGACCAGCGACGGATTCGTGATGAAACTTCTCGTGTGCATCCCCACTCTGGACCGCTCGGGGGCGGAAAAACAGTTCGCACTCCTTGCCTCGCAACTCCCCCATGAGCAGTTTTCCGTCCGCGTTGTCGCGTTGACGCGCGGAGGCCCCTACGAAGAACTCCTGCACGAGCATGACGTTCCCGTCACCATTCTGAACAAACGCTGGCGGCTCGACCCGGCCACGATTCTCAAACTGCGGGAGATCATCCGAGAGTGGCAGCCGGACGTCCTGCTGTCCGGACTGTTCGCCGCCAACGCCACCACCCGGCTTGCCACTTGGGGAATGAAAGACCCTCCGCTGACCGTCATTTCGGAACGCTGTGTCGACTCCTGGAAGTCGGGCTGGCAAATGTGGCTCGACCGGAGACTGATCGGTCGCACCGATCAGCTGGTCGGCAATTCTCAAAGCGTGGCCGACTTTTATTCCGGACTCGGGTTCCCGCGAGACCGCATCACGGTGATTCCCAACGGCGTCGAAGTCCCTCCCGCTCCAACGATGTCGAAAGAGGAACTCTGTCGGCAGCTGCAATTACCCTCCGATGCGCAGCTGATCATGTACGTCGGTCGTCTGGCGCGGCAGAAGCGGATCCGGAATCTGCTCTGGGCGACACAGTTGCTCCGTCAGGTCAACGACCAGGCCTACTTCCTGCTGATCGGCGACGGCCCGGAGCGGGCGGAGCTGGAGTTGTATGCCGAAGATGTCGAGGCCCGCTCCCATGTCCGCTTTCTGGGACATCGCCCCGATGCCTCCTCGCTGCTGCATCACTGCGATGTGTTCTGGCTGGGAAGTGAATTCGAAGGGATGTCCAACAGCCTGATGGAAGCGATGGCCTGTGGTAAACCGGTCGTTGTCAGCGACATTCCTCCCAATCGCGAGCTGGTGACCCACGGCGAGCAGGGCTGGATCGCCAATCTGGGAGACAGCGTCGGCTTTTCGCAGTTCACGCTGCAGCTGCTGAATGACCCGCAGCTCGCCGACCAGATGGGCCAGTCGGGCCGGCAGCGGATGACATCGGAATTTTCGATCTCGCGGATGGTTGAACGCTATGCCGTGATGCTGCAACAGCTTCAGTCCGCGTCACGAGGACGGCTCTGAGGAATGTCCCGGGGGTGCCTTATTTCGAGAATCGGCCCCGATCGGTTTTAAACCTCGCAGTTGACGCGTTTTCCAGTCTCGCCTAGAACGCATGATTGCGGTTCCGGATGCAGGCGTTGCCATTCGTATCGGCGGCCATGCGGAACCTGAATTGAGTCTGTCGCGTCCTGCTGCCCAGGCAGTCTTCCCGACACGACACTGAATATCGAAGATTTTGATTTCCATGAACATTCTGCTCCCGGACGGAACTGTCAAAGAGTACCCCGCTGGCACCTCGGCTCTCGATATTGCACGCTCGATTGGCGAGCGGCTGGCCAACGCGACCATTGCCGCGGAAGTCGACGGACAGATCGTCGACGCCGTCCGTCCACTCGATGAAGCGTCCCCGGCCGATCCGATCCCCTTGCGGCTGCTGACCACCAAGGACGCCGCCGCTCTCGGCGTGCTGCGGCACTCCTGCGCCCACGTGATGGCCCGCGCGGTCATGCGACTGTTCGATGGTGTTGGTCTGGCATTCGGGCCGACCACCGGCAACGGGTACTACTACGATTTCGATCTGGCCACTCCGATCAGCGAAGAAGATTTCCCGCGCATCGAAGCGGAGATGGAAGCGATCGTGAAAGCGGGCGAGCCGTTCGAGCGGTTCTCGCTGAGCCGTGAGGAAGCGATCAAGTTTGTGGGTGAGCTGAATCAGGAACTGAAGACCGAACACATTCAGACCGGTCTGGCAGAGCATCCGACACTCAGCTTCTATCGGCAGGGAGAGTTCGTCGATCTGTGCCGGGGCCCCCACATTCCCGATGCCGGACGGATCAAGGCTTTCAAACTGCTCAGCGTCGCCGGCTCGTACTGGAAGGGGGACGCCAAAAACAAGCATCTGCAGCGACTGTACGGCACCGCGTTCTTCGACAAGAAGGACCTGCAGTCCTATCTCGATCAGGTGGAAGAGGCCAAACGCCGCGATCATCGCGTGCTCGGTAAACAGCACGGGTTGTTTACCATTACCAATGATGTCGGCCCCGGCCTTTGTCTCTGGCTGCCGAAAGGGGCCACGATTCGCGCCCTGCTCGAAGACTTCATCAAGCGGGAACTGCTGCGGCGGGGTTACCAGCCGGTCTATTCACCGCATATCGGCCGGGTCGAAATGTACGAGACCAGCGGCCATTTCCCCTACTACCGGGATTCGCAGTTCGCTCCGATCTTCAACCATCCGGCCGGTCAGCTGGTGGACTACTGGAAGCAGTCGCTGACCGGAAACGAGCTGTCTGAAAAGGCGGAAGCCGACTTTCTCGCTGCGGCGCAGGACATCGGTTGCCCGTTCCACGACTATCCCCGATCCAGCAACGACGACAAGGTTGCTTACCTGAACAAATGGGAAAAGCAACAGGAGCGGTATCTGCTCAAGCCAATGAACTGCCCGCACCACATTCAGATGTACAAGGCAGAGCCTCGCTCGTATCGTGATCTGCCGGTGCGGCTGGCCGAGTTCGGAACGGTTTACCGCTATGAACAGTCTGGCGAGCTGAACGGCATGCTCCGCGTGCGGGGCCTGACGCAGGACGATGCGCACCTCTTCTGCACTCCCGAGCAGGTGGAGCAGGAGTTCAAGGAGACCCTCGAACTGGTGAAGTTCGTGCTCTCCAGCGTCGGACTGGAAGACTATCGGGTCCAGCTGTCGCTGCGGGACCCGGCATCGGACAAGTATGTCGGTTCGACCGAACTGTGGGATCGTGCCGAGGGGACGCTGCGCAAGGTGCTGCAGGAATCAGGACTGAATTTCACGGAGCAGCCGGGGGACGCCGCGTTTTACGGACCCAAGGCGGACTTCATGGTCCGCGACGCCATCGGCCGGGAATGGCAGCTGGGAACCGTGCAGCTCGACTACAACTTGCCGGAACGGTTCAAGCTGGAATATGTCGGTGCGGACAACACTACCCACCGCCCCGTGATGATTCACCGGGCCCCGTTCGGGTCGATGGAACGCTTTGTCGGGATGCTGATCGAACACTTCGCAGCAGCCTTCCCCTTGTGGCTCGCTCCGGAACAGGTCCGCGTGCTCGGACTCAACGATGACATGCTGCCGTACTGCGAAGAGATCCAGCAGAAGTTTCGCGCAGCCGGTTTCCGGGTTTCGATCGATCGCCAGTCGGCCAACGTCAAGAAGAAGATCCGCGACGCGCAGCTGGACCTGATCCCCTATATGCTTGTCGTCGGAGCCAAGGATCGGGACCAGGGTGGTGTCTCGGTACGGGACCGGATCGATGGCGATCTCGGCTTCATGACGATCGACGCCGCGCTCAACAAGCTGGTGGCGGAGCGGGATGGACTGGTGATTCGCCAGGTCGTCAAGCGGACTTTCGGCGGGTTTGCCTCCGGCGGTGACGACGCTGGCAATGAGTACTGAGAGACTGGCCGCGAGCCAACAAAAAAAGCCCTCTGGCCACGAAGACCGGAGGGCTTTTTCTTTTGATGACAGATTCGGCTTACAGCCTGTCGAGTGAGAAGATTCCACTGAATCCGAACATGTTCAGGGCACCGTTCACAACAGCTTCGGTCGGCTTGAAGTTCAGCATGACAATGTCGTCCGGCTGAATGAGAATCCGCTCTTTCGGGTCCTCGACGGCTCGGGCCAGATCGACACGGATCGGCAGTTGGGAACCATCGGGCATCTTTCTCAGAATCAACACCCGGCTCGGCTTGATGATCCAGCCCGGGCCGCCGTTCGTCAAAGCGGCTCCCGATTGTCCCAGGGGACCGCCAACAGATCCGGTTACAAGAGCAATCGCTTCCACCACATCCAGGTCGCGGTCAACGGGGAGCGGGATCTGAGCCCCTCTCAGCAGTCCGCCGACATAGAACTGATCCTGATGGCGGGGGATGTAGACCACGTCGCCATCGTCGAGCACAACATCCTGCGGACGGAAGGGAAGCATCTCACAGGGATTCATGAACAGCGGAATCCGGATGACCGACGGGCCGCAGTTGGCGTCACGATCAGCGAGCATTTTCTGCAGCTCTTCGGCGTTGACGGCGGAGCGGCCTTTGACGGCACAGTTCCGCATCACCCAGATTTCGCGGGCAGCATCAGTGCCGGGCAAACCGCCCGTTACCGAGAGGGCATGCAGCACATCGTTTTCATACACCGGCAGGTCCAGCACCTGGGCTGAACCCCGGTGGATGTGATCCACCTGTCCGGGAGGGAGCATGACGACGGGTTCCGCCGGTGTGTCCTGACGCAGAATCACCACGCGTTTGACCCGGGGAATAATCAGCGAAACGGAGACCCGTTCACGACCAGGCTGCAACACCTGAATTTCGCGGTAGGCTTCACGAATTTTGTCGGAAACTTCGGCCAGTGTCAGACCATCGACGTCCAGCGCTCCCACCAGCGGCAATTCCAGGAGTCCTCCCGGTTTGACCGTCAAGGGCAGACCGGTCGTCGGAGCGACTGGAGTTCCATAGGGGGGGTAATAACGCTGCTGCAGCGACTGATACTGTTGCAGCACGGGCGTTTCATCGGTTTGTGAGGGGACCACCCCGAACACAAACACTGCCAGAGTGTCCCCGGCTCCCACGACGTGGGCTTCCGGTTTATCCTGCCCCAGCGAGGTAAACAGGATTGGGACCTGTCCTTCTTTGCAGGACGGGAAGAGACTCGGATCAAGCCGACTCGCCGGTACCGCGTGACAGGCTTTTGTGACGAAGTGGCAGCCTGAGGAGACGAGCGATGTGAACATCGCTCCGCAGAGGCTCCACAGTTTCAGCTGTTTCCAGCATGATTTCAGACACATGATAGACGTCCTTGTCCCGTAGATGATCGGTGATCGGGCCGAGGCGAAATTGCGACGTGGAAAACCAGTTTGCAGGACGGCAGACGCCGCCGAGAGCAGGTTGCTCTGTCCAGTGCCCGGGCAACACGATTTTCGCTCAGTAAAAAGCAGAACTCCGCGCGGCGAATAACGGGCTCAGCAAAACTCGGAAGGCATTATCTGTGGGAGAGTCCGACAGAGTTCTGCTGGGGAGTTTTTGTCTTCAGCGATTCCTGCGGCGGGAAATAGAATCCATCGGCAGGATTGTCAGGCTTCTTGTCCGTTGCCGGTGGCATCGGTGGAATCGGCAACCCGTCCGGATCGGTCATGGGCTCCGCTCCAGGAATCTGGTTGTCGACTTT
Organism: Planctomicrobium aquicomposti; assembly: GCF_051466325.1. NCBI lineage: Bacteria > Pseudomonadati > Planctomycetota > Planctomycetia > Planctomycetales > Planctomycetaceae > Planctomicrobium > Planctomicrobium aquicomposti. The sequence continues at coordinate 413,795 of NZ_CP195792.1, forward strand.
GCCGGGTGTGACCGGAGTCGGGTTCTGTTGCAGATCGGGTGTGAATGTGGTCTCGGCTGGATCGAACGGCAGATAGGTCGGCAGTTCGCAGAGCGGAATCGGCTGGCAGCTCGGCGGATTCCACACATTGATATAGTGCGAGTTCGGCCGGAGAGAAGCCATCAGGGCCCCTTCCTCCCAGCCGCTGTACCATTCCAGGCGGCGGGTATCACACGGGTCGCCGACGATTCCGGGCTTCCAGTAATGATGCGGCGGCACCATCGGGGCTTTCCCGGTTCCCCCTGTCACGACATCCAGGTATCCCGCTTTCCAGCCGCGGGCAAAATCGCTCCCTGCATTCTCTTCCAGGCACGCTTTGTAGCGCCACCAGGCAATGTGTGTTTTGAGTTGCTGGGTATGTTCATAGTGCGAATCCTGAAACGTCGCACATCCCACTAATGATAGCACTGCACCGGTCAGCAGCCGCTGTAGGGACAGCCGGAGTGTCAGTCGTTGAGATGGCATTCACGGACTCCTCAGTAATCAAGGGATCTCGATCACTTCAATCGGTACGACCTTGAATTCGCAATTAACTCGCTCGATTCGGAGAACGTGTTTTTTGCTGTCATTTATGGGTGAATCGTTGCAGGTGGAATATCCGGCAGTCTCTTTGCAGCTTGCCTATTCTGTTGCTCAAGGATTGATCACCCCGAATGCTTTACTTCGCTCCAAGTTTTGACAGGCCAATAGGTTGGAACATGCTGGAATTGCCGTTCCCACGGCGGGCGGCGTGGTTCTCCGGCAGAAATCGCCTCGGCTCGGTTGGCGCTGCTCTGGTCTGCAACGGTTTGATTCGTGACGGCACAAGCGCGCCAGGTGGAAGAGCCGCCAGGATGCTCGTCTCTCGCAGAAGTGGTACGTCCGGCGGTGGCTCCACTTTGATCCGGAGAGTGGTCCGCGAACCGGACGCGACGAACCTGAGACCGTTTCACCGGACGGGCGGGCCTGCGGATCTTCCACGTTCCTTGAGTCGGAAGTTGTCAGGCGGGTAGCATGCAGTGAGTGCGAACGAGGAACTCTTCTCTACCAGACAGGGGGAACGCGATGCGATTTTCAGCCTTTGTCACCGCCACCATGCTTGGGATCGCGGGGATCGGAAGCGTGGGCGAAGCTGCCGACATGTACGGCATGAGCACCGGCCATCCTGACCTGCAGCAGATTGGCCCCATGGCGATGGGACCCGCGGGGATCCTGTTTATCGGAGATCCCAAGGGGGCGCAGATTTTCGCCGTAAAAACAGGCGATGAAAACGGGGCTGCGAAGACAGCAAAACTCGAATTGGAAGATGTGGCAGCCAGTCTGGCCGCCGTGTTGAATACCGATGCCAAGTCCATCTCGTTGCTTGAACTCGTGGTCAATCCGGAAACCGGCAACGCGTTTCTGGGTGTGGGGATCAAGAACCGGGCGCCTCGGATCGTCAAGCTGGATGGCGCAGGGAATCTGACAGAGCTGGTGCTGGACAACATTCCGTTTTCCCGCGCCGCCCTTCCGAATGCAGCGGAAGACAAAGAGGTGCAGGCCGGAAATCGCCGTCGCAATAATCGCGAAAGCTCCATCACCGATCTGGCGTTTGTCGAGGGACAGGTTCTCGTCTCGGGATTGAGCAGCGACAAAGCCGCTTCCAACGTCTGGTCTTTGGCATTTCCGTTTTCCAAGGTCGATCAGGGAACCAATCTCGAGATCTATCATGCGGCCCACGGCCGTTCCGAGGACTATGCTCCGATCCGGACCTTTGTCCCGTTCATCGTGGATGGTGAACCGAGTCTGCTCGCCGGCTTCGTCTGCACGCCACTGGTGAAATTCCCGTTGAAGCAGCTGAGCTCCAGCGACAGTTCCAAGGTGCGCGGGACGACGATCGCAGAACTCGGAAACCGCAACCAACCGCTCGACATGATCGCCTACAAAAAAGGGGACCAGAACTATCTGCTGCTGGCAAACAGTGCGCGGGGCGTGATGAAAGTGAGCGCTGAGAAAATCTCCGAGAACGCCGGACTCACGGAACCGGTTCCGGGAGGCGGCACTGCTGGCCAGCCGTTCGAGCAGATCACCGAACTGGAAGGAACCGTCCAGCTCGACAGTCTCGACGATCGACAGGCTGTCGTGGTGGTCAAGAAGGGGGACGAGCTGACGTTGAAAACCGTTCCGCTTCCTTAAACGGTACGGATCTTCAATGACAGTTGCTCACCGGGGAGAGCTTGGAGAATCCCCGGGAAACTCAGCATCTGCGATGTGGCCGCTCCCTCCGGAGCGGCTTTTTTTATGGATTTGGCAATCTGGGCAAGGGGCTGTTCGCCAAAGTCGCGCTGACAGGGTCGGACGAAGGTGCTATCACCCCAAAGAATTGGAACCGCAGAACATGTGTGGAGTGGCAGCTCCATGCAGCAGATTGATTGATCCTCAGCCGCTGGAGCCATTGTCAAATGGGTGTCCCCCTCTCCCAGATGTGGAGCGTCGCCTCCTATGTCTTGAAGCAGAAGCTCCGCGGCCGCAAGCGTTATCCGCTCGTCCTCATGCTCGAGCCGTTGTTCCGCTGCAACCTCGCCTGCGGAGGTTGTGGAAAGATCCAGTTTCCGGCTGCCATCCTGAAGCGACAGGTTTCCGTTGAAGATTGCCTGAAAGCGGTCGACGAGTGCGGCGCTCCCGTCGTCTCCATTCCGGGGGGAGAGCCGTTACTGCATCCCCAGATCGAACAGATCGTCGAGGGAATTACTGCCCGCGGCAAATACGTTTACCTCTGCACGAACGCCATTCTTCTCGAAAAACATCTGTCCCGCTTCAAGCCTTCCAAATATCTCTCGTTCTCGGTCCATCTGGATGGGCCCCGCGCTGACCACGATGCGGCGGTCTGCCGCGAAGGGGTGTACGATGTCGCCATCGCCGCCATCCGGACCGCGATCCAGAAAGGCTTCCGGGTCACGACCAATACGACAGTCTTCAACAACACTCAGCCCGAGCATCTGCACGAACTGTTCGACACATTGATGCAGATGGGGGTCGAGGGAATGATGATCTCACCCGGCTACCAGTACGAAAAGGCTCCCGATCAGGAGCACTTCCTCAATCGGCATCAGACCGTGCAGCTGTTCCGGCGGGTTCTCGGCAAGCAGAAGCGCTCGTGGAAATTCAATCAGTCGCCGCTGTTCATCGAGTTCCTGAAAGGGAACTGGCAACTCGAATGTACGCCGTGGGGGAATCCGACTTACAACCTCTTCGGCTGGCAGAAGCCCTGTTACCTGTTGCAGGAGGGCTATGCCAGCTCATTTGACGAGCTGATGAACACCACCGACTGGGAGGCCTATGGGCGGTCCAGCGGCAACGCCAAGTGTCAGGACTGCATGGTCCACTGCGGATATGAACCCTCCGCCGTCGACATGACATTCGGTTCACTCAAAGGGCTGGCGATGTCGGCCTGGAGAACGATTGCCGGTCCCAGTCGACACCGGGAGTCAGCCGACCTGCCGTTGCCGTCACCAGTTCCGGCTCCGCATTTCGTCACGCTGGAGACATCGCTTCGTTCCGAACGAGTTCCGGCGCTCAGCGAGTGCGTCGAGGTCTCCTGAGCCGTCCGTCGCGTTCTGCACTTATGGTGCGGCCTCGTCGTCGTTGCTGACAGGCTGTGGCACGGCAACGGGATTGGCTGTTGCGGGTTGAGCAGTCGCCAACGGTTGATACTCTGCACAGAGCGAACCAATCGGACCGCTGACCCGATGGACCAGATAAGATCCGGAGCGGAAGACCACCGGCTCGGAAAAGGGGAACTCTGACAGACGCTCGGCCGGAAAGCAGCGGGGCAACAATGTCTGCGGGTCTGTTTCATCCGCAATCGCTGCGGCAGACATTCCCGCTTCGCGCAGGCAGCTGACCACGAACTTCTGTGGCGACTGCTCGACCGCCTCCCGAATGGTTGCGAGCCGACTGGGAAAGAGACGGCAGAGGGCATCGAGAAAGACGTACCGGGTTGAGGGCTTGAGATTCAGCTCCGGATAGAGGTGTACCAGACCGACCTGGTAAGCGGTCAGTTCGCCGTCCTTGAGGTTCTGTTGCTTCAGAAACTCGAGAACCGGACCCAGCGTCTCCCAATCGGGGCGAGGTTCGTACTGCACCCGGGAACGCACTTCGAGTGTGGGACCTTCGCGCAGGCAGGCTCCCCAGGCGGTCAATCGTCGCAGCTGGAGCATGGGAGACATCATCAAGGCCAGTCCGGCGAACGCGACCAGGGCCAGTCGTCCCGTCGGCTGCAATCCGCGAGGCCAGACAATCAGAGCGGTCAGGGCGATCGCGAGGACCACACCCGGCATCTGCACATACGCAAAGGGATGCTGCAGCAGCACGATCTGCATCATCCATCCCACATAAAGGGCGCTCAGCAGGATTCGGGAGACCTCAAAACGCGTGAGGTCTCCGTTGAGAGCGTCACTCTCTTCGACCGGACGATGCGACCGCTGGCGCAAGCAACGTTGCAGGGTGAAGCCGACAACGCCGATCGCGATCACATGCAGCCAGCTGAACGGAAGAAAGCTCTCCCAGAGTGACGCATAGCGCTGCCAGCTTTTGCGGGCCTGCCCCGACTGCAGATATTCCGGATTCCACTCCAGCTGCATCTCCCAGAATGGTTCCCAGCAGTGATGGGCGACCATCCAGAGGCTGCCGATTCCACCGGCCAGCAGTCCGCCGCAGAAGACTCCGGCGAGATCCCGCAACGCGGGACGGTTCAGTCCGGTGATCCAGGCCGATGCCAGCAGCACGGACAACGCCGGAAATGCGATATGCGGCTTCAACCAGAAGGCGGTCCCCCACAACATTCCTTCTGCCAGCGAAGACCACCACGACCGTTGAGGAGCAGAGAGCAGCAGCTGTCGTCGGCGGACGGCAACCGCTGCCAGGCAGGGGAGCAGCATCCACAGGTCTCGCTGGCAATGACACCATTCCGATTGCGAAAAATGGAGTCCGAAAACTCCGAGAGCGATCAGGCCTGTCTTCGCCGTCCAGAATGACTCCTGACGCGCACGCGCCAAGTGCGAGATAAATCCGGCGATCGCGCAGACCATCAGCAGATCGAACGCCCGCAGGGTGACCCAGGACCATCCACCCACCTGCCGTACGAGCAGATGAATCCAGACAGCGCCGGGAAAGTTCGGTTCGATGAGATCCTGATACAGGATGCCCCCTTCCGAAGCGCAGCGGGCCTGCAGGTCATAAATGACGGCATCTGCGGTCAGGTGCTGGCAAAGAAACAACGGCACATTCAAGATCAACAGAGCGACCAGCGCGGTCCAGACGATCCAGTGAAAGAGCGGGGACCGATCATTGGCAGATGCAGGGATCATGAGGTTTGAGGCACTAGAGAAATGACGCGCGACGGACGTCATCACATTTTCTTCAGGATTCGAAGCAGTGATTTCGGCCTCAAGAGTGGGCGATTGTCGACTGGATTAAGAGTAGGTTCTGACTGCGGTGCGGCTTTCAATTGCTCAATCCGATTGTCTGAGCGGGGGCATGTTGATGTTTGTCAACTTGCAATCTCGTCACGACCGTCACCTTCCCTACAGCTTCTCCCGCGAGCGTTGCCAAATTGCAACCTGCTCGAATCCGCCCGACTTTTCTTGCGCCAGTGAGATAGATTGAGTTGGTGTTCCGGACTGTCTCCGGGCAGCTTGTAACCCGACCGTCGACAACAGATCCCCGACGCGATGGGTCGGGTCCGTCCTCCTCTTCAGGTCAGTTTCTACGATGCAGGTTGAACATCTCGAAGAACTGATCCGTCTGGAAGAATCGTATTGGTGGCACGTCGCCAAGCGCGAGCTGGTGGTGTCGCTGCTTGAGAAATATTGTCCCGCACCGGGCAAGCTGGTGGAGGGGGGCATTGGTTCCGCACGGAATCTCCTGACGTTTCGCGAAATGGGTTATGACGTTGAAGGCTTTGACGTCATGCCGGGAGCGGTGGAGGCGGCGGAACGCCGCGGACTCCCCGCGCGCCTGCACGATCTTTCGCAGCCCTGGCCGGTTCCTGAGAACTCGTTACGGGCGGTCGTCCTGCTGGATGTGATTGAGCATATCGAAGATCCGGTTGCGGTTCTCTCGCAGGTCCGACAGGCACTCGGCCCGGAGGGGAGTGTCATTGTGACGGTGCCGGCCTATCAATGGCTCTACGGGGACTGGGACGAAGCGCTCGGTCATTACCGTCGTTACACCTGCAGCCTGCTCAGGGAGCAGGCCACCCAGGCAGGACTGAAAATCAAACGTTTAACACACTGGAATGCCTTCACACTGCCGGCTGCGATGGCGGTGCGGAGCTGTCAGAAACTTTTTCCCGGTTCAGACCGCAAGCGGGCAGAGTTTCCACGAGTCGCTCCGTGGACGAACCGGTTATTGCGGGGATGTGCCGCTGTGGAGCGCTGGATGCTGAATCGCATGCCGGTCTGCTGTGGCCTGTCGGTAGTGGGAGTGCTACACAAATGATTGCAGCGCCTTCATCGAGCTTGGAACACCGTCGCCGGACTGACGTGATCATCTCGGTCGTGCTGCCGGTGTATAATGAGTCGGCGGTTCTGCTGGAACTTCATGAGCGCGTGGCAGGGGTCCTGAACTCCTGCGGCTGCCGCTTTGAAATCATCTTTGTCAACGATGGATCATGGGACGACAGCGACATGATCCTCGACACGCTGGCGATGCAAGTCCCCCATGTGCGGGTGGTGCATTTCTCGCGGAACTTCGGACATCAGGCGGCCGTGCAGGCGGGGATTTCGTACGCCCGGGGTGACGCCGTCATCATTATGGATTCCGACCTGCAGGATGATCCGCTGGCGATCTCGGACTTCATGGACATGTGGCGACAGGGTTTTGATGTCGTCTATGCCATCCGTTATGCCCGCAAGGAAAGCCCGGCCAAACGGTTTCTGTTCGATGCCTTTTATCGCGTGCTGAATAAAATCTCGCAGACTCCCATGCCGCAGCATGCCGGAAACTTCTGCCTGCTGGATCGCGTGGTAGTCAACGAGATTACCAAGCTGCCGGACCGGGATCGTTATTTCCCGGGCCTCCGCAGCTGGGTCGGTTTCCGTCAACTCGGAATCCCCGTGGAGCGCGGTCGCCGTTACGACGACAACCCCCGCGTTTCGATGCGGGGACTGTTTGCGCTCGCGAAGACCGCGATTTTTTCCTTCTCTGCGTTCCCGCTGACCGCTTTCTATGTCATTGCGTTTCTGTCGTTCGTCGCCTGTGTGGGGACAGTCGGTTTTTCACTGTATCACAAGCTGGTGACCGGACTGGCCATTCCCGGCTGGGCATCGCTCACAATTGTTTCTTCCCTGTTTGGTGCCCTGAACGCGATGGGAATTGGCATTCTCGGTGAGTATGCCATCCGCATCTATGATCAGGTGCGGGCTCGTCCCTCCTTCATCGTCGCCCGGGCTGTGAACTTCAATCGTGACGCAGTCGGCACGACGGAAGAGATGCTGTTGAACCTGCTTGCCGATCAATGGCGTGACCTGCCGGAAGATGCTCCCCAGCGGACCGAACTCGCTTCTCTCCGCAGCCGGGAAAGTTCGCTCGCTGATACCCACTGATGCGGTAGCCGCTCCACTTGGGAGGGCATCGCCAGTGAGCCGCCCGACCCGCACGTTCAGGTGGTGCGGGCGTTCATCGTTGGTGTTGTGTTATCGTCCGAAGCGAAAGATTGCGGTGTCGGTGTTGTTCCGCTTGAGTACCAGATCGAGCAGGATACGTGCGGCGATCACTCCGAACGAAATGCCGTTCCCCCCGAACCCCAGGGCGAACAGCGACGACGGGATCTCCGGACTGCGGCCGATGTAAGCCAGGCCGTCCCGGGTCTCGCCGAACGTTCCTCCCCAGGCATGCTCGATTTCAATCTCGGCGTGGGGTAGCAGCCGGGATAATCGCTCCTGAAGGCGAACTGCCTTGACGCCGATCCGGGCATCGCGCCTCATCGGGCTGCAGTAGGGGTCATCTTCTCCCCCCACAATCAGTCGGCCATCTGCGGTCTTTCGGAAGTAGAGGTACGGACGGGCGGTCTCCCAGTAGAGGGTTTCGTGCGGCCATGCGCCGGGGCTGAGCAATGGTTGGGTGGCAATCGCGTAAGTGCTTTTCAGATTGACGATTTTCTCCCTCAGCAATCCCGCTGCCTCGAAACCGGTGGCATGAATGACCTCCCGGGCGAAGATCATCGACGCCCGGTTCGTCGTCAGGGTGACACCGTGCTCCGTGGCATGGGTGCTGGTGATTTCAGTCCGGTCAAAAATGCGTGCTCCCCGCGTGCGTGCGTTGCTGAGCAGTCCATGCGCCAGACGATACGCATCACAGACAGCTGCCTCGTGTGACAGGATGGCGGCAGGCTGTTCGATTCCGAATCGCTCTCGCAGTTCATCCGCTGGCAGATACTCGACATCAATTCCACAGGCGTTGCGGGCGTCAAATTCCTTTCGGAGCGGTAGGAGGTCTTCCGGCCGGCTGGCGACATACAGGCTTTGCTGTCGCAGAAATCCACAGTCGACGGGAGACTCGTCCGCCAGTTGCTGCAAATCATGAACAGCGTTGACGCATAGCTGATAAGCCCGCCGCGCAGGCTGTTCACCGCGCATCATCATGAGATCATGCAGGTGAACATCAATCTCATACTGCAGCAGACCCGTCGTGGCGGAGGTGCTTCCCTGACCGACATCACGACGATCGACGACCACGACGTCGAGTCCCGCTTTGGAGAGCCGATCCGAGATCAGTGCCCCGGTAATTCCCGCACCGAGTACGACGACGTCGCAGCGGATGTCCTCATCCAGCGCGGGATAGGTGGCGATCAGCCCATTTTGCACCAGCCAGAATGGCTGCGGCGAAACAAGTTCCACGAGTTGACTCCGCTGGGGGCAACCTGCATGGCCCGAAACTAACGGAGCTCGTGCAGGGCGCCCATTGCAGTCCCCGCGCAGCAAACGTTACACGTAATGTCGTGCTCATTTTCGCGTGACGAGAACGGGTACATCAGCAGCGAACAAGATCTCGCAGCCGAGTTGCTCGAACCCCAGGACAGCTGCAAAGCAGAATCTATGCCAGAGACCGGCGGCGGGACGCTCCCCGTGTCAGTGTCTCTGTCCGCCTTCGAGCAGGCAGGGCTGCCGGGAGAGGACCGGACGATCGGGCGTTCCATTCATTCAGCGGTCCCAGGGGAGTTTCATGGTCGGCGGATTCACATAGCGCTGCATGCCAAACGTCAGCATCTCTCCCGCTCCCGGAGCCAGTTTTACCCGCAGCTGATTCCCGGACAGGGGCTGGCTGCCGCCAGCGTGCTGGACAGAGGAGAACTGGTGTTCGCCATAGCCGCCGGCCTGCACGATGAGTTCGCGAGGGTGGACCGGATTGGTATTCACGAGCGTGACCCGCACCGTCTCCGCTGTCAGTTGATCGACCAGCGCAGCCACATCCGCGGGAAGACCGGGTCGACGATCGACCGGATCGAAATAACGCAGACGGCAGTGCAACGCCGAAGCCTTCCGGGTGACATGAATTCCACCCAGCATGAGCTGGACCAAGGGCCCGACCCGTGCCGGGTTCGATCGCATCGGATTGTCCGCCAGTCGGGTGTCGGGAGTCGAGGTGTCCTGCCGGACCCGTTCCATGCGTTTGCGAACTTCATTAAATGAGTCCCTCAGTGCCTGCACCGGATACTCCGGATTCCTCCCTTCCAGAAAATCGAGCCACGCACTTTCACTGACGCGTGCCCTGTCTTCAGGCTTCATCGACAGGTAGTACATCTCCAGCGCATTTTTGTTGTAAGGTCCGGGAACCCAGGCATACCACCCCTGATCGTTGTACATCGTCGGCGTGCAGCTCACGCCATCGAAGAGTCGAGCCTGGGCGTTGATCGCAGCCTGCTGGTCGCGCCACACCTGCAGATAGCGGTCATTCCCGGTCAGCAGGTAGGCGTTCATGAAGCCGACGAACGAGCGGGATTGCCGATTCCGGTGATCAATCTCGCCGTTCTGGGGAATGACCTGTGAGAAGCTCCATCCGTAGACGCCGGCATACCACTTTCCTTCCGGTCCGCCGATCCGGCCATCGAGTCCGATCTTGGAAGGCATGATGCCGCCGTTGGCCTGCATCCTGTCGCACCAGGCATCGACATACTCCACAATCCAGTCCCGGTATTTGGGATCTCCGTTGATCATGAAGGCGTTGAGTGGCAGGCAGGTGGCGAGCAGGTTCAGCGGATGGTCACCGACGATATCGTTGTAATTCTGGAAATGTTCAACCATCTGCGCATAGCTGGTTTCGCCATGATGGAGTTGCAGCCGATGCTCGACTTCAACGGGATCGCCGGCCCAGTCCAAGCCGGTCGTCTCCCGCAGCAGCGGACCTCGGCTGCCGTTGAAAAGACTTCTGATGATCCTGTGCCGCGGGTCGTAATTGGGGGCCTGCGGATCTTCATTAAGATAGAAGCCTGCGAAGCGCTGGCTGCGCTGGTGATAGAGTCGGTTCGTCGGATCGGACAGCGCGTGCAGAATGAACACTCCCAGCCCTTCCGCATTATGCTGCCAGTCGAACTGGGTGATGAATTCCTTGTAGTACATGCCGTCGCGGGCTAGCGGTGTCTCGACGGTCTTCGCCAGCGTGTACTGCCGGAAGTGTCCTTCGAGCGCTTTGTTCGTCAGTTCGCGGATGCTGTGGTCTCCTCCCAGAGCGTGAAGAATGGGCCAGTCGTTGCAGTTTTCGATAGCGTCGTCCGGTCCATCGTCGCCCCCCCAGCGCTCCACACAGAGCAGAAACCCGCGCTCATCAAAATACCGGGCGAAGAACTCCTGGCAGGCTTCGGATTCTGCCTGCAGCAGAGCCCGCTCCAGCAATGCCCACTCGGGAGGAGGCATGGGCGCATCGATCTCGATTGGAGGTTCCCCCGCCCACAGGCAGTTCCCACACAGCAGCCAGCACAGTGCCAGGGAGAGCAGTCGGAACGTCCGGATGGACGGTGGAAGATCGGCGATGCCCCGATGGTTGTGAGGAGCAGCGGAGGCTGCAGTCTCATTCGGGGAGGGGAGCGGGGGCTGTGACGTGGGGGACGGTCGACGGTGGAATAAGCCAGCGCTGAAAGCAGACATTGTCACTCCCCGTCGACAGGCGGTCCTCGCCCGGAAGCATCTCTCAGAACCGCATCTGAAGTGTTATATATGATTCTGTCAACAGTTGGCTCACGCGAAATGTTTTCGCGCGGCGGATTTCGAGGGCCGGAAAGAGTGTCCCCGGCGGCGTGCATCAGATGAGAGAGTGCACGTCCCGTCGCGGCGTGCAGAGGGATCGGTTTCGCACCTCGCGAGACCAGATCAGGTCAATGCGACCACGTCACGCATCGCACTCAGACGCAACTGCCCGCAGGCGGCGTCGATGTCCGCCCCCTTCCGTTTGCGGACGGTCACATTCGTCCCCGCAGCCCGGAGGATCTCGACAAACTGCTGCGTGCGCGGATTTCCCGGAGCCTCCAGTGCGATTGTCGAAACTGAATTCATCGGGATCAGATTCACATGGGCGTTACGGTGGCGGAGCAACTGCCCCAGCTCGCGGGCATGCTGATCCTGATCATTCACTCCCGACAGCAACACGTATTCGTAAGTGACCCGCCGTCCGGTGGCAGTGAAGTAATCTTCCGCGGCTGTGAGAATTTCCTGCAGGCCGATATTCTTGTTCACCGGGACGATGCGCGTCCTCAGTTCATCATTGGGAGCGTGCAGCGAGATCGCCAGATTGAACTGCAGGTCGAGCTTGGCCAGCTCACGGATCTTGTCCGGCAGACCGACCGTCGAGACCGTGACCCGCCGTGCTCCCAGTCCCATTCCCCCCTTCTCGTTGAGAGTGAGGAGCGCAGGGATCAGTTGCCGCAGATTGGCCAGCGGCTCACCCATGCCCATCACCACGACATTGGTGATCCGTTCACTTTCCGGAAGAAGGCGATCGACACGGAGCAACTGTTCGAGAATTTCTCCTGTGGAAAGATTCCGTTTCACTCCCAGCAATCCGCTGGCGCAGAAGACGCAGCCCATCGCGCAGCCGACCTGGGTGCTGATACAGACCGTGCGGCGGTCGTCCTCGCGCATCAGTACGCATTCCGTCTGCTCGCCATCCCGATACTGCAGCAGCAGCTTTTCGGTTCCATCGCGCGAGACCTGATGCCGCACGACGTCACTGGCGAACAGGTCGAACTGGGCTGTCAGTTCGTTCCGCAAGGCCAGTGGGACATCATGCATCAGATCGTAGCTGGAGACCCGCTTGCCGAAGATCCAGCGGCGAATCTGATCAGCGCGGTAGCTGCCTCCCAGCGGAGTACACCACTCCGCGAGTTCATCACGCGAGAGGTCGGTTAACAATCGGCGGGAGGGGGCATCAGTAGACATTGCATCATTCTAACAAGTGGCCAGCAGAGGGCGAATCGACCCCGCCGAGACTGATGCAAAGTGACTCGTGCTTTATGCTGCATTTTCCCGTGGGGTGATCCCGGGCAATTCGATGCAGTTCGGCGCCTCTTCTTCGGGCAGTTCGTCGAGGAGTCTTTTTTCGAGGTCGACCAGATCCTGAAACTCCCGGCGAATGTATTCCCTCATTTTTTCATGAAACGGGGTTCCGTCGTCCGCAAACAGCGGGTCAAACTCGGGCGTCGGGATGATCATGAGGGGACCTTCGCAGGGGACGTTCGTCAGCCAGGAATGGGAGAGCGTGCAGAGGCCGGTTGAGACTTCCGGGCAGTCTTCCCGCGCTGATCCGTCAGAGTTGCGACGTGCAATTGCGAATTCTTAGAATCTGGCAAGAAACTCGCATCGCGGGAGCTGTCGGAGCGTTTACTCTTTCTGCAGATGAACAACGCTGCGGACAAGTTCTGTAAATCGGATGCGGAAGTGCCAGGAATGACGCAGTTAGGGCAGGTCACGCACATTGCTTCCCGCACGCTGCTGAAGGTTCGGCTCGGCGGGAAGCTGCACGCAATTCCGATCGAAGAGATTGAAGAGGTGCTGCCAGCGTTGCCCGTTGAGCCGATTGCTCAATCCTCCCCCTGGTTGAGGGGAGTGGTCTTTGTTCGGGGGCATCTGATTCCGGTCCTCGACGGTGTCCGGCGGCTCGGTTTTCCCGTGCAGCACCGCACGAACGATCCGCACATTGTCTGCCTCCGCTGGCAGAACCAGCTGCTCGGGCTGGAAGTCGAAGAGGCGCTCGATCTGATCGAGTTGCCCGAACATCCTGATCTGACGTCGGCCACGCTGGGCGTGGCAGACCGTTTTGTCAGTGGAGTCGTGGATCTCGAGGGAGAAATCATCCGCGTGCTGAATGTCCGCGAGCTTTCACCGGGCCACGATGTGGCTGAACTCGCGAAGGTAGGACACCCATGACAGTCGCCGCGGGAGAACGGAACGATCTGCCGACGGCCGGTGAATGGGACGCCCTGCGCGAGATCATGGAAGTTGAAACCGGCATGGATCTCGCCGAACCGCGTTTCGGCCGGCTGAAAAATGCGGTCCTGCGAGTGGCGGGGCAGCGGAACTTTGCCCGCCTCCTGGAGCAGCCTGCGGAGAAAGTCAAATTCCTCGAGCAGCTGACGACTGAGCTGACGGTGGGGGAATCGTTCTTTCTGCGGAACGAATATCATTTTCAGGCGCTGCGGGAAGAAGTTCTTCCGCGGATCCTCACCGAGAACGCCCAGAGACAGGATGTGCGCGTCTGGAGTGCGGGGTGTGCGACCGGCGAAGAACCCTATTCACTGGCGATTCTGCTCGACCAGCTGCTGTGTGAACGGCCCGGATGGCGGTACTCGATTCTGGGGACCGATCTCAACGTCCGTTTTCTGGAGCGAGCCCGCGAAGGGTTTTATCGTCCCTGGTCTTTTCGTCGAACCCGGGTTCACGACGACATCCGCTTCTTCCAGAAAAAGGGGGACGGCTACCAGCTTCACGAGCGAGTGCGGAAGCAGGTCCGATTTGCGTATCTGAATCTGGTCAAGGATGTCTTCCCCTCATTCCTGACCGGCACAGTGGGGCTCGATCTCATTCTCTTTCGCAACGTGGCCATCTATCTGAAGGCAGAGGTCACCGCAGCGATCCTGCAGCGGTTCTGTCAGGCCCTGCGTCCGGGAGGCTGGTTGCTGCTGGGAGAGACAGAAATCAATCTCGCCCCGACCGCCGGGTTCTCCGTCTACCGGTGTGCGAATTCAACGTTCCTTAAAAAACTGGATGATGGTTCACCTCAGGCGTTCGCGCCGACACCGATTGCGATTTCGACGCCGGTCATGGCTGATGTCGGCCAGTGGATTTCCGATTTCACATTCGCTGTCCCCAAGATTCCGCAATGGGTTCCGCTCCCCTATGTCGAGCGGACAGCCGCTGCGAGCAGCGGACTCAACACGCTGGCTGTGCTCCCTCCGGAGCCCCGTTTTCAACAGGCGTTACAAGAGGGAGACTTCGCCGCCGCCGTGCGGGGGTTGCTCTCGTTTGACGATGTCAGTGCCCGCTCCGTGGCCCGGCTGCTGCTGGTGCGAAAGCTGCTCGATCATGCACAGTGCGCCTTCGCCCGTGAACAACTGCAGCTCTGCCTGAAAGAAAATCCCTTGCTGCTGGAGGCACATCTGCTGCAGGCGAGCCTGTCCGAGGAAGAGGGGAAGACCGAGCGGGCTGTCGAAGCTTACCGCCGGGCTCTTTATCTGGATCGAAACTGCTGCATCGCCCACTTCCATCTGGCGCTCCTGCAGCGGGCGACCGGTGACTACGACGGTGCCGGGAAGAGTTATCAGACTGTTCTGAAATTGTGTGACAGTCAGGATGGTCATGCGATCGTCGAGTTCGGCGACGGCGTCTGTTACGGGCGTCTCCGCGAACTGGCCGTCACGCTGTTCGGAGAGGAGGCCGTATGACGACCGACAGCACCATCTGGGAACGGCTGCGCGACAAGCTGAACCGGCTGCACGACGAAATGGCTCTGGGGGCCACGCGACCGGAAGTCCTGAGCGACAAATTGTCGCGCCGGGCACAGGCGTTTCGTCAGCGCAGTCGGGAAACGGAAGACCACGGGGCCTTGCTTTCCGGTGTCGCATTCACACAAGGGAGCTCCCGTTATCTGCTTCCGGTTCAGAATGTCCGGGAAGTGGCTCCCCTGGAACAGATCAGCCCGGTCCCTGGGAGTCCGAAGTGGATTCGGGGAGTGGTGCAGTGCCGTGGCGAAATTCTGGCGCTGCTCGATCTCGGCCGTCTGTTTCAGGTGCCGGAAACAGGTCTGGCGGACCTGCATATGGGACTTGTCGTTCAGGCTGCCGACAGGGTGGTCGCGGTGGCCGCGACGACGATCGAAGATGTGATCAATGTTCCTTCCCGGCAGCTCGCGGCACCGCCGGAGTTTGGCGAGCGATTTCCTGCGAACTGGATTGCCGGCGTGTATCACGGCGACCGGCTGGTCCTGCGGATTGAAGAGATCCTGAGCGATGAACGACTGACGAACTGGATTGACGACTGACCGGCATGTATTCCGGGCCCTCATACGAATTGAACTGGTAGCATTATGCGTTGGACGATTGGAAGAAAACTGGGGTTCGGTTTTGGCAGCCTGCTGCTCCTGATGGGCATCAACAGCCTGATCATCTACAGGGCGCTGGATCGCATGAGTGATGCGGCAGAGGCCATGTCGAACGAGGCGGTCCCGGCCTTGCGGGCTTGCGACGACATGATGATCTCCCTGAACCGCGCCACATCCGCCACGCGGGGCTACCTCGTGCTCAGTGAAGATCCTTCTGCGGGAAGTTACTTCGAAACGGAGTTCACGACCGCCATCAACGATGTCGATGTCGCCCTGCAGGATCTGGAACGCTGCTATGGCCAATCCCAAGTGCCTGCGGAGCAGGCCAGGTTTGCCGAGATTCGTGAGGGAGTTCCTGTGTTTCAGGCCACCCAGACGGAACTCCGTGACGCTGCCCGCCGACTGGGAAAGGGAGCGGACCGCGATCTCACGGATGCGGTCTCAGTGATGCAGACGCGGTCGCTTCCTAAGGCCCAGGAAATCCGTGTGGCGGCCCGGGCTTTACGGGATCTGGCCAGTGAGCGCGTGACCGCTGAACGGGCTTTGCTCGACACCGCGGGGAAGGCAGCCCGCTGGACATTGTTGGTGACGGCGAGCCTGGGCATCGGAATCGGCTGTCTCGTGGCCTTCCTGCTCAGCCATCGAATTGTGCAGGCGACCCAGTCGCTGTTGGCGGGCGTGAAGGCGGTCGCCAGCGGAGATCTGACTCTGCGGGAGATCGCCACCAATTCCAAAGATGAGATCGGGGACCTCACTACCGGCTTCAATTCGATGGTGGCCTCGCTGCGCAGCATCCTTTCGGAAACCGCCTCGACGACTGGTGAGGTCGCCGTCGCCAGTCAGCAGATTGCCGCCGGAGCCCAGCAGCAACTGTCGAGTCTGAATCAGACCGCGTCGTCTTTGAACCAGATCACGACAACCGCCGAAGAATTCAAAGCGACGATGCAGGAATTCGCCGACCGGACCAAGGCGGTGCACGAGGCGGCTGACGAAACCGCGAAGCGGGCCAGTGAAGGTCGCGGCCTCACCCTGGAGTCGTCCAGCCGGATCGAGCAGGTCCGCGCCAACGCAGTGACCGCAGGCGAGAGCGTGCTGAATCTGGCAGATCAGATGCAGCGGATCGGTGAGATCACCGCTTCCGTCAACGAGATCGCCGAGCAGACGAAGCTGCTGGCGCTCAACGCTTCGATTGAAGCCGCCCGGGCCGGAGAAGAGGGACGAGGTTTCGCCGTGGTGGCGATGCAGGTCCGCGAACTGGCCAATCAGTCCAAGGAAGCGGCCGGAAGAATCGAAGGGCTGATTACACAGACGCAACGGTCCATGCACATCGTGGTGCAGAAAATTGAAGAGGGGGGACGGCTCTCCGATGACTCCCGGCAGATGGTGCAGCGGGTCAGTCACGCCTTTGAAGAAATTGTCCGTGCCATCGAGCAGACCCGCGAAGCGATGTCGCAGATCAATACCGGTGCCCGGCAGCAGGAACTCGGTTTGACCGAGCTGGTCGCCAGCATCACCGAAATTGACGGCGCTTCCAAGGAATCACTCGCAGCCGCTGAACAGACGCAAAAGTCGATTGTATCGATCGATCAGCGGATCCGGCTGCTGAATCACACGATTTCACGCTTCACGACCTGATCTCCGGGTCTGACGTCTATCCCGAACCGAGAGCCGATCCCCAGCGCCAGTGTGACAGAAATATGGTTGATCCCATCCTCCAGATCTTTCAGGAAGAAACCACCGAGCACATCCGTGCGCTCGAAAACGGTTTCCTCGATCTGGAATCGGCTCCCGATCTGGAAAGTCGACGGCTGCTGATTGATGGCCTGTTTCGACATGCGCACAGCCTGAAAGGGGACGCCCGGGTCATCGGGCTGGAAGAATTGCAGCAGGTCTCGCAGCGGCTGGAAGACCTCCTCGATGCACTCCGTCGGCAGCCCGCCAAGCTGACCTCTGTAGAGATTGACAGCGGCCTGAAGCAACTGGACGAGATACGACGGGCTTACCAAACCTGGACGCAGTCGCATGCCGCACCGTTCACCGAACGGCAACCCGATCCCTCCGGTGTGGTGCTCACTGCGGATCCGCCTCCTTCAACAGGAGACGCCGAGGAAATTTTCGCCGTTCGTGTTCCGTCCGACCGTCTGGATCGGATGCTGAACCTCGCGGGTGAGGCGAGAATCGCCCAGCGTTCCAGCAGTGCATCGGCAGGTCAGCTGAATGAACTGCAGCAACACCTCGATCAGCTCCGGCAGGAGGTCGCCGGTCCACCCTGCAAGACAATTGAAATGATTCTGGATGCGGTCCGACGCCTTGCCTCCGGATTGCGGAACTGCCATCTGCGTGAACAGCTGCTGGTAGAAGAACTCGAAAAAGATATCCAGCAGGCACGACTGCTGCCGCTGTCCCGACTCGCTGAATCGATGCGACGAGCGCTGCGGGATCTGGCGCAGACCTTGAACAAGCAGATCCGTTACGAGATTCAGGTCGGCTCGATTCTTCTCGACAAAGCCGTGATCGAAGCACTCAAGGCGCCGATGCTGCACCTGCTGCGCAATGCCTCGGATCATGGAATCGAGTCCGAAGCGGAGCGGATTGCCGCGGGAAAGCCGGCGGAAGGGACCATCGCCATTACGGCCCGGGAGCGGGGTGACACGGTTCAGATTCGGATTTCAGATGATGGTGGAGGACTCAACTTCGGCCGGATTCGCGAGCAGGTGCTCCTGCGCTCCGGGATGTCCCCGGACGAATTCGATGAACTCAACTGGCAGCAACAGGCAGCGCATCTCTTTCAGCCCGGCTTTACGACTGCACCGGTCGGAGCGGTCTCCGGTCGAGGAGTCGGACTGGATGTCGTCCGTGATACGTTGCAGCGTCTGCATGGCAAGGTAGAGCTGGAAGCGAGTTCCGCTGCAGGGACGACGTTTCTGCTGACGGTTCCCATCTCGATCTCCACAATGCGGATCGTCACGTTCTGGAACGGTGGGCATGCTTATGGCATCCCGAGCTCCAGTGTGATCCGGTCAGGACGGGTCCGGACTTCGGAGATTCGTGAACTGGAGGGTCAGCGGGTCGTGTTTCTGGAAGGAGGAGTTCCGGTTCGCTGGGTCGGCATGCGGGACTTTCTCGGAATTGCGGGGAACTCGCGGGCCCCTTCGCAGGAGTATGAGTCCTATTTGCTGATCCTGAGAGATGGTCAGCAGGTCGCCATCTCCGTTGATGAGCTGGATGAAGAGCGGGAGGTCCTGCTGAAGCCGTTAGGATTTCCTGTGACAGGCATGCCGGGGATCCTGGGGGGCACGATTCGTCCCGATGGTGCGGTGCAGGTGGTCCTCAATCTTGAGGACGTTCGTTTCCGGGGATTCGAAAGCCAGACGGTCCCGCGAGTCTCCCGCGAACAGATTCCACGGATTCTGGTGGTGGATGATTCTCCCACGACTCGCACCATTCTGCGCAACATTTTTTCGGCGGAAGGCTATCAGGTGGTCGTGGCCGCCGATGGCATGGATGCACTCGAAAAACTCCGTCGCAGCACCTTTCAACTGGTGGTCAGCGACTTTGAGATGCCACGTCTGAACGGAGTCGACCTGACCCGTCAGGTCAAGGCCCGATACGGTCTGCCGGTCATCCTGGTGACAGGCCGCGAGCGGGAAGAGTACCGCCGTGAAGGGCTTGAGGCGGGGGCGGACGCCTACGTCGTCAAATCCACATTCGAAGGGGCGGGGCTGCTGGAAGTTGTTCGACAATTTGTGTGAATCCGGTCCCATCGACCGTGAAAGTCGATTAAACTGCGAAAGCAAGTTTTTCCGCGACCTGAAAACCCGCAATGAGCGAGGTGGAGTATTTCGGCCTCGAGACCGACCCCTGTTTCTCCGATACTGCGTGTGCTTCTCGTCGATGACTCGGTCACACAACGGGAGATATTGCGTCGGTTACTCATCAGTCAGGGTGAGTTCACGGTGATTGCTGAAGCCCGAAACGGTCGTGAGGCCGTGGCCCTGGCCATCAAACATCGCCCTGATCTTGTGCTGATGGACCTGCACATGCCGGACATGGATGGGGTTGCGGCCACTCATGAAATCATGCGGCGGTCTCCGACCCCGATCGTCATCGCCAGTTCGAGCCTGAAGCGTCAGGATGTCGACGTCGGCCTGCAGGCACTTCGCGCCGGGGCCGTTTCAGTGATCGAAAAACCGGCCGGCCCGGTTCTGCTGCATCTCGAAAAAATTGCCCCTTCGCTGCGGACGGAGCTGCTCGCGGCGTCGAAGGCCCGCATCTCGCGCATCATTCTGTCGCCCGCTCCTCATCCGTTGCCGAAGGTCGGTGCCTATACCTCGATGTTCGACATCGATGTCGTCGGGATCTGCGCCTCGACCGGTGGTCCGCCGGTGCTGCTGGACCTGATCTCGCGGCTCCCTGAGAACTACCCCATCCCCATTCTGCTCGTGCAGCATATCGCGACCGCGTTTGTGGAAGGCTTTGCCCGCTGGCTCAAAGAACAGACCCGTCGGCCCGTGAACATTGCCATGCCCGGACAGCGACTGTTGCCGGGCATCTGGCTCTCCCCGGGGGGCAAACACCTGACACTGGGAGCGGACAACCGGATTCATCTTCCGGAAGGGCACCCTCAGGAACTGCACTGCCCCTCGGGCGATGCCCTGTTCCATTCTCTGGCGAAACATGCCGGCAAACGGAGTCTGGGGATACTGCTGACAGGCATGGGGAGCGATGGTGCCGATGGCCTGCTCGAAATCCGCGCAGCAGGGGGACGCACGATTGCCCAGAATGAAGCGACCAGTCTGATCTATGGAATGCCGAAGGTCGCTGCCGAACGGGGAGCGGTGGAACACCTCCTCACGCCGACAGAAATTCTGGCGACCCTGCTGGAGATCGGACAATCGAAAGCGGACGCTCTGGCTGCAGCTCCTCCTGAATAGACCGGAACCTGAAACCATGCAGAACTCGCGAGATCGACTTCCAGAATCATGAGTGAAATTCTTCTGATCGAAGACAGCCGCACCCAGGCGCTCACCTACCAGCGATTGCTGGAGCAGGCCGGGCATGAAGTGCGGCATGCCTCTTCCGCGGAGGAAGCGTTTCGATACTGCCTGGCGGAGACGCCCGATCTCGTCATTCTCGATCAGTTTCTGGGGGACAAGTCCGGACTGGAAATCTGCCGGCGACTGAAGACCGAACCCTCGCTGCAGATGATTCCTCTGCTGGTGCTTACCGGCAGTCAACGCGAAGATGATCATATTGCCGCGTTGGAAGCGGGGGCCGACGGGTTTCTGTCGAAAGACCATCCGCACCGGGAATTGCTGGCAGTCGTCGAAAGGCTGCTGCAGTCCGCTCTGCCCGCAGTGGAAGTTCAGGACGACCTGCGTGATCCCCGCATGCGCGGAACGCGGTTGCTGGCGATCGACGACAATCATGCGTTTCTGAAATCGCTGACCAGCCAACTCAGCCAGAACGGCTTTCAGGTCAGTACCGCGACCTCCGGACGCGAAGGGCTCGACCTGCTGGAACGGGACCACTTTCATGTGGCGGTCGTCGATGTCGTCATGCCGGACATGAATGGCTTTGAAGTCTGCCGGAAGGCCCGCCGCTGGGCGGAAGCGAATCAGCGGCCGCTCGGTCTGCTGATGCTCTCCGGGCAGGAAAACCGTGAAAATCTGCTCGAAGCGCTGAAGTCCGGAGCGGATGACTTCGTCAGTAAGCAGCAGGAAAACGATGTCATTCTGGCGCACATCACGTCGTTGGTGCGGCGGGTCAGGATGATGCGGCATGTCCAGAGTATGAATGCCCGCGCCCATGCGCAGGATCTGGCGCTGCGGGAGGCCGAGTGGCAGCGGCAGCAGGCTGAAGAACGGGCCCGCCACGCCGAACTGCGGGCCGCGCTGTTTGAAGAGCTGGAGAAGATCGCCAGCGAGTTGAAAGCGTCGAAAGACGAACTGGAAATCGCCAAGGAAATGGCCGAGGCAGCCAATTCCGCGAAGAGTGAGTTTCTGGCCAACATGAGCCACGAAATCCGCACGCCGATGAACGGGATCATTGGCATGCTCGAGCTGATGCTCAACTCGCGGCTTTCGGAACAGCAGAAAGACTATCTCGATATGGCCAAGCAGTCCGCGCAATCTCTGCTGCGGCTGCTGAATGACATTCTCGATTTCTCCAAGATCGAAGCGGGAAAACTGGAACTGGAACAAGCTCCGTTCAGCCTGCAGGAGTGTGTCGGCAAAAGCGTGCGCATGCTGGCCCTGCGCGCCGAAGAAAAAGGATTGCAGCTGAGCTGCCGGATCGCGCCCGGTGTCCCTGATCGATTGACGGGAGATGCGGGTCGGCTGCGCCAGGTGATTGTGAATCTGGTGGGCAACGCCATCAAGTTTACCTCCTCCGGCGGAGTGAAAGTCAACGTGGAAGCGGAGCCGGTCGGGGAGGGAATGCTCCTTGCCCGCTTCAGTGTCACCGACACCGGGATCGGAATTCCCGAACCGCACCGCCGCAAGGTTTTCGAAGCCTTTTCTCAGGCCGATGCCTCGACCACCCGTCGGTTCGGAGGAACCGGCCTCGGTCTGGCGATCTCCGCCCGGCTGGTGTCGATGATGCAGGGACAGATCTGGATTGACCAGCACGAAGGACCGGGAACGACCTTCCATTTTACATCGGAACTGGGAGTGATCCGGCAGGAGGATGAACTCCGCTTCGGGCAGCTGGAAGCGTTGCGGGGTTCGCGGGTGCTCATTGCGGTTCGCGATGCCGGACAACGGGAGATTCTCGAGGAACATCTCCGGTACTGGAAAGTGGAGCCGGTCCTGGCGGCGACGGCCAGTGACGCGATTCTGCAGATCCGGCTCTCACAGGAGATGGGGCAGCCGATTGAACACGCTGTGCTCGATGATCGTCTGGCGGATCAGCAGGGGTTATCGGTCTCGCAGATCCTCACGGCGTCCCGGACGGATCACAGACTCTCTGTGATCTCGCTCTCTTCCCGTCCCAGCGATTTCAGCCCGGAACAATTGAGGTCGCTGGGGATCAAACGGGTTCTTCATCAACCCGTCATGCCGGGAGAACTGCTGGACGCACTCCTGTTCATGCAGGGGCAAGCTCCGCAACCGGAGAAACCGGAACCGGAGGCCCCGCCTCCGATGGCTCCCCTGCGGATTCTGCTGGCGGAAGACAGCCCGATCAATCAGCGGGTCGCGGTCGGTTTTCTCGAGGCCTGGGGGCATGAAGTCGTCGTGGTCGATACCGGCTGGCGGGCGGTGATCAGCGCGGGGCGTGAAGCATTCGACGTGCTGCTGATGGACCTGCAGATGCCCGAAATGGGGGGACTCGAAGCGACCGCGGCCATCCGCAATCGCGAACAAGCCGCACAGACTCCCCCGCTGCCGATCATCGCCATGACAGCCGAAGCGATGAAAGGGGATCGGGAACGATGTCTGGATGCAGGGATGAACGCGTATATTTCCAAGCCGATTGATCCTGCACTGCTCTACGAAGTGCTGGCGGCGATCCCCCCCCGGGTACTCGCCGACGCTCCCCGGCAGACAGCGACCCCAAGTCCCGCGAGTCCGACTCCTCCGGCGGATTCGTCACTGATCCGCTGGCAGGTGATGTCGGACATGCTGGGAGGGGATGGATGCCTGATGGCCGACCTGAGCCAGCTGCTGTCCGAGCAGTGCCCCAGTCTGATGGCTGAGCTCAGCCAGGCGATCGAGTCGCAGGACTTCCCCCTGCTACACCGCAGTGCCCACACGCTGCGCAGCTCGGTCGGTTACTTCGGAATTCCCTCCCTGATCGACATGTGTCGGCAGCTGGAACAGATGGGAAGCGAACGACGGCTGGCAGGGGCACAGGCGGTCTGGCAGCAACTCGATGTGCTGATGCAACAGGTCATGGCCGAGCTTGTCGAGTTCCAGACATCTCCTCAAGAGGGCTGACACCGAGCCGGTCGCCCCTTCCCACGGCGACGCAGCCCGGTTTCTCCTTCAGCGCTTCCGGAATCAGGTCAGCGAATCCGCACCGGCCAGGATGTCGAGAACTTCCGTTTCGGTCGTTGCCCGGAGCAGCCGCTCGCGCGATTCTTCTGTCGCTGCGACCCGCGCCAGTTGTGCCAGCAGAGTCAGATGCACATCGAGCTGGTCGAGCGGTGTGACGAACAAGAAGACCAGGGGAACACAGCGGGCGGTTTCCGGTGAAAACAGCACCCCGTCTTCGGAACGGCCGAAGACCACCAGCGGTGCCGCCAGGTTGGCGACCCGGGCGTGCGGTGCGGCAATGCCGACTCCCAGATCGGTCGAACCCTGACCCTCGCGAGAGATGGCCAGTTCGGCGACATCCGTCCCCGCCGGTAGTCGCGACGGGGGAATGACCGCCGCCAGTTCGCGAATCACTTCCTCCGGGGTATGTCCCTGCAGATGCAGGACCACCCCACCCGCTTCCACGGCATCGTGCAGTGTCAGCACCCGTTCCTCATGCGGATATTCATCTTCAATCCGCCCCACGACCTGTTCCAGAATATCTTCCAGCGTGATGACGCCGACGGGAGCTCCGCGGTCTTCCACCATGCACAGCGTCACCCCTTCCACCTGCATCTGTTGCAACGTGGAGGCGATGTCGCTGTCGGGGCTGACTGCGCGCACCGGACGGACGAGATGAGTCCATTCGCCATCGGCAGCCCCTTCGGCGATCAGGTCTTTCGCCAACAGG
This sequence comes from Planctomicrobium aquicomposti, assembly GCF_051466325.1. Classification (NCBI taxonomy): domain Bacteria; kingdom Pseudomonadati; phylum Planctomycetota; class Planctomycetia; order Planctomycetales; family Planctomycetaceae; genus Planctomicrobium; species Planctomicrobium aquicomposti. The sequence continues at coordinate 438,086 of NZ_CP195792.1, forward strand.
TAGCCAATCACCTTGCCGGTGGTTGAATCGGTCACGGGCCAGCGGGAGAAGTGCTGCTCACCCACTTTGCGAAGCACATCCTGCCGGCCGTCGAGGGTGGAGAGTCGATGCACCCGCCGCCACGGCGCCATGACGTCGCGGACTTTCTGGGTATGAATGTTGGACATGTTCTCGAGAATCAGCTGCAGACGCAGATCGAGAACCTTGCGCTCGACCGCTTCACGATTCTCACCCGTTCCGGCGAGCACGAGCCGCGCCAGGGCGACTGCGGCTTCGGCTTCCTCGAAGACGGCGGCGGTAGCACCGGCATCTTCAAGCAGTTCCCGCTCGCTCAGGTAGTGGGCACGCACGAGAATCCGGGCGTCTTCATTGAGGTTTCGGGCGGCAGTGACCACCGGAATCCGTGAGGATGAATGCGGCAACGTCAGCACCAGGTGAGTGGCGTGCTTCATCCCCGCCTGTTCGAGAATGCCTTCGTGAGTCGCATCACCGAAAATGGCGGACTGTCCCTTCTCCTTCAGCTCGTTGATCGTGTTCATGTTCATGTCGATCACGACGGTCGACAGGCCGGCATCGGTCAGCAGGCGATGGACGGAGCGCCCCACCGGTCCGAAGCCGACGACGATGGCCAGCTTTTCGCCCCCGGTGATCTTCCAGGCGATCTCATGCTGCGATTCGATATTGAGTTGCTGTACCCGGCTTTCAGCACGGCCATTGACAATCTTCCAGAGCAGGGGATGACGTCGCAGCCAGTTTTCGATCGGCACCAGGCAGCGGAAAAGAATCGGATTCAGGGTGATCGAGATAATGGCCGACGCCACCAGCACGTTGTGTCCGTCGTCGGGCATCAGGTGATTCTTGCGTGCCAGATCCGAAAGGATGAATGAGAATTCCCCGATCTGGGCGAGTGCCAGTGCCACTGTCAACGCGGTTCGCACGGGATATCCCAGGACCGCGACAATCAGCAGTGCCGCCAGCGGCTTGATCAACAGGATGATCACCAGCGCGACAAAGATCATCAGCGGCTGCTGGATCAGAAAGGCGGGGTCAAAGACCATCCCCACCGAGACGAAGAACATCACCGCAAAGGCATCACGCATTGGCAAGGCGTCTGCAGCCGCCTGATGGCTCACTGGAGACTGAGCCACGACCATGCCGGCCAGAAACGCTCCCAGTGCCATCGAGGCTCCGAAGAAGTAGTACGAACCGGCTGCAATCGCCACGGAGAAAACGAGCACCGTCAGGGTGAACAGTTCTCGGGACCGCAGACGAGCCACCTGCACCAGCACCCACGGCACGACCCGCGCTCCACCGACCATGACGATGAGGACAAGGATTCCCAGCTTGAGAAACGCCATTCCCAGTGGGATCCACAGTCCCTGCGAAGCCGCCTCCGGCACTGTCGGATCGGTTCCGAGAACCGGAATCAGCACCAGCACGATCACGGTCAGAATGTCCTCGACCAGCAGCCAGCCGACCGCCACGTGCCCCTGCGGGGAGTTCATGACGTCGGCATCCATCAGGACCCGCATCAGCACGACGGTACTGGCGACTGCCATCGCCATGCCGATGACAATGCTCGCCGTGTGGGGCAGCCCCATCGCAGTAAAGGCGAACAGCCCGCAGAGGGTGGCCACGGCACTTTGCCCCAGTGCCCCGGGGATCGCGACCCATTTGACCGCCAGCAGATCCTTCAGATGGAAGTGCAGACCGACCCCGAACATCAGCAGAATCACCCCGATTTCTGCCAGCTGATGGGCGATATCGAGGTCGGCTTTAATGAACGGTGTGTGAGGGCCGACCGCAATCCCGGCCAGCAGATAGCCGACGATCGGGGACAGGCCGAACTTCTGGGTCAGAAGTCCCAGCACCCATGCGGCCGTAAAGCCGCACGCCACAGTTGTAATTAGTGGCAGATCATCCATTCCCGTGCCCGAAGCCAAAGAGAAAAACCACGGGAAATGATGCATGCCCAACCTCGACAATCCATGTACAGAAAGTGCAGAAACTTCGGAGCGACCGTGCCCGAAAGTGGCCTGGGCGAAGAGCGAAAATCAATGCTGACTTCCGCAACCCGGACGAACCACGGTGCATAATAGCCCTTGTGACAGGACGACAAGACATCCGCCCCGGTGTTCACCGATTTTTTTGACAATTGGAAAGGACTTTGGAAAGGTGAAGTCTTTCCTGTCAGGCGGGGGACTCATTTCGTCGCGCCATCGGCTCAATGCTGTGAGCTTCAGGAGGATCCCTGGGGGAAGGGGGCTTGCGGTTGTGTGCCGAGTCGGGGTGGTCACTTCGTCAGCCGGTGCGTGCGGCCGCGCCGATGAAAGGGCAGAGGTGACATCTGACACTATTTCGAGGTGTCAGCCGTGTTGTTCCCCTCCCCGTTCCGGACAATCCAGCCATGCCAGTCCGCTTCGATCTGCTTGAGCGATGCCGATGCCAGCCGGGAGGAGAGGGCGGCGTCACAGCCATTTCGCTGGATGCGTTCGACCAGTTCCAGAATGTCGTTCTCCGGAATTCCCCGTTCGTGAATGAGGTAGTCCACGAACGACCCGGACTGTGCGTAGAGCAATTCCGATTGCAATCGGTCGGCGGGAAACCGGCTCAAGGTGAGCAGGCTGCGCAGTGAACAGGTCCGTCCCCGTTGTACTTCCCGGCAGAGGCTTTGTTGCAGCTGCTGGTGCCGGGCGGGGGGCTCCGACAGAAGGGCGATCCCCTCATCTACCCAGCGGGGAATGCGTGACTGGCAGAAGCGATCGGCGAGAACAACGTGGGTCAGCTCGTGCTGGAGAATCGCTTCACACCGTTCTTTGTCATCGGTTCGGAGTTTGATTCCCCGCAGCCAGACCCGACCATCGCCGACATCGAGGTCCGCGAAGCCCCACTGTTCCGGGTCATGACCGGTTCGCTGACGAAATTCGCTCGCTGTGGAGCAGAGGTCGACCTCGCATTTCGGGTTCCAGGAGTGGCTCGCGGTTTTTCCCAGCCAGCGTAATTGCAGTTCGGCCCGGGTTTCTTCGCAGAGGCGAGCGATCGCCGGCAGATCAGGGGGAGCGTTCCGGTATCGAAGGCGGAAGTTGCTGGATTCGGCCACCGTCAGGCTGCCTGAGCGGGAGTATTTCAGGCAGTGGCAGACGGAGCCGTCGCAACAGGTCCGGTCAGCCCCTCGCGTCGTGACCGCCATCGGGGCGCTGAAACAGGTTGTCAGAACGAGAAAAACAGGCAGAACAGTGCGGCAGAAAGACATGGGACCTCGCGAGCTGAATTCCGAACGTGCCCCGCAATTCGGCTGCTACGCAAAGTCAATTCCCGTGTCGTTTTCTGGAGTGTTGTGTGTTTGTTAAGCTATTGTGTGGTAATGTGTTGTGTGTTTTGTGCAGGTTCTGGGCTGCCGTCGGATTGCCTCTTGGAATGGCTGCTTTGCCCACGAGGCGCGCAGGCCGACTTTCATGATTTTGTTGCGGATGAAGTGGATTCCGGGACCCGGGAAATCGATCGAAGATGCCGAATTTGCAGATCCCCGAGAACCGATTCTGCGTATAGATTGAGAAGAGAGAAGAAAGCTTTGATTTAAGAGAGTCGACACGTTGAGCGGGGAGAGGTGTTTCTCTCTCTCTGGAAACTGCGAATTGATGCGTCCGGTGAATCCTTTACAGGTCCTGTTGTCGCTGCTGACGATACTCGCGATCCTCCTTCCGGGATCGCTGGTCTCGGCGGTCACCGGTCCGCATTTGCAAGGTACATCCGCGGCAGAATCCGCTCCGTTTGAAAACAGCTCTTCCGAGTCTGAGGAAAACAGTCCGATAGAGCCGATCGGTTCCCACTCTCGACGTCTGCAGGCGGATGAAGCGATCCGCCGCGGCGGTCTTCGATGCGCATCCGGACCGCGGCGGACCGGGCATCAGCAGGCACAACGTGGCGCCTTGGCTCCCGCTTCACCGCACCGGCCTGAAGTTCAGGCTGAGCTGACGATTGCCCCTGCGTTGCGTCTGGCGCTGCAGCAGGTCTTCCTGCTCTAACCATCATCCTTCGTGGTTTCCGACGCGCTGTCTCACTTCATCGTGGCGCACCGCTGGACTCGGCTATTCCGGGATCGCGGGAGATTGGAGAGTGAAATTCGTTCCCCGCACAGGCTGGGGACAATTTCCGACCGCTGCTGAATTCAGCGGAAACGGGCCAGGAATCCGGCGCTCGTAAATTCTTTGTCCGGGTCCGCTGATTCGCAGCTTCAAGACTTTGATTTCGGGCGGAATCGATTCGGGGAAGCGTTCACCCCGGACTCGACTGCTCTGAGGAGTCCGGCGCAGTCGCGCGCTCAAACAGCGGCTGCCCGGTCAGACTGAAAAGGTGTCACCATGTTAACTCTTTCGTTTCGAACACTGACGTGTGCTGTGGCTCTGGGTGTGACGAGCTGGCTGACAACCGCGACTGCAGAAGCTGGAGGCCGGGTGTGGTATCGCTGTCCTCCCGGATATCGGGTTGTGACTCCGTCCGCTCCGACTGGCGGAACGTACACCCAATCCGGAAGCCGGCAGCGTTATCAGAGCGGATATCAGGGAGATGTCGAAGCGGCCCCCGCCCCGCAGCGGTCCCAGTACCGGGCCGGTTCCAGCAGCAGTTCTTCCACCCGGCGGTACGACCCGGTCCGCGAAATGCGGAAGTCGTTGGGCCGCCCGTTCTAGAGCAGGTGGCTCTTTCCCGCCCCGCGCAGCAAACGCTTCGTTTGATGAATTGCTGATGTCCGCGGGGCTAGAACGGGTCCATCGAAAGCCAGGCTGCTCCCGGAGAGAGGAATCGTCGCGCGCAGGGGGAGTGCGTGTCTCAACTGGTGAGGGCGTAATTCTGCGCGGAGAAACCGGATGGATCGATCTGAAAGGCCCTCAGGCGATTTACTGAAGCGGCAGACAGATCGGTCTCTCAATTCAAAGCAGCCGACGGGAACTTCCCCTCGGCTGCTCTTTTTTTGCATGTGGCCAAGTCCTCTGTCCGCAGATCACCACTGTGAACTTGAGGGAACAACCATCAGGCTGCAGGGGCTTGGGCCACACTTCGCAGCCGCCAAGGAGGAGGAACAGATTGAGAGATTGATTGCACGGAGACACGTGGTAGGATCAACCCGGCAATACTTCACTGAGGTCGGGCAGGGTGAGAGAACATCTTGCAGGGCAGAATCTCATTTCTGACGCGGCTGCTCTGGGGGATCTTCGCGGGAGTTTTTCTGCTGCATCTGGCAATCGTTCTGGGGACGGCAGTCAATGTGCCCATCGGCGATGAGTGGGAGGCATTCAATCCCCACGCGCTGAGCGTAGAGTTCCCGGCAGGCTGGATTCTGCAGCCACATAACGAGCACCAGATCATCCCGACCAAGCTGTTGATCTGGCTCCAGTACCGCCTGAACCGCTGGAACATCAATACGAGTATCGGGCTCAACTTTCTGATGTTTGGCGGGCTGCTGATGGTGCTGTTCCGGCTGGCGCGCTGGCAGGACCCAACACTGCCGGAGCCGGTGTTGCTGTGCTGCCTGATTCTGCAGCTCTCGGGAAAGAACTCTGAAAATCACACCTGGGGTTTTCAGTCGCAGTTTCATCTCGTCCTGATTCAATTCCTGCTGGCGGTTCGCATTCTGTTTACAGATGCCGTCAGCTGGCGGACCCTCGGTCTGTCAGCGGTCTTGTTGTTTTCGATGTGTTTCACGTTCAGTTGCGGCGTTCCTTTTGCGATCACGCTCGCGGGGTGCTTCACCCTTTATCAGGTCAGCCGGATCGTTCGCGGCTCTCCCGAGAACGGGGAGCCCCTGAAACGGAGGGGACGAGCTGCGGGGGAGACCATGCTGATCGTCGGAACAGCCGTCGTGGCCTCCCTGATCTGGGGCGCCAACTATCAGCAGCCGCACAACCATCCAGCCGCTGCTCTCCCCCATCAGTGGGAGTTCTGGAGGTTCTGGGCCAGTCTGGTGTCGCTCGGATTCGGTTATCAGCGAATCAATGGTGCGCTGGATCTGGCGTTGCTCGTCCTGACGCTGGCGCCGCTCATCATCAGGGGGCTGCAGGCGCGACGTGGACGACCCTGGGATGTGCGCGACTGGTCCGTGATGGCGTCGATCCTGGGAATTCTGGCAGCGCTGGCAAGCGTCTCGGCGGGCCGGGCCCCCTTTGGGATCGCGTATTCCAAGGCCTCGCGGTACACCGAGATCGCGAGTCTACTGCTGCCGCTGGTCGCTGTCGCCTGGAGCAGGGCACTCCAGAGCCACTCCCGTTGGCGGACGCTTCCACTGGCTGCAGTCGTTGGACTGGCGGCACTCGGGTTTCTGAACGATTGGCGGCTGGTCCGGACTTACAAGTCCATCGCCGACCAGCGACGGCAAGGAGTGGAGTGCATTCGCCAGCAGGTGCAGACGGGAGGGCCGATCGTCTGCAAAGAGGTCTATCCTGGCGACCTGACCGAGCGAGTCCATCGCGCAGTGGAGTTGAAAGTCTCGCCCGCGGGGCTCTGGACCCCGGCTGCGGACGCAACAGACATGCGTCCACAGCCCGAGGCCGAGTTGCGGTAGTCGTCCAGCAAGGGGACAAATTACAGGGTGTTCGGGTCAATTCCCGGAACGGCGAAGTGCCGGGCAAACTCGGCAACTTCACCCTGCACGCGTGCCAGCAGGGCCGCATCTTCAGGAGCTTTGAACACCTGCAGAATCCAGGCGCCGACCTTCTTCATTTCGTCCTGTTTCATCCCACGGGTGGTCAGCGCGGCAGTTCCGATGCGGATTCCGCTCGGATCCAGCGGCTTGCGCTGATCGAACGGAATCATGTTCTTGTTCACGGTGATGCCCGCCTTGTCGAGCGCTGCCTCGCCGATCTTCCCGGTCAAACCGACGGATGTGACATCGCACAGCATCAGGTGGTTGTCGGTTCCACCGCTGGCGAGACGAACACCGCCGGCCATCAGTGTTTCGGACAGGGTCCGGGCATTGGCCACGACCTGCCGGGCGTACTCCTGGAAGGAGGGCTGCAGGGCTTCGTGGAAGCAGACCGCCTTGGCGGCGATGACGTGCATCAGCGGCCCTCCCTGCAGTCCCGGAAAGACGGTCTTGTCGAGGTTCTTCGCGTATTCTTCGCGACAGAGCACAAAGCCCGAGCGGGGACCACGCAGCGTCTTGTGAGAGGTCGACGAGACGAAATCGGCCACGGGAACCGGATTGTTGTGCACGCCGCCAGCCACCAGACCCGCGTAGTGGGCCATATCGACGAACAGCTTGGCTCCGTACTCGCGGGCGATGTCGGCGAACTTCGCGTGATCGACTTCACGGGGATAGGCACTTGCTCCCGCGACGATTAGCTTCGGGCGATGTTCCTTGGCCAGCGCAGCCACCTGATCGAAGTTGATGCGGTTATCATCTTCCCGCACGCCATAATGAATGAACTGATACAGCTGGCCCGAGAAATTCAGATTCATGCCGTGCGTCAGGTGCCCGCCGTGGGCGAGGTCCATCGCCAGCACTTTGTCACCCGGCTGCAGCAGGGACATGTAGACCGCCATGTTCGCCTGTGAACCGGCGTGCGGCTGCACGTTGGCGTGTTCGGCTCCGAACAGCTGTTTGACACGGTCGCGGGCCAGTGACTCGACAACGTCGACGTACTCACAGCCGCCGTAGTAACGACGACCGGGGTAACCTTCGGCATATTTGTTGGTCAGAACGGTGCCCGCCGCTTCCTGGATGGCAGCGCTGGTGTAGTTCTCGGAGGCGATCAGCTCCAGACCTTCGACCTGGCGTCGGCGCTCGTGTTGAATGGCATCCCAGAGATGCGGGTCAGAAGCGGACAGTGCGGACACAGCAGACATCAAGAATCTCCCGGATTGAAGCAAAAGCACAGCATATCAGAGCTGTCACAGGACGCGAGTCTCCCCGACCGGTTTCCAGTACGGGCCTGACTCTGTAAATCGTTCGTGTTGAATGGGAGCAGGTTGCTCTTTCCGGTCCCCGCGCAGCAAGCGTTTCCTGTGGTGAAATGCTCATTTCCGTGGGGCGAGAACGGGGACATCAGCAGCGAAGAGGCTCGAGGGCTCTTTTGGACTGGCCACATCGAGTGGGCCGTTTTCTCCGGCGACGCACGCTGTGCGGGCGCAGGAAAAACCTGCTCTATCGCTGGTAGATCGGCAGGTAACCTTTGTCCAGCTGCAGAATCGTGAGGTTCATGGAGGTGACGTAGATGTTGCCGATCTGGTTATCCGCCCATGAACCGTCCGCCCCCTGAGACGAGAGGATCACCTGTCGCAGCTCCCGCAAGTATTTCTCCCACAGCTCGGTGTCCCGGTACATCACCTGTGCATAATAAAAATGCAGGTAATGCCAGTGCCCGAAGCCGTTGGATTTGATCCCTCCCCCCTGCGGCCAGACGTTCTTCTTGCAGAAATCCAGCATCAGCCGCACGTCATCCGAGTCACCATAATCCCCGGCGCTGAACATGGCGGCCACAGCCGCAGCGGTGATCGCCGGTCGGGCTCCTCCGCCACGAATGCTGTACTGCACGCCCCCATCTTCGGTGAGGCAGTCGTGGATGTACTTCTTGGCGCGGTCAATAATCTCCCGCGGGACGACGATTCCCGCGTTCCGGCAGGCCCGCAGTGCCTGCACCTGTGTGATACAGGTGGAGCCTTCGTCGAAGTCATTGCCGTCGAGTGCGGAAATGTAACCCCAGCCCCCTCGGGTGGTCTGCGCCTCGCCGCTGAAGCGGACGGCCCGTTCGAGGACCTGCCGGATCTGGCGGCGGCGCTCGGCATCTTCTTCTTCCCCGAACACCTGGGAAAGAAACAGCATGGAAAATCCATGCCCGTAGGTGTAGTGAAAGTCGTCCGGGTAGCCGATCAGGCCATTCGGTTGCGCGGCATCGAGCACGAAATTGACGGCCCGACTGACGTTTTTGGAGTATTTGCCGCGGGTGGTCGTCGAGCCTTCTGCAAGCAGGGAGATCCCTGCAAGTGCGGTCATGGCGACCTTGTACTGTCCGCCATTCGCTTCCCACGAGCCCTGCCGACGCTGTTCGCGGGCGAGGTATTCCAGTCCGCGCGCCAGCGCACGCTCGGTTTGCGGGTCGATGGTCCTGTCAGCGGACAGCAAACCGCGAACAGGGAGAAGCAGACCACCGGCTGCGAGTCCTGTGGTGATCAGCCAACTGCGCCGGTTGGAATTAGCCATTTCGGCTCCGCAGGGGTTCGGGATCGAGCATCCTGAATCTGGATCGACTCCCCCCGACAGATGCCGGAGCATTTCGCCGTGGAAACTCTGGCTGCGTCATCGTCAGGGAGTAATCTGCTCAGTGTTGCCGTGGAACCGCAGCACAGAATCAACAACTCTTTTCAGGCTGCTGCTTCTGTGTCGGCGGTTCCCGGACGAACATTGACCCATTCTACCCGATGGGGAGTGCCTCATGGCAAGGAACTGCTCAGCGAGCTGTCGCGAGGCCAGCACCCAGCTTCTCGGCGGTCCGCTGGACCAGCCGCTGCAGCAGTTGGATGGACTGGACCGCTTCCTCCCTGGTCATCGTCAGCGGCGGGCTGACCCGCAGCACTTTGCCGGAAAGGGCACCCAGCAGGTGAATTCCGTCGCCACCCGGTTCACCGAGGTAGCATTCCCGTACGATTTCTGCAGCGACTTCGTTGGCGGTCTTGCCGCCGGCGGCCTGGCATTCGACGCCGAACACCATGCCTTCGCCGCGGACCTTGGCGACGATGCCGGTGTCTTTGAGCGCCAGCAGGGCCGGCACGAACAGGGCGTTGAGTTCGGCGGTATTCTTCAGCACCGGGGTGGATTCAAATTCGTCCAGAGTGGCCACGACCGAGGCACAGGCGAGCGGATTGGCGCTCCAGGTGTCGGAGGTTTCCCCGTACCGCATCTGTGCCAGAACGTCGGCGCGGCCGACAGCGGCACTGACCGGAATTCCGTTGCCCAGACCTTTTCCCAGGCAGACGAAGTCCGGTTCGATCCCATAGGCTTCGAAGGCGTACATCTTGCCGGTGCGGCCGAAGTTGGCCTGCACTTCATCGAAGATCAGCAGGATATCGTGCTGACGGCACCACTGTTCCAGCAGTTTGTGATATTCCTTCGGGGGGTGATAGCTGCCCCCGCCGCCGAGGTAAGGCTCGGTGATCAGGCAGCAGATCTTGGAACCGAATTCGTTCCAGAGGTCATCCAGTTCCTTCTGGTAGACAGACGGGTCAAACTTTTCGCTTGGAGCGCTGATGTCATCGCATTCCCGCATCGGGAAGCTGATGAATTTCACACGGGGATCGCGGTTTTTGTCCGACTCACTGCCGGTGACCGCTTCGGCGAGCCCCTTTTTCCCGTGGAAACCGTAGCGGGTGGCGATAATCAGATTCCGGTTCGGATCGCGACCCAGGCAGGCCCAGAGGGCCTTTTGAACCGCTTCAGATCCCGAAGCCGACCAGACCACCTGCTGCAGCCGTTTGCCGGCCGGGGTGGCCTGCAGGCTGGCGCACAGTCGCTCGACCGCCCTGGCTTCGATATCGGTCATCGCGTTGTAGGCGGTCAGCGGAGAGGCCCGGAAATAGTCACTTCCGGACTGTCCGCCGGGAGCGGCGATCGTTTGATCCCAACCCATGAACTGGAACAGGCGGTTGGTCCAGCGGCGAGGATTGTGTCCCAGATTGGCGACCAGCACCCCTGAGGTGAAGTCGTACAGCCGTCGTCCCTCATCCGTCCAGTGGAAGACACCTTCCGAGCTGCGGATCACAGCCTGGCTGGGGGTGAACGTCCGCAAGGAGAGCGGTTCCTTGGCGGTCAGAACAGCCCGAGTCGCATTGGACTGCTGTTCATTAGGAAATTCGATCGGCTGCAGCATGGTCACAAGTCCTGGGAAATCCGGAGACAGTTGAAAACGAAAGCTTTGGACACTTCCCGCCAATGCAAGTTCAACGGAAAATGACGAGTGAAGTTCTTTTGATATTAGCCGGGAACGCTGAGGATTCCCTATCAAAAGTCATGGATTGGGCTGATTGGTGCGGGACAGTCCGGAAATGTGCCGCGGCAGCCTGTCCACGCGAGAATAGCAACTCAAGTTATCGGAATGAACTGGCGAAATTCCCCTCCCGGATTTGGGTGAAAATGGAATCGGGAATGGTTGATGGGTTCAGGGGAGCTGTGCCGGTCGCAGCGGTATTCCGGTCTCTGATTGTTCTTCTGGCCGGCTGGTCCGTTTCTGTCGATCATTCGGGATGCATCTCGTGTGCGCCCTGTTCCGGGGGCCGGGGGATCTGTCAGCTTGGAGCCTGTTGAGCGTCGGTTTTCCGGTCCTGGTCACACGGCAGACAGGCATCCCTGATGCGGAGCGCTGCGGGACAGGAGCGGGAGAGAGCGAAGTGCTCTCGGGGAAGTAGTTTTCTGTGTTTGGGGACATTCTCTCGCATCGCGGAAAAGGCAGAGATCAGTGGCGCTGAAAGCCCGTCAGAAACTCGGTAAGTACCGCATCGAAAAGCGGCTCAGCGAAGGTGGTTATGCCACCGTCTATCGGGCTTTTGACACGATCGAAGGGGTGCATGTGGCCCTGAAAATTCCCCGCGATCATACGATGACGGAAGAATCCCTGAAGAGCTTCCGTCGTGAGGTCCGTCTGGCGGCCCGGCTGGAGCATCCTAATATTCTCCCTCTGAAAGATGCGTCGGTGATCGACAATCACTTTGTCATCACATTTCCGCTGGGGGAAAAGACGCTGGCGGACCGGCTGAGCAAACGGCTGTCGGTCCGGACCGCACTGTCGTTCTCGACGCAGCTGCTCGAAGCACTCGCCTATGCCCATGAGCAGCGGATTGTCCACTGCGACGTGAAGCCCGAGAACATGGTCCTGTTCCCCGGCGAGCGGTTGCGACTGGGAGACTTCGGGATTGCCAAGTTCGCCATCAAGACCCTGCAAGGTTCCGGGACCGGAACGGTGGGCTATATGGCTCCCGAGCAGGCCATGGGAAAACCGTCGCTGCGGTCCGATGTTTTTTCTGCGGGATTGATCATGTATCGCATGTTCACGGGCGAGTGGCCCGAGTGGCCCTATGCCTGGCCGCCACCGGGAATCCGGAAGCTCCGGGCCCGGATGCACCCCGACTTCATTGCATTTTTGAAGAAATCGATCGATGCTGATCCTCGACGCAGGTTCACCAGTGGTGAACAAATGCGCAATGCGTTCCAGCGATTGAAGCCGAGAGTCCTGATCCATGCCGAAAGACGCCGCAGCCGAACTGCCTGATGCGGCACTCTCTGAGACGCAGGAGTTCGAGGTTCCCGCCGAGCTGCTCGAGCGAGGGAACGCGCTGCGGGAGCTGAACCGATTCTTCGAGCCGCTCCCCGAAGTCTCGCAGCAGACACTTGGCACCGGCACCGCTGCATGGCTGACGAGTCGCAGTCCCGGCAAGGCATCTCTTAACGAAGACGCCGTCGCCGTCCTGCCGATCAACCAGAATCGGGGGCTGTTGTTTGTCGCGGACGGGCTGGGAGGCCATCGGGGGGGGCGCGAGGCCTCGCGGCAACTGCTGCAGGCGCTGAAGAAGGCGACCCGTCGGATGGTCACCGGGCCCGTCTCCGCGCCGCTGGTGATCAGTCGGGTGGTTCCGATTCCAACCGTCACGCCCCTGCCCGCCGGCGAGGTCGACAGCCGAGCCATCATCCTCGATCAGATCGAACGGGTGAACCGCCGACTGATCCGCTCGCGGACCAGCGGCGCCTCGACGCTGGCACTGGTCGAGTTTCACGGCGCGCGCGTGCGGACGTATCACATCGGCGATTCCGAAGTGCTGATCGTCAGTCGGCAGGGGCGCGTCAAATACGCGACGGTCTCTCATTCACCGGTCGGCTATGCCTATGAAGCCGGCTTGCTGACGGAAGAGGACGCGTTGCTGCATCCAGACCGCCATCTGGTGTCGAATGTCGTCGGCAGCGAATCGATGTCGGTGCAGATCGGTCCGTGGGTGACACTCTCTCCCTGCGATACGGTGCTGCTGGGATCGGATGGTTTGTTCGACAATCTTCGTCAGGCGGAGATCATTGAATACATCCGCAAGGGGAAGCTGCCCGAGAGCGTCCGTCAGCTGGCGGAGCGGGCACGCAAACGGATGACATTCCCGGCTCCCGATCGTCCCAGCAAACCGGATGACCTGACGATCCTCGCTTATCGTCCCATGCCCGAAGCCCGCCGTTCGGCGACTGAGCGTGTTGCCAAATCGCAACCTGCCTCCTGAGTCGACGACGTCCGGCCGGAGCCCCTGACCGGGCAGCCTCTTCGGGAAACTTCCTTGGATGCTCGCGTGACACGGAGCGGTTCCCTCGGTTAGGATGCGTCTCATCGGACGGAGTCTGATGTTTCCACGGAGGGTTTCTTTCCATGTCTCAAGAGATCTACCACCCTGGGCTCAAAGGGGTGATCGCAGGTGAGACAGAAATCTGCCGCCTCGATGGGGGCATTCAATATCGGGGATTCTGTCTCCACGATCTGGCGGAAGGGGCGAACTTCCTGGAAGTTGCCCATCTTCTGCTGTTTGACGAACTTCCCAGTGAAGAGCAGTTTGCCGACTTTCTCAGCGTGATCATCGAGGAACAGCAGCTTCCTTCGGTCATCACCGAACTTTACGAGCAGATTCCGGTTCATAATCCGCCGCTGGAAGTGCTGCGGGCAGGGATCAGTCTGCTGAACCTGTATGATCCGCAGCCGCATGAAAGCCTGCTGCTGTGTGGCCATGCCCAGACCGTGCGGTTGCTGGCGCGAGTGCCGCTGCTGATCGGAGCCTGGCACCGCATTCGACAGGGACTGCCCCTGCTGTTCCCGCGCGGCGATTTGAGCTACATCGCCAACGTCTACTATGTCATCACCGGCCATACTCCCAGTTCCCTGTATGAACGGGCGCTGGACGTGGCCTTCACCGTGGCGGCCGAACACGAATTCAATCCCTCAAGCTATGTGGCGCGGATCGTCGGCTCAGTGCGGGCCAATCAGTACAGCCCCATTCTCGCAGCGCTCGATACCTTTATCGGGGCAGCTCACGGGGGAGGCGATGATCGTCCGCTCGACATCTTGCAGGAAGTCGGCTCTCCCGATGCAGCAGAAGAATGGGTGCAACGGCAACCGGTCGGTCAGCCGATTCCCGGATTCGGTCATCCGGTCTATCAGGACTATGACTCCCGGGCGGCCATTCTCGATCTGGAGTGTGAACGTCTGGCGAAAGCCTGTGGCCGCACCGATCTGGAAGAACTGGCTGACGCCATTGAGCGGGCGGTCTGGACCCAGCGCCGACTCCCTCCCAATGTGGACTGGCCACTCGCCCGGTTGTTGAGCTATCTCGAACTTGATCGCGATCTGTTCCGTCCGCTGTTCGCCGCTTCGCGAATCGTCGGCTGGAGCGCCCATGCGGTCGAGCAGGGAGAAACGAACGACGTGATTCGCCCACGGGCCCGCTATCGCGGCGCGGAAGACTGTCACTTCGAACCGCTCCGCTTTCGCGCTGACTGAGTCATCGCCGTTGCCGTCTGTTTCCTGCCGGTCGGCAATGAGAAGGTGTGGCGACGCTGATTCCTCTCCCTTTCGGGTGTTCAGTCGGTGCCCAAGCTGAAATAATGGGGCGCTTCGGAGTGGGCTGAGTGATCGCTGTCCGGTTTTCACCGGATGGAGGAAAGTCCGGGCTCCGCAGGACACGGTGGTGGATAACGTCCACCGTCCGCGAGGACAGGGAAAGTGCCACAGAAAACAAACCGCCGATGGCCGGACTGCCTGCAGACCGGCACAGGTAAGGGTGAAACGGTGCGGTAAGAGCGCACCGCGGATCTGGCGACAGATCTGGCAGGGTAAACCCCACCGGGAGCAAGACCAAGCAGGGAGAACTCTCTTCGGAGAGACGGAGCGGTCCGTTCCGTTTGACTTCCGGGTCGGTCGCATCGAGGCGCTGAAGCAATTCGCGTCCCAGAGAAATGATCACTCTCGACAGAACCCGGCTTACAGGCCCACTCCGGATTTTTCATTCACCTTCGACAGACCCAGCGGTGCCCACCACTCTTGTCAGGCGGGCCGGTTCCGCAGCTGCTGCACCGCCAGTTCGAACGCGGTTCCCCGCTGTTCATAGTTCATGAACGGGGCCGGGCTCGCGCAGCCGGGCGACAACAGTACCACATCCCCCGGAGTCGACAGCTCCCACGCCTGCTCAACGGCCGCCTCCAATGTCGCGGCGCTGCGGATTGTCAGCGCAGGGTGCCGACGGCACAACTTCTCCAGCGCCGGTGCCGTCTCCCCCATCAACACGACCGACTTGGCTCTCTTCGCGATCTCTGCTGCAAACAGGCCGAGGTCGACCCCTTTATCTTTTCCTCCTGCCAGCAGCACGACAGGTTCCTCAAAGGCCTGGAGCGCGGCGATGGCGGACTCGGGAGTCGTCGCTTTGGAATCGTTGACGAATTGCCGTCCCTGTACCGTGGCGATGGTTGTCAGACGATGCGGGAGCTGCGTGAAATCATTCAGACCCGCGAGCCCCGACGAAACGATTTGTTTCGCCTGCCTCTGCACAAGTTCATACACGCCCATGCCTGCTGCCAGTGCGGCCGCGACGTTCATCAGCTGGTAAGGGGCCCGCAGCACCGGAGGAAATTGCTCCCGGGGAATCCACAGCTCATCGGTGGCTGTGCTGCGAAGGGTCAGTCCATCGTCCCGAACGGTCACGCCGGGTAAGGTCGATGGAGCCGTGCGGCCGAACCACATCATACGCGCGGCCGTCGGCCAGTGGCGGACGTCGGGATCGTCGGCATTGAGGACCGCAACGTCGTTCGGGATCTGCCAGCGGCAGATCGTTTGTTTGGCCTGGCGATAGTCGCCGAGCGAACCGTGCCAGTCGAGGTGGTTGGGGTACAGATTGGTCACCAGCGAAAGTTTCGGCCGGGGCTGTAGCTCCTGCAGCGATGCGAGTTGAAAGCTGCTGAGTTCCAGGACAATCCACTCCGTCGGGTGAATTTCGACGACCTCCGGCAGCAGACTGATGCCAATGTTCCCCCCGAGTCGCCCCGGGAGTCCGGCTGCGCGCAGGACGTGAGCGAGCAGTGTGGATGTGGTCGATTTGCCGACCGTGCCGGTCACCGCTGCGATGGGGGCGGGACACCGTTCCCAGAACAACCTGATTTCGCTGGTGAGGGGGACGCCTGCTGTGCGCGCCAGCTCCAGAAATCGATTCCCTGCCGGTCGAACCGCCGGGTTGACGACGAGCAGATCGGTTTCGGTGAAGTCCTGTTCGCGATGCTCACCCAGCACCAGCTGGTGCAGTGCGGAGCGGTCCAACCGACTGAGGGGTTCGTTCAGATCGGCTGCGGGACGCTGATCGGTGAGGGTGACGAGCGCCCCTTGCTGCAAGAGATACTGCACGACACCGAGTCCGCCGCCGAACTGTCCCAGTCCCATCACGGTGACACGTTGACCGGACAGGTCGTGGCTGGCTGGCATCGGGGACTCGTGCAAGGACCTGTTTCGCGTCAGGCGGCAGGGAGACTACTCCAGCGGCAGCGACACCGGTCCGTTTTCTTTTGCGCTCAGATGAACGGCTTCGAGGAACTCCATGTATTTCACACCGGTCTCGAAGGTGGTGAGTGTGACCGGCCGCTCGCCACGGATAGCGGCGATGAAATCTTCTTCGACCTGCCAGCGTCCCTTGTCGTCCGCGGGGAGTTCGAGACGTTTCAGTTCTTTGTCTTCGGCCCGACCGTACGTGACGATCTCTTCGCCGTTCACAAAGTGAATCTTGATCGTCCCCCGGCTGCCGTACAGGTGGAGCTGCAGGCCGGGACCAAAGAGAATGACACCGCTGATGTGATAAATCGCCCGGCCGCCGTTTTCGAGTTCGGCCAGGATTTGCACGCTGTCGGGAACTGCGGTGCTGACAAAACGGCTTTCACCGGGAAGTGGTCGGGTCGGCTCAAAGATTTCGGTCTGGGCGAAAACCTGAACGGGTGCCGGTGCCCAACGCATGAGCGTTTCCTGCAGGATGCCGAGCCGCAGGATATTATTCCCCGAGATCTCGATGTCCTGCCGCCAGTGCAGCGGCTGGCTGTAATCCCAGAACATGTCATCGGCTCCGAGCACAACCACCTCCCGCAGATCGCCGAGGAAGTAGCTGCGGACCAGATGATCGACAGCCGGTCCGCATTCGAGTCCGTACGGGCTGGGGACGAGCTGTGTTACCAGTTTGGGATGGGCCTTGGCGGCGGCCAGCATGGTGCGGGCCTCTGCCAGATTGCGAGACATCCGTGATTCGCAGAGCACATGTTTTCCTGCTGCCAAGGCGGCACAGGTGATTTCGCAGTGCAGGTTGGGGCCGGTGCCGATGACGATGGCATCGATCTCCGGGTCGGCGACAAGGTCCTGCCACTTCGCATAGGTGCGGGGGATTCCCTGTTCTTTGGCCACGGTCTGTGTCGATTGCTCGGAGCTGTTCACCACCCCGACGATATCGACCCCCGCGATTCGACGTAATCCGGGGATATGCCGGAATTTGGCAATCGCTCCGGCTCCGATGATTCCAACACGAATAGCTTGCGACATCTCAAATCTCGTCAATGGGAGCGACTGGAACTGGGAGAGCGGCTACCCTCCAAGTCTTTCCGGCAACCCGTTCTCCTTCCAGAAGATACGGAGAGGGGCAGGCCTGCTGTTGAGGAAGGGGCTCTCTGCGACGGATCGTACTGAATCGCCAAGTTTTCAGCGAGTCGGCAGAGGAGGACGTGGGGGGAACTTGAGTTCGATTTGCCACATCGATGGTCGGTCGCGTTGATTGGGGGGCAGAACTTCGAACAACCGGGCCAGCTTGACGGATCAGCAGGTGTTGCTTTGTTTTTCCTGAGCAGAGGGCGGTTTTTTCCGCCGGAAAGGGGCGGGATGAAGGTAGTTTTCCCTCGGATCTGAAATTAAAATCCCCGCCTGAGCATGGGGGTTCATCGCGACCTGTCACTTCAAGTTTGCCGGCTGCAGCGCGTCCAGTGGCGTCCCTGTCCGGCTCATTCCCCGAGGAATCAATGTCACGGTCTTTTATCTTTACGAGTGAATCTGTCAGCAGCGGCCATCCGGACAAGGTGTCCGATCAGGTTTCCGATGCAGTGCTCGATGCACTGCTCGCACAGGACCCCATGTCCCGCTGTGCCTGCGAAACACTGTGCACCACCGACTTCGTGACCCTCGCCGGAGAAATCACTTCGAAGGCGAACGTCGATTACGAAAAGATCGCCCGCCAAGCCATTCGTGAGATCGGTTATGTCAGCGACGACATCGGCTTCAACGCCGACACCTGTGAAGTGCTGATCAAGCTGCACCAGCAGAGCCCGGACATCGCGATGGGTGTCGATGCCGACGGCGCGGGTGACCAGGGTCTGATGTTCGGATACGCCTGTAACCAGACTCCGGAACTGATGCCGCTGCCGATCGCACTGTCGCACCGGATTCTCAACTACCTGACCAAGCTGCGTGACAGCAAGGATGTGGATTGGCTGCGGCCCGACAGCAAGAGCCAGGTGTCGGTGAAGTATGTCGACGGCAAGCCGACCGAGATCACCGCGGTTGTGCTCTCGACACAGCACCACGAAAAGGTGAATCAGCAGGAAATTCGTGACTATGTGCTCAACAAGGTGCTGCCGGAGACGGTTCCGGCCGAACTGCTGACCAAGGCAACCCAGTACCATGTGAACCCGACCGGCAAGTTCGTGGTCGGTGGTCCTCACGGTGACACCGGTCTGACCGGTCGCAAGATCATTGTCGATACCTACGGCGGTTGGGGCCGTCACGGCGGTGGGGCGTTCAGCGGTAAGGATGCGACCAAGGTCGACCGCTCGGCGGCTTACGTCGCCCGCTATGTGGCGAAGAACGTCGTCGCTGCCGGACTGGCCGACGCCTGCGAAGTGCAGCTGGCTTACGCGATCGGCGTGGCTGAACCGGTGAGCATTCACATCGAAACCAACGGCACCGCCAAGGTTCCGGAATCGAAGATCGAAGCGGCTGTCCGGGAAGTCTTCCCGCTGACTCCGAAGGGAATCATCGAGCATCTGCAGCTCCGTCGGCCGATCTTCAAGAAGACCGCGAGCGGCGGACACTTCGGACGCAACGAGCCCGAGTTCAGCTGGGAAAAGACCGACAAGGTCGAGGCCCTGAAGAGCGCCATCAAGTAATTGCACGACCTCAGTTGATAAATTGAGAGAGAAGCCGCACACTAAATATAATTGTGCGGCTTTTTTATTTGTCTTTCGGATTCAGGGGGTCAGCCGATGTTCCAGCCTTCGCGTCGTCAATTTCTGAAGTCCTCGGCAGCACTGACCGCAGCTGTTGCGTTCTCTGCGCCGACCACTCTGCTGGCCGCAGGGCCGGCTGCTTCCGCACACTCCAACAAGGGGAAGATCTTCAAGTCCAATAAGGGGGGGAAGATCGGCAAGACCCGCGCGGAGATGGTGAAAAAGCTGCGTGAACACAAGGAGCTGGGCTTCGACGGCCTGGAAGGAGAAAGCCCGGGCATCGACATGGCGGAACTGGTCGAGGCCATCAAAGAGGCGGAATTTCCAGTCCACGGCCTGGTCGACAGTGTGCATTGGACACAGCGGGTGTCGGACCCCGATCCGAAGGTGCGTGAAATCGGTCGCGCTGCACTGGAGCAGGCATTGCTCGATGCGAAACAGGTCGGTGCGACATCCGTCCTGCTGGTCCCCGGCAAAGTGACCGGTCCGGAAGAAACCCACGATGACGTCTGGAAGCGTTCGATCGTCGAAATCCGGAAGGTGCTCCCGGTCGCTGAGCAGCAGCAGATCAAGATCCTCATTGAGAATGTCTGGAACGGCTTCTGCGAAACGCCGGAGCAATACCGCGACTACATTGATGAGATCAATCATCCGCTGGTCGGTGCCTACTTCGATATCGGCAACGTGCGTCGGTTCGGCAAGCCCGAAGAGTGGATCGTGATCCTCGGCCCGCGCATCGGCAAGCTGGACGTCAAGGACTGGAGCCGCAAGCAGTATGAAAGTGGCAAGTCCGGATTCTGCCGACTCGGTGAAGGGGATGTCGACTGGCCGGCCGTGCGAGCGGCACTGAAACAGATCGGCTATACCGGCTGGGCCACACGTGAAGGTCGGGAAGACAAGTCGCTGGCCGACACCGCCGAGCTGATGAACCAGCTGCTCGATCTGTAAGGGGAACCGTCCGGCCGCTGGTGCAATCTCAGGAGAACCGCCATCCGATCTGTCACAGCTTGAGATTGCGCAGCCGGAGGGCGTTGAAGACTACGGACACTGAGCTGAGGCTCATGGCAGCGGCCGCCAGCATCGGGTTCAGCAGCCAGCCGAGCAGCGGATACAGCACACCCGCTGCCACGGGAACGCCGACGCTGTTGTAGACGAAGGCAAAGAACAGGTTCTGCCGGATGTTGCGCAGCGTGGCCCGGCTGAGTCGCACCGAGCGCTCCACCCCTTTCAGATCGCCGTGCAACAGCACGACATCGGCGCTTTCGATGGCGATCTCGGTCCCCGTTCCCATCGCGATGCCGACATCCGCAGCTGCCAGCGCGGGGGCATCATTGACGCCGTCCCCCGCCATCGCCACCTTTCTTCCGAGCTGACGGAAGCGGTCGACCTCCTGCTGCTTCTCTGCAGGCGTCACCCCCGCTTTAACGGATTCGATCCCCAGTTCACGGGCAATCGCCTGAGCGGTCACTTCGCTGTCCCCCGTCAGCATGACCAGTTCCAGTCCCAGTTGCTTCAGTGACTCGACAGTCTCTTTCGCCCGGGGGCGAAGCCGATCACTGATGCCGATGAGCGCTGCCGGTCGGTCATTCACGCTCACGGCCAGCACCGTGCAGCCTGCCTGCTGGAGCTGCTGTGATTCCTGAACGGTTGCAGCATTCAATTCCCCCGCGATGAAACCAGGCTTCCCGACGGCGATTCGTTCGTTGAAGACCGTCCCCCGGACACCTTGACCCGTCAACGATTCAAAGCCCTCCACGTCCGGAAACGAAATGTTCCGCTCGCGGGCTCCCTGCACGATCGCCGTGGCGAGCGGATGTTCGCTGTGCTGTTCGAGTGCTCCGGCCCGCTGCAGAATGGCGGTTTCGTCCCATTCGCCCAGCGGCACGATGCGCGTGAGGGCCGGCTTCCCCTCGGTCAGGGTGCCGGTCTTGTCGACCACCAGCAAATCGACCGCAGCGAGCCGTTCGAGCGCTTCCGCATTCTTGATCAGCACGCCCGCACCAGCCCCCCGGCCGATGCCGACCATAATCGACATCGGAGTCGCCAGTCCAAGAGCACAGGGGCAGGCAATAATCAGCACGGCGACCGAGTTCACAAAGGCATACGCCAGTCGTGAATCTGCCGGACCCCAGAGAGCCCAGGCGATGAACGTCAGCACCGCACAGAACAGCACCGCGGGAACAAACCAGCCGGAGACCAGATCGGCAATCCGCTGAATCGGGGCGCGGCTCCGCTGGGCTTCGCCGACCAGTTGGGCCATTCTCGCAAGCGTCGTTTCTTCACCCACCTGTGTCGCTTCGAAGTCGAAGGCTCCCGTCTGGTTGACGGTGCCGGCGATGACCGAATCTCCGGGCCGCTTGTCGACCGGGACTGATTCACCCGTCAACATCGATTCATCGAGACTGCTTTCTCCTCGAACGATCACGCCATCGACCGGCACGCGGGCTCCCGGAACGACCCGCAGCACATTGCCGACCTGCACCTGCTCCGCCGGAATCTCTTCCACACCCTCTGGCGTCACCAATCGAGCCAGCGTCGGCGCCAGCGATAACAGTTTTTCAATTGCTCCGCCGGTCTGCTGCCGCGCACGGGCCTCCAGATACTGCCCGACCAGCACGAGCAGGGTGATCATCGCCGCCGCCTCGAAGTAAAGCGGCAACTGTCCGTGCGCATGGAACGAATGCGGGATCGCTCCAGGAAACAGCAGCACCGCGACGCTGAAGAGGTAGGCCGCCGCTGTCCCCAGACTAATGAGGGTGAACATATTGAACTGCAACGTGCGCAGCGACCTCGCCCCGCGGACGAAGAAGGACCAGCCCCCCCAGAGAACCGCCGGAGTGGCCAACAGCAGCTGCAGCCAGCCCGAGAGTGTGGGAGAGATCCAGCGCTCCAACGGCAGGCCAATCATCGGGCCCATTGCCAGCAGGAAAACGGGGACCGTGCAGAGGAAGGTTCCCCATAGCCGTAGCCGCAGCGCGGCGAGTTCATGATCCTCAGCGGGCGGACCGCTCCGAGCGCGTGGTTCGAGGTCCATGCCGCAAAGAGGACAGGCCCCCGGATGGTCCTGTTCGATCTCAGGGTGCATGGGACAGGTGTAAACCGTCTGTCGTGCGGGTCGCGCTGGATTGCGTTCCAGCGGCATGCCGCAACGGGGACAGTCGGCCGGATGGTCGCTGCCGACTTCCGGACACATCGGGCAGATGTAAGCGGCTTTCGAAGTGGTCGAAGCAGCAGCGGGAGAGTGACCGGCGTGACCGTGACAACAGCTCGATTGGGGCGCACTTCCCAGCTGCACGAGGCCGGGATCATGCGCAGGGGAGTTGGAAACTCCTGTCAGGAACTTCTGGCGGCACCCCTCACTGCAGAAGTACGCTTTAACGCCGTCACGCACCGCGGAACGGGCGGTGTCGGTGTCGACGGTCATACCGCAAATCGGATCAATGGCTTTCATCGGCCGTCCACGTCTGGATCAGGAGTTTCCTCCCTATCATACGCGGACGGTTCAGCCGAGAGCCGGTTGTCGGCCTGATTCTCACATGTCGGATCTGTCATTCCCTGCAGGACACTTTACAAGTGGCTTTGTGCAGGGAACGAGCTGTCGGAACGTCGCCGGTTGGCCGGGTCAGGCAGCTGCCGAGCCCCGATTGCCGGTCGGCAACTGGTGACGGGCAGTCAGCAGGTGGATGGCGGCTGTCAGGCCGTGCAGGGCATCGTCGAATTTCTGCGTTTCGTGAATGACCCGCAGGTTCGAAGTGAGTGTCGACTGGAGTTCGCGGAGCTGGCCTTCGCCCCGGGCGATACTGTTGAGGCTGTGCAGCAGTTCGCTGAAGTCGTCCCGGAGGGCAATCGCCTTTCCGAGTGTCGACTGGACGTGGTCGAGAAACTTCGCGTGTCGGCCGTCGGTGAGGCTGAGAATCTGGTTGAGACGTTCTTCCCGGGCCACGTCAAACGCTTCATGCCGCTGGCTGAGGGAGACCAGTGCCTCGTTCCACTGTTTCAGTTCATGCTGCTGGCGGGAATCGAATCGTTCGAGGATGGACTGGACCGCCTGTCCCCAGACGTCGCTGAGGCCTTGAATCTGAGCCGAAATTGACTGCATCGCATCATCATTCGCCGACTTGAGAATCGACAGAAATGGGGTCAGGTTGGCATCTTTGGCTTCGAACCGGTGCAGCAGTTCCCGATCGACCAGCTTGTCAATCGACTGCACGATCCGGCGTTCAACACGTTCGCAGATGAACAGGGCGAACATGGTGAACATGGCAGCGGTGAGAGCGGTGGTGGTGGTATTGAACGCCTGCCCCATTTCCCCCACGACCATCGAGAGCCGGTCATCAAGCTCATCGAAGGAGATGCCGCTTAATGCGGTGCCGAAGTGGACCACGGTTCCCAGAAAGCCGAGCACGGGGGTGACGCCGATCACGAATCGCATCAGCGTATAGCTGGCGTGAGTCGTGTCTTCATCCTGTTCAGCGAGGTATTGCAGGTGTTCGCGATAGTCGCTGGCGGAGTCCTTTTCCACCACGTATTCCAGAGCACGTGTCAGTCGTTTGCCGATGCGGGAGTTCTGCTGCGCGGGGGTCCGCTGACGGATCGACTCCAGCAGTTCCCTGGCCCGGGAGACCGGTTCGCGTCCATTTCGTTGGGGCAGCCAGTCGAGCCGCAGGGCCAGCATCTCGCGGGGAAACTTCGCAAACTTCACGAGAATGTCCATCACACCCCAGATGAAGAGGCCGACGATGACATATTCGACAAAATGCTGTGTGGTGTAGCGGTGGAGAATCGTTCCCTGAAAGGCCGGCTGGTGCAGTGTGACGTAGAAAATGATCGTCAGCACAATGCTGGTCAGCAGGACCGGGTCGACGGGGCCCGTCAAACGGCTTTTGCGAGGGGAGGACGTCACGGGGAAACCTCATTGAGGGGAGTGTCGCGACTGGAGCTGGACGCAACCTGGCAGCGGGCGCACGGTGATTCTGCCCGGAACTGCCGTTGGGGGATGGCTGTATATGTCAGAATGAGACATCGACACAAGATGAGGTTGCCATACGGCGCAGTTCGAAGGACCGGAGCGGCAAAAATCCCCCATCCCCTCGGGAAACGTCGGGATCGTGTCCGTTCCGGCACCCGTCGGGTCGGTCCTTCGCGGAGCCTTCCCACGAGATCGCGCGGGGCTCCTTCGGCGTGACAGACTCTTATTGCCCATGCGGCTGCTGCAGCCGTTCCATCACCTGATCAATTGTGAAGGAGGAGGGTCGCTGCGCCGGCGGAAACTCCTGGAACGTCTGCAGGAACTTGCCGACATATTCCTGTGCGGGCATCAGCAGGTAGACGTTGCTCAGCAGCCAGTCGTAATAGGTGTTGCTGGTCACATCGGCCCGTTCATAGGGGTCCTGCCGGAGATTGAACAGCTTCGGGACCCGCAGCGGGGTGAACGGCTCCGCCCAGACCCGCAATGTTCCGGGAGCCCGCTGCTCCATGAAGACCACTTTCCAGCTGTCGTACCGGAGCGCGACCAGCTGACCATCGTCGTTGAAATAAAAGATTTCGTGACGGGGGCTGTGGGGCGACTGTCCCGTCAGGTACGGGAGCTGGTTATAGCCGTCGAGATGGACCTTGAATTTCTTGTCACCCAGGGCGAGCCCCTGCCGCAGTGTGTCTTTGATGGTGTCATCCCCGGCAGCGGCCAGAATGGTCGGGAACCAGTCGAGGCCGCTGACAATGTCATTGGAGACGCTGCCGGCTTTGATCTTTCCCGGCCAGCGAATGAGACACGGGACCCGAAACGCTCCTTCCCAGTTGGTGTTCTTCTCGGAACGGAACGGGGTGGTGGCTCCATCCGGCCAGGTGTTGGCGTGTGGGCCGTTGTCGGTGGTGTAAAGCACAATTGTGTTGTCGGCGATGCCGAGCTGATCGAGCTTGTCGAGCAACTGGCCGACATGCCCATCATGTTCGATCATTCCCTGCTGGTATTCGCTGCGCGAGTTGATTCCCGGCGGGCTGAGATGTTCTTTCTTGACGTGTGTGCGAAAGTGCATGCGGGTGGCGTTCCACCAGCAGAAGAAAGGTTGTTTGGCTGCGGCCTTCCGATCGAGATAGTCCAGCGCGGCGGTCGTTTCGTCGTCGATCACTTCCATCCGCTCGCGGGTGAGCGGACCGGTATCTTCGATCGACTGGGTGCCATCGGGATTGGCTTTGCATTTCAGGACCCCCCTTGGTCCGAATCGCTTGCGGAAGGCCGAGTCCTGCGGGTAGTACTGCGCTTCGGGCTCTTCTTCCGCATTCAGGTGATAGAGATTCCCGAAGAACTCGTCGAAACCGTGCATGGTCGGCAGATATTCATCGCGGTCTCCCAGATGGTTCTTACCAAACTGCCCCGTGGCATAACCTCGCCCCTTCAGCGCCTGGGCGATTGTAATGTCGCGGGCCTGCAGACCGACGGCAGCGTGGGGCAGACCCACTTTGGAAAGGCCGGTCCGCAACGTGCATTGACCGGTGATGAACGTCGACCGACCGGCGGTGCAGCTCTGTTCCGCGTAGTAATCGGTGAACAGCATTCCCTGCCGGGCGATCCGATCGATGTGGGGTGTCTGGTAACCCATCACGCCGAAGGAATAGGCGCTGATGTTCGTCTGGCCGATGTCGTCACCGAAGAGGATGAGGAAGTTCGGTTGCTCACCCCATTGGGCTGGCTGCTGGGCCTGCAGCGAGGGAACAGGGGTGCCTGCGCAGAGTGCCGCCACCACGAAGAACCCGATGACGATACGAGACACTCGAAACATGAATCGTCTCCCGCTCGAGAGAATGCCCAGTCACGGCCGCAGATCAATGGTGCGAGCCCGCGCGGGGATCATATCAGAACTCGCTGGAGTGTGTGACCGGTGGGGCTTCTCACCTTGAGCTTGGGGGGGGGCGGGGCCGTTCGTCGCGGCAGGTTGATCGAAATGCCCGTAATTGGCGCAGACCAGGAAGAGCCCGTGCGCGGGGGCAGTTCCTCCGGCGATGGAACGGTCCTGAGCCTGCAGCACTCGTTCGATATCGGCGGCGGTCCAGGTCCCTCGGCCGACGTTCACCAGCGTGCCGGTGATGGTCCGCACCATGTTGTACAGAAAGCCGTCCGCCTCAATTTCCAGGCAGAGAAACGGTTGCTCTGCGGTCGAGTGGGCCTGCTTCGACAGGGGTTGGCCAGTAAACAGCTGCCAGGGGGCACAGGACTGAAAAGTCAGGTCGAGGACGGTGCGGACGCTGCTCGCCTTGTTGGGCCAATGAGACTCAAAGCTCCGGAAGTCATGGGTCCCCAGCAGGCAGCGTGAGGCGGCCTGCATGGCCTCGAGATTGAGAGGCTGACCGATGCGCCAGCTGTAGCGGCGGGCGAACGGATCGGCCACCAGACGATTATAGATGACGTACCGGTAGCGCTTTGACACGGCAGAAAAGGTGGCGTGAAATTCGTCAGGAACAAGATCGGATTCTAGAATGACAATGTCTTCCGGCAGCAGGGCCTGCAGTGCGGGTCGCCATTTGTGCGGAGGAATCGGAAACGGCGTGTGGAAGTTCGCGACCTGCCCGAGAGCGTGGACTCCGGCATCTGTGCGGCCGGTAGAATAGACATTGACCTTTTCGCCGGTCACCTTCAGCAGCGCTTCTTCGATCAGCCCTTGAATCGTGGGACGATTGGGCTGAATCTGCCAGCCGGAATAGTTCGTTCCATCGTAGGTCAGTCGCAGGCGGATATTCGGCATTCGATTGTGTTTGTGCTCTGATGCGGTTTCCTTCACAATACCCGCGCGGGCAGGCCGCTGAGTAACGGCAAGGATATGAGACTCTTCGCTGGAAACAACGGAGAGAGAGTAGAATGACAGAGAAACACAAGCGGATTCTGATTACTGGTGTCAGTGCGGGGATCGGACTGGGGCTCGCGCGCGAGTGCCTGGCCCAGGGATGGGAAGTGTACGGCACGGCTCGACATGCCCCCGATCTGGGGAAGAACGAGCGGTTCCACTTCGTTCCGTGTGATCTCAGCAAGGACAAGGAGATTCCCGCAGCCTTCCGCAAGTTGCTGCAGAACGTCCCTCAACTGGACCTGGCTGTGCTCAATGCCGGCGTGCTCGGGCCTTTTGGCGACCTGAGAGAGCAGTCACTCGAAGACATGCAGCGGGTGATGCAGGTGAATGTCTGGGCGAATAAAACGATTCTGGATGTCCTGTTCGATCTTCCTTTGAAGATTGAGCAGGTTGTCGGCATGTCGTCCGGAACGTCGGTGAGCGGGAATCGGGGCTGGGGGGGATACGGGATCTCCAAGGCAGCGCTCAATATGCTGCTTCTGCTGTCTTCCAAAGAACATCCGGAGACCCATTTCACCGCTCTGGCGCCGGGGCTGGTCGACACCGCGATGCAGGATCAGCTCTGTTCGGAACAGGGAGACCCCCGCTACACGGTTCTGGAACGGATCAAGGCCCGTCGGGGAACGGCTGAGATGCCCGATGCCGATGAATTCGCGCCGAGACTGCTGAAGATCATGGTGCAACTGCCTCAGTTGCTGAGGTCAGGCAGTTATCAGGATGTGCGGATGCCGCCACTCGCAGATCTGTAGGACCGCCACGTCACGCCACAGCGAAGAGCGAACGCACTGTACGCGTCGGCCCGACAGGCAGCGATCTGAGGGGGGCAGCGGGCTGGGGACAGGGGCACGGGCGAATCGCGCGAAACGATCCGGCACAAGTTGCCGGTCGGCGCGTAGAATTTCTGTCCAGGCGCACTGTCGGTGCGACGTTTGCTGAAAGTGCACTTGGCGAGAGGCAGCGCATCGGTTACCGGTCAGCCGGTTTCAAGATTGCGCTTCCATCGCGAGCCCTGTTTTCAAAACTGTGTCTCGATCGCACAAGGAGCCGTGCCGATGTCTCAGGTCCTGACCGGGAATGATCAGCTTCGCAATCTGTTCTGTGCCCTCACGGAGCAGACCTTTCAGGTCGAACTGGGTGTCGCGGACCCGCCGCTGATCGACTATCTGTCGAATCTGCTCGTGCGGTTCATCCGGGTCGATGCGATCTTCAAGCTCCGCGATATCGTCGGCCGCCGACTGGAAGAAGTGGCCGTAATGCTGATGGAAGCCGAACGCTGCGAAGACCATCCTCGACGCGAATTTCACCGGCACATCGGTGACTTCACGCTGTTCTGGACCGGCGTCTATCCCGAAGCGCTGACCCGCCTCAAAGGCTTCGACAGGAAAGACGCGATGATCGACTACCAGCAGCAGGGAAAACGCTCTTACTACATTGCCAGTACCATGGAGCATTCCCCTGCCGCTCCCGATTCCTCTGTTCTGCGGCGGCTGAGTCATGAGTTTGAACTCTGCTCCGACGGTCTCCGCAGGGTGCGTCAGGAATGGGAACGACTGCCCGCATTGGGGGCAGACCGGGCGTGAATCGTCGGCGGGCCGGCCGTGGGGGTGAGGGCCGCGACGGTTGTGGGGATTGTCTGTCCGGCGGAATCTGCCGGTTCAACGAATTCTCTCGCTCCCGGTGGAATGCTCGTGAAAGGCATCAATTTGGGCCGATAAGTCACGTCGCAGGAGACTCTGGAACAGGAGGGAGCCATCACAACGATTCGTGGTTGTTGAGGTGCTCTGTGCTGAACGGGAACTGTCCGCTCGACCTGACTGCTGAATTCCGTCTGCGGCGCTGGGCTCGCCTGCATCATGTCCCGGTCGTCGAACGGGATGGCAATTGGCATCCCGTGATTCTCAACGAGATGCTGTTGCGGGACTTCGAACTGGAAGAACTTCGCGCGCCCGAGAGTTCGGACCGGATCGTGCCGCTGGAAGACCATGCTGCCGCTGGGCAGGAATCGTCCCGTTCCATTCGCATCGATGGTGCGCAGAGGCGACCGCACAGCCACCAGCAGCCCGCTTCCCAGACGCGAAGCGAATTTTACTTTGCGTGAAGCAGTCGTTCTTTCACGGCAAACGCCGTGTTGGGGGATCGACAGCTCTCATGCTCCCGTGGGAAGTCGTCAGAGCCCGACGTGTCAGTGCGGGTTTGATTTTGACGTCTCTCACGCCGTCATCCTCAACCCGGGTGGCGTTTCTCGTTTCGACACTCTTGTCGAAATCGAGTGGGAAGCTTTACAGGTTGCCCGCCTGGACGGGGACCGGAGGCAACTCGCGATACGTGGTGCTGATCGTCTGAAAGCCGATGGATCGATACAGCTCGACCGCCGGCTTGTTTTCGGCGGTGACATCGAGATAGACCCGCCACAGGCCGTAACTGCGAAAGCCGGACAGCGCTTTCAGGACCAGCGCCCGTCCCAGACCAAAGCCCCGATGCTCGGGAATGATGCCGACATTCTGAATGGAACCAAGAGTCGTACTGTGCGTGAGCCCCTGAATTGTTCCGCAGGGAAGGTGTTCGGCGAATTCATTGGCGATGAATTCGATCAGCCATGTCGCCTGCGGCAGAAACCCGGGATGTTGAGAAATCCCGTGCATCAACTCCCGGCAACCTTCGAATGTTCCCAGCGAGGCGAACATCCGCGTATCCATCTCATGCTGGAAACTGCGACTTTTCACATCGGCGTGAGGAGAGAGGAGCAGTGGGTTCCAGGCGCGCCAGCAATAACCGGCCGGGAGTTCAGCCCGGGGGATTGTCGTCCGGCGGAAATCGATCTCCATCCGGTATCGCTTGAAATAACGGGGTAGCATCGCCATTTCACTGCTGGGGCTGGCTGGCAGTGCGCTGTCTGGCCAACCGGATTTTTCGCCTGTTTCCAGTCTAACTCACGCGGCAACGAGTTCAAATCCTTTTGAGGTTTTCCCCGCAACGAGAACCTTTCCCGGGGCGTGTGGTTTCGTGCAATGCAGACATCCTCGGGGCGAGGAGGGGACAACCAGAGATCCCAATGCTCTATGTTCCGATTGTCGAATGCGACGGGACAGGAACGGGACGATAGATCTGCTCGACCAGACCGTTTTTGGCAACGATCCCCAGCACCGCCTGTTCTTTCAGGACCAGTCCGTAAGAAGCGTCTTCCGCCTGTAACCGGTACAACGCTTCCAGCTTGCTCGTCTGGGTGTTGAACACAGGCATCGGGTAGATCCGCGGACTGGCTGCCGTCGACAGGGAGAGTTCGGCCACCAGTGCGTAACCGTACCAGGCGTTCTCTTTTCCCGCCCGGTGCACAGCGACCGCGGAGACGCCGAACTTCCGGGCGAAGTTCAGCATCTCGGTGCGGGTGGTGTTGTCGGCGATTCCAAGAATCCGGTTGGCGGGGATCATGCTGGCACTGACCAATTGCGGCGCCAGCTGCAGCAGTCCGTTGGCCAGACGGCTCTGGGTGTCGTTCAGCACACCTTCATTCGTACCGTGCAGAACCAACTGGAGAAACCGGTTTCGTCCCAGCAGCAATTCCGAAGGTCGCTGGCTTTGGCCGGACAGCTTCTCCAGCAGTCGGGTCAGCATCACCAGCGGCCAGGTGATCGGGAACAGCAGGCGATAGCACCAGCGGAACCAGGGGTACTCTCTTTTCAGCCGGGAATAGGGGGTCAGGTAATACAGGTTCTTCGGGAGCAGATCGCCGAACAGGAAGATGACCGGAGCCGCTCCCAGCGTCGCCAGCACTTCGACCGAATCACTCGACTTGCCGACGAGCTGTTCCATGCCGGAGCCGATGGCGGCGCTGCAGATGTAATGGGCGATGTTATTTCCCACGAGGCAGGTCGCCACGAAATAGCCGGGCCGCTGCGCAAACCACAGCAGCCCCTGCGCAGCCGGGTCACCCGCGCGGGAGTCGATGCTCAGACGCGGGATGCTGAGCCGGTAGAACCCTGTTTCAGAGCCACTGAGAAACGCCGACCAGCGCAGGGCGATCGCGAAGACCACCAGGGGCGTCAGCCACAGCATCCATTCCGGCACGGCGTTGCTCTCAATCGGCTGTCGTCAACGAGAGGAAAGATGCCTGTCGATTTCATAAGTCTGACAGACGTCTCGACCTCGCTCGGGAACTATCCGTGTGATTTGAAGGCCCGCTGCAGTTCTTCGAGCGACGTGAGCCCTTCGGCAGCCAGCCGGATTCCGTCGGACTGGAAGGACTGCATTTTTTCTGCGCGGGCCTGTGCCCGCAGGGCCTTGGGGTCCGCTCCGGCGAGAATGACTTTCTGCATCCCTTCGGTCATCTCGATCACTTCCATCAGGCCGGTCCGCCCCCGATAACCGGTGCCGCCGCAGGCATCGCAAATCACCGGTTCGCCCGGCTTCTTCCCCTCTTCCTCTTCATCCGGTCGGGGAGGGTGGTAGAGGACCTTCGTTTCCGGAGGAAGGCCGACTTTCGCCAACAGCTTCGGGTTCGGTCGATAGGCGCGGCGACACTTCTTGCACAGCAGCCGGACCAGCATCTGGCTCAAGGCCAGCTTCACGTTGTCGGCAATGGCCTGCGGATCTCCGGAATACTGCACGAGCCGATACAGCCCTTCCGCGGCATCGCGGGCGGTGACCTCGGCAATGACGCTGATCGACGGTGTGAACTCCAGAACGGTCTTGACGTTCTCGGGTTTGTTCAGCGGATCAACATACAGCACATCGGCATCTTCACGGACGGCCCGGCGCATGGTCTGCGCCAGGTCATCCCCTTCGTTCCATTTGAACGACGTGATGTGCGAGAGCTCACGTTCCTCCAGCTGCAGGAGCGAATAGATCGAATACAGATACGCATCGGTGGAACGGACCGTGGCAATCGTGGCGGTGGTCAAGCCGGAGTACGGGGGGCCGGCCACGATCACCAGTCCCTGCTTCCGGGAGGTGACTTCGCGGATCTTGTCGATCAGGGCATCGGGAAAGCCGAGCTCGCGCGGGCTATCGAGTTTGATCTTCGTATTCCGCGCGCGAATGAGCAGGCGTTCGACCCCTTCGACCGGCTGCGTGTTGATCCGGATCTCGTAGGGAATGTCGTCGTAGCTGGCATTGATGCCGCCGACCTGCGGCTTGTTCCGGACTTTGATATCGAGTCCTGCCAGCAGCTTCAGCACTTGTGTGATGGCCAGAGCCATCTGCGCCGGCATCCGTTCACCAGGGGAAGAGACTCCGTCAACAAACAGAGTGGCTCCCGCCACTTTGCCCTTCGTGTCGAGGCGAATCATCTCGGCCCGCCGCGCCAGCGCCTGGGAAATCAGACGCTTGGCAGGGACCAGTCCGGCCTGCACCAGTTTGGCATTGGCTCCCAGATCGGGAGTCACACCGTTCAAAGCTCCCTGAAACTGGACGAAGTCGAGTTCTTCTTCCTCGTCGTCCTGCTTTTCGACTTTCGCTGCCTTTTTGCCGAAACCGAAGATCACCGTTCCAGACTCCGCTGAGCTAAGAGGGGAGACAGGGGGCCACGAGTTTTTCTCGCCTGTCTCTGATTCGTTAATTCTGACACGCGTTCCGGCAAATGCCTAGTCTGTCTCCCGTCCCCTCGCGGCGGAGGAGACGGGACTCGGGCGAATGCCCCCCGGCGTGACCGTTCTGACCGGTGCGACCGGGCGGGCCGGGGGAGAACAGGCTCTCACTGTTTGCGTGCGAAGATCTCGGTCAGGAAGATCTTCATCTGCTCCCATGACCGGTGGTCGGCGTCCTGATTGTATTTGATATTGGGAATGTTGTGCTTGTCCGCGCCCGGGTTGGTGAATCCGTGACGCGTGCCGCCGTAGACGATCACCTGGAAATCGGCACCCGCTTTTTCCAGTCGGGCTTCGAAGGCGTCGATCCGTGCGGGGGGAATGAACTCGTCGGTGTAGCCGTGGCAGAGAAGAACGCTGGCGGCAATTTTGGTCCCCTCTTCGGGAAGGACCGGATCGCCGTGAAAGCTGACAACCCCCTTCACCGGAGCGCCTCCATACGCCAGCTGCAAGACGGTCGAGCCTCCAAAGCAATAGCCGATGGCCGCCAGCCGCTCCGGGTCCACTGTTGCATGTCCCTTCAGGACATCGAGTCCCGCCAATGCCCGGGCCCGCCATTCCTGTACGTTGTTGCGGGTCTGGGTGGCCCATTGACCGGCCTCCTGCGGATGTGTGGTCGACTTCCCGGCTCCGTACATGTCGAGGGCGAAAGCGGTGTAGCCGAGTGCTGCCAGCTGATCTGCACGGCTGCGGGCGTAATCATTCAGACCCCACCATTCGTGAACCACCAGCACGCCGGGGCGGGGGCCCTGAATCGAATCGTCCCAGGCGAGATAGCCTTTGAGCTCAGTTCCCGCATGCTGGTAGGTGACTTCCTGATGTTGAACGGCAGCACTGACAGCTGAGTTCATGGCAGCTGCTCCAAACAGAAGGCCCAGCAGAGGGAACCAGGACAATTTCATGGGATGGCTTTCTCAAGTTCAGTTCACGGGGCGTGAAGTCACCCCAACTCAGAGAGTGAGCTGCAGTGGCTGCGAAGGGTGAGGAAAGTGGTCGGCGACGGCGATAGTCTGGCGACGCAGATTCCGCTTCCTCTCCGAGCGTATCATGCGGATCGAATGCGTCAATTCGATCAGGGCGGTTGCAAAGTCGCCGCGTGGTTGCCCCGTGACAGGTCCTGATCGTGTGTCGACAGGCCCCCGCAGCCCTGATCGCGCGGGGGCTTTTCCGGTCTGGACGAGTCAGTTGCCGGCCGGGCCGGAGTCTTTTTTGGGTTTCCGAGGGAGCCCGCGCCAGTCTGATGCGATATGATGGATCGAACCCGATTTCAGGAAGTCCGGCTTCCTGACAGAACGCGGGATCGAATGCAGGAGGAGTAGAACTTGAGGATCGTCTGCCAACTTGCAGTTTGGACTCTGCTGCTCTGTACCACGGTGGAGGCTGGACCTCCGGTCACGTTGACGCTCCTGGATGGAGCCTCGCGCACGGGTGACCTCGAGAAGCTAAGCCCTGATTCTCTCACGCTGGTCGTGGAAGGTGTGGAACAGTCGGTTCCGCTGGATCAGGTGATGGAACTCGATTTCGGTCATGCCGAGAAGCCCCTGGACGGCATCACCACCGGTCTCGTGGATCTCTCCCAGATTCAATCGACTGAGTTCCAGACCGATGGAACCACGGTGACTCTAAGTGCTCCGGGACTGGGGGAACTGTCACTCCCATTGCGACAACTGACCGATGTTCGACTGAAGCCGCTCGATGACAAAATCGCTGCCAGCTGGAAAGAGCTGCGAGCCCGTAACACTCGCGATGATCTACTGGTCTTTCAGAAGGGGGATGTCCTCGACTATGCCGCCGGGTCGATTGCCCGTGTGACCGCAGAAAATGTCGTGCTGCTCGCGCGCGGGAGAGAGTTGTCTGCTCCCCGCGAGCGGGTCTTCGGAGTGGTGTTTGCGTCACGCGGAGCACCGGCCGCAACGGGCAAGGTGCAGCTGCACACGGTGCAGAAGTCTGTGCTGGCGATCACGACCGCGTCGCTTTCGGGGAATGATCTCTCGGTTCAGTCCACGCTGGGGGAACTGAAAATCCCTCTCGATGAAGTCAAATCAATCGACTACGGAGGGGGCCGAATCAAGTTTCTCGCCGACCTGCCCTTTGATTCCACGGAGTCGAAAGCGCCGGGGGCGGATCAATCGGTCGTGTGGTTCGTCGCCCGGAACTCACCCGCCGGAAGCGGGGGACGGCTGCCGTTGCTGATCGGAAAACAGGAATATCGCCGCGGACTCTGGCTGCATTCCGGTGCTGTTTTGCGGTTCCGTTTGAATCGTGAGTTTACCCGGCTGAAGTGCCAGGCCGGGTTTGAGCGAACGCATGTCGTTCAGATGCCCCGGTTCGAGCCGCGCGTTCGTCTGGTTCTGCAGGGAGACGGCAAAGAGCTGTGGTCGAAGGAATTTCTCTGGAGCGATTCGCCTGTTCCGCTGGATGTCGACCTGACGAACGTGCGGGAACTGCTGATCCGTGTGGAGTCCCTGGGGCCGCATGAGGGAGTGCTGGAACATTTCGCACTTGGTGACGCTCAGGTGATTCAATGATCCACGGTCCATCGATCAAAACCACAAGGCCGAGGGAGACCTGCACTCTGGGACTGGGGTTCGTCTTGGGACTGCTGGTTGCCAGCGCGCCGGTCAGTGCCGCGGTAGAGGTTCCCGCAGCAGTTCGGGCTGCGGAGAATGCCCGCATCGCGGTGATGGAGCGAGTTGCTCCGACGGTGGTCGCTATTTTCGCTGCTGGGGGCGAAGGGGGGGGATCGGGTGTCCTGATCGACGCCGATGGCTATTGCGTCACCAATTTTCACGTTGTGATGGGGCAGGGGCCATTCCTCAAGTGCGGATTGAACGACGGCAACATCTACGATTCCGTGCTGGTCGGGATCGACCCGACCGGAGATGTGGCGGTCATCAAGCTGTTGGGTCGGACCGACTTCCCGTTTGCGACGCTCGGTGACAGTGATGCGGTCCGGGCGGGGGATTCCTCCTTTGCGATGGGGAATCCGTTTCTGCTGGCCAATGACTTCCAACCCACGGTGACCGCGGGGATGGTGAGCGGCGTGCATCGCTATCAGTTCCCGGCGGGAACGTTTCTCGAATACACCGACTGCCTGCAGGTCGATGCATCGATCAATCCCGGAAACTCGGGGGGGCCATTATTCAACGCACAGGGAGAGGTCATCGGCATCAACGGACGAATCTCGGTGGAGAAGCGGGGCAAACTCAACGTCGGTGCCGGTTACGCGATCTCGATCAATCAGGTGCTGAATTTTCTCGATCAGCTGAAGAGCGGCCGGGTCGTCGACCATGCCACTCTCGGTGCCACGGTGAGTGCCACCGCTGAAGGGACTGTAGAAATTGCCCGGATCATGGAAAATTCGGAAGCGTACCGCCGGGGTCTGCGCAGGGGAGATGAACTGGTTTCGTTTGCCGGTCGGCCCATCCGCAGCGTCAATCAGTTTAAAAACATTCTGGGGATCTATCCGCAAGGATGGACAATTCCCCTGTCCTATCGTCGCGATGGGCAGCGGCACGATATTCATGTCCGGCTGATGGCATTGCATCGCCGTTCGGAGTTGTTGCAGGGAGAAGATCTCGACGATCGCCCCCCTCCCCCCGGGCCAGAGCCGGAGAAGCAGAAACCCCATGCCGGACCGAAAGTGCAGATTCCTGAACAGTACAAGCATCTGTACGAAGAACGTCGCGGCTACGCGAACTATGCCTTCAACGCGCAGCACCAGCAGCGGCTGCTCAAACTTTTCGGTGACTGGGGAGACTACAGCGGTCGACCGCAAGGCTGGGCGATTGTCGGCACCGTCAACAATTCACCGGCGGAGTTCCGGTTGCAGCCGGATGCTCTCGCGGCCAAAGTCGGCTCCAACCTCTCGTTGCAGAATCCGGCGAAGGAACTGGAAGACCTGCCCGCCAACACGGGCGGGCTGCTGGTGGCCATGGAACAGTTCCGCCACCTGCTGCAGGACCGGGATGATTACTTCACGGAGCTTTATTATCTGGGGAGTGAACCGCTCGACGGAAGCGGTGAGCGGGTCGATGTGCTCGTGACGACCAAAGGGCTTGTCCGGTCGTGCTGGTACTTCCGTCAGCAGACGGGTGAATTGCTCGGCTTTGATACCCTGCTGGAAGAAGACCGGGATCCCTGTCAGGTTCGGTTCTCCGGCATTGCAAAACTCGACAGTCTGACGTTCCCGACCCGCTGGTCGATCCGGCATGCGGATCAGACCTGGGGGGAACTGCAGATCCAGCGTGTGCAGTTCTACACACCGGCGACGGGGGGAGCCTCCGCACCATGAACAGGCGAAGAACACCATCAGGTCGTAGGCTCTGCTGGCTGGCCTTTCTCGGCTGTCTGCTCGTCAACGTGACCTCTGCGCGGGCGGATTCCATCCATCAGACCATCGACACTGTGCAGCAGCGGATGGTCAAACTGTACGGAGCGGGGGGGCTCAAGAATCTGGCCGGCTACGGCACCGGGTTTCTAGTCACTCCACAGGGACATATCGTCACCGCCTGGAGCCATCTGCTTGACACCGAGGCCGTCACGGTCGTGCTGCATGATGGTCGGCGTGTTTACGGAAAAGTGATCGGCACCGATTTTCGCAAAGATCTTGCGGTGCTGAAGATCGAAGGGGAGCAGCTCCCCTGTTTTGATCTGACCCAGACAGGAAGCGTTGGGCCGGGGGCAGCGGTGCTGGCCTTCAGCAACATGTTCCGGGTGGCCGTTGGTGATGAGCCGGTGACGGTCACGCACGGTGTGGTTTCCGCACGGACCGAGTTGTCTGCCCGCCGCGGACGTTATGAAGTTCCGTACTCGGGGCCGATCTATGTGCTCGACGCGGTGACGAACAATCCCGGGGCCGCCGGTGGAGTGCTCACAACCTACGACGGCCGACTGCTGGCGATGCTTGGACGCGAAGTCAAAAGTGACCAGACCAATACCTGGCTGAACTATGCCGTGCCGATTGACGAATTGCGATTGACGGTCGAAGACATCATCGCGGGACGTTTCCAGCGGACCGACCCGTTGACCGAGGGGGACCAGCACCGCGAGAAGAAATACTCGCTGCTGGACTTCGGAGTCGTTCTCGTTCCCGATGTCGTGCAACGGACTCCCGCCTATATTGAAACCGTGGTCGCCGACTCGGAAGCCGCCAGAGCGGGTCTGAAGCCCGACGATCTGATCGTGTTCGCCAATGGAGAACTGGTGAATTCGATTCAATCTCTGGATGGAGTTCTGCAGCGAATGATGGCGGGGGATGACCTGCAACTGATCGTGCGCAGAGACAATGCTCTGGTCTCCGTGACGTTTCGCGTTCCGAAAAAGCCCTGAAGCCGCTGAGGTCGCATGTCTGCTGATTTTTGTTTCTCTGTTGCCACACGGATCGGGAAGGGCGCCGGTTCCGGTATTGCTCCTGCGGCGGGCCATCGGATCGCATCAGCCGTTCCGGCGCACGCAGGTCGATGGCTGCTGGTCGGGCTGATGTGCTGGAGTCTGACCGCCTCGGCCATCGCGGCGGAAGACATCATCGCACTGGAGCAGCTGGCGATTCAGCAGGCTGTCGCTGCGGCCGACCCTTCGGTCGTCCGGATCGAAACCGTCGGCGGGGTCGATCTCGTCGGGGATTTGCTGACAGCGACCGGACCGACAACCGGAGTCATCATTCGGGCTGATGGCTACATCCTGACCAGCCAGTTCAACTTTGTATCACGTCCTTCGTCGATTCTGGTGACGCTGTCGGATGGACGCCGGTTCGCTGCCCAGCTTGTCGCGTCCGACAACTCACGGATGCTGACCCTGTTGAAGATTGATGCCGGAGACCTGACCCCCATTGAGGCTGTTCCTGCCGCGGAGATACGGGTCGGGCAACGGGCCATCGCTCTGGGGCGGGTCTTTGATGAGAAGTTTCCGAACCTGTCGGTCGGCATCGTGAGCGCCCTGCAGCGGATCTCCGGCCGGGCACTCCAGACCGATGCCAAGACATCTCCCATTAACTATGGGGGTCCGTTGATCGATCTGACCGGACGCTGTCTGGGAATTGTGGTTCCCCTCTCTCCGCAGGAAAGTGGCGAGACCGCCGGCGTCGAGTGGTATGACAGCGGTATCGGTTTCGCCGTGCCGCTGAGTGACATGGAACCGGTTCTCGCGCGGCTGCTCGCGGGAGAAACCCTGTTTCGGGGGTTGCTGGGAGTCAGCTTTGAAGATCAGGGAGCGATCAGCGGAGCTGCGAAAGTGATTCGGGTCTTTCCCGATTCCCCGGCCGACAAAGCGGGACTGAAAGTCGATGACGTGATTGTCGCCGTGAACGGCCAACCGGTCCGCAAGCTGAATGACCTCAAACAGGTTGTCGGACGCAAATATGCCAAAGATGAGATCACGCTCCGCGTGCAGCGCGGTGATCAGAACGTTGAGGCGGTCCTGACGTTGGCCGCCGAAATTCAGCCTTATCAGTTTCCGTATCTGGGACTTCTCGCCGAGAGAATGACCGGTGCAGAACAGGGGCCCGTGGCGATCCGCGCCGTGCTGGCCGATTCCCCCGCTGAGAAAGCCGGGATTCAGGCGGGTGACCGGATTCAGAAAGTCGGCAAAGAGGAGGTCCGTACCCGACAGGAGCTGGCGGCTCTCATTCGTCGGCAGCGTCCGGAAACTCCGGTGTCGCTGACGATCCAGCGTGGCGGCGAAGCCCGGGAAGTCGATGCGACACTCGGCACGTTGTCCGAGCTTCTTCCTGAGGAATTCGAACGACAGCTGCTGCGAAGACCGGATCAGGAAGTGACCGCCGCTGTCGGTCGGCTGAACGAGCGGTTGCCGAATGACGGACTCAGCTTCTGGGCCTACGTCCCCGAGAATTACCGCGACGACCGGGAGTGGGGAGTTCTGGTCTGGTTGCATCCGGCCGGCGATACACTGGAAGCAGAAACCCTGCGGGCCTGGACGGACATCTGTCGGGACCGGGGCCTGATTCTCGTCGGCCCCCGCTCGGGGGACATCGGCGGCTGGACTCCGGATCAGGAAGATGCCGTGAAAGGAGTGGTCGAATGGCTGGGTGAACGCTATCGGCTGGACCCCGCGCGGCTGATCGTGATGGGGCGGGAAGACTCGGGGATTTTTGCCTCCCGACTTGCCTTCAAGTACCGCGACCTCGTCCGTGGGCTGATCGTTATTCAGGCGCCGCTGCGCAGCCTGCCTCCCGACAACGCTCCCGAGTTTCCGCTGCAGGTGGTCTTCGCCAGTGCTGTCGATTCGCCGCAGCGGGAAATCATTGACCAGTCGGCCAATGTTTTGCGTGAGCGGAAATTTCCCACGCTGCAGCTTCCCTGGTCGGCCCCGGACAACAACGGCTTCCCTTCAGAGACCGTTGACCGGCTGGCGGTCTGGCTGGATCTGCTCGACCGGATCTGATGGCGTTTGAGATTTGAACGCATCCGC
Organism: Planctomicrobium aquicomposti; assembly: GCF_051466325.1. NCBI lineage: Bacteria > Pseudomonadati > Planctomycetota > Planctomycetia > Planctomycetales > Planctomycetaceae > Planctomicrobium > Planctomicrobium aquicomposti. The sequence goes on from NZ_CP195792.1 coordinate 478,177, forward strand.
TGCATCACTCTCGGGGAGAGCCTCGGATGGCTGTTTCCCTGGCGAACTGAAGTGGCGGTGCTCAGTCGCGGTACTCAGTCCCGGAACGAACGCATCCTGGGAAGCGGTGTCCTGGCCGCAGTGGTTTGGCCGTCAGGGTCTTTCAGCGCGGTCGCCTCTCCGACGTCTGTGCGATATAACGTGTGATGTTATGGAACTTGATGATCAGGTCTGTTACTGCTTCCACGTCAGCCAGCGGAAAATTCTGAACTTTCTGCGGGTGCGCAAGCCGCAGCGAGCCAGTCAGATCAGTGAATGCGGAGGAGCGGGGACCGGCTGTGGGTGGTGTGTTCCCTATCTGAAGAAGTTTTTTAAGCAGTCCCAGCAGGCATCAGTGGTGGGCGAGGAAACGATCACGGCGGCCGAGTACGAGCGGCAGCGCGCCGCATACATTCTCGCCGGAAAAGGGACGCCCCCCAGCGGAAGTGCAGGCATCAATGCGGAAAGTCGACATGAGTCCGAATAAGGTGGGGTTTATTGGTGCCGGCAAGATGGCGACCGCTCTGGGCCGAGGCTTGATTCAGTCCGGCTTCGCCCGCAAGGAAGACGTGATCGGCAGTGATCCTGTCGCTGCCGCCCGCGACAACTTTGCGGAGTGGACGGGAGCGGCCACGACAACCACAAACCGCGAAGTGCTCGAACAGGCACAGATCATCTTTCTCGCGGTGAAGCCGCAGGGGATGTTGCCGCTGCTGGACGAAGTGGCCGGCGCAGTGAACCCCCGGCATCTGTTCGTGTCGATCGCTGCCGGGATCCCCTTGGCGACGATCGAAGCGCGACTCGGTAGCAGCCGGGTGATTCGCGTGATGCCGAACACTCCCTGTCTGGTGGGTGCCGGGGCCTCAGGTTTCTCTCGCGGACGACATGCGACTGCAGAAGATGCGGAACTCGTTTCCCAGATGCTCTCCACCGTCGGCATCGCTTTCGAAGTGGCAGAGTCGCTGCTGGATGCCGTGACCGGTCTTTCGGGAAGCGGCCCGGCCTACGTCTTTGAGCTGATCGAAGCTCTCAGTGATGGGGGTGTGCTGATGGGGCTTCCCCGCGTGACAGCGACAAAACTGGCCGCGCAGACACTGTTGGGGGCGGCCCGAATGGTGCTGGAGACCGGGGAACATCCGGGACAGCTCAAAGACGCCGTGACGAGCCCCGGTGGAACGACGATTGCCGGACTGGAAGTCATGGAAGCGGCAGGAGTCCGGGGAACGTTGATGAAAACGATTCGGGCTGCGACCGAGCGTTCCCGCGAACTGGGCCGGGGCTAAGGGGCGACGGCTTTCACAACGTCGGCTCCCGGTGGCTGTGCTGCGGGGCGGCAACAGTCGATGCGCGCGCGCCCGGGCTCTGGGTCGCGGTGAACGAGCGCTTCCGACCTGACCTCACGGTCGCCGATCAGGGACGCGGGGCAGACCTCACGGTTCCCTTCGCCCCTGTTTTTCGTGCAATCAGATGGGCATGGCTGGACGGGCACACGATTCGCACGAGGTCCCGGGCGGATTTCAAGCGGGACGTTTCTACAGCAAAAGGGAGTTTTTCATGTCGGCAGCACAAACGGGGATGCGAAGCGGATTTGAGAATGCACAGGCTGATCGTCACGGAGAAGGATGGGTCGCGCGCACGATCGAAGATCAGACAGCGCAGCTACCTTCCGACCTGTTTCTCTGGGCAGCACTCGGATCGATCGGAGGATCATTATTCCTGAAGTTTTCCGGAAGGAATCATGATGCCCTCTTCGTCGGGCAGTGGGCTCCCACGTTCTTAATCCTGGGCCTTTACAACAAATTGGTGAAAGTCGCAGGGTCGGATCAGAACCATCCCTGACAGAGAACGCGCGGCAGCCGGAGCAGGGAGGCTCTGGCGTCGCCTGCTTTTGTCTCATCATCTCGACCACCTGTCGGTAGGATTTCACCGCGGGTCGTGGGCGTTACAATAAGCCCATGAATCCTGTGGCCATGTCCCTGAATGCCCATCTCCCGGCCTTGCTGGCGGCTGCGCCGGAAGGATGGTGGCAGCCTTGGGACACTGCCATCGTCCTGGCTGCGGCCGTCACGGCGATGTCGTGTACGTTGCCGGGAGTCTGGTTGGTTCTCCGCCAGCAGAGCATGATGGGAGACGCTCTCAGCCATACGGCCCTGCCGGGAGTGGTGCTGGCGTTCCTTCTTTCGTATGCAGCGCAGTCCGCGGGATGGATTTCGAGCGAGACCCGGCAGGCGCTGGAACCGTTCATTTTGATTGCGGGGGCTGTCCTGATCGGCATGGCCACCGCGCTGCTGACCGAACTGGTGCAGAAGCTCGGGCGGGTCGAGGGGAGCGCGGCGCTGGGCGTGGTCTTTACGTCGCTGTTTGCACTCGGCCTGCTGTTGATCCGTCTCAAGGCCGATGACATTCATCTCGATGCCGATTGTGTGCTGTTCGGGCAGCTGGAACTGGCGGTGTTCGAGACCGTCCCGCTGTTGGGCATACAAATTCCAATGGCTGTGCTGACCAATGGGGGGCTCCTGCTGGTCAATCTGGTGCTGTTGTTGCTGTTCTATAAGGAGCTGCGGCTGACGGCGTTTGATCCCGAATTTGCCACGGCACAGGGGATCCGTTCCAGTCTCGTCAATTATCTGCTGATGGGGATCACTGCCGCGACGGTCGTCATGGCCTTTGAATCGGTCGGCAGCATCCTGGTTGTTGCCTTGTTGATTGTCCCGACCGCTTGTGCCCTGCTCCTGAGCGATCGACTCTCGGTCATCATTCCGCTCAGCCTGGCGATTGCCGCCTGCAGTGCCTTCGTGGGACGCGTGCTCGCCAAGTCGGTTCCCGAGTTCCTGTTCTCCCGATTGGGTTTTCCTCACGTGAAGGATGCGGGGACTTCGGGAATGGTGGCGGTCGCCTGCGGCCTGTTTTTCGTCGCGGCGTTTCTGTTCTCGCCGGGGAATGGTCTGATCGGGCGGTGGCGAGGGAGGTTGATGCTCACGCTGAAAATGGCCGCCGATGATGTGCTGGCGACGCTGTATCGCTTCGAGGAAAAGTCACGTCCGCAACACGTTCCCCCGGAACAGGTGCGAAAGGAGACCGCCTGGATTGGGCCCCTGCACTGGAAAGTCGCCCTGTGGGATCTGCAGCGGAAAGGACTGATTACGACGGTCGGCGGCCTGCATCTGACTCCATCGGGCAGTGAACAGGCGGCCCAGCTCGTCCGCTCGCATCGGCTGTGGGAAAGTTACATGCAGAAGCACTTCGATCTGCCCGATGACCATCTGCATGAGTCTGCCCACTTCGTCGAGCATTTTCTGGATCAGGATCTCCGCTCGCAGCTGGATGAGGAACTCGATTCCCCGCAGCTGGACCCGCATGGAAAGTCGATTCCCGAGCCCCCAGCGCCGGGCCCGGTTTGATTCGGCGTGGGGGGGGGCGGGCCAGTGTTCCTGCAACCCGAACCCCTGTCTGTCGGGCCGGTCTCTTCACGCGGATGAGGACTTGGCCTGCCCCCGTGGAAGCAGATGCTTTACGATGCCATTGCGGCGCTGGCGAAATGCCTGTTCCGGATTGGCAGGAACGGGGAGTCACCTCGTGAGGCGCGCTGCCACGGCAGGCCGTCCAGCACGCAAATCCGGCCAACACATTTCCTGCCGCGACTTCAGGCCCGTTGTCCGATTGTTGATCACGAACCCGCTCGAAACATGACCAAACTGCATTACCAGCCCCGCCGCCGCTATCTGGCCCGCTTCCATCCCAAGCGGATTCCACATGTGTTCACCGACGTGCTGGTGATCGGCGCGGGGATCGCCGGAGTTCGTGCCGCGCTGGAAGTCGATCCCCGTCTGCGGGCCATTATCGTCACCAAAGATGGGATCAATCTTTCCAACAGCGCCTGGGCACAGGGGGGGATCGCCGGAGCGCTCGATCCGACCGATGCGGTGCAGAATCATGTTGACGATACACTGATTGCCGGAGCGGGACTCTGTAATGAACAGGTGGTGCGGAATGTGGTCCAGGCGGCGCCGCAGCTGATTCGCGAACTGGTCTCGTTTGGCGCCAAGTTCGATCGCAAAGATGGCCGCATCGCGCTGACGACTGAGGGGGGACACAGTCACGCCCGCGTGGCTCACGCGCTCGGCGATGCGACCGGAAAAGAAATTATGCGGGCGCTGATTGAAACCGTCCGCGGTGCGAACTGGATTGATCTCTGGGAGAAGACCTTCACAATCGACCTGCTGACAGATCAGGGGACCTGCAAAGGGGCACTGGTCTGGAATCCGCACCACGGACGGACATTTGTCTGGGCCAAGCAGACGATCCTCTGCACCGGTGGAGCAGGCCGTGTGTATCGCGAGACGACAAATCCCGATATCGCCACCGCCGATGGTCACGCCATCGCGTACCGTGCGGGCGCCGAGCTGCGCGACATGGAGATGATGCAGTTTCATCCGACGGTGCTGTACATCGCCGGGAGTAGTCGGCATCTGGTTTCGGAAGCGGTGCGGGGTGAAGGAGGGAAGCTGGTTGATGTGAATGGCTATGCCTTCATGCAGGATTACGACCCCCGAGGAGAGCTGGCTCCGCGCGACATCGTCAGCCGCGCGATTACCGATCAAATGGAAAAGACCAGGCATTCCTGTGTGTATCTCGATCTGACGTCGGTTCCCCCCAATCATGTGGCCGAGCGTTTTCCGCACATCAGCCAGACCTGCCGTGAATTCGGCCTCGACCTCGCGCGTGACCGCATTCCGGTTCGCCCCGGCGCCCATTACATGGTGGGCGGTCTGACCATCGATCTGGCAGGACAGACCACGCTCCCGGGGTTGTGGGCGGCTGGTGAAGTGACCTCCAGCGGCCTGCATGGGGCTAATCGGCTCGCTTCCAACAGTCTGCTGGAAGGACTGTATTACGGGATTCGAGCGGGGGAAGGTGCCTCGAATCTGGCACTGTCGATTCCCGATCAGTTTCAGGTCCCCTCCATCGAGTCGGAGTGGGCCGGAGAAGTGGCCGATGCCGACGAGCTGAATCTCACCGACCTGTACAATTCACTGAGTGCCATCATGTGGCGGAATGTCGGGATTCGTCGCGATGAAGAGGGGCTGCGGGCTGCGGAGCAACAGGTCGATTTCTGGGATCGTTATGTCTCATTACGGGAGTTTCATTCAGTCGCCGGTTGGGAGCTGCAGAACATGCTGCTGGTGGCCCGGCTGATGATCGAGTCGGCCCGGGCCCGTCGAGAAAGTCGGGGGGTTCACTTCCGCAGTGACTATCCAGCGCCTGACCCGACTCTGGCGGAGCATGTCACCATCACTTCGTGAGGGAATGCATCCGCAGTCTGTTTCCGCCCGGCATGTGATGGTTCTTACCAGAGTTCGTTCGGACCATTGGGGACGCGAATGAGTGCCGTCGCCTGCGTGGCGATCCGCTCTCCCGGTCGAGCGCGGATTTCGCTCGTGATCTCCGCAAACTCGGTCGCCGAAGCAAACGTCCGCAGCCGGTGTTCCAGATCGTCGGGAATTCCGAGCGTCTGCCCGTACCACGCCGCGAACTTGCGAAACAGGAAGCAGCTGTACTCACCGTGCTGTTCGAACATGAACCGAAAGTGATCTTCCAGAAACTGAACTTTCTCGGCGAATGCAGGTGCTGTCTCCGGACGGCCGAGTGTCAGGCTCTGCAGTCGGGCAAAGATCCACGGATCGAGTAACGCTCCTCTCCCGAGTGCGACCGCCTGACAGCCGGTGCTCTGCCGCATGTGCAGGGCATCTGCAGGCGTGCGGACATCACCATTGCCGATAATGGGGATCTGCGAGACCGCAGCGACAACCTGTCCGATGCCGTCGAGGCTCACCCTGCCATGAAACCCCTGCTGCCGGGTCCGTCCATGAATCGTGATGGCAGCGACACCGAGCTGTTCAAATTCCCGTGCGAGGGCCGGTGCGGTGATGTTCTGCGAGTCCCAGCCGAGCCGCATTTTGACCGTCACCGGGATCGAAACAGCCCGCACCAGATCTTCAACGATGCTGCAGGCCCCGCCTGTGTCGCACATCAACCGTGCTCCTCCACCGGAGCCGTTGACCTTCGCCATCGGACAGCCCATGTTGAGATCGATTCCAGCGAACCCCTGGTCCTCCAGCCACTGCGCAGCGGCAATCAGATCAGCCTTGATGCCTGAGAAAATCTGAATCGACAGCGGGGTGTCGTCCGGCGACGTAGCGATCAGCTCCAGCGACTTGGGCCGTTGTGCGCGGAGCAGAGTTGCCTGGACGAGATCTGTTGTGGCCAGCCCTAGCCCGCCGAGTTGCCGGATGGCGCGCCGAAACGCCAGCTGTGTGTATCCCGCCAGTGGAGCCAGGAAGTAGCGGGAGGGCATTCGCCGGTTCCCGATCGTCAGGGGCTCCTCAGCCAGAGCAGGGGGGACGACAGTCGTCATGGGGCGGACTTTGCACTCCGTTGAGCTGTCCCGGCAGCCGGTTCCCAGACTCGCATCGATTTGACCACCCGGACCTGGTGGCCGGCTCCGAGTGTCTCGTACAGCTGCTTGGTCCATTCATATTCTTTCGGCATCTGGCCGATGAATGTGATGGGCCGGGGATACGCCAGCGCCAGATTGTGCGGCAGGTCCCCCGTCCGCAATACTCCCAGAAACTGCGCCGCTTCGGGGTTGGTATGCGTGACCGGCGGATTCGCGAGCACGATCTCCTCAATGGATTGATCGAGCAACGCCGCGTAGATGGCCAGCGGAGCAGTCGCTCCATCTCCATAGACCGCGACGGAGCCGACGCCGGGCTCCCTCCGCAGGATTTCAATTCCCCCGAGCAGGTCGCAGACCTGCCGTTCGGCGAGGGTTTCTCCGAAGAGCGGATAGGTGCGCTGAATCGTCCAGAACAATCCGGGGCCGACGGATGAGGCACCGGTGTTGCGCACCTCGACCACGCCGGTGATGACCTTTGCATCCAGTTGCGGACGGGAGGCTTTGCCTCCACTGGTGGTGGAGCGGTCTTCAGGCTGCGCAGCCAGGGCCAGCGCCGGGAGCGGTTGGGAACTGATCTCGGCAGAACGGGTGGTTCTCACTGCCACCGGAAGAGCATCGCTCCCGTGAAACCAGTGGGTTCCGTAGCGGACGTCGACAGGGAGTGCCCGTCCATCGTCCCGCGACTCATCCAGGAGGGGCCGACTGTCGCTCACCGTTTCCCGAAAGGTGGTCTCCTTCAGCCGCTGGAGAGTCTCGTCCCGATAGTGGATCCACTCAGCCTCGGTGGTGATTGTCGGCAGGGGAGCTTCCGCCAGCAGTCGCTTGTCGACTTCGATGATCCGACCGGTAGGCGAGGAATCCTTGAAGACTTGCAGCTCTGCGATCGGCTCCACCAGTTCGGTGACGTCATCGGTCACCGGCGCGGGGTCGTCTTTCAGGTGAGTGTTGAACCACGTAAAGATCGCCTGCCGCAGTTTGGGGGTGTATCCGTGCGGCGTCGCATCCTCGACGAGATCGAACTGTTCCGGCTTTCCCAGTGCGGCATACTGTCTGCGAATTCTCTGCGCGACATCCCGGTAGCCCGCCGGCCGCCAGAGAATGTCATCTGATCCGGAAGCGATCAGCAGGGCACGGGGAGCGATCAGCGAGCCGATGTCGGGCCAACACCAGCGGTAATAGTTGTTCCAGAAGGCGCAGTCGCAGTGGTTGTCGATGCTCCGATCCGCGACGACCTGCGCAATGCTTCCTGACTGGCAGACGGGGACGACGACCTTCACCCGGACGTCCGCTGCTCCCAGGCACCATGAGATGACTCCGCCGCCGCTGTTGCCCGTGACACCAAAGCGGGTAGCGTCCACGTCCGGCCGGGTTTCCAGATAGTCCAGTGCCCGCATCGCGTTCCAGACTTCAGCACCGGCGGGGGTATAGCCTCGGCTGTGCCAGTCCCAGCGGCCTTGGCGATAGGTCCCGTGATGCTCCCCTTTCGACTCACCCAGCTGGATCGGATCCAGAATCAGCGAGACATAACCGTGCTGGGCAAACCAGCGGGGATGCTTTTGATAGATGGGACTCGCCTTGCCGTACGCGTGCCCGCAGAGATAGAGCACTGCCGGCAGAGGTTTTTCGACAACGGTCGGCCGGTACAGGTTTCCGTAGACGTACACACCCGGCAGAGATTCGAAGGCCAGCTTCTCGATGACATAGCCGTCACGCTGCAGAATGTCGGTGACCTGCACGTTCAACGGAGTCCGCGGTGGAAGCGGAGAGAGTCCCAGCATCTCGCGCCATTGTTTCCGTCGCGTTTCGACACTGGCGGTCCACTCCTCCGGTGACAGAGGAACGGCGAGTGCGCTGCTGGAGATGGCTTTGGCCCGCTGGCGTGCGGAACCGTAGAGCGAGATCCAGTCTTCCCCCTGACTGACGATCGGGACCGTCAGCAGGCAGGCCAGCAGAGACAGGCAGGGGATGAGTCGCATCGTGTCGATCCAGCGAGAATTTTGGGGAGATCATCAGGGGAGTTCCCCTCACTATAATTCACGGCTAATCACTGTCGCCATTGGCCTGTCTCCATTCGGGTTGAAATCCGGCAGGTTATCGCTCTTTGTGCGCTGCGCCGCATTATTTTTGCGGAAATTGGCAACTTGCCGGTGACCCGAACGACGAGGAATTCTATCCTTGCCGTGGCTGTGTTGCCTGATTTTTCGAGCTGTGTCCTCGACGCAGGACAGACATTTAAGGAATGCGATGAAAGCGCTTGTCAAAGCTCAGTCCCAGCCGGGATTGTGGCTGGAAGATGTTCCGGAACCGACGGTAGGCATCAATGATGTGCTGATCCGTGTTGAAAAAACCGGCATCTGTGGGACCGACCTGCACATCTATAACTGGGATGCCTGGGCGCAGAAGACGATTCCCGTCCCGATGGTGGTGGGGCATGAATTCGTCGGTGAGATCATCGAGGTCGGCTCGAACGTCCACGACTTCTACCCCGGAGAAATTGTCAGCGGAGAGGGTCACGTGGTCTGCGGCCATTGCCGGAACTGTCTGGCGGGCCGACGGCACCTTTGTGCCAAGACGGAAGGGATCGGAGTCAACCGCACCGGAGCGTTTGCAGAATACATTTCAATCCCCCAGACCAACGTCTGGCACCACGCACCGGGAATCGATCGCGAGGTCGCCTCGATCTTCGATCCCTTCGGCAATGCGGTGCATACGGCGCTGTCGTTCGACCTGCTGGGGGAAGACGTGCTGATTACCGGTGCCGGGCCGATTGGCTGCATGGCGACCGCTGTCTGCCAGTATGCCGGGGCGCGCTATGTGGTGGTGACGGACGTCAACCCGTGGCGACTGGATCTGGCGAAAAAGATGGGGGCCACGCGGGTGGTCGATGTTCGTCACGAAAAGCTGGCTGACGTGCAGCGTGAACTGGGCATGAAGGAAGGGTTCGACGTCGGGCTGGAAATGTCCGGGAACGCGACTGCCTTTCAGGAGATGCTGGCCAACATGGCACACGGTGGGAAGATCTCGATGCTGGGGATTCCCCCCGGCGCGATTGCCATCGACTGGAACACCGTGATCTTCAATATGTTGACGATCAAGGGAATCTACGGCCGGGAGATGTACGAAACCTGGTACAAGATGACCGTGATGCTGCAGGGAGGGCTGGATATCAAGTCGGTGATTACCCACCGCTATCCGGCTGCCGAGTTCGAGAAAGGGTTTGCCGTGATGAATTCGGGTCAGTCCGGAAAGGTGATTCTCGACTGGACCACTTTCTAACGGGACCCGCTAGAGCAGGTTGCTCTTTCCAGTGCCCCCCCAGCAGGCGTTTCGTGTGATGAAATGCTCAGGTCCGCGTGGCAAGAAGGGGTAGATCAAAAAACAAAAATGCCCTAACGGGACCTGCTTTAGCCCTTCTGCACAGCCCACCAGACCTGCCAGTCACGCTCGTTATAGCCGAGATTTTTTCCGGTCAGCGTCTGCAGCGCGGTGAGCACCGGCTCGTTTCGCACTTCGACCCGCACGGAGACCAGCTTGGTGCGCACAGGAATGTGCGGGTCCGTGGTGACGGTATACCCGTAGGGGAGTTGGCCGGCGCGGGCCAGCGCTGCGACATCATAGGGAATGCTGCCGGAGACCAGTCCCGGGTTGATCATCCGAGTCTGGCCATTCACCGTGCCGATGGAGATGGGGTTCGAGTCGGGCACTTCCATCTGCAAGGTGTGCGCGGTCACCAGCGCGCCGATCAGCGGAGAGACCGCCTGCCGGTCACCGATCTGACTGAGCACCAGTGCTGCCCGGCAGACGACCGGATTCGATTCGTGCCGCAGCGCCTTCACCAGAAACGGGAGCGCAAACGGATAGTCCTCGCGGGTGAGCGTCTCGGCCGCTGCCCGTCGAACCGATTCATCGGAATCAAACAGGCAACGGTCGACCAACGGCGGAATCGGTGTTCGTCCGCTGATTTCACCCAGCGTGCGAATGTAAAGCAGCCGGACATTCCGATCGGCGTGATCTGCCATGGCCGACGTCATCGCCGCGACCGCGGAGGGATCACGAATCTGCTGCAGCTCGCTCAGTCCTTCGGAACGTTTCCCCGGATGGTTGCCGGTAGCCCAACCCAACCAGAGCCGGACTTTCGGATACCAGACCAGCTCGGCACTCCGCTGTTGATCGGTTTTTTCGATGTGGTCGAATTCCTGCCGTGTGATCCACTTCCCTTTGTGCTTCACGTAGCCCCGTTCCGTCATCAGATCGTCGCGGGTCAGCCAGCGGCCGAAGTGTTTTTCGTAACCGAGACTGCGTCGGGCTTCCGCGTGGTCGCTGTCGAGATCCAAAACGGCTTCGAGCTGTTCTTTTCTTTCGGCGGTCAGATGCTGCGTGCGGCACCACTCGGCGAGCTCGAGATGCGCTTCGATCGTGTTTTCGATCTGTCGTGAGCGGGTGATGTAATCCTCGACCACAGGAGTCCGGCGCTTCACGAACTCCACGGTGCTGCGGTCGACGGTGATAATGGCTCCGGAGCGGGTCTTCAGGGAGACCGGTCCGCTTTGCGACTCGGTGGAGACCAGTTCACCGCGGATTTCGCCCCCCGACTTCAGGCGGGCGACATCTCCGCGGGCTTGACCGGGAAACGCGAACGCAACAGCCAGCAGGCCCAGTTGCCAGATCCGGGGAAAGATTTTGAACGCGTGCATCGACAACCACCGCCAGGAACAACCGCTGATTTTACTGGTGAAGTGCAGTGAATTCCACAAATTCATCTGTCCCGGAGGACTGAATTCGGGAGTTCACGCGCAGTCGATGTCACTGCAGATCTGGGGGGACTCTTGCGCAGGATCGGCGGGTTCTCGCAGAAACTTGAGCAGAACCAAAACAGGTCCGGTCAGGGGGCCGGACGCTCCGCCAGCTTCTTTAAATACTCTTCCACGGCCTGACGATAGTGAGCCGGGAACTGCTGATCGAGCATGTTTTTGGCTGCTTCGCGTTCCTTGGGAGGCAGGTCCCCCCAGCGGTCCTTGTGTCCCAGCTCTTTCTTCTCGGTTTCCCCCTTGCCGCGCACTCCCCCCAGGTAGGACTGGTTGGCCGGATTTGAAGGGGCATCCCCGGCTGCGCCGGCTCCCCCGCCGCTGGAATTCTGTTGCTGCTGCTGATCTTCCATCTTCTTGATCAGCTCATCGAGCGTGGCGATGATGCGGGCTTCAACATCCAGCAGCCCTTCGTCCGCCTGATTGAGATTCAGGCGATTCTCGGCATCCTTCATCTGCCGCGCGACTTCTCCCAGCGTTTTTTCTTTCAACTCGTTCAGGTCCCGCTGCATCAGCTCTCCCAGCTGCCGATAACGCAGGGGAACCTTCTCGGTCTGATTGAGAAGCAACGTCAGCGAGCCGAGCCCCTCTTTCTTCAGCAGCAGGTGGTGTTCGCACACAGCGCGATGAAACAGACAGCCGGCCGGATCGACCACGTAGCGCAGTTCGATCTCCTGAAAGATCTCGTTCGCTTCGGAATAGGCGTTCAGCAGGGTGAGGTGCCGGGCCAGGAAATAGCGGGCGTTGTTGATCAGCAGCGGTTCATGATGCGCACGGGCCGCATCGTTCAGTTGCACATGCAGCAGATCCGGGCTGAAACTCCAGGAGCGGCAGGCCTCCACCAGATTCCGCACATCCTCATCGGCGATGTAATAAGTGCGGAGCAACGCGTCGAACAATTCATCGGCGCGGGGCGGTTCCTCGAACGTCCACAGCGGAGCGATGGCATCGGGAATGGGGGAATGATTGAGGCGCCGCTGCTCAAGCCAGCGATCAATCTCGGACCGCAATTCCTGCGGAGCGGGTGGAGCAAACACCTGATCGGCCACGCTGGCTGCCCGGGTGGAGACCGGACAGACGAAGAGGGCAGCCAGGATGATCCTGAAAATTGATCGTTGAAGTCGACTCAGCATTTACTTGTTCCTGCCGACGGAAAGGTCGTAGGTTGCTTCCTTCAATCTGCGCTGCCGTCGTACCAGATCTTGAAGAAGTTCAATCTGGGCAGGATCGGTGGCTGTCTTTCCTTCAATTTCTGTGCCAATTTCGGCGCTGAGTCGGTTCACCTGCGACTGCAGCGAGCGAATCAGCTTGAGTTCCGCCAGTTGTCCGACCAGTGAGGGGTCATCGGGCTGGCCCTGCTGTTGCTGTTGCGATTTGTCGTTCTGCTTTTGCTGTTCGTTCTTTTCCAGCTCTTTCCTGAGGGCGGTGATCATTTCCTCTAATGTTTCAACGATGAGCCGCTCCACGAGTTGTGTCGTTTTGCCGGTGTCCTGTGACAGTAAACGGGAACCGACCACCCTCATATTCCGGTGCATTTGTTCGACCGCCTCTGGAAAGGCGACCGACGACCCCTCTTCCTTGAGCAGGCTGAGGGTTTTCTCTGCCTCTAAACTGTTGTCGTCCTGTTCCTTGCGAATATTATCGGTCTGCGATGCGTAGTTCTGTTGAGGGCGATCCGCCGCCGGAATGGAATCGAGACGAACTGTCTCGGAATTCACTCGCAGCTGCCGTTTCAACATGTTCTGAAAACGGGCTTCCAGCAGCGTCAGGTACGATTCTTTTTCATCTTCTCGCAGTTGTCGCAAAATTTCTTCCAGCCGAGCCTTCATCTGTTCCAGCTTGGCGACTGCTTCATCCTGTTCCTCAGCGGCCTTCTGGCGGTCCTCTTTTTCGAGTTCGTCGATCGCCTGCTGCATTTCCCGGCGGGCCTGCTCCAATTCTTCGCGGCCCGGGGTTCTTTGGGAATCCTGGGGAGGCTGAGATTTCTGCTGCTCACCCGGTTGAGGCTTTCCCTGCTGCTGTGGGGGGGACTTCTTCTCGCCCTGTCCCTGCGGCTCGGAGGGTTCTCCCGGCATCGGGGAGGAGGGGGAGGGGTGCCCCTGGCTGTCTGAAGGGGAAGGGGACTGGTTTTTCGCCGGTTTCTCGCCTGACTTCTGCTCTTCCGGCTTTCCCGATTTGTCAGAAGGCTGCTGGTCTGCACCTTGTTTGGAGTCGGAACCTGTTTTGGGTTCGGGAGTTTTGTCGGATTTGTCGTCTGGTTGTTTCGACTCGCGGTCATTTTCCGGAGCACGGTCCTGTCGGCGCTCCTCATCCTGCCTATCGATTTTCTCGCCCAGTTTTCCCGTATCTTCCGCGAGCTTCTGCTGGGCCTGCTTCAGCTGATCCGCCGGTTTTCCTCGCTGGGTTTCCGCCCGGACTTCCTTCTGGCGGCTGATCAGCCGACCATTTTCCTTGAGCAGTTCCTGCAGTCGGGCGATGTCGCTGGCGATCCGGTCCCGTTCATCCAGACTCTGGAGCAGCTTCAGCAGTCCTTCCATCCGGGCGAGCAATTCCTGCTGCCGGTCGACGGCGGGACCATATTGGGGGCGTCTCCCCCCCTGCTCCGGATTGCCGGAACGAAGGAGTTCGGAAATCGCCTGCATTTCGGCGAGGACATTTGCTTCCTGACTCTGGCTGCGGGCCCGGTACAGGAGGTCGGCCCGCTCCGGGTCTTTGCGTCGGGCCTGTTCCGCCACATCAAACAGCGATTTTTCGAACCGCTCGTAATCCCGCATCAGCTGTTGCTGGCGAGAGGAAAGTTCTCCCTCGGCAGGCTTTGCAGGGAGAGCAACCGGGTCGGCGGCCACAGCGGGGGCGCTCCGTCCAACCCCGAGAGCGAGAGCCCAGAGAGCCAGTGCACAAACCGAACAGCGGAAATGAGATCCGCGAAAAAACATGGTTGCGGCCTCGCATCGGCCTCCCGACGGAGTGGTGCCGTCCGGAAGCTGGCTGAAGGGAATCGAGTCGCCTGCACTGACCTTCAGGATAGTCTCTTTCGTCCGCAAGGTCATGATGATTTTTCTTTCCGCCGCTGCCCTCACGAGTTGCCGTTGCTGGCACCTCACTTTAAAGGCGTAAAAAAGTTCTCTTCAATACGTTGTTCTTCGGTCTGTTCGAGCAGTTTTTTCTGGGCTTCGATCATCTTTTGCAGGTTCTGAATCACTTCATTGTAGGACCCACGCTGTTTCATTTCGTTCAGAATGGCATCCATCCGCCCAAGGAGTTCGTCGAGTGCCGGATTCAGCTCCTCGGCCAGAGGGGCGGTTCCGCTCCCCCGGTCCACCGCCAGGCGAAACGCGCCGAAGCGCCGGTCGACGTCGAGGAACGGTCCGGAATTCAGCAGAGCGAGCGGCTCAATCACCCGACGATCGATCCGCTCCAGCAGTTCTGCCGTTTCCACCCGGTTATTGACCATCTCCTCCCGCAGGTCCTTGAATGAAACTTCGATCGAACGGGATTCGGTATGGCTCTTTCGGACCTGATGCAGTCCCCGGTCCCCGAAGGCCGCGATCAACGGAGCACTCGAAGCACCCGATCGTTGTCCGGCGTCGAAGGCCTGAATGTGGGGGAGCGTGGTGTTGAGCAGCTTCTTCAGATCGGCCAGCTCTTCGCGGATCTGTTCAAACCGCTGACGGAGTGTCACCTCGCGATCGTTGAGCCGGCCGAGCAGTTCTTCTTTCGGGATGATCTTGAAGGTGAACAGCTCTCCGTGGGATTCGTGCGGACCGTTGAGGTGATCACCATCCCGGGCGGAAACGGACAGCGTGAGGGTCTGTCCATCTTCCAGTTTCAGAGGGATCAGGTTGAAGCGTTCCACCGGACTTTCAGCATTCTGTCGGAGAACAAACTGCTTCTGGCCCGCGGGGGGATTGGTGAGTGGCAGCCGTTCTTCCTCTGTTGCCTGCTCGATGCGGTAATTGAACCACGCGTCGACGACACCGTAGTCGTCGGTCAGCTGTCCTTCGATGGGAATGCTCGCCATCCGGGTGATGGCGGTGCCGATTCCGGTGCGGCGGGTATCGACCACGGGAGGCTGGTCGACAATTCCGTTGACAGTCAGTGCGGCCGGTTCGGGGCTGTAAATCTCGTCGCTGTCTTCCAGAAAGATCTGCAGTGATGTATCGGGGGGGAGCGGGATCGGCAGGGCATTTTCCGGCGTCACGGCGGCCAGTTGTTCCACGGCTTTCGCCGTGAGATGGAACGGAACACGGATACCCTGCCCACCCTCGGTCAGTTGCCGGCCCGACGTCTCGGTCAGTTCGAGAAC
The DNA here is from genome assembly GCF_051466325.1 of Planctomicrobium aquicomposti. Taxonomy (NCBI): domain Bacteria; kingdom Pseudomonadati; phylum Planctomycetota; class Planctomycetia; order Planctomycetales; family Planctomycetaceae; genus Planctomicrobium; species Planctomicrobium aquicomposti. The sequence goes on from NZ_CP195792.1 coordinate 493,763, forward strand.
ATGCGACGACTGCTGCTGCGGGTCGATGAGAGTCAGGCGGGGGCGAGCCGGTTCACCGCCGGTTGTCGTCGAGGGGAACTCGAAGGAGAGCTCGAACCGCTCGGAGCGGAGATGCACCCGTCGCAGCGGCTTGTTGGCCTTGGCCAGCAGCGAGAAATTCGTCTCGAGCGGCAGAGAAACCTGTGTGCCGACCACCGGCAGAAGACGATCTTCCAGTCCATCCAGGCCGGTATAGCTGGGGTAGTCGCAGGCGAGTTCGATGCGATCGATCCGGGGAGGATCAACCACCTCGACGCGAAACGGAATCCGATTGATGTAGTCGCCGCCGCGAATCCAGAGGTCATGATCGTCGACGACCCGGCTGAGGGTGTGCTGGAAGAGACCGCTGTTGGTGCGGGACATCGTGACCCGTCCCCGTTGATGTCCCCGTCCCGCATGACTGATGAACTGCAGCGACACGCGATCCGGCTCGACAGCGTCAGGGGCGGAACTGACCTGCAGCTGCAGATCACTTCCCCGTGGATGCCGATAAACTCCGGCATCGTTGAAACTGCGAATCCGCTCGCCCGGCTGGGCAACGACTTTCAGTTCGAGCGCATTGCGGCGGAACGGCTCCCAGTAATTGTCCTGTCGCAGCACATAGGCGTTGTACCAGCGTTCCATTCCCTGAACGTGCGTCAGCCCCAGCGCGAGAACAGAGGCGAGCAGCAGGCCGGCAAAGATCAGGGTCCGCTGCAGCGGCGCCGGGTTAAATGTCTGACGCAGCGGCAGCGAGCCGAGTTGCGAAACCGCCTCATCGGTCGTCCGTCGCAGCATGGAAGCCTGAATGTCGGAGCCGGACGGTCGCGACAATTCGACTGCGGTGATGAGTCGATCGTTCAACTCGGGGAATCGTCGTTCCAGAGCCAGTGCCAGGTCGGTGGGGCGCATCCGCCGAAACAGACGGAACACAAGCCAGGTGAGACATCCGCCGACCAGCAGCAGGGTCATCCCGATTACGGTCAGCAAGCGAAACCAGCGGGGGAGCTCCAACTGGCTGAACTCGAAGTACACGAGGTCGACACCGTAGGAGAGCCAGAACAGCAGACATGCGAGCGCCAGCGTGGCGGCGGTCCCTTCGATGAGGATGTACCGCCGGATCCACCAGCGCAGCTGGCTGAGAACACGTCGAATCTCGGGGCGGGGGGCGGTCACGTGCGTCGCTTTCTCTGCGGGAACAGTCCTGTTTCTTCCGTCAGGCAAGTTTCAAGAGTTTGCGAATCAGCCATTCCACCGAGAGCAGGGCTCCCAGCAGATACATCAGCCAGCGACGGTCCCACAATTCGCGGATCTGCTGGTCGATCATCACACGTTCTCCCCGGTTGGGGAGGAGCTGCGGAATGACCGAGGCGGCCTGGGCGATTGGCACGTAGGCGCCTCCGGTCCCGGTGGTGAGACGTTCGAGCAGCGCGGCATCCTGCACCAGCGAAGCGGCCTCCTGCCGGGGAAGCTGGACATCGATTTCATTGACGACCCGTTCCGCCGATTCGGGAACCGGGAATTCGAGTCGATATCGACCCGGAACGAGCGGTCGAAACTCACCCACAAATTCGGCGGGACGAATCGGATCACGCAGCAACTGGGGTCCGGGGACCATCGGAACGCCGCCGGGACCGTAAACGTCGATGCGGACCGTATCGGTGACGAGTGGCTGAAACTGCGGAGTCAGCGCCCGCAGCCGCAACGCAATCGATTGTCCGAGCATGAACTCGCGGCCATCGAGGATGAACATGCTCCGCTGCTGGCCCCGTTTGGAGCGCCCTTCCGCGGCTTTGCGAACCATCTTGATCCAGAAGCGATCGAGGTAGCTTTGGTTGATCGCCCGCAGCCGCCACATTTCCGGGCTGCCCAGATAGAGGACCTGTCCCTGTCCGTAACGTTGACCGGCGAGGACGATCGGCTGCCCTCCTGCTCCGCGTGAGAGTGGATCGGAGAACTCGGCGTAAATGGTGGTGCCCGCTTTGGCACCCATCGTCGGATAGGTGCGGAAGATACCGGCGAACTGTTCCCAGGCGGTCTGGTCCCCGGTCTCTTCGAGCTTCAGAAATTCGGCGGAATCCCCCTCCTGCGTGAAGATCAACGGGAAGGGGGTCTGCGACGCTTCCTGTGCTGCCAGTCCCAGTCCGACCGCTTCCAGCCGAACCGGATACAGTTTGCGGATCGGCTCCAGTTCCGGCTTGGAGACCAGTGTCGGGGTGAAGACGTCTCCCGCGATCGTCAGCAGTCCTCCCCCTTCGTTGGACACCCAGTTGACGATCAGCTCCAGCTGCTCGGGCGTGAGGAGCGACCAGTCCGCGTCAAACGCGAGCAACACATCGTAGTCGTAGAGTTCTTCGGGGCTTTCCGGAAAGCGGAAGAGGAGCTTGTTGGCTTCCTGACTGATGCCGACATTGCCGGACTGCAGCCAGACATCGACCTGCATCGAAGGATGTCGGTAGAGCGAGGTGTGCGCGAAGTGGTAATCACGCATCGGCCCTCCCGCCATGACCAGCACACGGAGCGGGCGATCGAACAGATTGACTGCCCGACTGAGCTGGTTGTCGTCATCCCGCGTTTCCAGTCCCTCGGGGAGTCGGGCGCGGACGGTGTATTCGTATTGGCCCGGATCGGAGGGCTTGAGATGGAAAGTGATTTCCCGGGGAGCCCCGTCTTCCCCCAGTGTTTCATCCTGTGAGTAGACGACCGTCGGTTCCGGGTCGTTGGGGCCCTGCTGCAGCAGGTCGACGCGGAAGGTTTTGCCGATCAGGCTCTGACCGCGGATGATCGCGGAGAGATCGAATTCATCCCCCTTCTGGACATCGGTGGGGGCAATAATACGGACCACTTCCAGATTGACCGGTTGTTCCGTGCTCCCCACGCCGACCGTCACCAGCTTGACCCCCTGGGCGCCGGCCCGTTCACGGGGATGGGTGATATCGCGCCCGGCGTTCGAGGCTCCATCCGAAAAGATCACGACCCCCGACAGCGTGGGGGATTTCGTCTCGACCAGCAGGTTGTCGAGTGAATCGCCCAGCCGGGTGACGACCCCCGACGGAGTGAGCAGCTTTTTCCAGTCAATCGTCGTAGCCGGATCATCAGCGGCAGTGACGGCCGGTTCCGCTGCGGCGCTGTCTTGCGGGGAATAGGTACTCGGAAGGCGGACGGCCAGTTCGCTCAGGCTGGAGTCGAAGGTATAGACATCCACGACATGATCGGCGCGGAGCCGATTCAGCAAGTCAGACTTTTCAAGCACCTCACGCACCGCGTCGGCCCGGCTGGTGCCGATCCCTCCCGGTGTCTGCCGGGGATCGGTCTGTGGCTGCTGCATCGACTGCGAGGTGTCAACCAGCAGGATCACGCGCGAGTCGCGATACGCATCGGTCTGGGTCCGCTCGTGCGGGTTCAGCGCGATGATCAGTGCCACGGCGATGACCGCCAGTCGGAGGGCCGCCAGTCCCAGCGACCAGCGCAGAGAGGTTTGCCTCGCATCGCGCCGGGCAAACCAGAGGGTGCTGGCCCCCGCCAGGAGCAGCAGCAGAATCGGAATCCAGTCCCACCAGGTGAACGGCCATTCCCACTCCCGCGAAGAGGAGACGACGTCGCTGCTGATCTGGGCCAGAAAGTGCGGAAGCACGTTGCGTCAATCGGATGGAAGGCCGGAGCTCCCCCGATGACTGCACTTGCGGGGAGTGTTCAGATTGTCGGGGGTTGGAGTGCGGCAATCAAGACCAGAGGCCCGGGTCACAGGGGAACACGTTGATTTTGGGGGGACAGCGGTGCTCTCTGCGGATGTCCCACTGCGACGCTCCCTCTGCGGGGGGCTCTCGAAGGTCCGCCACCGGCCCGGCGGGATTTTGTTTCCCCCGGCCGCATCGCAGACTTCCCGCGTTCCCCGGCAGTCTGTCTACTGCTGTCAGCTTCGGTCGGCAGATGCTGATTCTGCTGGCTCTGAGAGCCAACGTCCGGTCCTGCAGTGAATGGAAAGTCGCTGAACTCCCATGCCATCCTCCGATCGATACTCCCGTCGCCGTGGACAGCTTCGCAAGCTCTTGAAATCCCAGCAGCTGGACGCCCTGCTGGTGACCGGGGAGGCCAATGTCACCTGGTTGACCGGCTTCACCGGTGATAGTACATGGCTGCTGCTGACGTTGGATGACGCGGTGCTGCTCAGTGATTTCCGGTTTGTCACGCAACTGGCGGAAGAAAGTCCGGATGTGGAGGCTGTGATCCGGACCTCTGCCCAGTCGCTGGCGGTCGTCTGGGGAGAACAGGTCCAGCGCGGAAAGCTGGAGCGGGTCGGCTTCGAAAGCCATCTGGTGACCGTCGAGTCGATCGAGCAGCTGGCGGCGAATTGTCAGAAATGTGAACTGTTTCCAGCCAGTCGACTGGTGGAAAGCCTGCGAGCGGTTAAAGACTCCGAGGAAATTGCCGAGCTGCGAACAGCGATCCGGTTTGCGGAGCGGGGATTTGAGTCTCTGAAGGCGACGCTGACCAAAGGGAAGACCGAGTCCCAGGTGGCGGCCGAGCTGGAATTCGCGTTGCGTCAGTTTGGGGCTGATGGCCTCAGTTTCCCGGCGATTGTCGCGGTTGGTGACCGGGCGGCCCTCCCGCATTACCGGGCGGGGAAGAATCTGATTTCCGCTTCGCCGATTTTGCTGGTCGACTGGGGGGCGAAGGGCCCGGGGGGATATCGCTCGGATCTCACCCGAACACTACTGACCGGCAAAGGGGACCGGAAGTTTGAAAAGGTCTATCGGACGGTGTTGCAGGCTCAGCTGGAGGCGATTGCCGCGATTCGCCCCGGAATTGAGTGTCGTGAGGTGGATGAAGTCGCTCGGAAAGTCATTCGCGAGGCGGGATTCGGGAAATATTTCGACCACGGTCTGGGACATGGGATCGGGCTGGATGTCCATGAGTTTCCCCGCCTTTCGCGGGGGAGTACGACCGTGTTGAGACCGGGAATGGTTGTCACGGTGGAACCCGGCATCTATCTTCCGGGCTGGGGGGGAGTTCGGATCGAGGACGATGTCCTGGTGACGCGCCAGGGCTGCGAGGTGTTGTCCACGCTTCCGAAGGACTGGAATTCGGTCCATGTCGATTGTTGAAAGTGTCGACACTATTCCACCCGATTCCATGCGTGTTGCGAAAACCAGGCGGTGCAAGAATCCGCAAATCATGATGGCGGCAATGGCTTCGTGACCGACACAGATCGGTAGTCAGTCGACTTCGTGCGAATCAGCCCAGGAAGAAATGATGGCGCGAGAAACCAAGACGAACAGCGGTTCGTTTGATATTGATGGCCTTCGTCAGTTGCTGGAACTGATGGAGAAGTACGACGTTCGTGAGTTCAAGGTGAGCCAGGACGAAGCCAGCTATGTCCTGCGTCGTGGACCTCAGCAGGTGCTGGCCTCGGCGGCGCAGTATGCCGCGCCGCAGTTCGCCGCGCCGGCCCCGACTCCCGCATCGGCGGCGGCTCCGGCAGCAGCAGCCCCGGCCACCCCGGCGGCGGCCCCTTCCAGTGATGACAATCTGTTGAAGGTCAAAAGTCCGACTGTCGGAACGTTTTACTCTGCTCCGGCTCCCGGCGAACCTGCGTTCGTGAAAGTGGGAGACGTGGTCAAGCCGGATACGGTGGTCTGCATTGTCGAAGCGATGAAGATGTTCAACCAGATCCCCGCCGGATTGTCCGGGACGGTTGTCCGGATTCTGCTGAACGACGGCGACACGGTGGAGTTCGGTCAGCCGCTCGTGTTGGTGAAGCCCAACTGATCCTGCCGCGGGCGCCCTCTGGTTCGTGAGCGGACCGGGCTCGCTCGCGGAAGACAGGACTTTCCATTTCAAGGACCGATCAGCCCCCGACGGACACCATGTTTCAACGGATTTTGATTGCCAACCGCGGTGAGATCGCCCTGCGAGTGATCCGCGCCTGCAAGGAGATGGGGATCGAGACGGTCGCTGTTTTCAGCGAGGCCGATCGCGGAGCCCATTACCTCAGCCTGGCAAATGAGGCGTATTGCATTGGTCCTGCTCCTGCTTCAGAAAGTTATCTGAAGATCGAGCACATCATTGCCGCTGCGGAACTGGGCAATGTGCAGGCGATTCATCCCGGCTACGGATTTTTGTCCGAGAACGCCGACTTCGCCGAACAGTGCCGCGACTGCCGCATCGAGTTTATCGGCCCCCCGCACGAGGCGATGGCCAAACTGGGTGACAAGGTCGCAGCCCGCAAGATTGCCCTGGAAGCCAAAGTACCGGTCGTTCCCGGAAGCCCCGGATTGATCGAAAGCGAAGAGGAAGCGGTCAAACTGGCTGCGGAGATCGGCTATCCCGTGCTGATCAAGGCGACCGCCGGGGGAGGAGGAAAGGGGATTCGTCCCGCCTTCAACGAAATCAACCTCCGCTCCGAGCTGAAAGCCGCCGCCGCCGAAGCCGAAAAGGCGTTCAAAAATGGCGGCGTGTACATCGAAAAGTACATCGAGAAGCCGCGGCATGTCGAAGTGCAGATCATCGCCGACCAGCATGGCAATGTCGTCCACCTGTGGGAACGGGATTGCACCATGCAGCGGAAGCACCAGAAGCTGATCGAAGAGAGCCCCGCCTGCAATCTGCCGCAGTCGGTCCGGGAAGACATCTGCAAAGCCGCTGTCCGCCTGGTGAAGACGGCCGGTTACTACAACGCGGGAACCTGCGAGTTTCTCGTCGACAAGAACAACCAGTTCTACTTCATCGAGGTGAATGCCCGCATTCAGGTGGAACACCCGGTGACGGAACAGGTGACCGGCATCGATCTGATCAAGGAACAGATCCGTGTCGCCGCCGGAGAGCCACTGAGCTTCAAGCAGCGGAACATCCCGTGTCACGGCTCGTCGATCGAAATCCGGATCAATGCCGAAGATCCGGACAACGGGTTTCGCGGCAGCCCGGGGACAATTTCCCGCCTGCGTCTGCCGGGGGGGAATGGTGTTCGTCTCGACACGCATGTGTACGAGGGATACCGCATCAGCCCCTATTACGATTCGATGATCGGCAAACTGATCGTGCACAAGCCGACGCGGGAAGAGGCCATTGCCTGCCTGCGGCGGGCTCTGGATGAAATGGTGGTGGAAGGGGACGGGATTCGGACTACGATTCCTCTGATCCGGAAGATCCTGGACCACACAACCTTCATCAATGCTGACGGCGACACCAGCTTCGTTGAACGAACTTGGTATCCGCGCTGAAGCCGCAGCGTCAGGCTGCGATTGCGGGGCGGAGCGAGCCCCATCTACCATAGCGGCGTTCCGCCTCGTACGCCGCGACCGGATCTCGTGTTGTTAAAGGAACCACGGAACTGTGCATTTGGATTTGGCAGATGCGTGACGGCAGCCGACAGGTCACAGCCTGACCTGTTGCCGGGTCCGGGTCGGGTGCGGTTTCGCCGGGCGGTTGCCCGCAACAGTGCCTGACCGACTGTCGCAGGGAGTGTTCAGCAGGCCCGGTTTGCAGTGCGGTGGGCCGCTGCGAAATTCGCCAGAGGCAATGTCGTTCCGCGTTCAATTTATCCCAACTTGTTTTTGAATTTGGAGTGCAACCATGCGTGTCGCCTGTCTGACTGGCGGTGGAGATTGTCCTGGATTGAATGCTGTGATCCGGGGTCTGGTGCGAACCATCGCCAATCATGGCGGTGAAACTCTCGGTCTGCTGGAAGGCTGGCGGGGAGCGATCCAGGGGAACTACATCAAGCTCGATCCGATGGCCACCGACGAGATCCTCCCGCAGGGGGGAACGATTCTCGGTTCTTCCCGGACCAACCCGTACAAAAATGAATCGCAGGTCAAGCAGATCGTGGAGACCTTCCACAATCTGAAGCTGGATGCCCTCGTGGCTATCGGTGGTGATGACACCCTGGGTGTCGCCAGCAAGCTGTACAACGACTATAAGCTGCCGACGATCGGTTGTCCGAAGACCATCGACAACGACCTCAGCAGCACCGACTTCACCTTCGGTTTCGACACCTGCCTGAACACCGTGATGGATGCGGTCGACAAGCTCCGCACGACTGCCGAATCCCATCGCCGGGTGATGGTGGTGGAAGTGATGGGCCGCCACGCCGGATGGATTACCTGTTTCTCGGGGATCGCCTGCTCGGCGGACGCGATTCTGATTCCGGAGCAGGAATGCGACCTGGACGCCGTTTGCGAGTTGCTGAAGAAGCGTCGCGCTGCCGGCAAGAAATACGGCATGGTGCTCGTCAGCGAAGGGGCCAAGCTCAAGGGGCAGGACTTCATCACCAAGGATGCGGAAGTCGACGACTTCGGCCACATCAAGCTGGGCGGAATCGGAACCCGTGTCGCCAAGATCATCGAGAAGCAGACCGGAATTGAAACCCGTGACGTCACGCTGGGGCACCTGCAGCGCGGCGGCTCACCGAGCGCCTATGACCGCGTGCTGGGAACCCGCTTGGGGATTCACGCCGGCCGCCTGGCAATCAAGAAGGACTTCGGCAAGATGGTCGCACTGCGAGGACTGCACATTGTGGCTGTCCCGCTGGCAGAAGCGGTCGGGACCATGCGGACCCTGTATCCCGAGTTCATGGACGAAGCGGGCGAGTTCCTGAAGTAAATCTTCGGGCTGTGGCGACGACAGTCGTCCGGTTGTTTCGCCCGCAGAATGACTATGACACTTTTGAATTGATGACGGCCCCGTCTGCCCCCGGCAGCGGGGCTGTTTTTATTCACGAGACGCTGAGCGGAGCTGTTCGCCGATCGACGAGCAGAATCACCGGCCTGACAGGCTTGCGAACGGCAGGTTGGACACGGCTCGGGCGTTTCTTGCAGACAGCTGAACCGCGACGCTTGACAAGGATTCGGTCGACGGACGTAATGCAGCTGGTAACGCGTTTCTCATCCCGTCAGGAGAGGTTGCATGTATTCGACGAAGAACGACTTGTCCAAGGCTGTGCGCCAGAAGTCAATTGAGTTGCTGAATGCCCGGCTGGCGGATTGCATTGATCTGCAGACCCAGTGCAAGCAGGCCCACTGGAATGTGAAAGGACCGAGCTTCATCGCTTTGCATGAACTCTTCGACAAGATCAACGAGGACGTTGAAGAATACGTCGACGAGATTGCTGAACGGGCCGTCCAGCTGGGAGGAGTGGCCGAAGGGACAGCGCGGATGGTCGCCAAGAAGTCGACATTGAAAGAGTACCCGGCAGCCAAGGATGGAATGGCGCATGTCGACGCGTTGTCCTCCGCGCTGGCGGCGTTCGGGAAGGTGGCAAGGAAAGCGATTGATCAGGCAGATGAGCTGGGGGACAAGGACACGTCGGATCTCTTCACCGGAGTGTCGCGCGGCATCGACAAGTGGCTGTGGTTTGTGGAAGCCCATCAGCAGGCCGAGCAGTAATCGCTGGCTGAGTTGTCGAGCAGTCTGAATGACAAGTTCGCCCGTGGTGTTCAACGACATCACGGGCTTATTCATTGTGAGGGGTTGAGAACACACTCAACACACTATGGCGAGTGGATTGGTGCTACTTTGAGGAAGCCGAGCGCTGCGGCATGGCGCTTCAACAAGACGAGTGGGAAGCGGGTGGCTGTTGAAAGAGGGCCGTCAAAAAATAAAGCCCGGCCGGGAGGGCAATCACCGGCCGGGCAGCTCTTCGACCTGCCGGGACGGTCGGGCTAAACCATCAACCGGCGATCTGCCGCAATCGAGGGCTAGGCGATTGCGGTACGTTCAGCATACCGGTCCCCTGCAGCAATGCAAGAGCAATGCGCATGCGACAGAAAAAGATCGTTGAGAATGTCAGTGTGTGTTCTGGTGGCGCTGTACCATCCGGAAACCTCAACACATGTTGCCATATTGAAACAGATCTTCATTCTGCGTCAACTCTGATGTGTCAGCATTTTTTTGCACGCTCAACTTGATGCAGTGAGGCGAGTGATTCGACTCACTGTCGACGTATGAGACGTTGAACTGCAACACTTGCTCAACGTGGTGCATCAGGAACGTGCAGCCTGATGTCAGGATTCACGCGAGGCGAAGACCAGCTCGATTTTTTGTTCTTCTTTGAGAATTTCCGATCGAACTTTGATCGTGTCGCGGACTGAGGGGACCGCTGCCCCCGGGACTCGGATCAACAGCTCCGCAGTTCCATCAATGACCGGGATCGGACGCCCGGTTCGCGCTGCGACGAGTTCACCGCGCGTATTGAAGAAGTAAGCGTCTTCGGGAATCTTCTGGAAGTAACGGTCGGTGCCGGTCACATCGCCGCTGAAGTCAGAAAGGTTCACCGATCGGCGTTCGCGGGGGACGCGAATGCGAATCACGATGTGATAGTCCTGGTGCACCTGGGGAGCAGATCCCGGCTGGGCATGAATAATCTTGCCTTTCAGATCTTTGCTGATGATCGGCCAGGCCCAGACGGAAAAGTTACCCGCCCGGACGGCATTTTTCGGTTCGGCGATGCGGATGCCGCCGACTCCCAGGCCGCCGACCCCATCGCCGTTCCCCGCCCCGTCGCCCTCTCCTTCACCACCCGCACCGCCTGTGCCCCCGACGATGCTGTTGGAAAACAGGTCCAGCTCCGGGACAGACTGACTGACGAGTGCATCAAACATTGTGTTGGGGCGATCTTCCTGCGGAACCTCAGCCGGCGGGACAATGAGATCGGTTGAAACAGGACCGTCAAAATGGACTTCCCGAAACTCATCTCCACCCAGAATGGAAGTAACGCTCTCCCGCTTCGACAGCGTCGAGTAGACAGGAATCGCCAGCACCCCCAGCAGAATGAGGTGGACGAGCAGCGAACTCCCCCACGACATCCCTTCCGGGCTACTGAGGTGTTGCTTGAGGCGTTGCCACAACACGGCTCCCTTCGAGGGGAGACGGGGAGGGAGCTGAGGTTTGCCGACACTCTGACTGGCGTCGACGGCAGTTCGACGGCGAGGAACAGCAGGTGGACCTGGTGATGCCATGCAGCCCAGCGATGTTCTTCAACAAAGTTCAGTCGGATCGAATGATGTGATCCCCGATTGAAGTCGAGGCATCCCCAGCCGTCATTATCTCCAGTCAGGAGCAGAACGACAATCGCGCATCCCGGAGTCGGGCAGATTTGTTCTGGATCACTCTCCCTTCTGACGAGCGGGGGGGAACCATCAGCCTCTTCACGCCTGATGTTGTGCGGGGAGCCGTGCCATGCGCGCACGAACAGTATCGGCCGGCGGAACTCGTTCGCTCGCAGTTGGATGGGACCTGGTGCACAAAACGGAAGAAAACCGGAAGATCTACCGGCCGATCCGAAAAAAGAGACGCCCCGGTCCCCGGCGGGCCAGAGCGTCTCATGCGGTAAGCGGCAGGAAAGTCACGGAAGGGAAACGAGTTACGTTCCCGCATGGTGATTGTCCAGCTGACTTCAGGAGGAGGACTTTTGCTCCCCGGCGGCCGGAGCAGCAGGAGCTGCCTGTCCCTCCGCAGGCGGTGCGTCGCCGGCAGGTTTCCCCTCAGTCGCTGGAGTTGCCGGCTTTTCTTCTGGCTTAGTCTTATCTCCATCCGCGGCAGGAGTCCCCTTCTTGTCATCGGTTGCGGGGCCTTCGGCCGGTTTGGCGGGGGCGATCTCCTCTTTCTCCGTCGCAGCAGCAGCCGGGGCAGCGGGAGCTGTGTCCGCAGCGGGAGCCTCCTTCATCGGCTCGACCGGAGTCGCTGCTGCCGGTTCCGCTGCAGGAGCAGTCTGTCCGGGGAGCATCAGACCCTGAAACGGATCGCCACCGGCGGCATTGGGATCGATGGTTTTGGCGGGAGCAGCCTTCTCGATCAGTTCGCTCCGCTTCAACTTCAGGCGATCAAATGCGTCTTCCGAGATGACGTAGTACCAGTCCGCGAAACGTCGATTCAGCTCGGCGACACGTTCCTGGCCCGCTTTGACCTTCTCGTCGTAATCCTTCTTCTTCAGCTCATAGACTTCCTGCTCTTCCTGATAGTTCTTCAGGGCGGCTTCGTATTCGGCTTTGGGATCGGGCTTGGCGGCCTCTGCCGGCTTGGTCTCTTTCGACTCCGATGAATCGGCAGGCTGAGTCTCTCCGTCGGCTTTCTGTTCGGTCTTCGCGTTGTCGTCGGAGACCGGTTCCGTCTTTGGAGCTTCCGTGGCGGCGGGCGGTTCGGGTTTCGTCGGGGCGACGGGGGTCGGTCCCAGCAGTTCCTGTTCGAAGTGAACGGTGACCATCAGATAACGGCTGTTCGTCTTCTTGTCAGCGTTTTCTTCCTCGGGCTTGTCAGCATCTTTCGGGGAGTCCGTTGACTTTGTTTGATCGGCCGGGTCTTTGTCGGTCGGCTTTTCTCCTTTGGATTCCTCCGCGGGTTTTGCGGCGCCGACTTCGATATCCATTTCCGATCCGGAAAACTCTTCACCGAATCGCAATGAGTAGAAGACCCCTTCTTTGGTGCCGACGCTCACTTCCCCTTCGTTCGAAATCAGCTCGCCACGCGGTCCGATGAAGAAGCCCTTTTCCTGCAGCTCCCGCTCTGTGAAGACGTCGATGGCCTGAGCCCCTTCACCTTTCAGGACGTTGATAAACGCGGGTGGCTTTGGTCGGACGCCGACGATCTGCAGGTCGTCGAGTCCCCCCAGCAGGTTGTTCACTTCGGTTGTTTTGACCTTGTCTTCTGCGAGATTCAGCCCTTCCATCTCCCAGTCGGCGTTGGCCGAGGCGCGGGTCAGGCGAATCGTTTCGCCAGCCACCACTCGACCCTTGGCTTCATCTACATAGCTGTGGTTGATATCGATTTCGATGATGGAACTGCGGCTGACGTCGAGGACGTCTTTCTTGATCCAGTCTCCGAACTTGGTAGAGACCTGAAAGTTCCCCAGATCGGCGGTGTAGAAGCGGTCTTCATCCGCACGACGAACGTAGTATTCGTGCTCTTTCCCTTCGACTTTTTTGCCGACGATGAAATCGACGAGCGGCTCATCCCCTTTCGTCAGGGTGATGCGGTCGCCGCGGCCCTCCACGCCGGATGCCTTCTGATCCAGCGGATCGATGAGGTTGTACCGCTTGTGTGCGGTAGCGGACCGTTCAACGAGTGCTTGCCGATTGACACCGATCATCGATGCCGCCACTTTGGAGAGGCGATCCTGTCCATCTGCCGGATAGCCGTGATGCGACGGAATCCGCCAGAGCCCGTTCTTGAACTCGACGTTGAAGAGATCGGTCTTGCCGGTCTCTTTGTTGTAGGCGGCGACCCGGAGCGAGGTGGCTTCATTCGGATCGGTGAACTTCGGATAGAACTGCTCGCCGACATCGGAAAAGTCATCCAGACTGGCGGGCTGATTTGAAAAGTGCATTCCGGCTGCGATCCCGACGGACGCCATGGCCGCCACGAGAAAGAGCATTGTTTTTGTATTTTGATTCATGAGTGAACCTCGTGAAAATTCGATCGGCACGGGCAGCCCAGCGACTTCTTTCGTCACGGGGCTGCCGGCGGAGTTGTCAAAGGGATTAACGTAACCGGTCGCGGGAGATTCCCTGTCGCTCGTTCAGCAGTCGTGAAACAATCACCGCGATTCCCAGGAGAATGGCCGGCAAGGGGGGAATGAACACGGCCCAGCGCCAGATCGAGCGTTCAATCCGGCGGATTTCCTGTTCGGTTTCGTTTTTGACTTTGCGGACTTTCTCGTCTTTCTCGCGGTTGATTTCCTTTTCCCGCTGCACCAGCTTGCGGTTTTCCGCCTCGGTGGCATTCTGCAGACGGGCCTGCAGCGTACCGGCATCGACATTCCCCTTCTGCATTTCCTGGCGGAGATCCTTGATCACCGTCTGCAGGCGGGCTTTGGCCTCTTCGACTTCCTTGTCAGCCGCTTCCACAGCGGAGTTGACCTCTTTGCTGAGCCGGCTTTCGTAAACCTTCGTGCGGCGTTCCAGCTCCGTCAGGGTACGATGCTTGGCGCGACGATTGCGCAATTCAATGAACCGTTCATCACCGGAGAGGTAATCGACACAGTTCAGCACGAACAGCACGTTGTCGATCTTCAGGTCGAGCAGTTGTTGTTGCCAGACCTCGAACATCACATCGTTGACCAGGTCGGCATCGGCCACGAAGACCGCTTTCACCTTCTTCTTGTCCGACTTGCCTTCGATCAGTGCCGAGATGATGTAGGACTCGTCTGTCAGCTTTCGCTGCAGCGTTTCGAAGTTGTACTGCCGGCCGCCGAAAAATCCGGGCTGCGTGACGCGGTCCCAGTCGTTCAGGCCGCTGCTCCCCTTGCGGGATTTCAGCAGCCAGGTGACGTTGACGTCTTCATCGCGACCGGTGATCGCTCCCGGGGCAAAGCAGATCAGTTCCTGCAAACCGGCGGTGATCGGCTGGTTCGGGTTAATGTTCTCGCGGGAGTCGAGGAAGATCAGCTCCTTGGGGAACATCGAAAACCGGGGATGTGGATTGAACGCATCGAACAGGCTCTTGCGGACATCCCAGCGAATCCCGAGTGCTTCGGTCAGTGATGTGGCCCGGCCGCCATCCGCCTTCGGTTCACTCTGTTGTTGCTGAAACGGCATCATCCCTCCGCCGGGGCTGGGCTTTGGTTCCAGCGGGGCCATCGAAATTCCGGAGGCATTCCGGTTCGATCCCCAGACCGGAGCCGGGTCGTCGAAGATGAGGGCCGGCTTGCCGGCGCTGACATACTCCACCAGATGTTCCATCTGCGGCTGGGTCAGCGACGAAGGCATGATCGCAATCAGCACGTCCATTTCGGACGTAATCGGGCTGTCGGGAGAGACCTCTTTGACTTCGTACTGCTTTTCAAGTTCCTGAACGATTTGCCACTTGGGCAATTGCCGGAAGGACTGCATGTCCATTCCGCCGAACGCCTGAGCATCGGTCTTGAGGATGCCGACCACGCGGCGCTGGGCTTGTGAAACGGTTCCCAGCGAACGTGTCAGCTCGTACTCAATCGGCGTCCCGCGGTCGAAGAACGGAATCGTTACCGTGTCGAAACCGCTGGTCATGACGACGCCCAGATACACGTCTGACACGGAGGTCCGTCCCTGCGACTGGCTTTGCAGTTGGCGCGGTTCAATGCCGAGTGACTCCGCCTGCTCCGCAGCCTGGCTGTGAGGTTCGACGTCGACGACCCGCAGCTGAATCCGCTTGCCGCCGTGGTCATCGTATTCGTACAGCTTGTCGAGCAGTTCCTTGCGGATCGGAACGTATTCCTGCGGAACGTCAGGCGAGACGAACGCCTGAATGGTGACCGGTTTGTCATCCGGAATCTTCCGGATGATTTCGATCGTCGTGTTGGAAAGTGTGTGCAGCCGCTCGCTGGTGCTGTCGATGTTGCCGCCGGCGACGGCGAAGCTGTACGTCAGGCAGAGCAGAGCGATCCCCAGGCAGGCGACCCGCAGCAGGTATTGCCCGGTCATGTTGCCGGCGTTGCGGCCTCCCGCCCAGTGGCGGCGACCGATCATGACGGCGTTCAGGTACAGAAAGAACGCCGTCAGCCCAATGAAGTAAAACAGTCCGCTGTAGGTCACGAGGCCGGAGGTGAAGCCTTTCAG
Source organism: Planctomicrobium aquicomposti (assembly GCF_051466325.1). Lineage (NCBI taxonomy): Bacteria > Pseudomonadati > Planctomycetota > Planctomycetia > Planctomycetales > Planctomycetaceae > Planctomicrobium > Planctomicrobium aquicomposti. The sequence continues at coordinate 509,308 of NZ_CP195792.1, forward strand.
ATGACCTGCCACGCTGAGCGGTTCCGTAATGCCCAGCGTCTCCTTCAGGAAGCGGTCAACGCCGGGAATCCGGTCGATGAACACGGGAATGGCACAGATCGCGGTCCCGAGGACAAACGCGACCGTGGCGCTGCTCGTCAGCACGGAGGCGAACATCCCGACCGACAGCAGTGCAGCTCCCGCCAGCCAGTATCCAAAGTACGTGGTGCAGATCAGCCCCAGATCGGGGCTTCCCAGCCGCAACAGCACAAAAACGTGCGTGATGGAGAAGGCCAGAGCAATGGTATAGACCGCCAGCACCGCCAGGTATTTTCCCAGCAGCACTTCGAAGTCTGTCGCCGGCAGCGTGAACAGAAGTTCGTCGGTCCCGAGTTTGCGCTCGTCGGACCAGGCGGTCATGGTGATGGCCGGAATGATAAACAGCAGCAGCAGCGGAAAGCTTTCGCTGAGCCGGTCGAGGTTGGCCAGATTGTTGGCGAAGAACTGGTCGTCGAACGCGAGGAACGCCCCGGCGACGACGAAGACGACGATAAACAGGTAACCGAGAATGCCGGAGAAATAGCTCGCAACATTCCGTTTGAAAACGGCAAGAACAACGTGGCTGCGCATAGTTGTGATGTCGTATGAAAGTTGGTGGGGTGTTCGGGTTTGCTGTGGAGGGAGGGGGGCTCCCGCCGGGAGGGGAGGGCGGGGCTATGCCGCTCCGCCAGTCAACTTTCGGAACTGGGCTTCGATATCCTGCGCGGGTCCCCGCATCTCTTCGACACTGCCGTCGAGCACGATGCGGCCGCGATTGATCAGAATCACACGGCTGCAGACTGCCTCCACTTCCGTCAGGATGTGGGTGGAAAGCAGAATCGTTTTCGACTGCCCCAGTTCCAGAATCAGGTCGCGAACCTGGAAGGTCTGGTTCGGGTCGAGTCCGCTGGTCGGTTCGTCGAGAATCAGCACCTTGGGATCATGCAGCAGCGCCTGAGCCATGCCGACCCGCTGGCGATATCCGCGCGACAGCTTGCCGATCTGTTTGTTCCAGACGTCGGCCAGTGAGCACTTCTTCGCCACGTAGTCGAGCCGCTCCGACAGGCGGCTGCGCGACAGGCCGCGTGCTTCGCCTAGGTATTTGAGAATCCCCTGCGGGGTCATTTCGTTGTAGAGCGGTCCGTTCTCGGGAAGATAACCGATCAATTCGCTGGCCTTGAGGCGGTCGGTCGACATGTCGAAGCCGCCGATTCGCGCAATGCCCTCACTGGGAGAGAGGAATCCGGTCAGCAGTTTCATCGTCGTTGATTTTCCGGCGCCGTTGGGACCGAGAAACGCGGCCACCTGTCCCATCGGCACGGTAAATGTCACGTCTTTCGTGGCGATAAAGGGTCCGTAATATTTGCTCAGCCCCTGGGCTTCGATCATCGGGGCCTGTCCTGGACGCTGCGACATCGGTGTGAATCTTCCTCCTTCCCGGCATGACCTTCATGCGGATCTCAGCGTGTGAAATATCATCGTGTGGCGCACTGTCCGGGCAGGCTTTCCCGGGCCGGATTTGGTTTTCAGGCCGTTCCACCTGAACCGGCAGAAGATGTTGCCGTCAGACTGGAAGAGTCTCCTCCGGCGACAACATTTCAGCTCCAGGTGCCCCGGCTGAAGACTCTGGGGGCTCTTCGGCCTGCTGGCAGCATAGGGCCGCCTCGCCACCTTGTGATAATGAAAATTTTTTTCGGTTCATGCGTCAAGTCAAGCTGACGGTTCAACGCACGCTGCTTACCCTCGCTCGGCAGACCGATTTTTGCAAGCCTCCCCACGCGGATTCGTCGAGATCACGACACGCTGCACGCAAATTTCCAAGAGGCGATCTGGCGCCGGTCTGAAGCGGAAGTCGCAGGGATCGAGAGGATGAAGCCGAAACGAGGCGCGGGCCCTTGTCGCTGAGGGTGGGGAGCGTCGCTCAGCGTGAATAGACAGCACGGAGCCGCTGGAGAATCGCCTGTTCCAGATCGGGATCGCGTCCCAGCGGGACCCACGTGGAGGGGGTCGTCTGGCCGACGACGGCGTCGAGGTCCCGTTCCAGCGGCGTACTCTCGGAGAACGTCGCGCCGCCGCGGGAGTTGCCCGCGATCCCGGGAAGGTCTTCGACCTCTTTGTAAGCTGTGACGCTGACGAGATAGCCGTTGTACTGGTCGTTGGGCTGCAGGCTGACCTGCACAATGCGGCGAATTGACTGCAACGTCGATTCCAGCCGGTTCTCGCAGCCGACCGAATCCCAGTGCCATGGTTCCAGGAGACTGGCGCCGGTCTTGGGGACCGTTTCGATCACGCGTCCCAGCCGGTTCTCGACTGCGATCTCGAAGTTGAAGTCATGCAGCACATCAATAGCCCGTTCCCAGACGATTTCCTCATTGGAAGTCGAAACCAGCAACGGGTTCGAAACCATTGGGAGGGCGTTCCGCGATCCCCTGCCCGGAAGAGCGCATCCGAGCGCAGCGCAAATCAGGAGTGCAGCGAGGATCCGTAAGGAAGACACGGGAAGGGTAACGCTGAGGTTGAGACGGGGCGGGGGGAAGGGTGGGGGAGTGTCTCAGGAAAGTCGAAACACTGCAAGATCAGCGTAAGATGTGTTGTGTGAGTGTGTTGCGTTGTTTTGGCGGTGGCGTCATTTGACGGTGGAGCCGAGTTGGCCGTTCAGACCCTTCTCGGGAGCCTTGCCCCCGAGCGCCCGGACGATGGTCGTGACGTTGTGGTCGAGCATCCCCACGTAGGTCCCTTCGTAGGTGTCGGGCTGGCCCATCGAGTCGGAGTAGAGGGTTCCTCCTTCACGGACTTCCCAACCTTTGTGGCGGGCCCCTTCCATGACTGCTTTGAGATTGGCGGAATTGACGGTCGCTTCCACGAACAGCGCCGGCACCTTCTTTTCGACGAGAAAGTCGACCAGATTCTGGATGTCCTTGACCCCTGCTTCGGAGTCGGTGGTGATCCCCTGCACCGAGCGTTCTTCGATGTCGTAAGCCCGGGAGAAATAGCCGAAGGCATCGTGAGCGGTCACCAGATAACGGCTCTCCTTCGGAATACTGGCGATGGCTGTGCGGGCGTAATTGTCGAGTCCCTGCAGCGTTTCACCATACGCTTTGGCGTTGGCCGCGAACTCGGCAGCGAGCTGCGGTTCCTTTTCGGACAACACACTCACCACGTGATCCAGGCATTTCGCCCACGTTCCCGCATCGTTCCAGACATGCGGGTCCGGGTGGCCTTCGAATTCCGCAGGAAAGCGCAGGGACTCTTGCGGCAGCTTCGCCGTGACCGCCTCGACCACCTTGCCGTTGGATTTGGCTTTTTCAAATGCAGTCTGCATCCGGCCTTCCAGCATCAATCCGGAGTAGAACACCAGATCCGCTTTCAGCAGCTCTCCCATATCCTGAGCAGTGGGTCGGTAGAGATGAGGATCGACCCCTTCCCCCATCAGGCTGGTGACCTGGGCGTGAGAGCCTGCCACATGGCTAACCAGATCTTTGACCATGGCGGTCGTGGTGACGATCTTCAGGGGGGGAGAGGCGGACGGAGTTGACTCCGCCGGAGGCGTTGAGCGGGGACAACCACACAAAAACAGACAGAGCAGCCCCAACAGCCCCGGAAAACGCAGCACGGCCCTTCTCCTCTTTCCATCAGCAACCGGACATGGAACGCGGGTCCGCATGCGGTATTGCCTCATCTTCAAGCGTTGTCGGAGAATACAGCGGACCGGGGCTGATCGTCAAACACCGGGAACGCTCTGTCTCGGAAAGAAAATGCCCGGGAATCGCCGGAAGAGATTCTTTCCCCAAGCTCCGACTTTCATTAGAATTGCGGCTTGGTAACCCCTGTGCAGATATCTGCTGATCAAGGCTGTGGCGCGACGTATGGACTCACTCGATATCCCGACTGGGCGAATTCTGATCGCCGATGACAACGAACAGAACCGTGAACTGCTCGAAGCCTATCTCAGCGACGAGGGACACGAGATCCTGATGGCGGCCGATGGTCAGCAGACCGTCGATGTCGCCCTGCGTGAACTCCCGGATCTGGTTCTGCTCGACATCATGATGCCCAAGCTGAGCGGTTACGAAGTCTGTGCCCAGCTGAAAAGTCATGAGCAAACGCGTCGCATTCCGGTGCTGATGGTGACGGCGCTGAAGGAAATGGGGGACATCGAGAAGGCTGTGGAAGCCGGCGCCGATGACTTCCTGACCAAGCCAGTCCATCGGCTGGAACTGAAAACCCGCGTCCGGTCGCTGCTGCGGGTCCGGCACCTGATGAATGAACGGGACCGGCTGCTGGCGTATGTCGCTGAAGTCGATTCGGCCAATTCGCGTTAAGCTCAGGGGCCCGGTCGTTCCCCTCTCTCCCGCCCCCGAGAGTCTCCCATTGTGTTGTCGAGCCCGTGGCGGCTCTTCGACTGTCGAAGTTTCCATTTTGCCGTCCGGATCGCGTTCTCCACCCGCTGCTGAATGGAGTGGGCTGGACGTCTGCGGTGCGATCCCCCGGCGTTATTTCTCTGAAGTCAATCACTATGTCTGCCACCGCAGCCCCGACCGGAATTGTTACGCTTCGTCCCCGCAAGGCACTCCCGTTCTTCAGCAGACATCCCTGGGTCTTCACCGGGGCGATTGGAAAAGTCTCCGGCATGCCGGATGTCGGTGAAGAAGTCATCGTGCGGACCCATGAAGGACAGTTCATCGCCAAGGGATTGTTCAATCCCAACAGCAATATCCGCGTTCGTCTTTACACGTGGGATGAAGCCCAGCCGCTGGATGCCACGTTCTGGCAGCAGCGGGTGGAATCGGCGATTCGCTGGCGGCAAAAGCTGTTCGCTCATGATCCCGCACTGCAGGCCTGTCGGCTGGTCTTCAGTGAGTCGGATGGCCTGTCCGGTCTGGTTCTCGATCGCTTCGGAGACTGGATTGTGGCCCAGTTCACGAGTGCTGCGCTGGCGAAATTTCGCGATGTCATTCTGGATGCGGTGCAGAATCTCCTGCAGCCCGCGGGCATCTGGCTGCGGACGGAACGGGGGATCAAGGAACAGGAAGGGCTCGATATCGAAGATGGTCTGTTGCGGGGGAATGCTCCCCCGTCCGCTCAGATCATTGAAGAGAACGACCTGAAGTTCGAAGTCGACCTGCAGGCGGGTCAGAAGACTGGATTCTATTTCGACCAGCGCGAAAACCGGGCCCTGATGGCGAAGTACGCTCGCGGGGGACGGACCCTCGACGTCTGCTGCTACTCCGGCGCCTTTGCTCTCGCGGCGGCCAAAGCGGGAAATCCGGATGTCGTGGCGGTCGACTCGTCGCAGTCAGCGCTGGAGCTGGCGCAGCGGAATGCAGAGCTGAACGGCCTGACCGGTCGAATCACCTGGCAATGCGAAGACGGCTTTGACTTTCTGGAGGCTCAGGCGGCAGCGGGAGAGAAGTATCAGACGATCGTGCTCGATCCCCCCAAGCTGGCCCGGACCCGCAGCGGTCTGGAGCGGGCACTCAAAGCCTATGTGCGGATGAATCGGCTGGCGATGCAGGTTCTGGAGCCGGATGGAATTCTGATCACCTGCAGCTGCTCCGGGCATGTTTCCCGGGAAGATTTTGAACAGGTCATCGCGCGGGCGAGTCTCGATGCCGGTCGCCGGGTGCAGATTCTCGAACAGCGGGGACAGGCGGTCGATCACCCCGTCTCCGCCTACTGCCTGGAAACCTCGTATTTGAAGTGCTTTGTTTGCCGCGTGCTCTGAGTGGTCTATGTTGGAATAGAGCGGTTATTTCCGTTTTGCCCCTTGGCGTGGGGCATTTGCGACAGGCCGCTGCTCCGTTTTGAGGAGTCACGAGGGGGGATTGATGGACAATTCCCCTTCCGGAACATGATAATTGAGAATTCCCGGTTCCGCCTGGCAGGCACGCGCCATCCCGGTTGGCTGAACTCTAGAACGTTGAAACTGGATTGAAGAAGATGAGTGACAAGCGCAATCTGTTTAACAAAATCTGGGATCTGCACACGGTCGGCACGCTCCCGTCGGGACAGACACAGCTGTTTATTGGTCTCCATCTGATTCATGAAGTGACCAGTCCGCAGGCGTTTGAAATGCTGCGGGACCGGAACCTGACGGTCATGCATCCGGAACGGACCCTGGCGACCGTCGATCACATTGTGCCGACCGACATTCAGGCCCGTCCGTTTCAGGATGGTCTGGCCGAAGAGATGATGTCGGCGATCGAAAAGAACTGCCGCGAGTTCGGCATCACACTGCTGGATCTCAAAGACAATCGGCAGGGCATTGTCCATGCCGTCGGTCCCGAGCAGGGGTTGACGCAGCCCGGCCTGACGATCGCCTGCGGCGACAGCCACACCTCCACGCACGGCGCGTTCGGGACGATCGCTTTCGGGATTGGCACCTCGCAGGTCGCCTTTGTGCTGGCGACGCAGACACTGGCCATGAACCGACCCAAAGTTCGCCGCGTGGTGGTGAACGGGCAGCTGGCTCCCGGCGTTTTCGCCAAAGACGTGGCGCTCTACATCATCCGCAAGCTCGGAGTGAAGGGGGGCATCGGTTACGCGTATGAGTTTGCCGGTGAAGTGTTCGACCGGATGTCGATGGAAGAACGCATGACCGTCTGCAACATGAGCATCGAAGGGGGAGCACGCTGCGGCTACTGCAACCCGGACCAGACCACCATCGATTACCTGCGGGGTCGTCCGTTCGCGCCACAGGGGGCCGACTTCGAGAAGGCGAGCAAGTGGTGGCTGACGCTCGCTTCCGCTCCCGATGCCCAGTGGGATGATGAAGTCATCTTCGATGCCGCCGACATCGAACCGACCGTGACCTGGGGAATCAATCCCGGCCAGTCCGTCGGCATTGGCGAGAACATTCCCGCCGTCGATGAGTTCCCCAGCGATGAACAGGCTGGCGTCAAAGAAGCTCTGGAATTCATGGAGCTCTCGGCAGGTCAGTCCATGAATGGCGTGAAGATTGACGTGGCGTTCATCGGCTCCTGTACGAACGGTCGCATCTCCGATCTGCGGGAAGCGGCCGAGATCGCCCGTGGTCGGCATGTCGCCCCGGGCGTGAAGGCGCTGGTCGTCCCCGGTTCGCAGCTGATCGCCAAGCAGGCGGTCTCGGAAGGTCTCGACAAGATCTTCACGGAAGCCGGCTTCGAATGGCGGCAGGCCGGCTGCTCGATGTGTCTGGCGATGAACCCGGACAAGCTCAAGGGACGCGAGATCTGTGCCTCGTCATCGAACCGGAACTTCAAGGGTCGGCAGGGGAGTCCGATGGGACGAACCCTGCTGATGAGCCCCGCGATGGTGGCCGCCGCCGCGATTGAAGGTCATGTGACCGACGTTCGTGATCACCACGCAGCTCTGGTCTAAGCAGGTTGCTCTGTCCAGTCCCCGCGCAGCCGTCGGTTCGTCTGATGAAGGCTGACATCCGCGTGGTGATGACGAGGCAAACAAGAGTCAAAATGCATTGAGCAGACGTGCTGCACATTGATCGACGGGAGCCCGGGACAATTTCCGGGCTCTTTTCGTTTTCATGCCAGCGCTCGTCCCTTGAGAGTGGTGGAAGGGGCCCGCAAGACAAGTCGCGACTGAGCCCACGGACCCTTCGCGCCAGCTCGGTCTGAGCCCCTGTCGCTTATCGTTCCGGAGTTTTGCTCACCATGGAGTTGGCCAGCAGCTGCATCCCGATGATTCCCGGGATGAACAGCATTGGCGTGTAGCGCCAGGGAGCGGCTTTCATATCCACCGGGATGCCCGGAAGAAAACTTGCGATGAACCAGGCCGCGAAGGGCAAGAGTCCGATCAGGGCGAGCGCGCCGCACCCGGCGGCCAGCGTCCAACGGGGATATCCCGCCTCACAACGCAAAATGGCTGACGAGGGAAGGAGCAGCAGGCCGAGGTTGACTGTTCCCCAGATCAGCAGCAACCGCATTCCGGGGTCTGTCTCGAGGAGAAAGGTGGAGGTGAGCAGCAGCAGAATCAGGCCGAACACGCTCCCGACGAAAATGGCGTTGAGGCGTTCAAGCTTCGACAGCGTGATCCGGCCCAGGCGGTCGGTCAACAGCAACAGATCCAGCAGCGGGCTCCCCAGCCAGCTGACCAGTACAAAGGCGCCATACAGCAGCAGAAGTGGAATCACCACCGGGGCGATCGCGGGATACGTTTTGGCCAAGGCCGCGAGCAGACGCTGCAGCACGTAGGCCCCGATAATAATCCCCGTCTGTGTTCGCGGAGAGAGCCGCGCCATCATGAAGAAGTAGCGGAGCAGCACCCGATAGATGATGTTTTTGGATTTGAGTGCTTCGACAACTCCCTGCTTCGCCCAGTCGGAATTGGGATCGAGACGCAGCGATTCCTTGAAGTGCTCCAGCGCGGCATCCCGCTGGCCCGCTTCCAGCAAAGCCCAGCCCTGATTGGCGTGCGTCAGGGCATCTTCCGGATCGCGGGCCAGAGCCGCTCCCAAAGTCTGTCCCGCTTCCGCCCGCCGTCCGAGCTTGGTCAACGCCAGTGCTCGGAGATTATTGCAGGTCACATCATGCGGATCGATCTCCAGTCCTTTGTTGCTGGCGTCGAGAGCCCCTTGCCAGTCCGAGGCTTCGATCCGGAGTTCCGCCCGCTGACTCCAGGCCTGTTCGGAGAAAGGATCGAGTTCAAGAGCCCGATCGACGATCTGGGCCGCCGCTTTGAATTTTCTCCGTTCAATCAATACGGCGCCGAGCGCCCGGCAGGAAAGGGCGTCATCGGGATCGAGTCCGATGGCTGTGCGGGCTTCGGATTCCGCGTCGTCGTACCGCTTCTGCGCGAGCAGCGCATAGGCCAGCAGGCTGTGGTACGTGGCGTTCTGGCTGTCGCTGGCCAGGGCGCGACGCAATTCCCCTTCCGCCATCTGGAAACGGCCCTGAGTCAGCAGCAGATGTGCCCGGCGAATCGTGTCGTTCATTGGATCTTCAGATAGCGGAGGATGTCGTCGTAGAGCCCACTCTGATTGGAATACAGAGCATAGTTGCGTGCGCTGGCGAACCAGTCGCGAGTTGAGGGTTTGACCGCCTTCACGGCTGCCAGCAGGTCTTTGGTGCTGATCGGCTGCGGGACGCCGGCGCGCAGCGCTTCCTGCAGCTTGCCTTCAATGGCGACGTCGACCACTGCCTTCAGGTCGGCACCGGAAAAGCCCTCGGTTTTCTTTGCCAGCTGAACAAAGTCCGGGCGGTCCAGCGGTTTGTTGAGGCAGAGGATCCGCAGGATTTCCGCCCGTGAATCCTGATCGGGAGGGGGAACAAAGATGATCCGGTCGAACCGGCCAGGTCGTCGAAAGGCTCCGTCCAGCTGCCAGGGGGCATTGGTGGCTGCGAGCACAAGCACCCCGTCGTTCTGCGACTCGATTCCATCCAATTCAGCGAGGAACTGATTGACGAGTTGCCGTCCGCCGCTGTGTTTCATGTCGGACCGGCTGCTGCCCAGTGCGTCCACTTCATCGAAGAACAGGACGCACGGTTTCGCGCGGCGGGCCTGCTCGAAGAGCTCGTGCAGGTTCTTTTCACTGTTGCCGATGAACATGTCGAGCACATCGTTGATGCCGATCGACAAAAACGCGGACTTGATCTCCCCCGCAGTGGCACGGGCCAGATGGGTTTTGCCGCAACCGGGAGGACCGTACAGCAGAATCCCACCGCCGATCGTCTTGCCGTAGGCGGCATACAACTGCGGATGTTGCAGGGGATGAATAATCTTCAGTCGAATCTGTTCTTTGACCGACTCCATCCCGCCGACAGCGGCGAAGTCGATCTTCGGACGTTCAATCTCATGCTCGTCCGGATCGACGGGAGCCTCCCAGGCTGCGCGGGCGAGCCCATCCGCTTCGTCCGCTTCCTGAAAAACAGCCGGAGTCAGATCGACCCCCAGACGTTCGGCGAGGCTCGTATCGGCTGCTTCGGGCGACTGTTCCACACCGCGCCGATACATGCTGGCTCCCTTCGTCACGTCCCCGGTGTCGGCGAGGAGCCGTGCATAAAGGATGAAGACTCGCCCATCGGAAGGTGCCGCTTTGACCAGATCCTCGACGACCACGAGCGCGTGCGACGTTCGTCCCTGCTGGGCGTAGACCTCTGCCAGTCCCAGCTTCAGTTCCGCATTCTGGGGATGACTGGCGAGCGCGGACCGGTATTCGGTTTCCGCTTCCTGATAGCGGCCGAGACTGGCGAGTGTCGCCGCGAGATGCTGTCGCAGAGGAAGATTGTCGGGCGAGATTATGATGGCTGCCCGCAGTGCATTGACGGTTTCATTGCCGTTCATGTGACCCTCTTGAGATAAGCAATCGCAGCCCAGGCAGAAGGCCCTCAAGAGCGAGTCTAACCGATTTTATTCCGCGGGCCATCGATTGCTTCGGCAAACTTCCGTTTGACATTTGCGACTTCAATGCGTCAAACTTTTCGGGCTGCACGCGGTTCAGCGCGCGGTCGTTTATCGTTGATCCGGTGCTGCCGGATCTTCAGGGACTTGATTCTACACGCTATGGGTAGCAGAAGGGCTTGGAATGTTGCAGTTTGATCGGCGGCAGTTTCTGAAAACAGGTATGGCTCTGACGATCGGCGGCGGGTTGCCACTGACCCTGTGGAAGCCGCTCGCAGCCGCGCCGGCGGACCCGTACGCCGAGGCGGTCTTCGTTGACGGTGAACCCCCTCCCATCGCACACGGTGCGTCGACCATTGTGGTCCTGCCCGATACGCAGAAATATGAAAAATTCCCCGAGGGCTTTCTGTCGCAGACGGACTGGATCGCCCGCAACGCCAAGGATCGGAATATCGCCTGTGTGCTCCATCTGGGAGATATCACCGATAACAACCGGAAAGAGCAGTGGGAACTGGCGGTCAAGGCGATGGGGACGCTGGATGGGAAGGTCCCCTACTTCTTTGTGAACGGCAACCACGACTATAGTGAAGACGGCAACTGTGTCGATCGGACAACGCAGCTGAACACGTACTTCCCGGTTTCCAAGTTCTCCGGTTTGCCGACTTTCGGTGGGGTTTATGACAAAGAACCCGATCGCATGGAAAACAGTTATCACCTCTTTTCGGCCGGAGGTCGCGATTATCTGGTGCTCGCGCTGGAGTTCGGCCCCCGCAAGGACGTTGTCCGCTGGGCCAACGAGGTTGTTGCCAGGTACCCGCAGCGGGGAGTGATTCTGATCACTCACGCCTACATGTTTCATGACGACACCCGTTACGGCTGGGAACGGTACGGGACAAAGCAGCGCTGGAACCCCCATTCCTACGGAGTGGCCAAAGCCAGCGGCGACGATGTCTGCGACGGCGACGAGTTGTGGGACCAGCTGCTTTCGAAGCACGAAAACTTTCTGTTCACCCTGAACGGTCATGTTCTGGGGGATGGACTGGGACGACTCTCTTCGGTCACTCCGGGGGGGCGGGCGGTCGAACAGATGCTTGTGAACTTTCAACACCTTCCGAGCGGAGGAGATGGCTGGTTGCGGCTGATCGAAATCAGTCCCGATGGAAAGCAGGCCAAGGTGCTGGACTATTCACCTACCCGTCAGCAGCGGAATGAAAGCGCGCAGAACAAGTTCGAGTTCGAGCTCGCACCTGTTGGCGGCAAGTCGTAAGGGGAGGGGGCTTGATCCCCGGACGATCTCTGCTCTCATGGAGTGATGTCCCGCATCAGCCGAGATCATGTGCATCGTCCGGACGATCAGTCCTGTGTGGCGCTCCTGTTAATCGATGTGATTAATGATCTGGAGTTTCCGGAAGGGGAGCAGCTGTTGCGGTCGGCATTGCCGATGGCCAAACGCATTGCGGAGTTGAAACGCCGCGCCGTGGCCGCCGACGTCCCGGTGATTTACTGCAATGATAACTTCGGGCAGTGGCGATCGGATTTTCAGGCACAGGTGGATCACTGCCTGCATGATGGGGTGCGGGGTGAGCCGATCACAAAACAGCTCCAGCCGCAGTCCTCGGATTACTTCATTCTGAAGCCGAAACATTCCGGCTTTCATTGCACTCCTCTCAGTCTGCTGCTGGAATCGCTGCAGGCGGAGACGCTGGTGCTGACGGGGCTGGCAGGGAATATCTGTGTCCTGTTTACAGCGCACGATGCTTACATGAGAAACTTCCGGATTTATGTTCCGGCGGACTGCGTGGCATCGAATACTCCGGAAGAAAATGAGGCCGCCCTGCAGCAGATGCAGAAGATTGTGAAGGCGGATATCCGGAACTCGACGGAGATCGATTTCGACAAGCTGCTCTTGGGGTCCGAGCCGTCACGCTGAGGCTGTGTAATCGGGCTTTCAGTCCCCGCTGTCGGGTTCTGCCAGCCCATGCTTTCGCAGGCGCTTGCGGAGTGTCTCGCGATGCAGCCCCAGCAGATCAGCCGCCGCTTTTCGACTCCCACCGGCAGCTTCAAGTGCAGCGGTGAGAATCGGGGGTTCGAAAGCGTCGAGGAAACGCTCGTAGAGGGTGCTGCTGACGTCGGAGGGGTTCACGAGCGGCAACTGCTGATGGGCCCATGTTTTCAGCTGGGGAAGAATAGAGGCGGCATTGCCCATCCGGTCGTCGGGGCGAGGTGTCCCCGTCGCGGGGAAACAGTCCGGAGTAATCAGCCCCCCTCGGCAGACAATCGCTGCGTGCTGCACGGCACTTCGTAACTCCCGCACATTGCCGGGCCATGGACGGGATGTCAGGGCCTGCAGGGCTTCGCTGGAGAACTCCAGCTCCCGATCTCCGGAAGACTGCTTCAGAAAGCGTTCCGCCAGCGCCCGGATGTCTTCAGGTCGTTCACGTAATGGGGGAATGCGGATCTGGAAGACGCTGAGTCGATAATACAGGTCTTCCCGGAAGCGACCGACGCTGACCAAATCGGGGAGTGAACGGTGTGTGGCGGCGATCAGGCGAAACTGCGATGCCTCCGCCTCGTTACTGCCAACCGGCACGACTTTGCGGTCGTCCAGCACGCGGAGGAGTTTGACCTGCTGCAGCAGCGGAATATCACCAATTTCATCGAAGAAGGCCGTGCCTCCATCAGCTTCCACCAGCAGTCCCTGCCGGCTGCGCTCGGCTCCGGTAAACGCCCCTTTGACGTGGCCGAACAGTTCGCTTTCCAGCACCGTTTCGTTGAGGGCCGGAACGCAGATCGGCACAAACTTGCCTGCCTCGCGACCGCTGTAACGGTGAATCGCACGGGCGATCAATTCTTTGCCGACCCCGCTTTCCCCGGTGATCAGGACCGGCACGTCAAGTTGGGCCACGAGGGCCACCTGCCGGAAGACTTCCTGCATGCCGCGTGACACACCGACGATCTCACCAGTGGGTGACTCGGATTGTGCAGTCGGTGCCACCTTTGCTGTGCGGCTGGCGAGTGCCCGACTGACCAGCTGGACGGCGTCCTCCAGATCGAATGGCTTCGGCAGATAGTCGAACGCTCCTTCACCCAGGGCATCGACTGCCAGATCCAGACTTCCAAACGCTGTCATCAGCACGACGGGAGTCTGCCGCCGGGTTTCCCGCAGCTGCTTGAGTGCCGAGAGGCCATTCATTCCGGGCAGGCGATAGTCGAGCAGAATGGCGTCGGGCTCGAAGCGTTCGATCTCCGAGAGAGCAGATTCGGCAGTGGAGGCGATACAGACCTCGTGCCCCTGGTCACTGAGTGCCTGGTCAAAGGCCCAGCAGATGGCTGGTTCATCATCAATCACCAGAATGCGACTCATGACTTTTTCAGATCTTGCAAAGACTCGCCGGAGGGGGCCGACGCTTCGGGTCGCGGACTGTCATTCCGACAGGTCAGGCGAAACAGGGAATAACCCTGCCTTCGTTCGTACTCAATCTTTCCATGATGATCATCGGCCGCCTGCTTCACCAGTGCCAGCCCCAGTCCCATGCCGTCATGCTTCGTCGTGTAGAAAGGATCAAAGATCGCGGAGCGAATTTCCTCCGGCACTCCAGGACCATCGTCACTGACTTCGATGATCACCGCTTCCCCTGTGCGGCTGAGAATGAATTGGACGGTCCCACCGGTGCCGGTGGCCTCAATGCCGTTCAAACCGAGATTCAGAAGGGCAGCCCGCATCTGATCGGAATCTTCGACGACCGCACCTTCCGTACTGCCGCTTAACTGCAACCGGATCTGACGATGGTCACAGACCGGTCGGAGCAGCAGCAGCACCTCATTCGCCAATGAGTCGAGTACTCCCGGATTTCTCGGACGATGCTCATCGCGAATCAGCGCCACCAGCCCCCGGATCTGCTCTTCCGTCAAGGTCAACTGCCGCAGCGCGACGTCAAGGCTCTCGTCGTCGGGGAGGTGACAGCGGCGACGATGCAATTGCACAGCCAGGCGGGCTCCGGTTAACGCATTCCTCAGCTGGTGGGCGATCCCTCCAGCCAACTGGCGGACCAGATGACCCCGCTCGGTATTTCGGATCTGTTCGGCCATGCGGGTGAGGTCGAGGCTCATCCGATTGACGGAGGTCGTCAGATCACGCAGCTCGTCATCCCGCCGCGGCAACGGGATTTCTCCGAACTGGCCGGCGGCGACCTGCGCCACGTGTCGTTCGATCGCCTGGATTCGTTGTCCCATGCGCTGGGCGACGTAGATGACCGCCAGCGCAGTCAGCAGCAACGATGTTGAGCCGACCACAAAGGGGCGAAGCAGGGCGCTGCGGCGGTCCGCTTCCACTCGTTCCGCCGGAGAGAGAATCAGGATGAGCGAGGTGGGGGCATGCTGAAGGCGGGAGACTGACCGTACCAGAAATTGACGATCCTGCAGATCGACCAGTGGTGATTCGGGCCCGGCCGGCAAGGTCGGGATCTGCGCGAGCTGTTCGGCCAGGGCTGGCTCCGAAGTCGTGCTCAGAGTGCTGAACTCCAGTTGCCGGGAATCGTTGAGCATCACGAACTCGGCGCCGGAAAGTCCCCGCAGTTGCTCCAGAACCGGTTGGGTCAAGGGGAACTGCGCAGCCTGAATCGTTTGTGCCAGTTCATCGATCCGGCGTTGGACGTCCCGTTCGTGCAGGCGGAGCGACCACCATGCTGACAGCGACGACAGCCCCAGCACGACCGTCAGCTGAATGGCGATCAACGGCAGCAGGATCTGATTGCGAATCGGCCAGCGCATGAACAGTCATCGTGCAGGGGACCGGGGCGATAAAATCGACGGCTTGCCGAAACCTTCGTCGCCGGTGAGGGCACAAGTCTCAGGGCATCGGGCAGAGACGAAGGGGGTCAAGTCACGCACGGGCCGGTGAATTTCTTGTTGAAGTGCGGCCGAAACCGGGTTCCGCACAAAAACGGGAGAGGAACACTGCTCGTGGTATGCCAATTGCCTTTCTGCCCCGAGAAGGGTGAAATCCCCTCCATCGTGACGCAAAGCCCTGGCCGGGGCAACCAGTCGCAGCGATCTCCCAACACGTTGTGCGGACCCCGGCCATCTTCTTTATCTACGGGTTTGTGGACGATTGCCCGCCGCGGGCCCAATCCCCGTGGTGTCTGTTCAACGGCAGGGGAGAGGGCAGGGACTTTGCTTTTGAATGGCGCAGACTTCTGGCGATCGTGGGAGCCCCGGACGACCTTTCGGACCGGCCTGCGGAAGGAACAGTTGATCGTCTCTGCCGACGCTGACGTTCACGCCGACGGATCGAGAGCGGTCGCGGAAACGGGCTGGGGCTGCGGACTCGCCAATTGATTCCTCGTGCGAGCGGTTCTAGACTGGAGTCTGCGAATTCCCGCCTGGCCCCGGCCGGGAAGGGATCGTTTTCCACCTCGATTGAAGTAAGGGCCCGCTATGCGTCTGCGAACCTGCCAGTCTCTTGCGATTTGCTGGATGGTCTGCTGCTCGACCACCCTCTTGGCTCAGCAGGAGTCGCGGCATGAGGTGCTTCGCTCGGCAACGGATGGAACTCCGATTCATATCACCTATTACCCGGTGAATCCGACGGACACGGTGGCGGGGGCGAATGGTGCTCCGGTGGTGATTCTGCTCCATTCCCGGGATGAGCAGCGGCTCAACTGGGATAAAAGTTCGTCGAGTGGGGCGAATCCCCCGTTTCCCGAGAAGCTGGCCCAATCGGGCTACGCGGTCATCACTGTCGACCTGCGAAAGCATGGCGAGAGTGTCATTAAAGGACGCGAGGAACCGCCGGGACCGCTCGATTACGAACAGATGGTGCTCGGAGATCTGGTGGCGGTCAAGAAGTTCATTTACGACGAGCATCAGGCCCAGCGGCTGAACATGAACAAGATCGGGATTATCGGCGTAGGGATGAGCGTCCCGGTCGCGACCGCATTTGCCGAGTTCGACTGGAAGCAGGTTCCCTTCGACGATGCCCCGACTCCCGAGGGCCGTACGCCCCGGGGCCAGGATGTGCGGGCGCTGGTGCTGATTTCACCGGAAGCAAATGTTGCCAAAGTGAATGCGTCGAAGTCGCTGATCTATCTGCGCAATCCCAACTTCCGCATCGCCCTGATGATTGTGGCCGGATCTGGTGATTCTGCGAGTCAAAAGACTGCCGAGCAGTTGAACAAGGTTTTTACCGCCACGAACCGGGGGGCGACCCGAATTGAACTGCTGACTCCGGATTCCAAAGATCGCGGGATTGCCCTGATGCGGAAAGACTCTCGCTTTGCGTACTCACCGATCCTCAAATTCCTGGACACGAACCTGAAGGCTGTGGACAGTCCCTGGCGCGACCGGAAAAGTCGGTTGGAGGATTAAGCTGCCTGGCGGATGTCGCTTCGGTAACCGTGGTCGTTTTCCGGCGACAGTGACATTTTAGAGCGTCTTCCGTGCGGAGTGCCGCCTCTGATCCGGTTGGAGTGAAGGGATTGCGTCCGGGCGAGCCGAGCCCCGGAGGAAGGGGCTGGCGGACAGACCTGGCACGCTGCGGGTTGATGAAATCGGCCTCAGTGGTGCTCCTTCCCTGGCCAGGAGCATCAGCAGGAAGAGAGCAACGCGTTTTCGCATCACGGTTTTCGGATGGATATTCCCCCGTCCTTCTGAGAAAATCGATACAGTCGGGCAGATCGACCGGCGAGGAGCGCGGCGAATTCCGATGAACGAGAACATTTCAGGCTGTGGTGGCATGCTCCCGCGGCAATTTTCTATTGGAAATCTTTCCAACCCCTGAACGTTTTGTCGCCGGTCTCTGATGAGGTCAGCCGCCAGCACCCATGGCAGGCAGTGTGCGGCCCTTGAACGGAAAGTATTTGAGATGGGCAAGTCCTGTTACCCCTATCCTGCAGCGTTGATTTTCGGTGTGCCCGGCGCCGGGAAAGGGACCCAGGGAGACATCCTCACGAAGATTCCCGGATTCTTTCACCTCTCCAGCGGCATGATTTTCCGTAAACTCGATCCGCATACTCCGGAAGGGCGGACGGTGAAAGAATTTAGTGTGCGAGGGGAACTGGCTCCGGACGATGTCACGATCCGGGTGTTTCTGAACTGGCTGGAAGCCCACCGGGCTGTTGGTAACTTCCGTCCCCGCGAAGACTTGCTGCTGCTGGACGGAATTCCCCGGAACGTGCAGCAGTGTAAAATGCTCGAACCTTACATCGACGTGAAGGCGTTGCTGCATCTCGTATGCCACGACGAAGAAGCGATGATCGAGCGGATTCGTCGGCGGGCAGCGTTAGAAAATAGGATCGATGACGCCAGTGAGACGGTGACTCGTCGTCGCTTCGAGGTCTATCATCGTGAAACGGCTCCGGTGCTCAATTATTATTCGTCGACCGTTGTGCATGAAATTGAGTCGACGGGGATTCACGCAGAAGTTTTAATCGAGTGTCTGAAATATCTCGTTCCGGTGTTAAAGGAAAACTTTCCCCGAGTGAACTGCTGAGAGGGCTCTTCATCGGTTCACCGAGCTGAGGGGCTCGCTCTCCCTTGATCGGTGGCGCCTATGATTCTGATCCCTTATAACACCGATGCGCCGATCTATTATCGACCCTTCGGGACGATCGGACTGATCCTCGCCAATATCGCCGTTTATGTGCTCACGATTTGTCGCCCGGAGGCGTTCGATTCGTGGGCATTATTTTATGGTGAGGGCTTGACGCCCGTTGCGTGGGTGACTTCGAATTTTGTCCATGCGGACCTGTGGCACCTGGTGGGGAATATGGTGTTCCTGTGGGGCTTCGGGCTCATTGTTGAAGGCAAGGTGGGCTGGTTCCGCTTTCTGGTGATTTATCTGCTGATCGGGGCTGGTGAGTGCTTCACGGAGCAGTTGCTCTTTCTGAACGGCGAGGGAGCTTCGTTCGGCGCCTCGGCGATTATCTTCGGATTAATGGTGATCTCTCTGCTCTGGGCTCCCAAGAACGAACTGTCGATGATTTACCAGTTCCTCGTTTGGGCCGGCTCAGTGGATCTCTCCGTGGTGCTCTATTCGGGATTAATGCTGGCCTACTCCGCTGTGATCGTCTGTCTGACCTGGGACATTGGGAGTGAATTGCTGCACCTGTTTGGGGCGGCCATCGGACTGGCGATTGGTCTGGTGATGCTGCGCCGGAACTGGGTCGATTGCGAGGGCTGGGACCTGCTGTCGATCATGGCGGGAAAACCGCCGGGGACTCGGCAGGTGCAACCGGTCGTCCGTGCGAAGTCGCGCCGTAAAGTAAAACCGATTTCGGCTGAAGTCAGTGTGCCCAAGCTGGCGCCCGGCGCCCGATTCTCAGAACTTCTTCGCGCTGGCAAGTCGCGGGCAGCGCTGGCGGAACTGACGCAGATTCGGCACCTCCTCCCGCAGTGGAACCCGAGCGAGGATGAGCTTTTCACGCTGGCGCGCGGGCTGCGGAAGCTGAGGGAGTGGACCGGTGCCGTTCAGATTTATCGCGAACTCCTGCAACGGAAGCCGGGTCTGAGCCCTGCGCGGCTCGACGCTGCCGAGATCTTGGCGGTCGTGTTGAAGCGTCCGGCAGCCGCACGCAAGCTGCTCGTCGGATGCCGGGCAGAGGACCTGAATCAGAAGCAGGTCGACCGGCTGGGGGAGGTCGAGAAACGAATCCAGTTTCTGCTCGACAGTGGCGTCATTGAACTCGAAGCCAATTAGGGGAGTTTGACTTTGATTGCCCCGGCCTCGCCACGCGGATGTCTGGAATTCACCCATCAGGACGCTCGCTGCGCGGGCACTGGAAAGGGCGCCCTGCTCGAGAGCATTCCGGGATTGTTGAATCTCGCAACATAAGGAGCCGGACCTCGTGAATCTGTCTCATTTCTGCTGGTCGAAGTTGAGCTCCTGCAGATAGGCTGCGGCGGCGTCACACAGCACGTCCCGAAACATGCGTTCCGGATCGTTGAAGATAGCGATCGCAATTTTCTGATCGACTGCCCGCGTCGCGAGAAGATTCAGCAGCGGCTCCTCCGGTGTGTAGCGTTCCATATAGACGAGTCGATTTCCTTCCCCCTTCACGTGCAGCAGACGTTCGAAATACTGCAGGGCGAGACTTTGATCGCGGGCCAGGACGGCGCCCTGGACAGCGACCCGCAGCTGCTTCCATTCTGCGGGAGACAGCTCCTGCTTCCAGATCATCGTCTGACGATGGAGAGCATTGATCTGGCTGCGGGCCGCCGCTTCGAGATTCAGTTCGATCAAGGGGGTGAGGCTGCGCGTGTACGTCAATAGTTCCTTCTCGCTGACGGAATGCTGGGCCATCACTTTTTCCAGAAACAGCTGTGAGGCATGGAGCAGCCGTTGTTGCCGCTTGAGGGCATCTCCCTTCAGGCCAATCTCAGCCAGCTGCTGATGAACGTCGTCAAGCTGGCTGAGATAAGCCTGGACGGTTTGGCTCACTTCAGGAGACAGCGGAGCGCCGGTGTGCGCATCGAGCAGCATAAAGACTGCGACCGGGATGTGAGCGAAGGTTTTGTAGGTGTCAAACTCCGGCGTGCCGATTGATGCAGCGGTATGAATGCCGTTGTGGACCAGTATCAGCTGGCCGTCGCGCAGCAGGATGATGGGACCGCCGGTCTGCAGATCGTGTGCGTTAGCCGTCGCATGGGCTGTCATGAACGAGCGGTTCAGGTCGACCATGGCGGAGCGGGCGGCGTCGGTTGGTTCGCCTCCGCAGGCGTTGGCGGCAACACTCAGAAGCAAAACCCAGGTGATGGCGTGACGCTGCATGATCCTGACTCCTCAGGGGAACACAACCGCGGGAGGACTCCGTGAAATGCGAGGAATGCCTCGGGCTCCGGAGGGAGATGCTAGCATTCTTCGCCTCTGTCGGTGAGAGAAAAACCTCGCTCCGGGCCGACTTGTTTCTCGGGAACAATGCGGGGGAAGCCGGAATATTGCGGTGCCTTGATTTCAGGTGCAACCTCCAGTGCTTAGAGGACTTGTGGCAGAGAACCGGGATTCGTCTGGACAGGATCTGCCGAACGGGGTCAAATTCCGCCACAAATCATTCCTGGCGTGAGCATTTCGGAGCGGAATGCCCACGCGGAGAGATGTGTGCGTGGCCCCGCCGGGGAGGCACGTGCCGTCCGCCAGACGGGATGACCGCACGACTTCTGGAATCGCTCTCAACGTCACGGATCGACTGATGGACAGCTTTCACAGGCTTATCCCCTATATCTGGCCTTACCGGAAACGGCTGGTTCTCTCCACCGTGATCGGGGTGCTGATTGCCGTGCTGTGGGGAGCGAACATCACGGTCGCCTTTCCCATCGTCAAACTGTTGCTGGAAGGTCAGAACCTCCACGCTTATGTGGATCAGACCATTTCCGATGCGACCGCCAAGGAACAGGAACTGACCGAGCGTCTGCAGCGGATCGACTCCGAGCTGGAAGCGATGGATCGGGCCGGTATTGCCCATACGGACCCCAAGTACGTGAAAGAGCTGCGGGATCGGGCGGTCTGCAACGGCAAGATCACCGCGCAGCAGAACACACAGTCCCAGTTCGGCTGGCTGCGCGCCTATGTCATGCCGCTGGTGCCTCACAACGAATTCCAGGCGTTCTCGTGGCTGCTGGTGCTGGTGCTGGCTGCGACGGCGCTCAAAGGGGCTTTCATCTTCCTGCAGGATGTCCTGATCGGCTACGTGGCGGAATCCACCGTGATGGGACTCCGCAAGGATATGCTGCGACACACGCTCGAACTGGATTACCAGTCGTTGTCGCTGGAGGGGCCGAGTGCGTTGCTCTCGCGCTTCACCTATGATGCCGAACAGCTGTCGGAAGGGATTTCGATGCTGGGGGGCCGGCTGATTCGCGAGCCGCTCAAGTGCATCGCCTGTATGATCGGCGCGTTGATGGTGAACTGGCGGCTGACACTCCTCTCGCTGGTCTTTATCCCTTTGCTGGGGCTGTTTCTGGCCTACATGGGAAAGATGCTGAAGCGTGCCAGCCGTCGCATGATGGACAGCATGTCCCAGATCTATAAGGTGCTCGAAGAAACCTTCCACAGCCTCAAAGTGGTCGTTGGCTTCCACACCAGTGAACATCATCGTCGTCTGTTTGATGACCAGTACCGCAGCTACTTCAACAAGGCAATGCGGGTGGTGCGTGTCGACGGGGCGGCCAAGCCGCTGCTCGAACTCCTCGGGCTGCTGGCCATGTTCGTGGCACTGATCCCGGGCGCGTATCTCGTGCTGCAGGCGAAGACGGAAATCTGGGGGATTCGGCTGACAGCCGATCCGATGAGCGCTGCCGAGCTGGCATTGGTGTACGCGATGCTCGCGGGGATGCTCGATCCCTGCCGTCGGCTCTCTTCCGGGTTTTCCCGGTTGAAGAAATCAGCCGCCGCCATTGATCGCATCTTCCAGTTGATGGATCAGGAAAGCCTGATTACCGATCCTCCGGAATCGAAGCCGTTCCCGCGTCATGCCGAGTCCATCGAACTCCGCGATATTTCGTTCCGCTATGCCAGCCGTGACCCGCGCGCCCAGCGTGGTCTGGCGCTCGAGCATGTCGACCTCACGTTCCAGCATGGTGATGTGGTCGCCATCGTCGGCCAGAACGGCTGCGGCAAATCGACGCTGGTCAATCTGCTCCCCCGGTATTACGACCCGGATGCCGGTGAGATTCTCATCGATGGCCGCTCGCTGAAGGAGATTCCGCTCGCCGAGCTGCGCAAACAGGTCGGCATCGTGGGCCAGGAGACGATCCTGTTCGACGGCACGATTCTCGACAACGTGCGCTACGGTTCCGAGCACGCCACCCGTGAAGAGGTGATGGATGCCTGCCGCCAGGCCCACATCGACGGACTGCTCCAGTCCCTGCCCCAAGGGCTCGATACCCCCATTGGCGACAAAGGGAAGGACCTCTCCGGCGGGCAGCGTCAGCGCATCGCCCTGGCGCGGGTGATCCTCCGAAACCCCTCGATTCTGATTCTGGACGAGGCGACTTCCGCAGCCGATGCCGAGAGCGAAAACCTCATCCATCAGACCCTGAAGGGTTTTGTGAAAGGCCGGACCACGTTCCTGATCTCACACACAATTTCCCAGAGCCTGCTCGACTTCATCACCCGGATCGTGGTGATGGAACAGGGCCGGGTGGTGGCGATGGGGAACCATGACGAGCTGCTGCGGACCTGTCCGCTGTACCACCGTCTGTATACATCCCCGTCGCGCACCCTCAGCACCGTGAAAGCCCGCGCGGCCTGAAGGGATCTGTCCGCGGAAGAATCCCCGCCGACTGAAGCCGAGTAGGTGCACCTGTCAGCTGCGAAATTGCCCACGCGACGCGCGTCGGCGGCGCTACTTCTTGTCGGGATACTCGACGATCACCGTCGTCCGGATTCCGCCGCGGGGAGTGAAGGCGGCTTCAATCTTCATCCAGCGGGGCTGTGTGGCGGCGACCAGATCATCGAGGATGGTGTTCGTTACACGCTCGTAGAAGGCGCCGTGATTGCGGTATTGCTGCAGGTACAGCTTCAAGGATTTCAGCTCGAAGCAGAGCTGATCCGGGATATAGGAAATCGTCAGCGTACCAAAGTCGGGCTGGCCGGTTTTGGGGCACAGCGAGGTGAATTCGGGACAGACGGTATCAATGGTGTAGTTGCGGGCTGGAAACGGGTTCTCAAAGGTTTCCAGCAACTCGCGGGTCGGTTCTGACATCGCTCTGATCGGATCTTTACGCAATAAGTGGGTTCAGCAACGGTCCAGTCTTCTGGACACCGGGGAAATTGTAGCCGATCGCTCGCTGCTGCGCAGTCGGCTGCGGGAAGTTTCTGTGCCGCGTCAGGACAGGCCGCGCAAGATCGTTCCTGCTGCGTGCCCGAACTGCGGTTACTGCTTCGGGATTCTCTGCAGGGGGCTTCTTCGGGAGGGGAGGAGAAAGACCTTGGCCTTGAGGATCTGGGACGGGTCTTGTTCCGCTGCGGAGGGGGGCGGCAGGGTTCGGCCCAGCGGGGCGGCCTGCGTTTTCAGTGCTGCGTCCCCGTGAGAGGGGGACGATGGTCCTCTGAACTGGGAACCGGAAGCTCCAAAGCTCGAAATGCTGGGGGTCTCTCTCTCCTGAGAGGGGGGCGCGAACTTCTGCTGCTGTTGCTTCTGTTGCTCAAGGGCTCCCCGCTTGCGTTGCTGCACACGCTCGTCGGCGACGTTGAAGCTGAAATTCCGCTGCTGGCTGACCAGCGCGCCCGGAATCAATGACTGATCATCTGGGCTTGTTTCAGTGGCTCGGGACTGGGCCTGCAGGGCGGGGGGCAGGCCGGGATCGAGTTCGGCCAGAATGGGAGCTTCCGGAGAGAGCTGCGGCGGGTGGGCTTCGGGAACCTCCTCGACATACATCCGGGCGGCGAGAGCCGGAATCTGATGGAGGACGTCGGCCAGTTCGGCATTGGTCCCTTCCAGATCAATACAGACCGTCCGCATGGTCGAGGCGAAGGGCGCACCCCCGTCCAGCTCCGGACGGACCTCGTCCAACGAGCGCACCTGCTTCTGCTTCAACAGGACCTTGAGCTGATTGTAGGCCTCGTTGACATCGACAACCGTGAACTCCACCACGACGTCAGCGTCGACGACCCGAATGGAATTCCCGGGTTGGGGACGGTGCTCCAGTTCCATCAACTTGCGGACGATCTCCTGCCGGTTGAGTTCGATAATGGGAGCAGAATCGACAGCGACCGCCTCCGGAAGGGGCACAGCCGCCGGCTGCGCCATCATGGAAATTTCGGCATTCGGAATCGAGGAGGGGGGCAGGGTCGCAATCGTGCGGTCCGGCCCGGCCGGTTCTTCCCGGCGATTGACCAGCATGATGGTGAGGGTCAGCAGCAGTGCGGCGACGGTCAGCGAGCTCAGGCGGGTCCAGACCGCCCGTCGGGTCGGAGCCTGTCCTCCCGCCAGGGCCGATGCGGTCGAACTCACCTGCGACAGCTTGCCGAGCACCAGATCCCGCAATTCATTGGGAGCGGAGCAGCAGGGAAGACCCCGCAACGTCTGGCTCAGCTCGATCAGTTCTTCCATGCAGTCGCGATGCAGCGTGCAGTCCCGCAACAGACGTTCGGCTTCCGCGCGCTCTTCCGGACTCAACTCACCGTCGAGATAGGCGGATAACAGTTCTTCTGCAATCGGTTTGGACATGGCTGCTATGACTTCTGCTCGCGTTCGACGACGCGGGCCAATCGTTCCCGGAGAAGTTGCCGGGCACGATGGATGCGACTGCGGACCGTTCCGATGGGGCAATCCTGAATTTCCGCAATTTCCTCGTATCGAAGCCCCTCAATCTCCTTCAGAATTATTGCATCGCGATACTCGGGGCCTAGGGTCTCCAGCGCCAATCGGACCTGATGCTGGTGTTCTTCCACCTGCATCCGGTTGGCAGGATCGTTCGTCAGGCTGGGATCGGAGGGTTCGGCAGGGCGTTGACTGTGGTTGGAATTCAGCGACTGGCTCTTGTGCCCTTTGCGACGACGATTGGAAATCGCCGCGTTGTAGGCAATCCGAAACAGCCACGAATAGAACGAGGCCTCCTGGCGAAACGATCCCAGTTTCTCGTAGGCGAGCAGAAAAGCTTCCTGAGAAACATCGCGGGCGTCGTGCTGCGAACCGAGCAAATGGACAAGTGTTCCGTAGATGCGGTCCTGGTATTTCAGCACCAGCTCGCCGAAAGCGTTTCTGTTTCCGGCCAGGGTCGATTCGATCAGTCGTTGGTCGTCAGACTTCACGATCACCACATTGTGACGGGACGGGTCGGCTGAAAGTTCCCGGAAACCGCCTGTTTTCGGTTCCTCAGCCGGGGAAAGGGCCATTCTCTGCAGACTAACCGATGGGCGATCCGGTTGCGAGGTCGGCAGCGCCAGACGAGAGCGGCCCGCAGCGGGCCACTCCGCCCTCGTGCGGACTGCTTACAGCTCTCCGGACTTGGCCAGTTCGTGATACAGGTGCGGCACCTTGTGCTGATTCTTGAGCAGCCAGTCGATGGTCGGCTCGTTGTGCATCGCTTTGTGAATCGCCTTGGTGATCGCTTCCCGATGGTTCCGGAACAGCAGGTCGTGATCGATCTGCTCCTTCGTCACATCGGGATCGAGCCAGACCGCCACGATGATTCCCAGGTCGTTCGCCTTTTCCTTGGGAATGTCCCCCGCGCGGACGGCGTCGAGCACTCCGTGGGCGATGGCCGCCTGCACGGTTCCCATCAGAATGTTGGTATAGGCCGAGCTTTCCACCGTCACCTTGCTGACCATGATGGTGGCGGGCCGCACCTGCACATCGCAGTTCAGAATCGCAAAGACCTTGGAATGACCTTTGACTTGTGAACCGATCAGATTGGCCATCGCGAAGCCGACCGGTCCGTCGAGTTCCCCGATGATGACCTCCGGTTCCGCCGCGGCCCAGCCCGGTTCCATGCCGACGAGCGCTTCGCCTGTGCGGAGAACGATCCGTTCCGATTTTTTCGAGGCCCGACGCGTTGCCTTCTTCTTGGCCATCCTCTTGTTCCTGTAGTTCGCGACCGTCGTTGACGAAGACATGTCGCTGTTGATGTTCCCCGCAGTTCACGAGCATCCCGGCAGCTGCGGAGAACCGATCCGGCCCCGGGAGGTGGAGGGTGATCTTACTGCTTTGACTGCACCTCCGGCAGCGTCAGACCGGGGCGTTGCCTTGTGATCTGTTCCGTGCGCGACGGGAGGCACCACGGAGGAGGAAGTCGCCGTTAGTGACTGCTGGCTGTCGGACGGATGATGATCTCGTTGACGTCGACTTCATCCGGCTGCTCGATGGCATACGCGATTCCCCGGGCGATGGAATCGGCAGGCAGGATGTTCTTACGGAAAGCCTCGACGAAGGCCTTCGCTCCCGGTTCGGTGATGGTATTGGCCAGTTCCGAATCGGTCGCGCCGGGTGAAATCACAGTCACCCGCAGGTTGTTGACCTCCTGTCGCAAGCCTTCGGAAATCGCGAGGACGGCAAACTTCGTCGCGGAGTACACCGACGATGTCGGAAAAACGCGATGGCCAGCCACGGAGGACACGTTAATGACATGTCCGTGTCCCTGTTGCTGCAGCAGGGGAAGTGCAGCGGCGATGCCGTTCAGAACACCGCGGATGTTGACGTCGATCATGCGGTTCCACTCGTCGACTTTCAGCGAGTCGAGTCGTGACAGGGGCATCAGGCCTGCATTGTTAACCAGCACGTCGACTTTGCCGAACTTGGTGGCGGCAAACTCCACAAACGAACGGACACTCGCGAGGTCGGTGACATCCAGCTTCTGGGCGGCCGCCGTGTGGCCCTGTTCGCACAGCTCTTTGGTGATCGCGGCCAACCGGTCTTTGCGACGGGCGCCGAGAACCACGCGGGCTCCCCGCTCGGCCAGAAGTCGGGCGGTCGCCTCGCCGATGCCGCTGCTGGCCCCTGTGATCAAGACCACTTTGTCCCGGATTCTGGACATGAGAACAATCCTTAGCGAGAGATGGAGACAGCGAGTCCGCCGATCGTAAACGTTTCGACTCCGGATGCACCAGAAAGAATGCCGACTTTCTCTGAGGGCTATCAATTTTTAGAGCAGGTTGCCCTTCCAGTCTCCTCGCAGCAAGCGTCTCGTGGAGTAGAATGCCGACAACCGCGTGGCGAGGACGGCGCAATCAAAAAGTTAAAATGACCCACAGAAAAGTGAATGCGGGAAAGGCGTCGTCGCCCGTTGCGGATCAACTTCCAAGGCAGAAGTCCGTGAGAGAAATTCGTTCGGGAGTGGCGCTGCCGTGGGACTGATTTTGTGTGTGCGGGCAACGAATGGCATTGCGGGAGACATCTGCGGAGAGCATGATGTGTGCTCATCCAGGGGGAAGCTGACGATCCCGCGCCACCTCGGGTGCAGCAGTCGGTGGGAGAGGTTTTTGAATCTCGTCACCGCCAGCGCTCGGATCAGCCCTCTTCCCGGACTCTCGAGAGGATGGAGATGCCGATCGACTCCGCACTGGTTTCCCGATTAATGCAGCATGTCGATTGTCTGGCCGGTGTGATCGGGCCTCGGCATCTGGGAAAGCCCGCTGCGTTTCAGGCGGCTGCCGGATTTGTCGAGAAAGAACTGACAGCCGGCGGGTGGACGACCTCGCGGCAACGCTACCCCGCCTCGGGGCATGAAGTGGCCAACATCGTCGCGGAGCAGGGGGGAACGAGTCGTCCTCATGAGATCCTGGTTGTGGGGGCCCACTATGACACGGTCCCGACGACCCCCGGCGCCGATGACAACGCTTCGGCCGTGGCGGTGATGATCGAAGTGGCCCGACGGCTGAAGGAGATTCCGACCAGGCGAACCGTTCGGCTGATCGGCTTCGCCTGTGAAGAGCCGCCGCACTATCACCTGTCGGAAATGGGGAGCCAGTATTCCGCGCGACAAAGCCGCAGCGCCAAAGAAAAGATCGTGGGGATGCTGTCGTTGGAGATGCTCGGATTTTTCTCTTCGCTCCCCGGCAGCCAGCAGATTCCGAACTCGATCCCCCGACTGATTCGGCCCTGGATTTCGACGCGGGCCGACTTTGTGGCCGCTGTGGGAAATCTGCGGTCGTGGCGGCTGGCGTGGAAGTTTCGGCGCGGCTTCCGGAAGTCGACGAAACTGCCGCTGCTGACATTGGCCCTGCCGGAGAAGGTGGAAGAGATCCGGCGCTCCGACAACAGTTCGTTCTGGGATCAGGGGTTCCCGGCACTCATGGTGACCGATACCAGCTTCTTGCGGAATCCGCATTACCATCAGCCGAGCGACACCCCCGACACATTGAACTATGAGTGCATGGCCCAGGTCGTCGACGGTGTCCTGGGGGGAATTCTGCAAATCGCCGGGACAGCGCGCCGCAGGTGAATCGGCCCACCGGGGTCGACACCGACACCGTCAGGGCATTTTGTTTTTTGATCGACCCGTTCTTGTCGCGAGGAATTGAGCATTTCATCACACGAAACGCTGGCTGCGCGGCCCTGGCAAAAGCAACCTGCTCTAGAAAACGATCTTGCGGCCTTTGTGTTCCCGCAGTTGATGCAACCGGTCCCGCATCTGAATCGACAGCTGATCCCGATCGAAGATTCCCGCGCACTCGCAGGCCGATTTGCGGCAGACGTCCCGGATGGTCACCAGTTCTTCTCCCTGAAGGACCAGTGGAAAGTGTCCATTGGCGGTACTGAGAATCGCCACGACTTCGCTGTGGTGAAACAGATTTTCAGTCAGTGCGGCCTGGGGGAGTTTCCAGAGGTCTTCGATCCGTGGCTGAAACAGCGCCAGCTTGTCCCTGCCGGCAAACGGAGTGACCTGAAAGTTCATAGGGCGTGCCTCCTCAACGTGGACTGTCACGTCATCGGCAGGGGACGCCCATGCACCGCAATCCAAATTTCAATGCAGGAGGTTCCACTCGCAGTGAGAGTTATTACCGTTCCGACACTGCGAGCAGCTGAACTCCGTCCGGCTACAACGTCGCCTGCATCAAGAGTGACTGCGGACGGTTGATGGAGTGATGCCCGGCCGGAGCCGCCCCGGTCGGATCGCTCGAAAACTCCCGGGCGAGTCCTTCCAGTGTCAGGTCGGCAATCGAATCGACGATCTTGTCGGGGCAATAGGCATAGTCGTCGAGATCTTCGAACCGTGTTCCGCCGCTGAGGACGAGAATCGTTTTGTAGCCCATCTGCACGCCCCCCAGAATGTCGGTCGACATCGTATCGCCGATGACGATGGTCTGTTCGGTCGACAGCCCCAGCTGTTTGCGCGCTGAACGCAGCATGACGGGACTCGGCTTGCCGACACTGAAGGCCTTCACTCCCGCCGCTGCTTCCAGCATGGCGACGATCGCACCGCAGCCCGGCCGGGTTCCGGTCTGCGTGGGGCAACTGGGATCGAGGTTGGTGGCGACCAGTTTCGCTCCGCCGAGAATCATTTCCAGCGCTGCCTCCACCATCTCGAAGTTGAGCGTCCTTCCTTCGCCCACGACGACATAGTCCGCATCCTTGTCAACCAGAGAGTAGCCATGCTCATGCAGCGAGGTCATCAGTCCACTCTCACCGATGACGAAGGCGGTCCCATTCGGTTTCTGACGAGCCAAAAAACGGGCGGTTGCCATGGCACAGGTGAAAACGTGTTGATCTTCCACGTCAATTCCCATGCGCCGCAGCTTGGTGGCGACATCCCGACGGGTCCGCTGGCTGTTGTTCGTCAGAAACAGAAACGGAATGTTTTGTGAGCGAAGAGAGTGGATGAATTTCTCGGCGCCTGGAACCAGCTGGCTGCCACGATAGATCACGCCGTCCATATCAATCAGATAACCAAACATCGTCTTCCTGCTGTGTTCGTCCCTGAGCAAGTCATCCGCTCTGCCCGCAGCGTCTGTTCGAAGTGAAACTTTCTCGTGGCTTTGCAAGCCGGATGCCAACAACGCATGTCGACCCGTTCCGATGTGCGCAACGGTATTTCCCTTCTTTCGAACGAAACGATCCCACCTGGGGGGAAGAATCGGACGTGGCTTGCCTATCCGTCGTGCAGCTGAGCGGAAAGAACCGGCCCCGCAGTCTCCGGGAAAGAAGTACGGCTGTTCCCACTGGACTCGAGAAGGTTCCTGCCTGTTGAGCCGATGGGTCTCGACGCCTAAACTGGTTTGTCTCTGTTCTGTGTGCGAGTGTCCGTGCAGAGGGAGCGGGATGAGGAACGACTCACTTCCGCAAGGCGAAGCGAGTTAATCAAAAGTCAAATGTTCGAAGGTGACAGGTCGATGTCTGTACGATTGTGGCGGCTTTCGCTGGTGTTTGTGATGGGCGTGTGGGCGGGAAACCTGGCGGTGGCCGCCGAGCGTCAGACCGAGAACGCAGCTGCTCCACAGGAGCTGCACCTGTTTCTGCTGGTCGGACAGTCCAATATGGCAGGCCGGGGACATGTCAGCGAGGAAGACCGGGTGCCGCATCCCCGGGTGCTGATGTTGAACCGCGAAAAGCAATGGGTCCCGGCCGTCGATCCGATTCACTTTGACAAGCCGGCCGCGGGGACCGGCCTCGCAAAAACCTTCGCCATTGCCTATGCCGAAGCGCATCCGGGAGTGGTTGTCGGACTGATCCCCTGTGCCAAGGGGGGCTCGCCTATTTCGTATTGGAACCCCGGCGTCTGGCACGAACAGACAAAAAGCTATCCCTGGGATGAATGCCTGGAACGTGCCCGGTTTGCGCAGCAGTCCGGAACGTTGAAGGGCATCCTCTGGCATCAGGGGGAAGGAGATTCGGGACCGGGATCGTCGCAGGTCTATGCAGACCGTCTGAAAGATCTGGTTCATCGCCTGCGGGCAGAACTGAATGCGGAAGATGTCCCCTTTGTTCTGGGTGAGCTGGGGCGTTTCGAAGGACGACCCTGGGATGAATTCCGCACGAAGGTCAACGACATCATTCGCGACCTCCCCAATCAGGTTTCGAACTGTGCCTGCGCCAGTGCCGATGGACTCACCGCGAACAAGGATCTCGTCCACTTTGATGCGGAGTCTTGTCGCGAATTCGGTCGCCGCTACTACGCAGCGTATGAACAGCTGACCGGCAAGCCTGCTGTTGGTAAGTCAGTTCCGGCCGGGAAGAATTAGCCCCGATCCCGGGGAAGTGTGGCGGCGTTTGTGCGGAAAATCTTTGTAGAACGCTTGGTTTCCCGCCGCCAGGACGCCACACGTCAGTGAGATTCGCTCTTGAGTCTTGTGGCGTTTGATGGCCTCGTCCTCGCCACGCGGAAGTCAGCATTTGTTTCGACCAAATGCTGGCTGCGGGGGCAGGGGAGGAGCAACCTGCCCTACGAGCCGATGACAAGCGTTTCGGCTGGAAAGACCGGGCCTTCCACGCAAGTGCGGCGGTAATCCCAGTCATCGTCTCCCATACGGACCTTGGTGACGCAGCTGAAGCAGGCACCGAAGCCGCAGGCCATCGGGGTTTCGAGCGACAGCCAGCAGGGAACACTCGCTGCTGCGCACAGGCGTGCGACCGCATGCATCATCGGTTCAGGACCGCAGCAATAGACCCCGTCCGGCCGGTCGTCGCCGGTTTTGCTGAACAGGTCGCTCACCAGCTGGGTGACGAACCCGGCGCGGCCTTCTGTGCCGTCGTCGGTCGAAATCTGAATGTCCAGCCCTGACAGCGGACTGAAATCGCTGAGGTCCGCGCGGTGTTTCCGCGACTGCACGCCGTAACACAGCGTGACACGGCGGGGAGTCGGGTCGAGTCGCGAAGGCCCCGTGCCGTACTGCCGCAGACCGAGAGTCTCGCGGGCGACGGCCAGAAAGGGGGTGTACCCGATCCCGCCGCCGACACAGAGGAGGTGCTTCCCCTGAAATGCGGGGAAGCCGTTTCCGAGGGGGCCCCAACCCTCGACTACGGTTCCTGCCTCCCAGGTGCTGATCAGGGAAGTCACCTTTCCTACCACGTGGTAGGCGAATTCAAAGGCGACCGGGTTTCCGTTGTCTTCCAGAATGGTGTCGTACAGGGCGAAGGGGCGGCCCAGCAGCGGATCGGTCCCCTGAGTCGGACGGATCATGAAAAACTGCCCCGGGAGGAACTTGGCTGCGATTGCGGGTGCCCCGATTCGGACGGCATAGGTCCCCTCCGCCAGTTGCCGCTGAGAGAGGATGGGGGCACGAAACTGGCCGGCGTGCGGCATCAGGCCGCACAGTTCGGACGGGGAGTGAGACAGGGACACGGGCTGACATCCAGGCTATGGAGCGGGCAAAACGGGATCTGCCTCCGAGTGTACGCCAGTCCGGCCCGATTGCGAATCGAAACCGTCACCTCACCTGGTCGACGCAAGCAGGCGGAAACCCCGCCTTCGCCCGGCGAACCCCCCATCGGGGCTGCCGGTGACGGCTGAGGAGTGGCGCGGCCGGAAAAAGCGGGCCCGTTCGGTTTCTGAAAATCGGAAAACGTTATGCTTTTACGGGGAAAAAGGAGCGGGTCGGTTCGATTTGAGCGGGGGGAGAGATATGCTGCCGGACCGTGGGAACGCGGTCGAATCCCGCTGCTTGAAAGCATGTCTGCCCTCTGATACGGTCAGACCCCCACGAACTGCATTACTGCGTCCTGCGCGGATTTCTCAAAAGGCTGTTTGTATGTATCACGTTACGCTGATTCCTGGTGATGGTGTTGGTCCCGAAATCGCAGATGCGACCCGGAAATGTGTGGAAGCAACCGGGGTCAAGATTGACTGGGACGTTCAGGACTGCGGCATCGAAGTCATCCAGAAGGAAGGCAAAGTTCCGGATCGGGTGCTGGCCTCGATCAAGAAGAACGGCGTGGCCCTCAAGGCCCCGATCACCACTCCGATCGGAAAAGGCTTCCGGAGCGTCAATGTCTATCTGCGGCAGGAACTGAACCTGTTCGCCTGCGTCCGCCCCTGTAAGACCTATCCCGGCGTTCGCACCTATTTCGCCGATTCCAACGTCGACCTCGTGCTGGTGCGTGAGAACTCCGAAGACCTGTACGCCGGCGTCGAGTTTCAGGCAGGTGCCGAGAAGACGGCGCAGCTGATCCAGACCATCAATCAGTTTGCGACCGGCAAGAAGATCACTACCCGCGAAGACCGGACCGGAATCAGCATCAAGCCGATTTCCTATGAAGGAACTCGCCGCATTGTCGACTTCGCCTTCGACTACGCCGTGAAGAACCGCCGCAAGGCGATCACGTCGGTCTGTAAGGCGAACATCATGAAGTTCACCGACGGACTGTGGTACGACGAATCCCGTGCTGTGGCTCTCGTCTATGGTGCCAAGTTCGAATGGCCGGAACTCGCGGACGGCGTCTCCCCCGAGCCGGAACTCGTCGGCAAGGTCGCCGATACCAACGGCAAGATCGAGTACAACGAGCGGCTCATCGACAACATGTGCATGCAGCTGGTGCAGAAGCCGGAACTGTATGACGTGATCGTCACTTCCAACCTGTACGGCGACATCCTCAGCGACCTGTGCGCCGGACTGGTCGGCGGACTCGGTGTGGCGCCGGGTGCGAACATCGGAACCGAAGGGGCCATCTTCGAAGCGACTCACGGCAGTGCTCCGAAGTACAAGGGACAGAACAAGGTCAATCCGACCGCGCTGATTCTCTCCGCCAAGCTGATGCTCGAGCACCTCGGTGAACATGCCGCTGCGGAGAAGCTGGAACGGGCCGTGGCTGCCGTCATCGCCGAAGGGAAAGACGTGACCTACGACATGAAGGCCAATCGTAACGACCCGACCGCCGTCGGCACGCTGCAGATGGCTGAAGCGATCTGTCGCAAGATGGAATAGTCGAGAAGTCGGAATGCCACAAACGGCGGCCCTGTTCACGACAAGGCCGCCGTTTTTCTTTGGCGTGAGGGAGCTTTCCGTTCAGCCTGTCGTCGCCGGCCGTTACTCCGATCAGGGGAGAAACCGGGCCCGCTCCTCCGGCGTGGGGAGCCGACAGGCCTCATGCTTCCCGAACAGCCGATACCGCATCCGGGCAAACATCCGGTAACCGAAATCCCGCAGCGGAGCCGGGATCAGCCACAGCACCCCCGCGGGAATTCGCCAGACTCCCCCCAATTCCCTCAGCAGCTGCACCACAGCGGCCGACTTGCGGAACGTTCTGCCGTTGACCTCCACGACCACGCTCTCCACGTTTTCATAGTCGGCGGGGGCGAGACGGGCTCTGGCGGTTTCCCCCTGCAGGGGGGCGAAGCGCAGCGTTCCCCGGGTGTCGCGGGTCAGCAGAAAATTGACAAAATGATTGCAGAAGCCGCAGACTCCGTCGAAATAAACGACGACGCCCCGGGCATGGCCCGTGGGCGCCGTGGAGGGGGCTTCCGGAGTCGGGGATTCGTTCATGATCTTTCTCCCGGGGAGGGCCAGCTCCGACTTGCGGGAGTCGGTCTCCTCCTCTGAGGCGCAACCGCTGAATCTTGCCTCAATTCACTCCCCATTTCTGAATCGTCGGTGGAATTCCCTTTTGCAACACCGTTTCCGCAAGGTTACTGTAATTGGAAGCAAGGATGGGAAACATCCGTGCCGATGCATTCTCTGTCTCTGCTGACTGATTCGAATCGCATTCCTGACGGAGATGGAAATCGGGATTGTGCCCCCCACGGGAGTTCGTCCGTCGCGCAACGGATGACGCCGGGACTGTCGGGGCAACAATCTGTGTCGGTTTCCTCAGTTTCATGAGTTCATTCTCCCAGCTCTGCCGGCGATTGTTTCCCCGGGAGCAACTGCTCTCGCTGGGGGGCTCGTTTCTTGTGCACCTGACTTGTCTGGTTGTGCTGGCGGGACTTGCTCTCCCGATCGCCTCGGCCCGCGTCGATTCAACGGTGATTAATCACCTGATTGATACAACCGTTACTTCTGAGCTGGCAGCCTCCCTGGGAGGAGGCGACGCGGTGCTCTCCGTGAGTCCCTCCGAAGCTTCTGGGCCAGCAGGTCGAGAAGAGTCGTTCCTGGCCGCACTCGCCCTGGCAGAAGCCGACTCGTTGCCTTTCGCGGACACGACGCAGCCCCTGCTCGCCAGCCGGAGTGCGCTCGCCACGGGAGCACTGACCCAGAAAGTCGGTCCGGGAACCAGTCGCGGCAATGGACAGGGGACCGCCGATTTTGGGCGGGGAGACGGCAAAGAAGGGAACGGCTTCGGCAATGGAAGCGGCAGCGACTTTTTCGGCGTGAAAGGGGTGGGGAACAATGTCGTGTTTGTGGTCGATGCGTCGCGCAGCATGTACTACCCGCACCCGGGACCGGCGGTCAATCGCTTCGGACGTGTGAAGCTGGAGCTGCTGCGGACGATTTCACAGATGACCGAATCACAGCGGTTCTTCATTATTTTCTTCAACGATCAGCCGCTGCCCATGCCGGCCGAGCGGCTGATGGAAGCGACGCTCTCCTCCAAGAAGCGTTATCTGGAATGGATGGTGAATGTTCCCGCAGCCAAGGGAACCATCCCGGATGGTGCGCTGCTGCTGGCTCTGCGTCTGCGTCCGGATGTGATCTACTTTCTGACCGACGGAAATTTTGAGAAGCGGGTCGTCCGGTCGATCACGGAAGCGAATCTGGGGCGGGTCCCGATTCACACCATTGGCTTTGGCGATGACGTCGGGGAAGAGCATCTGCGGGAAATAGCCACGTTGAATTCCGGACGCTACAAATTCATCTCCGCGGAGGAGGAGCAGGCAGAGGCCGACGGGCCAGGCGAATCGAAATCACCTCCAGACCCGGGCCAGAAACGTGCCCGGTCGAAAGCAGTCGAGTCCCCCTGAACTGTTGAGCCCCATCAGGATTTCGTTGAGATGACGCACGAGAGTTTTCGCTGTTATCTGGTCAACAGGCAGAGTTCGGGATCCTGTTCCGCATCAATTGAAAAACGGAATCTTGATGACCTGGCCCCGGGTGACGTACTGGTGCGGGTGCACTATTCCTCTTTGAATTTCAAAGATGCTCTGGCAGCAACGGGTCAGTCTGGAATTGCCCGGCGATTTCCGCATGTTCCCGGAATCGATGCTGCGGGTGTCGTGGCGGCGAGCACCAACCCACGCTTCAAGCCGGGCGACCCGGTCTTCACGACGGGGCATGAACTGGGGGTTGAACGCTGGGGGGGCTGGGCGGAACTGGTCCGTGTCCCGGGAGAGTGGCTGCTCCCGCTGCCGACGGGACTGACTCTGGAAGAGACCATGATTCTCGGCACGGCGGGGTTCACCGCTGCGCAGTCGGTGCAGGCGCTGCTCCATCATGGGGTGAAACCTGAGAAGGGTAAAATTCTGGTGACAGGGGCCACCGGCGGGGTCGCGAGTCTGGCGA
The DNA here is from genome assembly GCF_051466325.1 of Planctomicrobium aquicomposti. Classification (NCBI taxonomy): domain Bacteria; kingdom Pseudomonadati; phylum Planctomycetota; class Planctomycetia; order Planctomycetales; family Planctomycetaceae; genus Planctomicrobium; species Planctomicrobium aquicomposti. Next base: position 545,465 of record NZ_CP195792.1, read on the forward strand.
TCATGATTCTCGCGCGGCTCGGCTTTCGAGTCGTGGCCCTGACCGGAAAACAAGAACAGCAGGGGTGGCTGGAATCGATCGGAGCAGCGGAGGTGGCGGGGCGGGAACTCCTGCAGACGAACGAACAGAAGCCACTCCTGGCGGCACGTTTCGCGGGGGCGATCGACACCATCGGAGGCCCGCCGCTGGCGTCGCTGCTCAAGATGGTTTCCCAGCGTGGCTGCGTCGCCTGCTGCGGACTGACTGCCGGAACAGAATTGCAGACGACCGTGTTTCCCTTCATTCTGCGTGGCGTGACGCTGGCCGGGATCGATTCGGTCTGGTGTCCGGATGAAGAACGGCCAGCATTGTGGCGGCATCTGGCCACCGACTGGAAACCAAAGCAGCTGCATGACGTCAAACGTCTGATCAGTCTGGAGCGAGTGGAAGCGGCCGTCCAGTCGATGCTGAGAGGGGATCACATGGGCCGTTCGATCATTGACCCCCGGCACTGAATGGGGGATGGTAATCGGAAGTGCCTTTGAAAGGGAGTCGCTTCCATGTCAGCTCTCTTCCGGCGAGTGATCGCCTTCCCGCTCCTGTTTCTGTCTGTGGCGTCGGTTCAGGCGCAGAACAACGGCAACAATAACGACAACACGTTCAGCGGCATCACGATTGATGCGGACGGCGTGTTGAAGACTCGCGCTCCGAAGCCGTTCAATGTCGCTGCGCAGAAGAAGCTGCAGCAGAAGTTTGTCAGCGAACAGCTCTCGCCGGAGATGATTCGTGCTGCCGCGCAGCGGGTCATCTCCCTCAAAGCCCTGGAACAGGCGGTGCTTACCGGGCTGGAGGCCGAGCCCTTTCCACTCGCGGTCCGCTACCTGTGCGGGCTTCAGCGGATTGACGCGGTGGTGTTTGATCCTGAGGGGCGGGACGTGTTGCTGGTCGGACCGGCAGAGGGGTTTGCTCCTGACGCGCAGGGTCGGATGCTGGGACTGACCAGTGGTCGGCCCCCCATGCAGCTCGACGATCTGGTCGTCGCTTTACGTGCCGCTTCGACGGGGGTGAGAACCGTCGGCTGCTCCATTGATCCGACACAGGAGAACATGGCCCGCCTGCAGCAGTTTTTGCGGTCGAACTCGACTCCCTCGGGAACGGGGACCATTCAGCGACGCTTCCGGACAATGGCCAATCTGCTCGGGCAGCAGCAGATCACGCTATGGGGTGTGCCGGAGGACTCGCATTTTGCGCTCGCGCTGGTCGATGCCGACTATCGCATGAAACGGATTTCGCTCGGACTGGATCCTTCAGGAGTGCCGGGGATCACGAGCCAACTCTCGCTGCGGAGGCCCCATGGCAACAGCCTGCAGCGCTGGTGGTTTGTCCCGATGTATGAGCCGATCGAAGTCAACTCGCAACAATCGGTTTATCGGCTGAAGGGGCCACGGGCCAGGCTGCTCGCGCAGGAGGAGTTAACCGATTCCAGCGGTCGACGGGTCGACGCCAGCACCACACGCGAGAGTACACAGGAGTTCGCCCGTCGTTTCTCGGAGCATCTTCCGGAACTGGCGGCGAAGTCTCCCCCCTTCGCGGAGCTGCAAAATCTGTATGACCTCTTCATGGCAGCAGCCATCATCCGGAAAGATCCGGGGGAGCATCTGCGGGGATGGGAAATGGCAACGCTGCTCTCAGATTCCCGGCTGCCGCTGGAACACTATCCCGTGCCGAAGCGCATCGGTTCCGAGTCCACCTACCGCATGGCTCACGACGGCCTGATCATTGGCCTGGTCGGCGGAGTGACGATGGACTCCGCTCCCGTGCTCAAGGAAACGACCGTAGTCCCGCAGCTTCCGGGCGAACGTTTCCGTGAGTCACTCCCCGCTCAGAGTTGGTGGGGGGACGCCGGATTGTGAGTGAGGGAAGACCTGATCGCGGAGTCGCCGCCTGTCCTCTTCACCGAAAGTCGAAACATGAACCGCATTGTTCAAGTGTCCGGATTGTGGTGCCTGCTGGCGACATGCCTGCAGGCTGCGGACGAGCCGGGCAAAATTAAAATTGTCCTGGTGGGGGACTCGACCGTCGCCAACCACACCAATAGCGATCCGAAGGTTCCTCCGCTGGCGGGTTGGGGACAGGTCTTCCATGCCTGCATGACCGATCAGGTGCAGATCGTCAATCTCGCGGCCAGCGGCCGCAGCTCGAAAAGCTACATCAAGGAGAATCGCTGGGACAAAGCACTGGCCGAAAAGCCTGACTATGTGCTGATTCAATTCGGGCACAATGACTGTCCCGGCAAAGGAAAGGGGACGACCGATCCCAACGGCGATTTTCGTGATTACATTCGCCAGTATATTCGTGACTCACGCGGGATCGGCGCCCGACCGATTCTCATTACCCCGGTGGCCCGCCGAACATTTCGCGATGGTGAGGTGACATCGACGCTGACACCTTACGCCGATGCCATGATCGCCATCGGTGAGGAAGAAAAGGTCCCCGTGGTCGATCTGCACGCTTCAAGCATGACCCTGTACAAGCAGCTGGGGGATTCCGGAAGCACCTATCTCAATTGCACTCCTCAGGACCGGACACATTTTTCACCGCCAGGGGCTTTGATCATCGCAGCCTTGGTGGCACATCGGCTTCCGGACGTTGAGCCGTCGCTGAAGCCCTATGTGATCAAGCAGGATGAGCCGGGCGTCTTCAGGGTGATCGGCAAGCCCGCTTCCAACTGAGTCGATACTCGCGGGCTGTTGAATCAGCGTCCGCCAGTTGTGGGTGGCAGCCGGGTGGCTTTGGGAGGAGCCCCCTGTTCCATGGCTCCCATCAGATCTTTGACCGCGGCGTCGAGCAGTCCGATGCGGGGTTGAATGACCGGAGAGGGATTCTGCACCGTGCCGGTCACCTGCACCCAGATCCAGTCGCGGCTGAGATAATTGATCAGCGGCTTCAGCAGCGGAGTCTGGTTGTTCGCCTTGGAATAGAAGTCGAAACGCAACTGGGATTGATTCGGACCGGCGTAGAAGACCTCTCCCTTGCCAACCAGTCCCAGCAGGTCACCCCACAGCTGAATCTTCGAGAAGTCGAATTTCCCGTCCCGGAGTGTGAACTCACCATCGGCATAGGTGAAGGCGGTATTCGAGGCACCGCGGAAGGTCGGCATCGCGAACATTTGCGCGAAGACCGGGAGCTCATAGAGGGCGGCCGGCATGATCTGCACCCAGCCGGTTCCCGATGTGGCGGTGCCGGAGTCCCCGCGGCCACTCGCTTCGACATGGGCGGCCACCTTCCCCATCACGGACCGGATCGGAGGGTTCTGCAGCGCTGCCCACTCGGCGAGTTCGACATTCGAAGCATTCAGCTCCAGCCGATAGACGGGCGGGAGGCTGCCAGCCGGCAGCACCACTTCGAGATCGAGCTGCACTCCCCCCCCATACAGTTCAGCCTTCATCGTCTTCTGGCGGTGGGGATTGTTCTCCTGATGGATGACGACATCCTTGGAGAACCGGGGCGTCCCGATCAGCACCCGGTCTCCCGAGATCTGCAGGGGACCTTCGACCCGCTGTAAGGGCTGTCCGAGAACGTTCAGGGAATCGAGCTCGACAAAGCCTTCCATCTGCACTTGTTTGCCGTTCCAGGAGCCGTTGAGCACTTCGAACCGACCGTTGATACCGGTCATTTCGATGCCCGGATTCATCGTGTTGTTCCGCAGTGTTGTCCGCGCGGCCCAGGCGGCGGTGATCGGCTGTTGATCATCCTTCCCCCGCCAGCCAATCACATCGAGTCGAAGTTGCAGCAACTCCAGGGAACTCCGCAGATCGATCGCCTTCAGGGCGTCGGTGATTTCGACCGGCAGCGCCCGCTTCAGATCATCATCGAGATTGAGTTTGGCGATGTTGAGGTTGTCGAAATGCAGTTGCCAGACTTTGGGATCACTCGCTGCCGGCAGATGCACAAAAGCACTGCCGGGTTGGACTCCCTTGATGTCGAAATACGTTTCTCCGTGCCAGCCATTCAGCGAGCGGATGTTGAGCCGGTTGTTCTCCCAGTCGAGCACTCCGACAATGTTCTCCCAGAGAAACGGGAAATGCTTCGGATGGAGTGCGCCGTCTTTCCACTGGATGTTCCGGACAGCGACCTGAGTTCCGGTCGCGTGACTCCAGTCGATTTCCAGCTGCTGGGCATCGGCAATCCCCCGGATGCCGAAGTCTTTCCAGATCGCCTCGAGTGGGGGACAGGCTTTGCTGGCGGCCCGTTCCAGATCGCTGTCGAGCGGAATGTGAGTGAGCGACAGATCGAGCATCAGCTGCCCGGGACCATCTTCCAGATCAAAGGCGCCCTGTCCGGTGAAGCGGGCCTCACCGTGACGACCCTGCAGACCGTCGAAGATCCAGGTGTCCCGGCTGGTTCCATCATAAACCAGATGGGCCTGCAGATCCGTGACTTCATACGGAAAGAGTGTGTAATTGAGCGTGCCGTTTTCGAGGTGGCCTTCGACAGACAGCTTGACCTTGTTCATTGTGCGCGGGCTGCGCTGCACCGTGACGACTGTGTTTTTTGCCATGCCGGTCAGGCGGAGCTGCTGCAGCGTCTCGCGGATCGCTTTCTGGTCGTCCCGTTGCAGCCCGGGAACCAGCACCGGTTCGATCGGTAATTGAGGGATATCGACTTTCACCAGGACCGTCGGGGCACCCTCTTCCAGTTGGATGACTCCGCCGAAGGTGATCGGATAGCCCGTGACCTCGGCCTGCATGTCGAGATGAAACGTCTTTCCTTCCTGACGCACATCTCCCCGAATATGTTCCACGGGAACCCGGAAGTAGTCACACACAGCGCGGCAATCGAGGGCTGAGAACTTCTGCAGCTTGACCTGCAGCGCTTCCCCCGGCTCCTGCTTCAGGCTCACATCCACTTCGAATGTACCCGAGGGATTGAGCATGTCGACGACACTCGCGATGTCCGGTGGCAGGCAACCGCGCATCCGCTGGTCGAGTTGCAGTTCTGTGGCCCGCAGCGCGAAGTTCGGCATCCAGCTTTGTTCCGTCCGCGCGAGTTTGCCGTCGACGAACAGCGTGCTGGCTCCGTTGGAGGCTTTCAGCTGCTGAATCTGAATCTGCCCCGGGGTGACATCGAAGTGGCCTTCGAGGTTGTACAGGGGAATCGGCAGCAGGGCGTCGGAGATTTTTCCGTTCTGGATATCGGCGGTCACATGGTAGGTGAAGGGCGCCGATTCGCTGCTCCGTTCCAGATGAAAGGTGACAGCGGCATCGGCCCGGATCAATTGGGAATCGGGTGCGTCACTGTTCGGCAGCGACATGTCGAGGGTTTCGGATGTCGAAGCGGTCCGGATGGGGACCGCCCGCTGCATCTGGGTCCGGAGTGCCAGATTGGTCGCCCGGACTTTGGCCAGTTCGTGTCGCAGCCGCGGGACAAACTGGCTGACCAGATCGAACAGCGGTTCACCCAGATGAAGTTCGTTTGCCTGTCCCGTCAGCCGCAGCTCTCCCTGCTCGTTGTCGACCAGTCCGGCCACGTGGACCGGGCCGACCCCTTCTGCTTTCAGATTCAGGTCCATCTGAAAACGCTGATGAGCTTCTGGATCAAGAACCAGGTTGATCTGGCTGCACTGGGCGGTCTGAAATTCTCCCCCCCGCTCGCTCTGCAGGCCGATTTCAACAGAGCCGTTTCGGAGCACGAAGCGTGGTGAGGCATCTTCCGGTGGGGGGATCACGCGGAAGGAACTCCAGTTCCAGACATTGTCCGCTGTGCGTGTGACAGTGATTGCGGGATTGTGCAGCGTCACTTCGCTAATGGTGATGCGATGGAAGTTTTGCAGGATCGGTCCATCGATTTCGATGACCGCACGGGGAATGTGCAGCAACTGCTGGCGGGTCCCCTTTGCGAGAAATCGCAACTGGTTGAACTGGAGATGTGTGGAGTCCGTGAATCCGACGGATTCGAACTCGATGTCGCTGTCCGGAAAGACCTTCGAGAGATGTTCGTGAGCTCCCTGTGCGATCAGGGCGTCCTTCGCGGACCAGCCACGGAATACCGCCGCCACGACGGCAACTGTGCCGACGATGAAGAGCAGCAGCATCCACTGCAGCGTCCCGCGGATTCCATCCCACGACATTGATCGACGACTCCATTCGAAGCACTCCGCTCGCGGCGACGCCATTTGCCTGCCGAGGAGTGCCCGCTTCAGGCTCCACTCAGAGCCGCGTTCCCGTACCCGGACGGGTCGGACTGCACAGCCACTTCAGCCCCGCGGCGGACAGGATCAGCAGGGGATACTCTGCCGGCAGCCGGTATCGCAGGGAACTGACGAAAAACAGATGCAACGCGGCGAAATACAGTATAGGACCGGCAAAAACCGCGATAGACCAAATCCCGGCCCGGCCACTCCAGATGGCACAGCCCGCCAGACAAAGCATCGGGATGTAAAATCCACCCACCAAAAGACTTATCCACAGACTCCCAAACTCTGACGCATTCGGCCACGGCTTCAGATAGCGCCACAGCTTCACAACCGCCAGTTCCGCGGTCCGTCGCGGATTTTCCCGGGCAAAGTCGATTGCCCGCTGTTTGTAATGCTGGTCGACGTCGAATTCGCTCATCTGCCGTCCCAGCCCTTCGCGATCGAAGAACCGCATGTCGCTGTCTCCCGTCGCCTCCGGATTGAGGCCATCGTACAGACTCGGACCCATCCAGAACGTGGTCAGTTTGAAATGTCCCGTGACCCGTTGATTGCGGATTCCCCAGGGGAGGAGCGCCAGCACCATCGAGCCAATGACCAGCCCCCCTGCCGCCGCTCCTGCCAGTCGACGTGGCGAGAACAGCGTCAGCAGCACAGCAAAAATCGGAGCCGCCATGATCCAGCTGGGACGCATATAACATCCTGCAGCGATGGCAATTCCGGTCAGAGCTGCCTGCAGGATGACCGGTCCGGGGCCCGCCCGGCGTTGCAGCAGATCGTACAGCCGCTGTCCGGCCATGAGCCCCAGCAGAAGCGTCACGGCAAAGCTGGTTTCACTCAACACAATGACGGAAAACATCACGAACACCGGGCAGATCGCCGTCAACGCGGCGGCGATGACTCCCACTTTTTCTCCGAATGCCTGTCGGCCGAGGAGAAACGCCAGCCAGCAGGCACTCGCCCCCAGAAGCGCCAAAACGAGACGGGCCGCAAACAGACTCTCCCCAAACAGACGTATGGAGAGTGCCAGGATCGCCGGAAACCCCGGCATCCGTAGTACAAACCTGGGAGGGGAGTAGATGGAAAAATCTTCCCCACGGGCGATCCGCTGGCCGAGTTCCCAGTAACCTTCGGCATCCCCCGGAATGAGAAAATCCCGGTGCCAGTGTGTCTCGAGCAGGTATTGCAGGCCGCAGGCAGCGAGCAGACGAAGTCCCAGTCCCACTCCCAGGATCAGCCAGAGCAGTCGACGGAGTCGGGGATCAACCGGAAGCAGCATGGAACTCGGATTCATGGACAACAAGGAATCCCGTGAAGGGAGGGCGGGTTTTCCCGGACTGTTCGAATGGGGATGATTGCACGATAATCGAAACCGCTTGTTCCCGTCACTGGACTCAATCAGACCGCTCATGCCCTCTGCCGAGAGTTACCTGAAACCGGAAGTCATCCGCAATGTGGCGCGGCTCGATCTGCGCGCCCGGTTCATTGTGGAGGGATTCCTCAGTGGTCTGCACGCTTCCCCGTTTCAGGGGTTCAGTGTCGAGTTCAGTGAGCATCGCCGCTATTCACAGGGGGACGATCCTCACGATATCGACTGGCTCGTTTATGCCAAGACGGATCGGTACTACGTCAAGAAGTATCAGGCCGAGACCAACATCACCGGTTATCTGCTGATGGATCTGTCGGAGAGCATGGCCTATACCTACCGTCAGGATCTGACCAAGTTCGAGTATTCGATCTGTCTGGCGGCTGCTCTGGCTTACATGATGGTGCACCAGCAGGACCCCGTCGGTCTGGTCACGTTTGATGAGCAGATCCGCAACAGTCTGCCCGCGCGCAGCCAGCGGACGCAGCTGGGACACATTCTCGCGCTGCTGGCCAAGGCGCAGCCGACCGGTCAGACGCAACTGGCGAAATGTCTGCGGCAGTTTGCCCCCATGATTCGTCATAAAGGGCTGCTCATGATCTTCTCGGATCTGCTGTGCGATCCCGAGCCGGTCATCGATTCTCTGCGAATGTTGCGCTACGCCGGTCACGACCTGATTCTGTTTCACGTTCTGGATGAAGCAGAAGTCAATTTTCCCTTCGACGGAATGTGCGAACTGCGGGATCCGGAATCGGGACAACTGATGACCGTCGACGCCGCCGGAATCCGCGCCGATTATCTCGATGCCATCAGCCAGTTGCGGGAGCGTTACAAGTCGGTCTGCCGCGCGAGCGGGATCGATTACGTCGAACTCGACACCAGCATGCGATTCGACAAAGCGCTGGTGCAGTACCTCTCGCAACGTCGCGCCCGCTTCTAGGATAGATTGCCCGTTCGAGTGCTCGCGGGGCCAGCGTTTCGAAGGGGGAAATGCTGATTTCCGCGCGGCGAAGAGGGATCTCTCAGAAGTCAAAATGCTCTTCGAGCAGGTTGGTTCTTCGACTCCCCCCAGCGGGGGGCCCGCCAGCGGGTCAGTCGCGAAGCGGATCAGGCATCCGTGGCTGCTGCTCACGAGAACGCTGCGACTCGGCAACTGAAGGAGGTCGATCGCAACGCCCCGCCGCTCCGGTGGATGCAGGGATCGACCCTGCGGTCGGTTTCACTGCCCGGAGAACCGAGGTCCGGTCGCGACGATTGCAGCGCCTGTGCGTGGTAGGCTCGAAGCGGACAAGCGGTTTATGCGATCTCGCTGTCAGAAGATTCACCGTCCCGTTCGGGGTGAGCGGGTCAGACCATTGTTACCGCCGAAGATCGACGATTTCATCTCAAGATTTTGCATTCAGGCGTGCGAGCGGTTCCTGGCGCGGTTAGCATCGAATCGGGCCCGGTCGCGGCGTCATCATTGCAGTTCGCATTTTCGTCAACTTCGGACTTCGAGCCATGTTGAAACTCAGGTTGGTCTGGCCCGCGCTCGCCCTTGTGTGTCTGGCCGTTTCTGCGGTCCAGGCCCAGCAGGGGATGCTTCCCAATGAAGCCGAGCTGAATCGACTCGGGTTGACCATGAGCTGGTGGGGACAATGTGTTCTCGACCCGCATCGCGACAAGCTGCAGTATCTGACGGTTGATGAACAGCTGGTTTACGGTCAGGCCAATTCCGGCATGATCACCGCCTTTCAGGGTGAGACCGGGCGGCAGCTCTGGGCGCAGATGCTGAGCAAGCCTGATCAGCAGTCCTTTCCGGTTTCGGCCAACGATGACCGAGCCCTGGTGTCGATCGGGATGAATGTCTTTTCGCTCGACAAGATCACAGGGGCTGTGCAGTGGGAACTGCGAGTTCCGGTGCACCCGTCCGCATCACCCGCGATTGACAATGACCGCGTGTACATCGGCGCGGTGGATGGCAGTGTGTATGTCTACGACCTGGCGAAGATTCGACGATTGTTTGTCGAAGGCAAATTGCCGCTCTGGACGGAGCGGGCCTTCGTCTGGAGGTTTAAGGCACCGAAGGAAATTGTGTCCACCCCGATTCCTCTGGGAAACGTGGTCTGCTTCGGAACCGAAACGGGTGCCGTCTATGGAATGACTGCTAAAGACAAAAAACTCCGCTACCAGTTCGAAACCGATGGCCAGATCCGGACCCCCATCGGATTCTCGAATCAGTCACTGTATGTTCCGGACCTCAATGCCCGGATGTATTGCCTCGACGCGTTGACCGGTCGGGTCCAGTGGATGTATTCCAGTGGAACTCCCATTCGTCAGCAGCCCCGGGTGATCGGCAAGCAGGTCTTTGTCATTCCTCACCGGGAAGGGATCACGTCGCTGTCGACGACCGTTGGGCAATCGCTGTGGCACAACCCTTCGATCACGCAATTTGTGGCGGCCAGCGACTCACGCATCTATGGCTCGGACATTGAAGGGAATCTGGTCATTCTGGATCGGGCGAGCGGGGCATTCATCGGCAGCCTGAATCTGCGACGCTACACCCTCCGGGTGAGTAATGATCGCACCGACCGCATTGTTCTGGGAACACCGACCGGAACAGTCATTGGTCTGCGGGAAATTGATTCCGATCTGCCAGTCTTCCATCTCTATCCGGAACGACGCCCCATTCTACCGCAGTTCACTCCTGAAGAGGGGGCTGCGGAGGGGGAAGCGGGATCGACGTAGCAATCGCCCTCTCTCATTGAAGGTCAGAAAATGAAAAAGGCCCCGGCAAGTTGCCAGGGCCTTTTTTGCTGAAGTGACGGAGAGCAATCTGTTCTAGTAGACCGGGAACGGCGGGACCGGCAGCAGTGTGCCATCGGGCATGGACTGCCATTGGAACGGATTGAAGTCCGAGTAGATCACGTTAAACAGGTTGTTGCCAATGTAGTTGCCGAAGGCATCTGGTGCAGACCCGTTCTCTTCGATCCGGAGGGTCGGCAGGCCAAAGCCGGGGAAGATTCCGATGCCCAGATCTCCCAGGTCGCGGGTTGCATCCCGCAGAACATCGGCGTCTGCGAAGGGAGGATTGGGCCGCTTGACGTTGGTTCCACCCCCCAGGGTCGGTCCGGTGTTTTCGTAGAAGACCTGGAAGTTCGTTCCCCCGACGTCGATCGATCCCCCGCGGTTGTTTTCAAACACAAGGTCGATACGAATCAGCGGGTCGGGGAGGACACTCACGTTGGGAGCTTCCGTCGCCACGAAGCCATCCATGTAGACGTCTGCACCATAGTTTCCAGACATCCGGTTTCCGGTGACCAGTGCTCTCACACCCCCAGCGATGTAGGGATTCGGAACAGAGGGAGTCGGGTAGACCACAGACTGGTCTTGAGTCGATGTTCCGACGCGGAGCACAAAGCCACCGATCGTCGTGTAGGGGTCTTCGCCATCCGAATCGGGCACCACGCCACCGTTGTTATCCACAATGTTGTTGGTGAAGACCAGGTCGGTGACAGGGGCTGCGAACTGAACGTTCTGGTTGTAGTTGATGAAAAAGGGAGCGAGGATGGCCGGTGGCGGATCGTTGCCTGCTTCGGTGACCGCCGGCCCATAGAAGTGTCCGTAGTTGAACATTTCGTGGTTGCTGTCGAAGTCTGCCAGCCAGGAGTCCGTCGTATATCCGGAGTTATAAATCCCTTGCTGCAATCCCTGACGGTTCAGGACTTGTTCATAGAACGGGGCATTGATCAGGTAAAAGCCTTCCCTGCTGTTGCCCGAAATGTAATTCTCGTTGAAGTTGTAGGTGGAGTAGGCTGATAACGCGGTCAGCAGGTTCGCTCCCCGACCGGCATTGTTGGTGATCCGGTTCTGGGCGGCGTTGAAGACCAGCGTGGATCCGGCCCCCGTCGTGATTTCGATCCCATCGCCGATCACACCGACCACGTTTCCACCCGCCTGGGAGACGGTATCCAGGCCGCTGTAGACGCCGTTGCCGTCGACGATGTTCTGGTTGAAGTTGAACACCGAGGAGGTGGAGAACGTCGTCGCATGGACGGCCAGACCGTTGTTACCGTTGAGCGAAATGTTGTTGTTCGTGATATCGATGAGTGTGGTGCGGGTTGTTCCCGTGACGGTCGAGAAGGCCTGGGTCTTATCCAGGTAGACATGGATCCCGTCGAGGGCGTTGCTGCTGATATCGTTGTTGTCGATCGTCAGCAGGACCGGTGAACCGCCGATCATATAGCCGCCGTTGTTGAACCCTTCGATGATCTCGGCAGGATTGTCCGGATCGATCATGTCCACCCGACCCAGGGCGATCCCGTGTCCGGCACGACTGTTGGCCGCGGTGCGGTCATCCGGATCGAGGTAGCCGTTGGCGGTAATAATGTTTTCGGACCAGTTTCCGAAGATCACCGCATTGCTGCCGACGGTGGAAGCGGACAGCAGACTGTCGCGAGTGGTGTAAGTCGAATCCCAGAACGAATGGCTGTTGGTGTAAGTCCGGGCTTCGATACCGCTCAGCCGGTTATTGCTGATGAGGTTATTGGTGATGTCAATTCCCTGCACCACGTCGTTGCCGGCCCGCATCTGGATCCCGCGGCCGCGACCGTCAAACGGATCCGCTGCGGTGCCATCGGACAGGAACCCGTTCCGGACAATCTGGTTGCCGCTGACTTCGAAGTTCAGCACGCTGGGGACGCCGTACAGAAGTCCACCGCCGCTGGCATCGATGGAGATCCCGTCACCCAGGTTGTTCTGGATGATGTTGCCGCCGATGCTCAGGTTGTCGATGGCCGCATTCTGCGTGCGATTGATCGTCACACCGTTGAGCTGGTTGTTGGCAATGATGTTGCCGGCATAGGGCAGGCCCGCATCGGTCCCGATAATCACACCGCCGAACAGTGGGTTGTCGATCGGGCTGCCGATCCCGGCCAGGTCCGCAATCGCTGTGTCGCCGCCCACCTGGATGTCAATGCCGGAACCGGCATTTCCTCGCGACACGTCGGTCAGGCTGCCGATCAGGTTCTCGGCAATAACGGCTTCCAGTCGCGAAGCGGTCGGAGTGACGTTGGTGGGATCGACGGGCGGAACGCCGACGTCGGTTTGTTCGCCCCGCATATGGATCGCGATTGCAGAACCATTGAATTCGGTTCCGGCGGAGTCATACGTCCGGATGAACTCGTTGCCGGTGATCAGCAGGCTGGCCTGCGCCCCTTCGCCGCCGATCGGGGTACCGGGAGTCGGAGGAACCACGTTGTTGGAGTTGTCAAAGACAAACCCGATGCCTGCTTCGGCGTTGGTGTCGAACAGGTTGTTCTGGATAGCCAGATCAATCGTTCCACCGCGGACTTCACCCCCGATACCGAAGGAGAGATTGGCGTTGTTCGTCGATCCCAGGAAGATGTTGTTGCGAACGACCCCGGTGATCGTCGCGTTGTCGACGTCGAAGACGATCCCCTCGGTACCGACCACGCTCCGGTCAAAGATCGTGTTTTCGATTGTCCCGAGATTCACAATCCCGCCGTTGCCGCTGACGCGAATGGTCGCTCCACGGTTCAGCTGGATGATGTTGTTATTGAACGAGGTGACACTGAAGGAACCGCCGTTCGAGGGGGCGTAGACGATGGCATCGCCCCCGGTGACGCCAGCTGGCAGCGGGTTGCCGTTGACCAATCCATTGTTGGTAATGGTGTTGCCGCTGATGGAGGAGAGGTTGACCACTCCGGCATCGGGAGCAATGGTGATGCCCGACTGGGCGTTGCGGCTGATCAGGTTGCCGTCGATGGCACCGTTCACCTCACCGCCGGCACCCGTGGTCAGGTAAACGCCGTTACCGCGAGCGGTGGTGGTGTTCCCCACGGTTTCGAGGCGGCCGTTGTCGCTGATGACGTTCCCGGAACCGATCGACCCGATGAAGGCGGTGACCGTGCTCCCGACGCCGTCGGCATTCACATAGAAGCCATTGTTGTCGTTGCCGATCATCGAGTTGTTGGCGAAGCCGAGATCGAGACGACCGTTTCCGTTGGCGTCCTCACCGGCGTCGAGGATGCCGTCGTTGTCCGCATCTTCGTTGTCGGTCAGGTTGACCGTCCCGCCGGTGAAGGAGAGCAGCTGCACGCCGTCACCGACATTGTTGTTGAACGAGTTGCTGAAGAACGCGTTCATTGTCAGATTGCCGTTGCTGCCGGCTGAGCCGACGAAGCCCGCGCCATCCGCATCCAGGTTGTTATTAAACTGGTTGCCGGTGAGGGCAGCTGTGACCAGCGAGCTGTTGTTGGCTTCCACCTTGACACCCGTGCCGTTCCCGGTGACGACATTGCTGAGAATCCCGGTCGGCGCGGTGGTGGAGGTGTAGTTGTTGGCGTTGATTTCAGCTCCGGCTCCGTTCGCCACGACATGCACGCCGTAGCCGCGGTCCAGCAGCAGGTCGCCGTCCTTGTCTTCGCCGCTGTTCAGCACGCCGTTTCCGTTGGTGTCTTCACCCCGGAAGCCGGTGATGGTGTTGTTGCTGATCAGCAGGTTCAGGAGGCCGTCGGTGTGTTCCAGGCTGATCCCGGCATTGGCTCCGAAGCCTGAACCGGTGATCGTGTTATTGCTGATGATGCCGTAGTTTTCGCTGGAGCTGCCGAAGATCGGCGAGGTATCGCTGGTGATGTGGATCCCGTGCACGACATTCCGCATGACGGTGTCGTGAATGTTGAAGCCGTCGATGTTGGCACCCGCGATGCCGCTGGCGGTGTTTCCGGCGTCGATCGTGAAGCCGCCGACTTCGTTCATGTTCGCCAGAGTGATGACGTCCATCCCGGCGGCAGCGCTGTTGGTCAGCAGCGGCAGAGCCCCGGAGGTTCCGGGCAGGGTGATCACCCCGACACTGGTGTTGATCGTCGGCCGTCCGCCGCTCGGCAGATCGCCGTCCCCGAACAGGGCCTGAGCATCGAGCAGTGAGATTGTCGTGTTCAGGTTGGTGTCAGACGCGTCGTTGCGACGGCGAACGTAAATCAGGTTGAAGTCGTCACGCACATCCGGCGCATTGGCCATGTAGGCGGCGACAGACGGGAACGGATTGGCGAACGATCCGTCCGGTGTGACACCGGGAGCCGGAATGTAGTTGGGGTCGATCACCGCGATGACAAAGTCGTCTCCGTTGGGAGCGGTCACCACGACATCCGACGTCGTGGACTGGCGGGCGACCGGCACACGGTAACGACGCAGCACGCTCTGGGTCAGGTAGGACGAGACCGGAGCACGGCGGAACCAGCGGGAAGGCATGCCGTCCGGCATGGTCAATTCGAAGTTCAGCGAGAAGTTGGACTTGAAGATGGAGTCATAGGTGTAGATCCCGTTCATCCAGAAGTCTTCGGTGATCTGTGCCTGGATGCGGCTGCTGAAACCGGCCGTGTCGTCGGCCCGGTCGGCACCGAGGTAGTAGGCCCCCAGACCAAGGTCAAAGCCGTAGCGTCCCAGCAGGGGGAGCGGCGTCGTGATTTCCGTATCGTAGGAGGCGTAGGCCTTTTCCTGGAAGTAGGTCCGCAGGACGGTGATCTGGTTGCCGACGAACTGGGTGGCTCCGTTGACGGCGCCGAAGTTCGTGGTGGTATCCCCGGTTGGAATCGAGA
Organism: Planctomicrobium aquicomposti; assembly: GCF_051466325.1. Taxonomy (NCBI): domain Bacteria; kingdom Pseudomonadati; phylum Planctomycetota; class Planctomycetia; order Planctomycetales; family Planctomycetaceae; genus Planctomicrobium; species Planctomicrobium aquicomposti. Next base: position 560,601 of record NZ_CP195792.1, read on the forward strand.
AGTTTCCACGCAGGCTGAAGTACTGTCCGATCGACTCGAAGCTGCCCCCGAGCTGATGGTATTCGGACATGTGTCCGGCATCGTAGTCCCACCAGAACGAAGCCCCGTAGACACGGTCTTCGTCCGGGACATAGAAACGACGTCCCAGACCCCAGCTGAATCCGCCACGGCCGTAGTCATCGATGTTCACGCGGGGATTGGTGAACCAGAGGGCTGAATCGCTCTCGATCGCCAACGGGACAAAGGCGTTCAGGCTGGTGTACCCCCCCTGAATCCCGTACTGGTCCATGTTGACCCGTCCGGCCCGCCACAAAATGCGGTCGAGCGGCGAGGTGTTGGCGAAGCCGACCCCGTCATCCATCGGGGCGGTCGCATTCGGGAACATCGGTGGGACAGACCCCAGATACTGTTCGGGGCTGGCCACATATTGCGACTGCTGCACGGTGGCAGGTGGAGCGGAGATGCTGCCGGAAGGGCTTCGGCCCATCCTGACCGTTGCGCCGTCATCGGCGACAATGACCGATCCTTCGGAATCGATCGATTCCGGGACGACTCCCGTATCCGGGAAGATCACCGCCTGTCCCCAGGCCGGCTCGGTCAGTCCGAGGCAAAGGGCCGCCATTTTCAGCCAACGCTTACGTGCGTATTTCATCGATTGCTCCAGCATCCTGCTGTCAATCACCCCAAGTGGTTCCCGTGACGATTCGTCGGGAAGGCCCTTCGAATGTCCCTCCGTACACCTTCTGCGCACAATTGGACTCTGCCGGTTGTGCCGATGATGACGGTTATCCTGATTGATCGGCGTGGCGTGGGATGGGAGTTAAAGCGATTTGGAGTCTGGGGAAGATTTGACGGTTATTTCGGTTTTTCTGGTTGCAGGGCTCTTTGTGCATCAAGCCTGTCTTGCCCGAATTGTCAGGCTGGAAGTCATTTTCCCTCCCGCTGTTCGTCTCAGTGCCAAAATCCTGCGAATCCCTGCCGAGTCGGCTCGCACCGCTTGCGGGAGGGGGGAAAGCGACCGTAAACTCAAGCCCAACTGGACCCACCACAGTCAAAACCACTGAGGAGTAACTGTCGATGAAGAGCTTTGCCGCCTGGATGACCGTTCTGAGCCTGACCGTTTGCACACTGGGTTGTGCGCCGAAGCCGGCTCCGGCTCCTGAAAAGCCCGCCGAAACCAAGACGGAAACGACCGAAACCAAGACCGAAACGCCTCCGGCAACCACCACTCCGGAAGCCGCTGGCAGCAAGGCCAAGTAATCGCGTCGCGGTCATACACAAAAAGCCCGGGCCAGTTTTCACTGGTTCGGGCTTTTTTTGTGGTCACCTCGGGCCAGTCTCAGACGCGGCCTACCGGCTGACACGTGGGCATTTCCTGCCGAACATCATGCTCACGCGCGGCGACCACATGGAGGGGAGGTCACTCTCGCCGGACCTCCGCGCGTGACCGGGCGATCTGAGCCAGAATGGGAGCGACCAGCGCTGTCCAGCCAGTCTGATGACTGGCGCCCAGTCCACGTCCGGAGTCGCCGTGGAAGTATTCGTAGAACAGCACAAGATTGTTCCAGTGAGGGTCATTCAGGAACCGCTCGTTCCGTGCATAGCTGGGCCGGTTCCCGACGCTGTCGACAAGAAACAGCCGCACCAGTCGGCGGCGGATTTCCTGAGCAACCTGTCCCAGATTGAGCAGATTGCCAGATCCGGTCGGGCACTCCACCTTCAAGGTGTCGCCGTAGAACTCGTGGTAGCGCTCCAAGGCTTCCACAATCAGATAGTTGAGCGGGAACCAGATCGGGCCCCGCCAGTTCGAGTTCCCCCCGAACATATTGGTTTCCGATTCCCCCGGCACATAACGGACGACCATCTCTTCCCCGTCGGCGTTGAATCGGAAGGGGTGGTCCTGGTGGTATTTGGACAGGGAACGAATCCCGTAGGGCGAAAGAAACTCCTGCTCATCCAGCAGGTAGGACAGCATCCGCTCCAGCCGCTGCCGGGTCGGGACCGCCAGCAGCCAGAGCCCTTTGGACTGCTCGTCCTCGCTCCGATCCATGAATGTCATGAACGATTCGAGATCCCGGCGATGCGTTCGCAGCCATTGCACCCGCTTGCGGAACTCGGGGAGCTGGTTAATGACCCGTTCATACAGGACATCGACCGTCAGTAGGGGAATCAGGCCGACAATCGAGCGGATGCGGACCGGCATGCTCCGCCCATCCACATAGATATGGTCGTAATAGAAACCGTCGGTTTCATCCCACAGCCCGGAGCCGTCGAGCGAGTTCATCGCTTCGGAAATTGAGATGTAATGCGCGAAGAATTTATACGCGGTGTCTGCGTAGGCGGGATTTCCGTCGGCCAGTTCCAGCGCGATGGAGAGCATGCTGGAGCAATAGTACGCCATCCAGGCGGTGCCGTCGGCCTGCTCCAGGTGACCACCGGTCGGCAGCGGCTTCGACCGGTCGAACACTCCAATGTTATCCAGCCCCAGAAACCCTCCGGTGAAAATGTGGCGGCCGCGAACGTCTTTGCGGTTCACCCACCAGGTAAAATTCAGCAGCAGTTTCTGAAAGACACGCGACAAAAAGACCCGATCCCGTTTTCCGGGCTCGCCGGTCTGCTGATAGGTTCGCCAGCAGGCCCAGGCATGCACCGGGGGATTGACGTCGCTGAAGTTCCATTCGTAGGCCGGAATCTGGCCGTTGGGGTGCATATACCACTCGCGCAGGAACATGATGAGCTGTTCCTTGGCGAACTCGATGTCGAGCTGGGCAAAGGGAATGACATGAAACGCCGAATCCCAGGCGGCGTACCAGGGGTATTCCCATTTGTCCGGCATGGAGATCACATCGCGATTGACGAGATGACCCCAGTCTGCGTTCCGCGGGGCGGGCGAGACTTTGTGATTGTAGGGGGGACGGGTCGTCTGCTTCAGCCAGTCGTCGATGGAGTAAAAATAGAACTGCTTGGTCCAGAACAGGCCGGCACTCGCCTGACGCATCACACGGCGTTCGTCGTTGGTCAGTCCGGATCCGCACTGCCGTTCGAAATACTCGTCCGTTTCCTGCAGACGTTTGGAAAAGATCTCCTGAAAGGATTCTCCGAAAGGATTCGTCAGCTGTTGGTCGGCGGGGGCCATTCGCAACTGCAGCTGCACCTCGGAGTGACCCGCCACCTGCAGCAGGTAATGTGCTGCGGCTTTTGTTCCCGACGGCTGGGGGTGGATGGCATGCTTGATGCCGTGCACCAGATAAAGGTGGAAGGCATCCTTGAATCCCCCCTTCTCGCCGCGAGGATGCGCTAGCCGGGCGGGATTGGTTTCGTTCTCGGTGAACAGCCAGTTCGGGGCGGGATCTTTGCCGTGGCGATTGGCCCAGATCCGGTAATTGCCGAGTGTGGCATGTTCGGCAAGCAAGCCGCCGTCTTCGACCTGCGTCAGTGAGGGCTTGGGGACATCGGCTTCGAGCGAATTCGGCTGAGACCAGGTATTGCGGAACCAGAAGGTCGGCAGCAGATGGAGCGTCGCGGCCTTGGGGCCCCGGTTGGCGATGGTGATCCGGATCAGCGTGTCTTCTGGGGCCGCCTTGCAGTATTCCACCGAGACATCGAAATATTTGTTGTCATCAAAGATTCCCGTGTCGGTCAGTTCGTACTCGGTTTGCAGCCGGGACCGTCGCAGGTTTTCCTCGACGAGCTTTTGATACGGAAATTCCGCCTGCGGATACTTATAGAGCCCACGCGCATAGGAATGTGTCGGCAGGGCATCGAGGTAGTAGTAGCACTCTTTGACGTCCTCGCCGTGGTTCCCTTCCGGACCACTCAGGCCGAACAGGCGCTCTTTCAGGATCGGGTCTTTGCCGTTCCAGAGGGAGATCGAAAAGCAGAGCCGGCACTGGCGGTCAGTCCAGCCGAGGATGCCATCCTCCCCCCACCGGTAGGCCCGCCACGTGGCCTGGTCATGCGTGAAGTGATGCCAGGGTTCACCGTCGTGAGAGTAGTCCTCGCGGACGGTGCCCCACTGCCGATCTCCCAGATAGGTTCCCCAACGCTTCCAGTTGGCTCCGTCGCCCCGCGTGGCTTCGGAGGCGAGTCGGAGATCTTCCGCGCCGGGCTGCATCGATTCAGACAAGCTTCCACCTCTTCAGAGCGGAGTTCAGGACTCCGGCAGGTCCAGACGAGCGCAGAGCAGGGTGCGGGCTGCCTCTCACTCTGCAGTTTCGTGAGTGGAGTCGGCGGGTGTTCCGTGGACACGTCTTCAGCACTGCGTGATGCAGGGGTGGAGGGGCGTGACGATGGAAACCATCAGCGATTCCGGCTGGAGTTTCTTCAATTCCGGGGACCGTCGCAAACCGCCATTTCAGAATTTGTGCCGCCCGGTGAAGAAATGGTCATGAAATCAAAGATTGCCGATCAGTACGGGTCAGGCTGGTGAGATTTCAATCAGCAAAAGTCCCGATTCTTCTGACAGTTTCCCGGCCGGGATTCCGATTGAGCATAATAATGCAGCATCTGACACGATCCGGGATCGGATTCACGTCTTCGCATGGGACCAGGGGGGAACAGCGGTGCTCTCCAGGTTCAATTGGATTCGGCGGCTGAATCGAAACGACAGGGCGGCTGTTGACCGATCCGTTGTGGTCGGTGTGTGAGTGTCGCAGGGCGTAGATATGGAACCGGACGACGGAAGTTCGTAGGCTCTGAGGCGCAAGGTCGCTCGGCCCGGTGAATCAGATCGCTAACTACCCGATTGAGTTCGAGGAAGGTCTGGAGACGTTGTCTGTCATGGAACTGCTCAAATTCTCACCGATTCTGAAGCGGGCCATCTGGGGAGGCCAGCAGTTGGAACAGGTCCTCAATAAAGCAGGCTCGGGGCAGACCGACATCGCTGAAAGCTGGGAACTTTCGGACGTCCCGGACAATGCGAGTCTGGTCAGTCACGGGAGCCTGGCGGGGATTTCTCTTCGCGATCTGATGATCCGCCAGCCACAGGCCCTGCTCGGGCGCCATGCTTCAGTGACCCGTTTTCCGCTGCTGGTCAAGTTTCTTGACGCCAATCGGCAATTGTCGGTGCAGGTGCACCCGGCCGACTCTCTCGACGGGAAAACCGGCGAAATTGTCTCCGGGAAAGCGGAAGCCTGGATTGTGCTGGCCTCGTCGCCGGACAGTTGCATGTATCTCGGGTTGCAGCCGGGCATCACGGCCGCGAAGCTGCGCACCGCCATTGAAGAGAATTGCTTCGAGCAGTGCCTGCACCGATATCATCCGCAGGTGGGAGATTGCATCTATCTGGCCCCCGGGACGGTTCACGCCCTGGGAGGGGGCTTGCTGATCGCAGAAATCCAGCAGACCTGCGACACCACGTACCGGTTACACGACTGGGGGCGACTCGATGCGCAAGGACGACCGCGTGAACTGCACCTCGAAGCCGGGTTAGCGGTGACAGACTATTCGGCCGGTCCAGTGCTTCCCGTTACTCCACGACCTCTTCCGGGAGGGGGTGAAGAGCTGGTGGTCTGTCCCTACTTCGTCATCCACCGTCATACCGGTCCGGCGGTCTTCGAACTGCCGCACGATGAGCGAATGCATATTCTGGTCGTTCTTGCCGGTCAGGTCCGCGCAGGCGGCATCGAGCTCGTGAAGGGTGAGACGCTGTTGCTGCCAGCGGCGCGCGAGAGCACCCGTGTGGAATGCAGTGAGGATGCCATACTGCTTGACTCGTTTCTGCCGGATGCGTTCGGGGCAGGCGACACCGGTCGATGCTGAAGCGGGATCTCTCTTCTTGGCTGCGCAGCGCAATCGGCCAAGAATTCAACTCGCGACACAGCGTGGCGCAGCCGGCCAGATCAACCGTTGGAACGCAACGGGAGGCTTGATCCCTCCCGGAATCTCCGACTACATGTCGTAGTACATCGCGAATTCCCAAGGGTGCGGGCGTTCGCGCAGAGCGTTGACTTCGTGAGTCTCCTTGTACCAGATCCACGTGTCGATCACGTCTTCCGTGAAGACGTCGCCGCGGAGCAGGAACTCGTGATCATCGCGCAGCGCCTGCAGGGCCTCGGCCAATGACGAGGGGACTTTGCGGTGCTCGGCCATCTCTTCCGGTGAGAGGTCGTAGATATCCTTGTCGAGCGGCGCTCCGGGATCGAGACGGTTCTGAATCCCGTCGAGTGCCGCCATCAGCACGGCGGACATGGCGAGATAAGGGTTGCAGGTCGGATCGGGGCAGCGGTACTCGAACCGCTTGGTGTCGACCGAAGAGGTGTGCACCGGAATCCGAATGGCAGCCGAGCGGTTGCGGAAACTGTAGGTCACATTCACTGGTGCATCGAAGCCTGGAACGGTCCGCTTGTAGCTGTTGGTCGTCGGGCAGCAGAAAGCGAACAACGCCGGGGTGTGCTTCAGGATCCCCGCCATCGCCGAGAGGGCGAGCTCGCTCAGTCCCCCGTAGCCGGAGCCGGCGAAGAGGGTGTGATCGTTCTTCCACAGCGAAAAATGCATATGCAGCCCGGAACCGTTGTCGTTCCAGAGCGGCTTGGCCATGAACGTTGTGGTCTTGCCATGACGCGCCGCCACATTGCGCGCCAGGTACTTGAACCGGAGCAGGTTGTCGGCCGCCATCAACAGCGGGCCGAACTTCAGGTCGACTTCGCACTGGCCGCCGGTGGCCACTTCGTGATGCTGCCCCCCCACTTCCACGCCGCAGGCCTGACAGGCGAGCATGATTTCGGTGCGGAGATCCTGAAGCGTGTCCGCGGGTGGCATCGGGAAATAGCCTTCCCGTCGGCGGATGCTGTGGCCCCGTCCCTCGCGACCACGGTTCCATTCTCCTTCGACGCTATCGATATGGTAATAGCCCTCGTGTTCGTTCTGGTCGTAGCGCACACTGTCGAAGACGAAGAACTCCGGCTCCACGCCGAAGTTGGCGGTGTCGGCGATGCCGGTGGACCGCATATAAGCTTCTGCCTTGCGGGCCACGTTGCGGGGATCGCGGGCGTAATCTTTGCGCGTGATCGGGTCCTGAATGTTGCAGGTCATCGCCAGAGTGGCCCGCATGAACGGATCAACCATGGCGGTTTCGGGCTGGGGGATCACGAGCATGTCGCTCTCGTTGATCGCCTGCCAGCCGCGAATGCTGGAGCCGTCGAAGGTGAGACCATCTTCGAAGCTCTGCTCTGTGAGTGTGTTGACCGGGATGGTGAAATGCTTTTGCGTCCCCGGAAAATCCATAAATCGCAGATCGACGGCCTGAATCTCCTTCTGCCGGCAGAGTGCCAGAACTTCCCGGGGGGTCATGCTAGGTTCCAAGTCAGAACGCGAAGGGGGACAGAACCGGGAACAACCCCTGCGAGGGACTCACCCGCAGCAGCCGCAAATGTCTCCCGGTGCGAGCCATTCCATTCTTACGCATCATCTCCGCCGCCGCCAGCGGATTTGATCAAGTCCTTGGCTTCGAGGAGTTTCTGCTTTAATTCCTCCAGCAATTCCGGATTCTCCTCCAGCAGCTGACGGGCTTTCTCTCGACCCTGGCCGAGCTTCTGGTCGCCATAAGTAAACCACGATCCGCTCTTCTGTACGATCCGGGCGGTCGTCGCCAGATCGAGAATGTCCCCTTCCAGGCTGATGCCGCGACTCCCCAGCATGTCAAATTCGGCCACGCGGAACGGGGGGGCGACCTTGTTTTTGACGATCTTCACCCGCATGCGGATGCCGATCGGCTCATCCCCTTCTTTCAGGGTGGCAATCCGGCGGACGTCGACCCGGCAGGAACTGTAGAACTTGAGTGCCCGGCCCCCGGGAGTCGTTTCCGGACTGCCGAACATCACGCCGATCTTCTCGCGGATCTGGTTGATGAAGATGACGGTCGTCTTGGCTTTGGCGATGACGCCGGTCAGTTTTCGCATCGCCTGGCTCATCATGCGGGCCTGCAGACCGACGTGCTTTTCCCCAATCTCCCCATCGAGTTCCGCCTTGGGAACCAGTGCGGCCACGGAGTCGACCACAATGACATCCACGGCATTCGATTTGATCAGCATTTCAGCGATCTGCAGCCCTTCTTCCCCATAGCTGGGCTGACTGACGAGCAGTTCTTCGAGATTGACCCCCAGTCGCTTGGCCCAGGCGGGGTCGAGCGCATGTTCCGCATCGATAAAGGCAGCGATTCCACCCGCCTTCTGGGCATTGGCGACGGCGTGGAGTGCCAATGTCGTCTTGCCGCTCGATTCCGGACCGAACAGCTCGATGATTCGCCCTCGGGGAAAGCCTGATCCGCCGAGTGCGAGATCCGCAGAGAGAGCTCCGGTCGAAATCCCGTCGACGGCAGCGGCCCCCGTGTCGGAGAGCTTCATAATCGAGCCCTCTCCGAACGCCTTGTGAATCTGCCCTAAAGCGTTTTGCAGGACGCCGTTGGATTCTTTTGATGCTGCTTCCGGTTTCCGCGGTGCCTTTGATTTCGCCATGTGTCACTCCTGACGCGTCACTCCTGACGCAATGTTGCCTGAAGCAATGTGGACAGTGTCGCAAGTGCAAACTCGCGGAGGTCATTTCTGATGAACAAGCGGGTCATCCGCGGCCGACCGGTTCTGAACGGAAAGAAAGAGTGGCTGCGGTTGAGTCATTATCCGATTGGATTTCCGATAGTGAACATCGGAACACAATCTTAGCGTCCCCCCTGTTTCTTGCAACACCATCTCCAGCTTGTTTTATTGCTACGACAGGCATTTCGGGGAAGAGTGTGAAGCAAACCCCGGGATGTGACGGTTGAGAGCGGTACCCGGCTCCGGTAGACTCGCACGCGCCAAATGTTCGCTCATGGCTGCGCTTTCCGCCAAGGACGCTGCTGAAAGTTCCGAACGCTTGCGGACCTGCCTGTGTCGTCGCACAGGCCAGCCGATTGACTGCAATCGGCGGATGGCTGTACCGCGGGAAACTCGAACATTTGCTGAGGGGATCTTTTCATGCGTCATATTCTGTCTGCACTGGTCATGAACCAGCCGGGTGTGCTGGCCCATATTTCCGGGATGCTGGCCTCGCGGGCGTTCAACATCGACAGCCTGGCCGTCGGGCAGACGGAGAACGTGGAGTTCTCCCGGATGACCTTTGTCGTCAATGGCAGCGATCGGGATCTGGATCAGGTGCGTAAGCAGCTGGAAAAGATTGTGACCGTGGTCAAGGTCATGGATTACAACGATGAAGAGCATGTGGAACGGGATCTGATGCTCATCAAGGTGCAGACGGAATCGACCCTGCATCGCAGCCAGATCAAAGAACTGGTGGACGTGTTCCGGGGCCGGATTGTCGATGTCAGCGCCGAGCACGTCATGATCGAAATTTCCGGCCAGGAGCGGAAGATCGAAGCCTTTATCGACGCCGTACGCCCCTTTGGCATTCTGGAAATGGCCCGCACCGGCCGGATTGCACTCTCCCGGAAGGCCACCATGTCCGCTGCGGTGGAAGTGGGCGATCCGACGCACTGCGCGGATTCCGGTCTGGTCAATCAGTCTCAGGCGTGAATTTCTCCCGGCACGCGGCGATGGTAGGTTGTCGCGCCGCTGATCCTTACAAGATTGAATCTTTACTAGCGAAAGCCCTCTGATGCCCGTCACGATTTATTACGACGATGATGCCGATCTGTCCCTGCTGAAGAACAAGACCATTGCCATTCTCGGCTATGGAAGCCAGGGGCATGCCCAGGCTCAGAACCTGCGTGACAGCGGCTGCAATGTGATCATCGGTCAGCGCAAGGGAAGCCCGAACTACGATCTGGCCGTCTCGCACGGTTTCGATCCGCTGCCCGCCGACGAAGCAGCCAAGGCTGGTGATCTGATCAACATCCTGCTGCCGGACGAAGTCCAGGCCGATGTCTACCGTGAAAGCGTTCTGCCGAATCTGAAGCCGGGCAACCTGCTGCTCTGCTCACACGGGTTCAACATTCACTTCGGTCAGATTACCCCGCCGAAGGGGGTCGATGCCGGTCTGGTTGCTCCGAAAGGCCCCGGCCATCTGGTTCGCAGCGAATACGTCAAGGGGGGCGGGGTGCCCGGCCTGATCGCCATGTACCCGGGTTCAAGCGATTCTTCGAAGCAACTCGCCCTGGCCTATGCCAAGGGGATTGGCTGCACGCGCGGCGGTGTGATCGAAACCACGTTCGCCGAAGAAACCGAAACCGACCTGTTCGGTGAACAGGCTGTGCTCTGCGGCGGTGTCAGCGCGCTGGTGAAGGCCGGATTTGAAACTCTCGTGGAAGCCGGCTATCAGCCCGAGATGGCTTACTTCGAGTGTATGCACGAACTGAAGCTGATCGTCGACCTGTTCTATCAGGGTGGTCTGAACTACATGCGTTACAGCGTGTCGAACACCGCTGAATACGGCGATTACTCGACCGGCCCGCGCATCATTACCGAAGAGACCAAGAAGGAAATGAAGAAGGTCCTGACCGAAATCCAGAACGGCGTCTTCGCCCGCAACTGGATTCTGGAAAACAAGGCGGGACAGGCGACCTTCAAGGCGACCCGTCGTCGTGAACGCGAGCACCTCCTGGAGAAGGTCGGTCGCGAACTCCGCAGCATGATGAGCTGGATCGACGCCAAGGAAGCGTGATTCCCGGTTCTCCGCTCCTTGCGGTCACTTTAAGTGAGATTTCAGACAGCCTCTTCTTTCGGGAAGGGGCTGTTTTTTTATTGCCGGGACGGTCGGATTGATGACAGGGTGTCGCGGGACCGATCCGTTCCGGCAGCCTCCCTCGCCTCCTGTGGACGATCCATTGAGGCATTGAAGTTCCCCGCATCCCCCGCTGCAAGTGGCTCTTCGGTCTGACAGGCAAGCGGACGGCCAGTGCCCAAATTGGTGTGCAGGCGATCAACGGTCAGGACGTCGGGTCTCGTGCGAGCCCTCGGCCGTACCATGCATTTCCGGAAAACCGGCTATTTCCCCCGCTCCTCAGCCCCCCGGAACCGTAAATCCTCTGTTGTCGTTGTTTCCGGCCTGTTGATTCTCGCTCCCGTTTGTTGGTCCCGCCTTTGAGATTTCGGGAAGCGGCATGTCTCTTGCATTCAAGTCCCCCCTGCATCCGGAACGACTGATTGAACTGGAGCACATTTCAAGAACCGGATTCGATTCGAAATTGACCGCTGTCGACCCGCCGCGAAGAATTGCGGCACGATGACACAAAGCGGCAGACAAGCGGATGAATCACATTGAAACTGTTCAGGATCTGAGACTTCGCTAACGGGGATTCGCACGGTTGGTTTTTTTGACTGACGGATATTGATCAACGCAGAAGATGCAGAGAAATGCGGGCGAATCCCCGCTGGCCTACCTCGTCTCAGACCATCGGGGAGGCACGAATGTCACAACTCAATATTGCTGTCTCTGAGCTGGAAGATCGTCCGGCACGGCCGTGGGTGAAGCACTATCCCAGCAATGTGCCGGCCCAGCTCAAATATCCTGAACAGCCGATCTGGTGGCTGCTCGAACGGGCAGCGGTCACGTGGCCGAAGCGGGCCGCCTGTATCTACTACGAACAGGTTCTGACCTACGAAGAAGCGTTTGTCGGGGCGCGTCGCATCGCTGCCTGGCTGCTCGCACAGGGGCTGCAGCCCGGTGAGCGGGTCGGCATTCTGCTTCCGAATACACCCGAATATTTGATGGCGTTAAACGGCATCTGGTTGGCCGGTGGAACAGCGGTGGCGCTCAGCCCGCTGTTCGTTCCGGAAGAGGCGGCCGCCTTTGTCCGCACAACACAATGCCGGATCGTGATCACGCTGGATGTCCTTTCGCCACTGGTCTGCCACGGTGAGCACGCGCCCGAAGTCGTCCTCTATTCATCGCTCGGAGACCGATTGAGTCGGCTGGAAGCGATGGGCTACGCGTGGGTGCGCCTGATGCGTCTCGGCTTCAAGGGGGTGGCCCCCAGCGGTCATGCCTACCGGCTGAACGACGTCATCGCTCAGGGGACCGGTCGCCGCAACGATCTGGCGTTTGAACCTGTCACTGTCGATCCCCACGACCGGGCTTATATTCTTCCGACAGGAGGAACCACCTCTGAGCCCAAAGCGGTTTCGCTCAGTCATGCGAATCTGCTGGCCAACGCGTGGCAGCTGGCACACTGGTCGGGAAATCGGCCGGGTGAAGAGACACTGCTGGCGGTGCTGCCGTTCTTTCACAGTTACGGCCTGTCTACCTGTCTGACGAATGGCACCGCGCTGGGGGCCACTCTGATCCTGCATCATCGTTTCCGGCCGGCGTCGGTTGTCCGTCTGATCCAGCGGCATCGGCCGACGGTCTTCCCGGCCGTGCCGGCGATGCTGGCTGCGTTGAATCCGTTGCTTGAGAAGAATCCGATTCCGGAAATGCGTTCGATCAAGGCGGTCATCTCGGGCGGAGCACCACTCCCCCGGTCGATCGCCGACAGGTTTGCCAACCTCACCGGAGCGGCGGTGGTGGAAGGCTATGGGTTGTCGGAAGCGAGCCCGGTGACCCACTCAGGTCCGCTCGACGGCACCGCGATTCCCGGCACCATCGGACTGCCGATGCCCGATACCGACGCCAAAATCGTCGACGTCGCCACCGGAACCGAGGAACTTCCCTATGGCGAAGTGGGTGAACTCGTCGTTCGCGGTCCGCAGGTAATGCAGGGTTACTGGAACAATCCGGAGCGAACTGCGCAGGTGATTCGCGATGGCTGGCTGTACACAGGTGATCTGGGGACGTGCGATGAACGGGGATACTTCCGCATTGTCGACCGGAAGAAGGACCTGATCATTACCTCGGGTTACAACGTGTATCCGGCCGACGTGGAAGAAGTGCTGCGAGGTTATCCCGGAATTCAAGACGTGGCGGTGGTTGGCGTTCCTGATGAAGCGAAAGGAGAAATCGTGAAGGCGATTGTCCGGATGAAATCGGGGCAGTCACTGAACCGACACGATCTGGAGGCCTTCTGCAAACAGCATCTGGCAGCCCAGAAGCGCCCCCGGATCATTGAGGAACGGACCGAAGACCTGCCGCGCAATTTTCTGGGCAAGGTGTTGCGTCGGGAGCTTCGGGGAGAGGAGAAGCCGCAGGTAAAGAACGGGAGCTGATTGCCCCCCCAGGTCTCCCGCAGTCTCTCTCCGATGAGAGGAGCCGGGAGCGTTGGGGACAGCCACGCTCCTTGAACGGAAAGACTCTCGCACCACTGCGAGGGTGGCGGCTTTTGTGATGGAGCTCACACCGAATCGTCAGTCGACGAGAGTCCTCGCTGGGAGAAACAACCGATGACAGTCACAACTAATGCGATGACAGAGTCCCGGAGACGACCTCTTTCGCCGATCATGGTGCTGGGAGGGGCGCGCACTCCGTTCATTAAGTCGTTCACATCCTTCGACAAATTGCAGGCGGACAAGCTGGGCGAACTGGCGTTGCGCGGGGCGCTCGCCAAAGTGAACCTGCCCGCCGGGGCTATTGAAGAAGTTGTCTTCGGGAACGTGGCGACCCCGGTGCACGCCGCCAATATCGCGCGGGTCATCGCGCTGGGAGCCGGTGTGCCGCAGAAGAGCCCCGCTCACACTGTGTGCCGGAACTGCGCTTCGGGAATGGAGTCGATCGTCAGTGCCTGGCAGGCAATGTCGGAAGGTCGCGCGAGTGTTGTCGCCGCCGGCGGTGTCGAGTCGATGTCGAATATCCCGTTCCAGTTCAATAAGGACTACCAGAACTGGATGATCGAGCTGAAAAAGAAAAAGACGGTTTGGGAACAGGTGGGACATCTCTCCAGCTTTCGACCGAACCTGTTGAAGCCGGTGGTGGCTTTGCAGGTGGGGCTCACCGATCCGACCTGCGGATTGAATATGGGAGAAACCGCCGAGATTCTGGCGGGGGAATTTCATGTCTCCCGCAATGCACAGGACGAGTTGGCGCTGGCGAGCCATCAGCGGACAGCCCTCGCCTGGGATCAGGGGTTTCTGGCGGGAGAAGTCGTCGATGTTGTTGCGGACGGCAAAACGTTCGTGAAGGATAATGGTTATCGTCCGCAACAGACCCTCGAAGCGCTCGCCAAGCTCAAACCGGTTTTCCGTAAAGACGGCAGCGTGACCGCCGGAAACAGCTCGCAGCTGACCGACGGGGCTTCCGCGCTGATCCTCGCTACGGAGGAAGCGGCCCAGCGGCTCGGCACCCGAGTCCTGGGGAAGATTCATTACTACACCGTCGTCGGGCTGGATCCGAAGCGGATGGGGCTGGGGCCCACATTTGCCATTGATCGGCTGCTGAAAGAGACCGGCAAACAGCTGACGGATTTCGATCTGTTCGAGATCAACGAGGCCTTTGCCGCACAGGTGCTTGCCTGTCTGGAAGCCTTGGACTCTGCAAACTTCTGCAAGTCGCTGCTCGGACGTGAAGAACCGTGGGGCCGCATTCCCCTGGACAAGCTGAATGTTCACGGTGGAGCGATTGCCCTGGGGCATCCTCTCGGTGCGTCGGGGAATCGTCTCGTGTTGACGCTGCTTCGTGCTCTGGAAGCGAAGGGACTGCGGCACGGACTGGCGGCGATGTGTATCGGTGGCGGACAGGGGATGGCGATGTGGGTCGAGAGAGTGAGCTGAGAGCGGATTGTGGAAGTCGTCCCGGCGGAAATTTCGGGCGGCCTTATTGACGAAAGTGGAGGCGCGGTTCAGCCATGAACGCAGAGACCAATTTTACAGTCACGACCGATCCACGCGGCGTGATGACTGCGGTGCTCGATGTTCCCCAGCGGCCTGTCAACGTCTTTGAAGACTCGGTGTTGCGGGAACTGGCAGACATTGTCGCGCGCGTCGAAGCGGCGGGCAAAGCCGGAGGAGTGGAACCTCCCGTGCGGATGCTCGTGATCCGGAGCGCGAAGCCCACCGGCTTTCTGGCGGGAGCCGATATTCATCGACTGCAGCACATCGACAGTAAAGGGGAAGCGGAATGGGTGCTGGAGCAGGGGCAGCAGTTGTTCTCCCGCATTGAACAGCTGGCAGTGCCGACGCTGGCGATCATCCACGGCGCTTGCATGGGCGGCGGACTGGAACTGGCGCTGGCCTGCCGGTATCGACTGGCGGTGAATGATAACGCCACGAAACTCGGCCTGCCGGAAGTCAAACTCGGACTGCTTCCGGGTTGGGGAGGGACGCAGCGGCTGCCGAAAAGGATCGGGCTGATGCAGGCCTTGCCCATGATCCTCGAAGGCAAAACCGTTTCCGCAGCCAAGGCCAAGAAAATCGGTCTGGTGGATGGACTGATTTCATCGATCACGGCCGAGTCTGAAATTGACGAGTTTATCAATCGCCATCTCGATGGAAGCGAAGTCCTTGCTCCGCCCGTCGGCTGGAAGGAGTGGCTGGTCAACGAGACTGGACTAGGACGCAAGTTTGCTCTCAAACAGGCCCGGTCGCAGACGGCGAAAGCGGCGCGGCAGTATCCCGCACTCTCCAAGATCATCGATTGTATTGAAGCGGGACTCTCCTCGACCAAGGTCTCGGATCTGGGCTTGCAGGCAGAACGGCAGGGATTTACAGAACTGCTGTTCGGCCCGGTGTCCCAGAATCTGATCGGACTGTTTCTGATGCAGGAGAAAGCCAAGAAAGGATCGACCTGGACAACCGGTGTGGAGGGGTCGCCGGTCAATTCCGTGGCGGTCATCGGCGCAGGCACAATGGGGGCTGGCATCGCGCAGCTTGCCGCCTCCCGTGGCTGCCGCGTGATCATGCAGGATGTGAAGCAGGAATTCGTCGACCGGGGAATGGCGACAGTGCGGAGTCTGTTCGCCAATGCGGTGAAGAAACAGGCTCTCTCACAACAGGAAATGGATGAGGCCATCGCCCGCATGGTGCCCCGGGTCGACTGGGGCGAGAGTGCGGGTGTCGATCTGATGATCGAAGCGGTGGTGGAGAAGCCGGAAATCAAACAGGCTGTGTTTCGGGCCGCCGACGGAGTCTTGCCCGCGGGGGCCGTGTTGGCCTCGAACACGTCGGCGCTGCCGGTTGACATCATGGCCGAGGCGACGCATCGTCCGGACAAAGTGGCCGGCCTGCACTTCTTTAATCCGGTGCACAAAATGCCGCTGGTGGAAGTGGTTCGTGCTCCCGGGACGAGTGACCAGACGATTGCCACGCTGGTCGGTGCGGTTAAAAAATTCGGCAAGGTGCCGGTCGTTGTGAAGCAGTCTCCCGGCTTTCTCGTGAACCGGATTCTCTTCCCTTATCTCGATGAAGCAGCGCGACTGGTGACGGAAGGTTATTCGCCGCGCGACATCGACCGTGAGGCGAAAAAATTCGGCATGCCGATGGGGCCGCTGGAGTTGCTTGACGTTGTCGGAATCGATGTGGCTTTGGACGTATCGCGCACACTTTCTCCGCTCGCGCAGCAGTCGACTCCCGCGCCCGACCTCTTTCAGCGGATGTGTGACGCGAATGAGAAAGGGCAGAAGACAGGTCGGGGCTTCTATCAATGGAACAATGGCAAACGGGGGGAGCCGACCGAACTGGCCGGAGTCACAATCACATCGCCACCGACACCGCTCCCCGACTGGAATGTGGGGGGGGAAACATTCGGCACACTGCAGCAACGGCTTGTCCTTTCCATGCTGAATGAAGCGAAGAAATGTCTGGCGGAAAAGGTTGTGGAAGAACCCTGGATGGTCGATCTGGGAATGGTTCTCGGGACCGGCTTTGCTCCGTTCCGGGGAGGGCCGATGAAGTGCATTTCGACCTGGGGTGTCGAGACGGTCAATCTGCGTCTCAAGCTGCTGGCTGCCCGTCTCGGACCCCGGTTTGAACCGGCCGAATTGCCGGAAGAGCACGCGTTACTCGCGGAAAAGCATGGCATCAGCTGAAGAATTCCGCGGTCGGACCGGCATCGACTGCCTACGATAGGAGCAGCAGAAATCAGTGCCTCGACGGACAGTTCGAGGGACTACATCTGACAGCGCAGGACTCTGGACGGAGGTCAACAATGTCCACTTCAATGCGAGACAACGACACGCAGGCCAACGACATCAAAGCAACAGTTCCCGGATCGGCAGGCAATCCCTCCTTCGCCGAGACAGCCATGCGGCTCGGGGGAAAATCGGAAGACGAGTCCCGCCGGATGGGTGCCGTCGATGCCGCCGATGAGCAGGTGGAAGAACTCTACGCTCCGCGCTATCAAACGACGGCGAGCCCGGTGCATCGAGCCGTCTGGGATGATCAGTTTCCCGGAGATGTCTTCGGGTTTGCCGAGGCACCCACGCCCCCCTCTGCGAAAGCGGCCGGGGTGATGGAGCGCTCGCTGCAGGTGGTGACCCGGCATGCGCAGAACAAAACGGTTCTGGACGAGCAGGGCAAGATCCGCGATGAAGTGCTGCAGGAACTGGCCGCTGCGGGCTATTGGGGTCTGCTGGTCGACGAAAAGTACGGAGGTGCGGGGGCGCCGTTCTCGCAGTTCGCTCCTTTCCTCACGAAGATGGCAACCGTCGATCCGACCATTGCCGGGCTGGCTTCGGTTCATGCCTGCATTGGTGCGGTCGATCCGGTGCAGGCGTTTGGTAACGATGAACAGCAGGCCCGGTTTCTTCCGCGACTCGCCTCGGGTGAAGCGCTGTCGGCCTTTGCCCTCACAGAACCGTGTGCCGGTTCCGACCTGACCGCGCTGCGGACCCGCGCTGTCCGTGATGGTGACGACTATCTCATCTTTGGCGAGAAACTCTTCATCACGAATGTCCGTCCGGGCAGAACTGTGGCGGTGGTCTGTCTGATTGACGACAAACCGGCCGTGCTGATTGTCGATCTCCCCCAGGAAGAGAACGACCAGTTCCGGCTGAAGAAATATGGCCTCTACGCTCTCAAGCATGCCTACAACCAGGGGATGATCTTCAACGGTCTGCGCGTCCCCGCCAGCAACCTGCTGGATGCGGGTCGCGGAGATGGGCTGACGATCGCCTATCACGGCTTGAATCGTGGCCGCGTCGCTCTCTGTGCCAACGCCTCGGGCACGATGCGAATGATGCTCGCGAATATTCTGCCCTGGGCCCGCTTCCGCGAGACGTATGGCGAAGCGATCGTCAAGCGCGAACTGGTTCGACGTCGGGCGGGTCATCTGGCCGGACTGATCGTCGCCTGCGACGCCCTCACCGACTGGACCGCGGGACTGCTCGATCTGGGTTATCGAGGCGAGATGGAATGCATCATCGCCAAGATCTTCGGCAGCGAAGCTCAGAAGGAAGCGACGATCGAAATCTCCATGAAAACTCATGGAGGACGATCCTTCCTGCATGGACACTGGTTCGGGGACAACGTTCACGACCTGCTGGCCCCCTGCATCTATGAAGGGGAAGGGGAGATGCTGGGAATGGCGTTCTTCAAGTCGCTGGTGAAAGAGCATGGTCGACGGTATTTCGAATCGATTGGCCGTACGCTCTACGAACATCAAATCAAGAATCCGAATCTGCTCAACCCGTCGCACGCGTGGGTGCTGCGCAAGCCACTCATGGCCTACGCCCAGTGGATGGCGACAGAGAGTGCCCGGATGTCTTTCAGTTCGGTCGATACGTCCGCCTTTAGCAGCCTGCCTGCGGGCTCGCGTGAAGAGCGGGAACTGACCGAAGCCCTTCGCGGTCACTATCAGTTTGCCGGCAACTTCCTGCGGAAGTCACGGCTGGAGATCTCGGGGATCATGCGGAAATATCAGCTGAAGCTTCCCGATCGCCAGTGCCGGATGGCCGAGGTTTCCGGTCGGGTGCAGACAGCGGTCGTCATGCTCTGCCTGGCTTTGTACGGAGCCCGTCAGCAGGATGAACTGACCCGACTGGCGGCTGAGGTCGGCTGCAGTGCCCTGGCGCGCAAGCTGACCGGCAAGCGTGTCAGTGATCGGGAACTCCGGAGCGTGACCGCGCTGGGGGCCCGCATCGCCGAAGGGGGCTTCCGGCAGATCGAAGGGATTCCGACGCAGGAAATCCTGATGCCGTATTCCCGTGAGAAAGCGTGACGCAGCGCTGCGATTCCCTCGGTTGCAAACTCTGCAGCCGACGGTGAAGATGGCTTCGTCCGGGCAGCGGACGCGTTTCCCGATGCCGTGTCGTGCGGCGTGCCGCAGGAATGACTGCTGGCACTCTGTTCACGGTCCGAGGAGTTCGGTTCCCCTGCCCGACGCGACGGGAGGTCGCTGGACGATTTCATTTCCTCGACGGACAGGTTTGCCTGATGCGGATCTTTTTGTTTCTTCTCCCTGTCGGGCTGTTGTGCTCGCTCGTCAGTGCCGCTGAGCGGCGATTGCCCAACATCGTGTTCATCATGGGAGACGATCTGGGCTACGGTGACATTGGCTGCTACGGTCAGCAGCAGATCCAGACGCCCCACATTGATCAGCTGGCTGCGGACGGCATCCGTTTCACGAACTATTATGCCGGCTCAACCGTCTGTGCTCCCTCCCGTTGCGTGCTGATGACCGGGCTTCACACCGGACACGCCCGCATTCGGGGGAATGCCGCGATCGAACTGAGCCCAGAGGATCAGACGGTGGCCGAACTGCTGAAGTCGGCCGGCTATGCCACCGGGATGTTCGGTAAGTGGGGTCTGGGAGATGAAGGGGGAACCGGACTGCCGACGCGGCAGGGGTTCGACGAGTTTGTGGGCTATCTCAATCAGGTGCATGCGCACAACTATTACCCGACATTCCTGATTCGTGGCGAGCGCCGGTCTCCACTCCGGAATGTTGTTCCCGACGCCAAAAAGAACGGCGCCGGCGTGGCGAGCTTTCGGGCGGATTATTCTCCGGATGTCATTCGCGAGGCGGCGCTGAAGTTTGTGGATGACGTCCACGATCGTCCCTTCTTCCTGTACTACCCTTCCACCCTGCCGCACGCCAACAATGAAGCCAAAGAGGCAGGGATGGAAATTCCCGACCTCGGCCCTTATGCCGACAAAGACTGGCCCCCTCCGCCAAAAGGGACGGCCGCCATGATCTCCCGACTCGACACCGATGTCGGCGAGCTGCTGAAGAAGCTGCAGCAGTATCAGCTGGAGCAGGAGACGATCGTCTTTTTCACCAGCGACAACGGCCCGCATCGCGAAGGAGGGAACGATCCTGAGTTCTTCCGTTCTTCCGGTGGCCTGAAGGGGATCAAGCGGTCGATGCACGATGGGGGAATTCGCGTGCCGCTGATTGTCCGCTGGCCCGGAAAGATCTCCCCCGGCAGCGTGACCGATCAGGTCGCCTATCATGGCGATCTGCTGGCGACGCTGTGCGAGATCTGCCAGATTCCGCAGCCACCGAACCTCGACAGCATCAGCTACGCTCCGACGTTGCTGGGCCAGCCCACCCGGCAACAACAGCACAAGTTCCTCTATTGGGAGTTTTACGAACGGGGCTTTCAACAGGCGGTGCGCTCGGGGAACTGGAAGTTTATCCTGCAGGACGGAGAGGGGCGGCTGTATGATCTGCAGCAGGACCCGCACGAAGAAAACAATGTCGCCCGGCAGCATCCCGGGACCGTGAAACAGCTGTCGGAGTTTGCCGCGAGTGCGCATGTGCCTGATCCGAACTGGACTGTCAAACGGCGGCAGTCCGGCTTCAAATGATTCCCCCGCTCCGGTTCGCGAGGCCCCGACATGAATGAACCACCCTCACGCATCAGCGGCCTGCTCGAGCAGGCGCGGCAGGGGAATACGTCAGCGCGTGACGAGTTGTTTCAGAGTTGCCGGAACTATCTGAATCTCGTGGCCCGGATGCAGGTGGAAAGCTGGATGCGGACCCGCGTCGACGCTTCCGATCTGGTGCAGCAGACCCTGCTCGAGGCGCATCGCGGTTTCGACAAGTTCGCCGGTTCCTCGGAAGGGGAATGGCTCGGCTGGCTCAAGCAGATGCTGACGCACAACACGCAGGATTTCATCCGTCAGCAGCGAACCGCCAAACGGGGAGGCGCCAGGGAAATTCCGATCCATAACGACTCCGCCTTTCTGGGCGGGATCGGACTGAGTCAGCTGCACGATAAACTGCCGACACCCAGCCAGTTGCTGATGGCCCGCGAACGGGAACTGGAACTCGCGGACTGCGTCGCCGAACTTGCGCCCGACTATCAGGAAGTGTTGCAGCTGCGGAGCCTGCAACGACTCTCCTTTGACGAAGTCGCCGAGCGAATGGGTCGGAGCCGATCAGCGACGCAAATGCTCTGGATGCGGGCCGTGCAGAAGCTGGAACAGATGCTGAGTGGACGTGAGGATCCATGAGCCTGCCCGCCGAGGAAGAGCCGCTCAGTGAAGAGGAACACCGGCTGCTTGCGTGGCTGGAACAGCAGGAGGTCCACGGTGGTCGTTTCGAGCCCTCCGCCGTGCCTGTCGAGCTGCGGCAGACCTTCGAGCGCTTGCCGCAACTGCTGGAGTGCCTGAATCAGCTTCATTCCTTCGCAGGTGAGCCCGCACCCGCCACGGGTTCGGACAACTCGCTCTCGATGAACGTGCTGCCGCGCGATTTTGGTCCCTACCTGCTGGAGGAGGAGATCGGCCGTGGTGGAATGGGTGTGGTCTACAAGGCCCGTCACCGGAAACTGCAGTCGTATGTCGCTCTGAAGATGGTCCGCAGCTGCGAGTTTGCGACGCAGCAGGAAGTTCGTCGGTTCTATCAGGAGGGGCAGGCCGCAGCCCGGTTGCGACATCCGCACATTGTCAGCGTCTACGATGCCGGTGAGCTGCACGGAATTCCGTATCTGGTGATGTCGTATGTTGATGGTGTCACTCTCGCCGACCGTCTCAGGCAGAACCGGGTCGAACTCGATCAACTCGTGAAGTGGCTGGTTGCGGTCGCTCGGGCTGTCGGCTATCTGCATCGCGAAGGGATCGTGCATCGCGATCTTAAACCGGCGAACATTTTGATCGATGCCCATTCCCAGCCGTACGTCACCGATTTTGGTCTCGCCAAGCTCTTCTTTGACGATGGGGAACGGACCGCCACCGGTACGGTGATCGGCACTCCCGCGTACATGGCTCCGGAGCAGGCGTGGGGCCAACCGGTCGATGTCACCCCTGGCTGTGACCTGTATTCTCTCGGGGCGATCCTGTACGAGATGCTGACCGGGAAAGCTCCTTTTGCCGAGCTCAATCCGTTTGATCAGATCCTGCGGCTGCGGGAGGCCGATCCTCCCCGACCCCGCCACCTGCGTGCCGATGTCCCCGCCGAGCTGGAACAGGTCTGTCTGCGCTGTCTCGAACGGAATCCGCAGAACCGCTACGCGACGGCGGATCTCCTGGCCGACGATCTGGAGCGGTTTCTGCGGCAGGAACCGATCACGCTGCAGCCGTTCGGACTGTGGCAGCGGTACCGCAGATGGATGCTGCGCGAGCCGGCTCTGTCGGCACATTTGTCGGCATTTGCCACGCTGGCGATCGTGGTGCAGGCTGCCGAGCTGCTGTCGACACGGCATCGGGAATCGTATTGGCCGGTAATGACTGTGCTGGCGGTCTGGGCCGGTCTGTCGACGGTGCTGCAGTCGCTGCTGTCGCGTGACGTGCAACGGATCAAGCTGGTCTGGGTGGCGGTTGATGGGGTGCTGTTCACGGTGGCGGTCGCCTATGCCCAGGCGCCGATCGAATCGCTGGCGGTCGGTTATGCGGTGCTGATCGCCGCCAGTGGTCTGTGGTATCAGCGGTCGCTGGTCTGGCTGACGACGGCGGTCTCGGTGGTGTCGTACGGACTGCTGATCTGGTTCCGGGGAGCCGCCGAAACTCCGGGGCATTATCCCTTTCTGGTGATGGGAATGCTGGCGGTCGTCGGTGGAATTGTCGGCGGTCTGGTGAAGCGGATTCGCCAGCTGCTGCACGTGCAGGCGGGGGGATAACCCGCAGGCGTGAAGCCGCAAAGAGGGCTCCCGCTGTCGACGAACCGCTTACCCTCCCCGCCGAGGCTCTTCAGTTTGACATCCCGTTCACTCGGCGACGGGGAGTCGAAAAGCCCGTCACCGGTGCCGACCGCAATCCCGGATTGACCAAAATTGAAAAATTGGGGTAAGTTCCGCCGCCTTTCAAACCTCCCCCTTCTGTGGCGGTCAACTTATGTCCCGCAAACGACTCACCGTAGTGCAAGTGCTCCCCTCGCTGGATGGCGGGGGGGTGGAACTCGGTACGGTCGAACTCTCGCAGGAGTTGGCACGCCGCGGGCACCGCTCGATTGTGATCTCCGGCGGTGGAAAGCTGGTGGAACAGATCGAGGCCGACGGCGGTGAACATGTATGCTGGCCCATCGGCAAGAAATCGCCCGCCACCCTCCTCTGGGCAAGACAACTGAAAAAACTGCTGCGTCGGGAGAAGGTCGATATCCTGCACGCCCGCTCGCGGATCCCCGCCTGGGTCTGCTGGGTCGCACTGAAGACGATGATCTTCGGCCGTAAGCCTCGCTTTGTGACCACCGCGCACGGGCTCTACAGCGTCAATCGTTACAGCGAAATCATGACCAGCGGAGAACGGGTCATCGCGATCTCCGAGACCGTCGAACACTATCTCCGCGAGAGTTACCCCCGGTTGAATCCCCAGCGGATCCGGCTGATTCCCGAAGGGATCGATGAAGAACAGTTCCCCCGCGGCTTTCAGCCCTCTTCCCGCTGGATCGACAAGTGGTACGCCGAATATCCGCAGCTGATGGGGAAGCCGGTGATTGCCCTCGTCGGCCGCATCACCCGCTGCAAGGGACATGACGACTTCATCGAGATCGTGGACCAGCTGCGGCTCTGCTGCCCGGACATCATCGGACTGATCGTCGGAGGAGAAGATCCCCGTCGCCGCTCTTATGCGGATGAAATCCGCCGGCTGGTGGAGCAGCGGGGACTCCAGGAACACATTGTTTTTACCGGGCACCGCCGTGACGTGGCCGAGATTTTTTCCAGCTGCAATGTTGTGCTGTCGCTCACGTCCGATCCTCCCGAAGCTTTCGGCCGCACCACGGCGGAAGCCTTGAGTCTGGGGATTCCGGTTGTCGGTTACGACCACGGAGGCACCGGAGAAATCCTGCGGAAAGCCTTTCCCGAGGGGCTGGTCCCTTCCGGGAATGTGGCTGCCGCGGCCCAGCAGGTCGGGCGAATTCTGGCGGAGGGAGCTTCGGTTCCCAGCGATCATCCCTATTTGAAAGACCGGATGCTGCGGCAGACGTTGTCGTTATATGAGGAACTTGCGGCATGACACCCAAGCATGAGTCCGCCGCGTCGGCCCCGAGAGCTGAAGCGACAAGCCTGAACACCGAACACTCTCGCCCCTGGATGGAATTCGGGCAGATCCGCTGGGATTGCCCGCGCGCCCTGTGGAACGAAACCACGGCCGATTTCGGCTGGAAAGCGCAGCGGTTCGATCCGACCATTGGCTTTTTCGCCTGCCTGCTGCTGATCCAGATGATTGTCTGGACGCTGTTGCCGGCGCTTACTCAGCCCAATGTCCCCGCAGAGACACTGGCTCTGCTGACGGCGGGCCGCCAGTTCGCCTGGGGATATCCCGTCGCTCCGCCGCTGGCCGTCTGGCTCGCTTCCGGAGCAGCGGCGCTGACCGCGCCGTCGATCTGGCCGGTCTACTTTGTGTCACAGGTCTGCGCGGCGATCAGCATCTGGTCCTGCTGGATTCTGGCTCGCCGGTTCCTGCACCCCTGGACCGCGCTGTGTGCGGCGCTCGCCCTGATGGGAGGTTTCGCGCTGACGGTCTCTTCCGCAGAGTTCAGTACCGCGCAGGTGGCCCAGTGCTGCTGGACCCTGTCGATTCTGGCGTTCCACACCGCACTGACGAATAACCGCCGCCGCTACTGGGTGGCAACCGGTATCTGCCTCGGGCTGGGCATTCTGGCCAGCTACGGCACGATCCTGCTCATGATTGCGATGTTTGCCTTTACCGTCTGGGAACCGCGTGCCCGCCGCTGCTGGGATTCTTCGTGGCCGTTTCTGGCTGCGTTTGCGATGGCGGTCGTCGTCCTGCCGCACGCGCTCTGGCTGGCGAATCACCAGTTTGTCACGATCCGGCTGAACATCGCCTCGGCCTCTTCAGTCGCCGATCACCTCGTGCAGCCGCTCTCCTTTCTGGGGCTGCAGCTGCTGTCGATGGTTCCGCTGATTCTGGTGCTCGCGCCGCTGGTGGCGTATTTCAGCTTTGAAGAAACTTCGGTCACCGCCGATGATGACCGCGAATTCGCGCGACGCTATCTGTTGTGGATGACCTGCCTGCCTCCTGCAGTGATTTTCTGTCTGGCACTGGTGGCTGGACCTTCGTCCGGGATATTTGCGACCGCCTCGGTCTGGTCCTATCTCGGGATCGTGATCCTGATGTGGAGCCATCTGCGTGAAGACCGCATTCCCTGGCGACGGGTGATTTTGCGGACCGGCGTGGCTGGCGGATTACTGGCAGCGCTGCTGATCGTGCTGAATATCATGTGGCCGCAGCTGCGCGGGAGCGGCAGCTCGGTGCACTTCCCGGGCAATCAACTGGCACAGGCGGTCCAGGGAGCGTGGCTGCGTTCCGGTTACGGTGGCAACGTTCCAGTCGTCGCGGGAGATGCCCATCTGGTCAGGAATGTCGGCTGGTATGCCGAGTCTGACGTTCGTCCGAGTCTGTATCCGGATCTCGACCCGCTGCAGAGTGCCGGAATCAATGATCAGAGTCTGAGCGAGCACGGGGGCGTTGTGGTCTGGAAAATTACCGACCCGCAGGTCACTGTTCCCGCAGAAATTTCGGGACGGCTCACCGGCTCGACCTTGCTGGAACCGGTTTCGCTGCAGTGGCAGTCGCAGCCGACGTTGCCTCCGGTGCAGATCGGCATGGCGATTGTCCACCCCCGTCGGGTGACTCCCGCAGCGGCTGTCGTGCCCCAACAGAATCCCTATCAAGGGACAGCCACGCAGTCGTACCTGCAGTACCCTTACGAACAGCCGACGCTGCCGAACAGTCTGCAGTCCCTGCAGCAGCAACCGCAGACATTACAGGGCCAACCGGCCCAGCAGAGCTTGAGCTGGCCTACGACGAACACGACGCTGCAGCAGGCTCCCACGGGGCAGGCGAACGACACGCAGAGCTATCCCGGTCTGCAGCAGTCCAAAGCGATCAAAGATCCTGAAAAGCCGCAGTGGAACTGGGTTTCTCAGTAGCCGATTCAGTGACGGACGCTGCTGGAACGCGACGGGCCGTGGAGGATCAACTCTCTGGCCGCTGCGAGGGCGCGATGTCATGAATCTCCATCAGCGTGTCGAGTCGGGTCGTCGCCAGCACTTCGCGAATTTCATCGCAGGGGTTGTAGAGGTGCACCTTGGCCCCATGATTCCGGATGGAGGCCAGTAGCCCCAGCAGCCCGCTCGGCAGGAACGTCACCCCGGTCAGGTCGACCGCCATCGTGGTGCAGCGCTCATCTTCCATCAGCTGCAGCAGTTCTTCGCGGCAGGCAGCGACATTGGCGTCGCTGATGACATCTCGGCCACCGAAACCGACAACGGTCGTCGGCCCCTTGGCATAAACTTCAAGGATGGGAGCTGCCATGTGAGGACCTCGTGAAGTGCGACGAAGCGGACTCGGTGACGACTGTCAGCAGACTGTGGAACGGTGAGAATGGTATAACGCTCCAGCGCCTGTGGATTCAATGCCGGCGATCCTCAGGGGCAATCTCCGTCGACTCTCGTTGTCCTTTGTCATTCTGCCGCATTCCTCCCGGTCGGGGCCAGCGATGGTCTGCTTCGCCAAGGGGAGGGAGCCCGTTCGGCGCCCCGTGCCGTCAGCGTTTCGTCTGGTGAAAGGCTCACGTCCGCGTGGGGAGAGCGAGTCAAGCAAATGCCAGAATGTTCTAGCGCAAGGACCCGCGCAGTCCGACCCGATGATTCATGTAATGCCGCAGAACGGCATCGAGCGGTGTACTCGTCCGGACTGTCTGGAAGTCGATGACGTTTCGCGCACAGCGGCGTCGCAGGTCGTCGAGAAAGGCGGTCATCGCTTCGAGGTAGCCCGCCCGCAGCGAATTCGGATCGCAGACGAGATCGCCCGACTCCTCCATGCCGACGAACTTGGTCGTTCCGGTGAAGGTGAAGTCGAGTTCTTCATCATCCAGAATCTGGAAAATCAGCACGTCGTGACCGCGCTGCCGCAGCAGCTTCAGCCCCTTGAACAGGTCGTCCCGATCGCAGAAGAGGTCGGAGATCAGGACCACCATCCCTCGCTGTGACTTCTCATCGGCGACGGTGCGCAGCAGGTTGAGCATGCTGGTCTTGCGGGCCGGCTTGTCGACTGCCAGCACCGACAGAATCGCCCCGAGATGATTCTGGGCACTCCGCGACGGGGCTCGGCCTCGAATCTCTTCATCGAAGACCGCCAGACTGACGGCGTCCTGCTGTCGCAACAGCAGATAGGTCAGGGCAGCGGCGATGGAACAGGCGTAATCGTATTTGGTGGCGTCTTTCGGGCCGAACTGCATCGATTCGCTGGCATCGACCAGCAGCGTGGTCCGCAGGTTGGTCTCTTCCTCGTACTGCTTGACGTAGTAGCGATCGGTTTTGGACCAGACCTTCCAGTCGATCCGGCGGACATCGTCACCCGGAACATATTCGCGATGCTGAACGAACTCGATCGATTGCCCGAAGAACGGACTGCGATGCTGGCCGGAGAGAAAACCTTCCACCAGATGCCGGGCCTTGACCTCCAGCCGGGAAATACGGGCCAGAGCGTCCGGCGGCAGATGGCGATCGAGGTCGTTCTTCATGGCAGATCAAACAGCTCGGACAGGAAAGGGCAGCCGCTTTGTGACGCTTACGAATTGGCGTTCGGTGCCGAGAACATCGCCTTCAGCCGGGGATCGCTGGTCAACTCTCCCTCTTTGGACGGTGTCACCTCCAGCAGCTTGCTGATCACCTTGTCTGTGGTGATGCCTTCGCTCTCGGCCGAGAAGTTGGTGACGATGCGATGCCGCAGCACCGGGCCCGCCAGATGCTGCAGATCCTCGGCAGAGACGTAGGTGCGACCCTTGAGCAGGGCGCGGGCCTTGGCTCCCAGCAGCAGGAACTGCACCGCTCGGGGACCAGCACCCCAGCTGAGCCAGTCGTTCACGAAATCGGGGACCCCGGGCTGGCCGATGCGGGTCTGGCGGACCAGCGCCAGGGCGTAATCGACGAGATGCTCTGTCACGGGAACTTCCCGCACGACCCGCTGCAGTTCGAGGATTTCCTCGCCCGTGAGAACCGGTTCGATGATCTCATGGCGGTTGCTGGTCGTCTGCATGGCGATCAGCTTTTCTTCGTCGAAGGTTGGATAGTCGACGAAGACTTTGAACATGAAGCGGTCCTGCTGCGCTTCGGGCAGCTGATAGGTCCCTTCCTGTTCGATGGGGTTCTGTGTGGCGAGCACGAAGAACGGATCGGGGAGCGCATGCCGCGTTTTGCCAACGGTGACCTGCCGTTCCTGCATTGCCTCCAGCAGTGCTGCCTGAGTTTTCGGCGGGGTCCGGTTGATTTCGTCCGCGAGGATGACGTTGTAGAACAGCGGTCCGCTGATGAACTGGAATTCGCGGCCCCCGGTCGACTGGTTGGTCGTGAGGACATCGGTGCCTGTGATGTCGGCGGGCATCAGGTCCGGAGTGAACTGGATGCGGCTGAAAGTCATTGACAGGCACTTGGCCAGCGAGTTGATCATCAACGTCTTCGCCAGCCCGGGAACTCCTTCCAGGAGGCAGTGTCCCCGGCTGAACAGCGCGATCAGCAGCTGGTCGATGACCTCATGTTGACCGACGATGATTTTGGACATCTGCTGGCGGATGTCTTCGTAGGCCCGGCTGAGCTTGTCGATGGCTTCGGATTTTTCGGTCATGCCTCATCCTGGTTCGGCGGTTGGGTCCGCAACGGGTGCAGCGTGTATGGTAGGCTGCCACGCGCACACTCGCCAAGTGAGGTTGCCGCAGTGAGGAGATTCGCGACCGTTTGACAGGTCCGGTGATGAGCGACCTTGAAATCCCGTCGTGGCTGCAGCGGACTCGGTCAGACGCCTGCCGTGCTGAGACTGGAAAGAGTCGCCTGCGCGGGCGGTGGTGGTGTCCAGCCCATGTAATCCTGCAGCTGTCGACGAAAACGATCGCGCTCAGCAGTGGTGGCAAAGGCGTAAAACGGAATCCAGCAGGGCATCGCGACAAAGGTGCGGGGATTCAGTGGAATTTCAAGATGAAATGCGGTCTCGGTCTCCTGAAATCGACCGACTTGCCGGATCTTTTCCCATGAACACCGAAAGCCAGCAGTCTGGCAGGGATGCGACAGCGGGGAGTAAACCTGACCTTCCATGCCGTTGTCGGTAAAGCGGAGCACCCACAGCTGGGGGCTGCGGACGAATGACTGGCAGAGATCGTCCTGAATTCGTCTCGGAAGCAGCAGGATCAGCGCTGAACACGCAACTGCGAAGCTGGTCATCCAGTACGATTGTGGGCCGCCACGATCAGGCGCAAACAAGCTCAAGCTGCCGAACAGAACGACACTGATGAGGAACAGGGCGGCGCCCAGCTTCAACCCCTTGATCAGCTTCAAATCGTAGGCGGAGGGGGGGACGTTTTCTTTGGTGCTGACAAAACTGAGTTCGAATTCCTTGTCGGAGGCGGGGAGTGGGGCTGGTATCCGATCACGAATCCATTCCGCGGTCGCCTGCATTTCGGACTGGCAGCCAAACTCCCGAGCTGGGATTGTCAGACAGGGGATGGCCGGGTGGCCGACAGGTTTTTCAACCAGGAGGTGGACTCCAAAGTCATTACACAAGACGCTCTTCAGCAGGCCCGGACTGTCCCAGGGAATAAATCGGGACGCGACCGACTTCCGCCTTCGCAGAAGTTCAACATGGACCCCGGCTTCGCGCAGCTTGATCGAGCAGTGTGAGCCCGAATGATACCAGAGTGCTGCAAGACAGCCGACGACCCAGGATGTCAGGAGAAGGAGAGTAAGCAGGGTTGTCGCTAGATGTATCGAAGGGACGAAGAGGGAAATCACCCAGATCGGGTTCAGAGCCACCATCCTCAGAAATGACTGCATCTCCAGCCGGAGAGAAGATCCCCGCAATGCGGCTGCCTCACCCATGGTCAGCGGAAATTCAAAATCGGTTTTCATGATCGCCCTCGTGACCTGACCGACAGCTTGCCCATTGGCCATTATCCCGGTCGATCCCGTTCGACACAAGAGGGATGGCCGACGCGGACGGCAAAACCGGCTGAAAATCGCGTCACCTCAATCGCTGTCGTTGGCAGAGTTGGCGCCGTTCCTCTTGCATCAACGTTCCTTGTTGCCCGGGCGTGACCTCATTACCCTGCGAGGCTTCTGTGATTGCGATAAGGAAAAGTGAATGTCCAGAAATGCCCGCGTCGGCCTGATCCTGTTCTTCTTTTATCTGGCGTTCTACGGCGGATTCGTTGGCCTGAGTGCTTTTTCTCCCGACCTGATGGACTGGACCCCCGTTGCCGGAATCAACCTCGCCATCCTGTACGGATTCGCGCTGATTCTGGCGGCCTTCGTCCTGTCGCTCCTGTACGGAGCCGTCTGCAGTGCTGAAGGGGATCGCCGCGAAGGGGGGCAGGCATGATTTACGAACACAACACGATGGCCATCGTGATCTTTCTGGCATTCGTCGGCGCGACGATGGGGCTCAGTTTCTTTCTGGGTCGGAAAGCCAAGTCCTCGGCCGGTTACTTCGCCGCCCACGGCCAGATCCCCTGGTTCATCAACGGCGTCGCGTTTGCCGGAGATTACCTGTCGGCAGCTTCGTTTCTCGGCATCTGCGGCATGATTGCCTTTTTCGGGTATGACGGGTTTCTGTATTCGATCGGGTACCTCGCCGGCTGGATCGTGGCTCTGTTCGTCGTGGCGGAGCCGCTCAAGCGGATGGGGAAGTTCACCTTCGCGGACGCACTGAATGCCCGCTTTCAATCCAAGGGAATTACGCTGGCGGTCGGCATCAGCACGTTGGCGGTGAGTCTGTTCTACCTGATCCCGCAGATGGTCGGAGCCGGGGTCCTGATTCAGCCGCTGCTGGGGCTTCCGCATTGGGTGGGAGTTGTGCTGGTGGGAGCCGTCGTGATCGCCATTGTCGTCTCGGCGGGAATGGTGTCGACCACCTGGGTGCAGTTTCTGAAGGGTTCGCTGCTGGTGGTGTTCAGCCTGATTCTGACAATGATGATTTTGAATAAGGGGCTCCGGACCGCCGATGGCGGGATCGATGGCTATCACTTCCGGACTCTCGGACCGATCGAGAAATCACAGCTGACTGCCGAGTTCTGGCAGGAACGCCAGTTCGCGCCACTGGAACTGCTTCCGGCAACCGACGCGTGGAAAGATCGTCCCTTCATCCGCACGCGAAATCGTCAGACGGACGAAGTGCTGACCTGGCAGGTTGTCCCGGCGGCAGAAGGGAAAGTGCTGTTGCGGGAGGCCCAGACACTCACCAAGTCCGACGATGGCCAAATCCTGGTCAACAACCTTCCAATGGGGGAGAAAAAGGGGGATCGCGAACTGCATCCCGTCGGTTATATTCAAAAGTTTGAAGGGCAGACCGCAGAGCAGGAATCGACGGGACCACTGAATCCGGTGGAGTATCTCCGCAAGATCCGTGAAAGTGAAATCGTGCTCTGGGGAAGCGAAGTCATTACGGATGAGACTGGAAAAACAACGGTCTACTTTCAGAATCCGACCTCCGGCAAAGATATCCTTCGACCGGGGAACAATCCGACGTTCAAGGGAATTCGCAGCCCTTACCTGAAGGACAAGCTGAACTACCTGTCGTTGATGCTCGCGCTGTTCTGCGGCACCGCATCGCTGCCGCACATTCTGATCCGCTATTACACCGTGAAAGATGAAGCGAGCGCCCGCAAGAGCACGATTGTCGGGATTGCGGCGATCGGCTTCTTTTATGTGTTGACTCTCTATCTGGGGCTGGGAGCCATGACGAGCGGTGCGCTCGATGTCACCAACAGCAACATGGCCGCGCCGCTCTTGGCGAAGAGTATGAATGAATGGCTGTTCGCTGTGATCTCGGCGATTGCCTTCACCACGGTGCTGGGGACGGTCAGCGGTCTGATTCTGGCGGCCAGCGGAGCGGTGACGCATGACCTGCTCAAGAATGTGTTGCAGATTCCGATGACCGATGATCAGCAGGTGCGGCTGGCCAAGCTGTCGTCGATCGTGATCGGAGCGTTGGCCATCGTTCTGGGAATAGTCTTCGAGAAGATGAACGTCACCTATCTGGTCGGCTGGGCGTTCAGTGTGGCGGCCTCTGCCAACCTGCCGGCGCTGGTGATGCTGCTGTTCTGGTCGAAAACGACCCGTCAGGGGGTGATCGCGGCGGTGATTGTCGGCATGGTCACCTCGCTGGCCTGGATTCTGGCGAGCGGGGACACCTACAAGGAGATCTACGGCCTGAACCCGGCCGATGCGGTAGTTCCGTTCAGCCAGCCGGGGATCGTGACGATTCCGCTCGGGTTCATCACGCTGATTCTGGTGTCGTTGCTGACACAGAAAGGTGGCCACGCGGGGAACGCTCGCGTCGAGCCGGCGCGGTAGGCCCTCCGGGGGAGTTGTCCGGTTCGGCGCAACGCTGCGCGCCGACCGGGAGTGGGCGGAGTCTGGAGCGGATCGTTTGGGCGCTCAGGGCGGGGCTGAAACATCCGGACAGCGCGGTATGCGATCTCGGCCAGCATTGCCCCGGGCGCAAAGTGTGACCCGCTGGGGACGAGTCTTCCTCGCGGAGGGGCGGTTGCGGTTTCCTAAACAGCACGGGCGGCACGCCAAGCTTTCCGGGATTTTGCAATCCGGGGACCAGAGTGACGGACTGGCGTTGGTGTATTCCGTACGACTGTCAGAGCCTCTCGCGGTGTCGGAATCCTTCGTGGGCGAAGGGTTTTCGGCTGTTGCGAAATTGCGGATTCGCCCGAAGTTCCAATTCTCTCCTCGGATTCTGCGCCGTAGAATCGCTGAGATTCTTAACTCGATTTTCAGGATTTTTTCTTCCCGCAGGTTTCAGTATGCAACACCTCAAGATCTTCACCATTGAGCGGCTCGAGAACACTCTCGTGGTTTGCCCGCACGGCGAAGGGAGTGCCTTCCGGTATCAGGATCTCCATCTGGAGGCGAATACCATCCGGGGGCACATGATGAAGCCCGGAATTAAAAATCTGGTTGTGGATTTGGGCGATCTGGATTATTTCGGCTCGGAATTCATTGGGGCCCTGGTGTCGATGCTGCGGGAAACCCGGTCGCGGGGGGGGAAAGCCTGTTTCTGTCGGGCCAAGCCGCAAATGCTGCAGGTTCTGCAGAATATGAGCCTGTTCAAGCTGTGGCCGCACTACGAAACCCGGGATGAAGCCCTGGCCGGTGTCATGGTCCCGGTCGGTTGAGAAACGTTTCTGTGGCCCGCATAACCCGAACGAGCGGCACTACCGGTTCGGTCTGTTGCCGCGGGGCGGGCCTCATTCTTGCGCAAGTGGAGCGGGATTCCCGATTAGCGGCGAGAGGGCAAATCGAGAGCGCCCGCCGGGAAACTCAAGTCCGTTCGCTCCGGTGACGATGTTGTGCTGGCAGCAGCGATGTCGCGCATCGCTGTGAAGGGGCACAACGGAGCGTCAGCGGGAGCAGGAGGCTCCTGCCGGTGTCCATCCAGTGTGGTTTTCACCCGGAAGCCGCCTGTGCCTGCGACAGAACAGCCACGTCTCGTATGGAAACGCTCTCAATGGCGCAATTGGCGAATGAAGGCCGGCTGCAAATCGGCTTTCTGCGAATCGCACAAACCGATCAGGGGTACGTCGGGGGATTGCTCGTTACCAATCACCTCGGTCGGCCATTGGAGTTTCAGTGCACGACTCCTGTTCGCCCCAACCGGACGCAGGAAATTCTGTACGGCTCCACGCTGCAGCCGTTTATCTACGCCGAACTGATCGGCAAGACCCTCTTTGAACGGCTCGCCATCAAGCCGCAGCTGCTGGTGATTCAGCAGGAAGAATTGTTCGATCTGCGTCGGCACATTGAACTGCCGCTGGGGCTGCTGTCGACAAAAGAAACAGCGACAGGTCCGACGCAGGCCCTCGGCCGGCAAGTGGTGACGTGTCACGCGGAGTTTCCCCAGGACGCCGCGACGATTCAGAATTACCAGAACAAGATTCCAGCCGATGCCGATTTGCAGGAGCCGTTGGAGCGGGTCAAAGACGCTCTGCAGGAAACCCTGCGGGCCAATGCGGTTGCCTGAAATCCCTGGCGAGCGATCTCGGGAACACCTTCGGGCTCGCTCGGACTCACGGCTCCTGAGGAAAAGGGACGAAGGCCAGAGGACATCGTGCCTCGCGGGCCTTCGAACACAACACTGATTCTTTCGAACCGTCGAATTGATGCGACGGATGGGTGACAGGATGTCACAGTCAAATTCCAATCCGATTCTGGATCCGACCGGCGCTCCATATTCGGGAGCACCGGTTCCAGTCTCCGATCGGCTGGAAGTCGGTTCCCAGGCGATCCCCCTCGACCTGCAGACGGGGAGCGGAATCGAATCACTGAGCTGTGAGATTCGTCAACCGGGCATTCACATCAGCGGGATGAACAGCGCGCTCAAGCGTGTGGTGCCGCCGGCCACGCAACAGCCCGAACTGCTCGACCGGGCCGCCGGTTTTGTCCCGCGCTGGAAACCGTACTGGCCAAAGCTGAAGACCTTTGGCATCACGTTCCCTGCGGGTATCGAGTTCATGCCCCCCAAGGTCGAAAAGGAACCGGGGGAAGGATTGCGGTCGCTGGTCGCGCCACAGGCCAAACCGGCGGAAGGGGAAGAAGCCGCGCCCCGCAAATCGACCCGCATCAAGCCCCCGAGCGATGCACTCTCGATCGAAGATCGCCTGTTCTACGTCTTGCAGCCGCCGCTGGAATCGTGGCTGCGCGGGCAGGAACTGATCATGCCCTTCGAGCCATTCCCTTATCAGTACGAAGGGATCGCCTGGATCTTTTCCCAGCAGGCGGCATTGCTGGCCGACGAAATGGGACTTGGGAAAACGATGCAGACGATCACGGCGGTGCGGCTCCTGCTGCGGGCGGGACAGGTCCGTCGGGTGCTGCTCGTCTGCCCGAAGCCGTTGATTCCCAACTGGCAGCGGGAATTCAAAACGTGGGCGGAAGAGATTCCTGTCACCACGATGGAAGGGGACGGCGCCCGTCGACAGATGCTCTGGCAAATCCCAGGCTCGATGATTCTGCTGGCGAACTACGAGCTTGTGGTGCGCGACTTTGCGGCGATGCAGCCGGACGAACTGCCGCGGTTCGATCTCGTGGTGCTCGATGAAGCGCAGCGCATCAAGAACCGGGATTCGAATACCGCGCAGACGATTCATCAGATTCCCCGGCAGCGGAGCCTGTGCCTCACCGGAACTCCGATCGAGAACCGGGCAGAGGAAATGATCTCTCTGTTCGAGTTCATGAAGGTGATTCCGCCCCATTCTTCGCCCGATATCCGCCAGCTCTCCAAGCTCAGCGAAGAATTCATTCTGCGGCGGACCAAAGATCTGGTGATGAAGGACATGCCTCCCCGGCTCGATCGCGACGAGATTATCGAGCTCAGCCCGGCGCAGCGTCATGCCTACGAGTTTGCCGAGAAAGAGGGGATCATTCAGCTCGGCGGCATGGGGGAAGACATCACCATTCAGCATGTGTTTGAACTGGTGCTGCGGCTCAAGCAGATCTGTAATTCCGATCCGCTGACGGGCGAGTCGTGCAAGCTCGAACGACTCGTCGCCAACATGGAAGAAGTCGCGGCCTCGGGCGGCAAGGCGATTCTGTTCAGCCAGTGGACGAAGACACTCGACTGGCTGGCAGAACGGACGAAGCAGTTCGGCTGCCTCGTGTATCATGGAGGAGTGCCGACTCCCAAGCGCGAGCCGATTCTGAAGCAGTTCAAGGAAGATCCGAAGAGTCATCTCATTCTGATGAGCTATGGCACGGGGGCTGTGGGACTGAACCTGCAATTCGCCGGTTACGTCTTTTTGTACGATCGCTGGTGGAACCCGGCCATTGAAGATCAGGCGATCAACCGGGCCCACCGGATTGGGCAGAAATCGCAGGTGATCGTGAGCCGGCTGATCTGCAAGGACACGATCGAAGAGCGGATCGATCTGGTGCTTCGCCAGAAGCGGGAACTCTTTGCCCGGGTGCTCGGCGAAGGGGACAATGAGGACGCTTCGCTCAGTCTGACCGCCAGTGAAATCTTTGGTCTGTTCGATCTGAAAGCCCGCTCGGGGGGGAAGGCGAAGTCGAT
This sequence comes from Planctomicrobium aquicomposti, assembly GCF_051466325.1. Classification (NCBI taxonomy): domain Bacteria; kingdom Pseudomonadati; phylum Planctomycetota; class Planctomycetia; order Planctomycetales; family Planctomycetaceae; genus Planctomicrobium; species Planctomicrobium aquicomposti. The sequence continues at coordinate 596,804 of NZ_CP195792.1, forward strand.
TCGTCCTCCCGTTCCGGCCAAGGGTGTCGCCTGATAGCAGGCGGGCGCGATGTCGTGAGGGCCGCCGCCTGCCGGACCGGAAATTTCGCCCGGGCTTATTGGCGTAATTGCCTGCTGCCTGTCAAACTGACTGCATCAGGGGCTGTCGATCGGATGTTCTGCCGAGGCTCCTGACTCACTTGTGCGCGGTTTGACCTCCGCTGTCGTCCGGGAGAAACAATGAAGCGTCTCGTCCTGTTCCCCTGTCTGTTTGCCCTGTTGTCGTCGCTGCTCTCCGCAGCTGACCGTCCTGCTGCCAAGTCGGATTCCACGGCGGCTGGGGGGAAGAGTGCAGACGTGGCGGGTGAGAAGTGGATTTCGCTGTTCAACGGTAAGGACCTCGAAGGCTGGACTCCCAAGATCCGCCTGTGCGATCTGGGCGACAACTATCAGGACACGTTCCGGGTCGTCGATGGCTATCTGACGGTCAATTACGACGGGTATCCGAAGTTTGAAGAACGGTTCGGACATCTGTTTTACAAGGATCGCTTCTCTAAATACCGGCTGCGTCTGGAATACCGGTTCATCGGTGAACAGTGCAAAGGGGGACCGGGCTGGGCCAACCGGAACAGCGGGATCATGATTCACGGCGAAGATCCAGCCGGGATGGAAAAGAACCAGAAGTTCCCAACCTCCATCGAAGTCCAGCTCCTCGGTGGACAGAACAAAGGGGAACGTTCGACCGGCAACCTCTGTACGCCCGGGACGAACGTTGTCATGAATGGTGAGCTGATCACCAAGCACTGCACCAACTCCACCTCGAAGACTTATGACGGTGACCAGTGGGTCACGATCGAAGTCGAAGTGCATGGGGATAAGGTCATCCACCACAAAATCAACGGTGAGACGGTGATGACCTATGAACAGGCCCAGCTCGATCCGACCGATCCCTACGCTGCGAAGCTCATCAAGGATGGCAAACTGCTGCTGAGCGAAGGAACGATTTCGCTGCAGTCGGAAAGCCACCCGGTGCAGTTCCGGAACATCGAGCTGCTGGTTCTGGACGAGTAACCCTCCGCTGGGTGCTCCTGATCAATTGCGATCTTGTCTTGAGTTTTGTTGTCATGCGGAAACGCCGCCCCACACGCACCTGGTCCTCGCTGACGCATCTGGCGAGCATGATTGTGCTGCTGGCGGTGCTGGGGATGTCGATCAAACGGGTGCGTGATCCGGGACTCTGGACCTGGATCACGTCCGAAACTCCGACCGTCGCTGAGGTGGAGGGTGGGGCGAAAGCGTCGCCCCGGTCCCGTTTCGAGATTCCTTCCGACCAGGCCGAAACCGTGGGGCAGGAGTTTTCGCACGTCACCGACAAGTCTCCCATGCGTGCGGGAGATATGCCGGCGTACTGGCGGTTCATGAAATGGAGCGAGGAGAAATCCTTTGCCGAGCTGCAGTCACAGGCGCGGCAGGACCCGCTGTTCACCCATTTCTGGGAAGAGCCCGCCAAGTGGCGCGGTCAGTTGTTCGAACTGAAGCTGCGTGTGCGTCGCGTGCTGACGTATGACGCCCCCGAGAACACCGCCGGCGTCAAGCAGATTTATGAGGCGTGGGGCTGGACTGATGAATCGGGCGCCTTTCCGTACGTGGTGCTGTTTACCGACCTTCCGGAAGGGATGCAGCTGGGTGCTGATGTCCGGGAAGACGTGACGTTTGTCGGTTTCTTTCTGAAGGTGATGTCGTATCAGGCTGGGGATAATCCGCGCGGGGCGCCATTGTTCATCGGAAAAGCGATTCGCGAGACGCGTGTCCGTCCCGCAGCCGATGTGGCCGCCGATGAACGGCAGATGACCTGGCTCATTTATGGCTGCGGAGCGCTGTTTCTGATCACGACGTTCATCACGGTCGGGCAGATGTTGTTTCGTCGGAAGAATCCCCGCGCAGCCTTGCGTGGCGAGACCCCCCGCAGTCCGGAATCGACTCTCGACTGGCTGGCGGGTGGAAATCTCAACGAAACACAGCCGGAGACTGAGGCCGCGCCCCATGCTGAGTTTCCGCGCGGCCCATCTGATCCTCCTCAGCCAGGATAATCATGGCCTTGCCGGCTGAAACCCAGGCGCCGCTGCAACGAGCCCGTTTTTTCTGCAGATGGCTGCTCCTCACCCTTCCGCTGGGGGGAGTCGTCGGTTCCGCCTGCGCACTCTTTCTGTGGCTGCTCGATCTCGCGACGAACACCCGGTTCCAGCATCCGGCGCTGCTGTTTCTGCTGCCGCTGGCGGGGGGAGTGATTGGCTGGGTCTATTCCCGTTTCGGCACGGCTGTCGAAGCGGGGAACAATCTGATCCTCGACGAGATCCATCAGCCCGGAGGGGGAGTGCCGTTGCGCATGGCTCCTCTGATTCTGTTCAGCACGGTCGTGACGCATCTCTTCGGCGGCTCTGCCGGTCGGGAAGGGACCGCAGTGCAGATGGGGGGGAGTCTCGCCAGCGGCTTCGCCCAGCGACTGCCGTGGTTGAAGGAGTCGGACCGGCGGGTGTTGCTCATGGCGGGAATCGCGGCCGGCTTTGGCGGGGTGTTCGGCACTCCTCTCGCCGGTGCGGTCTTCGCACTCGAAGTGCTGATCGTCGGTCAGATTCAGTTCAGCGCGATGATTCCCTGCCTGATGGCTGCGATCCTTGCCGACCAGACCTGTCTGGCCTGGGGAATCGGCCATACGCATTTTCAGATTGTCAGCCTGCTGCCGGAACAATCGGCTCAGCATCTCGCTCCGTTTTCGCTGGGGTTGTGGATACGGGTTGCGGCAGCCGCAGCGCTGTTCGGACTGACGAGCTGGCTGTTCGCCCGACTGGTGCACGGCTTGCACGCCGCGACGAAGAAACGGATCTCGTCTCCGATCCTTCGGCCGATGGCGGGAGGCCTGATCATCATTCTGCTGGTGCAACTGCTGGGGACGCGGGATTACCTTGGGCTGGGAGTCACTTCGCCCGATCCGCATGCCGTCACGATTCTCAGCTGCTTTCAGGCGGGAGGGGCCCATCCCTTGAGCTGGTTCTGGAAATTGCTGTTCACGGTGGTGACCTTAAGCAGCGGCTTCAAAGGGGGAGAAGTGACCCCGCTGTTCTTCATTGGGGCTGCACTGGGCAACAGTCTCGCCGTGTTGTCGGGAGCACCGGTGGATCTGCTCGCCGGGATCGGCCTGGTGGCTGTCTTTGCAGGGGCGACCAACACGCCGCTGGCCTGTACGCTGATGGCGATTGAGCTCTTTGGAGGGGAGTACACGGTTTATTATGCGACCGCGTGTCTCATCGCTTTTCTCTGCAGCGGGCGGGAAAGCATTTACCTTTCGCAGCGGCTCTCGCTTCAGGCCGAGCAGACCGACGCCGGGAGAGAACTCCCGACCGTTCGCTCGCTGCGCAGCCGTCGAGAGCAGGCTTCCTGACACGGAGGCTGATGAGCATCGGATGGACCACAGAGGCACGGAGGAGACCCGGCTTCAGTCGGCTCTTTCGTTGCAGTTCTTTTGCGCTTCTCAGCGTGGTTCGCCACCTCGGGGGGTCTAGTTTTTCATCGAGCCTCTCGACAATCTCAAGCAGGTTGCTCTGTCCTGTGCCCGCGCCGCCAGTGTTTCGTTTAATGAAATGCTCATTTCCGTCTGGTGAGAACGGGGACATCAAAGGCGAAGATGCTGTAAACTCAGCAGTTTAAACAACCTGGACAGTTGAAGCCCGAGGACTGGAACCGCGATGTCTCTGCCACTCCCGACACCCGGAACGCCCCCCGATGCAGCCCGTGTCGGCGCAGCCTTTTCCGAACTGTGTGATGTGATCGCCCGTCTGCGTTCGCCCACGGGGTGCCCCTGGGATCGGGAGCAGACGATGGCCAGTATCAAGCCCTATACGCTGGAGGAGTGTTACGAACTGCTGGAAGCGATTGACGCCGACGACAACGCCGCCATTCAGGAAGAGCTGGGCGATGTGTTGCTGCAGGTCGTGCTCGATGCGCAGATCGCCGCTGACGAAGGGCGGTTTAATGTCATTCAGGTGATTGAGGGAATCCGTCAGAAAATGATCGCCCGGCATCCCCATGTGTTTGGTGATGCTCAGGCCCGCACAGCCGCCGAAGTCCGCCAACATTGGGAGCAGGCCAAAGCAGAGGAGAAGCAGCGGAGTTCCGCCCTCGATGGCATTCCCGCTGATCTCCCGGCGCTGGCGCGGGCGGCCCGGATCACCAAGAAAGCGGCGGGCGTCGGCTACGACTTTCCGCATCGGGCAATGCTGTTTGACAAGTTGACCGAAGAGATCGGCGAACTGCAGGCGGAGTTGTATCCGGCGGGAGACCTGCCTCAGATTCCTGCGGCGGTCGACATGCCGCCGGTGCCTGATGAACCGATCGACGATCCGCAACGACGTGATCGGATCGAAGGGGAACTGGGTGATGTGCTGTTTGTCATCGCCAACATCGCCCGTCGCTGGGGGATTAATCCGGAAGAAGCACTCCGGCGATCGAACCGGAAATTCGGCTTCCGCTTTCAGTTCATCGAGCGGGGGCTGGCGGAGCAGGGAAAGACGATTCGGGACGCCACGCTGCCGGAGATGGAAGCTCTGTATCAGGCGGCGAAGAAGCTCGAAAAACAGGGCTGATCAATCAGCGCGGGGTGCGAACAACCGGTGCTATTGCAGAGCCCGGGCCCGCACCGTGGCGGCCCGTTCGGTCGTGACCCGGACAGCGATGCGGGTTTCCCGCAGCAGGATGATCGAGCCATACATGATGGCGCCGACCGCAACAACGCCTGCGCCGACCCCTCCCACTTCCAGCAGCCGCACCGTCACCGCGGCTTCCAGCGGTTCAAAGATGATGCCCAGCAGGGAAATGAGTGAGGCTGCCGCGAAACCTCCCAGCGCCACATAAAAACTGCGGAGACTGGTGAGCAGGAGCAGTGTGCGCGTTTCGGCAGCGTTCAATTCGCGGAGGCGTCGTTCCGCTTCCGGCGAGGCCAGATCGGTCGTCGCTTCGAGCTGTTTGGAGAGTTCCCGAGCCCGGTCGACCGCCCGCGCGAGCCGGTTACTGGTACTCATGATCATGACCGATGAGGCATTCGTCAAAATCGCCGGTGCCACAATCAGTGAGAGGGCGGCGAAGGGGGTCGGGTTCATGGCCATGCAGATCCGGCGTATGCCGCTCGACGTTCAACTCGGGAATTGAATCAATGCCGCACCGGGGGCGCGTCCCGGAAGGGGTGGTGGTGGGATCCCTGTTTTCGCAACGCTCCGTGCCCGCCGGAAGGATGCCTCACCAGAGGTGTCTCGACGGAGCGGCCACGAATCGGAAAACCAGATTCCCCTGTGTGAGGAGTACAGGGGAATTGACTGCAGGGGATCGGCTTCTAAGTCGGCCTGCCACATCACGCAGAGCGGACACTTCCATCATAGCGGTCGCAGGTGCCCGGGGAATGCAGGAGAGACTTCAAAGCTTCTTGATGCGGAGGGAGTTGCCGTCCTTGTTGTGCTTGTCCGGGCAGAAGACCGATTTCTCCGTGCCGATCACCGTCCAACCCGGAGGGACCGGTTGATCGGAGCAGATCGTCATCTCCGCGCCGGCGAAGGGAGAAGGCTTCTGGATGATCCAGGCGTTGTAGCCCAGTCCATTACAGCCGACAGAATGTTTGCGTCCCACGACCACGAATCCGGGAGGGACGGGACGATTCATGCAGACCCAGGTTGCGTCGCGCTCGTCATAGCTGGCGCGGCAGGGAACCGGGGCGGGAGGACAATAGGCCTGTTGGACGGTGCGGCTCCGGCGGCCAGCCGAAGCGCTGGTTGTCAGTGAAACGAGGCAGATTCCCAGTAGAACTCCCAGACGGATCGCGCGAGGCATTCCATTGCTCCCGAAGGTGAGACGGTCAATTTGGCATGGTGTACGAAAAAATGTCAAAATCGGGCAAGATCAATGCGCTGGCGCCCCGTTTTTAACTGTCCAGAAGCTTTGCGTTACTGAAATCAAGCGGTCTGGATGGGACCGGGATCACGGACAGGGGCTAAATTCATCACTTTTGGCTCGATTACTGCACAGTTTTGTGCTGATGAAACAAACGGCCGCGGGTCGTCTCGTCTCCGGTTTTCGTGCCGCCTATAATGCAGCCGTGATTTTGACACCAACAGGAGTTCTGGTTCCTGAATCGGAAGGCCTGTCAGTCGTAGTGAACTTTTTGCCTTCAACGGGAGGGCTTTTCCATGGACGAATTTGTTGAACCACTGGGTCCCCGGATCCTGATTCGCAAAGATCAGAGCCGACAGCAGACGCGGGGCGGAATTGTCTTGCCAGACCAGGCTGAGATTCCGACGATCACCGGACGCGTGGTCTCGGTCAGCGTGGAAGTGGAAAACGACGACGAATTTCCGGTCGCCAAATACGACAAGGTGCTGTTTCACCCCAAGAATGCGATTCCGGTCGATCTCGAATCGAATAACGTGCTGTTTGTCGTTCCCGTCGACGATGTCGTTGCTGTCTTCCGCCGCACGCCCCGGCAGACAGACGAAACGCAGGAAGTCGAGGACGACATCGGCGGGTTGTCGGATTATGATGATCTCGACGACTAGTGCAGCTCGTGTTGACGACCGCCGCGGAGCGGGATTTCTCTCCTGCTGCCGGTGTTGCTCGTGACAGGCATCGATTTTGTAGTGCGGAGACAGGTTGTTCCCATGGTCTGGTAAATCGTGACATCCCCGGCAGGCAGACTCGTCGGCAACAGCTGTCAGAACATTTTTGAATATGCGACTCGCCGGCCTTTTTCGGGGCCGGCGACTCCCATTTCTGGCCCCCCTCCTTCAATTTTTGAGAACGTGTCGGTGACAGAATCCCAGTCGTCTCAGCCTGTTGATGTTGCTGCCCAGATTGTCGTCCGTCCGGCAATTCCGGATGACGCCGACGATGTGTTCGATTTTCTGGAGCAGTTCGTCGAAGCCCGGCGCATTCTGCCCCGGACGCTGGATGAACTGGAGCAACTGGTGCCGACCGGCTTTGTGGCCGAAGTCGACGGTCAGATCGTCGGCTTTGCGGCGCTCGAGATCTATTCGAAGAAGCTCTCCGAGCTGCGGTCGTTGTGCGTGCACCCCGGCTATCAGGGGCGAGGGATCGGAAAACGACTCTCGCAGGCCTGTGTGGAACTTGCCCGTCAGCGGAATATCTTCGAAGTCATGGTGATTACCTCCTCGGACGAATTCTTCCGGGTCTGCGGGTTTGACTTCACACTTCCGGGTGAGAAGAAGGCCCTCTTCATGCAGACGCGGGAAACTCCCTGACTCCGCAGCCGTGTGACACGAGCGGTGCGTCCCCTCGCGGGTTCACGACTGCGCGACCTCCTGCGCTGCGACCTCCTGCTGTGCGAATGCCTACAGTGGAACGCGGGCCTCCGCCCACTCCTTCAGTTCTTCCCGGTTGATCTTCACGTTGTGCCGCGTGTCGACGGGCAGGCCGGGATGAATGACCACGTCGTTGATCGCGGCGGTATGCGGATGCTGTTTGCCCAGTTGCAGCAGTTCCTCGCGCAGCTGCTTCTCGGCCTGAACAGACTTCGGAAACTCACCCCGCTCCGGCTCCGCCACGATGACCGGTCGCTGGTTCGGCCGTTCGCCGACGCCGACAAGAGCGGTTCGATGAATGCGCGGATGCTGGTCAAAGATGGCCTCGCAGCAGACCGAGTCCAGGCGGGTTCCTTCCACGACGACGATGTGGGCCTTGCGTCCGCAGAACCACAACAGCCCTTCCTCATCGATGTAACCGACATCGCCAGTCCGGTGCCAGAAGCGATCGCCATCGGGAATTTTCGCCAGGGCCGTCGCTTCGGGACGCTGGTAGTACTCGCGGGTGACGGAAGGACCACTGACAATGATCTCCCCCACTTCTCTCCCGGGGGGGACCTGATTGGAAACAAGCGGACATGCTTGCGGTGGTGCCGTCGCGGACGCGGACCCGAGGATCGGAACGTCAGCCAGTGCAGCGATTGGGCCTTCGGTAATCGGAATGATGCGAATCTCAATCTCGGGGAATGGTCGTCCCACGCAGGTGCCTGCCCCCCGCCGTGTCGCGGCGGCATGTTGCGCGAGAACTTCCCGGGCTCCGATGGAGGAGACCGGAAGACTCTCCGTCGCTCCGTAGGGGGTGTAGAGATCGGCTCCCGGTTTTGTTAGAGTCCGCGACATGCGCTCCAGCACATGATTCGGGACCGGTCCCCCAGCCGACAAGGTTCTTCGCAGTCCGGGAAAGGTGAGTTGATGCCGCTCGCAATAGCGTCCGACCCGGTTCCAGAACGCGGGTGACCCGAATGCCTGCGTCACGTGGTAAGCCTCAATCGACCGCGCGATCTTCACCGGATCGACCTTGGCGGGCTTGGTGGGGTTCATTTCCGGGATCACCGTGCTGACCCCCATCGCGGCGTTAAACAAGCCAAACAGCGGGAAGCCGGGGAGGTCGATCTCTCCCGGTTCGATGCCGTACTGCTGCTGAATCAGACGAACCTGCGCTGCGAACATTCCATGCTCATAGAGCACTCCTTTGGGAGCCCCCGTGCTGCCGCTGGTGAAGATGATGGCGGCCGGGTCGGTGGCCTGCACATCGGCCGCCCGAAAGTTGCTGCTGTCCGTCTTGAGCAGTTGCTGATAGGTGGCCGTCACTCCGGGAAGCCGGGGACCGACACAGATATTGAAGCGAGCCTGCCGGAACTTCCTGGCGAGCAGCCAGCGGACCGCATGCACCGAAGGGATGGCGACAAATCCGTCCGGGTTCACTTCCGCCAGACACTGAAAGATATTCTGCCGACCCATACCGGGATCAATCAGCACGACGACCGCGCCCGCCTTCAGCAGGGCAAACGTCAGCACGATAAATTCAATACTGAAAGGGACGAACAGCACGAGCTTCATCCCCGGTTGCAGGCCGTGCTGGAGCAGACCGGCGGCCACCGCCTCGGACTGGGCATCGAGCTGGGCGAAGGTGAGTTCGCGATAGGTGGTTCTGCGCCAGCGGCTGGTCTGCGGCGCAGCAATGGCCAGTTGCTGTGGGCGCAGCCGGGCCATCTCGCTCAGTCGGGAAGCAATATTCGCAGAAGACATGGAGTTGATTTCCCAACCGCACTCCGGCAGTCGGAGAAGATTCCGGCGCTTTCCTGACGGACCGTGCAAAGACCAGTAAACGATGAGGGAAAATTCAGTTTTCGGCAAGTGTATCGCTGGCCCCGGAGCCCGTATGTGATCCGGGGGGAAGGCGAAGAAATTTCTTCGCGAACTGGTCACGGTCCTGCGCGGGGCCGTATAAATCGCGGTGGATCACAGCTTCCCCGTCTCAACACCGACGAGCCATCCCGGCAGCGGTGACCACGACATCAGTCTCGCTTCCCTGCTCCTGAATTTTACGCGTGTTGTTGATGAATTCGAGTTCACTTTCGGCAGAACTTTCAGATCAGCCCCGATTCACACCGGGACAGGTGGGAATGCTGTTCTTTCTGCTGTCGGAGATTTCGTTCTTCAGCACGCTGCTGGTGGCTTATGTTGTTTTTGCCGGCAAAGACAGTGTGGGGCCGACACCGGCGCAAGCACTCTCGCTCCCGCTGGCTGGGGCTTCGACCATCTGTCTCCTCGCCAGCAGCGTTACGATGGCGCTGGCAGAGCGGGCGCTCGCTGCGGGGATGATGCCCCGATTTCGGAAACTCTGGTCACTGACGTTGCTGCTGGGGGGAATGTTCCTGGCAGGGACGGCGCTGGAATGGCATGGGCTGATCACGAAGCATCAATTGACGATGAGCCGGAATCTGTTCGGGACCACTTACTACACGGTTGTCGGCTTTCATGCCTTTCATGTGACCTGTGGCTTGCTGGTCATGGCGGTCATGTTGAGGCTGGTCTCGCGGCGGTCGGGCGATCGTCGGCCGGTGCAGGGAGTGCAGCTGGTGAGCTGGTACTGGCACTTTGTTGATGTGGTGTGGATCGTGGTCTTCAGCGTGATCTATCTCTGGCAACGATAGCAGGATTCTGTTGATTCATCCGGATGGAACAGGTCGCAGAACTGTTTCCCCCGAGCAGGAAGCCCCTGATGCAGGACCCCGAACAGGGCAGTACAGCGAACACGGAACAGGGAGAGGAATTCGTCCTACTGCCGCGGCCAACGGCTGCGCCACTCGTTGTGGCATTGGGAGTCGCACTGCTGGCCCTGGGAGTTCCGTTTGGAGTCGCCTTTGCCGGCGTAGGGGGCGTGCTGCTGTTTGTCGGACTGAGGTCGTGGATCGCCGATCTCGGGCGGGGAGCGGGAGAAGTTCTGGAACCGTTGCGGGCTGCGGAATTCCGGGCCACTCCGATTCAACCGGCTCCGGGGACCGTGGCAGAACTGAAACCGGGAGTCCCCGGCTATCGCTTCCGACTTCCGGAACGGGTGCACCCACTCTCCGCAGGGGTGCGAGGTGGAATCATCGGGGGTCTGGTAATGCCCGTCCCGGCGCTGCTGCACGGAATTCTGAGCGGACATGGAATCTGGTATCCGGTCAACCTGCTGGCGGGGATCATGCTGCCCGGAATGCAACGACTGGACGTCGCCCAGCTGGAGCAGTTCCGCCCTGGCGCTCTGGTCGCCGGACTCATGGTGCATGCCGTGATCTGCCTGATCGCCGGACTCATCTATGGAGCGGTATTGCCGACCCTGCCCCGTCTGCCGAAGCCGATTGCGTGGGGCTGGCTGTTGCTGCCGCTCCTCTGGTCGTCCGTCAGTTATGGTCTGATGGGCTTCGTAAATCCGCTGTTATCCCGAGAAGTCGACTGGCCCTGGTATGTGTTTTCCCAGTTCCTGTACGGACTCAGCGTTGCGGTGGTGGTCTGGCTGTTGCCACGGTGGAAACCCGTGGCAAGTGGAACGCTCGGAGGTCTGATTGGAGGACTGGTGATGCCGGTTCCGGCGATCGCGTGGGCTCTGATTTCGGAACGGACGATCTGGTATCCCGGCAATCTGCTGGTGGCGATGGTGCAGCCGGCTCTGCAGTCGCTGTCACCGGCTGAGCTTCAGGAGTTTCGCCTGGACTGGATCGCCATTGCGGTCGGAGTTCACTTTGCGATGTCGACGATCTTCGGAATGCTGTTCGGACTTTTCCTCCCCCGTGTTCCGCGATTGCCGACGACATGGCAATGGGGGGGACTAGTGCTCCCCTTGCTGTGGACCGGTATGAGTTATGGTTTGATGGGAGTGGTGAATCCGCTGCTGCAGACGCGGGTGGACTGGCCCTGGTTTATTGCTTCGCAGTTTGTGTTTGGTGTCGTGACCGCCATTGTGGTGGAACTCTCGGAAACGGTTTCCATTCCTCCTGCCGGGCTGGGGCCCGAGGCGGATCAGGCTGCCGCTGTGGACTGGATTCAGGAATGAAGAAGGTCTCAACAATCGGTCCCTTGTGCACACCGGCGGCAGCGCGATGCGTTGCTGGCTGCGGGGGGCAGCGTCTCTGTGCCGTGCTGCTGGTGGGAATGGTTCTCGGCAGCGGCTGCGACTTTCCCGGTCGACCTCTGCCCGAGGATCAGGGGACAGCGCCGGCAAAAGTGATGGACTTCGAGACGCTGTACGCGCAAAACTGTGCGGGATGTCACGGCGCGGATGGGGAATTCGGCGCCGCTCCTCCGCTGCAGGATCGTCTGTTTCTCGCTCTTGTCACCGATGCCGAACTGGAAGAGCTGATTCGATGCGGACGCAAAGGGACATTGATGCCCCCCTTTGCATTGTCGCAGGGAGGCCGACTCTCTGACGAGCAGATTCGGAGTCTCCTCGCCGGGCTTCGTCTCGCGTGGGGGGGCCACGTGCCGACGGCGAATGTTCCTGCTTACCGGGGGGAGCCGGGAGATCCGGTGCGGGGGGCGGCCGTTTATCAGCAGGCGTGCGCGAACTGCCATGGTGAGAACGGAGAAGGGGATGTCCCCGGCGGGGCGTTACGAGACGTCGCTTTTCTGTCACTGATCAGCGATCAGGCGCTGCGTCGAATTATCATCACCGGTCGGTTCGATCTGGAAATGCCCAGCTATGCTTCGGTTGTCGGCCGAGACAGCAATTTTCAGCCATTAAGCTCCCGTGACATCGATGATGTGGTCGCGCTGCTGGCCCACTGGCGCACCGAACTGTCGCAGCCACCCCTTTCCGGGAGCAGCCGATGACGGACAGTGAAATCACCGATCGCGAAACAATCGATCGAGCAACAATCGATCGTGAATCATCGCCTGACCCGGCCCGTCGATCCTTCTTCGAGAAGATCACGTACCTGCTTGGAGGGCTGGCCTCGTTCCTGTTGGGGCTTCCGCTGGGGCGATATTTTCTGGGAGTCCGTTCGCCGCAGGCTCAATGGGTATTGCTTGGAGAACTGCAGTCGTTTCCGGTCAACGAAACCCGACTGGCGACATTCAAAAATCCACTCGCGCAGCCCTGGGATGGTCACACCGCCGACACCGGCGTCTTCGTCCGTTGTCTGGAAAACAGTGACCCCATGCAGCCGCAATTTCAGGTGCTGCTGATGAACTGTGCCCATCTCGGCTGTCCGGTCACCTGGTTCGCGGAATCGGGGCTCTTCATGTGCCCCTGTCATGGAGGGGTTTATTACGCGAATGGCGAACGGGCTTCCGGTCCCCCTCCGCGAGGGCTGTTTCATTGCCGCTGGCGAGTTGACAAGGGACAACTGTTCGTCGAAGCACCTCACTTCCCCACGTTGTACGACACGGAGATTCGGCCGGCAAAGGGATTCGCTCAACGCTGTGATGCGGGGGCAAGGCCTCATGTTTAACCTCCTGTCCCGGGTCGGCACCTGGTTCGACCAGCGTCTGCGCGTGCGTGAGACGTTGCTCCCCATGCTTGAGCATCCGATACCCCGTGGTGCCGCGGGGCGGCTGGGCTGGTGGTACGTCTTCGGCAGTGCGTCGATGACATTGCTGGCGATTCAGATTCTGACAGGCATTGGCCTCGCGCTCGTCTACGTCCCTGCGCCGGATCAGGCGTATGAGAGTCTGCTCTTCCTCAACTTTCAGCAGCCAGGCGGCTGGTTTTTGCGGGCACTCCATTACTACGCCGGCTCCGGCATGGTCGTACTGGTGCTGGTGCATCTGACTCAGGTGTTTCTGCATGGGTCGTACAAATACCCGCGTGAGCTGACGTGGGTGGTCGGCGTGCTGCTGCTCTGCTGTGTGCTGGGGATGTTCTTCAGCGGACAGATCCTGCGCTGGGATCCCGATGCTTACTGGGGTCTGGCGGTCGCTGGCTCGATGGCCGGTCGCGTTCCCGTGATCGGGCCGATGCTGGTGAACCTGCTGCACGGGGGACCCGTAATTGGTGGGGGAGCACTCAGCCGGTTCTTCGCACTGCATGTCTTTGTGATTCCCGGCACCTTGCTGACGTTGCTCGGAATTCATTTGTGGCTGGTGTTGAAATGTGGCATCAGCGCTCCGCCGCAGCCGGGGAAAACCGTTGATCCCCGCACGTACGATGTGGAGTATCACGAAGAGCTGCGCACGACCGGGGTCCCTTTTCTGGGTGACGCCCTGCTGAAGGATGCCTTCTTCTCGGCGGTGACGGTGCTGGTGGTTCTCACTCTGGCTGCGGTTCTCGGTCCGAAGGGGCCCGGTGAACTTCCGGATCCGACGATCGGCGGAGCGAATCCCCGCCCGGAATGGCCGTTTCTCTGGCTGTTCGCCCTGCTGTCGTTAAGTCCTCCCGCGAGCGAAACCTTCCTGATTCTGGTGTTCCCGCTGTTACTGGTCGCCGGGTTAATTCTGGTTCCATTCGTCAGCAATCGGGGTGAACGGGCGCCGAGTCGACGACCCGCAGCCGTTCTGGGAGTCATAGTCATCGCGACGACTCTGGCAGTGCTGACCTATGAAGGGGCCAGTGCTCCGTGGTCGCCGAAGATGCAGGCCTGGAGCGCTGACGCTGTCCCGGTTCGCATCATCAAGGGCTGCACGCCGGTGCAACTACAGGGGGCAATTGTGTTCCAGAACAAGAGCTGCCGGAATTGCCACGCACTGGATGGAATCGGCGGTCGTCGGGGGCCGGACCTTTCTACGGTCGGGACTCGACTCACCCGGGATCAATTGATTGATCAGATCAGCAATGGAACTCCGGGGGGTGGCAATATGCCGGCCTATGGAAGTCAGATGGGACCGCAGGAGATGGCGGCGGTCGTCGACTTTCTGTCCAGTCTTCGACCGGATGGTGTTCCACCGGCTCAAGTCGCCACAATGGAAAAACTTCCACAACAACCATGAATTCTGTCTTCGATGCGTTTGTTCGCTCGTGGCCGTCCGCACCGTGGTTCGTGGCGGGGTTGCTGCTCTGCATGACGGTTTATGTCCGGGGCTGGCGCGTGCTGCGAGTTCAGTCGCCGCAGAACTGGGGCTGGGGGAATCTGTTTGCTTTCGCGGGAGGCTTGTTCGCACTCTTTCTGGCGATTGCTTCTCCGATTGACCCGTTTGCCGAACTGCTGCTGCAGGTGCATATGCTGCAGCATCTGTTGCTGATGATGGTCGCTCCACCCCTACTCTGGTTGGGAGCACCGTTATTCCCTCTGCTCAGGGGACTGCCGCGCAGCCTGCGGCGCCACTGCGTCAGCCCCTGTCTGCAATTACGTTCGCTGCGAAATTTCATGGAGCGGTTGACCCGTCCGTGGGTGGCCTTGCCGATCTTCGTCCTCACGACCTGGCTCTGGCATCTGCCGCCGGTTTACGATGCGGCGCTGCGGAACCCTGCCTGGCATCACCTGCAGCACCTGTATTTTCTCCTGGCAGGGCTGCTGTTCTGGTATCCGGTCGTCCGTCCCTACCCGGCAGCGCCCCGGTGGTCGACCTGGTGGCTGATCCCTTATCTGATCCTCGCGGATGTTCAGAATACGGTGCTGTCGGCCTTGCTGACCTTCTCGGACCGGTTCCTGTTTCCCCACTATGAGTCCGTTCCCCGCTTCGCGGGCATCACCGCGCTGGGCGACCAGTCCGCAGCGGGCGTCCTGATGTGGGTGCCCGGTTCGATCGCATTTCTGGGACCGCTGCTTTGGATCGGGACCAAGTTGTTTTTCGCAGCGGACTCTCCCCGGAAAACAACGAGGCGACTCTCTCCCGCGCCGACTGGCATTTTTTCCGGAATCGATCGGGCGACGGGCCTGTCTCCTCAGCACCGACCGGTGAAGAGGTTTGATCTGCTGCGGGTGCCGGTGATCGGGACATTTCTCCGCTGGCGCTGGGGGCGTCGGCTGGCGCAAGGGACGTTGTTTCTGCTGGCAGTGCTGATTGTCGTCGACGGCCTATGCGGCCCGCAGCTGGGAGCGATGAACCTTGCGGGAGTTCTCCCCTGGATTCATTGGCGCGGCATTCTGATTTTCCTGCTGCTGGTCGCCGGCAACTTTCTCTGCTTCGCCTGTCCGTTGACATTGCCCCTCCAGCTGCTGGGACGTTGGCTTCCGCAGGGAGCGCGGTTTCCGCAGTTCGTCCGGAACAAGTGGATCACCGTTGTCCTGCTGATCCTGTTTCTGTGGGCTTATGAGGCGTTTTCTCTCTGGGATCGCCCGGGAGTGACCGCGCTGGTGATCGTGGCGCTCTTCACCGCCGCCTTTGCGATCGACACGCTGTTTCGAGCCGGCTCCTTCTGCAAGTACGTCTGTCCGATCGGCCAGTTCAACTTCGTGCAGGCGTTGGTCTCACCGCTCTCTGTCAGCGCCCGCAATCCGGCTGTCTGCGCGAACTGTGTGACTCGCGAATGCATCACCGGTCGTGATTCACAACCGGGATGTGATTTGCAGCTGTTCGTCCCCATGAAGCAGGGAAACCTGGATTGCACATTCTGTCTGGATTGCGTGAAGGCCTGTCCCGCGGACAACGTGGCGATTGTTCCTCTTTCTCCGGTTACGGGACTTGTCAGTGATGGTGAACGGACGGGGATCGGCCGGTTTTCGCAGCGGGGAGATCTGGCGGCACTGATGGCAGTGCTTTGCTGCGGCGCCTTTGCCAATGCCGCGGGCATGGTGGCCCCGGTGGTGGGGGTGCTGAAGTCGGTTTCCCGGGCATGGCAACTGGAATCACTGCTACTGCCGGTGACGCTGTTCAATGTGCTGGCACTCCTCGGGATGCCGCTGGCAGCGGGCTTGATGTGTGGCTGGTTCAGTCGTCATTGGGGAAAACTGAAGATTCCGCCGCTGACGCTGGCGCGACGGTTCGCGGTGGCGTTCGTGCCGCTCGGCTTTGCCATGTGGTCGGCTCACTACAGTTTTCATTTTCTGACGAGCTGGCAATCGGTGGTGCCGGTGGTACAACGCTTCGCTGCCGATTGGGGCTGGATTCCGCTGGGCGAGCCGCTGTGGCGCTGTGCCTGCTGTCAGCTTCCCGCGAACTGGTTGATCTGCCTTGAGATTCTGGCGCTGGATCTGGGATTGCTGGCTTCGCTGTACGCCGTCTGGAGAATCTCGTCGACGCTGACTGCCGAGCGGCGGCTGATCGCCTCGATTGCCATTCCCTGGGCGACACTGGGCACGCTGTTGTTCGCGGTCGGCGTCTGGCTGGTCTTTCAGCCGATGGAAATGCGGGGAACGTTGACGTCGAATCTGGCGGTGGCGGGCAAAGCTCGCATCCTGAACAGATTGCCACAGCCGGCACCATCCGCCGGCGACCATCGTCTACGAGAGTTCTGAGGTTCGAATCTTACTCGGCTGGTTGTCGCCGCTTCGGGAGCGGGGCTACGAACCCTCGGGGCTGGACTTCTCTTCTTCGCGCAGCTGCAGGTAGAACTGAAGCGCTGCCCGGTGCTGCGGTGCTTCTTCGATCGACTGCAGCAGATGTCGTTTCGCTTCAGCTCGACGACCTGTGGCGTGCAACAAAATCGCCAGACGGTAGTTGAGTCCTGCAATGTCCGGATTCGGCAGGAACAGTCGGGACTGCAGTGCAGAGATGGCGGTGACCGGGTCCTGGAGTTTCTCGGACGCCTCTGCCAATGCCACATGCGGAGCAGCGATCAGCGGCCGGATGGCCATCAGACGCAGCGCATCTTCGCGAACTTCAGGCCAGTCGGCAGCGGCCGTGTCGAGTTCAATCAGCCGCAGCAGCGCCGTTGCGGCATCGTCATCAATCGCGACGAGCCGCCGCAGCGTTTCCCGTTCGGCGACGAAATCACCTTGCTCGCGCTGCAGTTCCGCCAGTTGCAGGAACGCATTGCCGGATCCGGTTTCGAGCGGAAACCAGCCCGTAGCCTGCTCGAGCAGCTGCCGCGCCAACGCCGGTTCACGCAATTGTCGGAGCAGCGCGGCACACAGCTTGAGCCCGTTGTAGTTCCTGGGGTTGTCCTTCGCCCAGCGAACCAGCTTGCTCACGGCATCCGGTTCGGCCGCCAGTGACACGACGTCGTTCGGAGACCAGTCGACAGCCCAGCCATAGAGGAGCGCCTCCTGCCGGAGTGACGTGGCGAATTCCTCTTCGAGTTGAGCCAGCGGCGCCGTGTGACGTTCGATCGCGTCGTTGATCGGAACTCCGGCGCCAAGGTCATTCAGAATCGCCAGCAGCGCAGCGAGACCGTAGCGGTCAACAATGTGCTCGACCGCCATCGAGCTTTCGTAGTAAGCGAACAGCAAATTCCCTTGCGAAGAGAGGAACGCCTGACTGAGCTGGCCGATCGGCTTGAACTTGCCATCGAGAATCAGCTGCCGGTATTCCGGAGTCATTCGCTCTCCCCAGGAGGGATCGCGCAGCCGTTCCTCGTAGACGGAAATTCCTTCGCTCAGCCAGCGCGGCATCCGGTTGTGGGTCTTGTTGAGCGTGATCACATGCGCGAATTCATGCCACAGGACCGACTCCCAGTTCACAGGCTGACCACCCTGCGAAGCGGGGCTTTTGGCTGTGATGACATCACCGAAGCAGACCCCCAGATACCCTCCCGCTGCGGGAATTCCGAAGGTGCGGACCGCAAAGTCGGCGGGCTTCGGAAAGATTTCCACCAGCGTGTCGTTTTGCAGCTCGACATCGTACTTGGCACAGAGCGTTCTGCGGGCTTCTCCCAGCAACGCGACCACGCGGTCGCCGTAGACATCCGCTTCGTGAGCGTCCATGCGGATGATAAAGCCATCCTGTTCGATGGTGCGGAACCGGGACAGTTCATCGCGTAACGTCACGAGGTTATAGCTGGCGATGTCGTATTCATCCTGTTGATATGCCCGGTCAGCGAGTTGCCATCCTTCCGCTTCCTGTCCCAATCGGAGCAGGTCCTGCGCCAGCTGCTTCTGGGAGGGGAGAAAGTCGGACTGGAAAGCGAGTGCCTGCCGCTGGGCTGCGGAGCCTTCCCGGAAGCGGTATTTCTGTGACAGCTTCAGCCCGATGAGGTAGTCGACTTGGGGATTTGTTTTCCACCGCGAGAGCGCTTTTGTTCGCAGGGCTTCGCCGGAGTTCTGGTCTCCCTGCAACTGGGCAATGACGGACTTCAGGGCCAACGCGTCAGGCAGCCAGGGATTGACCTGAAGTACCTGATCCAGCATCCCGACCGCTGCGTCGTATTGTTCACCGTCAATCAGTCGATGCGCCTGAACGAGGAGCGCTGGAATAAAGTGGGGATTGATCTTGAGCACGCGCTGCAACAGCTCGCCGGACTCTTCGGCGTCCGATTCCGCCAGAGCCCGCGAGAGTCCGAACAGGATTTCAGGATCGTTCGGAAACATTTCGCTCGCAGGCCGAAAGAGGTCGGCAGCGAGTGCGAAATCCCGCTTGTCGAGCGCCAGATTGGCCAAAGCGAGTTGGGGAGCCCGGTGCTGGGGATTGTTCCGACGGGCCCGCTGGAAAAAGGCATCCTGCACCTGTCTGGCATCGATGCGCTCAGCGAGCAGAAACTGGCCCAGCGTGCACAGATTCTCGACGTCGGAGTACCGCCACGGGGAAGTCTGCACGAGCGAGCCGATCTCCTGTCGCAGGCTGCTGACGAGGTCGGCGTGTTCTGTATAAGGAGCGACCTGCATCGCCACCCAGCGGAGTCGAATGCTGGTGGTGAACTGCCGCAGTCCCTCCTGCAGGGACTTCAGAGCATCGTCGTACTTGCCTTGCGCGAAAAGCGCCTCGGCTCGCAGTCGATAGAAATCTTCCTGTGCTCCCCCCTTTGCAATCTGTTCGCTCGCGACCCGTTCACATTCGGTCAGTTGTCCCAGCAGCAGGAGGCGCCGGCATTGATCCGCCGGGGATTCCTGCTGAGATGCCGTTGGCGTGAGGCGATTCTGGGGGAGAGAGGGGGCTGGCAGTCTGGAAGGAGGCACCTGTTGACTCCAGGCCGTGGAGGTGCCGGAGAAGAGCACGACCGTGAGGAAAACTCCTCGGACTCTGAGAGTGCAGCTGCGCATCGGTTTCGCCCCGTCAAAGTGGCTGGAACTGTTCCGATTCTAACGGAAATGGACAGGGATACCGAAGCGAGCAGCGGCATTTCCCGGTTGCGCAATCGTTGCAACCCGCACGGTCGGACTGGCGGCACGGGCTGGGGGCGATCCGGATTTTCATGCTTGTTGAGTGATTGCATCACTTCGTGAAATTTTCAGCAAAGTCGATTTGACAGCATTTCCTGGAACCTATGGTTACGGAATTGAGCGATTGAAATCCGCACCTTTGCGTAGAACTGGCGACGCAGGCCCCATGCAACGCAGACCGACAATTCGACGATCGACCGCTGGCCGCCGCGGGGTGGTGCTGGTCGAAAACGCGTTGGTCATCTCTGCGTTTGGGATTTTTCTCGCCGGGATTCTGGAAATCGGCCATACGTATATGGTCATCAGCACGCTCAACACCGCTGCCAAGCGGGCCGCCCGCTATGGAGCCTGCGAGCAGATCACGACCCAGCAGGTCAAAGAGCACGCGAATTCATTCCTGTCGAAGTCCTTCAAGTCCTCGAAAGCCACCATTCAGGTGAAAGACGCGGGTGTCTTCGATACGTCCAATGTCACTCCGGGCAGCATCGACTATGCCGCTCTTCCGAATCTGGAGTTGTCGAACGCGAAAGCGCGGCAGCTCTACATTGTGCGGATCACCGTTCCCTACAAAGACGTGGCCCTCATTCCTCCTTTCTGGGTGAAGAATCTCACGCTCAAAGGGCAGGCTGTGATGCGGCATGAATAAGACTGTTTCCTGATCACCATGCAAGTTCGACAGACATATCCACGGAACAAGCCGGACGATCGACGCGGAGCCGCGACGGTCGAGTTCGCGATTGTGGCGCCGATTTTCCTGTCGTTGATTCTGGGGATTTCGGAAATGTCTCGCGGGTTGGAGGTGTCACAGAACCTTTCCGCCGCAGTGCGCGAGGGGGGCCGGTTGGGGGCGTCCGACGACAAGTCGGTCCTGTCCTCCGGTGTGACGATGAACAGTAAAGTCATCACCGATATCCGCAACATGATGACCGCGACCGGCATCGACGGCAGCAAGGTGGCCGTCACCATCACGCATGCGGACGGCGAGCAGGCGGGACAGCCCTTTAACTTCGCGGATGAAAGCAATTACCTGAAGAACTTCAGGATTACTGCCCAGATCAATTATTCCGACGCCAGCAAAATTGCAGGTCGGATCATGAAAAACAAGAAGCTGACCTCTTCAATCGTGCTGCGGCTGGGACGCAGCAGATTGTCGACGTGAGCAATTTTCCTCCTGGTGACTCTATGAACTCCGCATTCCGTAAAACGCGTTGTCCGGCCGCTCCTGCTCGGCAGGAATCCCGGCGCGGCGGCTTTGTGATCCTGGCGCTCGTCTGCCTTGTCGTCTGTCTGGCATTCGTCAGCCTCAGCGTCGACGTCGGCTACATCACCATGCAGAAAACCCGCATGCAGAATGCGGTCGACGCGGCTGCGCTCGCTGCGGCACAGGAAATCAGCCATGCCGTGCAGACCAGCCCGGAAGACATTGTTGATGTCACCAGCTACGCACTGGAGAAAGCCCGCATCGTGGCCCGCGATGTGGCAAAGCTCAACGACACTTATATCGATCCGCAGGTCGACGTCGAGTTCGGAACACGAACCTATAATCCCACGACAAAAAAGTACGGGATCAACTGGGGCTCGACTCCGGCCAATGTGGTCCGCGTCACCGCTCGCCGGACCGATGATGATACCTCCAAGCAGGATGGCCAGTTGAAGCTCTTCTTTGCGGGAGCGGCTGGTGCCAATAAATTCGCCAAGGTTCAGACCAGCGCTGTCGCCTTTATCGAGTCCCGCGATCTGGTGGTCGTCCACGACTTCTCGCGGTCGATGAATTTCGACAGCCACTTCCCCTTGAATAATGAAGCGACCAGCCGTCTGTCCAACACACAGATTGTGAACAACCTGCAGACCGTCTGGAATGACCTCGGCTATGGGACGAGCGGTCTGGGAACGATGACGTTCACTCCTCAGTATCTGACGATGTCCAAATCGCAGAGTGGTGTCACGCAGACGGTGAAGTTCCGCTACGACTCCGCCGACATCTCGGTGGATAAGGGGACATTAACGTCAATCCGGACCAGCTACTGGACAAGTTCCAGCCGCAAGACGTTGAGCTCTGAAACCACCACCAACATCAGCGGCAGCAAGACCAGCTATACCTATACCCTCAGCGGGAAAGATCTGGCACGGGTGGTTGTGGTCTCGACCTATACCCCGCCCGCCAGCCCCGAGACAATCACGTCCAACAGTATGACGGTTGTGTTCTCGGCAGACCGCAAGTCAGCCACGATCTCGTCTTCGACGAAACTGCGGGACATTCAGGTGACCTTTACTAATGGATCGACCGACACCAGCCTGACCTGGGCAAATAACGCCGGACCGACCAGCTACACCTATTCCTCCTCCAAGGTGATCGACAAAATCGATCTGCGGCGTACCAGCAGCAGTACCTGGGGTGCTTTCGACGCCTCTCCCGCCACCCAGACGCTGACGATTACGCAACAGTTCGACGACACCGACGCCAATGTGCAGGCGGCCTTCGGGCTCGATCGCATCAGCTATCCCTATGCCGGGGGAAGCTGGAACTCCTTCATCGCGCATGCCCGCGACGACGAACAGATGATCGCCAAGGGATATCGCGAAACTTACGGAGGTCTGTCGTTTGTGAATTACATCTTCCGGGAGCAGTCAGGGCACTGGCAGACCCCCAAGCTGTGCGAGACCCGTCACTATCCGTTCCATGCGATCAAGGAAGGGCACGACCTGCTCTGCAACTTCCTGGGCAATCTCGGCTTCGACGACCATATCGGCATGGTCAGCTACGACACCAGCCACCGCGTGGAAACAATCCTGAACGAGGCAGGTTATCCACAGGTGAATATTTCGACCAAGCCGATCACGAACGACTATGTCTCGGTCAATAACCTGATGAAGTACAAGCAGGCGAACCATTACTCCGGCTCCACGAACATGGGAGGCGGACTGGAGGACGCCGTCACGTTGCTGAAGAATCATTCACGTGCCGGTTCACGCCCCACGATTCTGCTGATGACCGACGGAAACTCGAACTACTGGGACACCGGTCGAAACGGGAATCTGCCGTCTGATTGGAACTGGGACAAGCTGTTCGACTACAACCAGGATGGCGTCAAGGATTACACCACCAGCGACACGCAGAAGCGGTACGTCCTCAAGACCGCCAAGGCCGCCGTTGATGCCGGATACACCATTCATACGATGGCTGTGGGGGCCGACGCCGATGCGGAACTGCTGAAGGCGATCGCCTGGCTGGGGAACGGAGTTTTCATCAACGTTCCGGGGGGCTCGAGTGTGTCGGACATGACCGAACAGGTGGAAGCGGCATTCACCAAGATTGCCGCCTTCGTCCCCCCCGCCAAGCTGTTGAACGACACTCCATAAGAATTCCTGCGGTGAGCAATGCGTTGAAGCCCGGCTCTGCCTGCCGGGCTTTTTTCGTTCAAGTGGTCCGGTGGTCGAGAGCGGCTTTCACGGCCAGAATCGCTCGCCGTGCCAGTTGAGGGAGGGACGGGTCTCCACTTCGCAGTCCCCCTCGACTTTCGTCTGGCAGGCCAGCACCATCGTCTCTTCCTTGCCGATCCGGGCGATCATCCACAGGGGATTGATCACCTCCAGCACTGCCTCCCACCAGCGTTTCCTCTGCAGGTTCTTCTCTCCGGATTTCACATTGACCCGGCAGCTGGCACAAAGCCCATGCCCCTTGCAGTTGAGCTCGGAGTGGAGCCACGGATGAAGCTGCACCCCTTGGCGAAGGGCTTCCTCTCGCAGGTTGGCTCCCCGGGGGACTTCGATCGTCCGCTGTTCGTTCGTAAACGTCACCTTGGGCATCGTTCCGACCTTTCTCGAGCAGGTTATTTTTTCCAGTCCCCGCGCAGTGAGCACTGCCTGTGATGAGAGGCCCAATTCCGCACGGTGAGAACGGCTCAATCCAACTCACGGAGTCACTCGTCCCGATGCCGGTGAAGTCTCACGAACTTGCAGGGACAACTCTGGGGCGACGCCTGGTGTCCCGCCGCCCGGACACCAAACGTTCTGGGGAATGGTTCTCCCGCTGAACGCTCTTTCCATGTCTCGTCCTGCATGCACATCGAGTGATCGACACGCTCGCGCCCAATGACGAAGAGGCCGGCCACCTGGAGAACCGCTCCGCGCGGGATGAAACCTGAATCCAACAGGAATGGTTGATGTTAGATCAGATCAGACCGGGGAGTACCAGTGCGGCGACCGCCTGGTCTTCAAAAATTTCGG
This sequence comes from Planctomicrobium aquicomposti, assembly GCF_051466325.1. Taxonomy (NCBI): domain Bacteria; kingdom Pseudomonadati; phylum Planctomycetota; class Planctomycetia; order Planctomycetales; family Planctomycetaceae; genus Planctomicrobium; species Planctomicrobium aquicomposti. The sequence continues at coordinate 620,484 of NZ_CP195792.1, forward strand.
CCCCTGGCGTCAGGGGAGTTCGCGCAGCCGGTCCGGTTCAATCGGGGGTGCGGAGGGCTGCCCAGCCGGGAGTCGTGGTGGTGCGTCGCTCGTCCCCTGATTGCGATTCGACAAAGTACATCTCGGTCCCGGGATGTTTCTCTAACAGACGGGAACCTGCTTCCCGACCGAGTATCGCCACAGCCGTCGACAGGCTGTCCGCTGCGATTCCGGTTTTGGCAAAGACGGTGACGCTGCAGGGGGTCGTCAGCCCAATGCCTGTCCGCGGATTGACGATGTGGGAATAGCGGACCCCCTCGATCTCGACGAAACGGTAGGCATCTCCGGACGTCGACACCGCCCCGTTGACCAGTTGAATCCGTTCCGGGGAAGACCCGTGCGGCGAGCCCCCGCGCAGCGGTTCGATCTCAACCCGCCAGAACGATCTCCCGGGAGGAGGATCACCCGCGACGAGATCCCCCGCGACAGCGACAAGCGCCCGGTGCAACCCCCGTTCACGTAAAATGCGCAAGGCTTCATCGGCGGCATAACCTTTGGCGATCGCACCGAAATCCAGTTCCATGCCGGTCTGAAGGAAGGTGACGGTCTGGCGTTCTTCATCCAGGCGAAGTTTTTGATAGCCAGTCCGGCTCAGTGCTGCCGCGAGGCGATCCGGTGCCGGCAGGGTTCGGGAACGTCGGGCACTCCGCCAGAGTTTCACGAGGGGACCCACGGTGACATCAAAGGCCCCGTCCGTCTCCCCGGCCAGCTGCTGGGCCCGCTGCAGAACCAGCCAGAAATCGGGGCTGACTGCTTGCGGCACGCCGACAGCTGCCCCTTTGCAGACCCGCATCAGTTCGCTGTCGTCATCGTAGTCGCTCAGCAACTGGTCAAGTTGTTTCAAACGGGCGTAAGCGGCATTGGTAGCCTCATTTGCAGACTCCTGTGTGGAGGCATAAACTGTAAGGCTGACCGGAATTCCCATGCGAATCCGCTGGAATTCAAACCGCTGCAGTTCTTCCTCTGCGGCGACTTCCGGCAGACTCACGAACAGGGCACAAAGGATTGCAGAAATTCTCAACGTGTTCGTCGCCGAACGTGCGGAAGGTTGAGAACTCATGGCCAGGGACTCCAAGGCTTCAATCAATCGAGAAAGTGCAGTTATGACGTTACGGTTTCGCGAAGCCCTGTGGCAAGTGGCTTTGGTTGTGGTGATGTGGGGAGGCGCTGCCGCTTGGGGAGCCGAGCCCTCCTCGCAGCCGGCAACCGCTGCGGAGATGAAGCCCTATACGCAGTCGATTCGGGACACGGACCTGTCGTTTGAGATGGTGCCGATTCCGGGTGGCGAGTTCATGATGGGAAGTCCCGAGAGTGAAGCGGGACGTGTGGAAGACGAATCGCCGCAGCACAAGGTGCAGGTGGCCCCATTCTGGATGGGGAAACACGAAGTGACGTGGGATCTGTATGACACCTGGCGGCTGAAGCTGGATGAACAACGACGCCAGCTCAAGAACCGGGAAATGGATGCGCTGGACAAGGCGGCCGATGCGGTGACCCGTCCCACACGTGAATACACGGACATGACATTCGGGATGGGGCACGATGGGTTTCCGGCGATTTCGATGACGCAGGTGGCTGCGAAGATGTACTGCGAATGGCTGACGGAGAAGACCGGGGATTACTACCGGTTGCCGACGGAGGCGGAATGGGAGTATGCCTGCCGGGCCGGGACGACGACCGCATATTCGTTCGGAGATGACCCGGAGCAGCTGAGTGACTATGCCTGGCACTTCGGCAACTCAGGAGAGACGTACCACAAGATTGGCCTGAAGAAGCCGAATCCGTGGGGTCTGTACGATATGCACGGAAACGTGGCGGAATGGGTGCTGGATCGTTACGAGCCGGAGTTCTACAAGGAGTCGGCTGCTCAAAAGCTGGCGGTGTTCCCCCTCTGTGTTCCGAATGGCGATGAGTACCCGCGCGTCGTTCGAGGCGGCTCCTGGAGTGATGATCCGGAACTGCTGCGGAGTGCCGCGCGTGTTGCTTCCAGTGATGACTGGAAAATTCAGGATCCCCAATTGCCCAAGAGCATCTGGTGGCTGACGGATGCCCAGTTTGTGGGGTTCCGGGTGGTGCGTCCGTTCACCCGTCCCACTCCTGAAGAGATCGAGAAACAGGTGCTGCATCCGGATATCCCGGAAGACCTGAAGAAATAATGCATGTCCGGGAACTGGCTGTTCTGCAGTCGCTCCCTCCGCTGAATAGTTTCCTTGAGGAGTCATGGCTGTGCTTGAGAACGATGTGGCGATCAACAAGTTTCTGTTCGGCTACCTGCAGATGCTGCTGAGTGATCTGCAGGATGAGCAGCTGGCGGCTCAGCCGGTGGCCGGAACGAATCATCCCCTTTGGACACTCGGGCACCTTGCGGTCTCCGCAGACTCCTGTCTCGGCCGCTTTGGCAGTGAGAAGACGTTGCCGGAAACATGGGGAAAGCTGTTCGGTCCCGGTTCCACGCCGACTTCGAATCCCGCTGACTACCCATCGCGTCAGGAACTGCTCGCTGCAGTCGAGGAACGCTATGCCACGCTCTGTGCGCTGGTTTCCGGCTGGACTCAGGCAGAAGCGGGGCAGGCGAATCCGCATCCCCGGCTGAAAGAGAAGCTGCCGACTGTGGAAGGACTAGCTGCCTTTATCCTCACCGGACACTACGGAATTCACCTCGGTCAACTCTCCATGTGGCGGCGGACCATGGGGCTGCCGGCGCTGTTCTGACGGAGAGCGTGATTCACTGTGGCGGGACGGCGGATTCACAATGCTTGTGCGCCGCTGCTTCCGGGATGCCTCCGTTGGCCGAATCCCTTTGGAGTCGATTCCGTCGCAGGAGCCCCCCACACGACGGGCGGGCCATGACAACGAATGTGAAGACCGGATGTCGTGCCGGTTGTCTTGCAGGCAGACACGGCTCTCCAACAGGGTTGGTCTTTCCCCTGCCCGCGCAGCACGTTTTTCGTCTGGGGAAATGCCGACATTCCCGTGGCGAGAGCGGGGCGATGAAAAGTCGAAATGCTCTAATTGCCGGACTGCTGGAGACGGTACAGTTTGGGCGCAAGACCGAATTTGCGCTGAAAGACTTCGCTGAAATAACGGCTATTGGAAAAGCCTACCGAGGCCGCCACTTTCTTGATCGAAAGATCCGACCCGATCAGCAGCCTCTGGGCCTCTTCCAGCTGAACGCGGAGGACTTCTTCTTTGAGTGATCGACCCAGGAACTGCTTCATGCGTCGTTCCAGTGTCCGCCGTTCCACCGAAACGGCTCGCGACAGGTCTTCAATACGCAGGCCCTTGCAGGCATTCGCCCGGAGATAGCTCAATGCCTGGCGAAGCTCCGGATTTTCCACAGCATAGATGTCCGTGGAACGCCGGGAGACAACCCGTCCGACCTGCATAATGACCGGTGCGGTCGGTGCAGGCTCACCCTTCATCATCGAATCGAGCACTTGCGCAGCCTGATAGCCGACGCGGTCCAGACTAATATCGATGCTTGTCATGGGTGGATTGGCAACTCCGCACAGGAATTCGTCATTGTCGACACCCATGACAGCCACATCTTCGGGCACTCGCACATTCGCGCGGCGACAGGCGTCCAGCAGTTGCAATCCTCGTTCATCGTTGTAGGCCAGAATTGCCACCGGTTTCTTCAACGTATCCAGCCAGCGGACAAGATCGGCCTGGTCCTGCTCCCAGCTCCACGTCGTCCGCCGAGTGGGGAAATCTTCGCATTCAAAGCCTTGCTGCCGCGCTAATTCGAAAAAGAGATCCCGCCGGAAATCCATGCAATGTGACAGACCGGTCGGGTAACCGCAAAATGCGAGACGACGAAATCCGCGGCTGATGAAATGATCGATGGCTGCGGGAACGATCGTGCGGTTGTCCACGCCAACGGCAGGGATTTTGAGATCCGGGACGTTAAATCTCAGATCCACCGCGGGAATGCCTGTCCCTTCGATAATGCGGGCGGCAGCCGGATCTTCAATGCGGGCGAGAATGCCATCGCCCTTCCATTTCTCCAGCCAGTTGGGAACCGGGTCACAGATGCCGCGCGGCTGGAGAAAAAATGACCAGGGTCCATGCTGCGTCTGATAGCGCAGAATGCCCCGGAGCAGGCTGCGCCCGTATTCACGTGAAGTCTCAATGAGCAGAGCGACATGGGGCAGCCTTTTCAAAAGCACCTCCCTCCGAGCGTCTCGTGGTCCATGTTGCGCAGACGACTTTATTGTCGCAATCTCGGACCTGTTTGTCATGAATTTGATCTGTGTTTAAGGATGAAGCCGGCGTATTTTGCATTTGCACCCCAACGGGGCTCGCCTGCGTGGAGGGAATGCTGCCGTTCCAGCGGAACTGGCTTGGCGTCCGGCTTTCTCGCAAGTCATCCCGCGAATCCGGGGAGACAGTGGGTAACGGAATTCTGCAGAGCAGTTTCGTGAATCGTTATCGACTGATCATCGATCAGGCATTTTTTCGCCTGTGAGTGAATTTCTGTTTTTTCTGTTCCTTTTCAGGAGAGTTCCATGCGTGATCCGGAAACGAGGAAGAGAGCGCAGCAGACCCGATTCGGTTTTACGTTAATCGAGCTGTTGGTAGTGATTGCCATTATCGCGGTGCTGATCGCCTTATTACTGCCAGCGGTGCAGCAGGCGCGCGAGTCGGCTCGACGTGTGCAGTGCAAAAATAACCTGAAACAGCTGGGATTAGCGGTACATAACTATTGTGATGTTGCCGGCTGTTTTCCTCCCGGAGCACTTTATGATCACCCGACCTGGAACAGCAATTCAGGCGGCTGGCCGGTGTGGACGTGGTCGATTTTTCTGGCTCCTTATATGGATCAGGCAGCACTTTATAACGCCGTTCAGCCCGGGTCCGGTTCCTCGGCAGCGACTAGTAACACGCAGAGTTCCTTCGGCAGCAAGCTCAACACGTCGCCGACCAAGCAGATGCTGCAGCAGCCGGTTCCAGCCTTCCGTTGCCCTTCGGATAACGCGCCTGATCTGAACGTTCTCTATGGAATTAACGGCAATGCCACCACGATCGGGTTGCTGATGGCGTCAAGTAATTATATTGCCAATAACGGCTCGGGCGACCCATATCCAGGGCTGGGTTCAACGCCCGCGGGGGGCCTGAGCACACTCTCGACGAACTTTCGCTGGAATAATGGAATGTTTGGAGCCATTGGAAAAGGCTCTCAACGTCTGGGAAATCCGGACGCGGGAATTGATCCAGCGAATCCCTACATCAAAGGCGGTGTCTGCCGGCTGATTCGCGATGTGACGGACGGGTTGTCGAATACGATTGCGATCGGAGAGCGCGCCTGGGAATCGGGCGGAATTATCTACGGCGCAGCCACGCTTTGGGGGCAGCGGGGAGTGACGCATTATGGGTGCGGCGCTGTGGCGGTTCCGGGATATGGGGACAGCAATGTCGGGATGCCGCTCACGCACGGTGCCGGACATTTTCTGATGAACCCTCCTGTCATCACGACGTCCTGCCAGCAATACCACCGCTGGTCGTTTTCAAGTCAGCATCAGGGTGGGTGTCATTTTCTGCTTGCCGATGGAGCAGTCCGATTCATCAGCGAGAACATCGATGCTGCCGAAGGAAACGGGCTTCAGGCACCGTCGCAGTTTCGCACGTATGCCCGGCTGTTAGCCGCTGACGATGGACAAACGCTTGGCGATTATTAACGCAGTGGGCTCTCTTCGTGCTCGCGCAGTGCGGCGCCCTGTGGGCAAGGGGGCGCTGCCCTGCGGAAACGGGATGAGCCATTAGCTCGCGTATTGGTAGGGGGGGCCTGAGCAAGGAGAGAAGCGCCCTTGTTCTGCAAAACGTGTTTTCAGCATTGAGAGTGATTGGACAATGATGTTTTCCAGATCAGGCTTTCCGTTGTCAGTGTGGCGGTTGCCGCTGATTGCAGTCGTAGGTTTACTCGCAGGATGTGATTCAGGTGACGTGGACCTCGGCAGGGTCTATGGGAAAGTGACTCTGGACGGGCAACCGCTCCCGGAGGCAGCGGTCATTTTTGTACCCACGGGCCCGGGCCGCAGTGCTCGCGGCAGGACCGATGGGCAAGGGTATTACGAACTGCAGTACAGCGCGACGAGTACGGGGGCGCTGGTGGGACCGGTGTCCGTCGAAATCCGGTTAGGAACCCCGGAGATTCGAGAAACACTGCCCGCGAAATATCACAACAAAACCGTCCTCAAAGAAGAGGTGAAGCCGGGAAAGAATGAGATCAACTTCGATCTGCAGTCGAAATAGAGCGGGTTGCCCTCTCCAGTACGCGCAGCCGCCGTTTCGTCCGGTGAAATGCTGGCTTTCACGTGGGCGAGGAGGGAGCAATCCAAGTTCAAATTCTCTCGCTGTCTCTGTGCCAGAGATCACCTGGAGCGAGTCGTGAGAGGGCGGTCGCTTCGGTAAACGCACCGTCCGTCCACCTGCTTTGGAGAAGCGCGACGGCCGGGAGGGTGAAGGGCTGAGACATCGTTGCGGCTTCAGGCCCTCACGAAAAAACGGTGGTCCACGTTCACTTCGCTCGGGGGAATCACGGCCCGCGGATCATTTGATGCCGATCAACGATCAGATCACGTAGTCGGTCTTCTGGCCGAGCAGCCGGTCCACCAGATCCTGCGGCAGCTCGATGGAAGCGGAATCGCCATCATCGACATCAGAGGGATTGATACCGCAATAGCTGGACCACGGACCCAGGTGACGCCAGCGGCCGGCACGTTTCGGTTCTCCGGGCATCACTGGTGTGGTGCAGCGATTGCAGCTGATCGTCGAATAACCCTGTGAGTGCAGCGGATTGACAATGACCCGGTGTTCTTCGATGTAAGCCAGCATCTGCTCGTCGGTGAAGTTGGCGAGCGGGTTGACTCGCACGGTGTTGGTCTCGGTATCGATTCCCAGAATCGGAGCTTTGAACCGTTTCCCCCCATCGGCCCGTCGAAGGCTGCCGATCAGGGCATCGTACTGCCCTTTGATGCGTAGCAACGGCTCGACCTTTCGCATGTGGCAGCATTCTTTCTGCCCTTCCACGGACAGATACAGCACGCCATATTTTTCGGTCTGTTCGGCCATGGTCAGTTCGGGGAGCAGGGTGCGGATTTCGAGTCCATATTCCTGTGCAATCCGGTCGCGGGTCTCCAGTGTTTCGGGAAAGGAGACGCCGGTGTCGACGAAGACCACCGGGATATCCAGCTGCAGGTGCGAAATCATATGGCAGACGACGCTGCCCGCTTCCTGCATGGCGGAGAGTCCGCCGATCCGGTCGCCGAAGGTCACTTTGGCCCAGCGCAGCAATTCTTCAGGAGTCCGGTCCTCGAATGATTTCGCCAGCTGATTGAGCTGGGCTTGCGACAGACGTGCCATGTGACCTCAAACGACCTTTCGAACGAACACAAATTGCAGGGAAACAGTTCTTGCTCCCGATGCGGCGGGAGACTGAAATCCGGAAATCACCACACAGCCCATCGGGCAGGAAGTGTGGAGGCCGGCAGCATTTCTTTCCGGGACTCGCGCCGCGACACGCTGACAGGAAGTGGGGAAACGGGCTCGATTTCCGAGTGCTGCAGTCGGGGCAGACGCTCAGTGATCGGAGCAGGACCGCAATTCCCGCTGCGAAAGTGTAGCAGTCAGTGCACCGGCATCAAATTCGACTTCAGGAGTGCGTCTCCCGGTCGAACGTGAAACTGGGGCCGCAGGACAGGGGAGGAGATCAGTCCCAAACCTCGAAACCGTGGTTCAGGATTTCCCGCTCGTGGCTGCCGCAGCGATGCGTGACAGGACCGGTCAGGCTTTCGGTGTCGATCTCATCGGATGAGTTGCGAATGGAATCGCACCGTTCGGCCAGCAGATCTTGGTCCTGTTCCAGGTTGAGCGGCAGGTCTTCGTAAGGTGTGGGAAGTCCGTTCATGGCCGGCTCCTGGCCGCGAATGCTGAAATTGCCTGATGTGAATGGCTTCAGTATAAGCGAGCACTGATGTTGCGTCACGCAAGACCGGAGTGGAATTTATAAGTGGTTTCTCCTGTGAAGGATACGTTGCGGTTGTGGTGGCCGGACCGACGGGGGCCGGGCTCGAGATTCTGGAAAAAATTGTCAGCAATCCCCGTTTGATCAGGCTGAGGTTCCGGAAGGAGCGAGGATCGCTTCGCGGTTGACTCAGTCGGCCCAGGGGATCATGTCACCCTGATAGCGTTCGTAGAACAGGAAGCCGAGCCGCTCGCTGAGCCGGGAGAGGTATTCCTTCTTGAACTGCGGCAGGGGCTGGTCGTACGACGAGCGGGGAACTTTGGTCGGGAACACGAAATCGAGTTCCTTGGTGAAGATCCGTTCCCCCTCTTCGAACTCATCGTCCATTTTCACGACATGCACGTAGGCCTCTGTGCGGCCCCGGTACAGCGTGGTGCTCTCCCCCTCATACAGGGAGAAGTCCGCCAGCTCGACTTCGATCACATAGTTGGCGTGAAAGAACTTTCCGATCTCCGAGGCCTTCTCCCAGTCCGGATGCTCATCGCAATAGGCACGGATATAGTCGGGCTCGATCACCTTAATATGTTTTTCTGCCAGCCGATACGTCAGGTACTTGGCGACGTCATCGTCAATCTGCGGGAACTTCCACTGCAGTTCGGTCGGTGCAAAGCAGACGACCGCCACCACCTTTTTGGGGGCACTCATCGATTCGCCGGTTTCGGCGTCGAAGTCCGGTTCAATCGATGGCGGACCATGCAGCAGATAGCTGATGAGCACGAACTGCGAACAGCCGCAGGCGGTCACCGACAGACAGGTCAACGTCAACCAGCACCAGAGCCGGGTCTGTAAGCGAAGTTTGCGGATCAGAGAGACGAAAGTCATGGCTCGGTCCAGTTGGTCCGTTCAGCGGTCTGAAGGAGGTGAGAACAGGTTGCCCGGGTCAGTCCCCGCGTGTCAGGAACAGGTGAATCAACCTGCTCTAGTTGGCAAACAGGCTGTGCTGATTGACTGAGTAAAAGGAATTGCCGAGGCAATCCGTGATCTGGTCGATGCATTCCCGCAGGAACACGTTCTTGGGAATCTGGTCCACGGGAATCGGATAGGTCGAGGGATACGATGTCTGAAACGTCTGATCCATCACCTGGACCGTGTGCCGGCTGTCTCCTTCTCCGCGGACCTCATAGACGGTGACCTTGCCATTGCAGCGGCCGCGATACAGTGTCTTGCTGGCAGGCTCGAGGCAGGAGAAGCCCTCCAGCCGCACATGCGCGATGTAGTCGACATCGGGCAATTCGCGTGCGAGCAGCTTCGGATCGAATTTTCCGCCGCGGCTATCAAGCACCCGCGAGGCGTCATCGGATTTCGAGACGATCAGTTTGTGACGCCGCATTTTGCGGATCAGCTCTTCCTGCACGTCCGAGGTGAGGGACGAATAGTCGTCCGTCACCAGTGCGGGCGAGCTGCAGTACACCAGCACTTTCTTCTCAGCCTTCTTCAGATTGATGCCGGTAGCCTGTTCGAGTGCCGACTGCTGAATCGGGTCCCCCGAGAGAACCTTCGCGAGCATCATGAAGTTCTGCACGCAACCGGTCTGGAAGACGCACAGCAGACTGAGCGCCACGACTGCACGCAGTCGTCGTCGGCTGATCCGGAGGTGTTTGGGGATGGACATGAAACGTTCCTGCACGAAGACTCGACTGCCGTCCTGTCGCGGAACCGCGACGGCATTCAGGGGGCCAGTGGGCAGTCTGAGCACACCGGAGGGGAGGTGGGACGTTCGGGAGGGAAAACGGGAAGGGAAATCGAAAGGGGAGCTTCAGGCAAAACAGACTACGTAACCCCACTGCAGGCCGGCGAACACCGCCAGCGCGATTAACAGGGTCAGCAGGCAACTGAGTGGCTCATCGACAGCCACACAGTAACCCCGCCGGAGACTCAGCCAGGACCAGGGAAGAAAACAGGCTGCACAGAGTGCCATGATGAAGACCGTGGCATTGGCCCGCAGGGCACTCGACCATTGGCCTCGCACGAAATGAGCAACACAGGTTGTTCCACCGCATCCGGGACAGGGGATTCCAAACAGGGATCGAAAGGTACAAGGGGGGAGTCCGAATTGCTGATGGGTCCCAAACCCACGCGGGTCGGGTGTCACCAGCCAGGCGGACGCAAATCCGCACAGCACCACCACGCTCAGGCCGAGCAGCAGAAACCACTGCCGTCGGGAAAGCTTGGCACCATGCGTTGGAGGAAAGGACATGGGACAGGAGGGGGGTTGATACAAGCGTGCCAGTCGGGCATCAATGTCAGTCTACGGTTCCCGCGGATTTCCTGACTAGAGTGCAAAAATCTGCCGGTCCTGTCCGGAATTGACTCAAGTTTCACGGGGCATTGTTCTCGAAATGGTCTCAAGCCGTTCCTGTTCAGCCTCGCAGGGCGTGGAGCTGCGGGCAGAACCCTGTCTGAAAAGGGGCTGCGAGGAGGGCGCGGAGAAACTGCGTAAGCTTCTGATTCGCAGAGAGATGGGAGAGGGTCAGGCGTCGGCTCGCTTACCGATCCAGCACTCTTTATGCTTCTGGAATCACCTGATTTCGCTACTCAAGGGAATTTCCATGTCTCGCGCGATGTCTCCGGTTCAATGGGCGCTGGCCGTTTGTCTGATCTCCAGTACCAGCCTGCTTCAGGCTGAAAATCCGACGGCACCTCCGGCGGAGCAGAAGGGGGCTGCGGCGGCTGCGAAATCCCTGGAACTCCCCGCGACAGACGACGGCCTGCCGGGAGCGGGACCCCTGCGCCGGACGAGTTCCTATCAGAAGAAGTGGAAGACCCGCAGAGAACAGTTCGCCCGGGAGGCGGCTCAGGACCATGATGCCGTCGTGCTGCTGGGAGATTCCATTACCGAAGGCTGGAAAAATCTGACCACGGAGCTGTTCCCCGGCGTCAAGATTGCCAACCGCGGGATCGGCGCTGACACCACCCGGGGAATGCTGTACCGGCTACAGGACGATGTGCTGTCGATCAACCCGAAGTGCGTGGTCCTGCTGATGGGCACAAACGATCTGGCGGACGGCATCAAGCCCAGTGTCGTGGCGGGCAACCTGAAGCTGATTGTGGCGGCTCTGAAGAAACACGATCCGAAGATGCCGATCATTTTCTGTCAGATCATGCCGAGTGCGGAATCCAAAGCTCGTCCGGCCGCATTGATCAACGAAGCCAACAAACTTTGCCTCCAGGCGATTCAAGGAGATCCGCACATCACAGCGCTGGATACCTGGTCACTCTACGCCACCCCGACCGGCGACGCTCCGGTCGAGCTGTTTCCGGATCTGCTCCATCCGAACGCCGCGGGCTACGCCCGCTTTGCCGCTGCGTTGCGGCCGCTGCTGGCGACTCTGGGATTCATGGAAACCGAGCCGGATCAATTCTCCGTGGAGCCGGGCTTCAAGAGCCTGTTCAATGGCCGCGATCTGACTGGTTGGGGCGTTCGTGAAAAGAAAGGGGATGACACCGTCACTCCTGTCGGCAGTGTCACCGCGACTCCCGATGGTCGCTACGTCGCATTAAACGGTCGACTGATTGTGACCACCCCACCGGAAGGACGCCGCGTTCAGGTGCTTTGGACAACCGAAGAGTTCCCGAAAGACTTCGTGCTGCGGCTGGAATTCCGTTGCACTCCCAAGGCGGACAGCGGAGTCTTCATCCGCAAGCCGCAGCTGCAGTGCCGCGACTATCTCACCGCCGGTCCTTACAAGGAACTGAAGAAGTACAAGCCCCAGGACTGGAACGAAATGGAAGTCGTTGTGAAAGGAGAGACCGCGTACTGCACCTGCAATGGGGAAGTGCTGCAGGAGGCTCTCAAAGTTCCAGCGACCGGTCCCATTGGTCTGGAAGGGGATGCCGGGCAGATGGAATATCGTCGCATTCGCATCGGCCAGCCCGAATAGTGCGTTTTGACAGTTGGATTTCCCCGTCTTCGTCACACGGCAGCCAGCATTTTACCAGACAATGCCCCGGCTGCGCGGCGACTGGAAAGAGTACCTGCTTTCAAACGTGCGGGTGGAATTCCGGTCCTCGCGCTCCAGTCGAGTCTGTCGGCTTGGAGCCGCGAGGACCAGTTAATTTCTATGTCGGGCGCTGGTCCGCACTCGGCGAAATCTTCGCCCCGTCACCGCGTGGCGTTCAGTTTTAGGACTTCAAGCCGGTAAAGGCATGTGGACTTTGGATTGCTCCGTCGGAGCCATGCGGATGTCAACATTCCCCAGACGAAGCGCTTACTGAGCGGGCCCTGGAAAGAGCAGCCGGCTCTAGCGAAACCCCCCGGTGATGTTCAGCAGCTGACCGGTGATCCATGAGGCTCCCGGCGACGCGAGAAACGCAACGGCGGGTGCGATGTCGCGTGGGAGTCCGCTCCGGCCGAGCGGGGCCGTGGCGATGAAGTTCTGGTGCAGTTCGCTGCCGATAAAGCCCAGTGAGTGGGTCCCCTCGGTCTCCACCATGCCCGGATTGACCGAGTTCACTCGAATCTGCCGCGACCCGAGTTCGTTGGCGAGTGTCCGCGTGATCGAATCCACAGCCCCCTTGGTGCCATTGTAGATCGACCCTTGCGGTGGGGCAGCAGTGGAAACAACTGACCCGATATTCACGATGCTCCCCCCCTTCGGATTGAAGTGTCGCAGGGCTGCCTGGGTCGCCAGCAGCAAGCCCAGCACGTTGGTGTCGAACATCTTGCGAAACGACTCGGTAGTCAGCTCTTCAATCGGCTGAAATTCGTAGACGCCGGCGTTGTTCACCAGCGTGTCGACCTTGCCGAAGTTCTGCTCCGCTGTCGCGAAGAGACGGGCCATGTCAGGGATGCTGGAGACGCTCCCCTGAACAGCAATTCCCTTTCCTCCCGCTTTTTGAATCGCGGCGACCGCCTTGTCGGCTCCCGCTTTGTCGGAAGCATAGTTCACCACGACCGCCGCTCCGGCTGCGGCCAGCTCCCGGGCGATCTCAGCGCCGATTCCTTTGGACGCTCCAGTCACGACTGCCACTTGACCAGCGAGTAACTCTGACATTGAACAGCTCCTGGGTGACGAGCAGTCTGCCCCGCCGTCCAGCAGGCTCCTCTGTTGAGAGGCTGCGGTGGGGGGAGTAAGAGATCAGCTGCTCTGGTTCGACGAGCGCGTTTTGTACTACTGGGTACAAAATAGTCGCCGACTCTTGGAGCGTCAAGGAGGTTTGTGTACCATTTAGTAAGAAATTTCCGAGACAGCCTGCACGAGATGAGACCATGCCCCCCGGGCGACCCCGCGCCTTTGACATCGACCACGCCCTTGGACAGGCCATGAAAGTGTTCTGGGAAAAGGGCTATGAAGGAGCCTCGCTGCCTGAACTGACGCGTGCCATGGGAATTAATCGTCCCAGTCTGTACGCCGCATTCGGGAACAAGGAGAGTCTGTTTCACAAGGTGATCGATCACTATCTGAGCGGGCCGGGCTGTGAGGCCAAAGACTCCCTCTCGATGCCGACGTCACGGGAGGTCGTGAAGCACTGGCTGCAGTCCCGTGTCAGTCTCGCGACTTCGCCCGAGCAGCCTCGTGGCTGTCTGATGGTGCAAAGCGCCCTCGCCTGTGGAGAAGGGGCGGAGTCAATTCGACGGGAGCTGATTCGTCGGCGTCGAAACAGTGAACTGGGGCTGCAGGCTCGATTTCAGCAGGCGATCGATGAGGGAGACCTCCCCGCAGAGGCCGATGCCGCCGCTTTGGCCCGGTATCTTTCCGCTGTCACTTACGGGTTGGCGGTGCAGGCAGCCGGAGGAGCCAGCCGGCAGGAACTGGAAGGGGTGGTTGATCTGGTCGTCCGGTCCTGGCCTCCCTGAAAGTTCTCCGATGATCCTGCCTCTTCCGCGCTCTCCTGCCTCTGCTGGGTGACTCGCAAGGACGTGTGGCGATCTCCTCGTGCGGGGGGCCTATGGCGAGCTGTGATGGACCGGCTAATCAGGCTGGTCCTTTTTCCTGAAAATTCATATGCTCAGGAAATGGCTCGTGGGAACGTGTCCAATTCGGTTGTGGGTTGTTCGCCAACAAGGAGTTTAGGGCGTGGCGACAGTTGCCGACGGTAATACAGAGAACGCGACCCACCCGGGGAATGAAAGAACATTGTTCACGCGTCGCACCTGCTCCCTGCTGGGAGTTCAAATTGCAGGAGTTGGCTCCTATGTTCCCGAACAGGTAGTCACCAACGACGAGCTGAATCGGCGGTACGGCTGTGATCCGAGCTGGATTGTCCAGCGGACCGGAATCACCGAGCGTCGGCATGCTCCTCCGGAAATGGCGACCAGCGACCTGTGCGTGGAAGCAGCCCGACGGGCGATTCGCTCCGCAGGTGTCGATCCGCAGCAGATTGATCTGCTGGTTTGCGGCACATTCACTCCCGACTACCAATGCCCCTCCACCGCCTGTCTGATTCAGGATCAGCTGGGGCTGGATTGTCCTGCCTTTGATACCGCTGCCGCCTGCGCCGGTTTCATGTATGCCCTGGTGACCGCGGCTCAGTATGTCGCCACCGGCAATGCCCGCTATGCTCTGGCTGTCGGCGGCGACGTCAACAGCCGCATCGTCAATCCTGCTGACCAGAAAGTTTACCCTCTGTTCGGCGACGGAGCCGGGGCGGTCCTGGTCACACGGGGAGGTCACGATCAGGGGCTGGTCTGTTATCAGCTCGGTTCAGATGGAAGCGGCGGGCCTCTGCTGGATCGCCCCGCCGGAGGAACCAAGCTCCCGCTCACCGCCGAGTCGGTACTGGCGGGGCAGCACTTCCTGCGGATGGATGGCCGCAACGTCTTCAAATGGGCCGTGCGGGTTCTGACCGACACGATCACGCTGGTGCTCGAAAAGAGCGGCATGACGATCAACGATGTCTCGCTGTTCCTGTTGCATCAGGCGAACATCCGGATTATCTCCGCTGCCGCAGAGCAGCTGGGAATCCCGGAAGACAAGCTCTTCAATAATCTGCAGAAGTACGGCAACACGTCCGGCGGCTCGATTCCGATCGTCCTGGACGAAGCGATTCAGGCCGGAAAAGTGAAGCGGGGAGATACCCTGCTGATGTGCGGCTTTGGCGGTGGTTTGACTTGGGGAACCGGACTGTTTCGCTGGTAGGCGGCGCGGCTTCTCCCTGAAGTTCCCGCAGTCATTCCCTCTCGCAGTCGAAGTGTTCGCGCGAGACAGGCAGTTCCGGAGACAGACAGCGCCGGAATTGGATCTCCGGCTTTTTCTTTTCCCCGCGATCCGTTTAGGATACGCGTTTCCATCCGTTCCCATTTTGTTGAAGTCACCGACATGGCTCATTCCACTCCCGGCGGTTACCTCGAACGCATGTTCGGCCTGCAGCAGAAGACAGCGGTGGTGATTGGGGGAACGGGTGTTCTCGGCGGGGCGATGTGCGACGCGCTGGCGGCCGCGGGTGCGCATGTCTACGTCGTCGGCCGGAACGAAGATGCCGGCCAGGCGGTCGTGGACCGCTGGCAGGGCCGGGCGACATTCTTCCGCGCGGACTCCACCAATCGCGAAGAGCTGGAATCGCTCGTCGGCCACCTGCAGACTCATGGCCGTGCCTGCGACATTCTGATCAACGGCGCCGGGGTGAATTCACCGACACCCTTCCTGGAAATCACCGATGAAGAATGGGACCGGATTCTCAGCATCAATCTGACCGGAGTTCGGGTCGCCTGTCAGGTGTTCGCGAAATACATGCTGAGCAGCAACACCAGCGGCTCGATCATTAACGTCGCTTCGCTGTCGGCGATCACACCCCTCTCTCGGGTCTTTACCTACTCGGCGAGCAAAGCGGCGGTGCTGAATCTGACCCAGAATCTGGCCCGGGAATGGGCTGCGAAGGGGATTCGTGTGAATGCGATTTCTCCGGGCTTTTTCCCGGCGGAGCAGAATCGCAAAGTGCTGACCCCCGAACGGGTCGAGAGCATCATGCGTCATACGCCGATGGCGCGGTTTGGAAATCCAGAAGAATTGGCGGGAGCGATTCTGCTGCTGGCGTCAGACCGGGCCGGAAGCTTTTTGACGGGTCACAATCTCGTTGTCGACGGCGGCTTCAGCGGGATGACGATCTGAAGCGGGTGGCTTTGGATTGGCCCGATCTCGCCTGGGGTCGTGAACCCTTGAGGACGCGAAAGAGTTGCCGCGCGGGAGCGGGAAAAGAGCGGCCTGCTCAAGGCACGATCAAAGAGGCCATTCAAAAAGGCATCATGCAATGAGTGGCTGGCCTCCGTGAGCTGGAGGACAGGCAGGGCAGGAGCGACGGCGGAGTCAGGGTTCGTCGCCGGCGGGAACCTGTGTCGACTTCGCCAGTTCGGCCGATGCCCGTTGCAGGGCTTCGTAGACCTCGTGACGATGGATCGGAACGTCTTTGGGAGCCTCGATCCCCAGACGAACCTTATCCCCGCGGATTTCCACCACGGAGATGACGATCCGGTCATCGATCACGATGCTCTCGTTCTTCTTGCGCGAGAGAACCAACATTGGTATGTCGCCTCATCTGCACGCTTCGCTGAGAAGAGAACGCGAAGCGTTCGCTCACCCCTGAATTTATCGCTCACTACGATAAACCCACTTTTCTCGCTTGACATCATACGACCGACATTTTAGCCCGTCAACGAGTGAATCGGCAACAATTGCCGATTTCTCGTCAACGTCGCGACTTACGTCGAATTCCGCTCAACTTTGCAGCGGAAGGTCAGCTGTCGGTCTTGGGCTCCTTCTTTGCATCTCCTTTTGTAGAAATGACTTCCGGACGAAGGAGTGGAAAAAAGATCACGTCTCGAATTGTGTGACTGTTGGTTAACAGCATCACCAGTCGGTCGATTCCAATGCCCAGTCCCCCCGCCGGAGGCATGCCGACCTTGAGCGCCTTGATGAAATCCCAGTCCATCTTGGCCATTGAATCTTCTTCCGAAAGACCGGCCAGCTGCGTCTGGAACAGCTCCTCCTGCAGCTTCGGATCGTTCAGCTCGGTGTAAGCGTTGGCCAGCTCCATGCCGTGGACGAACAGCTCGAACCGTTCCGCCAGGTGGGGACTCCCGACTTTCCGCTTGGTCAGGGGACAGATCGAAGCCGGGTAGTCGGTCACGAACACCGGTCCGACCAGCTGGTCTTCGACACAGGCTTCGAAGACCTCGCTGACGACCACATCCGGGTGAATGTCGGTGGCATCGAGCTTGGCGATGAATTCCGGCTTGATGCGCCCCAGGCGGGCCTGCTCGCGAGCCTTCTGCCGGACCGCATCGCTGTCGGTCATGTCGCAACCGGCGTATTCCCGGAAGAGGTCGCCGTAAGTCCGGCGGGGCCAGGGGGGAGTGAAGTCAATCTCCTTGTCACCCCAGGGGAGGACAAGTCGACCGGTCGCCGCTTCCGGAGATTGCGTCGCTGCCAGCACCGCCCGCGCGGCGTTGGTCACGATCGCCTCGGTCAGATCCATGATCGTTTCGTAATTGCCGTAGGCCTCGTAGGCTTCCAGCATCGTGAACTCGGGATTGTGCGTGGCGTCGATCCCTTCATTCCGGAAGACGCGACCGATTTCATAGACCCGTTCGATGCCCCCGACCATCAGCCGCTTCAGATGCAGCTCCAGGGCGATCCGCAGATACAGTTCGATGTCGAGTGCGTTGTGATGAGTAGTGAACGGTCGGGCGGCCGCTCCCCCCGCAATTGCGTGGAGCACCGGAGTCTCGACTTCCACGAACTGGCGTTCCCGAAGTGTCTGCCGAACCGAATCGACGATCGTGCTCCGCAGCAGTAGCTTGTCCCGGACCCCCTGTGTGTAGATCAGGTCGAGCTCGCGATGGCGAAGCAAGGTTTCGATGTCGGTGACACCGTGATGCTTCTCGGGGGGCTGTGTCAGCGACTTGGTCAGCACCGTCAGTTGCTGCACGAAGATTGAAATCTCACCGGTGTCCGTCCGGCGGAGGACCCCGTCCACGCCAATCAGGTCGGCGAGGTCGAGTTGCCCCATCAGCTCCCACTGGGCATCCGACAGATCACCCCGTGAGAAGAGGAGCTGGATTCTGCCCGTGGCGTCGGCGATGTCCAGAAACCGCAGTTTTCCTGCCTTGCGCCGCAACATGATGCGCCCCGCCACGCGGACTGCGGCTCCATCCACGCCATTCTCGGCGGGAGCCTGCGCGCGGGCGGCGGAGATGGGAATTCGGCCGTCGTAGCGTTGTCCAAAGGGGTCGTGACCGAGTTCGACAATCTTGGCGAGCTTATCGAGACGGGCCTGTTCAAAACGGTCGGGCTTCATGGCTGGGCTCGGCATCTTTCACAAAAAATCCGGAAGGAGAGACCCCTGCCGGTGCAATCAGGTTCCAGTGGATTCGAATTGCTGTCAGCCGGACTGCTGACAGGGCTGAGATCAGCTGCGCAGCGTCAGCGGTTGTTCTCCGATGGTCAGCATCGTCACGTTTTCCGCAGGGTAGCGTCGGGCATAATCTGCAATCTGGTCGATCGTGAGGGACTCTACCAACTGATGGATCTCCGCCAGAGTGTTGACTTTTTTCAAGTGAAACCAGTCCCGAGCGATCGATGAAGCGCGGGCGCCGGTCGATTCCTGCTGCATGATCAGCGAGCTTTTCGCGCGGGCTTTACAGCGGGCTAGTTCCCCCTCGTCGAGGTGATCGCCAATGCCGCGCAGCTCCTGCAGCATGACGTCGAGAGTTTCCTGTGCCCGTTCCGTCGTGGTCCCGGCGTAGGCCAGAATCCGCCCCTCGGTGAGGAGTGTATTCAGCGAGGCGTAGACCGAATAACAAAGCCCGCGCTTCTCGCGGACTTCTGTAAACAGCCGGGAACTGGTCCCTCCGCTGAGAATGCTCACCGCTGCCCATGCCGCGTAATAGTCCGCATGTCCAAACGGGACAGAATTGTAGGCCAGCCCGATATGGGTCTGGGTCGACTCATGAGGAATGTGCTTAACGGTCTGAGAGACCGGGACGCGCTGAATCCGGGGCTCGGGGGAGGGGCCCCAGTCGCCGAACGCCTGTTCGACCGCCGCCCGGACTTCGGCGGCCGAGACGTTCCCCGCCACACCGATGAGTGTTCCATTGGGACGGACGTGCTGCCGGTAGTGGTGCAGCAGTCCGCGGTGATCGATGCCGTCGAGCTCTTCCAGAGTTCCGTCACTCGGGCGATTCCAGGGGCTGTCGTAGCAGCAGCGCCGGAGTTCGACGAGGACCTTCCGCTGCGGTTCGTCTTCTTCGGTCAACAGGCTTTGCTCGACGCCGCTCATCACCGCGGGAAACTGTTCTTCCGCGAGTTCCGGGCGCCGGAGCATGTCGGCGTAGATCGGCAGGGCTTTCACCAGATTTTCCGCGAGGGTGGCTCCGGCAAAGGTGATGAAATTCCAGCCGACGTTCTCGCTGCGCTGCACTCCGAGGTTGTCGAGGGCGTTGGAGATCTGCCGGCTGTTGCGACCGCCGGCGCCCCGGGTCATCAGGTCACAGAGCGCCGCGGCCGTTCCGTTCCGCCCTTCCGGTTCGTAAATCGTGCCGGCCGGCGTCATGATCGCGAAGGAGGCCGACTGCACGTGGTGCATTTCCTCCACGAGCAGGGTCAGGCCGTTGGCGAACGGAAAAATCTGAATGGATTGATCGTGCATGGGGAACCGGGATCGTGGAAAACGGGTCAGTGTAAGGGAGAAGGGAAGGGGCTGTCGAATGCGGAGGGTCCCCGCCGCATTGCCAACCGGAAAACGACGCCGGAAAGCGGCTCTCCCCCGTGTCGGCCGTGAAATCACCGGGCGTCATAACTACACTGCACGTTCCCGTTTCTGCATTATCGATCTCGAAAGACCAGCTCTCATGGCGGACATGGAACGCTCGCAACTCATGGACAAAATCGTCGCCCTCTGCAAGCGACGCGGGTTCATCTTCCAGAACTCCGAGATTTACGGCGGACAGAACGGGTTCTGGGATTACGGCCCCCTCGGGACGGAGCTGAAACGCAACGTCCGCAACGTCTGGTACGAGGATATGGTCTTGCGGCACGACCCGCTCGATCCTCCTCCCGGGGCTCCGTCGGCGTTTCAGATGGTCGGCATCGAATCGGCGATCATCATGCACCCGCAGGTCTGGAAAGTGAGCGGTCACTACGATCTGTTCTGCGACATGATGTCGGACTGCCGCGAAACCAAAGGCCGTTTTCGGTTTGACCACCTCAAGTGTCGAGCTGTCGAACTGGTCCCCGAGGGAGCCCAGGCCGACGCTCCGACGCAGACGTTTGTCATCGCTTCTATCGCGGAAGACGACGCCGAAAGCGACATCGAGACTCTGGCGCTGAAGTTCTTCAAACTCAAATCCAAAGAACGCCATCGTTTGCAGTGGAAAGAGGCGGTCCGTTCCCTCTCCCCGCAGGAAGACCTGAACGTGGTGGTCGCTCCCGGAGCCACCAAGCCCGGGACACTGACCACTCCGCGACACTTCAACCTGATGATGGAAACCGGCATTGGCGCCATTCAGAGCGACGACAACAAAGCGTTTCTTCGACCGGAGACCGCACAGGGGATCTTCGTCAATTTCAAAAACGTGATGGACTCCACACGCGTCAAGCTGCCGGTGGGAATCTGTCAGGTCGGAAAGAGCTTCCGCAATGAAATCACGCCGCGCAACTTCACGTTCCGCTCGCGCGAATTCGAACAGATGGAAATTGAGTTCTTCTGCCGTCCCGAAGAATCGCAGCAGTGGTACCAGTACTGGCGCGACCGCCGCTTCGCGTGGTACACGAATCTCGGGATCGGCCCGAAGCACCTGCAGCTGCGCGATCATGCCCAGGATGAACTCTCGCACTATTCAGTCGGAACCGCCGACATCGAATACCAGTTCCCGTTCCTCGAACCCGGGGAGTATGGCGAGCTGGAAGGGGTCGCCCATCGGGGTGACTTCGACCTCCGCTCGCATATGGAAGGGAAACTGCACACCGGCCCCGATGGCAAGTTGACCGTGGAACTCGACGCCAATGGCCAGCCGAAATGGCGCGGCTCGGGCAAAGACCTGACCTACTTCGACGACCAGACCCGCGAACGCTTCCTCCCGCACGTGATCGAGCCCTCGGCAGGAGCCGACCGCGGGACGCTCGCCTTCCTCTGTGAAGCCTATCACGAGGATCAGGCCCCGGATGACAAGGGAGCCATGCAGACCCGAGTCGTCATGAAGTTCCACCCGAGACTGGCACCGGTGAAAGCGGCCGTCTTTCCGCTGGTCAAGAAGGATGGACAGCCGGAGAAGGCCAAAGAGGTTTATCGCGCCCTGCTGCAGGCGGGAATCGCCGTGACGTACGACGAGCAGGCTGCCATCGGAAAACGCTATCGTCGGCAGGATGAAGCGGGGACGCCGTGGTGCATCACCGTCGATAACGACACGCTCAGCGGCGATACCGTGACGATTCGCGACCGGGATTCGCTGGAGCAGGTCCGGCTGCCGGTCAAAGAGGTGGTCGGCGAGATTCAGCGCCGGCTGCGTGGGTAATTGCTGTTGATCCCTGGCTGATTCATCCGTACCCCGGATGCGTCAGTCAGGTTGAACAGTCACCACCGCGATGGAGACGGACCGCGTTCCAGACGATTTCGAAACCGGGAACACAAAAAACGCGGTCTCCCGCGGAGAGAATTGCAGCTGAAAGTTTGCCGATCGGGCAGTGGTTTCAGGAGGAAGTTTCTTTCCCCAGAATTTATTGCTCATTGGGCTGACCACGTCAGTCTGACTCACATTCAGACTGAGCAGAATCCGGTCCTGACCGACAGGGCTGACGCAGAGCGCCCCTCGAAGACCAATAAAACCCTCGGAGCGCGTGGACTTCGTGAGTTCCTCACGGACACCACCCTGAGCAAAGGGGGTTTCTTTCTTCGGGATGACTCGAACCGAAAGACGCTCCTCTTCCCGAAGCAGACTCACTTGGGCCAGACGCTGCAAAGCGGGCAGGGCTTGCTGCGTTGGATAATGTGCGGGGCCGGATCTGGTCCACTCATCTTCAGTGAATCCTGGCTCCGCCAATTCGCGACGGAGCTGAGGATTCTGCTCCAGACCATCGAGGTCCAGCTGCACCAGTCGGAGTTCGCAAGTATAGGATCTTGGAATTCCGAGCTGGCGTCGCAGTTGGTCCGCTTCAAACTCCAATTGGATCAGCCGTGCATGTTGAGCTTCCCAGTCCTCGGCTGTCGCCGGAACAACAGGAAGCAGTTCCAAGACGACTGCTTCCTGTGCCGTTGCCTGGGATAACCCGTTCAGAGATGCCACGAGAATCAGAATCCGCGTCAGACGCATCACGATCTCCGATTCGGAACAACTCTTTGATCCCGGACCTCAATTCGCCACGTCGTCCGGGATCGGTTCCAGCTTCACCTTATGTGACACGGGAGCAGCGGTGGTTCCTTCCGTGACGGTCAGCGCCATGAAGCGCTGCCACTTCTCGCCGTTGCGTTCAAACTCCGGGCTGAGCACGACCAGTGTCTTACCGGTGGGAATGGCCCGATCGATACTTCCAAACCCGGCCAGTCGAGCTTCAGCGCTGGCAGCTGCGGACTGAGTCGGGCTGGCGAACGTGACCTGCTGGGTCGGCACCGGCAGGGAATTACAGATGTTATAGGTCAGCTGCAGGTGGACCTGATCTTTCGTGAAGGGGGTAATGATCCCGTTCATGTCGCAGATGCAGTCGTTGGACAACCCGGTTTCGGAGGAACCGGAGACCTGAGCCACCTTCGGGGCACACGAAATCTGCACCCGGGCGAGCTGCCCGGCCGTGGTTGTCAGGCTCGGGGCACTCAGGATTTTCAGTGCGTAATGTGATTTCAGATTCTCGAGTTCCTGCTGGAATTCGGAGGGCTGGTACACCTTACCGTGAGCAAGTGGAGGCCACTTGACCCCTAATACGGAAAACGTCACCCCAGAGTCCACTGGCAGGTCAATTGTTCCGGAGGCCTTGTTTCCAAATCCAATGTATCCGTTCAATGTTTGAGAGTTCGGCGGCGTCGCCATAATCTCGCCCACTTTGGCTTCAAGGTGATACTGTGTCAGCAGGCCGGTCTGTTGCTCCAGTTCAGCAATCTCGCACTGCAGCTGCAGCAGCAGACGGCGTTTTTCCTGCAGATCCGTGAGGCGCTGCTCCTGCAGATCATCGAGCTTGCGCTGCAGGTTCGCGGCATCTTCTTCCAGGCCCGCCTCTTTGAGGTGCTCGATCGCCTGTCGCAGGTGCTCGCTCGAAGTGAGGGTGCTCGCCTTGGGGAGGGGAACCGGCGCAAAATCGAGCGGCTGGATTGATCCGCTGGCCGGTCTGGGCTCTGCAAGACGACTGGCTACGGGGGGGAGGGCAGCATCCTCAGCTGCCACACAAGTCCCCAGCAGAGCGAGGGTAAGCAACGACTTCGCCACAGATCGCAACATGACGGACCTCCTTGCCCGAGTAATAGCAGTGCCGGATGAACCGGGCAGAATACCCGCTTCCGGCAGAATCAGGCAACGGGAAGTTGGCCACCGACCGGACAGGCAATTCCTGAGGTGTTCCTCGCGGACGCGCTGCAGCCTTCAGCCGTAAGTGGCGCGACGGGTCAGCTCAGGTCTTTGTACGCGTCGTATGCCAGATAGCAGACGATCCCCGAGCAGATGATGAACATGATATCCATGACCATCGTCGACTTTCCGGAGAACGGCACTCCGGTGACAATGTCAGCAATGGCAGCGACAGCCACCAGGGCAGCCACAGCCATCGAGCCGATGATCACGCGTTTGGGCAGATCCTGCATGGAAGTCTCTATCGGAATGTCCCTGAACGACAACTTGGATCGCCGCAGCAGCTTGCGGCGGCCCGCGAGTGCAGGAGTATAAACGCCGGGATTGACCTCGGACCAGAGAAACCGCCCAGATTCAACTCACCCACCGGTTCGGCCGTCTGCGGGTGCAGTTGTACAGGTCGTGTGGCTCGTGTGCGATTCTCCGTGCACACACGTCCTGCGGATTCTCCGTTCTTGTTCTGCCTCAGTCCCTGGAGCGTCCTTCCGGCATTTCTGCCTGCTGTTCGACCCGCATCGCGGCCGGATCAACCCCTTCCCGCCGGGAGACCTCCGCGCGGGACAGAACCCCGGCTTCGATCAGTCGCACGTCGGCCATCCGCTCGCGGGGACGGTCCCGGTTCACCAGTGGAGGGAAGGTCCAGCTGGTCGTCACCCGGGAGAAGAAGTCGTCGGGCAGCAACCCGAGTTCCACAGCATCGCCCATAATGGAGCGCCAGAGCCGGGTGAATTCGTGAGCGAAGAATTGCTGCTCGCTCTGGAAATATTTGACCGCCGGACCTTCCGCGATCATGGTCGACGCGAAATTCGCATTCGAGGCATCGGCCGTGAGCATGAATTCGGGCAAACCTGCCCCGGCAGCGACGCTCAGCAACAGCATCCGCCCCAGCGAGACCGCATCCCCGAAATTGGTGTTCGGCTGCAGAAACTGAATGTCGGTGCCGTGATTGGTCGTGAGGATCGTGCCGGGGGCGAACCGTTCGCGTCGGGCCTCTCGTCCCGAACCCGATTGCCCCGCCTGATCGGCTACCGACTCGGCCATCTGCGGAGAACCCTGCACCTTCCGCCAGAGAACGACCGAGGATTGCAGCTTTCTCGCCAGCAGTTCGGTTTCGAGCCATTTCTCATAGCAGTCGAGCGAGTCCAGCACCGGAGCAAAGACCGAGATCCCCCGCTTCTCGTTCGAGTCAACGCCGATCCGGGTCTGCAGCATGACCTCCGCGGGAATTCGCTCTGCCCCCTGAGATCCCGACTGTTGTGGCACCACCAGATAGTACAGCGGCAACTCGGCATCCTGCGGATCGCAGACGATTCCCTGCGAGTGAGGAGCTTCTGTGCTGGGGGCAATTTGCTCTGGATCCACAAACCGAACCGCCGGCGGCCAGCTGTCACTCGGAAACTTGCGGACGAAGCATTCGCCGTCGCGCCAGGTGCGGCGGGCATGTTCACGAAAAGAATAGTGCCGACAGTTCGACGCGAGAAACGCTTGCCACAGCTGATCAGCCCGCTGCAGCAGTTCACTGTCTCCGGCGGCCGTCGCTGCGATCACCGTGTGATGATTGAGTTGCAGTCCCGGTCCGGTCACGTAGGCCTCCAGCAGCCGCAGCAGGTTGCTGGCGTGCGGATTCTGGCGGACCAGTCGCCGGGCCCGATCCCGGACGCTCGATTGCCCCTGTGTCGACAGCTGTCCTTTGGCGGTTCCGACCAGTTGCCAGTCTCCGGGGTCTTCTGAAACCGGACGTTGGGCCGACTCCTCTGTCAGCTCCAGCAGCCGTTCGTGGACCAGTCGCTGGTACCTGGCTTTCAACTGAACCGTCGCCCATTGGTCACGCAGATACTTGAACATGCTCGCGTCCCGATCCCCCGGAGGCCTGAGTGCGCGGAAATTCCGCTTCAAACTGCAGGGATGCGGTTGCGCAGGAAAGAGGGCCGTGAGACTTCGCAGTCCGGGATGAGCCGATCGCGAGCCCATGGAGGATTGCGGTCGATGGAACTGCCGGGAAATTGCCGATCAATTCATTTGCGACCTTGCTCAACCCGCCTCGGCTGTTCCAATAGAGAGTCTTGTCCGGTCAGCGAGCACGAAGAGTGAGAGGAGAGAACTGATGCAGAAGCGCGTGGATCTCGGCACACAGCAGTTGAATGTCTTTGACGCGGGATCGGGTGACCCGCTGCTGTTCGTGCACGGGTTTCCACTGAATCACCGGATGTGGCAGGCACAACTGAATGAGTTCTCCGCCACGCATCGGGTGCTGGCTCCCGACCTACGGGGCTTGGGCAAGAGTTCCGGATCGACCGGAATCACCACGATGGAGCAGTTCGCGGATGATCTCGCGCTTCTGCTGGATGCACTGGAAGTCCGCAAGCCGGTCACTCTCTGCGGGTTGTCGATGGGAGGATACATCGCCTGGCAGTTCTGGAGACGCCATGCGGAGCGGTTGGAACGACTGATCCAGTGCAACACCCGCGCCGCTGCGGATTCCGAAGCTGCCCGCACCGGCCGTCGGGAAACCGCGGCGCGCGTGCTGGCCGAAGGGGCCCGGGTCGTCGCCGATTCCATGCCTGCGAAGCTGTTCTCCAAAACCTTTCAGCAGCAATATCCGGAGCAGGTGGAAGAGACCCGTCAGATCATGCTCTCGAACCCGCCGCAGGGGATCGCGGCCGCCTTGCATGGCATGGCTGTCCGCGAAGATCTGACCTCCCGCTTACCGACGATCGACATCCCGACACTGGTCATCGCTGGAGCCGAGGATGAAATCATTCCCGCACGGGAAATGCAGACGATGGCTGCAGCCATGCCCAACGCCCGGTATCTCGAAGTCCCCTCCGCGGGGCATATGACTCCACTGGAAGCTCCAGCGCTCGTCAACGATGCCATCCGAGACTTCCTCGACAGCTGAGTGCCGGCGAGAGGGT
Organism: Planctomicrobium aquicomposti; assembly: GCF_051466325.1. Taxonomy (NCBI): domain Bacteria; kingdom Pseudomonadati; phylum Planctomycetota; class Planctomycetia; order Planctomycetales; family Planctomycetaceae; genus Planctomicrobium; species Planctomicrobium aquicomposti. Next base: position 646,945 of record NZ_CP195792.1, read on the forward strand.
TTTGACTCCTGAAGTCCCCTGTCGGCTGCTCGGCAGTGAAGCTTGAAACCGACGCCCGATTCCTGCGCGAAGAATGAATCCGGCGAACTGCGCCTCGTTACAGAATTCCCGAACCGAATTCATCGGTCCGAAGAGGAAGGTCCACAGCGGAGTGCGGTGGCTGACGGAAAGGATGAGGACCGAGATCCCAGCGGTGCTGGCGTCCCGGCGCCGCCGCTGAGGGGGCTTCTTCATCCCAGTGTTCGAGCTCGTCGGGGGTGGACTCGAACTCTCCGAAGTCATCGTAGCGACAGATATAGCCGGGCTGCTGCGCGAGCAGAATCTCTTCTTCAAACGCTTGCAACACCCGGTGCTGAATGGCGTCGCGACATTCGGAGTTAATGGGGTGTGCGATGTCGGCGTAGAGCTTGGCGCGACCATCGGCCGCCTTGGGGGAGCGGTTCTCTCCCAGCATGCGACCGCAGTTCGAACAGTAAGCGGCCCGCAGCTGATTCTTGTTACCGCACTGGCGGCAGCGATCGGTCAGCTTGCGGCTGGGCATGGCCACGAAAGGTCCTTTGCTTCCCCGGATGATCTTCAGGTCGCGGACCACGAATGCCTTGTCGATGGTGATGGAGCAGAAGCCCAGCAGGCGATCCTGGCCCCCCTCCATCAGCTTGATTCGAACCTCTGTGATTTCCATGACAATCCTCCTTGAGGCCAGCCCGGGAAACGAGTCGTTCGCTTCAAAATTGATCTCACTGTCGCAGTGCCGGCCGGTTGACCTGCACTTTCACATTCCTTCCGCTTTCAGACTCCCGTTGAAGCCAGATAGACCTGGCCGAGATTCCAGTGACGACAGCGGCCAGCCAGTGTTCGGGCCTGTCGCGATGAGTGGCAGATCAAAAAACAGGCGGAGCCGCTGCCGGTCATGCCACAACCGAGCGCGGGCAGTGTCTCCAGCTTCTGCAGCAGTGCATTCATTTCCGGGTTCAGGCTTCTGGCAGGTGAGGCCAGGTCGTTATCAGTGACCTGCGGCCAGGCTGTGGCGTCCGGTCGGGCCGCGGCCTCGACCACGGTCGCCAGATCGGTACGGCATTGCTGTCCGAACTGTTGCCACGCCTGAAACACGCGGGCTGTGGAGAGTCCTGAAGAGGGTTGAACGATGACGAAATTCAGGGGACGTCGCAGCTCGATCGGAACGATGGCTTCACCGCGACCGGTGCAGGCTGCAGCGACGGGTGAATCGAGAAAAAAGTTGACATCGCTTCCCAGTTGGGCTGCCAAGGCGTGCAGCTGTTGAGGAGTTCTCTCCAGATTCCAAAGTTGGTTGAGACCCACGAGTGTGGCGGCGGCGTCGCTCGATCCTCCTCCCATCCCGGCTTCCATCGGAATCCGCTTGGTCAGGTGAATGCTCGCTCCCTGGGAGTGTCCTGTCTGCCGGGCCAGCAGCTGGGCAGCGCGTACCACGAGATTCCGTTCATCGGTCGGGATCGTTGCTGGCGAAGCGAGAGCCGATGCGCACGTCAGCCGGATCGCCGCATCGACCGTCGGCGAAAACTTCAAGGTGTCATACAACCCGACGGAGACCATGAGCGTCTCCAGATCGTGGTAGCCATCGGGGCGACGGCCGACAACCTGCAGATAGAGATTCAGTTTGGCGGGGGTCCGGACGACCAAAGACGAACCCTGCCACGTGACGCGCATCCCTGTCCTCTTTGTTGCCGAGTTCTGTCATGCGACACCCGGTCTCTCTGGAACGGCAACGCCGTCGCAGAGACTTCCACTCTCCCCGATGGTACGGCGTGACGGGGAGGTGTCAATCAAATTCTCTGTCCGCAGCAGATCTGCCGCTGCATTTCAAAAGACCTGCCTGCAGAAAGCACAAGACACCGGGCAATTGCCGGTGTCGAAGCGGAAGTGGAACATCTCGAAGTCGAGCATCCTGTTCCCATGGCTTGTGCAACCCGGAAGCTGACGGTCAGGTCTCTTCCTGGCGTGTGGCGGTGTTTCCGTGACAAACCTGGCTGGATCGCCTGCTGTTCCGCCGCCAGAACAGGAAGCGTGTTGGAGATTTGTCTGGAGTTCCTGGACGTTTGTTTGTCCCGTTCTTCAGCACGCGGGAGTGTGCGTTTCGTCACACGCAATGCGTGCTGCGCGCGGGCCGGAAATTCCAGTCCGAATTTAGTAACGGGGCATCGGGGCAATGGCGGCGGTGGAGTAAGCACCAGCCGGCAGCACTCCGGGAGTGGGGATATTCGCTGATGTCGGTGCACCGAACGGCATCGCCGAAGCGGTTGAAACCGGCATCGCGGTGTTCATGGGCATGGCGCTGGTCATCGGCATGGCACCGGGAGCGTTGTACGCGACAGCAGTCGTAGTCGTTTCCATTGGAGCAGCAGCGGTGGCGCCAAACGGTGCGTAGGCAGTCGTCGACCCATTGAAATAAGCACCTGACGGATAGGTCGCCCCACAGGCTCCACCCGGACATCCCCCTCCATAAGGAGCGACAGGGGCAAAGCCGGCGCCGTAGCCTCCGCATGGACCGCACGGTGGCGGAGCACATTGACGCTGGTGACAGCAGCAGCCGCTGCCAGCGAGGAAAAATGCGCATGACAGCAATAAAGCAAACCGCTTCATGGGAACTTCCTTGATTGGAGAGAGAGTGATTCGGGGAGGGGCTGAAGTCTGCTGAATCGAGGACTTCAGGGGGTGGTCTGACAGGGATTCAATGGATGTGAAATCGAGGGGGCGGCTCGAGGTCCGCGTTGTGGGCGGGGAAATTAGAAGCGTTCGAAAAAACGGTCAAGACGACTTTTTAAAAAAGTCGCATTCCGCTCAAGTTTCGTTGGGTGGTTGCCGCACGGGTCAAGAAGTGGACCTCTGGTCAGTGTTTCTGCTTCGCCGGCTGTCATTGTGGGTGATTGTCGCGCATTCGCTACGACCTGCATTTTTGCAATTCCGGGAAGAATCCCTCCAGAGTCAAGTTTTGGTGAAGTGGGGAACAATTTTCCTGTGGGTTGCTGAAGACAATCGCTCCGATGCATGGGAAGAGGAATAAGGATTAGGTGTGTATTCCTGCGGGCCACATCGAAACAGGTACGCGAGTTGCATTTCCCGGGGAAGAGTCCGTGGATCACTCGAGAATTCACTTTCGGATGACGCCATGAATACGCAAACAGCAATTTCAGCACGGAAGGATCGACATCAACGGCCGACGGCGCGGCATCCCTATTCCTCCGCAGCGAAATCGACTCTTGTGAAACCCTCTGCAGCGGGCCCGTCCCCTCTGAACTTTGTTGTCGAGAGGCTTGGCCATCAGGAACTCCGGCGGCGGCTTTGGCACTTCGCGCCCGGGTTCGGGGCGATCATCGCCACCCAGATCCCGCGGTTGAATCCTGTTCCACTGCCAGAGATGGTGATGGCTGTCCTGCTGGCAATTGTCATCCCGGTCTATTGCGCTGCCCGCTGTCACGGCATGATCCGTCGACGCAGTGATGAAGACTCTACGCCGATCATCGGCTACGCCATTCCCATTACAGCGCTGTGCCTGCTGTTTCGTGGGCACCTCGAACTGGCCTTCACCACGACCGCGATCATTGCGTTCGGCGATGGGAGCGCCACGTTTGCCGGCCTGCTTCGGCAGGGGGATCGCATCCCGTGGAATCCCAGTAAGAGCTGGGCAGGGATGAATGCCTTTATCGTCGTCGGCACCATTATGGGCACACTAGTGTATGTGCTGTCGGCCCCGTCGGTGCCGGTGGCAACCGCACTGCTCTGCGTGATGCCCGCGGTGACCTTGTGTGCTGTTGTGGAGACTCTCCCGCTCCCCGTCAACGATAACATCTCAGTCAGCTGCACGGCCGCGCTGGCGATGATCGGGATGCAGACGCTGGCTGTCGGCTGGTAAGCCTGTCGGCGGCCGGTGCGGGTGTCAGGCGAAATACTGAACGGCGTTGCGGAAGATTTTGATGCCGTCCCCTTCACCCCGCAGGTTTCGTCGCGTCCACTGCGGATGTTGCGTGGCGAACAGGAACCGTTCCGGATGCGGCATCAGGCCCAGCACGCGGCCACTCGGATCTCCGAGTCCGGCGATATTGCCGACTGATCCGTTCGGGTTCATGGGACTGTCGAGCAGGTCGTTGGTCGGAACGACCTCCGGGGCACTGGTGTAGCGGGCAGCGATCTGATCCTGCCGGCGCCATTTCTCGAGCACTTCCGCATCCCGGACCACAATGCGTCCTTCAGCGTGTGCGATCGGGCATTCCAGTGACTCGATTCCCCTCAGAAAGACGTTGTTTTCCGAGCAGATTCGCAGCGTGACCCAGCGGTCCGTGTAACGTCCGTTGGCGTTCCAGGTCAGAGTGGCGTCAGGCTCGAGTCCTGCTTCCGGTCCCCACGTGGCCGCTCCACCCGGGAGAATTCCGGCCTTCAGCATCACCTGAAACCCGTTGCAGATCCCCAGCATCAGCGTGTCGCGCTGAAGAAAATTCCCCAGAGACTCGACCAGCTGGACCCGCAGCTGGTTGCCGAATACGACACCCGCCCCGACGTCATCTCCGTAGCTGAACCCTCCCGGGATGCAGAGTGCCTGATACTGATTCAGCAGTTCGGGTTGTTCCAGCAGGCGGAAAAGATGCACGCGGTCTGCCGTGGCGCCACACTGTTCGAAAGCGAAGGCTGTTTCGTGATCGCAATTCGTGCCCGGGGCACGGAGCACACAAACTCGGGGAGCCGCCATGACTACTGTCTATTCTCGCTAAATCCGTTGAATTTCTGGTCGATTCGTCCTCGCCAAAGGGAACAGGGGATTCCACGATTCAAATGGCCAGCCGTCGGGGGGACGAGATCGAGCAGGCTGCGCGGGCGAGGACAAACAGATTTCCAGAACTGACTCTACAGGGACAGGTGGTTGGAGGCAAATGGTGGAGCGAATTCCCCAGCGCTGTCGGCCCCCCTGCGAGTGGGAAATCCTTTCCCGCTTCCGGAAGCCCCCCGCAAACCGCAACTCTTGCGGTTCACGGCGGATGGATTCCTGTCGACCAGGGAACAAGAGCTTTCCGAATTGCCGCCGGTCGCCTAGAATCTCGTATGTCAAATCAACCTCAGCTGTCACCCGCAGTGGCACAGAATACTCCCATGAACTTCGACGACCGTCTCCGTAGAGCACTGGAACGTGGCGAAAAGACCCGTGATGCCCTGGGGCGCGCGGCGTTGGCGCGGGAACTCTCTGTGGAAGAACTGCGGGCCATGCACTCCAGCTACCGGCTGGATCTGTCCGACCACATTGAGGAATGCCTGCTGAAGCTCGTGGATCATGTCCCCGGCTTCAAGTATCAGAGCGTCGTCAGTGATGATGGTTGGGGGGGCCGCCTGCTGCGCGACGACCTGCATCTGACCCCGGGTCGACCGCCGGAATCGCGGCACAGCCGACTGGAAGTGCTGATCAGTCCGTTCAGCCCCAATGCCAGCATTCTGGAACTGGTGGTGAAGGGGACGGTCCGCAATCGGGAAGTCCTGAATCGCAAGCACTATCAGAAGCTGGTGGAGTTCGACCGCGACGCGTTCATGGAACTGATCGACCAGCGGGTGCTGGAATTCGCTGAACTGTACGCCGCCACGCATTGACGGTAGAACATGGGAACACTTCGCCCCGGAGTGCAGGATCTGTGCCGGCGGGGGCGAACCGATTGTTCCAGCACCCATGTGTTTCCATGCCCAAAGAGTCCGACCTCCAGCGCGTTCTGAATTCCGGAATCGTCTCCATCATCCGTGCTCCGGATGGGGCCCAGCTGGTCAAGGTTTCCGAGGCATTGCTGGCGGGGGGAATCGATGTCATTGAGGTGACATTCACCGTTCCCCGGGCGCTGGAGATCATCAGTCAGATCAGCAAAGAGCTGGGGAACAAGATTCTGCTCGGTGCGGGAACCGTACTGGATCCCGAAACGGCCCGCGCCGCGATTCTGGCCGGGGCCGAGTTCATCGTGACGCCGGTGGTCAACGTCGAGGTGATCAAGCTCTGCCAGCGGTACGGCAAGGTCTGTATGTCTGGTGCGTTCACCCCCACCGAGATTCTGACCGCCTGGGAAGCGGGAGCGGACATCGTCAAGGTGTTCCCTGCCGATATCGGAGGTCCGAACTACCTGAAGGCGGTGCATGGCCCTCTGCCGCAGGTCCGTCTGCTGCCGACCGGGGGAGTCGACCTGAACACGCTGGGAGATTTTGTGAAAGCGGGTGCCTGCGCCGTCGGGCTGGGGACCGCACTGGTTGAGAAAGAGGCGCTCGCCAAGGGAGACATGCAGCGCATTCAGTCTCGCGCGGAGGCGTTCGTCGCCAAGATGAAGGAAGCCCGGGCGAAGTAGGACCTCGGGATCACTGCTCGCACTGATCCTCGCCGGCCCGTGCCGTGGAAGGGCCGGCATCAGTCGTCCAGAAGCTCCTGCAGGACACGGGCGAACGCTCCGTGAGCTCCTTCGCTGAACAGCACCAGCCGCACCAGTTGCGGCTGTTCGTGTTCCTGCAGGAAGTCGACGATGGTGGTCAACGCCACTTCTGCTGCCCGGTCGAGAGGATATCCATAGGCTCCGGTACTGATTGCCGGAAACGCGATCGAGCGACATTCGAGCTCCGTCGCCAACTGCAGGCAGCGCTGATACGCCGAACGCAGCAGGTCCGGTTCCCCTTGCCGTCCTCCGCTCCAGATCGGTCCGACAGCATGGAAAACAAATCGTGCCGGCAGCAGTCCGGCTGATGTAGAGACCGCAGAACCGGTAGGGCATCCCTCGGGATAACGGGCCCGCAATTCCTCCAGCAGGGAAGGTCCGGCGGCACGGTGAATGGCACCGTCGACTCCTCCTCCGGGGATCAACTGGGCATTCGCGGCATTCACGATTGCATCGACAGTCTGGGCCGTGATCTCTCCGATCACGAGCTCCACCACGCAGTCATCCAGCATTCGACGCATGTCGACTCTCGAGCATGTTGTCTTTTGATTGCCTCGTCCTCGCCACGCGGACGTCAGCATTTCGCTAGCCGAAACGCCTGCTGCGCGAGGACTGGCAAGAGCGATCTGCCGCTGCGTCCAGTCGCACCACTGCGGGAAAACGGCAGGGACTCAAAAAAGAATCCCCGGGTTAACCCGGGGATTGCAAACCAGAGGGCTTACTTCTTGGTTTCTTCGTGCTTGTGATCGTCGTGGTGATCGTGAGCCAGTTCGGCGGTGACCGACTTGCCGGCAATCGTCAGGATGATTTCACCTTTGACGTCTTCGATGTCCTTGATGCTGTCGGGCAGCCCCGTCACGGTGAAGACAGAGGTCTTGCCGTCGGTTTCACCTTCCAGCGGAGCCGCCTTAAGGGCGTATTCCTTCTCTTCGGTGCCGGTGTGCAGGTGCAGCGCGGCTGTCGCGTCAGCCACCGGAACGGCGGTCTTGGCGTCCGCGCCGAGGATGTACAGCGTCAGGACCCGGTCCGTGCTGAAGGAGACTTCGCCGTGGTGTTCTCCCAGTTCAATGATATGACCACCGTGCGGGCCGTGGTCATGGTGATGGTCGTGGCCGGCAACCGCCTTGACTTCATCTTTGTCTGCGTCGGCTCCCAGCTGGTGAGTCGGAGCTTTCGGACAACCGCACATCAGGGTGACAGCCAGACACAGGGTCAGCGGGGATGCGAAACGAATCATCGTCTTCCTTTCAGCGGGATGCAAAACAATCAGATACGTGAGGTTTACGCGAATTTCAGCGCAGTCGCAACCACGGTGCCGCTGCAGGCGACCGGTTCCGGACACGGGCATTCACTTGAAACGGCGGTGGCGATTGGTGCCGGACACCGGAATTTACTGCTTTCCCTCTTCGCGTCGGGACCACCAGGGGAGGCTGACCCCGCCGTCCAGCAGGACGGTGCTGCCGGTCATGTAATCGCAGGCGTCCCCCATCATGAAGGCGACCATCTTGCCAATTTCTTCGGGCTGTCCGAGCCGTCCCAGAGGGATCGACTGGGCGCCTGCCTCGAGTTGTTCTTCCGTGAAGAACTTCCGCTCCCCGGGGGTGTCGATCCACCCCGGGTGCATGACGTTGACCCGAATGCGGTGCGCAGCCAGTTCAATCGCCGCCGTCCGGGACATGTGATCGATTGCAGCCTTTGCCATGTTGTAGGCCATCGCGTGAGGGATCGGGATGACCGCATGCGGAGAGCTGACCACCACAATCGAACCTCCGGTCCCCTGCCGGACGAGCTGTTGGGCGACCGCCCGCACCCCATAGAAGGCTCCCCACATACTGACGTCAATCGTCTTGCGGAAGCCGGCCATGTCAGCTGCGATCATCCGTTCGCGGTCGCTGTAGGCAGCATTGGAGACGAAGCCGTCGATGCCTCCCCACTCCTCCACGACTTTCTGCACCATCTGCTCGACGGCCTCTTGATCAGAGACATCTGCCTGCAGAATCAGAGCCCGTTGTCCCAGCGCGCGAATGGCGGCGGCGACCTCCTCAGCCTCTTCCGGATGCGAACGGAAGTTGACCGCCACGTCCCAGCCACTGCGGGCCAGTTCGAGTGCACAGCCGCGACCAATACCGCGCGATGCGCCGGTCACCAGAACTCGACGAGAACCAGTCGACATTTCTCTTCTCCCTGACAGATTTCAAATCAACATTGGCTGCGCGGGCACAGGCCAGAGCAACCTGCTCTAAGCCTGCCCAAGTTCTTCGATTCGGGCCGCCACTTCGTCGACATGTCCTTTGACTTTCACGTTGGGCCAGACCGCCAGCAACTTCCCGTCCTTGCCGATCAGAAAGGTGCTGCGCTGCAGTCCCATGTAGGTCTTGCCGTAGTTCTTTTTTTCCACCCAGACGCCGTACTTCTCGGCGACGGCATGATCTTCATCGGACAGCAATGGAAACGGCAGCGTGAACTTCTCGGCAAACTTTTCGTGAGACTTCAGGCTATCGGTACTGATCCCCAGCACGACCGTGTCGGCCTGCTGCAGTCGAGCGAGATTGTCGCGGAAATCACACGCTTCCTGCGTGCAGCCCGGGGTATTGTCGCGCGGGTAAAAGTACAGCACGACATTCGATTTTCCGGCGAAGTCGCTGAGCTTGATCTTCCCGCCAGGAATCGAAGGTAGCGTGAACGCGGGGGCTTTTTTTCCAACGACGGGGAGCGACATGAACGGCATCCTGAAATCATGTTCGAGACAGTTTTGCAGTTTAAAGCATTTTGTCTCGGGAGCTACCCTTCGCCATCACTTCACCCTGTAGGCTCCCATCGACCGCAACGGGAGCTGTGATCAGCCGATCCGGCTTCCAGGTTTCAAGCGAACTCAACGAATTGGAGGCGTGTCCACTTCTCCTCGGCGAGAAATGGCTGCGGCAATCCGTTCGAGATGAATCGATGACAGCCGTACCCCCATCGCGCGGGCGGTTTCCTGAATCTGCTCCGGACGTTTGGCTCCGCACAGCGCTGCCGTGATGCCCGGTTGCTGAATCGTCCAGGCGATCACCAGTTCCGCAATTGAGCATTCAGCTTCCGCCGCGATGGGTCGCAGCTCATCGAGAAAATCGTGTGTCTTGTCCCATGCTTCGCCCACGAATACCGGGTAGCGCTGCCGGCCGTCCCGTTCGTCCCAGACATGATCACGGGAAATCTTTCCCGCGAGGAACCCTTTCATGAGCGGCCAGTAGGCCACGAGCGAGACATTGTGCTCCAGACACCAGGGGATTTGCTCCCGCTCGATCTGCCTCTGCAGCATGTTGAAGGGTGACTGCACCACGCTGATCGGGCAGACGACGTGAAACGCGTTCAGTTGCTCCAGCGTCTGGAAGTTGGAAACGCCGGCGGCCCGGATTTGTCCCGCATCGAGCAATTCCCGCAGCGCGCCGGCCGATTCTGCCACCGGCACTTGCGGGTCAGGAGCGTGCAGATAGTACAGGTCAATCACCTCTCTCTTCAGGCGACGGGTCGATTCCGCGAACTCGCGAAAGATTGTTTCTGGCCGGGCATCGCGCGTCTGTTGGCGATCCGCGTCCCAGTGCAGGCCGCATTTGCTGGCAATGACGAGCCCCGCATCGCGGGAGGCAAAGGCTTCGCCGATCAGCGTTTCACTCTCCCCCTCATACCCGTAGATGTAGGCGGTATCGAAGAAGTTGATGCCCGCATCCACAGCCGCCCGCAGGGTTCGCAAGCTCTGCTCACGGGTCACGTTGATGCTGGTGACTCCGGCAATCGGCCAGCAGCCCATCGCCACCGGCGTCACCCGCAGCGCTGTTTGTCCCAACGGTCGTAACGGAAACTGGTTGGCGGACGATGTGCTCATGCGTGCGTTCTCTGGGAATCTCCATCCAGCTGCTTCAGTTGCAGCCGCTGTTTCTGGGCTGTACTCAGGAGTTGCTGCAGCTTCGCTGAGTCCCCTGAGAGCAGTCCCTGCCGGAATTCTTCCAGTGTGGAGATCAGGTCGGCAGTGAGTTCCGCCAGATGCTCAGCATTCATCGAGAAGATGGCCGTCCACAGGTCCGGGTCTCCCGCAGCAATCCGGGTCGTGTCACGAAAGCCAGTCGCTGCGAACGGGAAACAGCTTGGGTCGACCTGAGTCGCCACCGCCGCGGCAGCCAGATGCGGCAGATGGCTTGTGAGGGCCAGCATCCGATCGTGTGCGGAGGGGGACAGTTCCCGCACCTGCATTCCGACCGCTTCCCAGAAGGAGCGGACAAACTGCAGCTGTCGCGGATCGGTCGACTCGGTCGGTGTGATGACACAAAGCCGACCCTGATACAGATTGGGATCGGAGTGCTCGAAACCCCCCAGATGCGAACCGGCCAAAGGGTGCGAGCCCAGATAGCGATGACCTTCGGTCGTGCTGGAAACTGCGGCGACGATCGCCTCTTTCACACTGCCGGCATCGGTGACGATCGTTTTCGTGGAACCGCTTTGCAGAACCCGGAGGACATCGGTCGCGATCCGGTCGGGCGGGGTGCAGACCACCACGAGATCGACATCATCGAGATCAGCGGGATCGATCACTCCGCGATCAATGATTCCCATCCGGCTGGCGGCCTGCAGTCGCTCGGAACTTCGGCCAATGCCGATGACTTCACGTGCGAGTTGGCGCGTTTTGGCAGCGCTGGCCAGCGAGCCGCCGATCAGCCCGACTCCCACGATCGCCAGACGCTGCAGTTGAAAGGTGTTCCCGGTCATGGCCGGATTGTACTCCTGCGCTCTCCGGAAGTGGAACGCGCCGGCGAGCGGGATCACTCGTCGGCGCGTTGAATTCAAAATGGGGGAGGAGTTCACTCCCGGCCGGAGCGGGTCAGATGCCGCCCAGCGTGAGACCACCATCAACCGTCAGCACATGGCCGGTGATGTACGAGGCTTCATCACTGGCGAGAAAGGCGACCGCGTTGGCGATGTCTTCCGGCTTGCCGAGCCGACGGACAGCGATCCGCTTCTTGATTTCTCCTTCAGCGGCGTTGCGGACGCTTTCGGTCATGTCGGTTTCGATGAATCCGGGAGCGACGGCATTGACCGTGATATTGCGACGGCCGATTTCCGTGGCGAGGCAGCGGGTCAGACCCTGGATGCCCCCTTTACTCGCGGCGTAGTTCACCTGACCCTGATTGCCGAATTCGGCGGCGACGCTGGAGATATTGACGATGCGACCGTAGCGCTGCGACATCATTGGTCGCATGACGGCCTGCGAGAAGTTGTACACGCTTCCCAGGTTCGTGTTGATCACCGCCTGCCAGGCATCCGGCTCCATGACCGCCAGCAGACCGTCGCGAATGATGCCAGCGTTGTTGACCAGAATGTCGATCCGCTGCCACTTGGCCAGCACGTCGGCCACGATGCGATCGGCTTCCGCCTTGTTGGCCACGTCCCCCTGGATGGCCCACACTTCATGCCCTTTGGCGTTCAGATCGTTAGCGATCTGTTCGGCAGAGGCCTGACTCGATTTGTAAACGAAGGCGACTTTCGCTCCCCGCTGTGCCAGAGTTTCCACAATGGACTTGCCGATGCCGCGGCTGCCGCCTGTGACCAGTGCGATCCGTCCGTCGAGTTTCATGTCTGATTTCCTTGATTAAAAAAGCGCCAGCAGGGGCTGAAGCGGTTTGTTTGCGATCTGATCGGAGTTCGAGGGCCTCACGGTGTGCTCGTCGACCGAATTCGGCCCGTCGGGCAGTCGAATCAGCGATTCGCTTCGGACCACAGAACCGCGAAGATCTCTTTCATTTTTTCCGTCTGCTGCGAATCGGCGTTCGTCAACTGGGGATACTTCTCAATGACGTTGGACTGTTCCAGTGTCAGCCGGGCGGAGACGGTGGAAATCCCGTCGACTTCACCGGCCGCCTTGAAGGTCCACTCGCGGTCTCCCTTCTTGTGGACGCTCGAAGTGATCTTCAGCGTTTTGCCCGGAGAGACGAAATAGCTGAACTTGACCGCCTTCGCTTCCTTCAGCACGACGGTGCTGTACTGGAAGTTTTCGGTGGCCCGCATCAGCCAGGCACTGGTCTGAACCAGCGCTTCCACCAGCAGCACTCCGGGCATCACGGGGAACCCGGGAAAGTGGTCCTGAAGATATTCTTCGGCCAGCGACAGGTTTTTCACTGCGCTGATCGATTCCCCAGGCTGCAGTTCCGTGATTTTATCGAGAAGCAGAAAACGCATGTCATCGGGTATCTGGAACAGTTCAAATGCGGGCCGGCTGCGGATTCCGTTGGGCAGGCGAAGCCAGATCTGACCCGCACGTCGCCCGGCAGCACTTTCCTCGCGGGACTTCTGAAGGGCTGGAATATAGACCCGGCCCCCGCAAACCACAACCGCCGTGCCGCTTTCCGCCCCATTCCGCCCACGGTAGCAAAGGGCGGATGGAGTCGCATCTTCTGCTCCAGCCGTCACTTTCAGCGACTGGAGCAGTTCTGCGTCATGGGTTACTCGACGATCGTCGTCACCACGGAACCGTTCTGCTGAATCACAGAGAACGGAGCCGGCGTCGGCGTGTTGTCGAAGATCACGGTGAAGTTGGTGTTGTTGTCCGCCATGATGTCGTAGCTCTCTCCGCCAATCGGGGCGAAGATCGAGTCGATGAATTCCACGCGAGCCATCGGGTTATAGTTCAGGAAGGCGTTGAAGCTGTCGTTGGCTGAATTCCCGAGATCGGTGTTGACCAGCAGTCCGTCAAAGGAGGACGGAGTCGGTGCCACCTGATCGCCGATGGAGGTCAGCTGGAAGCCGTTGTTTCCGGCACTGCTGAAATCGATATCGCGGATTTCAAACGTCAGCGGCGAGGCACCGTCGAAGCCGTTGTAGTTGGTGAAGTTCAGATCCAGGCCGTTGTTCCCCGCTCCGGAGAAATCGGCCCGTGACCCACCCGGTCCGCTCAGCCCGAGGAAGAAGTCTCCCTCGCTGCCACCGGTGACACTGGCGTAGACCCCGTTGTTTCCGGCATTGGCGAAGGAGCCGAGATTCTGCAGGTTGACGGAAACCACGCTGTCGGTGGAAATGATGTGGATGCCGTCGTTACCGGCCCCCGAACCGGAGACATTGTCTCCTGTGACCGTCACGTCCGAACCGCTGACGGCGTTGATGTTGAGGGCATTCGTGCCGGCGTCGTCCAGGGCGACATTTCTCAGGTCTGCGACCAGATTTCCTGCATTGGCATTCAGGTTCAGACCGTGATTGCCCGCTCCCGTGGCGGAGGAGTCGATCAGGTTCAGGTTGGCCTCTGCCGTATTGACCGAGACCGACACGCCATTGTTGGTGGCATTGTCGAAGGTGGAGGTGTTGAACGTGCCGTTGAACGTGCCGTTCGAATTGACGCCGACCGCCAGGCCGTTGGCCCCGGCATCGTTGAAGCTGGAGCCGGTCGAATTGACAGTGACCGTCGCGCTGCTGGCGACACTGATCCCGGCAGCATCTCCGGCGACGGTATTGTCGAAGGTGCTGTTCACGAGGCTGGCGTTGACGACCGAACTCGTCTGGGCGTTGATGTTCAACGCACGGTCCTGTGCGTCATCGACCGACGTGTTCGTCAGGTTCAATGTCAGGTTGGCATTGGATGAAGTGAGCGCCTGCACGTTGTCATCCGCGGCACCGTCCAGATTGCTGTCGGTCAGGGCCACCAGTCCGGTCGCTCCCTGCAGATTGATCGACAGGTTATCCAGGGCGGAACCGGTTGCCGTCACGTTGGACCCGTTCAGGTTCACGCTGCCGCCGCTCTGGCCGACCACGCCGATATTCCGTGCGGTCAGGCCGACGGCATCGGTAAAGCTGCTGTCCGCCACGGTGGAATTGACGCTGCCACCATTGCGGGCTTCGAGCAGCAGGCCGACCTGATTTTCGGACGCATGCAGATGGCTGAGATTGGCGTTGATCAGGGAGTTGTTGGCAAACAGCTCCACCCCGTGCACTCCCCCTTCGATGAAGCTGGAGTTCTGGGCGGTGAGGTTCAGAGCGGGCTGATTCACGTTGCGAATCACGATTCCGCCGTCAGCTGTTGTCGTATTGTCGGCCCGGAAGTTGAAGCGGTTGATGGAACCGGTGCCGGTGGCATTCGTCAGCACGATCCCCCCGCCTGAACCGGTGGTCTGCACCGGTGTGATATCCGTGTTGATATCGCGGATGGTGAAGTTCTGGATGCCGTCGCCGCCGATCATATTCCCGTTCAGGGACGAGATCATATTCAGGCCGATGACCTGATTGTTGTTGGCGAGCGTAATGATGTCTCGACCCGCGTTGGCGGTGACGAACGGACTGCTGCCGGTTTGATCCCAGTCCGGGAGTGCCACCGGGCCAGGGCGATTCGCAGTCTGCAGCAGGAAGGGAACCCCTTCGCCCAGGACGATCTGGTTGTCGGACAGGGTCAGGCCGTCTCCGGCCTGCAACAGATTGGCCCGGGTGGTATCGCCCCGATGGACGAGAATGAAGTCAGTACCGCTGCCGGAGGCCAGTCCCAGGTTGTCGTACCGGTCTTCATCCGTTCCGGTTCCCCCGTCGCCGGCGGTGTTGTCGACATGCACGAAGGTGTACGCCAATCCGGTATTGGGATTGATGGCGAGTTCGTCGACCTGGTCGGTGTATTTCTGCGTCAGGATGCGGCTGCGTTTGCGGACCCGTTCATGCAGCTTGACGTCGAGATTCCGCCACCGCGGAGCAAACACAAACGGTCCGCCGGCCGTGCGGATTTCCGCGCCGAAGTTGACGGTCGTCCCGAAGGTGGAGTCGTTCTGCACCGACAGGTCGAAGATCGCGCAGGTCATGTCGACCATCGCGCGACCGGAGACGCCGCGGACTGCCTCCCCCTGATGGGCGTCGAAATAGTAGGCGCCGCCGTACAGTGACAGCCATTCGATCCCGGGAATGGGCGAGCCGACTTCGCCGTCGACTCCGGCCATCTGCTGTTCCACAACCTGCTGATTCAGGAAGTAGAGGTTGTTGTTGCGGAACTCGGAGTTGTTGGTGAGGATCGGACCGCCGACATTCTCCTTGTCGGTGTTGAACGGAATGTAGGCGTTGAAAGAACCACCCAGGTAGTTCGTGAACCATTCCGCGCCGATGCTGTACCGTTGGAAGGAACTGCCGTCGTTGGTGGTGTCCCACGTGAGGAAGTTGTTGATGCCGAGGGCGAAATTCGAATCACCGACCAGAGAGCGGTAGCCGAGTCCGATATCTCCGCCGACGTAGGCCTGTTCGTTGACCCACATTTCACCGTCGATGAAGTACAGGCTGTCCGGCCCGTAGATGTGCATCGGGACGAACGTTCCCAGAGAGAAATAGTCTCCCTGCACGCCGGGGCGTTTCCCCATGTCGCCGCGAGCCCACAGATAGCCGTCTCCGAACGCCATCGAGCCGGTGTAATCATTGGCCGCCGGCAGGGTCGCGTAACCCCCCTCTTCCGGGTAGAAGGTTTGAGCGGACGCCTGAATCGGTGTCAGCAGCAGGCTCAGCAATCCGACCTTGCAGGCTTTTCGCAACTTCATTGTCTGCCCCTCTGCAGCGAAACCGTAACCGGCACTTTCTGCCGATCCCGACCGGAAAGAACGGGTTCCATTCACGTAGACCCTCCGCGGTCATGAGAGACCGTATGGGTCGTATCAGTTATCGGCACGGAAATGGGCAGACTCGATGCGAACTGTAACGCTTATGCCAGGTTGACCGGATTTACCCGATGTGACACGGATAGCGGTCGTGTCCGGGGAAGCAAACAACCCGGATTTCTTAAAGAACTGCGCAGGCAGAACCGCAGCGCGCACGGGACGGGGCGCGCCCTCGTCAGGCATCGAATCCGGTCGGCAGTTACTTGGGAGAGATCGTTTCCGCCAGCGCGAGCGCCTTCAACAGACCTTGCGCCTTGTTGAGCGTCTCCTGGTATTCCATGGCAGGGATGCTGTCGGCCACGATTCCCGCGCCGGCCTGCACGTACGCCTTGTTCCCGACGATGACGATCGTTCGCAGCGCGATGCAGGTATCCATGTTGCCGGTGAAGTCGATGTAGCCGACCGCTCCGGCGTAGGGGCCGCGTCGGTGCTTCTCGAGTTCGTCGATAATCTCCATCGCCCGCACCTTCGGCGCCCCTGAAACCGTCCCGGCGGGGAGTCCGGCCCGCAAGGCATCGAGGGCGGTCAGCTCCGGTCGCAGCTGACCGGTGACATTGGAGGTGATGTGCATCACGTGGCTGTAGCGTTCCACCTGCATCACGTCCGAGAGGACCATCGAGCCGTATTCAGCGATCCGGCCAACGTCATTGCGGGCCAGATCGATGAGCATCACGTGCTCAGCGCATTCTTTCGGATCGGCGAGCAGTTCGGCCGCCAGCGCCTGATCTTCTGCTTCTGTCGCC
Organism: Planctomicrobium aquicomposti; assembly: GCF_051466325.1. Classification (NCBI taxonomy): domain Bacteria; kingdom Pseudomonadati; phylum Planctomycetota; class Planctomycetia; order Planctomycetales; family Planctomycetaceae; genus Planctomicrobium; species Planctomicrobium aquicomposti. The sequence goes on from NZ_CP195792.1 coordinate 663,748, forward strand.
CCCCGTTTGCGTGTCCCTGCCAGCGGGCGAATCGTGGTGACCCCATCTTCGACCCGCACCATGATTTCCGGAGAACTCCCGACCAGCGTCGTCCGGGGAGTCTGCAGCAGAAACATGAACGGGCTCGGATTGACGACCCGGAGCGCGCGGTAAAGGTCGAGCGGCTGTGCTGTAATCTCCACTTCCAGCCGCTGGCTGAGAACGACCTGAAAGATATCGCCAGCACGGATGTATTCCTGACTGCGGGAGACCGCTGCTTCGTATTCCGTCTGTGTGAAGTTGGAGGTCCAGTTCGTGAGTGGCTGCTGATTCAGCGAGACGTCGGGAATGCTGAGCCCTGAATCGCGATCCTGCAGCTTCTGGCAGAGGACATCGACCCGGGCGCACGCCCGTTCGTATTCCCCACGCAGGTCGCCGCTGTCGGTCCGGGCATGGGCAATCACCAGCGTCGTCTTCTTGATGTGATCGAAGACGATCATCGTGTCATAAAACGCAAACGAGAGATCCGGCAGACCCCGATCATCTTCCGGAGGATGCTCCAGACGTTCGGTGTAGCGGACGACATCGTAACCGGCGTAGCCGACTGCTCCCCCGACGAACCGCGGCAGCCCCGGCAGGTGCACGGACCGGAACTTCTGAATCAAGGTCTCCAGCTCCTGCAGCGGGTCGTCGACCGTGCGACGTTCACTCTGCTTGTCGCTGGTCGTCACCAGTTCGCGACCGAAGGCTTCGATCCGCAGGAACGGGTCCCCCCCCAGAAAACTGTAGCGGCCGATCTTTTCGCCCCCGACGACACTTTCAAACAGAAATGCGTCAGCCGTCCAGCCTGCTTTGCAGAACGCGGAAACCGGAGTCAGCGTGTCGCTGTACAGCATCCGGTAAACCGGCAGGAAGGCGGTCTGCTGGGCGAGGGTGGCGAAATCGGTAAAGCTCGGCTGATGCATGGCAGGCCTGAGAATGAAGGGGTTTGGCCGTATCTTAATCAAATTCCGATGCAGCAGAAATGAGGGCTGGCGTCGGCATCGGCCTCTGACTGTGCTGGACAGTTTCCCGCCCGTGCAGGTTCCCTGATCTTCGCGATGAGTCCGCCGACCGGCCGTTCAACCCGCTGCCAGAGGCGAATTGACACTGGGAGTTGCCGTTCTAGAATTGATTTTGTCGATTTTATCGCAGTCGAATCAGCCGCAGCAGTAACGGACGTGGAGACTTTTCTGTGAAAAAATGTCTGCGGTGCACCAAACAGGCAACGTTGCACATCACGGAGCTGAAGGGGGGCAAGACCCTCTCGCTGCACCTATGTGAAGGGTGTGCGCAGGAATACCTCAGCACGGTGGATGTGGGGGGCGTCCCCGACGAATTCACCGCCGTTCCCGGGCCGAAGTCCGCGCCGGCCGCCAGTGAAGATGAGGAAGAGCAGCCCGAAGTCGGGGCCCGCACCTGCCCCCGCTGTGGCATTACGTTCAAGCAGTTTCGCAGCCAGGGGCGGCTGGGCTGCCCTCACGATTACGAATTCTTTCACAGTGAACTGCTCCCCCTGCTGGAGAGCATTCACAGCGAGACGCAGCACGTCGGCAAATTCCCGCCCAAGGTCTCCGACAACAGTCGTCGCCAGCATGAACTGATTCGGCTGCGGAACGAGCTGAAATCGGCGGTCGACGATGAACAGTACGAGAAAGCGGCCGATCTGCGGGATCAGATTCATCTCATCGAAGACGAGCTGAAGCGTTCGCTCTGATCACCGGCGGCGGCTCCTGCGGTGAGCGGCGTGATTGCGGGACGGTGCAGAATCGGCATAACTGTTGAATGCCCGGAAATTCGGGACGGTTCCGGGGAGATTGGCTGAGTTCGCTCAACCGGCAGCACTGTGCGTTCGAAAGCATTCCATACGTTGGTTGGCGCCTGCCGGAGGGATTCTCATTGAATCACCCCGGATGACCGGCACAACTGCTGCGGACGGACTGTCTGGTTTCAACAGTTCTGACGGCTGAGAGATGGCCATTCGTGAAACCCGGTTGGGGGTGTCCCCGAGCGGAAGAGGCCAATTGACGCTGCTGCGCAGCCGCTGGTAGAGTGGCAGGAACGTATTGAGAGGAACACTGTGCTGCGGTCACACATCACATCTTGCGTTCTGCTTCGTTCGCTGGTGCTTTCACTGGTCCCTGCGCTGGGCCTGCTGGCGGTGACCGCCTCATCGGCTTCCGCGCAGCTGACGCGGGGGTTCGCGACCCGCGCGGGAGCCAACGCCACTAACGAAGAACTCGTCCGTCAGCGCGACTTCTGGATCATGGAAGTCGAACTTAAGCCGATGCGGATGGTGGTGGTCAATCTGAAGGACCCGCAGACTGGAGAGCTCAAGCCGGAACCGGTCTGGTACCTCGCGTGGCGTGCCATTCGTCGACCTGTCGCAGGCCGTGATCAGGGAGACATCGCCGCACAGAACGAACTCGACCCGCTTCCGGGGCCTCGGCAGTTTGTTCCGGAATTTACACTCGTCGCTTACGACAATCCCAAGTCGGAAATCCCCTCTCAGATTCTGACTGACGAAATCCTGATTCCTGCCATGCAGGAAATTCAGCGCATTGAGCGGGATCATTACAAGAACACCGTCACCGTCGTGCAGGATCTGCCTGAGCCAACTCCTTCCAATCTGGAGGAGCAGCAATGGATCTACGGAGCGGCCACGTGGCGAGGAGTCGATCCGTCGACCGACTTCTTCAAGGTGATTCTGTCTGGCTTCACCAACGGGTATGATTCCAAACCGGGACCGGAAGGAACTCCCCAGATCTGGCGGAAGGTGCTCGTGCAGCGGTTTGCCCGTCCCGGTGACGAGTTCGACCCGCACCAGAAGGAATTCCTGATCAGCGGGAATCCCGAATGGACCTATCAGCCCGATGCCGGCAAACCGGAAGCTGCTTCCGCCAAGCGGCCGGTCCAGCAGCGCTGAGCCGAGTCAGTAGGACTCGCAAGCCAGTGACGGAATGTCGACGAACCGGTCGGCCACATTGCCCGGTTCGCATCTCACAGGCGTTTGCAGTTTTCGCGGCGTCAGACGGTCTTTCCATCGCCATCGCCATATTTCGCGGTCGCGGCGCGGATCACTCCGGTTCCGTCAGAGGAGTGATTCCGGGCAGTCGAGTCAATTCGACCTCCAGTGGATCTCCCGGTTCCCCCGCATGCGTCACCCGGACACGGTACCCCTGCCATTCGCAGGTGTCTCCCACCTGGGGAAAGCGGGCGAGTTCATCGTGCAGCAGGGCGGTGATCGTCACGGGAGAATCCTCTTTGACCTCATAGTCCAGATCGAGCCGGCTGGCGAGATTTCTCAGACTGGCGAGCCCATGAGCGATGATCCGGCCGTCCGGCGCAAAGACGACCGGCTCCCGCTCGAGCAGGCGTTGAGCACGATTGGATGTCGGGTTCAGCACTGTGTCGAGAATATCTTCCTCGGTCAGAATGCCGATCGTTTCCCCATACTCGTTCACGACGCACGCCACGCTCACCAGCTCACGACGGAGCGTCGCCAGCGTACTGGCGACGGTTTCGCACCACGGGACGTAAATCACGTTGTCCGCAATCGCTTCGAGGTTCCGCTGCGGCAGTTGGCTGAGTTCGTAAAGGGGCAGCGCCTTCTCGATGGTATCGCGGTCCGCGCCGCAGATGAGCAGTAGTTCCGGGATGAGGCCGCGCTGTCGGAGATGTTCCAGATGCACCGGTGACTGCCAGACCGGATACGTCCCCCGCGGTCGCATCAATTCGCGGGCGGTCATGTCGGACAGTTCCAGCAGGCGACTTAACAGCAGCTGCTCGAGCCGGACCATTTCTCCCCCCAGCTCCGACGTCTCGATAGCCCGCTCGATGTCTTCGATCTGCAGATACGGCTCCGGTACGAGATTGGGAGCCATCGCCCGCCGCAGGGCGGTTGTGATGCCGCGAAAGAGCGGCAGAACCGGATCGAGCAACCGCGAAGCGATGACCAGCGGAACGCTCGCGACGACCGCGATCGGCCGCGGGTACAACACTGCCAGACTCTTCGGCCCCACTTCCCCCAGCAGAATCAGACCTGCCACTCCGACAAGACCGATCACCACCGCCGCGGTCGATTGCTGGGCGGCGATCAGATGTTTGGCCGTGACGAGATTGACCGCGAAGTAGGTCAGATTGACGATCAGGTTCCAGAACAGCACGACGGTCAGCAGGCGGTCGGGGTCGCGCATCAGCGAGGCTGCCAGCCGTTCACTGGCATGCCCCGACTGCATTCTCCGCAGCTCTTCGCGGGAGAGGTAGAACAACGCGGTTTCGCTGGCCGAGAAAAAGCCCGAAGCCCCTACCAGTGCGAGCATTGCCAACACCCCCGGCAGCCAGATGCTCGCAGTGGCCAGAAATTCGCTCATCCCCGGTCAACCGTTGTTCGTCCCAGGGCCACGTCAAAGGCGCTCACTGCAGGGACCAGCATGGCGATCGAGGTGAAGCCATACGCGACCACCACCGCCGCACAGACCGCCGCCGTGTCACCCAGCAGAAAGCTGACGATGCCGTAGAACGTCAGAAACGGCAGGGACCAGGCGCAGATCGTCAGGGCGGGTGATGGATTCTTGTGCGTCAGCGACGTCCACAGCCCCACGCTCCCCCCCAGAATAAACAGCAGGAACGGCACGAGCTGCAGGATGAACGACGTGCGGGCTTCGACAATCAGCATCATGCAGATGAAGATTCCCACGAACAGAAAGAAGATCGTCCCCAGACTGTTGGCGATGGCGGCGCGGGAATTCTCATAGGAAAACGCGGCATGCAGCCCCATCATTGCCGAGAAACAGACCAGCACGAGGTAACCGATCACGGCGAAGAGAAACGGCTCCAGTGACATGCTTCCGCGGAACAGACTCAACGTCGCGAACAGCAGCGGAATGATGATCACTTCCTTGGTATTGAAGAAGATCCCCCCTAGCTTGCCGAACACAAACTCTTTGGCGGTCACTTCGGTGACTAGCAGCAGTTCCAGCGTCTGGCCATCCCGTTCGGATGTCAGCGATGTCACTGCCTGGGCATTGACCAGCACCAGCGAGACGAGCGACAGCATCACGAAGACCAGTCCCTCTCCGGACAAGGCGCCGAAGATCAGCGGACTGTCGACGGGCATCCGGCTGAGCCAGAGAATGCAGAAAAAGGCGAACAGAAAGTAGGCGAACTTGATGATGCCGACTTTTCGTCCATAAGCCTGCGTGCAGATTTCCCTCCACAGAATCGGAGTCGACCAGATTTCACGCTGCGTCTGCCGAACCGCTGGTGCGGGGTTATTTTCTGCTTCGGCAGCCGCCTCGGCCGCTGTTTCTTCCGGCTTCGTATACAGGAATCGGGAGGGGTTCCAGACCCGCACACGGATGCAGGTCCATGTCCACAGGCCGACAGCAATCACCGCCAGTGCCAGCACCGAACCCCATGCGCCCACTTCCGGCACGGTTGCATTGGGCAGGGCACTAAGGGGATGCAGGATGCTGCTCAACGTCCGGAACGGATTGCAGTAGCCGGCGATTCGTCCGACCGCGCTGTCGGTTCCCGCAATCGAACAGATGGTCTCGGCCAGACCGATAAATAGTCCCGCCCCCAGGAGCGAGACGGCGATGATCTGAAACGTCTTTTCGCGCCAGTAGGCGACCAGTGTTCCCCAGGCGGATGCCGCCAGCGCGGCCACGAGACACAGCAGTTCTACCCAGATCACCTGCGACAGACTGATGCCGCCAAGCATGCGCACAAAACAGAGCACCGGCAATGACACTCCGATCAGCACAAGGACCGGAAGGGTCGACCCCAGCGATTTTCCCAGCACCAGTTCCGGAGAGCTGAGATCGGTCATCAGCAGCAGAATCAGCGTGCGTCGGTCTTTCTCCTGAGCGACATTCCCGGCTGAGAACAGCAGCGAAGTCGCGATGACCAGCCCCAGCTGCAGCACGCAGAGAATGTTGAAGATGAAGATTCCGAAGTTCGCGATGTCACCCAGTCCACGCAGCGGCGTCAGGCCAAAGGTGGTCTGGGCGCCGGTATAGATCAGAATGCAGAGCATTGCGACATAACCGGCCCGAATCCCGAACTGTTTCAGGTGACGAGGGGTTGTCAGCAGCTCCCGCACCAGCAATGGTCCGCCAATCACGTCCGTCCTCTCCCCTGTTGGTCACCTGCCACGGCTCGCAAAAACTGTCCCGCCAGTATATCAGTCCCCGCAGCGGGAATCATTCGGCCCGCATGAGGAGTGGGTGCCGCTTCAGTCGGTGTTGTTCGCGTCCAGTCCTGCCCGCAGCAACTGGCGTTTGGCGCGCCAGGCCAGATAGGCAGGCACCAGAATCGGCCGCACCACCAGTGTGTCCAGCAGCACGCCGAACGCGAGGGCAAAGCCGAGCTGATTCATCCGGGCCAGTTCGCCTCCGATCGCCAGCGCGGAAAACGTCCCCGCCATGATCAGACCGCAGCTGGTGATAATGCCCGCGGTCTGGATGATCGCATGTTTGATGCTGCCCAGCGGGCCGTGGTGCTCACGTTCCTCGTGCACGCGGGTGATCAGGAAGATGTTGTAGTCCTGACCGACCGCCACAAGGATCGTGAACAGGAACAGTGGCACCGTCCAGTCGAGTCCCGGGAACGTTTCCGGTTCCAGCGCGGCGAATAGCAGATACGTGATGCCCAGAGTGCACAGGAAGCTGAAGATCACGCTGGCCATCAGATAGATGCTGTCCTTGATGCTGCGGATGAGCAGAATCAGAACGACGAAGACCGCGGCACAAACCAGTGCATTGATCCGCACCCGGTCGATGGCGGCAATCTTCTGCAGGTCGCGTATGCTGGCAGTAGAGCCGATGAAGAAGACCTTGCCCCCATTCCGCAGCTGTTCGGGGAGGGCTTTCCGGACTGCTTCTTCCAGCGCGTTCAGCGTGGTGACGCTTTCCCGTGCGAAGGGATCGCTGTCCAGAATGATGTCGAGTCGGGTGATGTGAGCACCGGTTTCAGTCTTCTCGCCGATGTAATACTCGCGGGTGCTGGCCAACCCGGCTCCCTTGCGGAGGATGCGGTTAAACGGCCGTCCCCCGCCGGAGGTCGTCTCGAGCTGATGGTACAATCCCAGCGGATTGGAAACGCTCCGGATATCGGTAATGTGGAGTTCGTCCTTGCGGGCGGCGAGGGTCTCTTTCAGCTCCTCGATCAGCTTCTGGCCTTCGCTCTTGCTGAAGTCGAGGGAGGTGTTCTCGATCATGGCTGTGACCGGGCCGGTCAGACCCGGAGAGAAGTTCCGGGCAATATCCCGGGTGCCGCTGACGCTGGCTGCCCGGGTGCTGAGCTGATTGACAAGTCCATAGTTGACGTGGTCATAGCAGTACACACCGACGACCGTGAACGGCATCATGCAGGCGACCGCGATGATCCACGAGCGGACCGGATGCACGGTCACCGCCGTTGCCAGCGATTCCCAGAATCGGGTCGAGGCACTGTGCATGGTGACGAAGCGGACGACCCGGCTGAACAGGCCGACGCTCGGCAGCTCGGGTTGTCCAAAACTCGGGACTTCCGGCCAGAACGTCCAGCGACCCATCAGTCGCAACAGAGCTGGTGTGAAGGTGAGGGCTGCAATCAGAATCACAAAGATCGCAAACGGAATGCTGATTCCCGCCTGATGAAACTTCCCGAACTCGGCAAAGACCATCATGCCGATGCCGAAAATGACGGTCCCGGCGGCAGCGGCGATGGCCGGACCGACGTGCTGCAACGTGCGCGTGAGAGCCTCTTCTACCGATTTCGTGCGTCGGATCTCCTCGTGGAATCGGGACGTCAGGAACATCGAGAAATCGACCCCGGCGCCGTACGCGACCACCATCGTGTAGACTTCAATCCCCTCGAAGAGATGAATCCACTTCCACTTGGCCGCCAAGGCCAGCAGCCGCATGGCGACCCGCATCGCGACAAACAGCGTGGCCAGTGGAACAATCACCGGCAGCGGAGCCCGGTAGACCAGCAGCAGCAGTGTCACGATCAGAATCAGCGTCCAGACTTCGACGTTGTGAGCACTGCGGCTGAGTGCCTCGCCGACATCACGCCCCACGACAGCACTGCCGCTGAGAGCGACATGCAGACCGGCCGGAATCTGTCCGTCCGACTTCAGCTCTTCGACAACCCCCTGAATGGCATTCGTCGGCTTGCGCGTCGCCGAGGCCATGAAGTCCGCCTTGAGGTCGACGATGACCAGAGCCCCCTTTTTGTCAGCGCTGGTCAGCAGCTTTCCGATTTCTTTACTGGCCGGTGACCGGACCCGCACGATTTCCGGAAAGGTGACTCCCCCTTTGCTGATCGCCTCTTCCCGGACGTCCGGATTCTCGGCGATGTTCTCGGCAGCTTCCTGATCTGGATTGGCCATCAGGCTTTCCAGGCGGGGCCGCAGCTTGTCTTCGATGAACGTTGAGTCATCGCTGTTGAGGGGTTGTCCATCGTCACGATAGACAACGATCACCACACTGCTGCCGAGCAGGTCATTCGGAAAGGCCCGCTCAAAGAGGGCTTCCCCCTGCCGGGTGGGGCTTTCGTCCGGGAGAAATTTGAACTCCCCGGGCTCGACCACCGATTCGAGTGTCGGGGTCCATTTGGCCAGCGCAATCAGGGCGACGATCCAGGCCAGGATAACGAGATACCAATACCTGGAGATCAAATGACCGAGCGGTCGAAACATGTTCGTTTCTGATCGTATGATAAGGAGGCCCGTGAACCGGTGTTCGTCCTGCGGACGACCCCGTTCGCTGACCGACATGGAATTTCGGATCTGCGCCTCGACTGAGGCATGTTTCCGCAGTGTGGCGGGCGTCAGCCTTGCAGGCAACCGTGTCTCGGGCAGGGCGTCAGAAGCTGTCGCGCGAGAAAGAGCCGACGGAGGTGGAGTCACGTGGGAGGCGGAGCAGAAGCTCGCAACTGGCGAAGAGGGCGGAGCCTTCCCAGTCTGCGCAACCGGAAAAGTTCTCTGCGGCTCAATCCCGAGGCGACCCGGCGAGTCTCGACGGCTTGCGCCGACTGACGGAATGGTGGTTTCCCCCAGCGAGCGGTCCCGCCAACACCGGCTTCACCACGAAAAACCGGGGAAAACCGCTCCTTTCCCCGACGTTTCCAATCTGACCCCGACTCTGTTTGACGCGCATCGACTCACTCACTAACATGCGGGGCTTCCCCTTTTCAGGGGGAATTACTGTATCAGCATTGCTGGAGAGAGTTCACGTGGCGGAAATCGTGGTCAAGGACATTCTGGAAGCGGGTGTACACTTCGGTCATAAGACCAGTAAGTGGAACCCGAAGATGCGCCCGTACATTTACGGAAAGCGCAATAATATCCATATCATTGACCTGAAGGAGACCATTCGCGGTCTCGTTCGCGCCCAGAAATACCTCTACAAGGTGGCTGCCCAGGGAAGCCTCATCCTGTTTGTCGGGACGAAGCGGCAGGCCGTCGACATCGTCCGGCAGGCAGCAGAAAGCTGCGGCATGCCCTACTGCACCGAGCGGTGGCTGGGGGGAACCCTCACCAACTTCCGCACCATTCGTGTCCGTTTGAAGCGGCTCGAAGAGCTGGAAACGCTGGAAGCCAGCGGGGAACTGGCGACCTACTCCAAGAAACAGCAGTCTCGCCTTCGCCGCGAACTGAACAAGATTCGCAGTAACCTCGGCGGAATTCGCGAGATGAACCGATTGCCTGAAGCAATCGTGATCGTCGATCCGAGCAAGGAAAAGAACTGCATTCACGAGGCGAAGATCCTCGGAATCACCACCGTGGCTCTCATCGACACCGACTCCGATCCGGACTCGGTCGACCTGCCGATCCCCGGCAACGATGACAGCATCCGTTCCATCAAAATCATCCTGGGTTATGTTGCCAACGCCATCAATCAGGCCAAGGCCACGCTCCCGCAGAAGTCCGAACAGCCCGCAGCTGAAGAGCCCAAGGCAATCGGTCGCATCGGCTAATTAGCCGGACCCGTCGTGCTTCCAGAATCCGCAGGAATCCCCTGCGGATTTTTTTTTGCGCTCGGCGGTGCAGAGCTGGAGGGCTCTCTTGTTCGCCAGCGGTCAGCAATGACGAGTGCCTCCCGTTCAGTTCGTATGCGAACTGTTGTCGCCGTCGAGTGTTATGAAAAATGGGTCGACACGGACTTTCGTTTCCTGCTGCTTTTGGTCAGGATGGAAGCTGGCGAAACGGGAAAACAGGATGAATCTCGTCCTGTCCTCTTCTGTCTCCCGTTTTTCCATGAGTCGAATTCATTTCGAGGCATGTCCAGGGCAGGGCAAGCTCTTCAGGCCATTGGCTGGCGTTCACTGACTCAGGGGCTGAGTGACCTTCGCGATTTTCGATGAAATCTGCCGGACTCCGCTGTCGGGGTGGCCGGTGAGAATCGGGTCTCGCTGTGGAAACTTCTCTCTCTCGACCTCTCGACAATCCTACTGGGGAATGATCATGTTGACGCCCGCCAAGACGTGCTGGAAGCTGGCCCTTGCAGCACTGCCTCTCCTTACCACAGGCAGTTCCGGACTCGCTGCCCCGCCACCGAAGAGTCCCGTGGCTCCAGCCCCAGTGATGAACCGGAGCGGAGTGAGCCTCGAACAGGCGCTCGAGGCTCTCTCGCCTGTGGCTGACAACAGCAGCGAAGAGTTCGATGTGAATCCCGAATTGTCGCGCGGTCCCGCAGCGATCGTGTTCCCCAAAGCAGCACCCTCCGTCGTCGTGGTGCACACACCGCGGGGGCATGGGACAGGCTTTATCCACGACAAGAGTGGCTGGATCATCACGAACTACCACGTGATCGCCAACAGCAACATCGATCTGGCGACCGGCTGCCGAATGGCCAACATCTACCTGGGCAAGCTGGAAGAGGGATTGATGGAGCTCGATCCCAATGCCTACCGGGCAATTGTGTATTACTGGGATGTCGATAAGGATCTCGCACTACTGAAGCTGGTCGAACTTCCCAGCGATCGTGATCTCGTCCCGCTCAAACTGGCCGACAAGGGACTTACGCCGGGCAGTGACTGCGTGGCCATCGGGCATCCGACTCGGGGAACATTGTGGACGGTGCGGAGTGGAGAAATCGCCGGCATCGCCATGTGGCCGTCCGATTCAGCCGACATGCTGACCAATCGGCTCGCCCTCACTGGCGCGGAGAAAGACAACTTCAACCGGCAGCTGGCCAGCAGCGCGAAACGCAAAGTGATGCTGTCGACCTGCGGCATCAACCCGGGAGATTCAGGCGGTCCGCTGTTGAATGATCAGGGGGAACTGGTCGCTGTCACATTCGGAATCCCGAAGGGGGGGACATCCGAAGGGGTCAGCTTCGACAAGTTCTCTTACCATGTCCATCTGGATGAGGTTAAGAAATTCCTGGAGAAGCGTCCCGCGAGTCCTTTGCTGTTTGTGCCGACCGAATGGCCCGCTGCGGAATTCAGCGCCGTGCTCGACTTTGATGACGATGGTTTCGTCGATCGTCTGCAGTATGCCAATCTGAAGAAGGCGGAGAAGCCGGATGCTCCCAAGGAGTACGCGGTGGCCGGAGTTCTGGTCGACCTCGATCAGAACTCACCCGCCGATATCAAAGAGCAGATCGCCAAAGACACAACCAATCGAGAGAAGTTCGACTATGAACTCGTCCTGCAGTTCGGTCCGATCAACAAGACTTTCTATGACACCGACAATGACGGCCAGCTCGATCTGATTCTGACCGACATCAATGGTGACGATATCTCGGACCTGTCGATTCGACTGATCAACGGCAAGTGGACGAAGGCGGATTTGAAGAACCAGAAGCTCATCGACGGAGGTCTTTTTGCGGATCAGCAACTGGCCGGCCGGATGCAGGTGTTGCTTTTCGGAAAGCCCAAGCCGCAGTCGGAAGCGAGTGCGGAGCCTGCAGCCGAAACGCCACCACCCGCCGCCGCACCTCCCAGCCCTCTCCTGGAGTAGAGTCCGAACGGATCGAGGTATTTATTGAAATGAGAAACCTCCCGCTGGCAGTGGTTCATCACCACGGTCGCGGGAGGTTTTTCTGCTGTCGGACACGCGCTCACGCGGGCTGAAATTCGCCCAGCGCTTCCTTCAAGCGGTTCCGTGCGGTGTGCAAACGCCGCTTGATCGTCCCGACCGGGCTGCTGAACCGGTCGCTCATTTCCTTGAGAGACTGCCCCTCGAAGTAGAACGCCAGCAACGTTTCCCGGTCGAGTTTCCGCAATTGCCGCAGACCGGTGCGAACCTGCAGGGCCCGTTCGGACTCCAACACTCCGTCGACCGGAGAGACCCGGCTGGTGAGGTTGAACAGATCGGGAGCCTGACTGGTTTCTTTCGGCCGGCGGACAGCGCGGTTGATCGACATCCGGACGGCAATCCGCTTTAACCAGCCGATGAACCGTTCGGGCTCACGCAGCTGATTGATTTTCCGCATCGCCCGCAGGAACACTTCCTGCGTCACTTCGATGGCTTCGGAGCGATTTCGCAACCGGCGGAAGGCGATGCCGAAGATGGCGGTTTCGTATTCCTTGGCCAGCAGGCCAAAGGCTTCCCTGTCGCCCCGTTGAGCGAGCCGGACAAGGGGCAGGAGTTGGATTTCGTCTAACATATGGAGGCTCATTTTCAGAGTGGGTTTTCATCAAGCGGAATCCCGGTTCCAAACGTGACCGGGTCAACGTCGAACTGCAGACGATCCCTGTTCGCAGAATCTGTTCGGTGGACCGTGTGACGACGGACAGATGTCGACCACGAACGGCAGCCGCCAGCGCGGCGAACAGCTTCGCGAGGGGATCTACTCCGAATTCGAACTGCCCGGACTTTCTGGCAGTTCGGGAACCGCTGCGACGGTTCTAGACGGAGGTCGCTCGGCTAATGGCGAGCGCTGCCCACGCGGCCGCCGGCAGTTCGCCTGCCGGGGTTGTGCGTGTGGTCATCGTGCAGGGTGTGCCCCTGCCGGATGACTGTCCCGATCGTTCGGTCTGTTCGGAGACCGCTACGACAGGGGGTACGCTCGGTACATAGCACGAGAGTCGACTCATCGCTGACATGAGACGTTTCCCTGGAAAGCGCTTTTGAATGCGTGCATCACGACCGGCGACGACTGCGTGCACCGAGACATTGCTCGCGTGGGCATTGACGTTCAAACCGTTGATGATGTGCTGACGCATCGGGCACCTCCTGCGAACGTGTCGCAGACTCCAAAGGGAAACTCAGAAAAAGCGCGGTCCCGTACATTCGGGACCAGGTTCTGAAAACTGGCCATCCAAAGCCCGGCCATGGCATGGTTGGAATCTCTCCCAACCAGTACGCTCAGGGATGCTATTTGTATCAGATTGGTTCGCAAAAAAGTTCACGATTTTTCGACTTTTCCCAGACTCCAGATCTGCTACGAATTTTCAGCGCCGGTTTCGGGAACGCTTTGACAACGGGGAGCGAGTTGATGTTCCGCCATATCCCATTGTGCCTCTTGCGGTTGCTGCTTGTCCTGAGTTTCGGGACAATGCCGGCGCTCGCTGCCGACGACCGGTCGTTTGGCGTTCAGTCCGATCCGGCTGTCCACTCCGAACCCTTGACGGGACAGTTTTTCGTTTTCTTTTCGAAGGTGAACCGGCGGGGGGCCTCACACGGAGAAGCACCCGAGCCACGCTTCGGCCCGAGCTGGTTCGACCCCCAGCCGTTTCTCAGTCTAGATGTGGAGAACTGGCAACCGGGGACATCTCTGACGTTTGATCTTCTGGGCCCGAATGTTCGTCGGTTTCCACAAAGCCTGACGGCAAAAGATCTTAATGGGCTCTTGGCCCAAGTCGTGTTTCGGCAGAACCCGGATGAGCGGCAGATTGGAGCGGGGCCGGGGAATCTGTATGGACCGGTCCTCGCAGTCCCCCCGTCGGAAACTGTGGCGCTGATGCTGGATGGGGTCGTTCCGGAGCCAGTCGTGAAATCGTCCGAATGGTTGAAGCCACTTCGGGTTCGCTCCGAACTGATCAGCAGCTTTCGGCGACGAAACACCGACCTGACCGGCTATGTCCGGCTCCCCCCCAGCTACTATCGCGACCAGGGACGCCGATATCCAGTTGTCCTTGAAGTTCCGGGGTTCGGCTGGAGCCACTCCCACCTCGGGGAGTACACGGGGCCGAACCAGCCGTCCAATACGCTCGGCGTGGAATTCATTCACGTGACCCTCGATCCGAATTGCCGGCTGGGGCATCACGTTTTTGCAAACTCTGCGAACAATGGCCCTTACGGTGATGCGCTGGTTCGCGAGCTGATCCCGGCACTCGATCAGGAATTCCGCACCACCGGCCGCCCCGAAACCCGATTTCTGACGGGCCATTCTTCCGGGGGCTGGAGCACTCTGTGGCTGCAGGTGAACTACCCCGACGACTTCGGCGGGGTCTGGAGTACGGCTCCCGATCCGGTCGACTTCACCGATTTTCAGCGGATCGATTTGTCTGCCCCCAGGGCCAATATGTTTGTCGACCCGCAGGGGAAGCGGCGGCCGCTGGCCCGGATGAACGGGTCTGTCCTGGTCTGGTACGACACCTTCTCCCGGATGGAGGACGTCCTGGGAGATGGTGGGCAGCTTCATAGCTTTGAGGCGGTCTTCAGTCCCCGAGGGGACAATGGCCAGCCTCTTCCGCTCTGGAACCGCAGCACCGGCGAAGTCGATCCGGTGGTGGCGGAAGCGTGGAAAAAATACGACATCCGGCTGCTGCTGGAGCAGAACTGGCCTCAACTCGGGCCGAAGCTGCGAGGAAAACTCCACATCTACATGGGGTTGGAGGATACGTTTTACCTCGAAGGAGCAGTCCAGAAACTCAAAGCATCCCAGCAGCGACTCGGCAGCGATGCGGAAATTGAACTGATCGCCGGCCGCAACCACTTCGATCTGGTGCACGGGGGACTGGACAAACGGATCGAACAGGAAATGGCGGCACAGACACTGAATGTGCAGCCTTCTATCTTGCAGAACCGTGCACCATGAGCGATGTTGACAAAATCAGGTTGACTGAAATCGAGATCGGTCCGATAGGGATCTATCGTTTTCTCGGGCCCTCGATTTGAGTTCGGTTTTAAAGGTCGTCGCTCCATGACTCCATTGGCTTCACTGGTTGCCTGCGGTACGAAACTCTGGCTGGACTCCATCGATCCTGACTTGGTCCGAGAGAACCGGGCCTTCGGGGCAACCGGGGCGACTTCCAATCCGATCATCGTTTCCGATCTGATTAAGACCGGCCGGTTCGACAGCGAGATCACCCGTCTGGCTGAGCAGGGACTCGATGACGACTCCCTCGCCTGGGCACTGACGGACAAGCTGGTGAAAGACGCTCAGGCAGTCTTCGCTGGAGTGAATCAGGAAACGCACGGCGACGACGGCTATGTCAGTTTTGAACTCGACCCGCTGCTGGAAGACAGCACCTGTTCGCTCACCACCGAGCAGCGCGCCCAGCGATACATCGAACTCGGCAAGAAGTGGGCTGCCGGTCACACTAACCGCATGATCAAGGTTCCCGCGACACCCGGAGGACTGGCTGCGCTGGAAGAACTCTCCGCAGCCGGGGTCACGCTGAATGTCACGCTGATTTTCTCGGAACGGCAATATCAGGCAGCGCGGGATGCCGTGTGGCGCGGGGCCCAACGACGCAAAGACCGCAGCACGTTGAAATCGGTCTACAGCATCTTTGTCAGTCGCATTGATGTCTATACGGCCAAGCATGTGCCCGATCTCTCCGCAGCCGCGCAGGGACAGGTCGGCATTTTGAACGCGAAACGTCTCTGGCAGCAGAATGCGGAATTCTGGAGCAGCAAGGGACTGCCGCTGCATCAGGAGATCATTTTCGCCAGCACCGGAACGAAGTCACCGAGCGATCCGAAAGACAAGTACGTGGCCGCGCTCGCCGGCTCCGACATTCAAACGAATCCCCCCGAGACCAATGCCGCCGTGCAGGGACTCGGAAAGACCTATCAGCGGACGGTCGATCAGCTTCCCCCGCAGAGTGTCATCGACGAGATCGACAGCAAAGTCGACTTCCAGAAGATGGAAGAAGTTCTGATGAACGAGGGGCTCGAGAAGTTCGCCAATCCGCAGAAAGCGCTGCTGGCACTGATCGGGGAAAAGCGGGCGGCGCTGAAATCCCGGTGAGCATCTGGTATTCATGGTCATCCGTTCCGAACTGACGTCGGAAGCCCGCTGATGAATCCCCCTGGATCCGCTGGATGGCTCTGAACCCAGACGACATCAACGTCATTCTTGCGACCGATTGCGGGAGCACGACGACCAAGGCGATTCTCATCGAGAAGATCGATGGGCATTACCGTCAGACGTATCGCGGGGAAGCTCCTACAACTGTTGAAGAACCGGTTGCGGATGTCACGGTCGGCGTCATCAATGCGGCCACTGAAGTCGGGGAACTGGCGGGGCGTCGACTTGTTGACGAGCAGGGACGGATCATTCGCCCTGCGCGGGGCAACGAAGGCTGTGACATCTACATTTCCACCTCCAGCGCGGGAGGGGGACTGCAGATTCTGGTGACCGGCGTGGTGCGGGAAATGTCGGCTGCCAGCGCGGAACGGGCGGCACTCGGTGCAGGTGCGATCGTGCTCGATCTGATTGCCTCCAACGATCGACGTCGACCTCACGAGCAGATCCAACGGATCCGTGAGCTTCGTCCTGACATGGTGGTGATGGCGGGGGGAACGGACGGCGGCACGGTCAAGCATGTGGTTGCGATTGCGGAACTGCTGGCACCCGCCAAGCCGAGGCCCCGCTTCGGCAGCAACTATCAGATGCCTGTGATCTATGCGGGCAATCGTGAAGCGGCGGAGCGCGTGGCGGAAACGTTTGATGATTCGGTCGCCCTCTCGATCGTTGACAATGTCCGGCCGGTGCTCGAGCAGGAGAATCTGGCTCCCGCCCGCGACAAGATTCATGATCTGTTCCTTGAGCATGTCATGGCGCATGCCCCCGGCTACGACAAGCTGATTGCACTGGCCGACGCCCCGATCATGCCGACGCCGGGAGCGGTCGGAAACATCCTGCAGGAGATCGCCAAAGCTCGCGGGATCAACTGTGTGGGAGTCGACATCGGCGGAGCCACGACCGACGTTTTCAGCGTCTTTACCGAGCAGGGCGTCCCCGTTTTCAATCGGACTGTCAGTGCCAATCTGGGGATGAGCTATTCCATCTCCAATGTTTGTGCGGAAGCGGGGATGGCGAACGTGCTGCGCTGGGTCTCGCAGAGCATGGATGAAAAGGAACTGAGGAACCGCGTCAAAAACAAGATGATCCGGCCGACGACCATTCCGCAGACGGCCGAAGCGCTGGAGTTTGAACAGGCGGTCGCGCGGGAAGCACTGCGACTGGCTTACAAGCAGCACAAGGAATTCGCGACGACTCTCAAGGGAGTGCAGCAACAGCGAACCGTCGGCGATACGTTCACCCAGTCTGCCAGCGGTCGATCGATCGTCGACAACATGCGATTGAATCTGCTCGTCGCTTCAGGAGGGGTGTTGTCGCATGCTCCCCGCATGGAGCAGACGGCGATGATGATGATCGATGCTTTCGAGCCGGAAGGGATTACCGAACTTGCCAAGGACAGCATCTTCATGATGCCGCATCTGGGTGTGCTGGCCTCCGTGCATCCGCAGGCTGCGATGGAAGTCTTCGAGAGGGACTGCCTCATTTACCTCGGCACAGTGATCGCACCGAAAGGGACCGGAAAGAAGGGGAGTCCCAGCTTCCGCTACGAGATCACCGGAGGACTGCAGGCGAGCGGACAGATGCTTGTCGGAGAGCTGCAGACATTCCCACTGGCGGAAGGGGAGACCGCACAGGTCCGACTGTTCCCTGAGCGCGGCTTCGATCTGGGAAATGGCGTTGGCAAGACTGTCGAGTCCGAAGTCCGTGGGGGAACTGTCGGCCTGATTCTGGATGGACGGGGTCGTCCTCTCTGGCCAGCCTGATTTCATCGCGCAGGCTGCCGCTGCACGAACCTCCGAGTGCGTGTTCAAGCGGCAGACCTCTCAATATCATGACGGGGAGCGCGGGCCAACTTGTGCACGGGGAGACCGGCACGAGTGCGGATTGTCCCCGTTTCACCCGGAGTTGTGCATGCGTTTGGTTTCGACTGCGTTCATCTGGCTGGCCGTCTGGTTCTGTATCGATGGAACGTCTGCCGCGGCGGCTGATCTCCCGCAGAACTCAACAGCCAGCGAAGCGGAACTGGCCATTCAGTCATTCCAATTTCCCGCGGGCATGAACTGCGAGCTGTGGGCCGCGGAGCCGCTGCTGGCGAACCCGGTGGCGTTCTGTCTCGATGAGCAGGGACGGATCTACGTGTGCGAAACCTATCGACAGCAGAAAGGGGTCGAGGACAATCGCAGTCATAAAGAATGGCTGGCTGAGGATCTTCGCCTGACAACTGTTGAAGAGCGGCTCGAGATGTTGAAAAGACACCTCGGCGATCAGGTCTCGACCTACATGCAGGAAGAGGACCGGATCCGCTTGCTGGTGGATACCGACGGCGACGGTCGAGCCGATCAAAGCACTCTGTTTGCCACCGGATTCAATGGCATTCTCGACGGCACGGGTGCCGGTCTCCTCGCCATTGACGGGGATGTTTATTTCACCTGTATCCCCAGTCTGTATCTTCTGCGCGATCGGACCGGCGACGGGATCGCTGACGAGAAAGAGACCCTGAGCACGGGCTACGGCGTGCGTGTCGCTTTTCGCGGGCATGACCTGCATGGGCTTACACTGGGCCCCGACGGCCGCATCTACTTCAGCATTGGCGACCGAGGCTTCAACGTCGAAGTTCGCCGTCCCGAAGGAGACAGCACTCCCTCCCGGCGACTCATTCTTCCCGATCAGGGAGCGGTCTTTCGCTGTGAACGGGACGGCACCGGACTGGAAATCGTTGCCGAGGGGTTAAGAAATCCGCAGGAGCTGGCCTTCGACGACTATGGCAACCTGTTCACGTGTGACAACAACTCCGATGGCGGAGATGAGGCCCGCTGGGTGCATGTAGTGGAAGGGGGGGACAGCGGCTGGCGGATGTACTTCCAATACCTGCCCGACCGGGGCCCGTGGAATCGGGAACGCATCTGGTCTCCCTATCGAGCCGATGACGAAACGACCGCCGTGCAACCGGCCCACATCATTCCCCCGCTGGCGAACATTGCGAATGGCCCCTCGGGACTTGTGGCTTACCCCGGCGTGGGCCTGCCTGCCGAATACTCCGGCCACTTCTTCCTCGCCGATTTCCGGGGCTCCTCCGGACAGAGCGGCATTCGTGCCATCGCCAATGAACCACGCGGGGCGACCTTCCACGTCACCAGCAACCGCTGGTTTCTCGAGCACGTTCTGGCGACCGATGTCGATTTCGGTTCCGATGGCTGGATGTATGTCTCGGACTGGGTCGAGGGTTGGAACGGTCCCGGCAAGGGACGCATCTACCGGTTGGGCGATCCCCGGTTCCGCCAGACGCCGGCGATTCAGGAAGCCCACGAGCTGATGAAAGCGGGCTTCAAAGATCTCAGCGCGGATCGTCTGGTCGAGTTGCTGGGACATCCTGATCGCCGCATCCGTCAGCGGTCCCAGTTCGAACTGGCCCGGCGCGAAGCAGTCGAGCTGCTGGCTGAAACCGCAGCCCGATCCCAAGCGGAAATGGTGAGAATTCACGCGCTGTGGGGACTGGGTGAACTGATTCGCAAAGGGACCGCTCCCGCTGACCTGCTGTTGCCCTTTCTTGCAGACCGAGATCCCGAAATCCGGGCACAGGTCGCTCGTCTGGCAGGTGATTGCATGGTCACCGCTGCCGTTCCCCAGCTGCTGCAGTGCATGAAAGAGGGAACACCCCGTCTGCAATCACTGGCTGCCATGGCTCTCGGAAAGCTGGAGGTCGCCGAAGCGTTTTCGTTGATGGTCGAAGGGCTCGAACGGAATGCTGACAGTGACCCGGTGCTGCGACATGCATTCGTGATGGGACTTGCAGGAGGCTCAACGCCCGAGCAGCTGCTCACGCTGTTGCCACACGATTCGCGTGCGGTCCGACTGGGTGCTGTCCTCGCGCTGCGGCGGCTCAAATCTCCGCTGTTGCAACAATTCCTTCACGATCCGGATGCGGCGATCGCGCTGGAAGCGGCCCGGGCGATTCACGATCTGCCGATTGTCGCCGCGCAGCCCGCACTCGCCACCTGTTTCGCCCCCGCGCGAGGCTCGGACCCCTTCGCCCGCCGGGTGCTCAACGCCAATTTCCGTCTGGGGGGGCCCGAACAGGCGCTCGCCGTTGCGGAGTTCGCTGCAGACTCGGAGAACAGTGAAACGCTGCGTCTGGAGGCGCTGCACGAGCTACTTCTGTGGGACAACCCTCCCGATCTGGATCGTGTCACCAATGAGCATCGTCCTCTTCTCTCTCGGGATTCACCTCACGCGGCCGCTTCGGCAGTGCAACAGCACTTTCGGGGAATGCTGCAGGGGAGTGAAGCAATCACCGCAGCTGCGATGGACCTGCTGATCCGTTATCCCTTTGCCGAGGCGGCACCCGAGCTGCTGGCGATTGTGGACTCAGCTTCTGCTCCCGCGCCGCTCCGCTGCAACGCGCTGGCCGCCATTTGTGAGCTAGATCTGAGTGAGGCTGATACGGTGCTCCGGAAGGCTCTGGCCGACCAGTCAATGCCCGTGCGGATTCGAGCTCTGGAGTTGTTCGCGTTGCGCCAGCCGACCGCTGCGATCCCGCTGCTGGAAGAAGCAATCCAGAGTCAGAGTGCTCCACGGGTTCAATCGGCATTGGTGACAACGGGCAAGCTGGATGGAAAAGCAGCCGATCAGCTGTTACTCGAATCCCTGAATCGCTTGAGTGCGGGGAAGATCCTCCCGGAAGCGGAGCTGGAGTTACTGGAAGCGGCTGCCCAGCGAACCTCTCCCGAAATTCAGGACCGTCTGGCCGCACTTGTCGCGGAGCGGAAGCAGGCCCCTGAACCGTTGGCTGGACATCAGGAACTTTTGCGCGGCGGGGATGCTGCACGAGGTCGCGAGGTCTTTTTCGGGAGTACGACAGCCTCCTGTCAGCGCTGCCATTCCGTGGACGGCAAGCAGGCTCAGGTTGGGCCCGATCTCTCTTCGATCGGCTCGCAGCAGCCACGTGAATACCTGCTCGAATCAATGCTGTTCCCGAACGCGAAAATCGCCCAGAACTTTGAAACGGTGGTGCTGCAACTGGCCGATGGCCGAGTCGTCACCGGGACGTTGCGTGGGGAAAACGAGGAGACGGTTACTCTGTTACTTCCCAGCGGAGAGACTGCCACGATCAGCAAATCCGAGATTGAGGAACGGGGACGTGGTCGATCCGGAATGCCCGACGATGCCGTCAAACAGCTGTCACGTGGTGAGATTCGGGATCTGGTCGAATATCTCAGTACGCTGAAGAAAGGGGCTCGGAAAGAGAAACGCAAAGGGCACTGAGAATCTCCTCGGCAGCGTGGATCAGGTTCATTTGGATCTGGACGCTGCAGGTGACAAGGGAGCGATCAGAACACAACGTTCCCTCACCATCAATGCCGCATGGCCATCAGTTCACACGGCGCTGCATTCTGTTTCACTGATTTCCGGACGTGACAACGATGTCGAAACCTGCTGTTTATCCTACGGTCGTTCTGGCGAGTCGAAACCAGAAGAAGAGCGCCGAAATCCGGGAGCTGTTGGCTCCTTATGGAATCCCGCTGCGGTCGGTCGCCGACTTCCCCAATACCGAGGACGTTGTCGAAGATGGCGCGTCGTTCCGCGAGAATGCCGAAAAGAAAGCCCGCGAAACAGCGCTCGTAACCGGGTATTGGGCCTTGGGGGAAGACAGTGGGCTTTGCGTCGACGCCCTCAAGGGAGCGCCGGGGATTTACTCCGCCAGGTTCAGCGGTCCCGGCGCCACCGATGCGGCGAATAACGAGAAACTGCTGCAGGAACTCGCTGATGTGCCGGACGATCGACGCGGGGCCCATTACGTCTGCCACATCGCGGTCTCTGATCCGGACGGAGTGATTCAACTGAATGTCGAAGCGACCTGTCAGGGACGCATCGCCCGGGAGCCCCGCGGCCAAAATGGATTTGGGTATGATCCGTACTTCCTGATTCGGGAGTACCATCGCACCTTCGGCGAACTCGGATCGGTGGTGAAACAGCATCTCAGCCACCGGGCTCGCGCCTTTGAGCGACTGATCCCACAGTTGCTCAAAACGCTCTCTCTGGCAGCCCGAACCCATCAGCAGTCTGACCCGAGCTGATCATGCCCGGAAATGAAAAAGGGAACCCGCTGCAGGAGCCGGGTTCCCTCGATGATCTTGCGATCGGGATCTTGTCTCGCCACGTGATCAAAAGGCCTGGATCGCCGGGGGCGTCGAGGTCATGGCGGGTTGCCCCAGTTGAGGATAAACCTGTGTGATCGGGACTGGCTGGCCGAGTTCGATCGGCTGGGCAGGGCTTCCGGGCATCATCGGTTGCGGCGTAATCATGGCCGGCTGTCCGGGATTCACCATCGGTGCGGGGGAGTACATCATGGTGTTCTGACCCGGAGCCATCTGCGGATTGGGGACCGGAATGGACATCGGCTGCTGCATTGCCGGCTGCCCGTGCATGACGGTCGGTCCGGAGAGGATGCCAGGCTGGGCGTTCATCATCATCGGTTGGGTGCTCACCATCGGCTGGCCCTGCATTGTCATGGTCTGACCCGGCTGCATCATCGGCTGGCCGTTCATCATCATCATTGGTTCGCTCTGCATGACCATCGGCTGGGATCCCTGCATCATCGGCATGGCAGCACCCGGCTGCATCATGGTCTGGCCATTGGTCGGCATGGGGACCGACTGGGAATCCATCATCATCGGCTCGCCCATCATCATGGGCTGTCCGTTGATCATCGGGGCTCCCATGCCGGGCTGGGCCGAGGAGTAGCTGGCGAGGACCGGTCCCAGCGACATGGTCGGATCGGTCTGCACCATCAGGTTGGCTTTCTGGATTCCCCCATCGGGAACCTGTGCCATCGCCATCTGGTACATGCGGGAAGAGACATCGGGCTGATACGACCGCATCTGCAGTGAGCGTGCGTAGTAGCTGGCGGCGACGTCGTTACGTCCCATCTGCTGGTTCAGCTCGGCCATCTGATTGAGGGCTGCTGTGTTTTTGGGATTCATCCGCATGGCCGCCTGAAGTCGCTGTTCGGCACCCATGAAGTTGCCGGTCCGCTGATCCATTCGGGCCATTTCAATTTGCGAGGCCGCGTTGTAAGGCTGCGTTTCGGCCCAGGCATTGAGGAGGTTCTGCGCATCTCCCTGTCGTCCCTGCTGCACCAGCATCTCCGAGAGGTCGTGATACGACGGCTGGTGCATGGGGTCGATGGTCAGAGCATGCTGGAACATCCGCTCCGCCGAGGCGTAGTCTCCCTGCCGCTCCATCGCTTTGGCGACGTTATAGGCGTAGTTGGCATTGTACGGGTCATCGAGCAGGGCCCGTTCGAATTCGTAGCGGGCTGCGGTGTAGTTCCCCTGCTTGTAGTACCCCTTGCCTGAGGCATTCATCACGTAGCCGTTCATGCGGGCACAGCCGCAGAACGTGGAAGCCACGCAAACCCAGACAATGCCGCCGGCGACGAGGCCCATCCGGTACAGAACCCGGGCGAATCCTCGACGGATCCGACGGGTTTCAGGACCTGTGACAACGTCTTGAGCGGAAATGCACCCGGCATCCATGAGGGTGTTCCTTCGGAGGAGGTAGGAAGTTCAGAGGAGGGAGTCGCGGCAGCATCCGGAGGAATCTCCGCGCCGCTGCTGCGGAAGTGACTGTGGACCGGCAAACTATCCCTGCCCAAAATTCCGGGCAAGTCGTCTTCAAGTTTTTCGCCGGAATTGCCGACGCCGACTCTCTGAACGGCAATTGTTGCAGATTCCGCCGGACTGCTGAGAAGCGAACCACGCTACCTCATGGACAGGCGCACAGCAATCCGTTAAGTTCGGTATCATGGCGAAGAGCGAGCGGATCTGGCGGAAAGGGACGAGCCTCCCGCCGCCGCTGCCGATCTGACTTGAACAGGTGCTGCAAGTTTTCAAACGTCCCCAGCCATCGCTGGGAACTGCGAGTGCAACGGATACTGCATGGTTCGGGAACGGGTTTTTCGTGACGACTCCGATGACGACGAGGTGAATGCCCCCCTCGCCGAGCCCCTTCCGGTTCAGTACGACCTGCAGGACCCGGAATTCGACGAACGGCTTCGCCCCCAGCGTCTCGACGACGTGATCGGTCAGAGAAAAGTCGTCGACCGGCTGAAAATCATTCTGCAGGCCACCATCAAGCGGGGGGATACTCTGGGGCATCTGCTGCTGGACGGGCCCCCCGGAATCGGCAAAACGACGCTGGCGACGGTCATTCCCCGTGAGCTGGGGGTCCCCGTGCAGATTGCTGCCGGACCGGCGCTCGACGCTCCCAAGGACCTGCTCCCCTACCTCACGAACGCGACGGCGAATTCGGTTCTGTTCATCGATGAAATTCACCGGCTGCGACCGGCGGTTGAAGAGTTCCTGTACCCGGCGATGGAGGATTTTCGCATCGACATCGCGCTGGGAGAGGGACTGAATGCCCGCACGATCAATATGCAGTTAAAGCCGTTCACACTAATCGGGGCCACGACCCGTGCGGGGCTGCTCACCGCCCCCATGCGGGACCGCTTCGTGTACCGGGAACATCTCGATTTCTACGACACCACGGATCTCGTGGAGATTGTTCGCCGGAACGCCCAGAAGCTGCGGACCAGTATCTCCGATGCGGCAGCGTTGGATGTGGCTCGTCGCAGCCAGGGAACCCCCCGCAAAGCGAACAATATTCTCCTCCGGACCCGGGATTTCGCCACGATTCGACATCCGACCGGCGAGATCACTTCGGAGATTGCCGACTACGCTCTGTCCGTGCTGGAAATCGACGATCAGGGGCTGGAAAAACAGGACCGCCGTTACCTCGAGACTGTGATCGACGTCTTCGGCGGCGGCCCGGCCGGCCTGTCGGCGATTGCTCACAGCATGGCGGTTCCGCCCGATACGCTCGAAGATGATATTGAACCATTTTTGCTGCGATCGGGACTGATCCACCGTACCCCGCGCGGACGGGTGGTGACCCGGAAGGGCTACGAACAGGTGCGCCGGACCCCGCCGCACCAGCCCGGCGGCCCGAATCCCTTGTTCTAGAACTTCGGTTTGAATTCATCAGAGCCCGACGCGTCAGCGAGGGTTTTTGTCTGGGAGAGTGCTGACTTCTCTGTGGCGAGAACAGGCGGATCAGCACGCTCTCCGGCCACCTGGTTGCCGGGTTGCCCTGAACGCCCGAAGTGGACCGCTGGAGTGCACCCTGAAACGCAGAAACGCCCCCATTGCTGGCGGCGTTTCTGTGCTCGATTGGCGATGGCGAATCTCAGGCGAATTCCGGGCGACGGCGTCGCAGCTGATCTTTGAGTCGGGCCACGATACTGGAGTGCATCTGGCTGACGCGGCTCTCCGAGAGGCCCAGCGTCTGGCCGATTTCTTTCATCGTCAGTTCCTCATAATAATAGAGGATGATGATGAGCCGCTCATTGCGATTCAGCCCTTTGGTGACGAGCTTCATCACATCGCGTTTCTGGATGCCGAGGGTGGGGTCTTCCCCCTTCATGTCCTCGATGACATCGATTTCGCGAACATCTTTGTAGCTGTCGGTTTCGTACCACTTCTTGTTCAGACTGACGAGGCTGACGGCACTCGCCTCGGTCTTCATTTTATCGAAGTCGTCGAGGGACATTTCCATCTTGGCCGCCAGCTCAATATCTGTGGGGGGGCGACCGTGAGCCGCTTCGAGTTCCTTGCGGGCCGCTTCGAGTTTGCTGGCCTTGCTCCGGACGAGACGGGGGACCCAGTCCATGGTCCGCAGTTCATCGAGCATGGCTCCCCGGATGCGGGGGACACAGTAGGTCTCGAATTTCACGCCCCGTTCCAGGTCGAAGGCCTCAATGGCATCCATCAGGCCGAACACTCCGGCGGAGATGAGATCATTCAGGTCAACGCCGTCCGGCAGCTTGGCCCAGACACGTTCCGCGTTGAAACGGACGAGTGGAAAGTAGTTTTCGATGAGCCGGTTGCGAAGTTCCTGGTTCATCTGGTCTTTTTTGAATTCAAGCCAAATGGATTGAATGTCGGGCTTGACCTTCGTGGTCATATACTCCTCCGTGACCTCGTGTCGTCGCCGGAATCAGGCGAAAACCTGCAGACGAGGCGGCGGGGCGGCTTGTCCCGTCGACCGGTCGGCAATCTGTCTTCAACCTATTATCGGCTCTTCGAGGAGAGTGATTGAGGGCGAATGTCACAGGTTCTGTGACCGTTACAAACTAACTCTCAAAAACTGAAAAATTGTGGGCTGGGGAAATGGAAAAACTGAAAGGGGGACCCGATCGGGTCGGCTCGAACGTTCCGGAAGGAACACTGTCGATTCGATTCGAGTCGACTTTCAGCGGGTGGGAGGAGGACGTGTGAACGTTGCGGGGGGAGAAATATCGGAATGCTCCCAAGACTGTCCAGTTGCTCGTTGCATTTTGCTGAGGAGCCGATCGTCCGGTCGCAGAACTTGCCGACGTACCGGTTTGGAACCGATTTCCGCCGTCTGAACATGCGAAAACTGCTGGTCGACGAGGGGCGTTGAGAGAGCCGGGGAGTCAATTGCCGGAGCCGAAAACGAGCGAAGGCGTCGCCGATGTCGGCCACGCCTTCGCTACGGAACTCAAATTGACTGTCAGTGCAATTTCTTCGTCGGACCGCCGACCGGGCTTACCAGCCCCAGCCGTAGTTCCGGACCCGGACAACGCCGCGATACGGACGGACGGTCACGCGCTGGTAGGCGGGAGCGATCACCGGCGCGGGATACACGACCGGGGCACCGACGTAGCCGACCGGAGCCACCGGGGCAGCATAGGCCGGTGCGTACGGGGCGTAATAGGTGGTGACCACCGGAGCGGCCGGGTAGTAGACCGGGGCCACTGGAGCGTACGGAGCATAGCCGCTCACCCAATAGTGTCCCGCTTCTGCCTGACGACCGGCCCATGCCGCGACTGTCAGTGCCAACGCAAATCCAGCAATCTTCAACACTCGCATGATGAACTCCCTACTGTGAAGTTGGGTGAATTGAGCGACATTTGACGGAATCGAGAATACCCGCTCCCCGGCGGGATGTCGACCATCAGGTCGGGGGCGCTCGTTGCATCTTGCGTATTTGTCCCTGCTTAACTTCTCGCTCATCGCTTTCAGAATCGCGTTTTGGGAAATGCAAACGGCAACGTTCAAGAACACAAAAAAACCGCGCTGCCTGCAAGGGTCAGCGCGGTTCTTCTGTTAGTCGTTTTCGATTCGTCTCATCGCCCCTTCACATCACCAGGCGAGAGCGGGCGGTCCCGAAATCGGAAGACTCTAGGCCAGCACCTTCGACCGCAGGGTCTCCAGCAGCCGAATGGCGGTGCCGACATCGGCTTTCTGGCGTTCCCGGTCCTGGGGGATTTCCCGTTCGACGGTCAGCGGTCCTTCATACCCAATCTCCTGCAGTGTCCGTAGGTATGTCTCCATGCCGACGTCCCCTTCTCCCAGCGGAACTTCAGTTCCCCAGGCGACCCCCCGATCCGCAGCTGCCCATTTCCCGTCTTTGCAGTGGACGCTGCGAACCAGATGCCCCACCTTCTTCAGCGCTTCGATCGGATTCCCGGTCCCGTACAGAATCATGTTCGCGGGATCGAAGTTGATGAACAGGTTGTCCCTTCCGACATCGCCGATGAACTCGAGCAGGTGGTCGGCGGTTTCCTGTCCCGTTTCGAGATGCAGCGCCTGACGGTTCTGCTGGATATGATCCAGCAGTTCCCGCGTGACATCCAGCAGCTTTTTGTACTCTGCAGAATTCCGGTCCTGCGGCACAAAACCGATATGGAGTGCCACCACGTCGCAGCCGACCTGGCGGGCAAAGTCGGAGATCTCTTTCATTTCCTGTAGCCGGGCGGCCTGCGTCTCCGGTGGGACGAGTCCGACGGTCCGGGCTGTTTCCGCGATGCTCGCGTAGCTCTCTCCTTCGAATCCGCCGAAGACAGCGGTGATCCGGATATTGGCTTTCCGGCAGCGTTCCAGAAACTCCTCAGCGGTCCGCGCGGTTCGGGATTCCGGATGCGGTGCGTGAATCTGAACCGTCGGAATCCCCAGCTCCTGGACCACTTCCAGGTGGACTCCCAGCCCAGCATCCACAGATGTAAAGACCCCCAATGGCCAGCGTGACATCAAATTTCTCCCGTTCCCGTAAGGCAAGACGTTGATCCGGCAGAATAACAATTGTCCCGGTCGCTCTCCAGCACTTGGCAATTCCGCAACGGCGTGGCTCTGGATCAAAACGGTGTCGATACCGGTTCACGGAGTCTGTGATCGCGATACACTGATCGTCGCTCGTCGATCCGTGTTGTTGTGCGTCGTCATCCTCAAGTCCGAGGCTCTTCGATGTCTGTGAACTCCCGTGTCATCGCTTCCGCAAACGGGCTGGAGGCGACACGACTGGCGTATCAAATCATCCAGCAGGGAGGTGATCCTCTGCATGCGGTGGTGGAAGGGGTGACCCTCGTGGAAGACGATCCGGCGGATCTCACTGTCGGATATGGGGGACTGCCGAACGAACTGGGGGAGGTCGAACTGGATGCTGCCGTGATGCACGGACCGACACATCGTGCGGGGGCGGTCGCGGGGGTGAAGCGTATTCGACACGTCGCCCGACTCGCCAGACGGGTCCTCGACCAGACGAAGCATGTGCTGCTCGTGGGGGAGGGAGCGAATGCCTTCGCGCGAGCGCAGGGCTTCGTAGAAGAAGATCTGCTCACGGAGACTGTGCGACAGATCTGGCTGTACTGGAAGCAGACCAACTCGGATCGTGATGACTGGCTGGCTCCCCCGTGGGAGGAACTGTCTCCCGCCGTCAGGGAGTTCTTTCAACTGAAACCACCGGGAGAGGGAGTTCCCGCGGGCACGGGATACCAGCGTTCCGAGGCGGTGGAGCGTCCTACCGGCACTGTCCATTGCTCTGCAATTAACGGCAATGGTGATCTCTCCTGTGTCACTTCCACGAGCGGTCTGGCGTTCAAGATCCCCGGACGGGTGGGGGATACGCCGATCGTGGGGGCCGGACTCTATGTCGACAATCAATACGGCAGTTGCGGCAGTACGGGACGGGGCGAGGAGAACCTGCGCAATTGCTCGTCGCACGCGGTGGTCGAATTGCTGAGACAGGGCAAATCACCACTCGAAGCGGGACGCGAGGTGTTACAGCGGATCGTGGCCCATGCGCGGGAACCCTGGCTGTTGGGGAGCGATGGCCTGCCGAATTTCGGCCTGAAGCTTTATGTCCTCGGGAAAAACGGCGATTCGGCAGGGGTCTCGATCTGGGGACCGACAAAATACGCCGTGACCGATCGGGAAGGGACGCGGCTGGAGCCCTGTGCGTATCTGTTCGAGAAGCACCTGCGGAGGTGATTGATCACAGCCGACAGGGGGATTTCTCCGGACGGCAGACGGCCGTGGCGCTGGATGGCGGAACCTGACCCCCTCTGAGGAGGAAGCAAGTCGCGATGATCGCGACTGAAAGCGCGCCAGCTCACTGCCTATGCACTGCCTTCTGTCGCGATGCGACAAAATTGCCAGAGGCAAAAGTTGCCGCAAATTATTACTGCCGCAAAGTTTATTGAGAGGCGCAGCCCGGATTCGAACCGGGGAAATAACGGATTTGCAATCCGTCGCCTTAGGCCACTTGGCTACTGCGCCGTTGGTGTCATACAGAATCGGACACGAACAGCCGCAACTTTGGGCATTTCGTGCGTTTTCCTGCCATGGATCACGCCTGATGGATTCCGACGAACTGGCATCTGCGGCCAAGCCCTTAAAATCCACTCAGCTTCTGCAGATTACTCATCGACATCGGACTGGTCAATCCAATGATCGGTCAGAGTCTCGACGGAGTCCGGGAACCGGCAGACATTTCATGTTGCCGATCTCCGGCGGGGACTGGAAGAATCCAAGTTCTGTTGGATAATCTGATCCATCGATTTTGAGTTCCTTGTCTGCCTCCCCTTTTTGATGGACCTCTTCATGTCCTCCATTCTGTCCTCTGCCTCCCCTGTCTCCCGCCGTCAGTTCCTGCAGACATCTGCTTTGGGATGCGCCTCGCTGGCTGCCGCCTCTGTCCTTTCCGCAGCGGAACCGCCGGTCCGGAACGGAAAGCCGCATTTCAAACTGGCCCTTGCCGCTTATTCGTTTCTGCCCGAGCTGCAGCGCTACATTCCCAAGCCCAAGGCGGGGAAGATGCAGCTGACCGAATTCATCGATTACTGTGCCGAGCAGAATCTGGATGGAACCGAACTGACCAGCTATTTCTTCGCGGACACCAGCAACGAATATCTGCTGAAGATCAAGGAGCAGGCGTTTCGTCTGGGACTTGATATTACCGGAACCGCCATCAACAACGATTTCGGATTGCCGGAAGGTCCTCAGCGTGAAGAGAACCTGGCGCTCACGCGCGCATGGATTGACTACGCCGCGATCTTCGGCGCCCCGGTCATTCGGATTTTCGCCGGCAAGACACCCGCCGGTGACACCGATGCCAACGCCGCCGCCCGCATTGTGGGCGCCATCAACGAGTTGCTCCCCTATGCTGCCACGAAGGGGGTGATTCTTGCACTCGAAAATCATCACGGTCTGACGGCCACGCCGGAGCAGCTGTTGGCGCTGGTCAAACAGGTCAACCCCTCGCCGTGGTTCGGGGTCAACTTCGACAGTGGAAACTTTCTGACCGCAGACCCCTATGCCGATCTGGAAAAGATCGCCCCCTATGCGGTCAACGCCCAGATCAAAGCGTCGATGCGATCTCCGGCTGGCGAGAAGAGCCCCGCAGATTTCAAGCGGATCATCGAGATCCTCAAGCAGGCGGGCTATCGTGGGTATATCACCCTCGAATACGAAGACAAAGAAAATCCCCGGACGGCCGTACCCCGTTATCTGGATCAGCTGCGCGAACTGATTGCATAGGGGAACTCCCTTGCCGGTCCCGGGGAAGCGGGCATGTCCATCGAAGACATGCCCAGCTCCGCGGGGCAGGGACCCGATCAGTTTACGAATGCAGCGCTTGCGCGGGTGGTGTCCATTCCGGAAACAATCCGAAGAAGGCGTGGTAGCGATGCGAGCGCAAAAGATCGGCAGCCAGAAGATCACTCGGGCGTTGGCACTCTGGGCGTTTTTGTTCGTGCCGGCCGGGTTCGCTTTCGCCCAGCCCGAGGGTTACGCGGGAAATGTGGCCACAGACAAGCCGCTGCTGCTCTACAGGCTGACTCCCACGCGACAGCCGGTTGCGATTCCCCCGAAGCTGAAGATCACTTCGCTCGACTCGCTGCAGTTCACCGGCCCGCGTCCGAGTGATCCGTTCGTGCTGGGGAACTTTGCTGCGGATGGAAGCTGGGGGATTGCCAACGGATATCTGCAGGCATTGAGCGGGAAGAACTCGGCCGTCCAGCTCTGCTGGGCCGATCAGTTCGAACTCACCGGCGTCGCCAAGATGGCCGGCTTTGGCGGCTGGTTTCTGCTGCTGGGATGGGATCAGGGTCGGGGGTATGCGGTTCACAACCCGACATTGATGCAGAGCGGCTCCCCCTGGTTCCTCTCTGAATTGCGGGGGACGAAGGCCATCGAGGGACGCACGATGGAGTTCGACAAGTTCGAATGGAAAGGGGAGCAACCCTTCAGTATCAAGGTTGCGAACAGCAACCTCACGGTCACGGTGGGGAAGTTCACCGTGATCAACACGGTTCCTCTCCACAATTATTCCGCCGGCTCGATTGTGGTCGGCGTTTATGACACGAAATACGGCCCGCGTGCTGTCGGCATCAAGTCACTGAGCATCCGCGCGCTCCCCCCGGTTGCTCCGGCAACAGAAACCTCCACGCCCGCCGGCGGAGGCCCCGCGACCCAACCGGATTCCCAGCTTATCGAGTAGCTCCTGCGCGTGGACGGCGATTCTTTTGTCCCGGCTGCTGGTCCGGCTTCGGTGTCGGCCGGTTGCTTTGATATTTCAGGGCCAGTTCTTTGAACTTCGCCACGACGGCTGCATGTTGCGGGTCTGCAGCAACGTTCTTCATCTCTCCCGGATCCTTACCGATCTCAAAGAGCTGTTCGCCATCCGCACCCCCTCCCCACAGCGTGTAGCGCCAGTCTGTCGTCCGCAGGCTGACGCCTTCGGATTGTCCCCGCTCTACCTGGGTGTATGCGATCTCTTTGATTTGCACCTGAGGATTCTCAAGCACAGGGACGAGACTGACGCCATCGATGTAATCCGGAGCCGTTAATCCGCACAGCTGTGCAAGAGTCGGATACAGATCAACCAGTTCCGCCATTGTTGTCGCCACATGGCCATTTCCTTTCATTCCCGGTGCGGAGATGATGAGCGGGACATGGGCTGCATTTTCGAAGAGACTCATCTTCTGCCACAGTCCATGTTCCCCCATGTGATAACCGTGATCACTGGCGAAGACGACAATCGTCTTGTCGCGAAGGCCGAGTTCATCGAGGCTTTTCAGGACGCGACCGACCTGGGCATCCATGAAGCTGATCGAGGCGGAGTAGGCCTGAATGGCGGAGCGCCGCTGGTCATCATTCAACTGGCGCTGCTCGGGCTTCTGGCCGGCATAGGCCAGTGCTGGAAATTCGTTGCGATCGTCTTCAGAGAGTTCCGGAAGCTGGATCGCTTCCTTCGGGTACATATCAAAATATTTCTTCGGGGAAACATACGGCGTGTGCGGACGGAAACAGCCGAAAGCCAGAAAGAACGGCTTGTCCCGATTCGCTTCCAGCAGGCGGATGGCGGCGTTGGCGCCGATCCCGTCGGTCTGTTCCGCGTCGGTTCCTTCCGCGGCCAGCCAGCTCAGCATTCCGCCGAAGTTGCGATCCTTTCCGATCGTGAAAATCTGCGGTTCATCCGCTTTGTCCCGGCCGGCGGGATTGACGACAAACTGCCAGGATTGGACATCATCAAGTCCATCCGTCCCGATCTGGCCGGGGACGCCATAGTGATAGAGTTTTCCCACCCGCCCCACGGCATAGCCGTTTTCGATAAACAGTTGCGGCAGCGTCACGGTGTCGGGAATCGTCTCACGCAGATGGGGAGTCAATGTGTAGTCCCGGCCGAAGCGGCCGGATCGGGCATTCCGCAGAATCTGGGTTTCATTCGGGCGACGCCCCGTCAGCAGGGACGCACGGCTGGGACCGCAGAGTGGAAACTGGCAGTAGGCGTGTTCAAACCGGACGCCGCTGGCTGCCAGCGCATCCAGATTCGGAGATTTCACGCGCGTGTTCCCATAGCACCCCAGATCGCAGTTGAGATCATCAGCCATCAGGAACAGCACGTTCAGCTTTTCCGCGGCTCTGCTGCTGATGCAGACCAGCAGGCAGCAAAGGAACGACAGCAGCTGGATCCGGAATCTCATCGTCTGGTCCCCGGTCTTGAGAAAGGCAGATACTTGCGTGAGGAATATCAGCCGCAAGCCTGAACCGAGTCTAAAAGATCGCATCCGGCAAAGCGAATGCACCCCTGCATTGTCCCCCCCCGAACAGCGGCATATTTTCGCGCGTCCTTGTCCGGAACTTTGCCGGAGTCTGCTCCGCCAGCGTATTCGCTTTGGGTGCACCCGTTCACGCGACGCGGAGGCAAGCCGGTCATGAGGCGCAGCGCGTGCTGTGCGGGCATAGGAAGAGCAACCCGCACTCGAATCGCCTGCCAACGGCTGTCAGTTCGGGACGCGGGTGGAATCGACGATCTGCTGAATGATCTGGCGGGCACGCTGCCGCTGGCCTTCGCGAATCACCCCCCCGCACACCACGCGGTGGGCCAGAACCGGGACAGCCAGGGCCTTGACGTCATCGGGAATCACGAAATTGCGTTTTTCGATGAGCGCCAGACTCTGCACCGCACGATACCACGTCAGCGCGCCGCGAGGGCTGACTCCCAGTGACAGCTCTTTGTGGGTGCGCGTGGCGGTGATGATGTCGAGCATGTAATCGACAAGTGACGACTCCACTTCGACCTTGCGGGCCTCTTTCTGCAGCTGGCTGAGTTGTTCTGCCGTGAGGACCGGTTTCAGGGTATCGACAGGCTCACCGGACCGGTGGCTGTTGAAGACTTCCCGCTCGGCTGCACGATCTGGGTAACCGACCTCGGTGCAGATCATGAAGCGGTCCATCTGATTTTCGGGCAGCGGATAAGTCCCTTCAAACTCGAACGGGTTCTGTGTGGCCAGGACCAGAAACGGGCGGGCGAGGGCGTAAGTCTGACCGTCGGCCGAGACCTGATGTTCCATCATCGCTTCCAACAGCGCACTCTGGGTTCGCGGAGTGGTGCGGTTGATTTCATCGGCGAGGAAGACGTTGGTGAAAATCGGCCCCTGACGGAACTCGAACTCGCCCCGGTTGGGGTAAAAAATGCTGGACCCCAGAATATCGCTGGGGAGCAGGTCCGGCGTGCATTGCAGACGGGTGAATTTGCAGTTCAGACTATGGGAGATCGCTTTGGCCAGTGAGGTTTTGCCGACGCCGGGGGCATCTTCAATCAGCAGGTGCCCCTCAGCCAGCAATGCGACCACAGACAAGCGGATCACCTGCTGTTTCCCCAGCAGGACTTTGGCAATGTTCTGCTCCAGTTTCTCAATCAAACTGCTTGTCTCGCCGGGCACGACCATCTCCGCGAAGTGATTTGTCTGGACGATAGATAGGAAATGATAATCGCAAGATGCCGGAAGTGCATTCCATCCGCGGGATTTCCTGCGAGGGAATTATGCCGCCAGCGAATCATTTGCGAATGGAATCCCGCGACCTGCAGTTGTTTTTGTCCCTGGGGAGTTGAAACGCCGCCTGACGTTCGACCGGACCTGACTCTCTCTTGCGATTTTCAGAACTCTACAATCCGCCACGGTGAGGGGGAGTGATTTTATGGTTCCAGGAAACGAGAACAAATGAGGTCGACCCCTCCGGAGAAGGTCACGGCTCCCTCCGGATCAGGAGCCCATCGACTGCGAATGTGCCTTCCCAATTGAGATCGACCCGTTCCTGCCCAGCGAGGAAACGCCGATGCCTGCTTATGTGATTCTGATTCAGGAAGAGACGACCGACCGGGGGGAGCTGGAGGCCTATTTCGAACAGGAAGGGGGGACACTGGAGGGGCATTCGGCAATTCCCCGTGTCATTTATGGACCACACGAAGTCCTCGACGGGGCTCCTGTCGAGGGGGTGGTGCTGCTTGAGTTTCCGACGCTGGCGGAAGCCAAAGCGTGGTATCTCGGACCCGAGTACACCGCAGCGAAGCAGTATCGGCTCCGGGGGGCCGAGTATCGGGCCATCTTCGTGGAAGGGATTTGAAGCGGCCGCCGGTTTGCGGGCCGCTTCAGTTCTTCAGGACGACCAAGATGGGTTCCTCTCTACGCATATGGGTTTCGTAGAGACGACCATTCACTCTGGCAATCATGGATTCGGCGCGGTCGTCTTGATGGATTCGATCAATGCGATTGTTTCGGCTTCGTTCCAGTCCTCACCGACATGGGTCACGGTCAGGAACGCCATGCCGTTGCGTCCGGGGAACATCCCCGCGACTTGATGCACCGGCTTGCCGCTGTCTTTCATTTTGCCGACGGTGAACTCAAATTCGTACGGTTTCCCTTCAATCGTCAGCGATCGCTTTTCCCGCGATTCAACGTCGATCTCGCGTGACTGCTGTTGCTGTTGCTCTTTCTCGCGGAAGGATTTCTCCATCTCTTTCTGAGAAGGGTTGCCGGGTAGCTGCATCTGCATCAGAAAGAGGCCGCCATCCCCCTGTTTGAACATGGCCGTCTGCATCTTCATTCCCAGGTTCAACCGGAAGCCTGCTTCGGGCTCGTATGTTTCCGGAAGATTGATGAAGGCAATCTCGTTGGCGATGTTGCGGACCTCGGCAGGATCCTGTGTGAACGACATCCCCTCCTTATAGACGTAGTATCCGCCGCCGCAGCAAACCAGCAGTGCCAGACCTCCCACGACAGCGAATCCCAGCAGCACCTTAGAGGCGGTGCTACGGGGGGGACGGGGCGTTGGCTCAATCTGAAAACCGGATTCTGGGTCGCTCACAGTTTGCCCCTTAAAGAGGTGCTCGGCAGTCGAAACGGACGCAACCACCATATCGAAGACGGTGAGAATTATCGAGCAGCGTGCGACGGAGAGATGGCCCGGGCAGGAACAGGGTGACTCCCCTTTCCCCCGAAATGGAAAAACGCCCGGGGTTCATCCATGAACCCGGGCGTTTCGCAGTACGCGAATCCATCCGCGAAATTACCGCAGCCGACACTGGAAGGAGACGAAACCTCCGGTCTTCCCCTTCAGCGGCTGATCAAATTCAAACGTCAGCAGTTTCCCGCCGGCGCCGTTGTCGTCGGTGTGGATCTGGCCATCCAGATTCGAGTCGACAGAATTCTCAATGTATTCCAGTCGAGGCGACAGATTATCAACCACGCGGACGCGTGTCAGTTCTTTGTCACCCACATTGTCGAATCGAATTGTAAACGTCACGATGTCGCCCGGATGACCCGACTTGCGGTCGGCGACCTTGACGATCCGCAGATCGCCCGGTGTGCGGCGGTCTTCCACTCCGGTCATATCCTGCGCCATCGACCGACCCTGCACGATCTGTCCGGACTGATCATGGGCGATGATCAAAGCGCTGCGTCCACCGGACCATTCCACCGCGCTGTCCACGCTCGCTTCCAGCAGGGCGATGTCGATGCGGTCAAACAGACCCTCACGGAAGAACTGGATGTTTTCGAACGCATTGAGTGTCTTAATGTGGCGGGCTGCGGCGACTGTCTGGTTGAGCTTGTCATCAACCGTGCGACCTTCGAGTCCGCTCACGCGGGAGCGAATCCGCAGGTCCTGCACTTCATCGGTCTGGACTTTTTCATCCAGGACCGCTTTGGCGTCGAGTGCCGCCAGTGACCATTCATCCTGATGGCCGAGCGCCTTCTCGATGGAGAGGTCTTCCACCGGTGTGGTCGCCGAACGGACCGCTCCAAACCGGGGAGCGTAGACACAGGCTTCGGTGCTCGGCTTCACGCGGCGTTTGCCATCGGAGTCGATGTACTCCGCCACGGTATCTTCCAGTCCGAGACCGGCCCGGTTCTTCCCCTCGTAGTGGACCGGAATTCCCTTGTCGCCCCCGTCGCAGACATATTCATCTCCGACATATTCCGCGCCCGGGAAGGGGCGTGGCGGGCATTCTCCCGTCGGACAGGTCGCTGCCACGGCGGGACCGCCGGGAGGGCAGTTGCTCCAGGCCGGGTCCGCCGCGAGGCGAGGTTCGGCCTCATGGTGAATCGGTGTTGCCCGGGGTTTTTCGCCGAACGGAATGTCAGCCTGCGCGGTCTGGGGAGCAGCGACATCGAGCGCTGTCTGCTGGATGCCTGTGCCCCCCAGAGTGGCAAACGGGTCTTCCCCGATGCCAAAGGGATCTTTTTCGGCGGGCTTGGCGGCCTTGCCGGCCAGAGCGGCCGCTTTGCTGTCGGGCTTGGCCGTCTCCTTCTGCGCCAGTGCAGCTTCTTTGTCTTTTTCGGCTGACTTGTGTTCCGGAGCGATGGCCTTGGCAGCCTCTTTGTTGCTCGCGTCGGCGAGTGCCGTTTCATCGCGATGAAAGACGCTTCGCGCCATCCGGTTCACCGAACTGCACGATGAGGTTGTAGTCAGCAATGTCGCTGCTGTCAGTCCGGTGGCTGCATGCCGCAGCCATGTCTGCGAGTACAGCTGGCGCAGTGAAAAACGCTTCATGATCTCATCCCCCCGCAGCCGGGCGAGCGGCCGGCTCATTTCCAGATAGAAAAACTGGTGATTGGCTGTAGAACTCGTCAGCAGGCGAGTTCGCATCCGGAACCCGTCCCCCAATTCGCACGATGGCCATTGGACGTCCCCGGAAATCGGCAGCCTGCAGCAGGTTGGCTGTCGGAGAAACGTCTTCGGTGAAAATTCCCTTCCCCTGGACTGCCGGAACGGCCATGTCGGGCTGTTCCAGATACACCACTTTGGTCACCATGCGATCCTGCAGAACGATTTCGATCTCTTGCTCCGTGAGCTCAATCGGAATTGGATATTCCTGCACGAGCTCGGCCGGAGGATGCAGACGGTCAAGAAGTTCAATTGTGGGGAAGATCTCGACGCCGGGGAACTCCGGCATGTCGCTGATCTTCACCCGATAAACGCGTCCCACCAGAAAGCTGGCCTGCGCGGGAGCGGGCTGTGCCACCACATTGCGTGGCGAGCCGGCATAGAACGAGACGACTCCCGTGGAAGGCGGAACGATGCGAATTGGCTGGGCAGCCGCTTCCGCTCCGGGCCGGATCAGCAGATTGACCCGGCCGACGACCCCCGTCGGTGCGCGATGGTCCAGGATCAGCTTCGTGTCCTGCGCCAGCCCCGGCGATGAAAACAGCACCGGCAGGCTGCTCATGAGCAGAATCAGTTTGGAACAGCGATGCAACATGGGTGTTCAACTGTTTGAGAGGACAGAGACACAAAGCCTGCAAAGGAGAGAGCAGAGGTTGCGAATCGGAACTGGCGCTATGGCCTGACCACTCGGCTGTGGTCTTTCGGCAGAAGGAGTCGCGTCGGCGCTGTATCCGATGCTCCAATGACAAAAGCCGGGGGGATGCCCCGGCTTCTGCAGTCATGGGGCTATGGTTGAGCCCAGGCTGGCTGGGAGACTTCACCCTGCTGATACACCGGGTGCTTCTCCGTGTACTGGATGTACTTGACCGGCTGGGGCAGGCTCAGACCCGGTTCATGACGAACGTCGATCAGCATGTGATCCACAGGTCCGGGAATGTTGTAGTCGGTCGTATTACGAACGGTGTGCGACTTGAGTCCGGCGGGACGTCCCAGCGGGATGTGCGGCGGGCCGGGGAGTCCGATCGGGGTTCCGACGGTCGGCATGCCGTAGATCGGGGCGTTGTAACCTGCAATCGGATCGTAGGCGGGCATTCCGGGGCCGGCAGGGCCACCGACAACCACGTCACCGGGGATGCCTGCACCGGGCTGGCCGATGCCGAGGTATCCACCCACGGGAACCGGAGCCACGAACTGTCCCTGAGCACCATCGGGTCCGGGAGTGTACTGGGTCTGCATCACGTTTCCGCGACCACCGTTCTGTCCGACGGCGTAGCCGGCCTGATTCGGCATTTCGAGGTTCATGTTCCCCATGCGGATCACAGCCATGATCGTTCCGCGGCGATCCGCTTCTGCCACCGGGTCCAGTCCCGGGCCGAGGCGGGTGGAGACCAGTTCTTCCACTCCGGCGATGGCCAGTTCCTGATACCGGGCGTCCGGCA
The DNA here is from genome assembly GCF_051466325.1 of Planctomicrobium aquicomposti. NCBI lineage: Bacteria > Pseudomonadati > Planctomycetota > Planctomycetia > Planctomycetales > Planctomycetaceae > Planctomicrobium > Planctomicrobium aquicomposti. The sequence goes on from NZ_CP195792.1 coordinate 703,204, forward strand.
GATAAATCACTTTGGTCACGAAGTTATTGGTTTCCACCTGATCCAGATCTTCGTCTGTGATCCGCAGCGGCAGAGCATTGTGCTCCAGGTATGCGGCGGTCGCAGCCTGCGTCGGATAGATGTGCAGCGACGGATAGATGCTGAGGCCTTCACGTCCGGGGATGCTGGACAACTTCAGGCGATAGGTCGCTGCCTGCACGAAGTTGTAGCGATCCGGAGCCATCAGCTGGTTTTCGGCAAAGCTCGAGCCGACCTGCCAGCCAATGTGCATCCCTTCCGGGCCCAGGAACCGGACCTGAGTGGTCCGGGTCACCTGCGGCGGGACAAAGCCGTACCCGCCGGGAGGGCAGGCAGCCGGCATGGTTCCGATCGCACCACCGGGAGGACACCCGGGGCCGCCAGCGGGCGCCATGGCCGTGGCGGAAGTCAGCATGACTCCCGGACCAGGACCGCCGACCATCGGGCCGGGGTGATCCATCATGGCTGCGGGAGGCGCGTGGTACTCGTTCTTCTTAAAAACCTGTTGGCCATCGCTCGCGCATCCCACACAAACAATGAGCAAGGTGCCCAAGGCCAGAAAATACAGTCGCATCGCTAGACCTCTTCCATGCTGGAATCGCTGGGATTGCAGTCGACCAACAGCGCCGGTAATGGCTAAACTTGATGGCTGGCGACACCCTGTCGCCCAACCGAGACGTCCCCTGTGCCAACCTCTGAATCACGTGCACAGGCTCTTGGTCACATCTTGTTTTCGGATTGGCGCCCCGGGAATCTTTGGAAAAACCACTATTTTCACGACAACATGAACAATCATCCCATCTTCACAGCCACGATTGCCCTGCTTGTTCTGGGTGGAGTGGGAACCGTTTACGCCTGGCAGGCGGAGTCGGAAACGCCCCCATCTGCGGCAGCTCCCGCGACGCAAACCCCTCCTGCAGAAGTGGTTATCAAAGAGGATCCACAGGCGGTGGCCGTGGTCAAGCAGGCTCGCGAACGCCTGTATCAGCACCAGTCCGTTCGCGCCAACATGGTGCAGGACGTTTCCATCGGTGATTACTCGTTCCACTCCGAGGGAACTTACCTCTCTGCCTCCGACTTTCGCTACCGGTTGGAATATGTCGCCAAGCTGGAGGATCTGGAGGGAACATTTCTCGAGGTCTGTGACGGCCAGATTCTGCACACCGTGCGGAAAGTGGCCGAAGCCCGTCCGTCTCTGCAGTCCGATTCCAAGCCGGACATCGAACTGAGCCGGCGAGACATCCAGAAGATTCTCCGGGAAGCCCGTCTGCATCAGGATCGGCCTGTGGCACTCCGGGCTGCCGAGATCGGACTGGGGGGGCTGCCGTCGGTATTGGCTTCGCTGGAACGGACGATGATTTTCGATGCGATGCGCCCGGAAACGGTCGATGGCCGGGAGTATCTCGTCGTTCAGGGACGCTGGAGAGCCGACCAGGCTCAGTCCCTGATCATGGGACTCGGGGGACTGGGTGGGCAGCTGGCGGGCTTTCTGCCCGATACCGTCCGGGTCTATTTCGCCAAGGAGACCCTGTTTCCGGAACGGTTCCGTTACTTCAAGCGTGCGACGCAAGACGCCAAAAAATACCACGAAATGATTTCTGTGAAGTTTCAGAACGTGGTGCTGGACCAGCCGGTGGCTGCCCAGCAGTTTGCTTATATCGCCGTCCCCGGATACGAAGAGAAGGATGACACCCTCATGTATCTGGAGATGATCAATGCCGCCGCCGGGATGGGCTCGTCCACCCCGTCTGCCGTTCCCCGGAGTGCTCCGTAAGGACGGCCACGACCGCTCCGCCGCAGCGGTTGGCTGACACGCTGTTCAGCCAACCGTTGACCGTCTTCCGGGGACAGCCGACCGAATTCAGTTCTGGATGTCGTCCCCGTCGACTTTACGCGGAGGCAGATCCATCGCTGCCTGCGGGTCGGCCAGTTCCGCGGCCGGTGTCGGGGCGAACCCCGGAGCCGCTTCGGGATTGGTGAAGAACACCCCTCCCACCGGAGCCTGAGTCGAGAACGGTTCCGGAATGGCTTCCAGTTTGTCGGTCTCGCGGGCGTGATTCCGCTCGTCGGCGATTCGCTGGGCATCCAGATAGGCCTCGGGACACCAGGGACCTTCCGCCATGAAGATGGCGTTGTGCCGCAGGATGGTTCCTTTGCGATACTGGAGATCGTTCAGTGCCTTGTTGTAATCGACGAGGCTCGTGTAATACGCCACCTCCGCCTCCGCCTGCCGCAACTGGGCCCGCAACAGTTCGTCGAGCAGCACCGTTCCTTCACGGATGTTCGGTTCGAGATATTTCACGTTTTCGCGGGCTGCGATCAGCCGGTTCATATTGGTTTCGGCCGTGTTGTAGGCTCGTGCCAGTTCCTGGAACGAAACCGCCAGCTCGGCAGAAATTTCCTTCTCCTGCTCCTGCAGCACCAGCTGGGCCTTGGAGATCCGCAGTTCGTAGTTCCGGACCTGAGCCAGAGCCGAACGGAAACCGATGTTCCAGTTGAACTGCACACCGAGATTCCAGCCGGTCTGGTCTGCTTCTCCGATTGAGCCGTAGAAGTTGTTCGGGGCTCCCTGCACGCTTCCGCCGGCGAGATTGTCGCCGAAGCCGTTGATCTGATAGCCGGAGATGAAGTCCAACCGGGGCTGCACCAGACTCTTCGCCGCAACCAGTTGGAGTTCCAGACTCTTCAGGTTCCACTTCTGCCGCCGCAGCTCCACACGCTCGGTGAGCGCTTCGGTGAGACAGGCGTACCAGTCGGGAATCAGCTGTGCCGAAACCGGTTCGTCCAGCGGACGCAATGTTGTTCCGTCATTGGCGGCGAGTCCGATGAGGCGTCGCAGCCGGATTTCCGCCGAGAAGATATTCGAGCGGGCATTCAGGGAGGCCGCTTCGGTCCCGAAATACTGGTCGCGTGCCTGAGCGACTTCCGCCCTGGTCCGCACTCCTCCCTGCAGCTGCAGATCGGCGATGCGCCACGTCAGCAGCGAGGAGTCTTTGGCCGTCACCGCCGTATGGTAATTGCGGTAGGCCTGATACAAGTTCCAGTACGCATCTTCAATGTCCCGGACCAGCACCCGCAGTGCGAAGTCAAAGTCTGCAATCGAGATGTCATTGTTGATACGGGCAATGATCACCCCTTGGGAGACCCCGGTCAGCCCGCCGAAGGACTGGCCGATCGGACCGGCAATCCGGGTGAATTCCGTTCCGGACCCCGCCAACAACGGCAACTGATATTCGATTCCAACGTTCCCAGCGTAGGTCGAGGGATACAGCTGGTTCAGCTGGTTGCTGCCCAGATAGTTGACGTTGTGATTGACCGAGATCGAGCCCCCGTTCGCAAAGATCTTGCTGAGTGAGGCGTTGAAGGCAGTGGCATCGGAATTCAGAACACCGCTGTTGGTGACGAATGGGCTGTTCTGATAGACCTCGTTTTTCCCGGTGATGACGCTGGCATTCACCTGAGCGTCGAAGGCGGAGAGGGCCGCTTCCACACCGCGGTTTCCGAACAGGACCCCGGTCTCCTGAATGGCCGGATCGAGCGTTGAGGGAATGACGTTGGGGACGGCCAGCAACGGATTGGTAGGCGTCAGGAACGCGCCGGCGGTCCGCAGAACCTGGCTGTTCGCCAGTCCGATCTGAATGGTTTCGGCCAGTGAAATATCCCGGATCGGGATTTCGTCGGTTTCCAGAATCGTGTGAGGCGGTGCCGTTCCCGTGACCTGTGGGGGCGGGGTATCGGCAACGTTCGGATACGATAGCTCGGTGGCGTGGGCCTTGTACGTGTTCCGCTGTTCCTTGCCGAGGTAGAACACGTCAGCCCGATCGCGGACACATCCGGGCATCATCCACGCCAGCAGCGCGGCGAGTGCAGCCTTCCGGAGTCGTCTTTTCTTCAAGCTTCCTAGCATCTGTGGCAGCTCCTTCCGCCCATCGACCTCAGCACAACATCCTTGCTGTGCCTGATTCCGTGCACGTTGCGTGTTCCGTCTGAACGGAAACCTCCACGCAACGAATGCCCGAATCTCCTGCTCTGTTATTCAGTTTCGAACTATCGTCGCCTTAACCGTCAGCTGATGATTGATTCATTCACGACATACCACTGTCAAAGGGCATGCCGGAGGTCTTACCGCTGCGATCCGGTTACTGCCCCTGAATTGCCTTACCGGAACAACCGTTGCAGGTATGCGTCTCATGCGAGCTTTTCCAGCAAGATTGCCGGTGAGGGTGAGTTTGACGCTCGCGAAGCGAGGGAAACTGGATTCTGTTATCAAAATCCGCAGATCAGCTGATGCGGGATTGGCTCTGCCGCCGCTGGAGTAGACCCGGTTTGCAGAATCAGTGATGATTCAGGCGGATCCAGTCGATTTCTGCTTCCCGGTGTGCTGTCGAAAGTTCTGCATCGTGAATATTCCCTTCCGTGGGCCTTCCGGCCGAGTTCGAACCGTGGCCGTGATTGACGTGGGGGCCACGTCAATCCGCATGGCGATCGCCGAAATCCAGGCCGAAGGGACGATTCGCCGCCTGGAAACGCTCTCTCAGGCGGTCCATCTCGGGAAAGACACGTTCACCACCGCCGAGATTTCCCGCACCACGATCGAAGAATGCGTGTCGGTGCTCCGGTCGTATCGTCGCAAGCTGGACGAATACGGGATTTCCCGTGCTGAAGATATTCGAGTCGTCGCGACCAGTGCCGTCCGCGAAGCGCAGAACCGGATCACGTTTGTCGACCGGATCTACGTCGCCACCGGGCTTTCCGTCGAAACTCTCGATGAGGCCGAGGTTCACCGGATCACCTATCGAGGGGTGCAGCCGCTGCTGAAAGGTCAGGAAGGGCTGCATCGGATTCCGTCCATCATCGTCGAGGTGGGCGGGGGTAATACCGAACTGCTGACGATCGAGCAGGGAAACGTCGCCTACTCGCATGCATTCCGGCTTGGCTCGCTCCGGCTTCAGCAGACATTGAGTCTGCATCATGTTCCCCGAAACAAGATCCGGATGATTCTGGAGGGGGAGATCCACAGCCAGCTGGAGCCGTTTACCGAGATTCTGCGCAAATACCCGTCGGTGAATCTCGTCACGATGGGTGGGGACATCCGCTTTGCTGCCGAGGAGATCCTGAAAGAGCGCGTGACCCATGATCGGCTGGTTGAATTGAAACTGGGGGAGCTGGGCAGGTTTGTTGATGAGATTTTCGCCCGTACCGAAGAAGGGCTCGTCAATCGCTTTCATCTGACGTTTCCCGAGGCGGAGACCGTCGGCGCGGCGTTGCTGGCGAATCTGAAGATCGCCGAATTGCTGGGGGTCGACCGGCTGCTCGTCTGTAACGTGAACCTGCGGGAAGGACTGATCCGTGACATGTCCGAAAGCGGGACTTGGACGGACGACTTCCAGAAGCAGATCATTCGTGCCACCTGGGAACTGGCCCGCCGCTACGATGTCGATCAGGATCACGCCCGCAATGTGGCGGAACTCTGTCGTCAGTTGTTCCGGCAGCTCCGGAAAGAACACGAACTGGAAGACCGGTACGAGACCTTGCTCTATGTTGCTGCGGCCCTGCACGAGAGCGGGGGCTATATCAACTCGTCGAGTCTGCACAAGCACTCGATGTACCTGATCATGAACAGCAGCCTGTTCGGGCTGACGGCGGATGATCTGCTGCTGGTGGCTCTGGTGGCTCGTTATCACCGGCGATCTTTGCCGAAGACCACTCACCAGCCGTACGCGTCGATGGACCGGGTGCGGCGGGTGATCATTTCCAAACTTGCTGCAATATTGCGCATCGCCATTGCTTTGGATGCCTCGCGCAGTCAGCGAATCCGCCAGATTGAATGTACGCGCGTGCGTGACCGGCTCGTCATCACGGTTCCTTACGTCGATGATCTCTCAATTGAGCAAATTGCCTTGAGACGGAACCGTCAGTTCTTCGAATATATTTTTGGACTCGATGTGCTGCTGCGCGCTCAAGTGAAAGCCGCACCGGCCGAATCGAGCTCCCAGCTGTAACTTGTCCTGAACATGCGTTGCCAAGGAAGGTCTCTGCCAGCAGCGATCCGCTGTCGCTGGGGTCTCACTTCGGTTTCAGTCTCATGCTCTGACTCCGCGCTCCTGCCGCGGTAAAGACATTGACCGAAAATGCTTGGGGAGCTACGGTTCGAAAGTTTTTCAGGGATCAGCCTCAGCGGCCACTTTTCACCGGACGAGAATTTTCACGATGTATAAGAAACTCGGTGAAATTGTCAGCCGCTACCCCAAAACCTGGATCTGCGTCTGGCTGGTCGTGGTGGTAACTGCCGTCAAACTTTCGCCAACCTTTCAAGAGGTGTGGAAGGATGGCGAGTTCTCCTTCCTGCCGGAAGAATCTTCGAGCCGACAGGCGGAACTGCTTTATCGCGAGGCGTTCGCCTCTGCCCCCCCGACGGAAGAAGAAGCGACCGAGGGTGGGAAATCCGTCAAGCAGGACCCGCTGGGCAGCAACATTGTCATTGTGCTTGAACGACCGGAGCGCAAATCCGGGATCAATGATGCCGACCGGGCCTTCATCAGCGAGACCCTGATTCCAGCGTTGCATGAGATTCAGCGGACCACGCCCGCGGGGCATCGCGATCTGCTGAAGTCCTCATTCTCCGAAATCCCCGAGTCGGAGCAGGTCATTGCCGCGGTGGCGACGTACGACGATCGCCGCATCGGACCTTTGCTCGTCAGTCAGGACAAGCAGGCGACACTCGTCGTTATCGACCTGAAGACAGAGTTCCTCAATCGCAAGAACGTGGTGGTGCTGCATCGCGTGGAGGATCTGCTCAAGGATCCGGAAATTCTCAAACAGAAGCCGCTCGGTCTGGCCATGGCCCTGAGCGGTTCGGCCACAGTCGGCCGTGACATGCTGGAAGCGGAAGTCACCAGCGCCAGTCGAACCGAACTGTTCACCAAGTTGCTGGTGATCGTGCTGCTGCTGGCCATTTATCGCGCCCCGCTGCTGGTCGTCGTCCCGCTGGCAACGGTGGGAATCGCCCTTGCTCTGACACAGGCTCTGCTGCGGATTCTGGCCGGACTGGGCTGGATCGACATCTTCACCGGATTGGAAGTCTATGTCACCGTGGTGGTCTACGGTGCGGGGATCGACTACTGCCTGTTCCTGATCGCCCGCTACAAGGAAGAGCTGGATACCGGCATCACCAACGCGGAAGCGATGATGCGATCCATCTACCGGGTCGGTGCCGCTCTTGCCACCAGTGCGGGAACGAGCATCATCGGGATCGGGATGATGGGCTTTTCAGACTTTGGAAAATTCCGGCAGGCCGGCTTCGCGATCTCGTTCGGTCTGTTCGTGTCACTCTGCTTTGTGTTGACCTTCACCCCGGCGTTTCTGCTGATTCTGGGGAAATGGGCCTTCTGGCCGGATGTCCGGCGTGACGAAGTGGCCTACCGGGCCGGCTGGGTCCCTAGCGCCAGTCTGTGGAGCAAAATTCGCGATCAACGCTGGCTCGACCAGGGCTGGCAGTGGACTGCCAACCTGCTGCAGCGTCGACCGGGCTTCGTGTTTCTGGCGACCGTGCTGATCATGATGCCGCTGGCTGTCGTGGGAGCCGCATTCCAGAATGATCTCAGCTACGGTCTGTTGACTGACCTTCCCCAGAACGAACCGAGTGTCGTCGGGGCCAAGGTCGTCCAGAAGCATTTCGCCGCCGGAGTGACCGGTCCGGTCACAATGCTGGTGCACTTCGATCGCGAGGCTCTGGAAAAACAGTATGACGGACAGGATCTCACCCAGATCACTCTGGCGAGTCAGCTCAGCAAGCAGATCTCCGAGACGATGTCGGCCCAGAAGGAAGATCTCGACATTGTGGATATCCGCAATCAGATCCATCCGCTGGGGACGACCGAAGAGGCTGCCAAATACATGTCGAGCCTGCCGCTGATCAAGCGGGGACCGACCCGTCGGATTGCCCACCAGACCTACACCGCCACGCAAGGTCCGCTGGCGGGGGAAGTGATGCGACTCGATTTTGTGCTGGATCGCGATCCCTTCACCCGCGAAGCAATCGAGCTGCTGGGAAGTGTGGAGGGGGCAGTCCGCGAGGCGATCCCTCTTAACCCGGACGCTCCGGAAGGGGAGCAGGATGCCCTGCGGCGCACCGCCCGCATTCTGCCAATGGGAACCACTGCCGGAATCCGCGATCTGAAATCGGTCACCGATCGTGACCGGATCGTCATCGACCTGCTCGTGGTCGTGTCGGTTTATCTGGTGCTGGTCACGCTGCTGCGGGAACCAGAAGTCTGCGGCTACCTGATCATCAGCGTCGTCTTCAGCTATCTGGTTACACTGGGGGCGACGTTCCTCGTCTTCTATCTCCGCGATCCGGCGGGGTTCAACGGCATCGACTGGAAGGTTCCGATTTACCTGTTCACGATCCTGATTGCGATGGGGGAGGATTACAACATCCTGCTCATGGCACGTGTCACGGAAGAACAGGAAAAGCATGGTCTCGTGGGGGGCGTGCTGACCGCCCTGACCAAGACCGGCGGGATCATCTCCAGCTGCGGAATCATCATGGCGGGAACGTTCTTCTCCCTGATGTCCGGCACATTGCTGGGAATGGTGCAGCTCGGTTTCGCCCTCGGGTTTGGCGTACTGCTCGACACCTTCGTGGTTCGCCCGATTCTGGTTCCTTCGTACCTGATCCTGCTCTACAGCGGACGGTTCGGCAGGGTGGGTCGATTCCTCGGCGCCCCGGCAAAGTCAGAGTCTCTGGCCGCCTGAAGGATTCAATCTTCAGCTGCCGAATTGATGCGACCAGCCACCACGTTGAAGGGGGAGACGTTCCCCTTCAACAACGATGGTCGCCGCACTGCCCCGGGTGACCACTCCGATTTTCGTTACGGGAATCGCCAGCGGTGAATTGTTCAGCAGTCGCTGACCGTCTGCGGCAGAAACTGTGAACAGCAATTCAAAGTCCTCGCCGTCATTGAGAGCGTGGAGCAGACGCTCCCGCTGCGGCAGCTGCCGATCAACATCGGCGTGAATGGGGATGGCGTCCCCGTCGAGTTCCGCCCCCACCTGACTGGCATTGAGGATGTGAAAGAGATCGCTGCTCAGGCCATCGCTGATGTCCATGAGCGCGTGCAGGTCATAGGTTGACGCCAGCAGCTGCGCTTCCCGGATGCGGGGCTCAAAGGTGAGATGCCGGTCCGATGGAAGCGAGCCCCCCAGCCCGCCGGTCACGAAGATCCAGTCGCCGGGTCGGGCCCCCGCGCGGGTCAACGGCTTCCGGCGTTCGCTCCAACCCAGCAATGTCACGCTCAACGCGAGTGGACCATCCCAGCTGTTGGTGTCGCCCCCCGCAATGGCCACGTTCCATTCCCGAGCCAGTTCGAACATTCCCGCGTAGATCCGCTCGAGAGACGATCGGGAGAGAGAACGAGGAAGCACCAGTCCCACGAAAGCGGCACACGGTTCGGCGGCCATGGCGGCCAGATCGCTGAGATTGACTGCCAGCGCCTTGCGGCCGATCCGTTCCGGAAGGGTCTGCTGCAGGTCGAAGTCGACCTGATCGGTGATCACATCGACCGTGACAACCGTTCGTCGGCCGGCCGGGTCCAGGACTGCGGCATCATCGCCGATTCCGAGCAGCACGTCATCGCGCAGCGGGGCCTGTTCTCGCACCCAATCGATGAACGAGAACTCCGGGGAATTCGCGAACGGTGTCGTCGTCATGTGTCACTTCCGTTCGTCGCTGGCAACGGAGAATTCGCACGCCCACTGCAGCAGGCGTCTCGGCCGATCACGGGCACAAAGCCGCCTGGTGACGATGGGCAGATGCCAGGTCTGTCTGCACTATTCCGCGGAAACATTCACGTAGACTTTGAGAGCCGACTTGTTTTCGGTCAGCTCCCGCATGATCAGTTCGGGCTGCTCGTATCCGTCGATCGGTGTGGTCAGGATTTTCGACGTGACACCGGGGAACATCACCTCGCCCAGCGAGAGGTCGGAGAGTCCTCTCGCGAAGTGTTTGCGATTGGCATTTACGCTACCGAGCAGCAACTTGTTTCCGAGAACCCACTCGAGGTTCACTTTGTCGGAAGGAAAACCGGAGAGCTGTCGGCTTCCTCCCGTCACGCTGGTCCAGACGAGAGCACCATTCAAATTCAGGTGCTGCATGCATTCGAAGGCGACAGCGCTGTTACCGGTCGCTTCGACGATCAGGTCCGGACGACCGACCCGTTTCACGAGTTCTTCCATCGGTGTTTGACGGGTACTGATGTAGTGCGCGCCGTAGCCGTTCAGAATCTCTTCCCGCAGACCCGGCTCGGGAGTGCGGGCGAGTGTATAAACCTCCAGCCCCCGCAGTCGCAACATCAGCGAGGTCAGCAATCCGATCTGTCCGGCACCTGTCACGAAGGCGAGCTTCGGTTCCCAGATCTGCAGACGTTGTTGTGCAAGTTCGGCCTGTTCGATGGCCTTCGCACAGACACTCGCCGGTTCAGCCAGCACGCCCAGGTGCTTCAGGCCGACGGGGACCTTGACGATGAACTCGGCATCGTCGACGAAACGCTCCGTCATAAAACCGTGTCGCAGGTTGATCCCGCGCTCGTAGTAGACATCATGACTGGTGATGTCATTGCGGCCGATCTGATCGAACAGCGTGGGGCCCGGGCGGCGGACAGTGCAGGTGCAATAGTCTCCGGGCTGAACGTTTTTGACCTCGGGGCCGACTTCTTCGACTCTGCCGAAGACTTCGTGTCCCAGCACGAGGTAGTCGTCCCCTTCCGGTGCCCGTCCGTAGAGGGCTTCATTGATTTCGGCATCGGTCGCATCCACGCCGACCTGCAGCGTCCTCACTAGGACACCCCGGCCTCCCGGCACATCGGAGACCCGGGGCTCGCGGATCTCCGCCAGATGGGCGCTGTGGGGACGACCAGGATGGACAGCAAGAGCTTTCATGAATGTCGGTCGCTCAAACAGGGGCGCAGGGTGTTTCAGAGGTCGGTGAAATGGGCAGCGCGGAAATCGGTTGAAGCCGCACCACCCGGCCATGTCTGGCCCGTAGCATCGCGATCCTCTTGGGATTCTGTCAATCTGCAGTGATCCGTTTGAATGCCTGGAGTCACCGGGTGAAAAGAGAGGGACGGACTTCAGGTGGTCGGGGCGGCTCCCGCCAGGATCAACGGAAAGGGTGACTCCACGTGGCGCGTCCGGAGAGTGCTGGACGGCATGTCTCGCAGCCGGGTGAGGCGGGTCCTGTAGATCCGGGATCGTCGCTGCGGTACACTGGGAGTTCGCCGTTTTCGTCCGTTGAAACTGAGTGTGCGTGCAATGGTTGAGCAGATTGTGGGGAAGCTCCGCGTGACAGCGGACGACCGTTTTGCGATCGCGGTCTCCCGGTACAACGAAGAGGTGACTCGCCCCCTGCTGAGCGGGGCGGTGGAGACTCTGGTCCGTCACGGGGTGGCGGAAAGTCACATTACCGTCGCCTGGGTGCCGGGAGCCTTTGAGCTCCCGGTGGTGGCCACAAAACTGGCTAATAGTCACAAGTATTCTGCTGTGATTGCCTTAGGGGCGGTTGTGCAGGGGGATACAGACCACCACGATTACATCAATCACGCGGTGGCTCAGGGGCTGACGGTGGCTGCCCAGAACAGCGGAGTCCCCGTCTTGTTTGGCGTGCTGACCTGCCGTAATATGGATCAGGCACTGCAGCGCGCGGGGGGCCAAATGGGCAATAAGGGGGCGGAAGCGGCCCTCGCCGCCCTTGAAACCGCAAATGTGCTGAAGCAACTGGCAGAACGCTGAGGCCCCTGCGCTCCCCGAGGAATGACCCCTGCGGATGCGCCCCTCCGGTGCCCGACCTGCCTGAACCGCACTGCCCCCTCCTGAGCAGCAGTGAATCATCAACTTTTCAAATTTGAAGCATGAAGTCCGCCGGACGGGCAGTCACCGCGGAATTGAGGATACAATCGAGGTATGGCCAAACGTAGCAAAGGACGCCAGGTTGCAATTCAGATGCTCTATCAGGTCGATCTGAACCCTGATGTGGACGGGCGGATGGTGCGCAACATGATCGCCGACCGTCTGAACGATGAGGATCTGAAGGGTTTCACCTGGTGGCTGTTTGCCGGCGTCATGGAACACCGCGCGGAGCTGGATGAACGGATTCAGTCCGTCGCGGAGAACTGGAAGCTGAGCCGTATGGCGGCCACGGATCGGGCTGTGTTGCGGCTGGGAGCCTTTGAGCTCCTGAAGACGACCACTCCCGTCGGTGTGGTGATCGACGAAGCGATTGAGCTCGCCAAGAAGTTCGGCAGCAGTCAGTCGTCGCAGTTCGTCAACGGACTGCTGGATCGGCTGGTTCCCAGTGAACGGCGGCAACCGGGTCGACAACGTTCTTCACCACCTCCGGTCGATGCTCCTCCTCCGCCCGAAGCTCCTCAGGAACCGAATTCCTCTACGGACGAAGAGGAATAAACCTCTCTCGTTGACCATCGCTTCCCTGAGCCGGTCCGCGCGAGGAATGCCGCGACTGCGCTCCGCTGCTCTGCCTTTTGGGGAATTGCTGTGCGCGCGTGGCTGTGGGCATCGGTGGTTGTGAACTGTCACAGCACTTCGGCTGGTGACCTATCCGTTCTCGCCACGCGGAAGTGAGCAGGGCAGCATACGAGACGCTGGCTGTGCGGGCTCAGAAAAGAGGACAGGCCGCTCCGGCTGATGATCGCGGGTCAAAACGCGAAGGCCCGCCGGCAAACATGCCGACGGGCCTGGCGTCTCACTCAACCAGTTTCACTCACTCACTCACTCACTCACTCACTCACGATCAGCTCGTCTCACCTCAAGCTGATTTTTCACTCTGCTTGCACTGCGATCTGTTGCGGATTACCAGTGATGTCCACCCTTGGGGGCTTCCGGCTTCGCAGGATCGCAGCTGATGTCGCACTGATTGTTATCGCAGTCGTCCTGGACATCGGTGAATGCGGAGCCCACGGTCATAGACTTGGCGTGTCCACCTTTCTTGACCGCCCGGAATCCGCTGAAGAAATAACTCTGGTTCACCGCGCCGATCGCGTCGGCCACATCGTTCAGCTCGGCAACCACGGCATGCTGCACTTCGCTGAGTCCCACGATCATGCCGATGACCACGATGGTCGCCACCAGCACCAGCTCGGCGGAAACGACGAAGCCGGCCTCGTCATTCCAGAGAGCGTTCAAAGTTGTGTTCATAGTGCAGTTTCCCTCGATTCGATTCTTTGTAGCGTGATGGAGAACCAAGCCGTTTCGCGGCAGAGAGACGCAGCGGAAACGGTGGTCACCCGATGCGGGTGAGATGGCAGCTGATCCTGCCTGAACAGAGAATCCATTTCGCAGAGGGTGTGCCGAGCGGCGGCACGAAGAACTGGCAGCGCAACCTAAACGGCTGCGGCAGCTGAAGTAGCAGCGCAGAATCGAGAATCATGCCGGGACAGACCGACCCGCAGCGCGCCAAGCGAGCCTGACATTGCGGAAATGGTCGCATTCAATTTCTCGAACACGCAGGCACCCGTCGCGAAACTGGAAGGGGACCAACGCCCGGTTCGGCGTCACTCTTTTCGCAAGTTTCGGTGGAGGCAGCGTGTTTGGAATCCGGTCGATCTGGGTTGATCATGCAGGGGTGATGCCAAAAGGAGACGTTCCCTGCCCGTGGCATGATGATTCGCCACTCGACTTCGATCGCAATCTAAGTAGCAGTCGAGTGTTGTGGCTCGCTTTGAATTACGGTGCGAAAACGCACCGTTCGCGTCGCCTGCCTGTGGTGTTTCGGCATCTTAACGCGATGTCAGACGCTGTTGAACATTCTGTCTCAGCTGCAGCAGGTCTCTGGGGCCGATGCTTGCCAGCGATCCAGCACCCTGTTGAAATCAGTCCGATGAAATCACCCCTCGATGCCGCCACGCTTTACGCCGCCGAACGGACCTTGCTCGCCTGGATCAGGACCGGTCTGGCGCTAATGGGGTTTGGATTTGTGGTCGCCCGCTTTGGCGTCTTCATGCGGGAGCTGATCGCAGCCCGGGGAGAACCCGTTCCCCCTTCGCAAGGGGCGTCGCTCTGGGCGGGGACGGCCCTGCTGATCCTGGGGGTGGTCGTCAATATCGCCGCGACAATCAAGCATCGTCGTGAACTGCAGCGACTCTCCGAGGGACTGCCGCTGCCCGCTTCATTTTTCTCGTTGGGAACCGTGGTCGCTCTGATTCTGGCGGCGATTGGTCTCCTGATGGCGGTTTATCTGGTGTTGGGGCTGGGAGCGTTTGAGGGCTGATGCGTCTCGTCTGTGGGGGCGGTCATTGTGGGGGCTGTTGCGGAGTGTCCGGAAATGAAAAAACACCCGCCTCTCAGTGAGACGGGTGCCGTGTGTCGCTGCCTGCGGTGGTGGGCGGGTTTCAGTTCTCGCCGACCGAGTGCTCGTTGCTCCAGACCCAGGTCATGATCTCCGGAAAGATCGACATGCCGTGCCGCTTGGAGTGCACGCCGGTCGATGTGGCAAAGCGGTAGTCATATCCGGCGAAGGAGAGTGCCGACGCCATCTGCTGATTGGCCAGCCACCAGTTCCCGAGCGTGTTGTTCACATCGTTCTCGCCGTCCTGGAGGAAGACCCGGATTTCTTTTCGCGGATTGGTCTTGCGGATGAGGGCCGGGTAATCGTGCGCCGTTTTCCACGGACCATAGTCATCCTTGTCGAGCTTGAGGGCTCCGCCGTATTCCGGATAGCTGTTCAGCGGCCGGAAATCGCAGTAGGAGCCGACAAAGCTGATGACCCGGCGAAACAGATCGTTGCGATGCCACGCAGCAGTGAACGCGCAGCTCGCTCCGGAGGATGAGCCCATGATGGCATGATCCCAGGGGTTGGAAGAATGGGGAAACCGATCCCGCACGATCGGCAGGATTTCCTCATCCAGAAAGTTCGCATAGCGCGGGGTGCAGGTGTCGTATTCGTTGCTGCGATTGCTCACAGGATCTTTGCCCGCCTCTTTGGCGGGGAAGACTCCCGGATCGATGAAGACCGCAATCGTCACGGGAATTTTCCTCTGGTGAATCAGATTGTCGAGAACGGTACTGACGCTCCCTTCTCCCTTGTAGAAGCCACCCCCGTCATTCACGACCATCAGGCTCGCCTGCTTTTTCGCGGCTGGGTTGTATTGAGCAGGGATGTAGATCCACCATTTGCGTTCGGTCCCGGGGAAGTGCTTCTGACTGCTGAAGACTCCCATTTCCAGGATCTGCCCCTTGGGGACTCCCGGCTGTTCCAGGCCATCGGGCCCCAGCGGATAGTTTTCGAAGCCCATGCGGGGAGCTCGTCCGCCGACAAATCGCCGTCCGTCGACGTCGTACCGGTAATGGATTCCGGTGTTCTCGGCAAACTTCTCCGCCCAGACCCACAGGTCAGTCCCGGGAAGACGGGTCATCGGGACTAGATATCCTCGGTCGCCAGCGACGCTGACCTGCCTGGCCTGTGGCGCCCTCAGACACAAAAAGCCATAGCCCCCACCGTCGTCGGCCTTCTGCTGCAGGTGCTTGTGGTTCCCCTTGGTCAGGTCTTCCGACTTGTATTTGGCCTCAACGAATTTCTGCAGCTCGGCAGCCCCTTCCGCAGACAAGGGAGTCGACGCATGCAGCACGTCGTAAGCATCTTTCACGGACTTGATGGTCTGCCCGAAAGCAGGAGCCGACAGCAACAGGATTGCCGGAAGTATGAGAGGGGCGATGCGCATGGTTTAGGACCTCATCGGGCGGGAAGAAAACGGGGAGACTTCAACCCGTTGTAAGCCATTCACCGGCATCACGGGAAGTCAGTCGCCGCCGCAGCCTCCGCAGCCCCCACCGCCACAGCCCCCGCCTCCGCTGCACCCTGTTGAAGAATCGGCCATCCCTCCCGCCGCAGCCAATTCGCCGCCATCCCGCAGGACATGAAACGTCTGCGAGGCCACCGCATTATTCTTCAGGGCAGCGACCCCGAAGAGACCCGTCGCCAGCATCAGGGGAACAATGGCTGTCTCCTCTGGCGAATTCACACGGTCTCGCAGTGACCGGTGACGGCTGCGCAGTTCACTGACGATCTGACTTCCCCGAGGAGTTGTGCGACGTTTCTTCGCCATGAAGACGATGGCAACAATGCAGGCCACCAACAGGTAAAACAGGAGTTGCACGGGCTTGTTTCTGGCGAGGCCGACAGCGAACTTGCCGACTCCGATGGCCAGCACGGCCACCAGGATTGTGACGGGCACCCGACGGTACGACCAGCTCTCGTCGGGGTCTTCAAGCAAGCCTTCTTCCTGTAAGTAGTCTTCGTACTCCTGCACGACCGGCAATGAGCCGTCGATGATTTCTTTCGCCTCGACCTCTCCGGCCACACCCGCCAGCAGGTGCACGGTCTTTTCCAGCTGAGGGGCATCGTCAGCGACCGCAGACCCCTTCGCGAGCGAGTTTCGTGGGGAAGCGATCGCGATTCCCATCACCTTTTTCGATGCACCCCGCTCGACTGTCCGCAGCGTCCCCTCCTGCATCATTTTGACCATCGCGGTGGCGATTGTCAGGCGCGGGCCCCCTGCGAGTGTCGACAACAGATAGGGATGCTTCTCCAGCTGCTCCAGCTGGTTGTCATCAATTTCCGGTCGCGTGAAGCCCCGTCGCAGGATCGCGCCTGCAGCGATAGCAATCGCCAGCAGGACAAAATAGAACGCCAGAAACTTCTTGCCCGGCCAGTCAAAGACATTGATCGCCTGCCAGTTCTGACCCTGACACCCGGACAGGGCCAGCAGCATGAAGGCGAAGGCCACGAGTCGTTTCATTCTCTGCATGAACAGATGCAGCCGACCTTTCCAGCGGGAACCGGACGAGACGGAATACTGCCGGGCCGGTGTCGGCCAGAGGTCCTTCGGAGGATCGACTCCGAAGACCTGCTGGTATGACTCCAGCGTGCGGGAGTATTGCTGCAGATGCTTGAAATGTTCTGCAGGTCCCCCGGCCGTCGGATTGTGATGCAGCTTCGTTCGGAGCACTTCGCTGCAGAACCGGTCCCAGTAGGACCGGGTGTAGATCAGGTGCAGGTGCCACACCTCATCCACTGCCGTGGAGGGGCTGACCGGATGCCCCGCCGCCACCGCGAGTACGGCGAACCGTCGATACTCCGCGATGGCGCGCGCGGTGAACTGTTCGGTCCAGCCTTGTTCGCGGGCCAGTCTGGCTGCGAACGTCAACCGGGGTTCTCCCTCGTCGAAGCGAAAGGCCTCAACGCGTTCCACCAGCCCCTGAATGTCTGCATCGATCATGCTTGCCCTCCCTTACGCGGTGCGAAACGAAACTCACTTCTGAGCCACTTGGCACGGGAGGAAACAGGTCCCTGATCTATTCAGCCACGTGCCTCACGAACAAGTCGGGTCACTTCCGGGACCACAGAGTCGAGCTTGATCAGCATCGGATCCTGCTCGGTGCGCCACTTCACTTCGGCGACCCCATCCTTCAGCCCCTTGCCACCCACGACCACGCGAAGGGGAATGCCGATCAGGTCCGCATCTTTGAACTTGAAGCCCGGACGGGCGTCGCGATCGTCCATCAGGACGTCGATTCCAGCGGTCTTCAGATTCGCGTACAGCTGCTCGGCCACCTGCATGACGGCCGGGTCGGTGACATTCAGTGGAATCAGCTCGACTTCATAGGGAGCAACCGACATCGGCCAGATGAGGCCGTTTTCGTCATGACAGGTCTCGGCCAGCCCCGCGATGATGCGGTTCACGCCAATCCCGTAGCACCCCATGATGATCGGGTGCCGCTGCTCCTTGTCATCGAGATAGTTCGCATCGAGCGAGACTGTGTATTTGGTCCCCAGCTTGAACACGTGGCCAACTTCGATGCCGTGCACCGAGGTCATCGTGCCGCTGCAGCGCGGACAGGGATCACCATCGGCGGCATTCCGCAGATCGAACGACGTCTCCAGCTGATAGTCGCGTCCCCGGTTCACGCCGGTCAGGTGCTGGTCTTTGGCATTGGCGCCGACGACGGCATCCACCACCGCAGCGGCATCGTGGTCGGCGATCAGGCGGCATTTCAAACCGACGGGCCCGGCGAATCCGACAGGCGCCCCAGTGACCTTCAGGATGGTGTCTTCATCGGCGAGGGCGAGTTCGCTGGCCCCCAGAGCCCGACGGATCTTCCCTTCGTTGGCCTCATGGTCACCACGCAGCAGAACCGCCACAGGGGCTCCGTCCGCCACGAAGATCAGCGTCTTCACAAGCTGTGAAGGCTGGATCTTGAGCATGCGGGAAACCTGCTCGATGCTGCCGGCGTGCGGAGTATCGACCGTTTTGACTTCGGTGCTGCTGGCTGCGGGAGCGCCGGGGGCGGAACGTCCGGTTTCGGCCCGCTCCAGATTGGCGGCGTATCCGCAGTTCTGGCAACGGACGATGCTGTCTTCCCCGTTGGCAGCGGGAATCATGAACTCGTGAGATGCATCGCCGCCGATGGGGCCGCTCTCCGCCTCGACCGGAATGTATTCCAGTCCGCAGCGGGAGAAGATGCGGCAGTAGGCGTCGTACATCTTGCGATAGGCTTCGTCGAGCTGTTCCACCGACGTACTGAAGCTGTACGCGTCTTTCATCAGGAATTCGCTGGTCCGCAGGACGCCAAAGCGGGGGCGTTCTTCGTTCCGGAATTTCGTCTGAATCTGGTAGACGGTCAGCGGCAACTGACGATAGCTGCTGACGAGCCGGGAGATCAGGTCGGTGACCACTTCTTCATGCGTGGGGCCGAGCGCCAGATGCACACGGTGGTCGCGGCGCTTCACCTGAAAGTTGATGAGCACATTGCCGAAGGCTTCGCGACGACCGGTCCGCTCGAACAGCTCGATCGGCTGCAGTGCGGGCATGAACAGCTCGACGGCTCCGGCGGCATCCATCTCCTGCCGCACAATGTTTTCTGCTTTGCGCAGTGCCCGATACCCCAGCGGGAGATACGTATAGGCGCCCGCCATCAACTGACGGATCAGTCCGGCGCGCAGCATCAGCCGATGACTTGGAATCTCCGCATCGCTCGGATCTTCCTTCATGGTGGGAATCAGGGTCTGCGACCAGCGCATAGGGGATCACTTCGGCTAGGACGATTTCAGAATGGGATTTCGCCCCGAATCATCTTCTGGAAACGGGACTCTGTCGAGTGAGCGGACAATGAATTGCGGCAAGAAAAGAGTCGAAGCCGTGGGTGTCTTGCGGCGGAGACGGAGTTCGCGGGAGCCGGTCAGCCCTGGCTGCGATAGTGGCTGCTGACCCGGTTCAGGAAGCGGCGTTCGGCATCGGAGAGCGACTGCATGCCATGCTGGTGGACTTTCTCCAGCAGTTCATCGACCCGCCGTTCGGTCTCCAGCCGTTCCTGCTGTTCGCGTTGGCGGCGTTTTTCCGCACGCTGCTGCTTCCAGCGGGCAATCGGCCCAAGTGTCGGTGGGGCGTCGGGGTCGTCTTCGAGGTCCCGATGTGTGAGGCTCGTATAGCCCTGCGAAAGGTCGTAATCCATGAACGATTCGTCGAGCTGCCGGGCAATCTGGACATTCCAGTGTTCATAGAGAGCAAACAGGCTGAGCGGCCAGGCGATCAGCATCAGCTCGATCGATTGGGCCATGGAGGCCACGAGCAGCACAATGAAGCTCAGAATGATGCCGACCCATAAGGTGCCGAGCCGCGCGGTCGGCCGGTCCCACCAGATGCGGGCCACGGTGTAAAACAGCTGTCCAAAGTCCAGCGGATAAATCGGCAGAAGATTGACCATCAGCAATTTGAAGTTGATGGCGAACAGCAGCGTGCCAAGTGCGCCGAACAGGTCGTTCGAGAGCGAAACTTCCGGCAGCGACAACAGCCGCATGGCAGCGTCCGCCTGGCCGGATTTAATGATCACGGGCAAGGTGATCAGGCAGAGGACGGCGTGGACGAGGACACCGGCGATCGATGTCCAGATTTCTGCTCCGAGACTGGGGCCGGGAGTGGCAAATGTCAGGCCGCCGAGGGGCCAAAGAATCACTTCGTGTCCGTTTCCGCCAGTGTATCGGGCGGCCAGAACATGACCGAATTCGTGGCAGAGCACACTGAACAGCAGCAGTGACGTGACCGCCAGCCCCAGCGGCATGCCCAGCTGGGAGACGACATAAATCGCGAACACCAGAAACCAGATGTTGATACGGACGTCGGCATGGAACCAGCGTCCCAGCCATACACTCAGCCACAATGGGTTCTGGCGGATATCCATGCAAGCCACGCAGGCCACCGTGGGCCTGACTCCCTGGTTGTTCGGTTGCGCAGCTTTGAATTTTATCACCGGTCAGAAACAGTGGCAATTCGGTGTTCCGTGGTTCGCAGCTGTTCCTCGCGAATTTCCGGCTCTGGATTGAGGGCGATGGAAGCGGTGTTTCGGCAATTCTTGCAACTTGCCGGGAGGGGGGGCGGGAGGACTGAAATTGCTGTTGACCGAATTTTCCTGTCGGGGCAAACTCCCGCTCCCACTGGACTGAGATCCTGAAACAGTCCTGATCCCCACAGATTTCCCCTCGTCAAAGTCACTTCACACACTTGCCTTGCGGCACGCGTCGCGAGTCAGAGTCGTTGTTCCATTCGGCCGTGGAGACAGCGAATTGCCATATCGTCGGCCGAGAACCGAAGGAAGAATCCCAATGAAACTGGTTCGAAGCTTGTCGCGTGCCGCATGCGTTCTGTCGGTTTGCGGAATGCTGGTTCCCAATGCGGTCATCGCCGCTCCCGCCGCTCCTGCGAAGGCAGCCGTGGCAGCCAAGGATGTCTCCCTGGCACCCAACGGTGGACTGGTCGGCGTGTTGGTCAACCCGACAGGCCAGCCGGTGGATGGAGCCGTGATCAGTGTCCGTCGCGGCGGCAAGGAAGTGGCCCAGACTGTTTCCTCCGCACAGGGAACCTTTGAAGTCGCCGGCCTGAGCAGCGGTGTTTATGAGGTCGCTGTCGGACAGAACGCCAATCAGATTCGGGTCTGGCCGTCGAACGTGGCTCCCCCCTCTGCCAGCAAGCAGCCGGTGTTCGTGGTCGGTAATGCCACCCGCGGCCAGTACGGAACCGGCCTGAGCGGCATCGATTTCATCTCGCTGACGACACTGGGTGCCTCGGTGACCGCCGCTGTGCTGGCCGGAATCACCCTCGGCAAGGTCAATGACGTCGAAGACGAGCTCAAGAGCCCGTGATTTCCGGTCTCAATAGATACAAGTTCTGATCAGGCACACCTCTCTTGGGTGTGCCTTTTTTTGCAGCAGGGTCGTATAAACCCTGCGGTCGCTGCCGGCAGAGAAATCTGAACCGCACCCAAACCAAAACATTCAGGAAGTTTGCGACAAGGGTAGGGCTGGCTTGACTGACGGCGCAAACAGTTCATAAACTCTCCGGTCTTCCCCACTGCGGGGATCGCGAGTTTTCAGCTTGCGGGTGTAGCTCAGTTGGCAGAGCACCACGTTGCCATCGTGGTTGTCGAGGGTTCGAATCCCTTCACCCGCTCTTGTGATCAAGACGTTTGATCCAAAGCGCAGAGGGGCCGACGCGAATGCATGCGGTTGGCCAAATCAACATGCGGCCTGCGATCTGAAAAGAAGGTCGCCGGCCGATCGTTTTTAGAGGGGTGCGAGCGTGGCAAAGGTCGAAAACCAGTCGGCAGCAGACGAAGCGGCCACGGTGGATGTCGCGGATGCGGCGGAAGAGTCGGGACGGCTGAATCTAAATATTGACATTCAGGATGTCGGCCCCTGCAAAAAGCACGTCCGGATCTCGGTCTCCCGCGATTCGATCGACGAAGTTTACGGCACGCTGGTCCAGGATTACTCCGGCAAGGCCGAAGTCCCCGGTTTCCGCGTCGGGCACGTTCCGGCCGACCTCGTCAAGAAGCGCTTCAAGAAAGAACTCTCCGATCAGGTGACCCAGCGGGTCCTGATGGCTAGCCTCGAACAGCTCGGCGAAGATTCCGGTATCGACCCGATCAACGAGCCGAATCTCGACCTCGACAGCATCGAGCTCCCCGAAGAGGGGGATTTCGAATTCGAATTCGACGTGGAAGTTCGCCCGGAATTCGATCTCCCCGCGTACAAGGGGCTCAAGATCGAACGTCCGTCGCGGGAAATCTCCGACGCCGACGTCGATGCCTACCTCGATCAGTTCCTGCAGCAGTACGGCCAGCTCGTTCCGGTGGACGCTCCGGCTGCCAAGGGTGACTTTGTCACCGTGAACATCGAATCGACTCACAACGGCAAGTCGCTGGCGAAGCTGGACGAAGTTTCGATCCGCGTTCGTCCTCGTCTCCGTTTCCGTGATGCCGAGTTCAGCGGCTTCGATACCTTCATGACCGGAGCCAAAGCCGGCGACGAAAAGTCGACCGACATTCCGGTGTCGATGGAAGCAGAAACCATCGAAATGCGTGGCGAAAGCGTGCACGTCAAGTTCCAGGTTCTCGACGTCAAACGCCTCGAAACTCCGCCGCTCGACGAAGAGTTCCTGTCCCGCATTGGTGCCCAGTCGGCCGACGACCTCCGTCGCCAGGTCCGCGGCATGCTTGAGCGGCAGGTCAAGTACGAACAGCGTCAGGCCTGCCGTCGGCAGGTGATGTCCAAGATTACCGATTCCGCCAACTGGGATCTGCCGGAAGACCTCGTCAAGAAGCAGGTGGAGAACGCTCTCCGTCGCGAACTGCTCGAAATGCAGCAGGCCGGCTTCACCTCGAAGGAAATTCTGGCACGCGAAAACGATCTGCGGCAGCGGTCGCTCACCATGACCCGCCAGAATCTGAAGGAACACTTCGTTCTGGATCGCATCGCCGAAGAAGAGAAGGTCGATGTGGATGGTGACGATCTGAACGCCGAAATCGCAATGATGGCTCTGCAGCGTGGGGAAAACCCGCGACGTGTGCGGGCTCGCCTTGTGAAGTCGGGGATGATCGAGAATCTCGAAGCCCAGATTCGTGAGCGGAAGGCTGTCGACATCATTCTCGACAACGCCGAGTTCAAAGACGTTGCAATGCCCGCTCCGGTAGAAGCCGAAGTGGAAGCACTCAACCGTTCCATCTGCGGCAGTTCGGCAGTGGAAGCTCCGGAAGACGAAGCAGAAGAGAGTAACGACTGATTCGGATCAGTCGAACGAAGTCAGCGGCCGCGAGTTTTCGCGGCCGTTTTTCGTTTCTGGGCTGTGTTCAGGGAGCAGGGGAGTATCGTTCCGGCAGACGTCACGATATCCTGCATTTCGACAAGAGCAGTCCCCGTTTTTGACCCATGGCGTCGTTCCAGTTTGCCCGGCACGCAACTCCCCGCAGGGCTGGCTGACGCCGTGGCTGCTCCCCGGTTATTGTGCATTGCGGACCGTGCTGTGGCGAACGTTCTCGATCAGATTATTGAGCAGAAGTGGCGCGACATCGCAGCCGCCCGACAGCGACGGTCGCTGGAGGAAGTGCAGAGCGCAGCCTCGCGGGCGCCGGCTCCTCGCGATTTTCTCGCAGCGCTCAAACAGAAGCACCCGATGGGGTTGATCGCGGAAGTCAAAAAGGCTTCTCCCTCGGCCGGGCTGATTCGGGCCGATTTCGATCCGGTGCAGATTGCACAGACCTATGAAGCCAACGGGGCTGCCTGTCTCAGCGTGCTGACTGACGAGCATTTTTTTCAGGGACATCTGCGGTACCTGGAAGAAGTCCGGCGCGCGGTCTCGATCCCGGTGCTGCGGAAGGATTTCATTGTCGATCCGTATCAGGTCTGGGAAGCGCGGGCTAGCGGCGCTGACTGCATTCTGCTCATCGCCGAGTGTCTGGAGGACGAGCAGTTGAGTTCTCTGTACTCGCTCGCGCTGGAACTGGGGATGCACGCCCTGATCGAACTTTACGAGCCGGAGAACCTGGCTCGGGTTCTCGCACTCAACCCCCCCCTGCTGGGCGTGAACAACCGCAACCTGAAGACCTTCGTGACGGACCTCTCCCATACCACGACGCTGCGACAGCGGATGCCGGCGGACATGCTGGTGGTGGGAGAAAGCGGCATTCACTCCCGGGACGATGTGCTCTCGCTGCAAAGGGCCGGAGTGCATGCCATCCTCGTGGGGGAATCGCTGATGCGTGCTCCTGATATCGGTGTGGCAGTCCGCAAGCTGCTGGGCCTCCCGGAAGAGAACCGTTCGGGCTGACCCGTCGCGTTGCAGCGAGCTATCGCTTGAGCAAAGGGGAACTCCGTGCGGCGACGACCGGCTGCCCCCAGAGGAAAATGAGCCCGCAATTGTGACTGAAAACAGCAGCCCGACAGGTTGTCTGCAGTCGGTGCCTGTTGCCCGGAAAGACAGAATCCCCGAGCCGGGAGGCTTCGGTGCCTCCTCTGCCCCCGCTGAAAATAACTCCAGAAAGGACTTCCATGACTGCCCAGCAGGCGACTGAAGAACATGTGCTCGTGGTCCCGACGATGCTGTTCCATGAGATCGGCCACTTCCAGGGCTTTACGACCAACACGCAGCCTTATCTCGACACGCTGTTTGATCCATCCTACGTGAGCTACCGCCCTCGCGCGGCGGTGGAGGAAGACCCGAGTTACAAGCAGCTGATCCCTTACTGCATTTTTCGCTGCGGTGGAGAGATTTTTCACTATGTGCGCGGTAAGGAATCGGGCGAGGGACGACTCCATTCGAAGCGTTCGATTGGGATCGGGGGGCATATCTCCGCGGAAGACCAGACCTCCGGGAGTGCCGTCTACCGGATCGCCATGCAGCGCGAGATTGAAGAGGAAGTGATTCTGGAGACAGCGTTTACGGAAAAGTGCGTTGCTCTGATCAATGACGACACCAGCGATGTCGGACGGGTCCATCTGGGGATCGTCCACATTTTTGATCTGGAAGCGCCCAAAGTTCTTCCAAGGGAAAAGTCGATTATACAGACAGGATTCGAACGACCGTCACAACTGCACGCAGTCCGTGACCAGTTCGAGACCTGGTCTCAGATCTGTTTCGATTTCCTGATGCAGGAAGCGAAGCCGGGTCTTTGACGATTGAACTGATCCGTCCTTGTCGCAGACAGCAGACTGCTGCACGGTTTGCAGCGCGCGCTGCGCGAGGATTGGAGAGAGCAATTGCTCTCGTTCCCGTCCGAGAAAACCCGGAATCCCCTGCCCACTGGGTGGGGGACGGCGATTTTCATTGTGGCTGCGGTCCATTCGCAGCCGACGAAATGATCGGCGGAAAGCCCGTTGCCCTGAGAGACCGGACGGAACCGGTGTTTCCTTTTGATCGCCTGCTGACAAGGAGTGTCGTCGATGAAAGTTTTCAAGCGATTGCTGGTTATTGGAGCCTTGGCCGGTGCAGCTCCGCTGATGGTTCCCACCGAGTCAGTCCTGGCTGCTGAACCGGCAGACGCGACCCGCATCACCGACGATCAGCTGGGCCAGATGATTTCGGCCCTCGGCCTGACACCTGACAAAAAAGATCAGCGTTACGATTTCGCCTTCCGGGCACAGATGGAAGATCAGCAGTGGGAACTGTCGATGTCGGCGGTCCTCAGCCACGACAAAGGCTCGGTCTGGATTATGGCCTGGCTGGATGAACTGCCGAAGGCCTCGGCCGATGTTCCCCGCACCGCATTGCTCCGCCTGCTGTCACAGAATGATCAGCTCGGCAGCGGAAAGTTCTTCGCCTATATTCCCGCGAATCGTCGCTTCGTGATGCAGCGGACCATTCCCAACGAAAACCTGACCTCTGCGCAGCTGCGGATCGCTCTGCAGGACCTGGGAACCAGCGTGGTGGAAACCTATCCAATCTGGTCGGTTTCGAACTGGAATGGCAGTGTGCCTGCCGCCCCGGGCGCCCAGACCCAGTCCGAAGGGGTTGCCCCTGCGTCGCAGTCAGCAGCCAATGAATCCAAATTTGAACAACCGGTTCGTCGCTAAAGCAGGTTGCTCTTTCCAGTGCCTGCGCAGCAAGCGTTTCGTGTGATGAAATGCTCAGTATCCGCGTGGCAAGAACGGGCAGATCAAAGAACAAAATGCCCTAGAGGCGATTGCGTGGCCGCTGACTCACCCGTTGGCGGCCTCACTTCAAGCTGAATTTCTCAACCTGAATTTCGACACGGTCTCCGGGGGCGATACCCGGCTCGCAGCCGCAACTTCAAGGGTCTGTCTTCTCAATCGGGGAAGCCAGTCCCTTTGGGGTTGCGGCTCGCCGCTTTGATCGCTGCTCATTGTCCCCCCCCTTCCCCACAGCAGTTTCGTTGCGCACGTGCTCTGCCCCGATCCTGCGGCGGAGTGCCACTGCTTGTGCGGAGAGCGGTGCTGGCTCCTCGCCGCCGCCCCCAACAGGCGATGCGACTTTTGTGGCCTGAACTTCGACGAGAACAAGTTGTCTCCCGCTGACATGGCAAAGTGCTGAGGCCACCGATAGGATACCCGCGTCGCAACGGTCCGGATTGATCTGTGCGCCGGGGAGGGTTCAACGTGATGAGCCGGTCCGGTGTCACGGAATGCAATTCGAGGGGCCTTGAATCACATCGACTTCACGATCGAGGGGAGCTGCTTCATGAGTTCGAATTCCAGCCACGCTGCTGTTCCGAATGCCCATCGCCTGCTGTGGGCTGGATTCGTAGCCATTCTGGCGACAGGAATTGGCTTTGCCGTCCGTGGAGCGGTGATGAAGTCCTGGGCCAGCATGTACGGCTTCACCGACACGCAGCTCGGCGCGATCGGCATGCAGGGGCTGACCGGCTTCTGCTTCGGCGTGATTATCGGTGGACTGGTCGCTGACAAGATCGGTTACGGCAGGTTGATCGTCGCAGCCTTCCTCTTGCATCTGGTGTCTGCGGGAGTCAGTTTGGCGCCCACAGCCTCTATGTCAAATGCAGAAGTCTTCAGCTGCCTTTACTGGGGGTCCTTCATCTTCGCCGTGGCGAACGGAACGCTGGAATCGGTCGCCAACCCTTTGATCGCGACGGTGTTTCCCCAGAACCGCACGCACTACCTCAACATTTTACACGCCAGCTGGCCGCTGGGACTCGTGCTGGGGGCCGCGATTGCCTTCTTCTGCGGTCCTCAAGGGGCCAACTGGCATTGGAAGATGCAGCTGGGCACCTTCCTCATTCCTGCCATTCTGTATGGCCTGCTGTTTCTGGGACAGAAGATGCCCAAGTCCGAGGCCTCAGAGAAAGGTCTTTCGCTGGGCGAGATGCTCAAGGATGTCGGGCTGCTGGGAGGGCTGGTGATCTGCTTCCTGCTGTCGGTCTTCTTCCAGAAGAGTATTTTTCAGCCGCTGCTGGAAAATGCGATGGATGCCGGTAAGGCAGCGACGATGGCGACCTACCTCGGCTATGGCATTGGGGGAACGCTGCTGATTGCCATCGGGTTTTTGACCCGGTTTTCAATCGGCTCGTTCCTGCTGTTCATCCTGTTTATCACTCACGCCATGATCGGCGCAGTGGAACTGGGGACGGATACCTGGATCCAGAACATTACGGGCGTCATCTTCACGGAACGGCAGGGGAATCTGCTGTTCATTGCGACGTCGCTGATCATGTTCGGCCTGCGGTTCTGTGCCCACTTCATTGAGAAGAAAAGCGGCCTCTCCCCGGTCGGTCTGCTGCTGGTCTGTGCGATTCTGGCCTGCATCGGGTTGAACCTGACAGCCAATGTCAGCACCTTTGCCACAGCGTTTCTGGCCCTCGGAGTCTATGGCGTTGGCAAAACGTTCTTCTGGCCGACGATGCTGGCGGTCGCCAGCGACCGGTTTCCCCGGACCGGTGCGGTCGCCATCAGCATCATGGGGGGGATCGGCATGATGGCGGGGGGGCTCGTCGGCGCGGGGGGCCTGGGCTATCTGAAAGACAAGTTCTCCGGTGAGGCGCTGGCCAAAGCGGGAACCGCCATTCAGACCGAATATCAGGCCACCAACGAAGGGAGCTTTCCCATTCTCTCGGAGATGTTCCCCAAGGTGCGGGGGATCGATCCGGTCAAGCTGAAGAAGATCGAAGACGAAATGGCCACCGCCCGTACCAAAGACCCCAAAGCCGGCTACGACGTCCTGTCAGCCGAAAGCCGGACGGTTTTGGAAGCCTCTGTTACCGGGGCACGCAATACGCTGACGGCCGATTCCGTATTGCCGGCCACGATGGCAGTGATCTATCTGATCCTCGTGATTTATTTCAAATCGATCGGCGGCTATAAAGCAGTTCATCTGGCGGGGACCGCTGCCGATAACGTCTCCGATGAGGACGAGAGTCTTCCGGCCCACGGTTAATGTGGGAGCAACGACTTGTTCCGAATCAGAGTCGATGGCCCCACGCGTGCGAGCCGCTGCACTGCAGAACTCGCACGCGTTGACTTTGCGCGACCCGTCCGGTCGGCAGCACGTACGATGTCTCTGATCCTGATGGAAGCACATTGAATCATGAGTAACCTGACGCAGCTCGTGGATGACTCCGCGGTGAACCTTGTCCAGACGCTGATGGCCATTCCCGGACGGAGTGGTCAGGAAGGCCAGGTGATGGAGTTCCTGCAGCAGGACCTTCTGCGTGTCGGCATTGAAAAATCGCAGATCCAGTTCGACAACGCCCACCGGCAGAGCAGTCTGCCCGGAGGTGAGTGCGGCAACCTGATCGTCAAACTCCCCGGCACCCGGCGGGGTCCCCGGCGACTGTTGATGGCCCATGTCGATACCGTTCCGCTGTGTGTCGGCTCGGAGCCAGTTCGACAGGGAAATCTCATTCGATCCAGGAATGCCTCGACCGCGTTAGGAGGGGATGACCGTGCGGGGGCAGCGGTCCTGCTGAACACGCTCCGTCTCATTCGCGAGCACAATCTTCCCCATCCGCCGCTGACGTTCCTGTGGACAGTGCAGGAGGAAGTCGGCCTGTTCGGTGCCCGTCATGTTGCTGTCAGCAAGCTGGGAGCTCCGAAGCTCTGCTTCAACTGGGACGGCGGCTCGCCGCATCTGGCGACGATCGGGGCCACCGGGGATGATCACGTCGACATTGAAATCACCGGGATTGCCAGCCATGCCGGTTCGGCTCCCGAACAGGGAGTGAGCGCCATTGCCGTGGCGGCACAGGCGATCAGCGCGCTGGTCACCGATGGCTGGTTTGGCAAAGTCGTCAAAGGGAAGAAGTCGGGGACGAGCAACATCGGCGTGATTCATGGCGGCGATGCCACCAACGTTGTGACCGACAAGGTGACACTGCGGGGCGAGTGCCGCAGTCATGATCCCGAATTCCGAGCCAAGATCGTGGAAGCGTATCGCAAAGCCTTTACGAAGGCAGTCAAGAACTACAGGAGTTCCACCGGGCAGACAGGCTCGTTGAAGTTCGTTGCGACGCATAAGTACGAATCTTTCCGCATTGACCCGGGGGCCGACGTCGTCACCGCGGCGCAGGCGGCGATTGCAAAGATCGGACTGAAGCCGGAGACCAAGATCAGCAACGGCGGACTCGACGCCAACTGGATGGCGAAACATGGCCTGCCGGCCGTCACGCTGGGCTGCGGCCAGAGCGCCATTCACACAGTCAGAGAGGAACTGATCGTGGATGCCTTTTTGAATGCCTGCCGGGTCGGCCTGCTGCTGGCGACCGGATCCGAAGTCTGAGTGGGCCAGAAAACAGCCATGTCGCCGTGGGAAACGGTGCAGGCACTCTCCGGAAGCGATAGACTCCGAACATGCAGCGTATCTGGAAATTTCATGATCAGACATGGACGCTTGGTGACTTTCCCCGGCTGATGGGGATCGTCAATGTGACTCCCGACAGCTTCTCCGACGGAGGTCGCTGGGAGAGTGTCGACGCTGCTGTCGCTCAGGCACTGCAGCTTGTGGAAGACGGGGCCGACCTTCTCGATCTGGGGGGAGAGTCGACCCGTCCGGGTGCCGATCCGGTCAGCGAGGCGGAAGAGCTGCGACGGGTGATTCCGGTCATCGAACGGTTGATCGTCGAGACATCGGTCCCGATTTCGATCGACACGACGAAAGCCGCCGTTGCCCGGGCAGCCCTCGCGGCGGGAGCGGTGATCGTCAACGACATTTCCGGGCTGACATTCGATCCCCACATGATCGAAGTCTGCGCTGCCAGCCGCTGCGGTGTCATCGCCATGCATATGCAGGGGACTCCGCAGACGATGCAGCTGAATCCGCATTACGAGCATGTCGTCCAAGAGGTGACAGGCTACCTGCAACAGCGGGTGGCGGTCCTGGAGAGAGCGGGCATTGAACCGGAACGGGTCATGGTCGATCCGGGAATCGGTTTTGGTAAAACCCCGCAGCACAACCTCGATCTTCTCTCGCATGTTCGCGATCTGAGGAGTTTTGGCCGTCCGGTCCTGATCGGACATTCCCGCAAGGGGTTCCTGGGGAAATTGATCGGCAGGCAGGTCGACGAGCGTCTGGCGGGGACGATCGGCGTTTCCATCGCCCTTGCTGCCCAGCATGTCGACATGCTGCGGGTGCATGATGTCCGGGCTGTGCGGGATGCACTGACCGCCTGGGCCCGGATCGAGGCCCAGGCAGAGTGACGTCCGACTGACCCGTTCTTGCTGCGTGGACGTGAGTCACTTCTGATACCGAACCCCAGCTGCGCGGAAGCTGGACAGGGCAATGGACTTTTCCCTTCTCGCGCGGTCGATTCCCCCCGCGCGGAGCGATCAAGCCGAAGTCGGACTGTTCGGAGTCGGGCAGGCAGTCCCTTTGTTGAGCCCTGCCCCGCATGCCAGAATGGAGCCGCTGATCAGGACGATGACTGCCGGGAGCCAGTTCGATCCGGATGGCAGCAGCAGCGTGCCGGCTGTTCCGACGAGCAACATCAGCCAGAGGATTGTTGTGATCGCCGTGCAGCATGTCCCGGCCTGCCGACGGCGGCGCCACATCACGAGGCCCAATGTGATCACAGCGAGAGACCACACCATCGTCATCAGGTGCAACCGGGCCCAGCGAGGCCGCACGTCCAGTGTCAGTTGTGGTTGGCCGCCCACTTTCGAGAAGGAGAGTTCGCGCCCCTCAACCGGCAGAGTCATCGCCAGCGACAGTCCCCCTGCGGAGGTCCAGCGCAGGCTCTCCTGAGATGCAGAGGGAACAGTTTCGGCATTTGGTGACGTGGCTGCCTCCTCTTCCCGAAGGCGTTCGCGCGAGGAGACGGGATCCTGTGGAACGGCCAGCGGCAGCCCCGCCCCACCCCCGGGAGCGGCTACGATACTGAGTTCGTCGCCTGCTGTCGGAATCGGGGGGCGATTGAACGATTGAATCTGCTGGTGGATTTCGGACCGTTGCAAGCGGCTCTGTTCCGCCTGTCCACTCTGTTTTCGTGTGAGCCGACGGGCATCCGTCGCTCCAAAGAAACTGGAGAAATTTGTCTCGGGGTTTTGCGCTCCATCGCTCTGCGACTTATTCAGATCGCTGAGCAGAGAATTCTGAGAAGCGATGAATCCCCGGTTCTGTACGCCACTTTGCCCGGGAACGAATTGCCCGGAGACAGCCCCGCCCTCTTCATCGCGCGCGAGTGCCTCCTCCGCCTGCTCCAGTAGCTTGCGACTCTCGTCGGCCCGGTCCGCGCGGCCGGAACCGGAGATCCCCCCTGACTGTTCCAACTGTCGGACCGTCTGTTCGAGGTTCTTCAGATTATTGCGGGCCTGCAGTCGAACTGTCGGGCTCGAAGAACTGGTGCTGAGGACGCGGGTCAACTCGTTGACATCCGCTTTCAGCTGTTCGTAGCTCCTTTGTTCTTTTAGTGTTATGGAGTCTGTGTGCCAGTTGAGATTCGTCTGCAGCTTCCGTTGCACCGGGGATGCTTCAAAGTCTTCGGGGACGTAGACCGACCAGTGAGTTTGCGCGACAGGCAGGCCATATTCCGGCGAATCGACCTGCGAGACCACCTGCGGAGCGGGAATGGGGAACTTCTCTCCCCACGAGATCCAGCCGGTGGGCAACGGCGAACTGAGTCTTCCGGCCAGGAGTACCGCGACGGGATACGAAAGGTCCGCCTGACTCGTCTGCGGCAGCGAGATCAGTTGGATCGGGGTGTCGCCGATCTTCGTGGTGACAGCCCGGGAGAGTGCTCCCCGCACCTGGACGGACAAGACCTTCGCTTCGGCGGGAAGCTGCAGCCCGAGGAATTGGCGACCACGATTGCGAATCGTGTAGACCGCCTCGGTGCGCCAGCTGCCGTCTCGGGCCAGCACGGTTTTCAATGCTGCCGACAGCACCACGCCGTGAGTTCCACTGGCGGCCTCCACATGTTGCGCCTTCCAGACCGGGAGCCGGTTCGTGCGGACCCGTACAATGTCCATCGCCTGCTGCACCAGATGCGGCGGCATCGTCAGCGGGAGTTCGTCCGCCGAAATTGTCTCCAGCTGTTCGCGATTTTCGGGGGCGAGCTGATTCGCGGAAAGATTGACCAGCGCGGCAAACTGCCGTTGGGTTTCGAGCGGTCGATATTCACCATTCGTCGACTGCGATTCCACTTCGATCAGCGGCGTCTGAATGCGCAGGTCAGACGGAAAGGGCACCGTGGCGACAGCGGTCGCCAGAAAATTCCCTTTGACCGGTTCGCTGAGTGAGATCTGCCAGCGGGTCCGGCCTCCGGCGACTTCGGTTGGCAGCACTTGCCGAATCCCTTCCCCGGTCACTTCCATGTTTGTGAGCCAGGCCGGAGCGGTGAAGACGAAAGTGTCGCTGGCTGCGGTCGCGATGTTCCATCGCAGCGTCAGGCCGTAGTCCACGGTCGTGTCTCCGGCGGCGATGAGAATGCCCGCATCTGCGGTGAGCGAAGGAGTCACTTTCTCCAGCTGGAATTGCAGGGGATCCGGGACTGCAGTTGTTGTGAAGGCAAACTTCGGAGGCTGGGAACGGAGCCGCAGAATCGCGGGCGCTACGGTGTCGGCATTGACGGCCCGCCAGTGCCCCGCGTTGAGGAGCACCGGTTGCGACGTTTCATCAAACCAGATGCCTACGGTCGCGGTCTGGCGGTTCGACTCCAGCAGGGAGGGAACCTCCAATTCCAGCGTCCCATCTTCCCGCGACTGGTGAATGTAGCCATCCAGGCCGATTTCCAATGCGCCGGAGCGAGGCCAATTCAGTTCAATCGTCAGTCGCTGGCGAGTTCCATCGGGACGCACAAACCAGTCGGTTCCTCCCCCACAGACAACATCACGTATCTGATAGCCGGCGGGGAGGGAGATCTGAATCAGACGCTGCGGGAGATTGCCGATCTGCAGCTGCAGTCGACTCGCGATGTTCTGACGGCGATGGACCAGTTGCAGACCATGTTCGGCCGTGCAACGCAAATCGACTTCCCGCCGCGTGGCGGAGAGCCGCAGTTCGATCGGGCGCGAGGAAAACCGGTACGCAAACAGCGGTGGAGTGGCGGCAGGAGCCTGCTCCAGCAGCTCTTTCGACAGCGACGCGACGTTGATCTGCTGCAGTCCGGCCGTGGGAGTGGAGGTGATGGTGAAGGCCTCACCCGCGAAGAGACCGATCTGCCCCGCTTCGCCCGACAGTCCTTCCGCTCCGGCAAACTTCAGGCTGAGCGGCTCACCGCCATTGAGGTCTGCCGGCTGAAACAGTTGTAGAACGAGAGACGTTTCCTCGTCGACAGAATTCTGGAACTGTGCGTGCAGCCGCTTTCGTTCTCCCTGGGGTTCGACACTCCAGTTCAGCAGGTCTGGCCCGAACACCTGACGGATGGCAGCTCCGGAAGGGAGATCGATCCAGGCCTCGTGAAATGCACCCTGTCGGCGGCGCAGCGTGAATTGGTGATTCAGTTCCAGTCCCCCATCGCTGACGACGACGGCAATCGCCGTGTCACCCTGAATCAGTGTCGGGGAATCGCCCGACTGCAGACGACGCCAACTGAGGTCCAGTTTGCCTCCTGCTTCGATCGGTAGGACCGATGTGCGCGGTTGTGAAGTCACTGACCGCAACGCGGCGCCGTTGGCTCGAACGAGCAGGCCATCTTGCGGAGCTTCGAAGCTGAGGATGCCGGCGGGAACCGGGAGAAGTTCGAGCTGAAATTGCCCCTGGGAGGGCTCGCCGTCGACAGGTACGGTCGCTTTGAGATCAAGAATGTGCACTCCGGCGGCAGCCAGCTGCAGGAGGAGTTTCCCATCAGGGCCATTGATGACCGACGCGGGTCCACCGTCAAGCCGGGCTTCGGTCAGCGTCATCTTGGTGAACGGCAGCTGAATCTCCTGCAGCTCGACCGACAGTGATGAGAGGACGCAACGGATTCCGATTTCCGCTTGCACACCGACCGCAGCTGGAACGATACGCACGGCATAATTGACTTCAGAGACGGTTCCTCGCAGTGACGGATCGGTCAGCACGAGAGGTTCCGGATGGGCTGCTTCCCACAATTGCTGATAAAGCGCGGCGGGCACGAGGATGCGTTCCGGGGCGGCAATTTCGCTGAAGGACTTGTAAGGGACAATGACGTAGGGCTGTTGTGGAACCGCTTTCTCGTCGGCGCTGCAGACTCCCGGCAGCACGACCATCACCAGCGTGCAGCAGCAGCCGAGCCGCAGTCCCAGCCAACGACAGCAGTTGAATAGGCCGGAGAGGCCCCACGTCAGTGTTCCTAGAATTCCTCCGAGGAAAATTCCTTGCAGCACCAGCTGCCCGAATGCCGGGAGCAGGGGAGCCAGGGCGACAGGGACCAGAAAGGTTGCCAGGCACCACAGCAGCGTGACCGAGGAACCAGCACTCCGCAGCCACCAACCGAGTAGCGCGCCCCCCAGAGCGATGGTCATCAGGAGCAGGCGGGCGCTGGCACGGCTGAGGTAGCTGATCTCCAGCCGGTGTGATGCCTCAGTGCCGGAATCTCCCGCGTACGAAAACGTCTGCATTCGGGTCTGGGAGGGGATGGTCAGATTCATGGTCAGCGACAGACGGTTCCGAAACTGACCGCGTTCTCCAGCATGAGGGGCGTTCCCCTCCGGGGCTGAAACCGGTGCGGGCGAGGGAGCCTGCGAAATGAAAGGACGCTCGTCCTTCGATTTCTGTTCAAGGTCATATTGGGCAGATGCCGGAGTCTCCAGAGGCGGCTTGGGCGCCGAGGCGGGGGCAGAAGGCTTTAGACCATTCAAGGTTTCCCAGTTCTCGGCCTCGTCTCGGGTGACCACATTCGGAATCATCTTCACCGCGGATTCTGAGTGGCGTCTGACTGATGAAAGAAATAGAGCAAGGCCGACCAACACCAGTGGGACGCCGATCAAGAACACGCGGCGAAATGTCAGGCAGCGTCCGCTCCTGCGTTTGCACCAGGTGGCCAGATAGGCGATCGCACCCACCAGCAGGCCGACGAGCAGCAAACGCAGCAGGTTCGACTTCAACTGGCGTGGTGATGGAACGGCGAATGTCTTCCGGATGCAGGAAAAGCCCACGCAATTGTCCAATACCGGCTGCGGTTGAAAGACGCCGGTACTGCCGACCAGCTCGATCTGATCGGGATAGTGGACCTGCCATTGCTGCTGCAGGATCTCAACCGGTTGCTCCGTTCCACTCCCCGTCACAGCGGTGATGCCAGGGACGGAAGCATCGATGCGGCCCCGATGCGTCAAGGGGGGGAGGGCTGTCGAGTAGAAAACGTTGAGGAGGTGCTGTCCCTCTCCCAGTTGCGATAACGGCAGGCGAATTCCGGAAGCGGTTTCTCGAGCTTCCACGGGAACATCGTCGATCGAAGTCGCCCACAGGCGGGCTCCTTCCGGTAGCCTCACGGACAGGCTCTGTGTTCCGGATGCACTGAAGGTGAGTTGCCAATGATGCTGGGAGTCTCCCGAAACCCCCAGCACGCTGACCAGATCAGCGCGGTGACCGATTGCAGTCGGGATGGCAGCGCGGTCGAACAGAGTCGTCGCGACCACGATGTTCCAGTCACCCTGGATGACACGATAGCCGGCCACGATCTTTTCCTTCGGCAGGTCAGCCACCGGGGGAAAGTCGACCGGGTCGACCGTCAGGAGCGGACCGCCGTCTGCCTGGTGGGCGGTGATGCGGACGAATTCATCCGCTCCCCCGCCGACCGCAACGAAACCACTCTGCGACGCTGCTTGCGGGAACAGAAATTTCGGAGGCGAAAACTCCAACGCGCTCGCTTCGCGCGGAACCCGGACTTCTGTCTCCAGCAGATATTCCCCCTGCAGTTCCCGGTCGAATCCCAGGGTCCAGGTTCTCAGGCCATCGGCCACCTCTGCTGACGTCTGCTCGACGATGCGGACGAGGCTGGCTTGTGGGCCAGCGGGTTTCAGGTTGAACCTCAGCCGGTCTCCGATCGCTTCACTCGTCCGAACCTGCAGCCGCGGCAGGGATCCCCCCTGCACATTCAACCTGGCCTCGAAGTCGCAGAACTCGGATTCCCGGTCCACCCGGAAGAACGTGATCGAATCGACACTCAGCAAGGGCTTCTTCCGCAGCACATCCAGCTGGCCTTTGAAGCCGGGTTCCTGATAACTGAAAGCCGCGCGGAGGCTGCGTGATTCGGCGGCTACCTGCTGGTTCAAGGTTCTGACTTCCGCTGCCGGGGCGGGGTCCAGCCCGGTCAACTCCAGCGGAACGACTTCCAGATCGGACTCGCTGGTAATGCCATACAGAGCTTCCACCAGTGAAGCCTGCATGAGACGCACCTCGGGCAACATCAACCGCACCGGTGATTCCTGAACCGGCCAGCCTTCGGGGTCCAGATGTGCCTGAAACTGGAGTAGAAATCGTTCCGACGGAGAGACGCCGGTGGTCAGCGGAATCCGGATCTCATTGACCCCCGCCATATCGGAACTCTTGGACCAGACTGCCGGCGTTCCGTTGACGGCGACGGAAACGACGGCGTATTCCGCGGGGAATCGCAACCGGGCTTCAAACAACTGGGCGAGGGGGCTCTGCAGGGTGGCAGTGGCCGCCAGATCGACCCCCTGGCGATTTACATTCAGCAGGGTGGTCAGGACCGCCTGAACCTGTTGTTCTTTCAGAATCGGAGTAAACTTCAGCGTGAAATCTTCTTTCCAAAATTGATAGGTCGCCTGCAATGGGTCGGTCGGCCCGTAGCTCAACCGCGTGCCTGCCACCGGCCGAACCCCCTCTTCTTCCACAAACTGCAGGCGCATTGTCTGTGGGTACTCGAGCAGGATTTCGCCGGTGTGGGCGACCATCGACGGAAACCGAATCCCTGGAACCTGCCAGCCTGTGGTATTGCCGTTCTTCAGCAGGCCTTGCAGTTGAATGACACGGCTGCCGTTGAACGCCTGTTGAAAATGAAAAGTGATCTTTCTCCAGCCTTGATCATCCGGCGCGGCCACTTCCCAGCGGAGCAGTTCGTCTGCTTCGACCTTGATGATTTCCAGCGCAGCCGGAAGCTGTGCCTGAATCTCACTGAGCGGTGGTCCAAAGGTTTGCAGCGTGCAACGTGCCGTCCAGGTCACTTCTCCGGGAGAAACGTGCACCCCCAGTTGTGAGTGCACGAACTGCAGCGAGTCCGTTCCAATGTGCTCTCCCGGCGGCGCGATCAGCAGGGAAAGATTCTCGAGTCCCCCCACGGGGATGATGTATTCGGACAGGCCCCCCGACACTTGCGGACGGGGCAACTTCATGTTGTTGACGGAGACCTCGGTCCCGTCGATCGTCGTCAGGCGGAACTCCTCTGCCGATGCACCCAGAGGAGTCACATGGGCCGCCTGCTGGTTCTCACGTTGGAGGAGTGGAGCTGAGAGGCGCAATTCCAGCTGGTGTGTCCCCGCTTTCTCCAGCAGGAATTTCAGTTGCTCCCGACGCTCTCCGGCTCGGGTCAGTCGGGCCGGTTTTCCATCGACGAGTGCGGATTCCACATGCCAACCCCCGCAGCGCAGGCTGAGTTCACTGCCGTCGCGGAAACTCTGGCAGGCGACGGTCACCTCGGCGAGTAACTGACCTTCTTCGATGCGGGCGCGCGTGGTGGCCTGCGACGCCACAGGCTCGGCGGTGAGACCCGGCTGCTGCTGGGCCGCATCACGCGCAGCGCGGAGCAGGCGCTCATACTCTGCCAGAGTCAGAATGGCGCCAATGCGATCCTTCTGAAAGACAGCTTCGAGTGCATCGGCGGGAACGAAAATTCGTTGCGGCTCTGTTGCTGGCAACGGCTCCGCCGCCGGAGTCCGGGCGGGAGTCAGAGCCAACCAGACGAGAACGGCTATTAGCAACCGGCAGCCGGATTGTCGCAGCGGACTGGAGGAGATGTGATTTATCATGATCAAGGTTCATCAGTCACTGCGCCAGGAAACGGGCGATCGACGACTTCAGGCGACAGCTCCCCCATCAGGTTGTGGAGGCACGACCGGATCCGTTGCGGCTGGCTGCGGAGCATTCCCGGCTGGGGGACTCTTCTCCGGATCGAGCGTGCCTCGTGAACGATGGAACAGCCCGTGGATGATCCAGAGACCGATCACGAACAGGATTCCGAAGCGGGCAGCAGTCAATCCCTCATTCAGCCCGTGACTGTCGACCAGTCCGTAGAGTGACGCCACAAAGGCTGTCAGCAGTGTGATGGTGAGCTTGTTTTCCCAGGCGGTCCCCATCAGGACCCAGCCGATGATGGCGACAGCCAGGCTGAAGGTGAGGGTCATGGAGATCTTTTTCCACCAGCGGACATCCAGTTCATGGGCCCCGCCCAGATTGGAATAGACGTAAGGGATGCGGCCATCGGTCGGCAGTTCGGCCGGGGCAGCCACCTTCTGTCCCGCGGAGATCCAGGGATCGAGGGTCTGGGTCGAATGGCTTGCCTTGCGCCCCACCAGCCAGGAGAAGGGCCGCTTTCGCTGCAGCAGTTCAAACCCCTGTGGATTTCCCACCAGCACGAATTCGTGAGGGACCCAGACGACCGCCTTGAGGTCCTGAACCACGCTGGCATCATCGGCACCCAGGATCGGTAACGGCAATGCGATGCGTCCCCGTCCGAACTGGCTTTCCCCCAGGGGAGGATTCACTTTCCACAGAAATTGAAACGTCAGCAGGAACGGGGTCTCCGACGATTCCGGCCGTGCGACGTTGATCCAGAATGGAGTCCAGTGTGGTCCGGGTGACTTGGCGGAAGTTTCGGTCCCCTTTTCCAGCTTCACTTCCCGGTCGTTGAGAAATGCGCCGAGGACTTCGAGGTTCACCGGAAGGAAGACGAGCAGTCGCTGCCGCTCGGACGTTTTGACCTGATAACGACAACGGTAGGTTGCTTCGGCATCCTGACTGGTGACGACTTCAACCAGGCTGCGGGAGACGACGGTCGAGACCACCGGCTGAACTTCAAACCGTCGGCTCTGCAGAGC
Source organism: Planctomicrobium aquicomposti (assembly GCF_051466325.1). Classification (NCBI taxonomy): domain Bacteria; kingdom Pseudomonadati; phylum Planctomycetota; class Planctomycetia; order Planctomycetales; family Planctomycetaceae; genus Planctomicrobium; species Planctomicrobium aquicomposti. The sequence goes on from NZ_CP195792.1 coordinate 742,478, forward strand.
GAGCTCGACAGGCCGTGCTGCCAGATCACGGTAATAGCGGTAAGCGAAGGCCGCGTCTTGCGGAAGATTCGACAGCTCGCGCGGGTCGATGGGCTCAATATCATTTCCGGACGGAGTCACGTTGACCGACAGCGAGCGGTCCTGCAGAACTGCAATCTCTCCCTGCACGCGTGTCAGCGGCGTGGTCACTTCTCCGGAGGCGTTCACCAATCCCAGCGGCCGGACAGGCTGAATGGTGAGTGTCGCTTCAGACTGATCCTTCCCTGTCGCGGCAGGAATCTCGTACTGCACCTGCAGTCGCTGCCGGCCGGTCGCCGGACGCTGGGTGGTCACCGTCCAGACGACCCGACCATTTTCCGCAGGAGCAGCAGACTTCTGCTTGATGGGAGCCGAACTCTGGTCGTTGGGGCCATTCTCGATCCGGACCCGGCTGGAAATCGATTCGGGAACTTCAAAGCGGAACGTGTCGACACCGGCATAGTCGATCCGATAGAGGAGTTCGGTTTTGACCTGTGTCAGATCGGGCTGCATCTCGACCAGCGTGGCGACATCGGCTGCGAGCCGGACCGGTTTGTGCAGAATCGTCACCGGAATGACCACCGGTCGGTGATTGAACGACCAGGATGCCGCCAGCGTGGCATCGCCACGCGTCGGGAGTTGCTGCGGAATCGCCAGAGGGTGTGCGGACTGCAGCCCGGACTGCTGGGTGATCACTTCGAGGGAGTCGCTGGCGAAAACGTGAACGACACCCGTGTCACGTTCCACATCCAGCGGTTCAATCAGAGGCAACGGCTGCGGAGAGGAGGCATCATCCGGCAACTTCTGATGAGCGTGAATTTCGAGTGAGATCTGCTTCTCGATCCGTTCCCGGAATTCCACGATCAATTTGCGGGAACCGGCATCCACACGGAATTCTTTCATTTCCGGACAGGAGACGTCATTGATAGTCACCCCCTCGGGCAGCTGAAAGGAGAGATCGAAGACGCCGGCCCGGTCGATCGCAAACTGGTAGTGGCCCTTCAGTAACAACTCCCCTTCGCGGACATCGATGTCGGTTCTGCTGGTCGCCAGAATGCGGGGCTGAATGGGATCGACGGCCAGCCGAAGCAGGTAATCGGACGAGTAAAACTGGAAGGCGAGCAGTGTGTCCCCCCCCGACAGGAGTCGTGAATCGATGGCCGGGCCATTGATGCGGACGAGCCCCTGCTGCTCCTGAACCGTGGTGGAAAAACCGGGAGCCTTCTGGAAAATGAGCTGGCCGCTTTCACGATTGACCCCTTCCACGTGAAAGCCATCAGGCCCCCCGAATGTCAGTCCCGAGGGGTCGAGTTTTCGCTCCAGCTGCAGGTTCAGTTCGGCCTCTTTTTCAACCGGGGTGGCAAATTCAACAAGCACGCTGGAGCGGCCGCCGGACTCTTCCTGACGCCAGTTCCGAAGCTGAATGGGAGAGCGGACAGACAACAGTCGCTCGCCGTTCGGGAGCGCGATGCGGACATGGGGGAGTTTGCCGCGCAGCACGCTGAGGGCGATCTGTGAATGCGTCTGGGCGATGCCGTCCTGGAGGGAGACAGACATCAGGTTGCGGGCGTTGGCCAGTAATTCGGCCTCGGTGTTGCTCCCGTCGGCATTCCACGAAATCGTGAAGAAGCTGGACGGTGCCAGGCGGGCCACAATCTGTGTGGAATCCCCTTCCGTCGCCGTGGACACGATCAGAGCCTGGGGCTGAATCGAGACATCGCGATTTTTGCCACGGACACTGAATTTCAGCGTGCTGATGGGTGGGGCGGGACCGATCGGGACCAGTTCCAGCCTTGTTTCCTTGAGCCAGGACTGGCCCGTCATTTCGATGGAAATGACCTGGGTTCCCTTGCCGCGTAAGTGGAGAAGATCGCTTTTCCTCGTCCCTCTTTCGAGGACCGGGTTTTTGTCTCCCGAAACCTTGCCGATCGCCAGACCACCAAAGTTGACCGGAATCGCCACAGGGCCATCCGCGAAAAGTTCCGCCGTGAGTCGCAACTGGATGCGGGCGGAGTTCCCTTCTGCGGTGATGTCGTACTCAGCCTGCGTCAGGACCCCTTTTTGAGTGGCGGACGGCTGTTGATGCGACTGCCAGAAGTTCAGCAGCCGCTGGTAGTCTCCGTACGGAATGACCACATTCTGGGGTTGTTCAAAGCCCTTCAGCAGATCGCTGTAGGGGAGATAGACCAATGCCGGAGGACCGGAGGGAGGCGAATCAGGTTGTTGCGCGAAGCAGGCCCTTCCCACGATCACCAGAACACATGCCAGTGAGAATGCCAGAATTCGTTCTCGCCGCATTCCGCGCCTCTTTCCCTGCCCGCCGAAAATTCCATTTCCGCAGACTATACTGAATAGGCAATTCAGATCAAAACCTTCGAGACCAGAGTTTGACGCGAATGGAACGGTCGTAGTGCCAGAAAACTGTAACGATTACGTGGAATTTCACGGGCGTAGGATGTTCGGGTGATTTTGCAACACCCTCAGGTCGAAAATGTGAACTCACATTGGTTGCATTTTTTTGCTACTGCAAAAGAATGCATTTATCTGTGACTTTGGGGTTTGTTTAAGGATTTTGCGACGTCTGGTTGCATAAAAACAAATCAATTTTTGGCTCGAAATTGATTTTTAGGCTTGAAATGCCTTGCGTTTTTCTGCATCACATACCTTGCAAAGCGGCTCGTCTTACGGGGAAGTGATTGTATGTGTGAATATGCCCGCGGTGATGATTACTGCGTTTCCCGCTTTCGCTGGTACGATGTTCCTGCCTTGGTTCTGCTCCACCGCCCCATCCGCTGCAAAATGTGCGGTCGACGCTCATATGGAATTGGCGTGGGGAAGTTTCGCTTTCCGGTGATCCCCTATCTCTGGATGCACTGCATCGCTTCGATTGCGATTATCGGTGCCCTGACGTTCCTGGTGACGCACCATGGAGACTCTCCGGTGCTGTCACGGTGGTTTGCCGGGCACTGATGGCTTTGTGCCTGCGGCGTTTCCGGGAAAGGCTGTAGGCTGTCAGGAGTTTCGGCGTTGCCGGACAGCGAGTTCCGTGTTGACGCCGCCCCCGTTCATTGTGACAACTTCTGCGGGACACTGCCCTGACCCGGCCGGGGGGCTGGGCAGCGTCCCTTCAGGCCGAATCTGCCCCTGGAGTGAGAGAAGGAACGGTGAGCTGGGGGGCCTGTCTCGAAGCTGGAGACAGTGTCCACAAAAGATCCCGTTGCGACGGGCGTGGCGGGCGAGTCTGGATCGAATGAAAGCTGTTCGGAGCCTCTCCCGGGTTGCGGAACATTCCCCGGGCGAGGTTCCGGACGAGCCAATCTGGCAGCGGACACGATTGGGAACCCGATTTGCTCGATTCACTTGGCAGGCAAAAATGCCTGAAATCCTGCCAATTTGATCTGCATTCCGGGTTCAAGCATGCCATCCCCGCGCGCTTTCACTCGCGAGCAATTGCGTGCCGTCGACAGATACTCCATCGAACAGCTCGGTCTTCCAGGACTGCTGCTGATGGAGAATGCCGGCCGCGGCTGTGCGGAGCTTCTGCTCCAGCAGCGGCTGACGTCCTCGGCCCACGTCTGTGTGTGCTGCGGCAAAGGGAACAACGGCGGTGATGGCTTTGTCCTGGCGCGCCATCTGAACGCACACGGGGTTTCGGTGCAGGTCCTGATCTTTGACCGTCCCGAACTGCAGTCCCCGGATGCGGCGGCCAATTATCGTGTGCTGATCAACGCCGATCTGCCGGTGCGACACCTGGAACTGCCACGCGATTGCCTGGTGCTGCGTCAGGAACTCCAACGCGCCGACTGGATAGTCGATGCCCTGCTGGGGACAGGGACTCAGGGGCCTGTGCGGGGGGCTTATGCCGACGCGATTACGGAAATCAACGCCGCGGCTCGACCGGTACTCGCTGTTGATCTTCCCTCGGGACTCGACTGCGACACGGGGAGTGAGACGCCCCACTGCGTGCGTGCAAAAATCACCGCGTCGTTCGTCGCACCCAAACTCGGATTTGATTCAGGTTTCGGACGAGACCATTGCGGAAAGGTGGAAATTCTCTCGATCGGCACCCCACAAAGGGCGTTGACGTTCGCGGCGAACTGCGAAGAATTCCGAAATTCAGACCCACCTTGATGCGATGACACCTGCCTCCTGCAATTCCTTCTTTCCCTGTTCGAGCTCCCAGCCGGGGCTCGTGGAGTCGGGCAATCATCTCCAACTCAATTGACGAAGAGGATGAACCATGACAGAACCCAAACGAAGTTTGACCTGGATTATGACCGCAGTCGGAGGAGCCTGCGTCGGCGTGGCGCTCTCCGGGCTTTCCGAACCGACTGTCGCCAGCCCGAAGCCCCTGCCTGTTGTTGCCGCCCATGAGCCGGGTGATCTCTCCAGAGCGTTCCGGGATGTTGCCGCAAATGTGCTTCCCGGGGTTGTTTCGATCCGTACGGAATCACGCGGACCTGAAACGACCAGCGTCAGAGATGGCGGTCCCGCTATCGGATCTCCGGAAGAAGAAATGCTGCGGCGGTTCTTCGGGAACAATCCGCAATTCGAAGGAATGATTCCGCAGATGCCCGGACGACCCCGCGGAGGCATGCCCCGACAGCAGGGGGCCGGTTCCGGATTTATTATCGATGCCGACGGGATCATTCTGACCAACAGCCATGTGGTCGAAGGAGCGAATAAAGTCTTCGTCACGCTCGACAGCGGCCGCGAAGTTCAAGCGGAATCCTGGAATTTCGATCCTCGCTCCGACGTGGCGATCGTGCGGATCAAAACCCAGGAGACGCTGCATCCGCTGGTTCTGGGGGACAGCTCCCAGATGCAGGTCGGAGACTGGGTGATGGCCTTGGGCAATCCCTTCAATGTGGGGACCACCGTCACGCAGGGGATCATCAGCGCCACGGGTCGTGGACCGCACATCAATGAGCGGGAAGAGTTTCTGCAGACCGATGCAGCCATCAACCCCGGCAACAGTGGCGGCCCGCTGGTGAATCTGTTCGGAGAAGTGATCGGGATCAACACCGCGATCTCGACCCGCAGCGGCGGCTATGACGGGATCGGCTTCGCCATTCCCTCCAATAATGCCCGCTGGGTGGCTGAGCAGCTGATTGCCCACAAGGAGGTCAAACGCTCTTACCTGGGCGTGAGCCTCAAGAATCTGACCAGCGATCTGCGCGATAAACTGGGAGTGCCAGTCGGACAGGGGGCGCTGGTTCTGGATGTGATCGCTGGCGGACCTGCAGAAAATTCGAAGGTGCAGCCGGGAGACGTCATTCTGGAATTTGCCGGCAAGAAGATCGCCAATAACGACTCACTGGTCGGCGTGGTGGAACAGTCGGCACCCGGTTCAACGTACGACATGGTCGTGCTGCGTGATGGCAATAAGGTGACCTTGCCTGTGAAGCTGGAGCCGATGCCCAGCGACTATGGAGCCAGCCTGCGGCGGGCACGCGTTCAGGAGAACAACAAATCTCCGAGCAAGCCGGAACAGGTGGATGTCGACAAGCTGGGAATCCAGGTGTCCGAACTGAATGCCGAACTTGCGGACCAATTAGGACTGGATCAAAAGATGAAGGGTGTGATTGTCCGCGACGTGAAGGCCGGAACTCCAGCTGAAGAGGCAGGAGTCCAGACCGGGGATGTCATTCAGCGTGTCGGCAAAACACCTGTCGCCAACCTCGCCGAGTTTCAGGCCGCAGTTGACAAGGAAGACCTGTCCAACGGCGTTCTCTTGTACCTCAAGCGAGGGAAGGGATCGGAAATTCTGGTCGTGAAGCCTGTGAAGTAAGTTTTCGAGCGCTTTCATGCAGGAAGCTGACTCTGAAAGCTGACCGTGAAAATTCACTGTGCAAAAGCCCGGAGGTGGAAACATCTCCGGGCTTTTTTCGTCGACTGATCTGCAGGTCAGTTCACGGGGGGAGTCGCGGCAGGCCCCGGCAGGCCATGTCGGGTCGACTCGCAGGCGTACTGCGGGTGATCGATGTCACGTCGTCCCATCGCACCGGAGACATCATCGAACCCCGGGTCTCCAGCGCAGGGACCGCTCACGCTCGTCACGTGGAGGCCTGTTGGTGATCACCAGCTCTTGCTCAATGGGGGAACAGGCTCCCGCTCCCGGCTTGCGAGCATTTTGACTTCCGGTTGATCCCGTCTCGTCACGCGGACATGAGCATTTCATCACACGAGACGCTTGCTATGCGGGGACTGGACAGAGCAACCTGCTCTAGAAAATTCCGCCAAGCAGTCCGGGAGGGAGTAACTGACTGACGGTCCAGCGGCCAATCTGATGGACTTCCCGACGATGGACTTTCCCCACGGTGATCAGCTCTTCCTGTTCCAGAATCACGTCGGCATCTCGCGGCAGCTTCCGCACTCCGTGAACATCGACCCGCGGATCGGGGAACAGCAGCTTCTTGGCAATTTCTTCTTTCGTGCCGGTCAACGGCTCCTGACTCGTCAATCCCTGCAGGTGTCCCGGAATTCGCAGCGTATACATAATGATCCTGATTCGAAATCTGATTGCCTGGGCACTATCACCACCGGCGTCTCGCCCTGAACTGCTGGCGACGCCTTCTTCCGTTAAAAAGGAAGCACGCAATTCCTCAGCAGCACGAAGCCCAACCACGGGGCGTCTGTTCATTCTGAAGAGCAGACTGCTCTCTGTTATTCCCGCAGAACACGGACGCTGGCAGGCCTCGGAAAGGATCGCGTGGCTGGCCCGGCAGGAGGTCCACGAGTGACCAGTTCCTGATTTCCCGTCCGCCTCGCAGCGGGGACACCTGGCCTGACCGCAGGCGTTCCGCATGGGTGCGTCCTGGAGGAGCTTCCGGTCCGCACCACCGCGCATTGTAAAGCAATCTCCCCTCATCAGGGCAATTCAAATTTTTCGAATCCCAAATTCCCTGCGCCGGGAGCAAGAGGATGTCACAACAGTTTTGGCCGATTCATCCTTGGGCCGGCGCACGCCTGCGGAAGCCCGCGCTGGCGCAGCGACGAGGGAGCGAGCGCAAAATTTCCCGCGGGAGGAGTCGGGCAGATGACCGGTGAAAATTCCTTACTCCGCAAACCCTTCGCGCAGCCAGTGGATCGCCAGCAGCATGGCTCCGCGAGCGGCGTTGGTTTCCGAGAGAGCATTCAACATCACGAAGTCGTGAATGATCCCCTGAAAACGGACGGCCGTCACCTCGACACCGGCGGCCCGCAGCTTGTTAGCGTAGGCTTCCCCTTCATCTCGCAGCACGTCCGCTTCGCCAGTAATCACCAGTGCCCGGGGGAGACCCTGCAGTTGTTCGAGACTGGCCAGGAGCGGGGAAGCGGTGATCTGCAGCCGGTCTTCCGGTCGGGCCAGATATTGATCCCAGAACCACTGCATGCCGTCGCGGCGAAGGAAATATCCCTCGGCGAACTGATGGTAAGAGTCGGTATCGAATGACGCATTGGTCACCGGATAGAACAGCAGCTGCTGTGTGATGGCGGGGCCACCCCGCTGCTTGGCGAGCAGGGTGCAGGCGGCAGTCATGTTGCCTCCGACGCTGTCGCCGGCTACAGCCAGCCTGCGGGGATCTCCTCCGAGTTCCTGGGCCGATTCACTGACCCAGCGGATGACAGCAGAACACTCTTCGACTGCCGTGGGGTATTTCGCTTCAGGGGAGAGACTGTATTCAGGAAACACCAGGACCGCATTGACCCCGACACACAGTTCTCGGATCAGACGGTCGTGCGTGTGCGCGTTCCCAAAAACCCAGCCCGCTCCGTGAATGTACACAATGACGGGCAAACCGGCTCCCGCTTGTCGCGGCTTCAGAACTTTGACCGCGACCTTGCCGGAGGGACCGACCGGGAGCACCTTGTCGATGATCTCGACATCCGGTTTGGCAACCGGCTCGGACTGAACCTTGTCGACGGCCGCGCGTCCTTCGGCCGGTGGGATTTGAAATAGAAACGGCGGTTTTGCGGTCTCATCCGCGAATTTCCGGGCGGCAGTTTCCAGTTGAACAGGATGCGACATCAGGATCTCCGGTTGAGACGAGGAATTTTGACTCAGCAGTGAAGAAACTCCCGTGGCAGGGCAGCGTCGACTTTCCTTGAAAGCAGGGGGCACACCGTGCGGCGGCGGCCAGGGGGATTAGAAATCAAAATGCTCTAACGGCGCCGAAACAAGCCCCTTGAAGGGGTCGAGGGGACCGGCTTTTTCTGACGATGAGCCCTTTCCCACTGCATGGATCCATAGTTAATGCCGCTGATGTTGAAGCTGCGGTAAGGATTGTTGCGGCTGATGGGAGCGGCGTCGGCCCCAACACTCAAAGCCGTCATCAGCAGGAAAGTGAGGCAGGCCAATTTCATCTGATGGGTCCTCATGAGGTCACAACGTGTCTCACGGAAGTCGTTCATCTTAGCCGTGTTGATGAGCTCCACAAGAGGGCTCGACCCGCTGCGGCTGGATTCCCGGTCGGGCATCAGGCTAAGATCGTCGCTGTTTCAACAGGGCTGCTGCGATTCCTTGCCTTTGTTCTCCGGGTCCTATTTCGGCTGGCTGCCGGGTTCAGAAATTTTTCCAACGGCGCAGCGTGTTTTGACGTAGTCAGGGAGTCGGCCTGCGGACAGGGGCTCGTGGTTCGCCTGACGACAGGGCCTGAGGGATTTCAAAGAGGGCTTGTTTCCGGAGTGATGCTCATCTCCATGTCAGCTCGACCACTGAAAAACGAGGATCTGGTGCTGCTCAGTCAGGAACTGGGGAGCATGATCAGGGCGGGCGTCCCGTTGGATCTGGGGCTGTCGATGGCGGCGCGCGCGACGCGGGGACGACTCTCCCGTCTGCTCGACCGCCTGCAGCAACGTCTGCTGCAGGGAGAATCGCTCGATGTGGCGATTCAGGCAGAACAGGGACTCCCCCCTGTCTACCGGGCCGTTGTCGTGGCAGCACTTCGTTCTTCGCAACCGAATCAGCTGCTGAATCAACTCGCGCAGATGACTCAGAATCTGAACTGGATGCAGCGGAGGATGGGCATGCAGATGATCTATCCGGCGGCTGTCGTCATCGTGGCGATGCTGCTGGGAGGTTTTATGCTGGAGGCCTGCCTCGACCGGCTGGTGGACTTCTACAAAAACCTGAGAATCCCGCTCACGCCCTGGCTGGAGTGGCTCTCGCGGCAGCGGTCGGTGATTCTGCCGCTGATGGGACTGATCGTGGGGAGCTGCTGTCTGTTCGTCCTGCAGTTCTTCTGGCCGACACTCCGGGCGATCTGGCGTCTGCCGGGGACGGGCCCTCTTTTCCGAGAACTCGAGGCTTCACGGTTATCGTCGGTCGCTGCCCTGCTGATTCGGAGTGGGATTCCCTTGCCGGAATCTCTGCGACTGAGTGCGGCGGCAGTTGAATCGAAGGCCTGGCAGAAGGACCTGCATTCGCTGGCTCTGGCCATCGAACAAGGCCAGCCGTTGTCGGCCGCGTTGCTTCACCAACGGTCGCTGCCACCGTTTCTGCAGTGGCTGATGCTGGCTGGAGAACGGGATTCCCAACTCGATGAGGCGCTGCAGCAGTCGGCAACCTTTCACCGGGAACGGGCCATGCGACGGGCCAACCTGCTGCAACGGGTCTGGCCCACCCTGCTGATCCTGTTTGTAGGAGGGTGTCTCACTTTCTTTTATTCGATGACGTTGATCCTGCCCTTGCAACAACTCTGGACGGATCTGGCCCTGACTCCCCGATGATGTCGGCAGTGTCCGGAAGAGTCTTTGAAATCCATTGCGACCCTGAATGATTGCTCTCCCCGAACAAGCCTCCGGCCCTCCGCCACAGTCTGCTCCCTGGCAGCTGGCGGCTGGATTGCGCGCCGCAGCAGAGAATCTCCCGTGGGGCTCGCGCCGGAACAGCTTCAACCGGTTTGCGGATCGGCTGGAAAAGGGTTCCTCGCTGGATCTCATCGCTTTGGATCCTGCGGTGGCCCCTACCGAGGTCCGGGAGATGCTGCGTGAAGGAATGCACACGGGGAAGCTCCCCGTGATTCTTCAGCGCTATCTCAACTCGGTGCAGGAATCGCAGTCTGTCTGGCGCCAGCTGCGTGCCAATCTTGCCTATCCGTTGATCGTGACCACGGGGGTTTCACTGATCCTGATCGGCATGCTCGTCTTCGTCGTGCCCATGTTCAAACAAATCTTTTTTGGGTTTGGTGTTGAACTCCCTCCCGTGACGATGCTGATGATCACTCTTTCCGACCTCCTCATCCTCTTTGGCGGCTGGAGGTTCGTCTGTCTCTGTCTGGTAATGGTTGTTTTGTTGATCCTGGCCATTCGAACAACGATGGCTTCGACGATTCTGAATCGCCTGCCGATCTTGGGAATGGCACGTCGATCCGCTGCTTCGGCGGAATTCTGTTCGCGGCTGGCGGTGCTGATCGAAGCAGAAATTCCGCTCGACCGGGCCCTGGAAGTTGTCGGTTCTTCTCTGCAGGATCGGGAGATGCGACGCACGTGCCTTCAACTCGCTGGGCGACTCCGAAAAGGTGCCCCCCCCACTGAGATCTCTTACGGAGTTCCCGGCCTGCTCCCGATTGTCACCAATGCGTTTCGCTCCGCAGAAAATCCGCAGTTGCTTGCGGAGGCGCTGCAACTCCCCTGCAAGCTGTGTCAGGTGCAGGCCCGCATTCGCGCTGCACAACTGCAACTTTTTCTGGAGCCCTGCCTAATGATATTCGCAGTGATCTCAGTTCTGACAATTGTGTATGCAATCTATGCCCCATTGTTCACCTCACTGAAATCCCTCACGTGACCACAGCATGCCTACCTCGGTGATGTTGATCGTTTGGCTGGTCTTTCTCGGTCTCCCCGCCTCGGCGCTGGTGATGGGGCTGGGTGAGTCCCTGCACCGAACAGGGCTCGATTCCAGCGTACGGAGGCAAGGAAAGTGGCTGGCATCCGCTGCAGCCATTGTGATGTTGATGGGGGGAGGGATCATCATCCTGACTGCCGGCGGGCTGCAGATCAGCCTGCTCAGAGACTGGTTGGCGGACAACACTTCCAATTGGGAGACTCTGCTGCGAAGCGGACTCGCATCCTTGCTGGGAGCCTTCGGTCTGCTTCTGATCTACACGGCGTACTTCTGTGGCAGAGTGATTCGCAGGGGCGAAGCACGAGAGAGCTCGCCGCTCAGGACCTCGCAGCAGTTGGCGGACAGCCAGCGCCTCAAAATCCTGCTGTGGATGATTGGCCTCGCCCCTTTCGCACCGCAATTCCTGCTGCCTGCGGTTGTTGTTTTCTTCTTCATGATGAATGGCCCGATGGGATGGCTGGAACTGCGCCGTCGGGGTCGCCAAACGGAAGTGGTGGCGGCCTTGGCCATGGCCGTCCGGCACGAGGCATCGCTTCCCACGGAAATCGACGCTCTGGCTGCGACAGCAGACGAACGTTATTCAAAGCGACTGCGTCGACTGTCGGAGAGTGTGAGTGATGGAGTCCCTCTCTGGCAGGCGCTGGCGCAGTCTCCCGCTGTCCTGCCGATGGAAGACACCGCAGCCATTCACGCTGCCGAGCAGCAGGGACTTCTCAAGGAAGCTCTCCCGGAACTGGCCACACAATATGGTCTGCAACTCGAAACTATCCGCGACAGAGAATACAGTCGGCTGTCCTTCCGTTATCTCGGTACTGTGGTCTGTATTGGATTTCTCGTCGTCAGCTTTGTGATGTACTACATCGTTCCCAAGTTCAAGCAGATCTTTCTGGACTTTGGGATTGTGCTCCCTGCAGAAACCGAATGGTTGATCGACGTCAGCGATGAGGTGGTGAATCACTGGTACCTGATGATTCCTCTGTTCTCACTTCTCGCCTGCCTGGCGGCGTGCCTGGGCTGGATTTGTTCGGGGAGGCGGCGAACTGCCTGGAACATTCCAGATGGGATCTGGCCCCGCTTCACAACGCCCACGGTCCTCAAGGCTCTGGCGGGTGGAGCCGAGATGCGTGAGACATTGACATCCACGCTTCAGGGGCTGGCAGACACCACCTCGGCGGCGATGGTCGCAGCCCGGTTTCAGAGCTTGCAGTCGCTCGTGTCTGCCGGTGAAGGGCTGGGCGAGGCGCTCCGTCAGGAACGTTTTCTGACTCGACGCGAAAGTGAGGCGCTGCTGCAGGCGGAGCAGCTCGGGCACCTTCCCTGGGCCTTACGGGCCATTGCCCGGAAAATTGAAGACGGTCGGGGTTACTGGATCGAGTTGTTCCTGAGGCTGATGGAACCACTCGCCATTTTGTTCATGGGGCTGTGCGTGGCGTTGCTCTGCATTGCCTTCTTTGTCCCCGTGGTGAAGCTCATTATCGAGTTGAGTTAAATACAATGTTACTGCATCTCCGATCACCTGCGACATGGTCCTCTCGCTCCCAGCCTTCCGGGTTCACGCTTCTGGAAATGCTGGCAGCGATCGGCATGCTGGCCGTCCTGGCGGCCGTGGCCATTCCGTGCCTGAAACACATTCAGGTGGCACAGGATGCTCTTGCCGAGAAGTCGGCGGCACTGCGGGAGTTGAAGAACCTGTCGGAACGTGCACGGGTTGGCCAGACAGCCACGCTGCAACTTTCAGCGACCGCCACCACGTTGCTCCCCGAGGCCCAGCTGGAGACCACGACCGCAGTCAGCCCGGATGATCCGCAACTCGAACAGGTCACGTTGTCACTCTCCTGGGTGGATCACGCCGGTGTACGTCGACAGCCCATGGAGCTGATTCTGTGGCGGCCGCTGCCTGCTCCGCCGGCCTCCTGAAAGGGCGGGGAGCTGATCGTCGAAGCCACTCTTCAGAAAACTGTTTAACGATCGTTGCGTTCATGCTTTCGAACCGAACCACAGCATGCGATCCGGAAAGGAGCCTGGGACGCTCCGGCATGACCATTTTGGAATTGGCATCGGTTCTGTCAGTCCTCGGTCCGTTGATGCTCATTGCCACGGGTCTGCTGGTGCTGTTTTTGAACGTGAATTCAGAGGCGATGGTCGATATCGATCAGCGGACTCGACTGGAACTGCTGGAGGATCAATTGCGGCGCGATGTGCAGCAGACTCCCTCCGCGCAGGCCGATCTCGGCGATCCCCAAATTCTCCAGCTCCGACTCGCGGACGGGAGTGCCGTGAAGTATCTGGTTCAGGATGAACAACTGCGGAGGGAGATCATCTTTAACGATCAGACAACCGGTCAGGAAAACTTCCACCTCCCGCAAGGGACCTGGGCGTTTACGGTCGACGGCCCTCTGGTGCGGTTCACGTTTCAACCGGCGCCTGTCGATCCGGCGGAAGCTTCCTCGCATTTGGTCGTCTCTTCCGCGGTCGAGCGAACGCCCTTCGAAATCGAAGCCCGACTCGGAGCGCATGTGCATTCGATCGCAGGAGGGACGCCATGAAACGTCTGTCGACGGTCGATCGCTGCAGGGTGGCTTGTGGTCCTGACGGAGCCCATTCTCGCAGCGGAATTGTGCTGCTGCTGAGCGTGGCACTCATTGCTGTCTCCACCGCAGTGATCATTGTCGTCCTCCGGACACTGCTGCTGATGGAGTTCCGGGTCGAGCACCGACATCAGGTGGCGCAGGCCCGACTGGTGGCGGAGTCGGCATTGGACCGCGCGGCCCGTCAGATTCAAAATGACAGCCATTATGCCGGAGAAACCTACAGCATGACGTTACCGGGGCGAGACTTCACTTCGGCGACGATTACCGTTTCGGTCAGTCCCGGGGCGGTCGACGGAAAACAGGCGGTGCAAGTGGTAGCGATCCTCTCCGATCAGACTCCGGCGGTTGTCCGCTATGAGCTGGAAGGGACCCTGCTCCACAATCCTTCCGAATTGAACTGAGTATTCCATGTGCGGATTTCGTGCTTGCAAACAACGTGTCGAATCCCAGCCCGAATGTGCGACAGGGCGAGTCGGCGCCCGGCCAGCCTTCACGTTGATTGAGCTGCTGGTGGTGATCTCCATCATCGCGTTCTTGATGTCTCTGCTCCTCCCCGCAATTCAGCAGGCGCGGGAGCAGGCGCGCATGATGCAATGCACACACAACCTGATGCAGCTGGGGTTGGCGCTGCACAATTACCACAACGCGCACGGGACCTTTCCCCCGGGATCGGTGAATGCGACGGGACCGATCGCGGAGCGTGATCCGGGCTACATCATGAGCTGGACCGTGCAAATTCTCCCCTATGTCGGGCAGGCGAATCTGTACAACCAGTTTGATTTCACCTTGGGGGCCAATGCCAAGTCCAATCTTCGGCTCGCCGGGCTGGGAACGCCGGTCACGTACCAGTGCCCGTCATCGGCGTTCGGGCCGCAGGGGCACACCTATGCTGCCTGCTACAGCGACCGTGAGGTCCCGATCGATCAGGACAACACTGGTTGTTTCTTTCGAAACAGTCGGATTCGGTATCGCGACATCCCGGATGGCCGCCAGTCGACGATTCTGCTGGGAGAGGTGGAATCGGGCCTCCCGTACATCCAAGGAACCCGCTCCACCCTGCGGAATGTTTCCCGTCTCAATGAATTGGAAGATGTGCGGTACAGAGATGAGTTGCTGCTCTATCAGCGTGACTACTACGACGGCGAGGAAGAGCAAGCCGATGATTCAGGCTATGGCGTTTTCCAGGATGTGCCCCAAGTGGACCCGGACGATCCGACCGGTGCAGTAGAAGGAGTCGCTCCGCCCAATCTCGTCGTCGGCGGTTTCACCAGCAAGCACCTCGATAGCCTGAACTTCTGCCTGGCCGACGGAGCGGTCCGTAAGATCTCGCTGTCGGTTGATTCCCAAATTCTCCAGAACCTCGCCAACCGGGCTGATGGTCAGGTTGTGGGGAACTTCTGATGCCGCAGATTCGAGCGTGGCTGTCGTGCCGGCGCATTCTCCTTCAGAGTCTCGGAGGACTGGCAGGCTTGATCTGCTCGGTCTGCTGCGGCGGACCCGATCAGATTGTGGTCGGCAGCGTGCGGTGGGGGTTTGACGGGACGATTCAGGAACGTTGTTTTCTGCCCGTCACGATCGAGCTGCAGAATACGTCTTCCACACCGTGGTCGGGAGAACTTGAACTCTGGCAGGGAATAGGGAGGTCGAACAGGGTCACGCCGCGATGGATCGAAGAGGTGGCGCTGCAGGGAAACGAAACCCGCTGGGTACAGTTTGTCCCCTACCTCGATTACGCCGGAGCCCCCTGGTCAGTGCGCTGGGGGCCGGGGCCGCTGCAGCAGACAGAACTGCCTGTCGTGCAATCCGGATCGCGACCAACGGTACTCCTGGTGAATGACGGTGCCACGACCGCGGTGAACAGCCCGCTGCGACGGATGCCGGCGGAGCAGTTTCCCAACTTCGCCACGGCCACCGATGCGCTGAGAGGGGTGATCATCGACCAGCCGCCGCACTGGCACGGGGGGAGAGTGAATGCCTTCACCACGTGGTTGCAGCAGGGAGGAACTGTCTACCTGCTGAAAGATTCCACCGGTCGATATCCCACCTTTCCGGCGAATTTGGCAGTGTTGAATTCGCGGGAAGACCAGTTCCCGGTCGGGCAGGGGCAGGTGATTCGCATCGATCGCACGACTCGGGAAGTCGATCTCCCCTTCGCCCGCAGTCGTCTCTTCAAGGAGGAGAAGCCGGAAGGGATCCCCGCCAACCGGTTCCCGGAGCCCAGCCAGATGTCGGGTCCGTCACCGCTGGTGACCTGGTCGCAGAACGGACAGCTGTTTCGCCAGCTCATGCCGCTGGTCACGTTTCATCGTCCCTGGCCTCTGATCTACGTGGTGATTTTCTGCTACCTGCTCGTCCTCTATCCGTTCTGCTGGCGACTCGGAAAGAACCAGCGACTCTCGATCTTTTATGCCTTCTTCTTCGGATCGGCGATTCTCTTCACGACAGTCTTCGGATTGCTGGGGCGACTCGGGTCGTCGACCCGCAACCGGATTCGCACTGCCACACTCGCGCACCGGATCGAGCCTTCCAGCTGGAAACTGACGCAGTGGTCACAGATCGGTGTGGCGCACGCCGGGTGGAACTCCTACTCTGATCCGGGGAGCGGACACTGTTATGGAATCATCGAAGTAAACGAAGTGGCAGAGGTCTGCTTTTACGGTGGTCGAACCAGCCGGGTCGATCTCAGGCTCCCGACGGGGAGCTATCAGTCGATCCTGCACCAGGCCCAGATCGGCGGCGAAGCAGCTCAGCCTTCGGTGGTGGAGTTTCGCACGGAAGAAGGAAAGTTACAGACGCTGCTGATTTCTGTCAGCGACTGCTTTTCCACACCGGTCATTCGAGCTGCCGCGGTCTTTTCGGGCCGGGTCTATCCGCTGGAACTGAAGGACGACAGCCTGCAGCTGCCGGCGAAGAAAGTCAATTTCGGCCTCGCATCTCTTCTGGAAGACGAAACCCGCACTGACATGCAGCGGGGATTCCGACTGACAGAGTTGAGTGCCTGGAACAAGCTGGCAGCCAAAGTCCCTGGTGCCGAAGGCTACGGAGAGATGTTCATTCCGCTGCTGGGGAACTCGTTCGGACTGACGGACATGATTGATCTTCGCAAGCTGGCGTTGCCTTCCAGCACGCTTCGACTGGCGGTGCAGACCTTTCTTCCCGACAACTTCAAAGCAGCCTCGGACGGCTTTCCGGATCAGGCGGGGACGGTGTTGTTTGTCTATGATTTGAATGTCACCGGTCCGTAGCTCGTTCCGGATCTCGCCCAGCGTATGGTTCGAACGTTGACAGTCCAGCGCCGCGCAGCAAAGAACGGCGGCCGGCTTCTGTGAACACACTGGGGCAGTCCCCGTGCACCGCTGGTTGGGATGGCCTCTCTCAACGCCAACACGCGGGGGCTCATCGTGGAGCACACCCGCGTGTCGGGAAAGTTCATTAGCGATCACTGCGTCCGAAAACCGGACAGCCTGCTTACTTCGCGTCCCACCACCAGCGGCCTGCCGGCAGGTCGGAACGGACTTCGGCCGACTTGGCGACGGTGGACAGGCGCGGCGATTCCTGCTGCAGTTGGCGATCATTCACCACGGCTGCGAGATCCGCACGGACTCCCCCGGCCACCTGCAGAACCACGTCTTTGCCGTTGAAGACTTTGTGGTTCACTACGGACTGCGTTTCTTTGGGGGCCGGATAGAACTGGGTTTCGTAGCCGCCGTTGAGATCAAAGACGCCCCGGTCCCAGTTGGCCTTCTGATCGAGTCCATCGCGCTGAATCAGGGCCGCGACCAGTGCCAGGTCAAAAATTCCCTGCAGCTCGGCAAACACCGGATCTTTGGCTGCCAGCTCGGCGTAATGCTTTGTAAAGTTGGCGGCGAACTGTTCGTTTACAGGTTCGGCCGTGCCGGTGTTGACCCGTTCTCCCTTGTCGGTCAGGAACTGGTTCTCGGACTTGCAGAGGACGGCGGAACCGCGGATCTGGTAGGCGTTCTGATCGGGTGAGTGCATCACCGCTTCATACTGCATTGTGAGCCACCACCGCAGTGCGTCGAGCTTGCTCGAAGCGGTTGCGGGCTGCTTGGCGACGAGTTCGAAGTAATCAGGGATGTTGGAGCCCCCTTCGAGCTTGCCGACGCCGATCAGCTTCATTTTGTAATCGGCATCGACCATCACGCGGGCCACGCGGCTCGTCGACGGGACACCGAAGACCGTGACGTCCTGAGCTCCCAGCAGCTTGCCGATCTGCGTCGCCCAGTTCCGCACTCCAGCGGGGGTGAGGTCCCCCTTCTGTTGCGACGCGGCTGCGAATTCCTTGACGGCTTTGATGTTCTCCGGACGGGGATCGATTGAGCAGCCGAGAATTCCCATTCCGCCCGGACCGAATGTCCGCAGCACGGTCACGAGATCGTCGAGCTGCAGCGTCGGCTGGCCGGAGGTGGCACCGATCGCCACACCCTGTCCGTTGTATTTCCAGCCTTCTGCCGGTCCGCCGATGACGATTTCACCTTCTTCGGGATACACGAACACGTATTGGATCTGTGACAGCCCGGCCAGCTGCCGCATCGATTCCACGACCGGCTGGCCGGCTTCCACGCGGCGGGCGATTTCTTTTTCCAGGCGGGTCAGTGAAACCAGCCGCAGCTCGGAAGCCCGTGACATTTCTTCGTTCAGCAGAGCGACCCGAGCGTTGCTGGCCAGATTCGACAGACGGCCGGTGTTGTCGGAGACTGCATCCCGGGCGAGAACGCCCCGCGGATCAACGCTGATCCCGCTCGCAAAGGGAGACATGGTTCCGCCGGACCCATCCTCATCGAACCACGGCCCTTCGGTTTCGCGCTGAATCAACTGCATCAGCGGTCCGAAGTTGGCGCCGGAGCCGCCGTTGAGAACCTGATCGCGGGCACCATTCACGCGGGCAGCCCGGTTAGGAAGCAAGCTGGCAATCTGGTCCATCGCCGGTGCCTGTGCGGGAACTTCCACATCCTGAGCCTGAGCCACGCTGGCAGCTGCCAGAGCCGCTCCACAGACCAAGCGTGACAGCAATGGTCGGTACTGGCTGAAACGCTGTCTCCAGGCGAAGGAATTTGAATTCATGGCGATGTCGCTCCACCTTGTCCGCAAAAGAATCCAACGGGAAGCCGGTCCCCTGCGGCAGCGCAGAAGGAGCCGGATGACTTCAGATTTTCACGACTCTTAGAATCGTCCTCCACAAGTGCAGCGTCAAGAACATTCAGCGAAATGACTTCCGGAGTTCCGACGCTGGTCACCCCTCTTCGAAAGAATGGGAACAGTCGATACAATGTTTTCGCGCTGGAGGACTGCTTCTGACACTCATCCCGATCGAATGGGACGTGATTGACGTGGCAGGCACTCCGGTTGTGAGGAATGCGCCGAATGCTCCGCGCGCCGGAGCAGGTTGCTCATTCCGGAGCCCGCGCAGCAAATGTTTCGTCGGTTGAAATGCTGACAGCCCCGTGGCGGCGACGGGCAATCAGAAGTCGGAATGCTCTCGTTGTCATCGCCCCTTTTGGATTGAGTTTTCTGAGATGCCGGAGCTTCCCGAAGTCGAAACCATGGTCCGTGGGATCCGCCCGCTCCTGGAGGGAGCCCGGCTGATCGATGTGGCCGCGTGTGACTGCCAGTGCAAACCGATTCTGCTGGAACCGCAGTTTCCGGAAATCCGCCAGCGGAGCATCGGTCAGAGAATCGAATCGGTGGAGCGTCGCGCCAAGCGGGTGCTGATCCATCTCGAGCAGGGGGACAGCTTTGTCATTGAACCTCGCATGACCGGGCTGATGCTCATCGACTCGCCCCCCGATCAAGAGCACCTGCGCTGCTGCTGGACCGTGTCCCGCAATCGTCGGAAGCAATCGGTCTGGTTCTGGGATCGTCGTGGGCTGGGGACGATTCGCCTGTTGAGTGCCGATCAGCGGGAGCAGGTTCTGGGGGACTCTCGACTCGGTCCGGACGCGCTGTTGTTCACGAGTGAGTTGTGGCGCGAACGTCTGGCGAAGACTGCTCGTCCGATCAAGGTGGCGCTGCTGGATCAGAAGCTGATCGCGGGGATCGGAAATCTCTACGCCAGTGAGATCCTGCATCTGGCGGGGATTCATCCCGAGACCGCCGCCAACGCCTTGAGCAGCAAACGTCGTGAGCGGCTGCAGATCGCCACACAGGAAATCCTGCAGACCGCCATTCGTTATGAAGGCTCCACGCTCGGCGATGGTACCTATCGAAATGCTTTGAACAAGGCGGGAAGTTATCAGAACGCCCACCGTGTCTATGACAGGGCAGATGAGGCCTGTCCGACATGTCAGAAGGGAAAGGTCCTGAGAATCGTGCAGGCTCAGCGGTCGACGTTCTTCTGCCCGCGCTGCCAGAAATAATGCTGAAGAGGGTTCTCTGGTTTTCTGCCCTCCCCCTGCGGACAGAGAGGTGGAAATCATCTCGTCTGCCGTGTTAAATTGATCGGCTGTCGCACGACTGATCACTCACTCTGCCCCCGCGGCAGAGTCGAGTTCCACGTGCCGCCTGTGCAACTGACTGCTGTGAGCCGCGACGCCGCCTGGCCGAGTTCGCAGCGGTGTTCGACTGCCTCCGCAATCAGCTGCCTTCCCTCCTCAACGTCTCCTGCCCGAACCCCACCCTGGAAGATTTCATGTTGTCTACGCTGCGCCCTGTGTCTTGTCTTCTCTGGATGTGTGTCGCTCTCTGCAGCCTGCAGTTGTCAGTCCAGGCCGCCGAGGAGGCCCCGCTGCGGATCTATCTCGCAGCCGACGGCGTCGACACCCATGATGGTCTCTCGGCCGCGACTCCGGTGCTCACGCTGGCCCGAGCCGAACAAGTGGCGCGCACGCAATTGAAGAAAAGGGAGAAGCCGGTGGAGGTCCTGATCGGGCCGGGTGTGTATCGTCAGCAGGTGACCTATTGGAAGCTGACCATGCCGGATCACACGATTACCTTCCGTCCCGCCGACGAGGGACAGGAGCGGCCGATCTTTGATGGTGAGGACGGCACCAAATCGTGGTTTACGCTGCGGCATTCAGCCGGTCAGCGGACGAATCTCCATTTTCAAAATCTGCTGATCCGGAACTACAAGACCGCGCTTTCATTCAACGGAACGCGCGATGACGTGGAGCATTGCAACCGGGCGAATCGTGTTGCCGGCTGTCGCTTTGAGAACATCGGAGAGAAATCAACGGCCTGCATTCGCTTTGTGAACTCGAAAGAAAACGAAGTCGTCGACTGCGAGTTCATCAACATCGACAGTACGGTCTCTAAAGGCCTGCTGCATGCGATTTATGTGGCGCATCACTCTTCGGACAACAGGATCCTGCGGAACCATTTTGAAAAGGTGTGCGGAGATCCGATCCGGCTGCGTGACGGTTCGAATCGCAATCAGATCAATGAGAACGTTTTCATCCGGAGTGGAATCCAGGCAGCCTGTTCGGACTGGTTCTGCGACAAGCTCGTCGACAAGGCCTGCACCAAAGAGGAATCCGAGTGCCCCTCATGGAACAATGAATTTCAGCGGAATACGGTCGACGTCAACTACGCCGGGAAGCCGGTCAAAACGGTCTACGTCTATCAACCCTCCACGAAAGCAGAACACTGCCAGCCGGAACCGAATGCCGTCCGTTTCATCACGAGCGGGAACAAGCGGAAGTGAGGTTCCCGCGCTGCGACAGGGGCGAAGCGATCAACGTTTCGACGCAGCCAGCAGGCTGAGGGCGTGCCGACGGTTTTCCAGCGGAAGTGTCACCGGCCGCTGCAGCCGATGTGACTCGAAGACGCCGTGGATCATTTCCAATGTGGCTCTGCCATCATCAGGGCCGCAGCGGGGATCGCGATCTTCCCGAATGGCAGCCAGCAGATCGAGGACCGCCACCACGTTTCCATTTTTCAGGCTGGCGGCCAGAGCGGGATCGATGTCGGTAAGCTCGGCTTCCTCGACCACTTCCCACGTTTTTCCCGATCGACCCGGAGACCAGTTGCGATCCGCGAGGATCTGCACACTCGACTGGAACCCCGACATGATCTCAACGATCCCTTCCGTGCCGAAGATCTGCAGACCGAAGCGTTCTCCTTTGGTGTTGTTTCCTCGTCGGCTGGCGAAGTAGGCGGTCGAGTTGTCCGGCATGCCGTACATCGCCTGCACCTGATCGCCGGCCAAGGGGCCGAGCCCTTCTGCACCGTCTCGGATATCCTGCGGAAGCACGGGGCGTCCCTTCTCCAGCAGGGTTCCGAAGCACCATTGGGGGCAACCTCCGAAGAACTCGATCAGGTCGAAGACGTGGGTCCCCAACACCCACAGATCTTCGGCTCCCCCACGATGATCTTCTTTTCCGCGAGCACGATACTCCAGTACCTGTCCGATCCGGCCTTCCTGAATCAGCTGTCGGGCAGCATCGACGCGGGAGCCGTAGCGGGTCTGGCAGGCGATGGCCAGCTTGGCATTCGTCTTGCGGCAGGCTGCGATCAGCTGATCGGCCTCCGCGAGCGTCGGAACGAAGGGCTTCTCCAGATACATGTGGATCCCCCGTTCCGCACAGGCCATGCCCATGTCGAAGTGCAGGTCCACCCAGCGGGGACAGATGCTGACCACATCCGGCTTCACCGTGTCCAGCATTTTGCGATAGTCGGAAAAGGTCTGCTGGACCTGCAGCCGCCCGGCGGCTTTGGCGAGCGCCTCGGCGTTGTCGTCGGCGAGGGCAACGATTTCAGCCTGAGGAATTTCGAGCCAGACCTTGTCGAGGCCATGGCCGTAATTTCCTCGGCCGCCGATCACCGCGACACGCAGCTTCTCCGACGACACAGCTCCCCGCGTGGTCGCCCCTGCCGAGAGAACTGCCGCTGCTGCGACCACCGTTTGCATCCAGTCACGCCGATTCAGAGGTGCCATGCCAAAACCTATTGAAGAGAAGCACTGAGGTGTCAGCAGTTTCTCGCATCGATCGGTCTGGATGCAATCCGGCGGTGCAACTTTCTGCGTGATGTCGTCTCCGTTGACCCTGAAGGCTCCGGGGACGGCTCAATTGACCGGTGTGCATTCATCACATGGCCCGCCGCGACTGCCGCAGCAGGGAGTGTTCTCCAAAGGCGATCGCCGGAGCCTTTTTCACTCAGGGAGTGGGTGCCTGCTGCGGAGCGGACTGGCGTCCGAAAACTTCATCGAAGAATTCACGGGCCTCATTCAGCAGGACCGGATCCTTCGGTTTGCCGAGGCTATGCCCCTTGTCAGGAATCAACCGGAGGCGAGATGAAACCCCGCCTTCCTGCAATCGAGCGTGCAGATGGCGGCTCTGATCCACGGGAACGGCTTCGTCCTGCTCGCCATGCACGATCAGGAAGGGGGGATCTTCGGCGTTGATGTAAGTCACGGGGCTGATCAGCCGGGCGGCTTCCTGATGTTCGAGGACGGGCCCTCCCAGGAGGACAGCCATGCTGTCGTTCGGTCCCTGACGACGTTCAAACCCGGGGGTTGTGGCCATCCGCACGAGGTCGGACGGGCCGCAGTGATCGCAGACCGCCTGCACCCGACTGGAGACATTCAGGTGGTCTCCAATCGTTCCCTCCAACTCGGCCACGCCTCCACTGGTTCCGAGGAGGGCCACCAGATGTCCCCCTGCGGAACTGCCCCAGACACCAATCTGATCGGGATTGATGTTGTATTCGGCAGCATGGGCCCGCAGCCAGCGGATGGCCGCCTTGCAGTCATGAATCTGGGCTGGGGAAATCGCTTCGGTGGAGAGACGGTATTCCACGCTGGCAACCGCATAACCGGCATCGACAAGTTCGGCTGCGCGGCCGTAGCCTTTTTTCGTTCCGGCTCTCCAGCCACCGCCGTGAATCCAAACGACGAGGGGATATGGCCCAGGTGTTGTCGCAGCGGGGATCTTCAGGTCGAGCAGAAGCGCCTTGTCCCCCACCCGCCCATACTCGACATTCAGGAATTGTTTTGGTTCGGCGGAGAGCAGCCACGCGGGGCTGGCTGCGAAAATCAACGTCATCAGGCTGCAGCGCAGGGCTGTGGTTGTCATGGGGAGACTCACTTTCAAAGGGGGGAGACCGATGGCCGGCCCCGGCGGGGAACAGGAGGGACAAACATGACCGGAAACCGAGGGAAGAGCACCCTGAATTCCGCCGCGAATCCCGGGAAGGTGCACAGCGGCGGGAGGTCACGCCTGGATTGTGATGAGTTCGGGCCTCAGCGGGCAAGCACAGAGATCGCCAGATTGACCTGCTGGCAGAAGACTGGAGTTTCAGTGAAGAGGTCGCTGAATGAGTGTCGGGCGTTCAACACGCAGTGGGGACACTTCAGTTGCCGCGGAACAAACGCTGCGAGTAAGGCGAGACTTACTCGCGCCTGACGGGAACGTGAAAACGCCATCGGCTTGAATTAGCGAAAGAGTCTCGCCCGGCGGCTGAACGAGTTGAACGTCACATAATCCCAGTGGCGGTACAGTGCCGACGCTTTCGACAGGTCGGTGTGCGAGCCGATCCCCTCGACGCGCCCTTCGTGCAGCAGGATCACCTGATCGCACCGTCGAATCGTCGAGAGCCGACCGGGCAGAAAGATGAGCGTGCGATTCGGGGCGATCCGCTGATACGTGTCGTCGATCAGGTTCTTGGTGTCTTCATCGAGCAGCAGCTGCGGCTCGTCGATGATCAGGATGGCGGGGTTCCGTAGAATCGCCCTGGCCAGCCCCAGCCGGAAGGCTTCACCGACATTCAGCTGTTCTCCATGTTCTCCCAGAACGGTGTCGTAGCCCTGCGGCAGTCGGGTGATGAACTTGTGAGCGTGCACCAGCTTCGCGGCTTCGATCGCATCGGGAAGAGAATAGCGAGAGTCGCCGCAGAGGAGATTGTCGAGCACGGTGCCGGACAGGACGGGATCGTCACTCCCCACGTAGACCGTTTCGGTTCGAATCGATTCCAGTGTTCCCCACGCGATATCCTCGCCGTCAAACAGGACCCGCCCACTTGTCGGTTCGATGAAGCGGGGAAGCAGATAGGCGACAGCCCGGGGCTGCAGCGGATCGAGGGACACCAAGGCAATCTGTGTGTTGGCCTCGATTCGCAGATCGATCCCACGCAGGATCTCGGAGCCCTGCGTGGTATAGCGGACGGCTTCGAAGACGACTGACTTTGATACCGGCTGGATGAACTTCGCCCCGACCGCCTGACCCACTTCGGGAATCTCGTCGAGATAACGGTAGATGCGATCACCGCTCAGATCGATCTCGGACCGATACAACAGCACTTTCTCCAGCGAGTTCAATTCCATCGCCACCCAGATGAGCGCGAGCGCCATCGCGACGATATTGGAGAGGGGCAGCGGATCGGTGGCGGAGAGGATGCGCAGCGACATCAGCATCAGCACGAGCAGCAATCCGAGCCACGTGAAGAAGCGGGCGGTCGACAGCGAGGCCCGTTCCAGTCGTCGACCCTGCTGGGATTCGGACGTCATCCGTTCCAGATGGCGGGCGAAGAGTGATTGCTCGAACTCTTCCATGTTGTAGCCACGGACGAGTCGAGTCTGCTTGAGGGACTCTGAAAGAAACCGGACTTCCGTCTCAGCGTGAGACTCCGCGATTTCCCGTTTGCGGGCACCGTTGGCCCGCTCGTATTTGTAAATCAGCCAGCAGGCGACGGTCGGCACCAGACACTCCAGTCCGAGCCGCCAGTCGATGGCAAGAATCGCGATCACGAGGGTCGGCAGAACGGCCCAGGCTCTCGTCAACCGCCACCGCCATTCCGACAGGGCCTGGCGGACGGTTTCCCCTTCGTCGATGAACAGCTTCAGGGCGGACTGGTAACGCTGGCCGGTCAGATCGCTTGGTCCGAGCCGCAATGTCTGACGATGAATCGCCCCTCGCAGCCAGGTCACGGTGCTGCGCGCCATGCGGGCTGCCGTCACGCGGGACAGGGTCCGCGCCGCCGAAAGCAAGATCAGCACCAGCAATGTGGCGGCAACCAGGACAGCCAGGGCCCCGCTCGTTTTGCCGAGCAGCGGCACGGCCGCACAAAGTGGGGGGAGCCAGCTCCACAGTGTCCGGCTTCCAAAGCGGGCCGCCTGCACCCAGAGGCCCCGGTCGATTTCATCGCTGGCAGGAATAAGTTGCTGCTTGACCCCCGCCTGCAGGATTTCCTCAGCGGTCCCATCGCGGACTGCGAGAAAGTCCACAAAGAGGGTGACCAGCACGAGGAGTGCGAGAGCGCACAGGCTCCAGATGAGGGACCAGCCGATCAGCGTCACGCCTTGCCGGTCCGACCATGACCTCCGCGTCACCAACCGCTGCAGGGGAGTGATGATCGCTGGCATAGGACTCTATTGAAGCTACAGGATGTGTGAATGGTGCCGGCCCGTACGGACAACCGGCACACACAATCCGTTTCGGAAGGTCGCCTCCTGCACCAATCCCACTCTGCAACAATCAGGCCAGATCGCGTTCCTCGAACATGAAAAAGCCCAACATAATCATCGCCGCCACATAGGCCAGACAGTAGAGCCCGGCCAGGCCAATATAGTCAGGTGGAATCACTTTGCCGGTCGAAATGGCGGCCGACATGTTGAAGTTCTCCAGCCCGGGCAGCACCGTCGCCAGCAGCCGGGCCACGAACTGCACGAATTCGTTTTTCACATTGGATGCGACCAGCACCGGGGTCAGGTGGCCGATCACAAAGACGGCAAAGCAGGTGCTGATGTTCACCATCATCGGGACGCGGGTGGAGATCGCCACGCTGACCGCGGTCATGACCGCGACTTCCATGACAATCAGGGCCAGTCCCGGAAAGACCAGACGGGCTGTGTTGAAGCGTTCCGCCACCATGAACGGGATTTTGAACGGCACACCGGAAACCGCTTTCAGGTAGAACATGGGAGCGACGACCTGGCCGGTCTCTTTCTGGTCGTAGCCGAACTTGTAGTAAGTCAGCAGAAAGAATGCGGCTCCCAGCACGCTAATGAGGATGAACGATGCCGAGAAGATCCCGACGTATTTTCCCCAGACGAACTGCCGTCGGTTGATCGGCTTGGACAACAGGGTCATGGCGGTCTTGCCTTCGATTTCGTCGGCCACGCTCATGCTTGCGGTCCAGACGCTGAGGATCAGCGACGCGATCAGGATGGTCGCCAGGCCGCAGTCGATGAACATCTTGGTGTCATCCCCCATGGAGAAGAACGGCACCCAGACGTTGGCCAGCATGACCACCAGCGCGAGGCCGCTGACCAGCAGGAAGATCGGCTGGCGGATCGCTTCTTTCGTGGTGGCCCGGGCGATTGTCCCGGCGCGGGTCAAATAGCAGATCGCCAGCAGCACCGCCACGAACACGGCATATCCAATTGCCAGCGGCACATAGGGGAGCCGAACCACCTCGGGAGCAGCCTGGGCCAGCAGGACGGAATGCATTCCCATTTGTTCTGGACCTTGACAATCTGAATGGAGAGCTGAATCAGAAATTGAATGGGCCGACGCAGTTCGCCGGGTTCTTCACTGTACCGCCTGTCCGGAAAACGATCAAATGAGGCGCGGCACGGCCGCCGTCTCACCTGATGCCGTTTTCAGTCAGCCTGCATCGCCATCGTACGGATTTTGGTGGTGAGGACAGCCCCGTTTCCCGTTCCGGAACCGTTCAGATCCACTGTCGCCGTCCAGCTCAGCGGTTCTGACGATTGGAGGGAATCCGGCACCACTTCCGGATGCACCGATGAGCACCTTTGAAGATCTCGTTTCCTCCCGTCGCGCCTGGATCGAAAACGAACTGAAACCATGGTGTCTGACCGCGAAACGCCGCGACCTGGTTCTGGCGGAAGCCGAGTGGCCCAACATCGGAGGGAAGGCTGCCACGGAGAAGACTCTCTGGTTCTGGGCCTGGAGCCGGTTCCCCGGCCTGTGCGACGCGGCTTTATCAGGAATCAGCGAAACACATCCGGTGACGATCCATTTGGAGGGGGGCGGCACGGCTCACGGCTTTCCCGATGCCCGGGAGTCGAAATACGGACAGCTGGTGCTCGTGGGAGCCGATGGCCAGGCGCACGGGCCGTACTCCATCGATGAAATCCGGGAAATTGTCTGCGGTGGGGAAGGGAACTCCGCTTCGGCCCAGACGCAGTGATGAGCCTCGTACCGGGAATGAGCTGCGAGGGCAGAAGCGGAGTCGAGTATTCGGACAGAAAGCAGCAAGGTTTCCAACGCCCCGTTGGACAAATGCGTAGAAAGCTGTCAGAACAACAGGATTGGGCCACATCACTCCGTCATCTGCAGGGTTTTCATGACGGTTCACAAACGACGTTTACTGCTGCAGCCAATAATGCGGCTGGCGGGTGGAATGCTCGCCGTGATCGTCTGTCTCTGCTGTGCAGCGACGGTCTCGGCACAGTCGACGCCGCAGATCGTCATCTCTCCCCGGTACGAATCACCACGCAGCCAAGCCCCCCTGCAACTGGATGTTTTCGTCCGCTGGAATGATCAAAAGGTGCTGGAAGGACGGGTTCGTCTCGACTTCTATGTCGATCAGACCAAGGTCTATACGTGGGTCAGTCGGGATGTGGCGCTCTCGGCCAGCGAAGTGACTCTCTCGGCCATGACACCCGAAGTCCTGCTGGAGTCGGATGCGAGCATCCTCAACGTGAAGGCCTTTTTTGAAGGAGAAAAACAGACCTACGAGATCCCGGATGAGATCAATGTCCAGTACTGGACTGACTCGAAACGGATCCTGACGCTGGGGGTCGTGATCCCGGACCGATCCTCGGTCTCCTCTGCCGACTTTGAGACGGAGCAGAGTGACAGGATGGCCTGGGCCACACGACTGACGCTCGACGAATTCATGCCGGATCGCACGCAGCATTCGTCGCAGCTGTCCAGTCGGGTGATGCGGTTTGATCCCTCACGCATGCCGTCGCTATCGCTGGAACTCGTCGCTTTCGACCTGTTGATTATTCCCAGCGACGGCCTGCAAGGGCTCTTACCGCCGCAGCTCAATGCCATCGCCGAATGGTGCGAGGCGGGGGGAGCGGTCTGCGCGGTCGGCACGCGAGCCGTGTCCCCTGCGTCGCAGGAGTTCCTGAAACGCCTGCTCGGTTCCCGGCCGGAAGCCCCGCTGGTCCGGTTTGAAAAGGACGGCAAGATTGTTCCGCTGACCGAGCAGCCTCTTCCCTGGAAGCTGACCTCGCCGGGAGTGGGCCGGGCCTTGGTTACGTTTGGGGTCGTCAACCTGAGTGATTCGCGATGGCAAATCGATTTTCTCAGGCTCTGGCGGCTGCGTCATCATCAGATCGACTCTGTCATGACCACCAAGACCTGGAAATTTCCAGGTCTCACGGCGGAGGAGGCCTATCGCGAGGCTTATCGCCAGCATCGAACTTATGGATATAACCCTTATCAGCCGACGGGCATGCCAGCGGTTTCTGCGTTTCCTCTCGCGCCGGAACCGAACCGGGAACTGGCTCAGGTGAACAGCTGGCTCATTCCGGAAAAGATTGACGCACTCCCTTTGAAGACAGTGGTCATTCTCCTTTCAGCCTGCCTGCTGGCGATCGGTCCTGTTGACTATTTTCTGCTGGGATGGCTGAAGCGGCGCCGTTGGACCTGGGTCATCTTTCCGTCGGTCGCTCTGGCCTTCTCTTTTCTGGCGATTCTGCTGGCCCGGGCTCATCTGACGTCGACCGACATCCGTCGGGAACTGGTCCTGGCGGATGTCGCCGCTGACGGACGGTGTGTGCGGGCGACGCATTGTGAGCAGCTCTTCTCAGCCTCGCAGAAGATCATGACGGATGAGATGAAAAATGCCTTCGTCCTGCTCTATGACGATCGGCAGGACTACGATCTTGGCCGAAACATCCCCTCCACCACCGGAGCGGTTGTGCCCCTGTATGTGGGCCAGTCTCCCCGCAGCTATCAATGGCAGCGGCTGTGCCGTCAATGGTCCGCTCAGAACTCACGGCGAACCACCATGGGGGAGTCCACAGAGCTGCCTGTGCTTCCCATCGCGTGGGATCGTCTGCATTCACTCACGACCGCGACCGAAGCGGAACGCGCACAAGGGCTGCGTGAGATCTGCAATCAGGTTCCGAATTCCGCAGCCCTGCTGTGCACCGCCACTCATGCTGTGAAAGCCCTCGGCCAGTCCACAGCGGACGATCCGGAGGTCGAGGAACGCAATGCCCGCCTGATTTCTATTCTGGAAAAGGTGCTTGAGATCAGCCAGGAGCGGACTCGCGGATTGTTTGGCATCGTCTCCCAGATTTCACCGAATTGTGCCGGCTCGTTCGAAGACCTTGCTCTGCAGGATGCGACCGATCCGGGGCAGATGCTGTATCTGCATGCTGTCGAAGATGAAGACGGAAACTGCATCGTTTATCGGCGCCTCATACGAACTGATGAATTATGAGCTTTGTGCAGATCCGCGATCTGTTTGTCTCCTTCGGAAAAACCAAGGCCGTGCGGGGGGTCTCGTTTGAGATTCCTCAGGGGGAGGTGTTCGGCTTCATCGGGCCTAACGGTGCGGGCAAGTCGACCACCATCAAAGTTCTGGCCACGTTGATCAAGCCGGATCGGGGGCTGGTGCGCATCAAGGGAATTGATGTCCCCGACAATCCGATGAAGATTCGCCGCATGATCGGTTACATGCCGGACTTCTTCGGGGCTTATGAAGATCTGAACGCTGCCGAATATTTGCACTTCTACGCTGCAGCGTTCGAGATTCCGACCAGTCGCCGGGATAACGTTGTGGCCGATGTGCTGGCCCTGACCGACTTGACGCAAAAGTACGACGCACCGGTTGATTCGCTCTCGCGCGGAATGAAGCAACGACTTTCGCTGGCCCGCGTGCTGCTGCACGACCCGGATCTGCTGCTGCTGGATGAGCCTGCCAGTGGTCTTGATCCCCGGGCCCGCATTGAAATGCGGGAACTGCTCAAGACGCTGAAAGAGATGGGTAAAACGATCATCATCTCCAGTCACATTCTGCATGAACTCGCCCAGTTCTGCACCCGCATCGGCATTATCGAAGCCGGAAAAATGATCACCGAAGGGTCGCTGAATGAAATCTATCGCAGCCTCGGCTTGCTGCAGGTGATCCACGTCCAGGTTCTGAATCTGAACGACGAGCTGTTTCAGAAGGTCTCGCGGCTGCCGGGAGTGGCAGAGATCGAGCGGCAGACCGACCGGTTGGCCATCCGCATTCACGCGCAGGAAACGGTGGCGGAAGATCTGCTCGACGCGCTGTTCGGCCTCGGATGCCGGATTCGCATGTTCCAGCCGGAAGCGATGGATATGGAAACCGCCTTCATGAAGCTGACGGAGGGGAAAACCGCCTGATGGGGGCTTCTGATGTGGGCAAATTGAACTTTTTCCCGAATCCCCCCGACTGGAATGCGAATCGCCGTCAGGCTTGACGGCTACCCGCATCCCGCGAGCTGCGAGGGATTTGACAGCGATTTTCCTGCCCCCTCTGACGCAGCGGCCGATTTCACCCGGGCCGCTTATTGTGACGGCCTCCGCTCACTATAATGCGCCGGACTCGCAGCGCTGCCAGGTTCCCCGGAACGCCGGAAAGAGACGCGTGCCGGCAAGACCCGGACGGTGCAGCAGTCGCCGGGAGCAGTGTGGACCTGCCTGCGTCTGTGCAGCGGACATTTCGGTTGACGAGATGCCGCCCGCTGTCTGACAGAGGGAGTCGACCCCAGCCAGCATGCTTCCGGTACGGTTGCTTTCCTGATTCATGATGTCGCCGCGGTCGATTCACCGTGTGCTGGTCATCCCAGTTCCCGAGAGATTCCGGAATTCCATGAGCACACCTCCTTTTGCTCATCTGCATTGCCACACGCATTACTCCCTGCTCGACGGTGCCAACCGGGTTCCCGATCTGGTCAAACAGATCAAGTCTCTGGGAATGAACTCGTGCGCGATCACCGACCACGGCAATCTGTACGGCGCGCTGGAGTTCTATCAGACCTGCCGGGCCAACGATGTCAATCCGATTCTGGGCTATGAAGCCTATATCGCGCCCGGGCACCGGACCGATCGCAGCGCCACACGTATGAAAGAAGCTGCGTTTCACCTGACGCTGCTGGCGATGAACCGGACCGGTTTTCAGAATCTGATCAAGCTCTCCTCGAAAGCGTATCTCGAAGGCTTCTATTACCGACCCCGTATCGACAAAGAGATCCTCCAGCAGCATCAGGAGGGAATCATCTGCCTGTCGGGCTGCGCTTCCAGCGAACTCTCCCGACTGCTGCTGGCTGATGAAGACGACAAGGCCAAGCAGTTGATCAAATGGTACACCGAAGTTTTCGGTGACCGTTTCTATATGGAGATTCAGGATGGGGGCGTCGAGATTCAGCAGTCGTGCGCAGCCGCCACGATCGACCTCGCCAACCGCATGGGGCTTCCGCTGGTCGCGACTAACGACGCCCACTATCTCTGCCAATCCGATGCGGAGACGCACGATGTGCTGCTGTGTGTGAACACCAAGTCATACCGCAGCGACGAAAACCGGATGAAGATCCAGACGGATCAGCTTTTCATTCGGTCTCCCGAGCAGATGTATGCGGCGTTTCCCAACATGGCGGAAGCAGTGGCCCGCTCGCAGGAGATCGCCAACCGCTGTGATATACAGCTCGATCTGAAGACGCGGCACTTCCCCGTCTTTCTTCCCCCCGAGCAGAAGACCGACGTCCAGTATCTGCGGGAAGTGGCCGAGGAAGGCTTCCGTTTCCGGTATGGAGACAATCCCGAACCGGCGTATGTTGAGCGGTTGAACTACGAACTGGGCGTGATCGACCGGATGGGTTTCTCCAGTTACTTCCTCATCGTCTGGGACTTTGCCCGCTTTGCGACCTCGCAGGGAATTCCCTGCACCGCCCGTGGTTCGGCGTGCGGTGCGATGGTCTCGTACGTGCTGGGTCTCTCGGACGTCTGTCCGATGAAGTACGACCTGCTGTTCGAGCGGTTCCTCGATCCAAGCCGGACCGAAGCGCCCGATATCGATATCGACTTCTGCCGGGATCGGCGCGAGCTCGTCATTCAGTACGTGAAGGAGAAATACGGCCACGAGAACGTGGCGCAGATCGGCACCTTCGGAACCCTGAAGGCCAAGGCCGCCATTCGTGACGTGGCCCGCGCGCTGTCGATTCCGCTGAAGCGGGCCGACGAAATCGCGAAGATGGTTCCCGAAACGCTGAACATCAAACTGAAAGATGCGCTGAAGGCTAGCCCGGAGCTAAACGAGGCTTATGAGTCCGATCCGCAGGTCAAAGAGCTGATCACCTTCGCCATGGCGCTGGAAGGGCTCGCCAAGTCAGCGGGAACTCATGCCGCCGGTGTGGTGATCGGTGACAAGCCGCTGCAGGAATACATTCCCTTGCAGCGGATTACCGGCAAGGAAGACGTGCTGACGCAATGGACCGACGTGGAGAGCGCCGGTCTGCTGAAGATGGACTTCCTCGGACTCCGCAATCTCTCCATCCTCGACAAGGCGGTCGCGAACGTCCGCAAGCACCGGGGAATCGAAATCGTTCCTCGCGACCTGCCGCTGGATGATGCCGAAACCTTCGCGCTGTTGCAGCGGGGGGAGACGAAAGGGATCTTCCAGCTCGAGTCGGGAGGCATGCGTGACCTGCTGACGAAGATGAAGCCGGACAAATTCGCCGACATCATCGCGACGTCGGCGCTCTACCGGCCGGGCCCTCTGGAAGGGGGGATGGTCATGACGTACGTGAACGTCAAGCACGGCCGGGAGCCGGTGCCGACCGTGCATCCCATCGTCGATGCCGTCCTGGCGGAGACCTATGGGGTGATGGTCTACCAGGAACAGGTGATGCGCATTCTGAACCGTCTCGGCGGCATTGAGCTCGCCGACTCGTACAAGTGCATCAAAGCGATCTCCAAGAAGAAGCAGGACATCATGGCTCGCTACCTCGAGAAGTTTCTCGAGGGGGCCCAAGAACGGGGTATGCCGAAGAACCAGGCGCAGGACACCTGGAACCTGATCGAAAAGTTCGCCGGTTACGGCTTCAACAAGTCGCACAGCACCGCGTACGGAGCGATTGCCTATCAGACCGCTTACCTGAAGGCACACTTCCCGGAAGAGTTCATGGCGGCGCTCCTGTCGTGCGGCATGGAATCGAGCGAGCGCATCTCCGAACATACCGATGATTGTCGTCGAATGGGAATTGCCATTCTGCCGCCGGATGTGAACACCAGCGTGGTGGAATTCGGTGTCGTGGTGACTGAAGAACCGGGGGGCAAAGGGGAACCGCCGCGCACGGTCCGCCGCATTTCTTTCGGCTTGGGAGCCATCAAAGGGGTCGGCGAAGCGGCCATGCAGGCTCTTGTTGTCGAACGGGAAGCGCGAGGTCCGTTCAAGGACATCTTCGACCTGTGCGAACGTGTTGACCCCCGGCATCTGACAAAAGGGGTACTGGAAACGCTGGTCAAAGCGGGCGCACTCGACAGCCTGGGACCGACCCGCCCGCAACACATGCTGGTGATTGACCGAGCTGTACAGGGGGCCGCTGCCAAACAGCGTGACAAGCAACGAGGCCAGAAATCGCTCTTCGGCGGCGGAGACGGCGGCGCTGGCGGATCGGCGACCGCCCCTGCCGAGTCCGTGGCCATGCCCCCTGCCGAGTCCTGGACTCACGGGCAGACGCTCGCCTATGAGAAGGAAGTTTTCGGGTTCTATCTCACTTCGCATCCGCTGACCGAATTCGCGGAGCAGATCGAAGCCTACACCCAGCACACCACGAAAGACCTGCGCGACGCCACCGACGGTAAGGAAGTGGTCCTCGGCGGCATGGTCGCCGCGATCAAGAAGGCGACCACCAAGAACCCGTCACGCAACGGGAACAGCAAGTATGTGAACTTCGACCTCGAAGATGGAGCGGGGGTCGTTCGCTGCATTATGTGGCCCGACGACTACGCCAATGAGGGAGAAAAGATCAAGCAGGATGAAATTATCATCGTGCGGGGACGTGCCGATGCCCGCGGCCGCGAACCGAACCTGATCGTCAACAAGGTTTACACTCTGGCCGATGCGGAGAAAGAGTTTACACGGCAGATCACCGTCTATCTGCGTCGCGGGCTGCATTCCGAAGACGATATGAAGCGGGTGCGTGAGATTCTCAACCGCTTCCCCGGCAAGACTCCGGTCTTCATCGTGCTGGAGAATCTGGAGGAGACGAAATCCAACGGCAATGGCTTCCACTTCCACAATGGAAATGGCCACTCCGGAGAAAGCGAAGAGCCACCGGCACGGCTGCGGGCTGTCCTGAGTGTTCCGATCAACGTCTCGGCCCGGCCCGAACTGAAGCAGGAACTGGCGTACGTCGTTGGTGAGAAAGGGTGCCGGTTCCGATCAGTGCCGGCAGGCGACAGCTGATCCAAAAACAATGACCCGGCACGCTTGGTGGCCGGGTCACGAAGATCATGTTGTCGCCGCGTGGTCGCTGGCTTGGAGCGCTCGCCTGGAGAAATCAGTAGCCGAAGCCACCGCCACCCCCTCCGCCGAACCCGCCGCCACCAAAGCCTCCCCCGCCGCCGAACCCGCCGTAGTTCGAGTTGTTGTAGATGTGCTGGTAGTACATCATTTCAGCACGGCGACCGGTGTAGCCCGGACCATAGGAGGTCGCCACCACAGTCCGCTGCTGACCGTCCGGATTCCCGAGGTCGGTCACGATCTGGGCAATCAGGTTACGTCGCAGGGCATCGAGTTCCGGATCCGAGTTATTTGTTTCGCGTTCCACAATCACCGGAAACGGCGTGCTCCGCATGCGGGCTGCAATTTCGAGGACATGGTCTTTGCCGTCGGGTGTCAGTTCCGCCGTCTGGCCGACAAATTCATAGCGATAGACGATGAAATCGGCCGCTTCGGCGTTCGTCTGCATCACTTGATCGTGTGCACGAACGGTGCTGCCCAGAGGAAGAACATCCGGAATCGCGTTCGACTTTTTGGCCATCCAGCCGAACAGTTTCCATTCAAGCTTGCTGAAGAAGCCGCCGCCGCAGCAGCGTCCGCCGCAGTTTCCGCCACGCTGGTTACAGGGATCACAGTTGCCGGTGCCGCAGGATTCGGCCGCACAGGCCTGTGTTCCTGTTTCACAGGAATTGCGGGCCGCCTTGCGACTTCCCCAGGAATGCGCACAGCCGGTGAGACTGACCACGGCGGTCAGCAGCAACAGGCCAACGGACTGATTTTTCCTGGACATTGTTCGCCCCTCTGTTCATGCCGGTCCACGCTCCTCTCCCCACAGCATGCGGGTTGAGTCGTGACGGCCTGCGAACAAACAACCGCTGCCGGTCGTTTGCCCCCCTATGGAAGTTATCGTCGCGATAAACGCTGCAGATTGATCCCGCCAGATCACTCGCGCAATGCGGCCTGACAGCGTCCGAAATTCGGAATCGTTCCGGAAAAGACTAACGCTTGCGGTATCCCGGCTGTCTTGGATCGACGTAGGTCCCTGAAGCCTGTCGGACGGCCGGGTTCGACCGGTTGATTTGGCCGGTCTGAGTGGTTGCCGGAGTCGGCTGTGCTTGCGGACTCGGGTAGTTCGGAGCAGGGGGGACCATCGCGGGTCCACCTGCGGGTGGAGCGTATTGGTCCGGCTGCGGATACCCCGGTTGCGGGGGATAGGTCTGCTGCGGATAGGTTCCCATGCCGGGGCCCTGCAGGTTGGGATCAATGCCCGGAACCTGTGTGGGGTACTGTGTCGGTGCTGCTCCGCCGGTCGGCTGCGGGGCGATCCGCCCATCGGCCGGGGCCGGGTTAAAGAAGTTGTATCCGGCATCTCGTCCGAATCCTTGACCATTTCCGTACGGCAGCAGCTGGTAGTAACCCATGTCCGGGTTCCCTTCCGTACGGTTGTACTTGTAGAAGTCACAATCGTCCGGATGCGTGGCATACCAGCCGGGGAGCGGCGGGACCTGATCGGGGTCCATGGCCCGGACAATTTCCGGGGTGACGATGATCAGCAGTTCTTTTTCGTCTTCGGTGGCCCGTTTCGTATGGAACAGGAAGGTTCCGAGAATCGGAATCTCTCCGAGGAAGGGGATACGTGTATTCTCCACCGCTTCCTGCCGGGAGAACAAACCACCCAATACGATGGTCTGGCCTTCACGCAGCTCCACGCGGGTCTGCACCCGTTTGACGTTCAATCCGGGGATGCCCCCGACCGCATTGGCGTTATTCACTGAGCTGAGTTCGGGAACAATCTGCAGACGGATCAGATCGTGATCCACCAGCGTGGGCGTCGTGATGACCGACGTTCCAAAGCCTCGGAACGAAGTCGACTGTCCCTGGGCTCCGGCGATCCCGATAATGGTCGGCACGGCAAATTCACCCCCGGCCAGAAACGCGGCCGGTTCACCGCTGAGGGTCGTCAGCCGGGCATCTTCCATCACCTTGATGGTTCCGTTCGACGCGAGCGCGGCGATCGCCACGTTGACGTTGCCGTTGTCGAAGATTCCGGTCAGGGTCGTCGGTCCCCCGGCGAGAGTACTCGCCAGCGTGACCGCCCCGTCGTTGATAATTGCCAGAGCGTCCATGCCGAGCCGTCGCAACTGCGACCGGTCGAGCGACGCGATGCGGACACGGATATTGATCTGGAATTCGCCGGGAACCTGGAGTTCGTCCACGATCAGCGAAGAGTAGAGCCCGTTCCCCCGGCCCCAGCCTGATCCGAGTGCACCGGGAGGAGCGACCCCGGGGCCACCGCCGCCGGCGCCGTAATCGTCTCCATAGCCGAAGTCGTCGATATCCTGCACGATGACTTCGCCGCGGATGATCTGCATGATCTTCGCAGCTTCTTCCGCATCGCGGGCCTGTCCGCGGACAATGATCTTCCGCGACATCGGAATCAGATACACTTTGCTGTTCGGATAGAGCAGCGACAGCTTGCGTTCAATCCGTCCGTAGTCGATCCGGCGTTGTTCTTCGAGCGTCGGGTCCTTGATGACGGTCGCCACATACATCAGGGGCTGCTCTTGTCCCTCGAACCAGATCTGCAGGTCGGTCGAGCCGAGCGACATGCCGAGAATCGAGATTTCGTTTTCGCTGAACTGCACCACATCGATGACATTGGGATCCGACCAGGCGATGCGGCGGATGCGATCGCGTGTCACTACCAGCTGGCTGCGGTGATGAATGATTTCAATCTTCATGTTCGCCCGGGGCATCGCTTCGATGCGGCTGTCGAGCGGACGACGGGGATCGGTCGTGAGCTGGACCGGCTGCGCGGGAATTCCGGCAGCGGCGTGCTGGATCTGTGGGTCGTAATAGCCCTGTTCCTGGGCCATTTGCGGCGCGTAGGCGGAATGCGGTGGCGGCAACATCGGTCCCTGTGCCAGCAGAGAGGCTCCCGCCCCCCAACCCATCCACGCCAGCGCTGCGGCCCGAGAGTATTTCATGAGACGCACCGATCCCAAACGGCGACCGAATCCACCGAGCTTGAGACATCCTGTCTGGAATTTTTGCATCGACATCCGATGTCGCTCCTGTCACATTCGCTTGGGCCCTGTGCCCGGTTCCGCGACAGAGTTCCCTGACGCCCGCAGGAACTATGACACTGACAATCACACTGACTCGGTCTCGTTGTCGACCGGAATGAATTTCGGGGCGGTTCCCCCGCCTGACGAAACGCCCGTCGATCGCTCGTGGATATATCGTCCGTGCCCATTAAGCCAAATGAGCGGAAATTACCGGCTGAACGGGAAGAGCCGGTTCTACTGACTTTTGCTGCAACGCGGGTTATGCGCAGGTCTGCATGGTTTCGCTGCAAGAGTTGCAAAACTGCAGTCTATCCGAGGCTTTTTCTCATCCTCGCGGGGGCAGAAAGTTGACGCAGCTTTCCCAGAGGGGGATGACCCTGGCCTCCATGTAGGATTTACAAAACTGTCAGTTGTTCTCGCGAACAAACCGGCATGACAGAATTCAGCGCTCTTCCGGATTCGTTTGATAACTCCGCGAGAGCAACTCCATCGGGTGCAGGACCTCAATGTCACTTCGTCCTGCCTGTTTCAGCAGTGCCTGAATCTGCAGCGTGCAGCCGGCGTTGGCACTGACCACCACCTGTGGGTCGGTCTGCAGCAGATTGTGCAGCTTCCTCTCCCCGAGCCGATCGGACATCTCTGGCTCAGTAAGGTTATACGAGCCCGCTGCCCCACAGCAGATTTCAGATTCCGTCAACGGGACAAGAGTCAGTCCCGGAATGGACTGCAGCAGCTCCCGGGGCTGCTTGCGGATCTGCTGGGCATGGCAGAGGTGGCAGGCATCGTGATAGGTGACGCGTTGTTTCACGGCACCCCGTGGGGCGACGGGGCCCAGCTGCACGAGGAATTCGTGAATGTCCTTCACCTTCGAGGCGAAGCGATTCATCTGTTCCCGCCGATCCGGATCGTCCGCGCACAGTTCTTCGCCGACGTGTCCGTAGTCTTTCAGCATCGATCCGCAACCGGCGACATTGATAATGATCGCATCGACCTGCTGCACATCGAAGGCTGCCGCGTTCTCCAGCATCTTCCGGAGTGCCGCAGTTCCCTGTCCGGAGTGATAATCAATCGCCCCGCAGCAGGCCTGCTGTGAGGGCACAATCACCTCGCAGCCATTTTCCTGCAGAACGCGGGCCGTGGCCCAGTTGACCTGCTGGAAAAGGGCATCGGCGACGCAGCCAGTAAAGAGCGCCACGGTTGCCCGCTTCGGTCCAATCGCAGGCAGACGATGAGGAATCTCAGGCTCCCGTCCCTGCAACGTGGGGAGCAGCCGCTGCATCCGTTGCAGTGTCACCGGCAACAGGCGGGTCAGGCCGAGACGTTCCGCAGCGACATCGAGCTTCAACCACTGCATCAGCCGCGCGGGGAGCAGCGCCCAGCGCATCCGGTTCGCGTAGGGAAAGATGTGAGACAAGATCAGTCTCTGCAGCCAGGAACCGGAGGGGGCTCCCTGCTTCATTTCCGCTTTACGCATGTCGATCCGGAAGGGTTCGATCAGCCGTCCGTATTGGACTCCGGAGGGGCAGGCGGTTTCACAGCTGCGGCAATCGAGACAGAGATCGAGATGCCGGCTGACCGAGGGTGTCAGTTCGATGCGGCCTTCGGTGACGGCACGCATCAGATAGATCCGTCCGCGGGGGCTGTTGTTCTCGTCACCGGTTTCCAGATAAGTCGGGCAGGCCGACGTGCAGAGTCCGCAGTGGACGCAATCCAGAAAGCGTTCGAAGGGAATCTCTGCGCCGGGGCGATCCCCGGTCGAAGGAGTCTGGGACGGCAATTCTGTCGACGGTACGGTCTTCAACGTTCTGGTTCCCGGTGCTGGTCAAGACAGTTCCCACGTTTAGCAGGAATTCCTGATGGCAGACAGTCTGCCCAGCTGCATTTCAGGCAATTTCGCCGGGGCTCCGGCAGGCGGCTCATCAGATTCGGTTACTGCAGATCCAGTCCGGTCAGACGGTGTTCGACCGCATCGGCATGCAGGGCGAGCGCCAGAACGGACCGGCGAATCTCCTCCGGGTCAACGGTGCTCCGGGGGTAGTTGTTGAGCGTGACGAAATATTCCTGGCCGTCTATTTCCCGCAGGGCAATGGCTCCATGAGGAATCACGGAATTCAGCCGCAGGGCTTCCACGTGAAAGTGCACCTGCGCGGGACAGCAGATGCTGTAAACCTGCAGCAGACGGTCCTGAAAGTCGTGATCACTGGTTTCCACATACACCCGCTGTCGACGGCCATCGGCCAGACAGACGTCTACGATGAAGCGTTTCCCGTCCCGTCGCCAACTGACGTCGTTTTCGGTGTCGAAGGCTTCGTGCAACATCGATTCCAGATCCTGGGCGTGGCCGAGTACAGCCTGCAGCAGCTGGGCTGCGGCGATTCCCGATTGCGGTCGATTCGCCGGACTTTTCTCCATCATCATCGCCACGCATTCACACAGTTCGAGCGACAGTTCCGGTCGCAGCAGGCGCAGGTTCGGCGCTGCTTCATGGGTGATCGCATGCACGAGGGCATTCAGCTCCTGACGATGAAATGGCACGTCTCCCGTCAGCATGAAAAACAGCGTCACTCCCAGGGCGTAAACATCGCTTGCCGGGGAAGCTTCATGTCCGGCGAATAGTTCCGGGGCCATGAAGTGCGGCGTGCCCGCGAGCGTTCCGGGAAGGTCGAGCAGCGCTGACTTGTGAACTCCCTTCGCCAGCCCGAAGTCTGCGAGCTTGGCCACGCCCGTGTGCGTCATCAGCACGTTATCGGGCTTGAGGTCGCGGTGGATAATCCCCATCCGATGTGCCGCGCCCAGACCCTGAGCGATTCCGAGTGCCAGCGTCGTCGCCCGTCCCGGGAGCAAGGGGTGGTCTGCAACCAGCCGCTGCAGCGACCGGCCGGGAACGAACTCCATTTCCAGAAAGTGGAACTCCCGGTCGTGGCCGATGGCATAGACACCCACGATATTGGGGTGATTCAGCGCGGCGGCCGCCTGTCCTTCCGTGCAGAACCGATCGAGGTAGCCCGGATCTTTCAGGAGCAGCCGGGGAGAGAGAATTTTCAGTGCGCAGATCCGGTTCAGCTTGAGGTGCCGGGCCAGAAAGACCCAACCCATGCCTCCCCGTCCGAGGAACGTTTCCACCTGATAGCGGTCGATGTTCCGGCCGATCAGGGATTCGAGGAGTTCGGTTTCGCTCGGTGAAGGCTGCGCGGCTGCTGCAGGCTCGGTCACTCCCTGTCCGAAGACGAGTGTGGGGAGCGAAACCGCCGATTCCGGTAACAGAGAAAGTCCACAGCGCGGACACTGACCGTCTCCCAGCCCCCCCAGATATTCATGGTTGCAGGCGGGACAGTACAGCGTCAGGGGATCCGGTGAGAACTTTGCCAAACGGCCTCCAGCGAGTTTTCAGATTCGTAACAGCAACATCAATCGGCACATCGGGAGTGACGGTGGAACCGGAAAACCGAGGGCCCGTTTTGCGGTTCGTTGCATCAAGGAGGATTCATCCGTTGCCCGGACAGGTGCCACCCGAACCACTGTCCCGCTTTCTGCCAATCGCGTCCTGCCGGGCGGCTGTGCAGGCTTGGCGCTGACGGGGGGATATCTATGCTACACGTTCCCAGTCGATTGCCCAATGACTGGGATTTTTTGCTTTTCGACGAATCCGGATGCTTTTGCGACGATTCCATTACTCTGAAGGCCTGCCATGTTTCGCGTTCTTGTCACCGATAGTCTCTCCCAGCAAGGGTTGGATCTGCTGCGCAGCCATGCCGACATTGAAGTGGTGGAAGCTCCGGGCCTCTCGCCGGCCGATCTGAAAAAAGCTCTGCAGGAAGCGGACGGAATTGTCATCCGCAGTGGAACCAAGCTGACCGCCGAGGTCCTCGAAGG
Source organism: Planctomicrobium aquicomposti (assembly GCF_051466325.1). Taxonomy (NCBI): domain Bacteria; kingdom Pseudomonadati; phylum Planctomycetota; class Planctomycetia; order Planctomycetales; family Planctomycetaceae; genus Planctomicrobium; species Planctomicrobium aquicomposti. The sequence goes on from NZ_CP195792.1 coordinate 784,267, forward strand.
GCAGACCCGGCTGAAGGTCGTCGCCCGGGCGGGTGTGGGGGTCGACAATGTCGATCTGCCCGCTGCCACCCGGCAGGGAATTATCGTCTGCAATACTCCCGATGGAAACACGCTCAGCACCGCCGAGCACACGATCGCTCTGATGATGGCCCTCTGCCGACAGATCGGCCCCGCCTCGCAGACCATGCGGGAAGGAAAATGGGATCGCAAGAGCTTCACCGGCACTCAGCTGGCCGGGAAGACGATCGGCGTGATCGGTCTGGGACGAATCGGGATTGCTGTGGCGAAGCGCTGTCTCGGGCTGGAGATGACCGTTCTCGGGTTCGACCCGTTCATGGGATTGGACAAGGCGGCCGCTCTCGGCATCGAGCTGTATCGAGATCTCGACGCCATGCTGGTGAAGTGTGACGTCATTACCGTGCACACGCCGATGACCAAAGAGACGAAGGGACTGATCGGAAAAGAACGGCTCGCCACCCTGAAGAAGGGCGTGCGGATCGTCAACTGCGCACGCGGCGGCATCATCGACGAAGAAGCTCTGGCCGACGCTGTCGAATCGGGACATGTCGCCGGTGCGGCACTGGATGTGTTCTCCAAGGAACCGCCGCCGGAAGGCTTCCGCCTCACCAAGCTGAAGAATGTGCTGTCGACGCCGCACCTGGCTGCCTCCACGGAAGAAGCTCAGGACCAGGTTGCACTGGAAGCCGCGGAAATCGTCGCCAACTTCCTGACGAAGAACGAAGTTCGCTCAGCCGTGAACATGGTGCCGATCTCCGGGACCGAACTGGCTGTGGCGAAGCCGTACCTCGACATGGGATACCGGCTGGGCCTGCTGGCTGCCCAGCTCTGCAAGGGAGAATCGATCAAGGGAGCCCAGTTGCAGTTCCGCGGTGAAGTCGCGACCAAGGCGACCAAGCTGATCGTGAGTGCGTTTACTTCCGGGCTGCTCTCCGCCGCACTGGAACAGAAGGTCAGCATCGTCAACGCCGACCTGGCAGCGAGCGATCGGGGCATCTCCATTGGCTCCTATACGTCGGACAAGAGTGGTGCCTTTGCTTCCGTGATTTCCGTGACTGTGGAAACCGACAAGGGGAGCCGGACCGTGGCGGGTGCTCCGTTCGGCCACGATTTCCTGCGGCTCATCCGCGTGGATGATTTCCAGCTCGATGCCTACCTCGACGGACTCATGGTCCTCGTCGAGCATCAGGATGTTCCGGGAGTGATCGGTGCCATCGGAACCGCCTTCGGCAAGAACGGCGTCAACATTTCCCACATGGCTGTCGGTCGCGAAACCTCCACTCCGGGAGGAAGTGCCGTGGCGGTCCTCAATGTCGACAACGAACCCTCGGAAGCCGCACTCAAAGACGTGCTGCAGCATGAGCCGATCAAGGGAGCTAAGCTCGTTCGTCTCCCGGAAGCGGGTGCTCCGCTGCCGTGGCTGGGACTGTAAGACCGCTTCTTCCATCGCGGGTCTCCGGAGATGATCGGGAGGCCCGCGACGGCCGCTGGCCGACAAGTCCACAGGTCGCTGTGAGCCGTCGATCCTGAGTCGTCTCGCGGCGACCGACTCTCGCCATTGCTGCAATTGCCGCCGGGGCTGCCCTGTGGTCGGCCAGTTGGTACATTGGTGGAAGATTCTGACCGAGTTTCGAACGGCAGACAGGGCGAGGTTCCCCTGCTGCGGTTCTTCTTAGCGCCCTCTGGACAATCTCATGGAACGCGACCGTCTGATCGAGACGCTCAACGAGCTGCGGCAACACCTGAAGTCGGGTGGCCAGCTGGACCCCGAATCACGGCAGCTGCTGCAGGACCTGTCGGAGCAGGTCGACCAGCTGACCGTCCAGTCCGAAGAAGAGTCCAAACTGCTGGCACTGTCCGCCGAAGAAAAAGAGTCGTTGCTCGACAGGATGCTGGGACTCACCGAGGAGTTTGAAGCCTCGCATCCGCAGCTGGCGGAAGCGATTGGCAATGTCGCCAGCGCTCTCAGCCGCATCGGCATCTGAGAGACTCAATGCCCGTGCGAGGGTTGCCGGGACGCAGCACATTGGCAGTGCCCGCTGCAAGGCAACCTCCTGACCCGTCTGGAAGGGAGTTCGATCATGCTCTTTCGTGGTGAATCCTCTGTTGAGGAGATCCGTCAGCGTTTCGACAACGATGTCGAACGCTTCTCCAATCTGGAGACCGGCCAGTCGGCCACGGTCGATGCTCCGCTGGCACTGGAATTGGTCAGTCAGGCTGCTCTGGCAGCGACTCCCGCTCCCCGCAGAGTGCTTGATCTGGGGTGTGGTGCGGGGAACTTCACGCTGCGATTGCTGCGGGCGAGTGCCAGCATCGAACAGGTGACGCTGTGCGACCTCAGCGCTCCGATGCTGCAACGTGCCAAGGAACGGCTGCAGGCGGAACGCCCTCTTTCGGTGCAGACGCTGCAGGGCGATCTACGGGAAATCCCTTTTGAGCGGCAGCAATACGATGTCATTCTGGCTGGCGCGGTGCTGCATCATCTCCGCTCGGATGAGGAATGGATTCAGACGTTCGAGCGGATTTTTGCAGCGACAGCCCCGGGCGGATCGTTCTGGATCTTCGATCTGGTCACACATGGACATCCGGGAATTCAGCAGCTGATGTGGAACCGTTGGGGTGACTACCTCGTCAGTCTGAAAGGGCCGGAGTACCGAGATGAAGTCTTCGCCTATACAGCCAAAGAAGACTCCCCTCGCACGCTGGTTGACCAGCTCAGCCTGCTGATCGAGTCGGGCTATGCGGACGTCGAAGTGCTCCATGCCAACAGCTGTTTCGCGGCGTTCGGCGGCATCCGCAGTGAAGCGGCGGAGACGGGAGAAGACTGAATGCCGGTGACGGGTCCACGCATTGTCGTTGTGGGGACCAGCGGATCCGGCAAGTCGACATTCTCCCGTCGACTGTCGGAGCAGACGGGGATTCCGCATCTGGAACTCGACCGCTTTCACTGGGGCCCGAACTGGACCGAGCGCCCTGATTTCGTGGAGCGTGTCACTCAGGCAATCGGGCAGGAACAATGGATTGTCGACGGCAACTACCGTGCTGTCCGTGAGGTGGTCTGGCAGCGGGCCACGGCTCTGGTCTGGCTCAACTATTCCTTTCCGCTGGTGTTCTGGCGTGCGCTGCGGAGAACAGTTCACAGGGTCATCACGGGAAAGCCGATCGCGGGGGAAAATCGCGAGACCTGGCGGAATGCATTCCTGAGCAGGTACGGAATTCCGTTTTGGGTGGTGCGGACCCACGCTCCGCAACGACGCGAATACCGACACATTTTTGAACAGCGTCGGTACCCTCATCTGCAGATGCATGAGCTGCGTCGTCCGCGGGAGGCAGAGCGATTTCTGGCGGAGTTTGCTCCCCGCTCCGGGTGCTGAGTGCGGGGGATCTCCTTGCGGTCGGGTGCGTGTTGCTGCCGTGGGAGGGGCTGTGCTGCGTTCGCGACGCCTCCGTGACCGGAGATCCAAAGTCGGGTCGACCAAATTCGAAAAAGCCTTAACATTCCCTCTCAAGTGCGGGAATCCGTCCCGTCGAAACGTCAATCAGTAGCCGTCGATGGGTTCAGGCGATATCCTGCGTGGATATCTGGAATCGGGAAGCAACGTATGACGATCTCGGTCGAAGAATATTTTGAGACCCGGGTAGATGACCGCAAAAAAGAGGTGCGGTATCTCAACGTCATTAACAAAGACTCGTGCACCAGCTGCCAGTCCTGTGCAACCGTTTGCCCCGTTGACTGCATCTATGAAGTGCCGAGCGAGATTCCCGGCCAAAGCTATCACCAGATCGACACCTCCCGCTGCATCGGGTGTCAGATGTGCTACCGTTCCCCGAACGACAGCACCGAGGATTACCAGCTGACGATCTGCCCCTGGAACGCGATCGACATGCTGCACAATCCGAACATGAAGCCCGATCCGGTTTCAGTTCTGGCCCCCTACTGGAAGGGGGAAGAGAGGGGCCTCCCGTTCCCCAAGCTGGAAGAATACGGCTACCAGATCTTCCTTGACGGACAGGTTTATCTGCCGACGAAGCGGCAGGACCTGATCGACATTCTGGAATGGTTCACGAAGCCCCACTGGCTGTACAGCGAAGAGGGGGAGACCATCGCCATCGCTCGTCGCAGCCAGGAAGACGACGTCAAAGTCTGCTACGTCGCGACGGAACCGGCGCGGGACCTGCTCGACTGCATCTTCGCCGACTGGGACCGCATCTGGATGGATTAGGTCTTGCGGCGATCGATCACTCCCACCTTGCCATGCGAAGGTGAGCCCTGGCAGCGCCCGACGCGCGGGTGACGGGAAACCGCTGCACCGGTTGATTCAGGAATGCTCCGTGGTCTCTTCCTCTGTTGGCCGCGCCTCGCTGAACACCCCGCATCTGTGCCGGCATTGATTCCGCTCCGAGTTCCTTGTGGTGGCGGCTCCGCGCAACCTGCTGCTTTCCAACAGATGTCCTTGCCAGTTGAATACCCGCTTGCCGGTGACTGATGTTGCGCACGACGGTAATCATCCCTCAATATGGCCAGCCCGAGCTGACCATCAACGCCGTTCGCACGCTCCTGCAACATCACACACAAGCAGTCGAGTGCCTCATCGTGGATGACGGGAGCCCGGCCCCCTGTCGTCGACAGCTGCAGCAGACGCTTCCCGCCGAAGTCATGCTGCTCCCCAGTCAGCGTCGCGGTGGAGTGACCGCCGCCTGGAATGCCGGCGCACGGTCCTCCACTTCCGAGCTGCTGGTCTTCCTGAATAACGACACCCTGACGACCGGCTGCTGGATTCCCCGGCTGACTGCTCCTCTCTCCGAGGCCTCGGTTGAACTGGTCGGCTGTGAGGAGCGAATGGAAAAGGATTTTCCCGACGTCGCCGGGGGCGCGGGCTCGTCTCTCATTCTGGCAGGATGGTGCTTCGCCCTTCGACGCGACACCCTGCTGGAACTGGGGGGATTCGATGAACGGCTGCGACTTTATTATTCCGATACGGATCTGCAGGCGCGGCTGTGGCGGAAGTCGCTGCAGGCCTCGCAGCGGCCGGCATCTCCTCCGTGGCGATGGGTGGGAAATCTCCCCGTGACGCATCTGGGACACCGTTCCACCCGTTGTCTGAAGAGCCGCTCCCGGGAATGGCAGGCCGACCGACAGCTCTTTCTGCGGAAGTGGAGGAGCTGAGGCATGGCTCCCCATCTGGTTCAGGTCTGTAATGTGGGCGAGATCTGTGGCGGCACCGGTGCGTGCGCCTGGACGATCACGCGAGCCTTGCCGGGCTTTCGACATACCGTGCTGTCTCTGTCGCCGTGGACCGCAGAATCGCAAAAGGAGTTTGGCGAGTGTGAACTCCAGCACATCCCACGCGTGACGAATGGACTGTTGCACCGGCTGTCCGCCGATTTGGTCATTCTCCACAACACCGCGCCTTCGAGGGTGGATGAACTCCACCACTGTCCTTCGCTGCTCTATGCGCATTCCCTGGGAGCACGAGCCGACGCCACATGGCGAGTTGCCTGCTCGGGGTGGCTGTCTGCTCAGCAACGGCTCGGGCTCCCAGTGCTTTATCAGCCGGTCCCCGTTTCGGAATGGAAGAAGCCTGCTCCGTGCCGCCAGTTCGATGAAGAACTCATCATCGGACGGATGTGCACTCCGATTCTCAAGAAGTGGCCGCTGGAGATCATTAAGGATTACCGCCAATGGGCCAATGAGCATCCCCGGGTCTTCTGGGAGTTCGTGGGAGCCCCGGAAGCATTGCGACCGCAGTTGTCGGCGGCCTGTCAGGAGCGGGTCCGGTTCTGGCCGGCGGAGTGGTCCGCGCGACAGCATCTGCACCGCTGGCACGCCTTGCTGTATCACCACCCGACGCTGACGGAATCGTTCGGGCGAACTTGTGCAGAAGCGATGCGCTCGGGCTGCGTGCCGATCGTCGACGCTCGTGGAGGATTTCTCGAACAGGTGGAATCCGGCGAGTCCGGATTTCTCTGTCGGGCGACAGCAGAATTTTCGGCAGCGATCAAAGCGTTATGCGATCCGGCTCTCCGCTGGACGATCAGTCGGAAGGCGAAAGCGGCTGCAGACAGTCGCTGTTCCTATGCGGCATTCCGGCAGCAACTGGATGAGATTCTCCGCTCAGCGCCTGGCAGGAAGTGAGAGTGACGTGGACCCGTCAGGAGAACTGTTCGTTCAGTTTGACGAGCAGCTGCCCGGCCCCCTGCAACGCCTGCGGCGGAATCGTGTGCGGTCCCGGGAAGTCAAAGAACTGCACATTCGCCCCCGACTCGATGAACAGATCTCGCAACCAGGTCGCTGCTTCAAATGGCAACAAGGGGTCGAGCCGACCGTGGCTCTGCACAATGGGAACTCCGCTGAGCCGATGCATCCGCCCGCGCCAGTCCGCTTCATTCAGGAGCGTTCCCGACCAGACAACGAGTCCCCCGGGAGGCTCGTCAAGATGGAGGGCAACGTCTGTCGCCAGCATCGACCCCTGCGAGAACCCTCCAATGACGAAACGGGAGTAGGGAAGCTCGAAGTTCTGTTGCAGCTGTTGCAGCACCCCCATCAGGGCGTTGCGGGCCTGCGGAAGTTCTGGCGGGCTCTCTCCACGCAGATCACGAAACGTTCCCTGCTGGGAAGCCATCATCAGTTTCTGCATGTCCAGCGGCCACCAGGCGCGGCCATAAGGCAGGCCATGCATCTCCAGCGACAGGGGACCGGCAGGAAAGACGATCTGAATTTCATCGAGCAGCGATGAAAAGTGATCCAGCAGTTGGGCACCGACGGGGACCAGATCATCCCCAGAAGCGCCGAAACCGTGACAAAAGACGGCAATCAACCGCGGTGCCCTGGATGACGTGATCACATGGCAGTCAATGTCGGCGATTCGTCTCGATTCCAGATTTGCCATCGGACCTCAATTTCTCCATCCATTCCAGGTGTCCTCTCTGGATTCTATCGGACTTTCTGTCGCTGACGTCGGATTTTGTCCCGGCATTTCCGGGCCTTGAGACAACATTTCCTTCGCAGGACAAATCAGCGAAGATTGATGCGGCCCCGTCCGGAACGTCATCAAGACCCACCCGAATTGCCGGGCGTCGAAGGCGACTTGCCGCTCTCCAGAATGCCGCGATGTTCAATCCGGTGCGGATCGACCTTTTGACACTATCCGTGGCGGATCGTCCACTTTTCCCGCTGTTTTGCAGCAGGGTCAGCTGCCGACGCTGAACAGTTCAAGCCCTACCGACGAGGCAGATAAGGGCCGTTCTGCTGGGGAGGCTGATTCTGGATCGGCATCTGCGGTGCAGGAAGGGCAGGCTGTGAGGGCAGGTACTGTGGGTACGATCCTGCGACTGGCTGCACTGCATATCCGGAGCCGGACTGTTGCGCGCCAAAGTTCTGGACAGGCATCCCTTGTTGAGGGGTCGGAACTGAGGTTGTTGTGGGGTTATAAGGCTTGGGGTAGTGGTCCCATTCCCTGACCGGCGGGAGATAAGGCTGCAGCGGCGTATGATGACCGCGCGACAGGTCGGTCATGTTTTCGTAGCGATGCCAGAACTGCTGCGAATACGGGAGAACGGGTGACATCCCCCAGCCGGCCGCCGTCTGGGATTGTGCAAAGACGTTGTGGTAGTTGTACGGCAGGAAGGAGTGATAGCCACCGTAGTAGGGCATGTCGTGGAGATAGCCATGCTTCCACCGCTCCTGGTCGTCGTACCGAAACAGCGGTTCGTTGCTGCCGACCGAGGACGCTCCCAGATAGGCATCTCCATAGCCGACGTTCTGGGCACTCAGAGGATCCTGTGCGGCGGCCACACGTCCGGCGAGCACCAGGCACAGCACTGCCCACGACTGCTTTTTCATATCATCGTCCTTGATGGGATCGGAGGGGAGAGGATGGATGACGAACCTCCGCGCACGCAAATCCGGTGCTCCCTCGCCGTAATCATCGGCACGTCTCCCCCGACCATGAGAGGATTTACCGATTTTGAGGGAGAATTCCCGGCCCGAAATCAATTCCGTTCCGGATATTCGCCAGCGGCATCAAAGTCGAGGAAGGATTTCCGCGGGAAATCTTCAAGTTTCAAGACCTGCTCCCCGGGGGCTTGTAGACTTCAGGCAGTCCCCCCATTGACTGGAGTCTGATGATGGTCATTCGCTTTGCCACCTGCATTTTTATCGTTCTCTGCTTCGTGCTGCCGACATTGGCTGCTGAGCCGCTGCTGCCGCATGCACCGGCTGCGAATCCCTCCCCGGCGGCGACGACGGTCGTTCCCACCCCCGCCAGCCCCCCTTCGCATTCGCAAGGTGTTTTGTCTGCTCCCGTTGCACCGGTTTCTCCTGAAGTCTCCGGGTCGTTTTACACCTACGGAGACTCGTACTGGAGTGCCGTTTCGCCAGCCTCAACACCGGCCCAGTTTTCACAAACTCCCGGCTATCCTCGTAATCTGGGGGGAGTTGCTCCGGGGACATTGCATGAGCGATATCCCTACTACAGCTATCGCCGGCCGTGGTATACTCCCGGTCCCGTCAGCCAGAATGTGACCATCGTCTGGTAGGCGAATTTTGCTGGACCGCATCCGGTCAAGCAGGAATGGGGCATCCCGCCAGTGACAGAGCTTCCGTGGGCAACGGAAGAGCCGGGCGGGTTAAAACGCAGGGCTTCAATCATGGGGGCGACGGGGAAAATCCGGAGGCTGATGCATCTTCTGGAGCGGTTGCAGACGGGGCGAACGCATAGCACCGACGATTTGGCCGACTTCTGCAAGGTGAGCCGAAGAACCGTCTTTCGAGACCTGAAGACTCTTCAGGAATCGGGAGTTCGCGTCCTCTACGATGCGCAGAGGCAAGGCTACTGGATTCCCTCGCACGTCTATCTGCCCCCCGCGGAACTGAGCCTCTCCGAGACCCTGTCGCTGATCGTGCTCGCACAGGAGGCGAGTCACCGCGAGCGCGGCATTCCGTTTCTCGATGTGGCTCGCGAGGCCAGCTTCAAATTGCAGGGAAACCTTCCTCCGCACCTGCAACACTATGTCAGCGAGTTGACCGCGGCCATCAAGATCGAAATGGAGCCCCTCGCCAGACAGCCAGATGGTCGGGAACATTATCAACGTGTGCTGGAAGCGATCACGGGCAAGAAAAAACTTCGAATCCGCTATCACAGCGTATATGAGAAGGGCACGATCCAGACTCTGGTGAGCCCGTACCACCTGCTGTTTCGACGCCACACGTGGTACCTCATCGGTCGATCGTCCCTGCATCGCGAAGTCCGGACGTTCCACACAGGACGGATCGAGCATTCGGAACTGACCGAGGAATCGTTCACCGTTCCCCCCCGATTCAATCTTCGACGGTACTTTGGCAACGCCTGGAATCTCATCAAGGAAGCGAAGTCGCCCGCCCGCGTGGTGATCCGTTTCCAGCCGATGGTCGCGACCAATGTTTCCGAAGTGACGTGGCACTCCACGCAGCAGCTGAGCTGGAATGAGGATGGGACGCTCGACTTCACCGTGGATGTCGATGGCATCAACGAGATTTCCTGGTGGATTCTGGGCTATGGGGATCAGGCGCGGGTGCTGGAGCCGCCCGAATTGGAGGCTCTGATTCACCAGCGCGCGGAAGCGATGGTCGCCCAGTACAGGAGAAGCGAACCAACGTCCTCTTCCAACAGGTGAGGAATCGTCGCTGAGCCGCTGTTTTGAATTCATCTCGAGTTCCGTACTGATCATGGAGTTGCGGGCGCCATTGCGTGTTGCGGCTTCCGTTCCCCGACGAACCGTTGGGCCGTTTTGCTGTCTGGATCCCGGGAGCTTCTCCTCCGGGAGCGAGAGAATCCGGAAATCGCACTGGAAACTCTCCCGTCGACCGACGGTTCGCCTATAATGGCGGAACACCCGGGAAGCGATCGTGGTGCACCAGGACCGCAAAAGGAACGCCGAGTGATGAATCAGACGCCCGCAGTCAGAGCCGAGTCAGTGTTCCAACTGAGCCCTGCTGTGCGGTGTGCAGTCGGGTGGATGCTGCTGCTGGCGATGTCCGGCGTGACTCTCGCTGCTCCTCTGGCGGAACGGGTGCAACAGGCCGAGAAGCGGCCGTTGGCTCAGCTGATTCCTCTGGTCAGTCCGATCATGGACGAGAATCTGGGTCAGGTGCGACGGGCAGTGCTCGAACTGCAGGATGCCGCACAGCGCGAAAATCGCCCCGCGTTTCTGATTCTGGAAATCCCTTCCGGTTCCAGCCAGTTTCACAATTGCTATGCCCTCGCCGACTTTCTGACTGCGGAACCGTTGACCAACGTTACCACGGTCGCGTGGGTGCCCAAAACCGTGACCGGGAACAATGGCCTTGTCGCCTTGGCCTGCAACGAAATTGTGCTCGCCCCCGATGCCAGTCTGGGTGATCTGGGGAGCGGCAAAGCTCTCCCGGCCGATCAGCAGAAAATTGTGCAATCGATTGTGGCCCGCCGCCGGAATCCCAAAGTCAATGAGGCCTTGGCTCGCAGCTTCAGCGATCCATCGGTGGAGTTGGTGCGACTCACGGTTGAGTCAGACGGCCAGTCCCGCGAAGCCCGGATCCTGACAGCCGAAGAGGGTCGACAGCTGCGTGAAAGTGGTGCGGTGATTGCCGATGCCAAGGTTCTCCACGAAAGCGGAACCCCGCTGACGCTCAGTGGTGCTCAGGCGCGGAACCTCGACATCCTGGCGGTTCATACCGCAACCAGTCGACGTGATTTGATCGACCATTACGGGCTGCCGGTTGGGGCCCTCCGCGAACTCTCCCCGGCGGAACCGAGCGGGAAGGTTGCCTACATCCAGCTGCACGACATGATCGATGAAGTGTTCGCAGCGTTTGCCCAGCGGCAGATTGAACGGGCGGTGCAGTCGGGGACCAAACTGATCATTTTTGAAATCGATTCCCCCGGTGGTTACCTGTGGGTCTGCGAAGACCTCTCCCGTACGATCGCCGCGCTCAGTCAAAGGGATATCAAAACGGTCGCCTACATCCCCCGCGAAGCGTACAGCGGCGGAGCGATTCTGGCGGTCGGCTGCGATGAAATTTACATGCAGCCACAGGCGACCATTGGCAATGCGATTCCGATCAACATGATGGGGGGCATTGTGCTGCGGGCAGAAGAAAAAGCGTTGAGCAGCGAGCTGAAGCTGCTTCGCGAACTGGCGGATGCGAAGAACCGGCCAGCAGCGCTGCTGGAAAAGTTTGCGGATAAGGACCTCGAAGTCTTCCGGGCCACCGACAAGAAAACCGGGAAGGTCTGGTTTCTGAGTCAGGATGAAATTCATCGTGATGGCGACAAATGGGAAGCGGGCCCGCGGGTTCCGGAAGCCCGTCCGGGGAGCGCGTTGACGGTCAGCGGAACCAGAGCCCATGAGTTGCTGCTGGCCGAGGCCCCCGTACAGGATCTGAATGAGCTCCGCCTGCGACTCGGAATTCCCGAAGGGGAACCGCTTCGGGCGATCGGGCGGACCTGGGTCGATACGCTCGTCTTCACCCTGAACACCAGCTGGGTCACCGGGCTGCTGTTTTTTGTGGCGATCGTCTGTATCTATCTCGAGCTGATGACGCTGAGCGGCTTTTTTGGAATTCTGTCGGTCGTGGCGTTCGCGATCTTCTTCTGGAGCAAGATGCTCGGAGGGACCGCCACCGGACTGGAGGTCGCCCTGTTCATGATCGGGATGGGCTGTCTGGCGATCGAACTGTTTCTGATTCCGGGCTTCGGTGTGTTTGGTGTCAGCGGAATTCTGCTGGTGCTGGGATCGCTGGTGATGGCCAGCCAGACCTTCACCGGCTTCAATCTGGAGTACGACATCGAGCGACTGGCAAAACCGTTGGGGACGCTGGGTGTTGCCCTCGCGGGGGTGATCGCGGTCTCCGTCGCAACCAGTCGCTGGATGAACCGGATTCCGCTGCTGAAGCATATGGTGCTCGCTCCACCGGGAGACCCGGAGCTCGCCAACGAGCCGAGGCTCCGTCCGGACGAGACAGGCAGCGGGGAAGTCCCGATTGGTGCGCAGGGGACGACGCTGACCATTCTGCGGCCGGCCGGCAAGGCCCGCATTGACGGACGCCTTGTCGACGTGGTCAGCGACGGCCCTTTTATCGAGCCCAATACCGCGGTGCGGGTGGTCCAGTCCTCCCGGAACCGGATCGTCGTTCGCGAGGCCTGATTCGCTCAGGCACCCGGCTCTGGAGAAGCTGCGAATTTGCCCGGGTCCGTCAGAGGTCGCTATTCCATGTTCAACCGCTCACGCCAGAGCACCAGTTGTTCCTGCACACGGGCGGGGCCCCCGGAACCGTAGCTGATCAGGGCTGCGGCCGCTTTTTCCGCCCCCAGGATGTCGTACACATCATCCTCAATGAGAGACGACGCCTGCTGCAGCTCCGGCAGCGGCAAGGCTGAGAGAGGGCAGCCGCGCGATTCGCACGTCGCGACAAGTCTGCCGACGATCTCGTGTCCAGTGCGCATCGGCACTCCTTTGCGAATCAGGTATTCCATGAACGCGGTGGCGTCGAGGAAGCCTTCTTCAATGCGGGCCTGAATCCGTTCACGATTCAAGCGGGCGTTTGCCACGATCGCCGGTGCCAGCTGCAGACAGGCTGACAGGGTGTCGAAGGCGGCAAAGGCCGCCAGCTTGTCTTCCTGCAGATCGCGATTGTAGGCCATCGGCAGACCCTTCAGCAGGAGCATCAGCTGCTGTGAAGCGGCGATCACCCGCGCGGATTTGCCCCGGATCAGTTCCAGAACATCCGGGTTCTTCTTCTGCGGCATAATCGAGGAGCCGGTGGTAAAGGCATCCGACAGTTTGAGGAGCCCAAACTCGGTGGTGCACCACAGGATCCATTCTTCGGCCCAGCCACTCAGGTGGACGGCGATCAGAGCCAGCGCACTGGTGAACTCCGCCAGATAATCACGATCGCTGGAGATATCGAGACTGTTCGCCGCAGGAGCGCTGAACCCCAGTTCCCGCGCGGTGAATTCCCGATCGATCGGCAACGAGGAACCGGCGAGTGCCGCCGCTCCCAGTGGGGACAGATTGATCCGGCGACGACAGTCACGCAGCCGGTCACGGTCCCGCTGGTATTTTTCGCAGTAGGCCAGCCAGTAGTGCACGGCATTGACCGGTTGGGCCCGTTGCAAATGGGTATATCCCGGAAGCACGACATCAAAATCGTCTTCAGCGCGGGTGACGAACGCCTTCTGCAGTTCTTCCAGCTGCTGATCGATCTGGTCGATCGCATCACGGAAATAGAGTTTGAGATCGGTGGAGACCTGATCGTTGCGCGACCGCCCGGTGTGCAACTTGCGCCCCACATCGCCGAGTCGGGCAATCAGGGCCGACTCGATGTGCATGTGGATGTCTTCGAGCGAGGTCTTGAACTCCATCTTGCCCCGCTCGATCTCGCGCAGAATCTCGCTGAGAGCCGAACAGATCTGGTCCCGTTCACTCGTGGAGATCAACCCGACATGGGCCAGCATGCGGGCATGGGCCTGAGAGCCCCGCACGTCGACAGCGGCCAGCCGAGAATCAAAGGAGATCGACTCCGTAAACAGCTCGACCTGCTTGTCAGTCGGCTCGCTGAATCGTCCACCCCAGGCTTTGTCTGCCACGCTGTCTGATCCTTGAATTCGAAAAGGTAACTGGGCGGTTTGTCGCGCCCGCTGTTTGAAAATGCCTGTGCGTCCCGAGAGAGATTCTGTCGGTTGGAACCACCTGAGTTCAACTCGAGCGGGAAAGATCCCCGCCTCTCCACAGCCGGGGGAGAAATCCGCATACCATTCCAGCCACCAGACCACCAAAGTGAGCCCCGTTGGCCACCTCCCCCTGCATGAAGAACGTACACAGAAACAGCCACGCGATCATCTGAAACACAATTTCACGGGGCATGCGGAGGCCGTCTTCCGGCAGAAACTGGGCGCGCATCCACATATAACCGAACAGCCCATAGAGCACGCCCGACATTCCTCCGAAATTTGCGTTTTCCACAGCATACTGTGTCAGGTTCGACACCGGAGCCAGGATCAGGACCAGCCAGAGCAGGGCCCGCCGACCACGAACCCGTTCAATGGTCCCCCCCAGCACGAACAGCACATACATATTCAGGGCCAGATGCAGCGGATGCAGATGCAGAAAGATGGGAGTGAACAGCCGCCAGACTTCACCCCGTTCGATCTCCGGCAGGCCCCGTTGCAGTTCGAATGTCGATCCGTTCAATTGCAGGCGCGGGACAGACATGATCACCTGCTGAAACAGTCGACCCTGTTCCAGTTCACCGAACCGGGTGGCGAGCGTCACCAGCACGCTGCTGATGATTAACAGCCAGGTGAGTGGTATTCCTCCCGAGCGACGCACTCGCCGCGTGGCGGGAGGAGGGGCCGGAACGGGTGGAGGTGGCGGAACATCTTTGACGTCGAACCGGGCGTCGAGCGGGTTCGTCTGAAACTGAGCGAAGGCTTCCCGGCTTGTGGGGACGTCTTCTTCATCGAAAACCCAGAGTTCACATTCTGCGGAAGGAAGCTCGTCAACCCGGCTTTCGATTCCCTGTGCATGAAGATAAAGCTGCAGCCGTCGCGCCTGGCGGGCGGAGGGGAGTTGTCCAAGTTTTCGCATGATTCCATTTCAAACGGCAGTGACCGAAGGAACTGCCTCCAAAACACCAATTGCTGACCATCAGCGCACCGCCAACTGGCCGAACGTGTACTGTAACCGGACGGTGCCTTGCAGAATACTGATGTGCCGGGAACTGGCCGCTGGGGGAAGACGGGAAATCGGATTGTGGTTCTGTCGGCGTCCCGGGGGCGGTGGTAGTCGTCTGAAATCGACGGGTGGCGACAACCGGGTGGCGACAATGGGAGTGATCCGCGCTCTGGCGGCTGCGGAATGTGACGGTTCGACGGGGTGGATTGCCGCAGCGCAACGGGACGCAGCGGAAGTTCCTTGAACGGGTAATTCGGGCACCTTTATACTTCCCACTGGACCACCCCCGCAGCGCCGGACCAGCACTGCGGGACGTGGAACAGGGGCCGAGCCCTCGCCGCACAGACGGCCCGGCCACCGCTTCATCTCCTTTTGTGATTTCAGTTCGCTGCCCAGATTTGTTGGTTCCCGTCTCGCAGCCCGTCAGGAGTGTCGAACGTGCTCGTCAGAATGGAACTCGCCCGAATCATCATCAGCGAGATTAATGATCAACAGGTTGTCTTTCTGCGTGAAGTGGAAGGGGATCGCTCGTTTCCGATCCTGATCGGAATTTTCGAGGCGACGAGCATCGATCGTCGGGTGCAGGGGCATGTTCCCCCCCGGCCGCTGACGCATGACCTGCTGAAGAACGTGATCATCGAACTGGGTGGAGAAGTGCAGGATGTGGTCATCACCAATCTGGTGGAGCACACTTACTACGCCGTGATCCGCATTCGCCACCACGGTGAGATCATCGAAGTCGACAGTCGGCCCAGCGACGCGATTGCCCTGGCTGCCCATTTCGACCCGCATCTGCCCATCTATGTGGATGAAGACGTCATCGAGGCCGCCAGCCCGAATCAGTAGCTGTCTGACCTTGAGAAGGGTCCGATGCCGCGCGGAGTGCTGCTTTCCGCCCCTCGAGACAACGTGTGGCGCTCAAGACCACGTCGGGTTGCCTGATTCCGGCAATGCGGAGCAGCCGACACTTCGAGGGGACTACGCAGTCGGTTCTTCTCGCGAGAGTTTGCCCGTGGAGTCGGTCTCCTGGTGGGCATTCAGCTTGGTCTGGCGCGTGACCTGGGTTGCGGAACCAGCCTGACACTTCGAGGCACTGGCCCGTCGGATTTCGCGGCGACGTATCAGGACCTGCTGGAATTCGAACGCCCAGTTCCGGCGGCGGCAGAAAGGCTGGAGCAGCTGAATCACTTCCGCAGCGGTGGCCGGTCGACCGGCAGGGTCGACGGCCATCATACGCTCGACGATGTCCGCGAGCTCTTTAGGGCACTGCGGATTGGCGCGGTCGGCACGCGGTCGCGGATCGGTGCGGTGGGCACGAACAGTCTCCGCACGGTTAGGACGGGGAAACGGCCGCTGCGCGGTGAGTGCGACATAGAGCGTGCACCCGAGACTGTAAATGTCGGCCCGGCCGTCGACTTTCATACTGTCGAGCGACTGCTCCGGGGGAATGAAGTCCGCTGTCCCCAGGCAATCGTGTCCGAAGATCATGGCCAGAGAAAACTCTTCATCCAGGCAGGCCTGATCGGCCAGCGTCAGGCCGAAGTCGAGGAGCTTCGCGTTCCCCTGCACGTCAATCAGAATATTGTCGGGTTTCACATCGCGATGCACCATGCCTTGATGGTGCAGATAGCTGATTCCTTCCGCCGCCTGACTGACGACGTCGCACGCGGCGTCCCACTTCATGGGGCCGGCGGAAAAACTGATCCCTTCCAGGAGGGTCACCCCCTGAAAGAGTTCCATCACCATATAGTCGGTTTCACCATACAGGTGTTCCACACGACCGACATCGTAGGTTTTCACCAGTCGCGGATGGTCAAACCGCATGCCAGCGCGGGCTTCGAGCCGGAACCGGGCCCGGATTCCGGCTTCGTGTTTGTATTGCTTGCCCAGCAGCTTCAGCGCGTAGCAGGTCGGCTTGTCGGGATGCCGTGCAATGTACACGGTCCCCATTCCTCCGTAGCCCAGAATTTCGACCAGCACGTAATCATTCACCCGCAGCTGCCGTCCACGGCCATTCAGAATCTCTTCAGCCTGGAAGCGGGTCAGCAGCTGCTCTCGGACCGCCAGCATGGCGAGTTCGGTTGAGCTGACGAGCGACTGGGCCTGTGGGCTCGCTGCGAACGCGTTCAGCCGCGCCGGAGGAAGAATCCGGCTCTTGGCCACCTGCTCAACAAAGGCTCCAGCAGTCACGATCATGAGTGCGAATGCTCTCCCGGTATCCTGCGAGACGAGAAACTGCAGGATCAAGACGCGTTGATGTGCTGACGCAATAATATCGTAAGAAATCGGGACGTTGAAGAAGTTTGACTGCAGTTTTTCTGCCCACTCTGAAAATCTTGCAGAATTTCCTTGCCGTTCCGGCGGCGGCGGCCTGAGGCCGAGGTGAAAAACCTGGTGGACAATTCGCGGTAACGGCCCGATTCTGTACAATCGTGTCGGGATTAAATTGCTGATCCCGTGGCTCCCCCTCCATCGATCTCAGGTCTCCGGAACGCTCCCCATGACGACCCCCGCCCGCCTGATCCTGGTGCTGGCCGCCTGTCTGCCAGCGTGTCTGTCTCCCCGCCCGGCTGTGGCGGCTCCACCAAACATTGTGGTGATTGTCAGTGATGATCAGGGCTACAACGATCTCGGAATTCTGAACGAGGAGGTTCGCACTCCGAATCTTGATCGGCTCGCGAAAACGGGGGTCCGGTTGACCAATTTTTATGTCGCCTGGCCCGCCTGTACCCCTTCGCGGGCCTCGTTTCTGACCGGCCGATATCCACAGCGGAACGGCATGTACGACATGGTACGCAATGAGGCCCCCGATTATGGCTATCGCTATTCCCCCCGGGAGTACGCGGTTTCGTTCGAGCGGATTGGAGGACTCGACGAGCGTGAGCAGATCCTGCCGGCCTATCTCAAGCAGACGGGCTATGTCTCAGGCATCTTTGGGAAGTGGGATCTCGGCATGCAGCGGCGATACCTTCCGCTGCAGAAGGGCTTCGATGTCTTTTACGGCTTCGTGAACACCGGCATCGACTACTTTACCCACGAGAGATACGGCGTTCCGTCCATGTATGCCGGCAATGCACCCACTCAAGCGAATCAAGGGACCTACTGTACAACCCTCTTTCGACGGGAAGCGGAGAAGTTCTTGCATCAGCACCACAATCAGCCGTTCTTTCTCTACCTGCCGTTTAATGCACCGCACACAGCATCCAATCTGGATCCGGCTATCCGCAGTGCTCCCCAGGCACCCCCCGAATACAAGCAGCAATTTCCTCATCTCAAGGATGAACTCCGCAAGACGCCGACCCGCTACTCAGGAGTCGCACTGACGCCGACGCCGGAAAAGCAGCGGCTGGAGTACCTCGCCTCTCTACTCTGCATGGATGAAGCCATTGGGAGCGTGCTGGACCTTCTCGACCGGTATCAGCTGACGGAGAATACGATCGTGATCTTTTTCTCCGACAACGGTGGAGGAGCCGGCTCGCGCAATACGCCGCTGCGTGGAGGAAAGGGAAAGGCCTACGAAGGGGGAGTGCGGGTTTGCGCGCTCATCCGCGGACCCGGTTTGCCATCAGGAGGAGTGAACGACTCCTTCGTGACCAGCCTCGATCTGCTGCCAACTTTACTGAAGCAGTCCGGCGTCAATCCTCCTGAGAATCTGGTGCTCGACGGTAATGACATCTGGTCGACGCTGCAGGGGCAGGCTGAGTCGCCGCGAACAGGGATGTACTGGCAGAATCAGGCTTTTGACGCGGCACGAATCGGCCATTGGAAATGGATTCGTACCGCGGGGAAAGAGGAATTGTACGACCTGTCCGCGGACCTGGCAGAGAAGACAAATCTCGCCAGTCAGCAGCCTGAACGCACCGGTGAACTCCGTCAGAAGTTTGAGACATGGGTCAAAGACATGGAGGCGGCTGAGCCTCGCGGCCCGTTCCGGGATTATTGAGTGCCAGTGTTCGCGGCGTCCGGAGTGACATCACGGGGCGTTCGTTTGAAGGGGCGACGATCGGGCTGGTAAAACTCGCTGGAGGAGAACACTCTCCGCAACTGCAACCGCCCGCGGAGGAGCGCTGATGTCAGAAACTTCGAATCCCATACAGCGGCGCCGTGTGATCTATCGGGGCAGGGTTCAGGGGGTGGGATTTCGGGCGACGACCTCGCGGCTGGCCCGCCGCCTAGGAGTGGCCGGCCAGGTTCGCAATCTGCCGGATGGGACCGTGGAGCTTCTGGTCGACGCACCGACTCCACTCTTCGATCAGCTGCACGAAGCCATTCAGGACCGGTTTGTGGGGCACGGAGTTTCCGCCAGCATTCAATTCCTTCCATGTACAGACCCGTTTCAGGGCTTCGAAATTACGCGGTAATCGGGGCGGATCTGCGGATTGAAGCCCTGGACAGGGTGAAAAATGCGGAAGTTGCCGGTTTTTTGCGGCCGGATCTGTGATAACCTCTGCGTCAGTCGAATTTTGCCAAAGTTCGTCCAGCGAGGACGCGAAACAAGGAGGGAACACCATGTCAGTCCCGGCATGGGCCGTCGGCATCTCGTCGCAAGGACCCTCTTCGGCTGTGGGAATCAAAACGGGAAACGCGTTTGCTGCGCAGCCAGGCTCCATCTATCTGGGGGTCGACCCCGGTCTGAACCGGACCGGCTATGCGTTGCTGCGACGGACCTCTCGCCGGCCAGTTCTGATTGAGGGTGGCGTGATCCGCACGAAGCCCTCCGGTTCGCTCGCGAGCCGCGTGCTGGAAATCGGACAGGGGATCAGCGAACTGATCGAGGAGTTTCAGCCCGATTCCGTGGCCATCGAAAAGGTTTTTTCGATGGTGAAGAATCCGAAGACGGCTCTCATGATGGCTCACGCCCGTGGGGCGATCCTGTATTCCATTGCTCACGCCGGGCTGGGTCTGGTGCACTACACTCCCCGGCAGATTAAAAAGCTGCTGACCGGGACAGGAACCGCCTCAAAGGAGCAGGTGCAGCAGGCGATTCAGCGTGAGCTGAATATGACGAAAACGCTTGAGCCGAACGATGTGGCAGATGCGTGTGCCATCGCGCTCTGTCACTATCACAGTCTTCGTGTCGACCTCCATGGCCTCGCACTGGCACATCAGGCGGGCTGAGGAGCCTCTCCCCGAATCTCGCTCATGGAGTCGGTGTTCCGCTGCTTCCGGCTCCCAGGTTGAGACAGGAATCTTTATGGTCATCATCCTTTCGAACGATCTGTTTCTCACCAGCCAGTTGCAGGGGGCTGTGCAACGAGCAGGATCCGAATCGCGGATCGTTTCTTCTCAGGCGAAATGTCTCGAACTGGCTGCGGCTTCTCCGCCGAGGACCGTCATCGTCGATGTGGAGACACCGGGGCTGGATCTGCCGTCGCTGAAGTCGCAGCTCGGGGAAGGGTGCCGGCTGATCGCTTACGGGCCCCATCTGCGGACGGCACTCCTTGAGGCGGCCGAAGCCGCCGGATGTGACGCGGTGCTGACGCGCGGGCAGATTGCAGCCAAGCTCGATCAGATCCTGCTTTCAGCCAGGTAGCTGCGACTTTCGGCATCACGGCGTGCGATGCGCCGTCGTCGTTGGCCCATAGTGGCTGCTTGTGCGGTCCACTGTGTTGAGCGCTTTTCAATTGGCGGCATGTCGGGCTCCGCAGGGCGGATCCAGGCTGATCGAAAATCAAGTCGCTGCGAGGACGGTCGACAGGATTGAAGAGGATAAAAAAAGAAGCCCGCCAAAACTGGCGGGCTTCCTGTCCATTTAGATCACACACTGGCGAGGATTAGAATTCGCCAATGGGCAGACCGTCACGAATGGCGATCAGCTGTTCAAAGGTGCTGTCGACAGCAGAAGCTCCCGAGACCACCGGTGAAGTTGATGCGATTGCAGCTTCAGCAGTCTGGTTGGTGTGCTGAATGTTTTCGCTGATGAAGCGGACGGTGCCGTCACCCATCAGGAACTGAGCACCACCAGAGTGGAAGCTGCTGAATCCGCTGCGTCCGCCGCCAGCAGTACCGAAGCCGGTATTCCACTGGTTAATCTTGGCCAGACCGTCAGCCAGTGCGAACACGAGGCCATCGTTGTTCATCGTTCCGTCAGCGCCGTTGTCGGCAACGTTCGGGAAGTTGTTTGACGGATCGCCGCTGGTGGTTCCGCCGTGACGAACTGCAAACATGGTTGCGGAACCGACGTTGTTGGAACCGATTTTCCAGGCACGTTCGCCGACCAAGATGGTGTTGCTGGTACCGTCAGTCATGTCCCGGATTCCGAGGTTTCCGTTACCGACAAATATTCCGTTACCACCTGCCTTGTGGAAGCTCACGCCAGAAGCCGACTTGGCAACCGGATAGCGGCCGTCAGTGGCAGCGTTGGAGTTGAGCGACCAAGAGGAGTTGGCACCGACGTACGCGCTGCTGGAGACTGCAGTAGGCGTTGCGGCACCAGAGGTGTTGTAACCGTTGAAAAGGCGGGTCTGGGTCGCTGAGGTCGGAACCGCATTGGTCGTCGTGTTGGTCGGCGGAGCGGTGTTCGACGGGCACTGGAAGGCCGGATAACCCTGGGTCATCGCCTGAAAGGCCTGAGGCTGGTTCTTGGCATCCAAGCGGCTCAGCATTGAATTGGTCCCGACGCCGATGGCGTTATAGGCGGCAGACTGATCAATCTGAGGCAGGATGAATGCCGACCATGCCCAGTGGCCGTCGCCCGCGGCAATCGGGGTCCCGAACTGGTTGTTGTTCGTGGCAGTCGCTTTGCCGAAGTGAACGTATCCGGGCGGGAAGCGGTTATAGGTGTCGTGGTAGTTGTGCAGGGCCAAGCCGATTTGCTTCAGGTTGTTCTTGCACTGAGACCGGCGGGCTGCTTCACGTGCCTGCTGAACTGCAGGCAGCAGCAATGCGATGAGCACGGCGATGATGGCGATCACCACCAGCAGCTCGATCAGAGTAAACCCCTTACGTCGATTTCGTATCATGTGGTCCATCTCCTCTACGCCCGGGAAAAACACCGAATAAATGTTGGAATAACGCATTCCACATTGCTCGACAGAAGTGGCTCAGTCGAGAGCAGACATCCTGTCGCCAGCTTAAGCGCGAATGGCTGGGCAGACCGATTCGAGCCGAGGCTTTAACGCCTGATTGTCAACTTTTGTCTCGTCAGCGTCAAGCGACGACATCGGATTTTGCATCAAGAGTCGTTGACTTTTTCGCGAAGATTCGACGAACACCTCTCCCCAACGAGCGTCGTCCTGCAGCCGATCGACGGGCCTTTGGGGACACGCACGCTTTGGCCTTCGCTGCAAGTGGAATCGCGGCAATCTCATAGGATGTCGGTTCCGAACTGATAGGGCGCACGGCAGAGGGGCCCGCGCTGCAACTTCAGCGAACCAGTCCCCTGCGAGAAGCGGATGGGGGAGATCCCTGTTTGAAGTGTTTGTCCCTCGACTTCCCGGGCAGCCGACGACAGTGGACCGACAGCCGCCGACCGGCTCGAATGCACCAGATCGCCTGTGAAAAGCGGACGAGATTCGCAAGATGGATGCGACAATTGATTTCGGCCGGCTTATTTCGTCAGCTGCACAGCCGACACGGACTCCACCTGAATTACGTCGCCACCGACTGCGTTATCGAAGGCCCGGGGACCGGTCATGGCGGCTGCTTTCCCGATCCATTCGTCCATCGCAACCCCTTCCGCTGGCTTGAGAAACGCCAGGAAGCGGCCGTCCGGGGCGACAAGCACATAGGGGGGCAGTCCGGGAGTGGGCAGAACCTGTTGAACCATGCCGGCTCCGCTGAATTTCGACTTCCCAGTCGGGGAAGCGGCGGGCTGTGTCGCACTCGCAGGCGCGATAGGATGGGACGTGGCCGCGGCGGGAGACAGCATTCTCGGCGTCTCCTGAAGGGGCATCGCCATTGCAGGTTGCGGGTTTTCCACCACTGGTGCCTCCGCCTGCTGGAAGCTCGCCTGTGTCCCCAGCAACTGAGCATCCCGCTCGGACGTTTCAGCGGCGACTTTCAAAAACCGCTGATAGTGCCCCGCAATTTCCTGCCGCTTCTGCACGACCGGCATCCGCTGGTCGATCATCGCGACGATCTGCGGCGATGCTGAGGCTTTCAGCTGTTCGTACCGGGCGATAATCGGGTCAAGAACCCATTCGCTGGCGGGTTTCGCCACCATGTCCGAGTAGTCCTGGTCGATTTTTGACAGCAGGTCAAATTCGTCGGAAATCTTTTTCTGGGAAGGCGTTGTGGGAAGTTCTGCCGGCGCGGCTTCTGCCACTTTCTCATCGGTTGCCGTGGCCGGAGACAGGAGCGGGGAACGGTTTTCGGTTACCAGTCGCTGACGATGTTCTGCGGGAACCTGAAACGGGTCGACAGCCAGCTGCTGCTGGATCTGCTTGCTGTTGGGGACGATAAATTCTCCTTTGACCCAGCGGAATTCCTGAGCAGGGGGAGCGATTTTCAGCATCCGGACTGCTCCGCGCGGCCCGCGCAGGGTCTGTTCGCCGAGAATCGTCACTTCGTCACCGTTAAAGAGTTCCCGCCCGGAGAACGAGTGCTCTTCGCTGAACTCGCTTCCAATGCGGACAATCGCACGGGGGAGGCGGTTTTCTTCGGGCGTGATGGCGACCACCCCGCGTTCCGGAGAAACGCGGTCGACGAGGGTGGCGTCAATCCAGCTGAAGCTGCCCGCCGGAGGATCGATCATATACCAGCCGCCGTGATCGTGTCGGCGAACGGTGACGAGGTCGTTCATTTTGAGCTTCCCCGTCACATAAAACTGGGCTCCGGGGCCGCAGCGGACTTCGACATCTTCGCCGACGACGGTTCCCTGATAGGTCGAGGCTGGCTCGGCGCTGAAACCCGCCAGAGGCGAGGAACAAACAAGGAGCAGGCTGAACAGCGAACGAAAGAGTCGTCGTGTCATGGTCATCAGCTTTTGATCAAAGGGGCACAAGGAGCGTTTCTGTGAGGGAATTTCGGGTGAAATTCACACAAAATCGCGGGCAGGCAGGGAATTGAACTCAAGAAATGAGGGGGATCTTCCGAGGGGCTCTCTTCTTACCGTACCCCTCGCGTCTGAGGCAAGATCAGTCAGCCGAGCTTTGTTGCGAGCCGGAAGCGAATGAGAAAGTTACAATGCCCTCACTCCCCGACTTTCGGTTTTCAGAACAGGCGCCCGAACCCATGACACAATCGTCTCCCCGTCCCAAGGCAGTCGTTCTGGTCAGCGGTGGCCTTGATTCGGCAACGAGCCTGGCTATTGCGCAAGATCAGGGATTCGAGTGCTTTGCGCTCTCGTTCGACTATGGTCAACGACACCGGTTCGAACTGGATGCGGCACTGAAAACCTGTGCGTCACGGGGGGTCAGCGACCACGCCATCATTGAACTCAATCTGCGACGATTCGGAGGCTCCGCGCTGACGGCCGACATCACCGTCCCGAAAGATCGTGATGAAGCGGCGCTCGCTGCAGGGATTCCGATTACCTACGTTCCGGCACGCAACACGATCTTTCTGTCGATTGCCCTCGGCTGGGCGGAGGTGCTGGGGGCGTTCGACATCTTCCTGGGAGTGAATGCGGTCGACTACAGCGGCTACCCGGATTGCCGCCCCGAGTTTGTCACGGCCTTCGAAACCCTGGCCAATCTGGCGACGAAAGCGGGAGTGGAGCAGATGGGGAAGTTTCGCGTTCATGCCCCTCTGATTCACCTGACCAAGGCTGAAATCATTCGCGAAGGGTTGCGACTGGGGGTGGATTATGGACTCACCCACAGCTGCTACGATCCGCAGCCGAATGGCACTCCGTGCGGACATTGCGACTCGTGCCAGATTCGACTGGCTGGTTTCGCTGCGGCAGGGGTTTCTGATCCGACCGCGCCTGCTGAGTAGGTGATCTCCGTGGCTTGAAGAATCGAAGTGGTGATTGTTCCAATTGCTTTTTGGGGCGTGGTCCTTGCCACTCCGAGGTTGGCGATTCAACAATCAGATGGATTGAGGTACGGGCGGATGAGTGTGTGAGCGGCTGAACTTCCTCTTGAATTGAGGCTGACCCATGACTGAAAAGTTCGTCGGTATTGCAGGGATTGTTCTGGCGTTTATGGGCTGGCCCGTGGCTGCTGCCGAGAAGCCGAACATCGTGTTCATCATGGCGGATGACCTCGGGGTCTTCGATCTGGGCTGCTATGGCCAGAAATTGATCCAGACTCCGAATATTGATCAGCTGGCCCGCGAGGGGACCCGCTTTACACAGGTGTACGGAGGGGCGAGTGTCTGCGCTCCCTCCCGCAGCGTGTTAATGACCGGCCTGCACACCGGTCATACGCGGATCCGGGGGAATCATTCAAAGGTGGCTGGTGTCATCGGAGAAGAAGGCGAGCGCGGAAGGGTACCGCTGCGTCCCGAGGACCTGACGATCGCTGAAGTTCTCAAAGGTGCGGGCTACACCACCGGCATGACAGGCAAGTGGGGACTCGGAGAGCCGAATTCCACGGGCGAACCGAACCTGCAGGGCTTTGATGAATGGTTCGGCTATCTGAATCAGGATCGGGCGACAAACTATTATCCTGATTCCGTCTGGAAGAACCGGGAGCGACACGTCATTGCCGAAAATGCCGACGGCAAGCAGGGGGCGTATTCACACGATCTGTTTACGGACTTTGCTCTCGACTTCATCCGCCGGCATCAGTCGGAGCCGTTCTTCCTGTACGTTCCCTACACGATTCCGCATGTCGCCCATCAGGTGCCGGACCTGCAACAGTACGCCGGCAGGGACTGGCCGGATAAGGCACGCGAGTATGCAGCCATGATTTCGCGGATGGATGCCGATGTCGGGCGGATCGTGAAGCTGCTTGATCATTCCGGATTGAGCGAGAAGACCTTGGTCTTCTTCTGCAGCGATCATGGCGGGCCTGCTGCGTATCAAAAGGTGTTTGCCAGCAATGGAAACCTGCGTGGGAGGAAGGGGACACTTTCTGAAGGGGGGCTGCGGACCCCGATGATTGTGCGCTGGACGGGGCAGATTCCGGCCTCCCGGACTTCGGACGTTGTGTGGTCCTTCCCGGATCTGTTTCCGACCTTTGCCGAACTGGCCGGGGCCCGTGTCACCACCCCGGTCGATGGCGTCAGTATCCTGCCCACACTGCTCGGGAAATCGCAGAATCTCGAGGATCGGATGCTGTACTGGGAACAGATGTCGAATGGCTTGCAGCAGGCTGTTCGCTGGCAGAACTGGAAAGCGGTCCGCACCGGCCTGGCTGCTCCGCTCGAAATTTATGATCTCGCGTCTGATCCGACAGAGAGCCACAACGTCGCGAATGAGCATCCCGAAGTGGTGCGGCGTGTGGAAGAATTCCTCAAGACGGCGCGGTCGGAGTCGGAAGAATGGCCGCTTCTGACTCGCAATCCTAAACAGTCTCGGGCAAAATGACGTCGCGGTGAACTGACGTTAACGCTCGGCTCCAGGACTCACGCCATGAAGATCTTTTCAGCTGCACTGTCTTGCGCTCTGGCAATTGTCTGCACGATCACTTCGCAGACGATGGCCAGCGAACGGCCCAACATCGTGTGGATCAATGTGGACGACATGTCTCCCCACTTTTCCTGCTATGGGGAACAGCGGATTCAGACGCCCCACGTCGACGAGCTGGCCAAAGAAGGGACCCTGTTTCGCAACGCGTTTGTGACAGCCCCTGTCTGCTCGGCGAGCCGGTCGGCTTCGATCACCGGCATGTATCAGACTTCGATCGGCGCCCAGAATCACCGCAGCAGCCGGGGAGACGTCAAAATATATCTGCCAGAAGGAGTGGAACCGCTGCCTGTGCTGTTCAAGCGGGCCGGCTATTACACCGCGGTGGGGAGCCCCGAGATGAAGCCCGGGAAGCAGATGGGCAAGCTCGATTACAACTTCGTCTATGATGAGTCGATGTATGACGGCAACGACTGGTCCGGACGGAAGCCCGGACAGCCCTTCTTCATGCAGGTGCAGCTGCACGGGGGGAAATCCCGTGAGGGGAATAGCGGTCCCGCAGATCTGCAGAAGGCCTTGGGAACACTCACTTCTCCGGATGTGGTGACACTCCCTCCTTACTACCCGAACGATCCGTTGCTGTTGGCAGACTGGGCCTATTACCTCGATGCTGTCCGCAAAACCGACGCCGAGGTGGGGGACGTGATCAAACGTCTGAAATCCGAAGGAATCTACGATCAGACGGTAGTCATCTTCACGACCGATCACGGTATCAGCCACGCTCGTGGCAAGCAGTTCCTGTATGATGAAGGGATCCATGTGCCGCTCGTGATCCGGGGACCCGGAGTTCCCCGCAACACGGTGCGGGACGATCTGGTCGAACACATCGACATGGCGGCCACCTCTCTGGCTCGGGCAGGCATCGCGATTCCCGCCAAAATGCAGGCGCGGGATCTGCTGGCCACCAACTATCAGCCTCGTCAGGAGGTTTTTGCCGCCCGCGACCGCTGCGATGAAACCGTCGACCGGATTCGTTCTGTCCGGACAGCCGACTTCAAATACATCCGGAACGGTTACCCGGCTCGTCCCCATCTGCAGCCCAACCGCTACAAGGACAGCAAGCCGATCGTCCGCCAGCTGCGCAAGCTTCACGAAGAGGGGAAGCTGAACGACTTGCAGGAGCGCCTGCTGTTCTCGGAAAGCCGCCCCGCGGAGGAGCTGTACGACCTGAAGTCTGACCCCTATGAAACTGTGAATCTGGCTGCGGATCCGAAGTATCAGACGCAGCTGCTGGAGTTGCGGCAACGCCTCGATCGCTGGCAGGAGGAGACGAACGATCTGGGGCGGGTCCCGGAGTCGGAAGCCTCATATGACGCCAACACCATTGCGAACATCAACAGCAAGGGGGGAGGAGACAAGAAGACACTGCGGCGGAATATCGAGCTGATGAAGAAGTGGGCTGCCGAAGGCAAATGAGTGCGATTCGACCGGTGGGAATGAATGCCGGACGATGACCATTTGCCTGTGGGATCATGGATAAAAGATTGTGGCGCCTCCCGCCTCTCTCCGATTGAGGACTGTGCATCATGCTGAGCCCGATTCGTTGTCTGAAGAGTCCCCTCCTCGCCGGCCGGCATGGTTGGCTGTGTCTTGCCGTACTGCTGTGGGGGGCGGTGGCCTCCCCGGCGGCCAGCTTCGCTGACGAGACGAAGCGGCCCAACGTGTTGTTTATCGCTGTTGACGACATGAACCACTGGGTCGGCTACTTCGCCCGAAACCAGCAGACCATCACCCCCCACATTGATGCCCTCGCAGCCCGAGGTGTGCGCTTCACCCATAACTATTGTGCGTCCCCCTCCTGCAATCCCTCCCGGGCAGCGCTCTTGTCAGGTCTGCGTCCCAGTACCACGGGAATCTACGGCAACGTCGACGACTGGCGTCTGATCATTCCTCAGGACAAGACGCTGATCACGACCTTTCGCAATGCGGGCTATGAGACTCTCGGGGCAGGCAAGATCTATCACGAATCACACAATCGACCGGAGGAATGGAATGACTTCTTCCGGAGCAGGGTGAAAGATCCCCTTCCGCAAGGGGACACCGGCGTGGGAGGAATCAAGTTCGCTCCGTTGGACTGCGATGATGACGACCTGCGTGAAGGGGGCATCGTTCAATATGGGGTTGACGCTCTGTCCCGTCGACATGACAAGCCGTTCCTGATCACGATCGGGCTGCACAAGCCCCATATGCCCTGGAATGTTCCCCGGAAGTATTACGACATGCATCCGCTGGATCAGATTCAGCTTCCCCCGACGCAAGAAAACGATCTCAGCGACGTGCCCCCCGCCGGAATCCGGATGGCCAACCCTGACAAGGATCACCAGCGCATGCTTGAATCGGGTCGCTGGAAAGAGGCGGTGCAGGGGTACCTCGCGGCGATCTCGTACAGCGATGCCATGGTGGGGCGGCTGATCGACGCGTTCGACAAGTCCCCTGAGCGGGAGAACACGATCATCGTGTTCTGGAGCGATCATGGCTGGCATCTGGGGGAAAAGGAGCACTGGCGGAAGTTTGCTCTGTGGGAAGAGGCGACCCGGTGTCCCCTGATCTGGGTGGTCCCCGGGGTGACACCACCGAACAGTGTCTGTACCCGAACCGTGGACCTGATGTCCGTGTATCCGACACTGACAGACCTGTGCGGTATTCCCACACCCTCCCATGTGGAAGGGAAGAGTATTCGGGCTCTGCTGCAGGATCCTCAATCGTCGTGGTCGGCTCCGGCATTGACGACTTACGGAGCGCAGAATCACGCTGTCCGCTCCGAGGGTTGGCGTTATATCCGCTATGCGAATGGCGATGAAGAACTCTACGACGAAACCGCGGACCCTTATGAATGGACCAATCTCGCGGGTGACAGCCGCTTCCAGTCCCGCAAAGACGAACTGGTGAAGTTTCTACCGCAGCAGAACCATCCCGGATTCAAATCAGGTGCAGGCCGAAAGCGAAACGGGAATAGTGATAACGATTAGAGCATTTTGACTCTTTGGCTGCCCCGTCCTTGCCAAGGGAATTCAGCATTTCATCAGATGAAACGCGGGCTGTGCGGGGATTAGAAAGAGCAATCTGTTCGAGGTGTCAGAAGCTTCATTCCGAGTGAATGTTGACATCACCTCACGGAGTGAGGAGCAGCGGGGACACGGAGCAGCACGTGTGACGGCGGATCGGGTCGACGCTCCGATGAACACCGGGTGATGAACACCGGGTGATGAACACCGGGTGATGAACACCGGGTGATGAACACCGGGTGATGAACACCGGGTGATGAACACCGGGTGATGAACACCGGGTGATGAACACCGGGTGGCCTGCCTCTGAAATGCCAAATGGATTTGAGATTCGTGCAGCGTGATCGCCCGCAAGATCTCTGCCTGAAGACCTCACTTTGATTTCATTGCCACTTCTCTCCCGGTTCGTCCATAACGGCGTCTCGAAATCGAGTCCTCCCCAGTTGCTCCTGCTCCGGCAGTCGTTTCCGCCTGGCTGAGATGCTCCTAATTTTCGATTTGCCCGTCTCGTTAGTTGCCACTCGAGGGGGGAGGCGGCTAAACCTTGCAATCTCATCATTCCGTCTGGGAGAACCTTGAGTGACTGAAACGTCCAAGCCCGCAAAAATGGATCGAGGCCAGTGGATGGCCTTCCTGGCCGCCTTTCTTGGCTGGTTGTTCGACGGATTTGAAATTGGTCTGGTCCCGCTGGTGGCCCGCCCTGCGCTGTTCGACCTGCTGGGGACTCCGACAGAAGGGGAAGTCGGCCAGTGGATCGGCATTCTGACGGCCGGTTTTCTGGTGGGCGCCGCTGCAGGGGGCGTGCTGTTCGGCTGGCTGGGAGACCGGATCGGCCGGGTGCGGGCCATGTCTCTGAGCATCATGACCTATGCGATTTTCAGTGGGGCCTGCGGCTTTGCCAGCAATGCCCCGACGTTCCTGATTCTGCGGTTTATCGCCTCGCTGGGGATGGGAGGCGAGTGGTCGCTGGGTGTCTCTCTGGTGATGGAACTGTGGCCGAACCGTTCGCGCGGCTGGCTGGCCGGGATGATCGGCGCCGCTTCGAATATCGGGATCGTGCTCGTGGCGGTGATCTCCCTGAATCTGGAAGGCTTCGTGCACTTCCTGGAACAGGGGCTTTCCCAGCTGGGTGTCCCGGATTCCAAGATGGAAGTTCTGGCGTCCCACGGGGGCTGGCGTGTGCTGATGCTGATTGGAGCATTGCCCGCCCTGCTGACATTTTTCATCCGGATCTTCGTTCCAGAATCTAAACGCTGGAGCGAAGAGAAAGGGAAAGGGGCGACCTCGCACTGGGCTGCGAGTGACCTGCTGGGAGTCCTGATCGGAAGCCTTGGCCCCTTCTTGATGATCTGGTTGTTTGCGTCGAACCGTTTTGACCAGGCGAATATGGAACTCGGCTGGGTGGTCCGGTTGGTCGGTTCGATCGTCGGTTTGTCGCTGGCTGTGGTCGGTTATCTGTACCCGGTGACGAAGTATCTGCAGCGGACCAGCAGTCAGGGTCCGATTCTGGGAGCAGGCGGTCAGCCGGTCCGCAAGCTGATGCTGCTGGGAGCTGTGCTGAGTGGCGTCGCCCTGCTGGGAACCTGGGGGTCCATGCAGTGGGCAGCCCCTTGGGCCGATCAGCTGAAGTCCGCCGAACTGAACGCTGCGAAAGCCGCCGGGAATGAGGCCGACGTCGCACGCATCACCAAGCTCCCCGCCAAAGAGTACACGCAGATCGCGTCGGGAATCGGCGCGGTGGTCGGAACCTTCCTCGCCGGGTGGCTCGGTTATGTCTTCAGCCGTCGCACGACCTACGTGGTACTCTGTCTGCTCTCTCTGGGAACGATCGAGTTGTTCTTCTTCGGGAACAAGTCGTTTGGAACCATGTTCGTGGCCACGTCATTCATCGCGGGGGCCACGACGGCGGCCTTCTATGGCTGGCTGCCGTTGTATCTGCCGGAACTTTTTCCCACCCGTGTTCGGGCGACCGGACAGGGATTCGCATTCAATTTTGGGCGGATTCTGGCTGCCATTGGTGCACTGCAGACCGGAGCGCTCATGAAGTACTTCGGCGAGAGTTATCAGCGGGCCTGTGGAATTATGGCGCTGATATATCTGCTGGGCGTGGTCTTCATCTGGTTCCTGCCGGAAACCAAAGACAAAGAACTTCCTGCGTAGTGCAGAGTGCTGACTGTTGTGTCCGGTGCAGTGGCTTCATGCTCGGACAGGGGCTTGTGGAAACCCGGACGCCAACCCCTGACGGGGCGCGCAAAAAAAGCCGCAGTCGTTCCTGTGACGAAAACGACTGCGGCTCCCCCACAGTACTTCCAGGTTGATCTGCCGGTCAGATCCGCTTCGCGCCAAACTTCAGAAACAGGGTCAACACGACGACTGCTCCGAGGATGGACATCAGCATCCCTGATGGCTGGAATGGTTGGCCGCCATCGACAAAATAAGCGATGAGGCCCCCTGCAAAGGAGCCGACGACTCCCAGCAGAATCGTTTTCACCCAGCCCATCGGCTGGCGACCGGGGACGAGTAATCGACCGATCACTCCCACCACGAGTCCAAACACAATCCAAGACAGAATCAGACCAATCGTATCCATTGCGGCAGCCTTGTCTCTTTGAAGAACCAGTCGACGTCCTGAGCCTTTCTCAATGACGTGACCTTGGTGGCCAAAGCACGGCGACACATCCCAAGACCGGTCTCTCGGTCGCCGCTGCTTATCGTTTAGCAGCGTCCTGCCGCTTGAGCAGATGCCGTTCCAATAACCGCAGATTCTTCACGTTGGCACGCCACGTCACGTCGAGCAGATCGCCCACGATCGGAACCGCGCCGACTCCCAGATCGACGAAGACGTTCGCGACCATGCGCAGCTGAACGTGCTTGGGAACGCCCAGCTCGCGGCAGAGGTAGACGATGTAAGCAGCAATGGCTGTCGTCAGCACATCTCCAATGCCGGGAATCAGGCCAATGACGCCGTCCCAGCCAAATCGAATTCCCGTCCCTGGAACGACGAAACGGTTATCCAGGAAGTCGACGAGCATCCGAATGCGTTCCAGCACAGCCTGCTCATCAACAACACGCTCGCCCCGCTCGAGCAATACGACCGGACCCAGTGGAACCACCGATTCCCAATTTTCCATTCGCTTCCTCCCGGCACCTTGGGCTCTCTGTCATGGCGACTCGGCAGCCAGATGTGGTGCCCCATCTGGTTGTTTATCGCCCGCATCGATCGCCCAGCAAGCAGGGAAGAGACTCGCACGGACGACATCGACATTTCATTTTAGCGCGATCGTGGGGGAATAAGAGATCGAATCGCTGAGTTTTCTGAATGTGTCGACGGGTGGCATTGTTGTTGCATTTCTGCTGTTCGCTTTCGCAGCAAGTGGTGAAGTTCACTCACAGGAGATGACCATGCCCTTGGAGTCGAAGACAGACCTGCGTGAAGAGACACTCGAACAGATTCAGGATCTGATTCAGACGAACATCGACAGCCGCGACGGATTCAGGCACGCAGCCAGCGCCATCGAAGACCTGAATCTTTCCACACTCTTTCACTCGCTGGCGACTCAGCGTGAAGAGCAGGCCAACGAGCTGTCCCGCTACGTGGAATGGAACCACGAACAACCTCGCCGCGAAGGCTCATTCGCAGCGGCGCTGCACCGCCACTGGATGACAATCCGGGAGAGCCTCTCGACCAATAATCTCTACACCGTGCTGGCAGAAGCCGAACGGGGTGAGGACCAGATTAAAACGGCTTACGAAGAGGCCCTGCGGGCCACAGCCGGAAGTGCGATGAACGACGTGCTGCTGCGACAGTACGCTCAGGTCAAGGGGGACCATGATCGCATTCGTGATCTGCGGGAAGAGTACAAATCTGCCTGATGGCTAGTGTTCAGGATTCTGTGTGATTGGCAACGGTGCCGGCCACATTCACGTGTGAAATCTGGGGAAGGATGGATAGATGACTCGACCGTCAATGAAACATGCATTGCTGGGAATTGCCGCGCTCGCAATCGTGGCCACGACCTGTCTGGAAGCAGATGCCGGATGGCGTCGCCAACAGCGCCGGGCGTGGCGTCATGGCTGCTGCGAACCGGTCTATCAGGACTTCTGCTCGCCCTGCGGCGAACAGTACGCGCCGGCCTTCAATTCCTGTCCGTGCGGAGGAGGAACGGCCTGGGCTGCTCCGGGAGGTGTCGAGTATTCGGCTGCCCGCCCGATCTATCCCAATGACGCTGTGCAGCCGACGCAAAATGGCGCATATCACCAGGAGCAGATTGAGTCAAACCGTCTGAGAAACGATGCCCGGAACATGGATCGGGTACAACCACGCACATTTGAGCAGAATGGCCGGGGAGCCGCTGCGTCTCCGGCACCCTCGGCACGAATCGAAGCCGATGTGCCCAGTGCTCCCGTTCCGGGCGAAAATGCACCACAACTGAACGACTGAGTCTTCCTTTTTGGCGGCAGCAGGTCGGATGGGAGAAACTTTCGGGTTGATTCCATCCGACCTTTTTTGGTTTACATTGAAAAGGTGATGTCGCCATAATCTCAGGACGATTGATTTGGCATCGGGTTTGCTTTGTTTGCTCGAATGCGCGATACTTGCCACGACCTTCCTACGGGCTTTCCCATGCTGCCTTGCCAAAAAAGTGTGTGTAAGCGAGTCCTGACGAAAGTTGGCTGGTGCTTTCTCGCAACGGCGCTCAACTCTGCGTGTTTCGTTTTAGCACAGGATACAATTCCACTTCCCCCTGTCGCCGAAATTCAGGCGTCCACGCTGGAGATCCCGGTCGAGGTCCGGTTCTCGTCCGTCGTCCCGACTCAGGACTTCATCGATATGCCCGTTGTCGATGCGAACGGTCGACAGTTGGGAAAAGTGTCAGACCTGCTCATTGACCTGCAGTCAGGAGCCGTTCCCCTGGCGATGGTTCGGCAGCAGGGTTCCATCGGCGCAGGCCAGATCGTCGTCCCCTTGGCGTGTGGAACCTTTCTCCGCAACGATTCTGGACAAGTCGAGTGGAAGCTCGCTGCTCCTGCCGTCAGCCGTCTGCGTGCCCAGTCAGGGTTGACTCGGCCGCCGCGGACTCGTCAGGAGGCGAGCCAGTGGTGCGAGAAGTTCGGTGTCAGCCTCCCTCGGCTGCACGCCAGCCAGACGGCCGAAGAATGGCAACTGACCTCCCTGCGACTCCTCGCGGACCAGCGGATTGAGAGCCCCATCGGAGGGTATGTCGGACGGGTGAAAGAGTTCGTAGTCGACCTGTCGACGCAACTCGTGGCGTACACGTTGCTGGCTATACCCAACCCGGCCGCAACCAGCCCGAACACTCCTCCGGAGCAGATCCTCGTTCCTTTGTCCGCGTACCGGAAATCCTCCCGAGAGCATGTCTGGATTCTGGAAATCCCGATCGCACAACTGCGGCAGATGGAGCGGGTTCCCTCGGGAACGTTTCCCCTCAGCATCCCCGCCTATTGGGTCGAGCATCTGACCGAAGAGCTCGGGACCGACTTCTACGGCGGAGTGCAGTCGCTGGTGCAGCAAACCCCCAATACCCAGGCTCGCCGGACCGAGTTCACGGTCCCGTAGTCCTGTTGGAAATTTGGGTCGGTTATCTGGGGATCAGTTTTCTAGAGACTGCTCCAGTTCGTACGCTCGACTGGCCGTCGCTTCACATGACTCAGCCGTACTGGCGAGACAACTCTCGCGGACGGCAATTGCTGAGAGCACGTTTGCGGGACTCTGGCACTTTGTTTTTTGATCGACCCGTTCTTGCCATGCAGAACTGAGCATTTCATCACAGGAAACGCTTGCTGCGCGGGCGCTGAAAAGAGCAAGCTGCTCCAAAGCAAAAGTTCCGCCTGCCCGGGACAGGGATCATCTTGGCCTGAAGAGTCGGGATTCCTCTGCGAACTGTCGATCCGCTTGCCCTCTGCACTGGCCAGTCTGGCACACCGCTTGCATTCTCCCTCATCCCGTTGAGGCGGTTCTTTCAAGGTGGTGAACTGCTGAAATCGGCACGGTTCTGGCGGTTCACCGGAGACCCTGTTGCGGATGAAAGACCACAGTGTCCGTCCGGCTGCCAGGCAGACGAACGGCTCAGGATTCTGGAGCAAACGACTCGATCAAGGAGGATCCCATGTTGACGACATCACTCATCGTGCTCGCGTCCGTCGGAATTCTGACGCTGTTGGCGAGCGTGGGGACTTCGCTCATCTATCTGGTCAGCCACGGACTCTCCTGGCTGATGGAGTTATTCTTCGGGAGCCTGTCGGCCTGCAAGCATTGACCCGTCACCCTGCCCGAGAAGGGCTTGCTCACTCCCCGAATGTCGATTTGCGTCGGAGGGTGTGATGGTAGGACTGGGCAAAGCGGTGAGCTTCGTCGCGGACATACTGCAGCAGCCGGAGCGCATAAGAATGGCGTCCGAGTCGGAGCGGCTCATCCGCTCCGGGAACGTAGATCTCTTCTTCCCGCTTGGCCAGTGAGATGGTTGTGGGCCCCTCTACCTCAATCGCCCGCATCGCCGCCAGGGCGGCATTCAACTGTCCTTTGCCACCATCGATCAGCAGAAGGTCGGGGAATGCATCCCCTTCCTGCGACAGTCGGCGCAGTCGGCGGCTGACCACTTCCCGCATCGAGGCGAAATCGTCGACTCCCTCGACCGTGCGGATTTTGTATCTCTTGTAACCGTGCTTGAAAGGGAGGCCGTCGATGAACTGCACCAGACTGGCGACGGTTTCTCCTCCCTGCAGATGGGCGATGTCCACCCCTTCAATGACACGCGGAAGTTTGGGAAGCTGCAGGATCTTTTTCAGCCCCCGCAGCCCCTTGCGGGGATCGATATAAAAGACCTCCGGCTGGACATGATCTTTGAGGTTCCCTCGCAGATTCATGCTCTCCAGCGCCTTGATCTCATCCCGCAGTCGCGCTGCCCGTTCGAACTTCCGCTCCTGTGCTGCCAGTTGCATTTCTTCTTTCAGTTCCTGCAGCAAGCGGTCTTTCTTGCCATCCAGGAACAGCCGCAGCTTGCGAATCTCTTCGCGATAATCCTCTTTGCTGATCCGCAGATTGCAGGGGGCAGTGCACTGGTTGATGCTCGCCAGCAGGCAGGGCCGGAACCAGCGCCACTTCTGCTCATCTTCATCGATGTCCAGAGCACAGGTCCGGAACTTAAAGATCTTCTGCAGCACATTGATGGTCCCTCTCAGCTTCTTCGCCGAAGTGAAAGGACCATAGAGCTTCACTCCCTTCGTCCGGGGTTTCCGCGTGAACTCCACCCGCGGGAATTCCTCTCCCGTCACGATCTGCAGATACGGAAAAGTCTTGTCGTCCTTCAGCTCCTGATTGAAACGGGGCTGGATATCCTTGATCAGCCGCGCTTCCAGCAGCACAGCGTCGACTTCCGAATCGGTTTCGATGCAGTCGACGTCGGCGATCTCGGGAATGAGATCCGCAGTTCTGCGGTCAATTGCGGCGGCTGCCAGAAAGTAGCTCCCGGCCCGACTGCGAAGGTTGACCGCCTTGCCGACGTAAATCACGCGGCCGAGACGATCCTTCATCAGGTACACGCCCGGCTTGGGGGGAAACTTCCGCACCTTCTCGCGCGGCAGGAGCGGGCCTGCCTGGGATACCGGGTTCGAATCCGCCGGGGGCGGAGTATCAGTCGATCCATCACTCATGCTGCCATTTTAGCATCGTCCTCTCTGCTGTTCAGTCCGGAAACATCCGGTTTGGCGGGGAGCGGCGGGGCGGTCGGCAATCCGGTATCGAAGTCCTGAGTCTCCCTTGCTATCTTGAGGACGTTCACCACCTGTAGCGGAGCGGACCCATGATTCAAATTCGACGGGCAGAAGAACGGGGTCACTTTGATCACGGCTGGCTCGATACGTACCACACCTTCTCCTTCGCCCGGTACATCGACCGCGAGCACATGGGATTCCGGGCGCTCCGTGTGATCAATGAAGACTGGGTCGCCGCCAGCAATGGCTTCGGCGAGCACGGTCATGACAATATGGAGATCATCACCTACGTCCTCTCGGGGGCACTCGAACATCGCGACAGTCTGGGCAACGGCGAGGTGCTCCGTCCCGGCGAAGTTCAGCACATGTCCGCGGGCACAGGAATTCGCCACAGCGAATTCAATCATTCCACCTCCGAACCGGTTCACCTGTATCAGATCTGGCTGCTTCCCCGTGAAGAGGGGTTGACCCCCGGATACAGCCAGAAGCAGTTTCCGGCCGATGGCCGACTCAACCGTTTTCAGCTCGTCGCCTCGCCTGATGGAGCCGACGAGTCACTGACAATTCAGCAGGATGCCCGCATTTCGCTGTGCCACCTGACCATGAACCGCGAAGTCGGCTACGATCTGGATTCGCAGCGTCACGCCTGGCTGCAGGTCCTGCGCGGCGGGGT
The DNA here is from genome assembly GCF_051466325.1 of Planctomicrobium aquicomposti. Taxonomy (NCBI): domain Bacteria; kingdom Pseudomonadati; phylum Planctomycetota; class Planctomycetia; order Planctomycetales; family Planctomycetaceae; genus Planctomicrobium; species Planctomicrobium aquicomposti. The sequence goes on from NZ_CP195792.1 coordinate 821,900, forward strand.
CAAGGTGAATGGCAGCTGCCTGAATGAAGGGGATGGGGCGGCCATCAGCGACACAACCCGACTCACAATTTCGGCTCCACAGGATGCGGAGCTGCTTCTTTTTGATCTGGCTTAAGGACGCGGTCAATGAACTCGTTTTTTCAGTCCCTCGGACTGCTGTTACTGCGCTGCAGCGTCAGCGCGATGATGATGATTCACGGCTGGCAGAAAATCGGGCAGTTTGCAGAGCTACGGACAAAGTTTCCCGATCCGATTGGTGTCGGCTCACATCTGAGCCTGATTCTCGCCATCGGGGCCGAGTTCGGCTGCTCGATTCTGTTGATCCTCGGGATCATGACCCGGCTGGCGACGATCCCGCTGATTATCACCATGGTGGTCATCGTGGCCATTGTCCACAAAGACGACCCGTGGGGAGCGTCCAAAGAGCTGGCCGCTGTTTATCTCGCCACGTATGTCACGCTGCTGGTAGCTGGCGGCGGTATGCTCTCTTTTGATGGTCTGCTGTTCAACTGGTGGCGGAAGCGTCGCGCGAATCAGGCCATGCGGAACACCGTGAAAGCGGAGCTGGCCCGGGAAGCGGTCAAAGCCAACCCGTGACGGGACAAAACGCTCAAGGCTCGTCGGTCACGCCGAGGAATTCCAGTTCCTCATCGCTGATCGACGAGCGTCGGGCTGCCTCTTTCATTTTGCCGATCGCGTACGACTTGTGATTGGCCACCTCCTGCTCTGTGATTCCCAGATGCCGGGCGACCTCCCGGTTGGGGAGTCCTTGCACCAGCAAGAGTTCGACGCACTTGAGCCGCGTGAACTCCCCCTGTGCCAGCCAGCGCTGGATCAATTCGCGCAGGCAGTCGGCCACAACCTGTTCTTCGCCTCCCCGTCGCTCCCGGCTGCGTGCCAGTGATGAGGCGACCCGAGCCCGCCCCGCCGGTTCCAGGCTGTGGTTAAAATCTTCCTCTGCATGCAGGGGAAGCCGAGGACGTCGACCCTCCCGACGCAATGTGTCGGTGATTTTGTGGGCCGCGATGGCGAACAGAAAATTTTCGACAGGAGTTGTCGGGTCGTAATTTGGCAGCGAAGTCAGAAAGCCCAGAAAGGTTTCCTGAACCAGATCTTCCGCCTGCCCCCGATCCGGAATCCGGCTGAGGACGAAGGCCTGCAGCCGCCCCTCGTATGTGGAAATGCAGGCTTCCCACGCCCGTGCATCTCCCGCACGGATACGCTGGACGAGGTCGGACTCTCCGTTGGCCCTCGACATGTTTGCTCCTGCCACCGCGGCAGCGGGCGATTTGCCCGTGCGACGGGGTGGCGAATCCATGCTATCCCCGGGGAGGGTCGACGCAAGGGAACACTCTGTGTTCGCCGGCTGCAGAGGGACCCGCAGGCCCCGGGGCTCCCTGCCAAGCTGGCAGCGTGCGGCGCGGCAAGGGAGTCGGTGTGCGTCGCAAGGTTCATGGTGCAAGCATGTTGCGTGCTGTGTGAAGACTCCGGCACGTCCGTTGCTTTAGGGGGCTGGGATTCCGGAAATCTGTCATTCCCGGCAGCCGATGAGGGTGCAGGGATCGAGTGAGATCGATATCGGGCAGCGGATCAACGCTGTATTTGTAGTCGCTGATACTGGAAGAGGAGCAGCCGTGGCGAAGCTTTTGAGTTTTGATGATGAGGCTCGGAAACAACTGCTGTCGGGAGTGACGAAGCTCGCCCGCGCCGTGTCGAGCACGCTGGGCCCCCGCGGACGGAATGCTGTGCTGGATAAAGGCTGGGGTTCTCCCAAGATCACCAAGGACGGTGTGACCGTCGCCGAAGACATCGAGCTGGAAGACAAGTTCGAAAACTGCGGCGTGCAGCTGGTCAAGGAAGCCGCTTCCAAAACCGGTGATGTCGCCGGGGACGGAACCACCACTGCCACCGTTCTGGCCGAAGCCATTTACCGTGAAGGACTGAAGTTCATCGCCGCCGGTTCCGCACCGGTCGCTCTGGGTCGCGGAGTCCAGAAGGCTGTTGACGCCATCGTGGAACACCTGCGGAAACTGTCGAAGCCGGTCAGTGCCACCGATCGCAAGGCGATTGAAACCGTCGCTGCCATCGCCGGCAACAACGACAAGGAAATCGGCAAGTTCCTCGCTGACGCCCTGCTGAAGGTCGGCAAGGACGGCGTGATCACCGTCGAAGAAGGACGCGGGACCGAAACCAGCGTCGACCTCGTCGAAGGGATGCAGTTCGAACGCGGCTATCTGTCGCCGCACTTCGTGACCAACGAAGACGAACAGGAAGTGGCCTTCGACAATGCCTACATCCTGATTCACGAAGAAAAGATCAGCAACGCCCGCACCCTGGTGCCTGTGCTGGAAGCGGTCTCCCGCTCCGGTCGGCCCCTGCTGATCATCGCCGAAGATGTCGAAGGCGAAGCACTCGCGACTCTGGTCGTCAACAAGCTGCGGGGCATCGTCCAGGTCTGTGCCGTCAAGGCCCCGGGCTATGGCGATCGTCGCAAGGCGATGCTGCAGGACATCGCGGTTCTCACCGGCGGCAAGGCTTACTTCAAGGATCTGGGTGAGAAGCTCGAAAGCGTTGAACTCAAGGATCTCGGAACCGCCAAGAAAGTGCGGATCGACGCCGAGAACACCACCATCGTGCAGGGTGGGGGAGACAAGAAGGCCGTCGAAGGCCGTGCCGCCCAGATTCGTGCGGAAATCGAAGGGACCGACAGCGATTACGATCGCGAAAAGCTGCAGGAACGTCTCGCCAAGCTGGCAGGCGGCGTGGCTGAAATCAAGGTTGGTGCCGCCACTGAAACCGAGATGAAGGAACGCAAGGACCTGTTCGACGACTCCCTCGCAGCCACCCGTGCCGCCATCGAAGAAGGCGTGGTTCCCGGGGGTGGTGTCGCGTTGCTCCGCTCGGCGGAAGCACTCGACAAGCTGAAGCTCAAGGGTGACGAAGCGCTGGGTGTGCAGCTCGTGCGGAACGTCCTGGAAGCCCCGTTGCGGAAGATCGCAGAAAACGCCGGCCGCGAAGGGGCTGTCGTGGCGAACAACGTCCGCAAGAGCAGCGACAAGAACTACGGCTACGACGCACTGAACGACAAGTACGGTGACATGTTCGAATTCGGCGTTGTCGACCCGACCAAAGTGGTTCGCTCGGCACTGCAGAACGGAGCCAGCGTCGCCTCGCTGCTGATGACCACCGACTCCATTATCGTCGATGAGCCCAAAGAAGAATCTGACGACCATGGGGGCCATGACCACGACCACGGAATGGGCGGCGGCATGGGCGGAATGGGAATGCCCGGCATGGGCGGAATGGGTGGCTTCTAGAGTCGGTCGTTCTTTCCCGGTCCCCGTGCAGCAAACGCCTCACGGGGGCGGAAAGAGACGCTCAGGCCACTGGGGACCTGCTCTGTCAGCACGGGGTTGCCGGCAACGGCCCTGCGGCAGGCAGTTCCCGATCAATCAGAATGCTTGAAACAACGTTGCTCTTCGCCGACTGCGGAGAGCCTGACATCGAACTCAATAACACAATCGATTTGTGAGGAGCTTTATATCCATGACACTGAAGCCGCTTGATGACCGCGTCGTAGTGGAGCCCCTGAGCGCCGAAGAAACCACCGCTGGTGGAATCGTGCTGCCCGATTCGGCAAAGGAAAAGCCCCAGCGCGGAACCGTGGTGGCTGTGGGCCCCGGTCGCCTGCTGGACAGCGGCGAGCGTTCCACGCTGAGCGTCAAGGTTGGCGATCAGGTGCTGTTCGGCAAGTACGGCGGTACCGAAATCGAAGTCGACGGCAAGGAAATCAAGATCCTCCGGGAAAGCGACATCCTCGCCAAGGTGGAATAGTCTGTAGTTCAGGTGCCCCGCGCATCGGCTTGATGCGCGGGCCGGCGATCGAGAGTTTCCAGATCATCAAATTCAGGAGCCCACTGTGGCCAAACAATTACTTTTTGACGATCGCGCCCGCCTGAAGTTGCAGCGTGGCGTGAACACACTGGCCGACGCTGTCGCCGTGACCATGGGACCGACCGGTCGCAATGTGATCATCGACAAGAGTTTCGGCAACCCGCTCGTGACCAAGGACGGCGTGACCGTCGCCAAGGAAGTCGAGCTGGAAGATCCGTACGAGCACATGGGTGCCAAACTCGTCAACGAAGTCGCCACGAAGACCAGCGACATCGCCGGTGATGGTACCACCACAGCCACCGTGCTGACACGTGCGATCTACGAAGAAGGTCTCCGCAGCGTCTCGCTGGGTGCCAACCCGCAGGTCGTCCGTCGGGGAATCGAAAAAGCTGTCGATGCCGCGATCGAATTCATCGAAGGCTTCGCCCGTCCGGTCGCCGACAAGAAGGAAATCGAGCACGTCGGTGCCATTTCCGCGAACAACGACATGGAAGTCGGCCGGATGATTGCCGATGCCATGGAGAAGGTCGGCCGCGATGGCGTGATCACCGTGGAAGAAGGAAAGTCGAACGAAACGACGCTGACCCTCGCCGAGGGGATGCAGTTCGACAAGGGATACATTTCCCCGTACTTCGTGACCGATGCCGCTGAAATGAAGGCGGTTCTCGAGAACGCCTACATCCTGCTGCACGAGAAGAAAATCTCCAACCTGCGCGACTTCATCCCGCTGCTGGAGAAGGTGTCTCAGGTCGGCAAGCCGCTGGTCGTCGTCGCGGAAGATGTCGACGGCGAAGCGCTGACCGCCCTGGTGGTCAACCGCCTGCGTGGCGTGCTGCAGGTCTGTGCCGTGAAGGCTCCCGGATTCGGCGATCGCCGCAAGGCGATGCTGGGTGACATGGCGGTGCTGACCGGCGGAACCGTGATCTCCGAAGATCTCGGGATCAAGCTGGAAAACGTCGAGCTGTCACAGCTCGGCCGCGCCAAGAAGGTCGAAGTCGGCAAGGACTCCTGCACCATCATCGACGGTGCCGGCAATCAGGCTGAGATCCAGAAGCGGGTCGGCCAGATCAAGAAGCACATCGAAGAAACCGACAGCGAATACGACCGTGAGAAGTTCCAGGAACGTCTCGCCAAGCTGACCGGTGGTGTGGCGATCATTTCCGTCGGTGCAGCGACCGAAGCGGAAATGAAGCAGACCAAGGCCCGCATGGAAGACGCCCTGCACGCAACCCGCGCTGCCGTGGAAGAAGGCATTCTTCCGGGCGGGGGCGTGGCGCTGCTGCGAGCCATCGAAGCGGTGCAGAAGGTCAAGGGCAAGGGGGACGAGCAGATCGGGGTCGAGATCATCGCCCGCGCTCTCGAAGCTCCGGCCCGCCAGATCGCCGGCAACTGCGGCGAAGATGGTTCGGTCATCGCCGACGAAGTGAAGAATCAGGCAGAAGCGACTCATGGCTGGAACGCAGCCACCGGCAAGTACGGTGACATGTACAAGGCCGGAGTGATTGATCCTGCCAAGGTGGTGAAGAGTGCTCTGCGGAATGCCGCTTCCATCGCCGGCCTCATGCTGACGACTCAGGTTCTGATTACGAAGACTGATGAACCGAAGTCGGGCAAGAAGCCGAACGTGGAAGGTTCGATCCGCTAGGGCTGGTCGCTCTTTCCGGTTTCCGCGCAGCCAGCGTTTCGCATGTTGAAAGGCTGGCATCTGCGGACGAGGACGGGGCAATCAAAGCTCACCAGGTTCGAGAGCCGTTGGCTCACTCCTCTCCCGCGCAGCGGGGATCCTGAGAGATCAGGCCTCTGTGTCGCGGGAAGGAGGAGCCGTCCGGCCCCCCCCGGCAGCCATTGCCGGGGCTGGATTGCAAAAAAGATGTGACGAGCCACCGCAACCCGGTGGCTCGTTGCTTGTCCAGCAGAGGTCAGGCGGCACATTCCGCATCGCCTGCAAGGTGCCCCGGTTTTCGGGGAAGGGAAATCAGCCTGCTCCCGCAGCGTCGATCGCGGGAGAGATCATCCGGAATGCTTGCGGCGTTGACTGGCCGTGTAGAATGAAGCATTCCCCTTTCTGAAGTTGTGACAGACAGATGCCCGGCATGGCCTCCAAGCGTGATTATTACGAAGTCCTCGGCGTCACTCGCACCGCGACCGTCGAGGAGATCAAGAAGGCCTATAAAAAGCTGGCGCAGAAGCACCATCCGGACCGCAATCCGAATGATGAAGAGGCGGTGCTCCGCTTCAAGGAATGCGCGGAGGCGTACCAGATTCTCAGTGACTCCGAAAAGCGGGTCCGCTACGACAAGTTCGGGCACGCCGGCGTGTCCGGAGGTGCGGGACGGGGCGGAGCCGGGGGCTTCACGGATCTGAACGACATCTTCGACGCCTTCGGCGACATGTTCGAAGGGTTCGGACTCGGTGGGGGCCGTCGGGGCCGTCGCGGAGGTCCCGCACGCGGATCGGATCTGCAGACCCGGGTGACTCTCGATCTCCGTGAGGCGGCACTCGGCTGCAAGAAAGAATTGAAGATTCATCGGCGGAAATCCTGTGTCCGCTGCGAAGGCTCCGGTGCGGAGCCGGGTTCGCGTCCCGACACGTGCGAATATTGCGGCGGACACGGACAGGTCGTGCAGGCTCAGGGCTTCTTCCGGATTCAGACCACCTGCCCCGCCTGCCGCGGTGCGGGGAAAGTGATTCGCAACAAGTGCAGTGAATGCGGAGGGACCGGTCAGGAAGCCGAAACGGTCCTCAAGGAAGTGGCGATTCCGGCAGGGATCGACGACGGTCAGTCGCTGTGTCTGCGTGGAGAAGGGGAGGCGGGCCCGCAGGGGGGGCCTCCGGGAGACCTCTACGTCGAGATTCACGTCAAAGAGCATCACATCTTCCAGCGGGAAGGCCAGCATCTGCTCTGTCGCGTGCCGATCAGTTATACCCAGGCGGCTCTGGGAGCCACCATCGAAATCCCGCTGGTGGTCGGCAAGGACGAACTGCGCATCCCGGCCGGGACGCAACCGGGCGAAGTCTTTCGCCTGCGTGGAAAAGGAATGCCCGATCCCCGTGGCCGCGAGGCCGGTGACCTGCATGTGGAAATTCAGGTGATGGTCCCGAAGCGTCTGAGTGAAGAACACGAACAGCTGCTGCGGAAGATGGCCGAGTACGAACAGACGGACGTCCATCCGCATCACAAGAGCTGGCTCGAAAAGATTAAAGACTTTCTGACTGGTAATACGGAATCCGACGACTCCAATTGAGGTTGGCGGGGAACGACGCCGGCCGGCGTGCCGGGTGTCACAGAGACTCATTTCTTGAACTGGGGGAGACCTCAGGCTACGGACAGGTGACCCATGGCAGGTGAACATCAGGATTCAGATCTCAATCCGGCACAGGAAGCAGCCATTGTCAACGAAGCGGCTGCCTCGGCGGCAGGGGCTGCTGCCTTGAATGGCCCGAATGAGCCCGAATGGAACGCACTCCTGGCCGAGCGCGATGAGCTCAAGAACCAGCTGTTGCGGCAGATGGCGGAGATGGACAATGTCCGCAAGCGGACGAACCGCGAACGGGATGAGGAGCGCCGCTACGCCGCGCTGCCGCTCATTCGCGATCTGCTCCCGGCGCTCGATAATCTGCAGCGGGCCGTGCAGACAGGGGAACAGACCGCCGATGCCGCTGCACTCGTGCAGGGGGTCCGGATGGTCCTCAAGCAGTTCGACGATGTCCTCACCCGCTGCGGCGCTGAGTCCATTGCGGCCCTGGGACATCCGTTCGATCCCCATTTTCACGAGGCCCTGCAGCAGCAGCCCTCCGCGGAACATCCCCCCATGACCGTTCTGCAGGAACTGGAACGGGGTTACAAGCTGCACGACAGGGTGATCCGGCCGAGCAAGGTCATCGTCTCCAGCCAGCCTGCAGCCCAATAATCTGAATTCCTTTTGCCATTCATCCGCTGCCTGGGAGGACTGACCCGGTAGCCGATCTTTCATCGCGGCCGGTACAGACCCAGAGCCGCAGCGAACTTCAGAAGCACACGAGAGCGCAATGCCGACTTACGACTACGAATGCAAAAGCTGCCAGCACACCTGGGAGGTCTTTCAGTCGATCAAGGCTGACCCGATCAAGAAGTGCCCCGAGTGTGGCAAAAATCAGGCGAAGCGGGTGATTGGCCCGGGCGCCGGAATTCTGTTCAAGGGGTCAGGGTTCTACATTACGGATTACCGCAGCGACTCTTACAAGAAGGCCGCCAGCGCGGACTCCAAGGCTGCCGATTCCCATAAATCCGACAGTGGCTCGAAGAGCGAATCCAAGAGCAGCAAGTCCAAAGGATCGACGGAGTAAGTCCCGTTGTGAACGGCCGGGTGCGGTCAGGTCACCTTCTGCGGCGAGCGGAATGCCCGCGCTCAGGTCACGGGGAGCGGCTTGAGCCCGACTCTTGGACAGAGTTTCAGCAGCGGACACTCCGTGCAGCGGGGCCGCCGCGCGATGCAGATCTGCCGGCCATGATGAATGAGCCGGTGGGAGAACATGATCCACTCCTTGCGCGGGACCAGCTGCATGAGGTCCTGCTCGACCTTTTCCGGGTCATGGTGCGTGGTCAGTCCCAGCAGTGCGGTGATCCGCTTCACATGGGTGTCGACAACCAGACCGCTGGGGATGCCGAAGGCGGTCCCCAGCACGACATTGGCCGTCTTTCGGCCGACGCCCGGCAGCTGCACGAGAGCCGCGAGCTGTTGCGGCACTTCACCCCCGTGGTGTTCCACGAGGCCGGTCGCCATCCCTTTCAGGCTCTTCGCCTTGGCCCGGAAAAAACCGGTCGACTGAATGATCTCTTCGATTTCCTCGAGCGATCCCCGGGCGAGATCCGCCGGCTCCGGAAAACGCTCGAACAGTTTGGGGGTTACCAGGTTGACGCGCTGATCGGTGCACTGGGCGGAGAGAATGGTGGCGCTCAGAAGTTGAAACGCATTGGCGTGGACGAGCGCGCACTCGGCGTCGGGATAGGTCCGCTTGAGCGCGGCAATGATCTTGCGCACCCGTTGCTTTTTGTCATCAGTTGATTCAGTCATTGTGGCGGATGTTCTACATCGGGCTGCGGTATCGGGACCAGTCCTTCGGAAGAAATAAAAAATTCCCCAAAACGGCTTGGTCGCCGGGATCGCACTCGGCAGAGGTGGACGCCTCACCCCTGCTGCTGGAGAATCAGAGCGGAAAGCTGCGCACGGGATCAGACCGCCACCATCGTGACCGCCGGACCGGCTCCCCGACCGCCGCCCGCACTGCAGGAAAAATCATGTTTTCCTCTGACCAATTTGCCCGAGGGCTGGAGTTGTTCAACCAGCGGGAGTTCTTCGCCTGTCACGATGTGCTGGAGGAACTCTGGTCGGACGCGGTCGGTGAAGAACGGCAGCTCCTGAAAGGTCTGATCCATGCGGCCGTGGCCCTCTTCCATTTTCAGGAGGGAAATCCCGGAGGGGCACGCAAGATGCATTGTTCCGCGTTGCATTATCTCTCGACAGACGGCGACAGCTGTGTCGGGATCGACCTCACCCGGTTCCGGCGTGAGTTTGCACAATGTTTCGCGGAGTTGACAGCGGCCGACGAACAGATCTTTCTGACGGTTCGCCTCGATCCGAAACTCATTCCCCAACTTCGACCAGATCAGGACTCTCAATGATTGAGCAGCCTTGCGGCCACGAGACGCTGCACCCAGCGAGCTATCAGGGAACGATTCCGTGGCTGCGATCTTTTCCAGACATTCTGTTGCCGCACGTCGTCCGCACCTATCGTCCTGCAGATCCTGCCGTGGCCCGGATGCTCGCCACCGCTCTTGCCGGGAACGGACTGGTGGCGATTACTTCTTCCGATGTGCGGAACAGTCCCGATCCGCGCGGCGCTGCGGGTTGCCTGGTCCGCGTGACCGCGTACGATTCCCACTCGGGGATTGCCCTGCTGAAGGGGCTGGGACGGATCGTGATTGAGGGGTTGCAGGCCAGCGCCGACGGAGACACGCTGCTGAGAGTGCGCGGGGTTCCCGATCACCTCCCCGACGAAATGGCGGGACAGCGACGACCTCGCCGGCAACGGTTGCTCGAACTGCTGACCGCCCACTATCCGGAACTTGGCCGCAACCGCTACCTCGCCCAGATTTTCGAGCACGAATTCCCGTTGGGGGCGTTCTGCGATCTGCTGGCGCACTCACTCAAGCTGGCAGCGGACGATCTCTGCTGGCTGTTACGGGAACACAACGCCGATCAGCGCTGCCTGTTTCTGCAGGAGCGGCTGGAACGGCATCAGCCGGTGCGGGTCCTCTTCCCCCCAGTCACCAGCTGTAACTGACGACAATTCCGCCGGGATGTCGTCGAGCCAACTCGTCATGAAAACGGCAGCGGCTGCAGAGGCACACAGGCTCCCGCAGCCGTCCGCCAAACGACTCGATCAGTGCTGGAAGGCTTCGTGGCAGGTGTTGCAGGTCTTTTTGCCGAGGTCGAATGCTTTGCGGTCGCCGGCCTTGTCCTTGGCGCGCAGAGCGGTCACCAGGTCGCCCGATGCGTTGGAGAACTCGGTTGCGTACTGATTCCATTCCGGCAGCTTCGCGGGATCTTTGACTTCGTGCGTATCGGCGAGGGTGGCCTTGGAGAGCAGGTACCAGGTGATGCCACTCAACGGCTCTTCCGGTGTCCCGCGCGGGCGCTTGAGGAAGTTGAGGATGGGGGGGTTCTGGACGTTGATTTCTTCCATGGCTGCTCCGAGGCCGGTCAGCTTGTTCCACGGATGTTCCACGGCATGTTCGCCGGTCACTTTGCCGGAGACCACTTCCTGAATCTGAGCCAGTGCCGACTGCGCATCGGCATAGGAACCATTCCGTTTGTAGATCAGGGCGGCATCTCTTAAGGCCGGGCCATTCAGCTTTCCCTCCCCGAGTTGTGGATGCTCGGCGAGGTACTGTCCGATGCAGGCGATCAGCCCCAGCGATTGCCGCATCAGCGGGCTCTTCTTCTCGTTGAACGATTCTTCCGTCACGAGAATTTCGGTCAGCTTGTCCACATGCCGTTTAACCAGCAGTTGCAGTTCATCGAACTCGATAACTGGTTCCGCAGCGGCGGGAGTTTCCGCCTGCAGTCGGGGTGTGATCGTCGTCAGCAACGTCACCACGGTGAGCCAGGTCAAGCAACGCAGCATCGCATCTTCCTTACACAGATTCAGTGAACAACCAGTGACCAATCTTGGTGGATGCAGCGAGAGGATGGCAAGCCCACGTGCGCCGCCGGGATGCTGCCAGAGACGGAAAGTGTCCGATCAGAGAAATACTCTGGCCAGTGCAAACAGCAGCAGCACCCCGAGGTTGAGTCGAATGCAGAGTCCCGGCAGGCCCCCCCGGCGGCGGGTGCGAATCATTTCGGCACTCGATGCGATCACTCCTGTCAGCCCCATCAGGATCAACCCCGCGAACAGGGATGCCAGCAGCACCGCTGTAAGCGCGGGGGGAAGAATCTCCCACTTCCACTTCAGCATCACGAGTCCCAGCAGGAAGTAGAGCAGCGTTCCCGGAAGGGTGATCAGAGTGGCGGCAACAGCGACCATCATTGTGGGGGAGAGGTGGGGTTTGTCCGCAGGCGTGGGGCGCTGTGTGTGGGTCTCAGGCCGGAAAATCATGATTGTATGACCTGGTCCGCGCAGTCTTTGAAGAACGGTCCCGGGGAAGATCGGACGCTGTTGAATTCGCTTGACATTACGTAAGTCAGCCATGATGATCAATCACAGAACACTGCCGAAAGGGACCAGATTTTCGTCGGAAAGCTTGTCCTTTCAGGCCCTTCAGCTGCGATCGTCTGAACAGGAACAGCTTCATGTCCGCAGGTCAACGCCGCCTCGATATCGAACAGATTGGTGACGTTACGGTTGCCCGGTTTGTTGATAAGAAGATCCTGGATGAGAACAACATTCAGGTGATTGGCAATCAGCTGTTCGGGCTGGTGGAAGAAGACGGACGGAAGAAGATTGCACTCGATTTCTCGAACGTCGAGTATCTGTCCAGTGCTGCGCTGGGCAAGCTGATCACTCTCGATAAGAAGGTGAAAGCTGCTGGCGGCAAGTTGCGGTTGTGTTCCATCCGCCCCGACATCTACGAAGTGTTCGCCATCACCCGGCTGAACAAACTGTTTGATATTCGTGACAATCAGGAGGCTGCCCTCACCGGCTTCTAAGTCGAAGTGGCGAGCGACATCTCTGGGTCACTCGCCGGCATCCGGCCGCCTGTATTGGTCTTCACATCAATTTCCCCGAGTAGCTGCCATCCTCTCAATGGCTGATCCGGTTCAGTTTGACGTCTCGATTCCCAGCGATACATCGCGTGGGTTTGAGGTGCAGGAACGGATACTCGGCCTGCTGGAAAAGCACGAGTTCACCGACAAGGACCTCTTCGGCATCAAGCTGGCGCTGGAAGAGGCGATCGTCAACGCCATCAAGCATGGCAATGGTCTCGATCTGAGCAAATCGGTTCACATCAGCTGTCAGCTGCAGGCCGATATCGTCCGCATCACCATTGAAGATGAAGGTCCGGGCTTCAATCCTGAAGAGGTCCCCGATCCGACCGACGATGACAATCTCGACAAGCCGAGCGGCCGCGGCCTGATGCTGATGCGGGCGTTCATGACCAATATCGAGTACAACGACAAAGGGAATCGGGTTCTGCTCGAGAAGAAGCGCAGCACCTGAGTGGTCATGCCCGGTTGGCCGATCGCCCACTCGCTGCTGACCCCGACTGCTGCTTTCCCTGGGGGGGTGTTGTCGAATGCTTGTTGCTGTCTGGCGATGATGTCTTGATCGTTCCTGTCCGGCAGTTTGTGAGACTGCCCTCGAAATCCGGACCTCGCGGGTGACCGTGTGCCACTTTCGGCGCAAGCCTGTTTTCGTTCGGTCAGCCACTGCAGAGACTGAGGCCACTCTTCATGCGACAGCCACTGGATCGGGAAGAGTCTGTTGAACAGGCTTATTTCTTTCGCGTGCTCCGCGAGCGGGTCGAAGACAACACGCCGGTTCAGGAAGTGCTGGCGAGTGTCCGCGAAGAGATTCTCGCAACCACGAAGCTTCCAATGGCGATCGACTTTTTGCTCGGTGAGCTGCATTTAAAGGGGCGCTTTGGTGACGGGATGGGACGTCTGGGGCACTATTTCACCCCGTTCCAGACGTTTATTGTTCAGCAGGCCGAGGATGATGAATCCCGGCTCGACTTCCGGTTGGGCCTCCAGATTCTGGAGCGCGAGGCGGAGCTCAAGTCTCAGGGGACGTTGACCGCGCCGGCGCTCTTCATTTTTCAGTTTGAATGCATCGCGAGAAACCGTCTTGGTTACGATGCCGGGATGAAAGCGGTTGCAGGAGATCCGCTGTATCCTGAAGAGTGGCAGACCTGGATTTCCCGCATCCGGCATGAACTGGGGACTGTCGAGTTTGCGGACATGGTCTATACCCGTTCGCAGCAGTATGTCGAGGAGCTGCGGCTCCGGCGCCGGGAACCGGATTTCGTGCCGGGGTATCCGATTCTGTTTGATGTCGCGACCGGACGGATTGCCCGGGCGAATGTGGGCAAGGATCCGCTTTACATGTTCGCTGCGCTGCAGCGTCAACTCGGCTATCCGGTGGTTCCTCGTCCGCGTCCCCCACGGACCGAGCGGCTGCTGGATCCTGTGGTTGAAAGTCGGCTGCAGCGGATCGAAGGGCGCATGGCTCTGCTGGAACAGGAATTACGGGGAGGCGTCGACCTGACCAAGTTCTACAAGTCGGGACCTGCCGACTTCCCCGATCACGGTCCCGACGTCTGAGAGGGGGATCGGGAGCCCCGGCGAGACGGGGGGCGACTGGCAATTCCGCACCTGGTGGGGGCGATATCGTGATCAAGAAAAATTGTGACAAACCGGCACAACCGGTTTCGTGCCATTGTACGGAAGGCCGGGTCGTCTAGAATGACAGCATCGCTTGCCGTCGCTGTTCGGTCGCAGCGAACACACTTCTCCGCGTCGTGTCCCCATTGGAGTTCCGCGGTTGTCTGCAACCACGATCATGACAATTGAAGAACTGATTGAGGAATTCGATTTCCTGGGTGACTGGGAAGATCGTGCTGACTTCCTCATCGACCTCGGGTTCGACCTCCCCAAGCTGCCGGACGCAGCCAAGGTGGAAGAGAACCGTGTGCACGGCTGTCAAAGCAATGTGTGGATGTTGATCGAGCTTAACGAAAGCGTCACTCCTCCTCGCGTGGAGTTTGTCGCCAACAGCGATTCGATCATCGTCAACGGTCTGATCGTTGTGCTCTCGGCGGTGTATCACGGCAAGACGCCGGCAGAAATTCTGGCGACCGACGTGGATGGCATTTTCCGGCGGCTCGAACTGGATCGGCATCTGAGTTCACAGCGTCGCAACGGACTGTATGGCATGGTCACCCGGATTCGGGATTTTGCCGCGGCAGCCCAGTCGTAAACGCTCGGAGCGCTCCCCGGTGGCGATTGTGGTGGGGTGGCGGGCCTGGAGGCCGGGACAACTCAGTGCAAGGTTCCGTCAGTCGATGCTGCTTCATCCGAACCTTTTTCCATCGGAGAACGTCCTGCCGGAATCCCTGTTCCCCGGTTCTGACTTTCGGCCGAAGCCCGATCCCTCTTTGCTCAACACAGCCTCAGCACCGATTGCAACCTGATGTATGACGTCGCGGCCGCTCGTCGCCAGTTTCCGATCTTCTCGCAGACACTTCCAAAAGAAGTGCCGGTGACGTTTCTCGATTCGGCAGCCTCCGCGCAGAAGCCGCAGGTGGTCATCGATGTCGAGCGACAGGTCTATGAGACTCACTATGCGAATGCCTACCGGGGGGTCTATCGCTTTGGCGCTCAGATCGACGACGAACTGGAAGCCTCGCGGGAATCGATTCGGGCCTTGATCGGAGCAGAGGATTCGCATGAAGTGATCTTCACCAGCGGTTCCACGCTGGCGCTCAACATGATTGCTTTCGGGTGGGGACGAACGCACCTGCAGGCGGGAGACGAAATTCTGCTCAGTCTGCTGGAGCATCACGCCAACTTTGTCCCCTGGCAGCGGGTGGCTCAGGAGACTGGTGCAACCCTTCGGTTTCTCCCGCTGACGTCGCAGGGGGAACTCGACCTGTCGCAGCTCGACCAGTGCATCGGTCCCCGCACCCGGATCGTGACCGTGACGGGGATGTCCAATGTGCTTGGAACAATGCCCGACATCGAAGCGTTGTCGCGTGCTGCGCATGCAGTCGGTGCGGTTCTCGTGGTTGACGGCGCCCAGAGTGTGCCTCACGGCGGCACCGATGTGGTTCGGCAGGGGATTGACTTCCTCGTGTTTTCGGGGCATAAGCTTTATGGTCCGACCGGGGTCGGCGTGCTGTACGGACGCAAAGAACTGTTGACGAAAATGCAGCCGATGGTGTTCGGCGGACATATGATCGAGGCGGTCCATCGCGACGTCTCGACCTTTGCCGCTCCTCCCGCCCGTTTTGAGGCGGGGACGATTCCCATCGTGCAGGCCATCGCGCTGAAGACCGCGATCGATTACGTTTCGGGGCTCGGATTTGCCGAGATTCATGCTCATGAGATCGCCCTGACGGAATACGCTCATGCCCGCCTGGGGGAGGTGCCGGGCATGAAAATTTATGGTCCGGAACCGGCACGCAAAGGGCCGATCGTCAGCTTCACGATGGAGGGAGCCCACCCGGAAGATCTGGCGCAGCTGCTGGATCGCAAGGGGGTTTTCGTCCGCCACGGTCATCACTGCACCATGCCATTGCATGAGTGGCTGGGGGTTTCCGCCACGGTTCGGGCGAGCTTCGGTCTGTACAACACCCGTGACGATGTGGACCGACTGGTCGCTGCCCTGCTATTTGCCCGGCAGCGGTTGCGGCTGCCGACATAAATCTGGTGGCGGTTTTTTGCTGGACGATCGTCTTTCAGACGGCCATTTTCCGGGTGGGGTCGGGCCGGTCCTGCCGAAAGCTCCGCTGCCCCCCTCCGGCCCCGTGTCCTCAATCGGTAAACTGCTCGAAAAGGCTGCTCCGAGAATCTATGATGTGCAGGACTCGCAACTGGACCGCTTGATGGCCACTGAGATCGCAGCCGATAGACAAACGCCCTCTCCCGCTCCGGGATGTGTGCAGCGACAGTATGTCACCCTGTTTGGCGGTGACGAGCCGCTGACACTGGAGAGCGGTGCGACGCTGGGGCCGATTACCGTTGCCTATGAGACCTATGGCCAACTGACCCCCGCTCGCGACAACGTGATCTACATCTGTCACGCGCTGACGGGAGACGCCCATGTCGCCGGCCGGCACTCGCCGGATGACCGCAAGCCGGGCTGGTGGGATGGCTTCGTCGGTCCTGGCAAACCGATCGACACGGACAGATATTTCGTTATCTGTGCCAACGTGCTCGGGGGTTGTCAGGGGACCACCGGACCCAGTTCGATCAACCCGCAGACGGGGGTCCCTTACGGTCCGGAGTTCCCGTTCATCACGTTGCGGGACATTGTGGAAGTTCACAATGCTCTGCTCGACTCGCTCGGTATTGACCGGGTCATGGCCATTGTCGGCGGCAGCCTGGGAGGCATGCAGGCCCTGGAATGGGCCGTTCGTCGACCGGAACGGGTCGGCGCCGCACTCGTGCTGGCAGCCGGTGCGAAGCTCAATGCTCAGGGAATCGCGTTCAATGCGGTCGGCCGCCGCGCGATTCATGCCGATCCGCTGTTTCGAGCCGGGCTCTACTACGATCAGGAGGAGAAGCCCCGCTTCGGGCTCGCGCTCGCCCGCATGGTGGCGCACATCACCTACCTGTCGGAGCAGTCGATTGAAATGAAGTTCGGTCGACGACTGCAGCACAGCGATCAGTTCGCTTATGACCTGCGGGCCGAAACCGAGTTTCAGGTCGAGAGCTACCTTCACTATCAGGGGAAGCGGTTTGTCGAGCGGTTCGATGCCAACTGTTACCTCGCGCTGACTCGCGCGATGGATTACTTCGACCTCTCCAAAGGGAAGAGTTCGCTCAAGGATGTCTTCCGCGAAGGGAAGACCCGCTTTCTGGTGGTTTCTTATACGTCGGACTGGCTGTTCCCCACTTCGCAAAGCAAGGAACTGGTGCAGGCGATGATCGAAGCCCGCCGGCATGTCACCTTCTGCGAACTCAAAAGCACCTTCGGACACGACGCCTTTCTGATTGACTCCGAACTCCCCAAGCTCGCCGGACTGGTTGTTCCTTTCCTTGCCCGGGCACAGCAGGACTTCCGCAAGAAGCGAATCTGATTCCGTTCCGACATCGCCATGTGCGCCAAACGACTCCACCTTCCTGATCCCCGTGCCGCCGTGACCAACGATCTGATTCTCAGCCAGATCGAGCGGGGGAGCCGCGTTATTGACCTGGGGTGCGGCAATGCCGAGCTGCTGGAGCGGCTCCGTGACGAGTACGCCTGTGATGTGCTGGGGATCGAACGGGATGAAGACTCGTTTCTGCAGGCGATCGAGCGGGGAGTTCCGATCCTGCAGGCCGACCTCAACAGCGGCATCGGTGAACTGCCGCCGCATTCGTTCGACTATGCGGTCCTCAGCCAGACGCTGCAACAGATTTCCCGTCCGCTCGAATTGCTGCATGACATTTTCCGAGTCGCCCGCAGAGCCGTGGTCGTGGTTCCCAATTTTGCCCATTGGAGAATCCGGCTGCAGGTCGGACTGGCTGGCCGGGCTCCCATTACAGACAGCCTGCCCCACGAGTGGTATGAGTCCCCCAACGTTCACTTCCTGTCGATGCTGGACTTCCGGGAGCTGGCGGCGCACGGGAATTTTCAAATTGTCAAAGAGATTCCCATTATCGGCCGGAAGCCCGTGAGCCGGGCCTTTTTTGCGAATCTGCGAGCCCACAGCGCGCTCTATCTTCTGGAAAGGGCCGAGGAACGGCCCAGCTGATGCGCCGGGGAACTGCGCGCGTTGCTGGTTGCGGAACGATGGCCCCGAGCGGACCGCAGGCCGCCCCGCGGCACGCAGGCAAATGCCCGGCCGTCTGTCTATAATTGTGATTCCTTCCACAATTCATCGCAGTAGTAAAACGGTGACTGGTTATGGTGACGACACTTCATCCGCGCAGAGGGAGCTTTTCATCCCGGCTCCTAGGCAGCCTCGCAGCGATTGCCGCGCTGCTGGTCGTCATGTTTCTGCTGCTGGGGCGACCTCAGCAAAATACCAAGGTGGAACAGTCGGGGACCGAAGAGGAAGTCGTCGGTCGTCGCGCGGAAGATGAACTGTTGCGCGTGCTCGATGGCGTGAAGCCGCTGCGGCTCGACATCACTTCGGACCGCGTGACCCAGACTCGCGAGCTGAACAGCTGGCGCGGGTCTTATGGCCGGTCTGCAGAGGAAGTGGCCAAGCTGACCAGCGACAGCGACCTGATCAAAAAACTGCTCCCTGCTGAAGTGCAGTCGCGCATCAACAGCCAGCGGTTCCTGCCGGAAGATATTGTCTCACTGCGGGAAGCGTTCCTCGCCCGTCAGATCGTCGAGATGATTTCCAGTCAGACCAAAACCGATTTGGAACGGGTGGTGGCTGTCTTTGACTATGTGACCATGAATGCGGCCTATGTCTCTGACGAGTCCGCGACAGCCCTGCCGCTCACACCGTATGAAACGCTGGTGTTCGGACTGGGAACCGGTTCCGATCGCGCGTGGACCTTCGCGTCGATCATCCGTCAGCTGGGAATGGATGCGGTCCGACTGGTCCCGCAGACGGCAGGCAAGGAAGAGGCCTGGCTCGTGGCAGTGCTGGACCCCCGCAATGGAATTCTGTTGTTCGATCCACGGATCGGCCTGCCGATTCCCTCCGCCAAGGCGGACCAGACCAGCCCTTATCCCAATGTCCCCGCAACGTTGCAGGAAGTTCTGCAGTCCGACGCGTCGTTCCGGCTTCTTGATCTTCCGGATTCCCCCTATCCGCTGACCAGCGATGATCTGAAACACCTCAAGGTGGAATTGATCGGCACGAGCAGTGAGTGGGCCCCCCGCATGGCTGAACTGCAATCGCTGCTTCCGGAAAGTGTGCCGATGGAGGTCTATTGTGGACTGGGGGAGAACAAGCTGCGGGCAAATGGTCTCTATCAACGGGTGGTTGCTGCCGGCCGCGATGGCCTGTGGACCGAAGAACAGGTTTCGGTCTGGCCCTTCCCGGAACAGCAGGTGATTCATGCGGAAGTTCCGGTGGGAGGAGCAGTCCGGAAGCAACTGGACGAACTGCGCTACATCTTCGACGGACCTTACAACGTCTTGCGGGTCGACCCGGTGACCAAGCAGGAGTACGTCGGCCGGCCCGACCACACGTTGCAGTATGTGCGGCTCGAGCAACTGCAGGGGAACTACAATATCGCTCTGCGTGAGTACCTGCATATTCGACGGTCGGCCACCAGCGGTTCGACACAGGCGAATCATATTGCTGCCGACTATGCCACGCTGTGGACGGGCGTGACTCAGTATCAGACGCATCGCTATTCCGCAGCGCTCAACACCTTCCGCAGCTTCGACGAACGAAACCGGGGGAGCGAAACTCTTCCTTGGGAACGCTTGCAATTCGAATGGGCGGCACGTTCTCTGGTTGCTGAAAACAAGCTGGCGGAAGGAGCCGAGATGCTGACTCAGGCGCCGCCGGGACTCATGCAGCGGCGGGATGTCTACCTCGCTGAGCGCTGGAAGAGACTCGCCGCTCCGAAATCGGAACCGACCGAGCCCTCCAAGCCGGCAGCCACCTCCCCCTCTTCCGCTGCTGATGCAGCAAAGGGTTCGACCGAGCAGCCCGCTGCCCCAGCCCCGACGAGCCCGTCCGCGGAGTCGACACCTCCGGCGACCCCCGCCCCTGAGACTCCTGCTGCGACGCCCGCCGGAGAAGGGAAAACGGAGTGAGCACCGCCTGGAATTTCGCCCAGCGGCGCTGGTTTTTGATTTCGCTGTTGGTGTTGCTCCCGCTGGGAACAGTCATCGGCTGGCGCGCTGAGCCGGATCGGGTCTCGTCGTTTCCCAGGCACATTGTGGAAGCCGCGACAGGGGTGCTGACGGCCACTGTGCTGCTCCTGATGTCGATGACACTGGAGCGGACAAAGCTGGTCGAGTCGCTGCGGGCTCCTTTTCCGGTGCTGGGTGCAATCCTGATCAACTTTGTGCTGATTCCCGCAGCGGCACTTCCGTTGTTGCCCCTGCAGCAGCGTGAAGACCTGATGGTCGGGCTCATGCTCGCAGCCGCGGTCCCGAGTACACTGGCGGCGGCGGCCGTCTGGACCCGGAAGGCCGGTGGCAATGATGCCATCGCGTTGCTGGTCTCGGTGCTGACGAACAGCGCCTGTTTTGTGGTAACTCCACTCTGGCTCAAGTACGGCTGCGGCGGCGAAATTCAGCTCAACACGACCGCCATGATGCTGAAGCTGTTTTACACGGCGCTCCTGCCGATTGTGGTCGGGCAACTATGCCGCCTCTGGCCCCCGACCTTGCGGTTCGCAGATCGTGGAAAAGAGAGCTTCGGCGTCGTTGCCCAGGTCTTGCTGTTGGCAGTCCTGTTCTGGGCGGCAGTTCAGGGGGGTGTCAAACTGAATCTGCAGCGAGTCTCCCCGGGAACTGGCGGGTCGATTCTGCTCCCCTTCGTCATTTCGTGCGGCTCCGTGATTATTCTGCATCTGCTGGGGCTGGGACTGGCATTTCCGCTGGGAAAGCTGGCAGGCATCCGCCGTGCCGATCTGATTGGTATGGCCTTCTCCGGCAGTCAGAAGACGCTGCCGATCGGGCTGTTCATTGCGACCGGGTTGCTGGAGCGGGGGCTGGATCTGGCTGCGATCCCGATCCTGATTTACCACGCGACGCAATTGGTGCTGGATGGCTTTTTACTGGAGCCGCTGAAACGCTGGTCGGGGGACGACCTGGCGGGGTCAGGGACGCTGAAGCCCTTGCCGGTCGCATCGGAAGGCGAGTTGCCAGTCCGCTGAGCAGCGGAGTCGAAGGGGCGCTGTTCTGCTGGGTGAGCGCAATCCTGAGCACTTCTGCCCGAGTCTCTCGGGACCGTGAGAGTCGCCTGCTCAAGGTGATCTTTGGCCCATCGCAGTGTTTCGGGCAAGCATGTCCCGATTTCGGTCAGCACTGCTTTTGTGCGCTGGATTGCTGATATCGCCGCGGCTCGTCTGTGGCCCCGTCGACAGGCAATCGGAGTGTGTTTCCACACGGCCCGAGTCACGGTGCCGGCGCATCGCTCGCAGGAGGATCAGTTGGTGGGGGGAGCGTGAACTCCAGAATCGGCCCGTCACGCAACACTTCGATCTTGCCCGGCTGAATTTCAATTGAACAGGGAACCGGCGGGAAGAGGGGCAGGCTCTTGAGGTAGTCCAGGTAATTCCGGTAGTCCTCTTCCGTTTCGATCTGCTGTTCCGCGAAATCCGGCTCCGGCGTTTCGGAGAGCGGCTTCTCGAAGATGACCAGATGGGGCCCGGTCACGGCGCCGATCCGCGGAAGCCCGGTCGCGGTTTCGAGCGTGAACGTGCCGTCCTCCTGAACTATTCCATAGGAGATCGGTCCCGGGTACCCCGGTGGTCGGCCGGTTTTTTTCGGCTCGTCCATGGGCTGGAAGGTGAGTCGTCCCCCAACCGGAGGTTTCCCTTCGCAGGAGACGACCCGACCCCGGACCGGAACAAGTTCGTAGGGATCGCCACACCCCACGAGGATTGCCGGGAGGCACAGAATCAGCGCGCTGAACAGCGGCGTCCAAGCTAACCGGTTGAAATCCATCGATTCTCCAATCAGCCGGGATCTACCTCAAAAGGTCCCCGGCTACTCAAATCTTCGCAGTCTGATTGGCTCAACCGCCCCTTTTGGAACGCTCCGCCCTGATAAAAATCCTAACATCTCTCGTCTTGGCAGGCCAGATTGCGTTTTCTTCAAGAACGTCGGAGCAGGTCGTCCAGCTCGCGGATTCCCGTCATTTTTGCAGCGATCCAATACACGAGCACCCCGACCACACAGGGGACGCCCAGAGCCACCAGCGACATTCCTTCCTGCGGAGGCAGCAATCCTGCCGCCCCTCGGCAAGCCAGCCACATGACAGCGGTTGCGGCGACTCCTTTGATGGCCGTCCGCGCAAGCTCCCTCCAGTTCAAGGGGCCCAGACTGCGGTTCAGAAAATACAGCGTGAGAATCACTTGCAGTGTTGTTGCGATGACGTTTCCCATCGCCAGCCCCGGACCTCCAAAACGGAAGACCAGCAGCAGATTCAACACCAGATTGACCCCGAGTGCTAAAAGTCCCAATTTCAGGGGGGTGATCCGGTCGCCGACGGCATAAAAGGCCCGGTTCAGGATGTTCATGCTGATGTAACTCCAGACCCCGGCACCATAAATGGCGATCATGCGGGAAACAAGCTGCGCATCGCGACCGCTGAACCGGCCGTCGCGAAACAGGTAAGTGAGCGGCTCCGCGAGCAGAATCAGCCCGACGCTGGCGGGAAATCCAATCACAATCACGATCCGGATTCCCCTTTCCAGATCTCCGCGCAATCCTGGCCAGTCCTGTTGCTGGGCATGTTGAGCCAGCCGCGGATACAGGACCGTGCCGAGAGCGACTCCGAAGACCCCGAGCGGGAACTGGTACATCCGCTGTCCGGCGTAGAGGGCGGCTGCCGTTCCCGATTCAATCAATGGTCGAATCCCCCAGGCTTCACACCAGGCGGGGCCCCCCTGATCGGGACGGGCGAGCGCCCACGCAAGCAGACCATCGAGCACCGAGCTGACCTGCAGCACCGCGAGTCCAGCCAGCACGGGAATAATTGTCAGGAAGACTTGGCGAACGTGTGGCCACGCGGACGACCAGGCGGTTGTCGCGTTCATGCCGTAGCTTTTCAGAATCCACCACGGCAGCGCCAGTTGAGCGACTCCGGCGACGGTCACCGCACCCGCGATCAGCAGCGCCTGTTGCTCCGGTGATTCGAGCAGTGTCCACGCCAGAACCAGCGCGATCAGCCAGACGACGTTCAGGACGACCGGTACCAGAGCGGGCCATAGAAACTGACGCAGGGCGTAGAGTGTCGCCGACATCAGGGCCGACAGGCAGATCAACACCATGTAAGGCAGCATGATCTGCAGCAGCCGTACCAGCAGTCGCGTGGACTCCGAAAGATCAGCCCAGGCGACCGTGGCTGATAACGCTACTTCCGCCAGCAGAACCAGTGCGGAAAGGCCGACTGCCAGGACAAACGCCACCGCCCAGAGCATCGAACGGGCGGCAGCATCTCCGTGCTGGTCCCGGGTGCGGATGAACAGCGGGAGAAACGCCGTGGTCAGTGCCCCTTCACCAAACAGTTGCCGGGCCAGATTCGGGATGCGGAAGGCGACCACGAATGCGTCCAGCGTCGTTCCTGCGCCGAACAGCGAGAACATTTTAATGTCGCGGATGAGTCCGAGAATGCGCGACGTGAACGTTCCCAGGCTGACCAGCCGAAGATTCGCGAAGAGGGAACGCCCTTCTCCGGCTGTTCCCCCGGTGCCGGGGGGGACGGGTTCTCCGGCAGTCTGTTTCACCAAACGTCCCTGTCTCTGAAGCAGTGTGCTCGTGTCCGTTCCCGCAGTGCGGGCGATTGACTCGTCAGTCGAGATCCTGTTCCGTCCGGCCCGTGGGGAGCCGCGAGCAACTGGTCGGTCCGGAGTTCCGCCGGAAGCTGCCCACAGCAGGCATCCCGTCCGGCAAACAGTATCGGAAGCGGACGGGGGGCGGAAGCGGATTTTGCCGGCACGGGTTCCTGAATTCCTCGGGCATTTTCAGAGGGCTGCTCCCTCACCCTGCTGACACGGAACGGCTACAATTTCGCTCTTTGCTTTTGTCTTTCGCTGTCGGATTGAATGTCGACCATGACTCTGGAATTTTCTCCCTCCGGGACAGATCTCGCACAACTGATGCGAACCCGGCGGACCATCAATGATTTCAAGCCTGACGTCCCTCCTCGGGAGCTTGTGCTGCAGGCGATCGAAGTGGCCCGCTGGGCACCCAACCACAAGATGACGGAACCCTGGCGGTTCCATCTGCTGGGACCGGAGACGGCCCACACGGTTGTGGAGCTCAATACGACATTGATCGCGGAGAAGAGTGGGATCGAAGTCGCGGTGAAAAAGCGGGATCGCTGGGCTCACGTGCCGGGCTGGCTGGCGGTCAGCGTGCTGCGTGCTGCCGATCCGGTTCGCGAGACGGAAAACTACGCCGCCGTCAGCTGTGCCATTCAGAATCTGAGCTTGTTCCTGTGGTCACAGGGGATCGGTTCGAAATGGTCGACTGGTCCGGTCACGCGGCATCCGGATTTCTACCGGCTGCTGGGAATTGATCCGGCGCAGGAGCAGGTGGCAGGACTGATCTGGTACGGCTATCCCTCATTCATTCCGGAAATGCGTCGACAGTCAGTCAGCGAAATCACGAAGGAGCACCCATGAGCTCGCTCCGGCTGATGAATCCGCACAGTGTGCTGGCTGCCATTGAAACGCGTCCCAAAGACGTGCTCGAGGTTCATGCCGGTGCCAAGAGCAATGAAGCGTGGCAGGCGGTCGTCGAGGCAGCCCGGCCGCATCGCATTGCCGTGCGTGACCCGATTCCCCAGGAGCGGGGTCGCAATCCGCGCGATGGTGGACGCGCGGGCACGACCTATGCCGTGGTCCGCGAACGTGCGGGGCTGACCCTCGAGGAACTCTTTGGCAATCCTGCCCGGCGGGGGCTGTGGCTGGCCCTCGATCAGCTGCAGGATCCTCATAACGTCGGGGCCATCTTTCGCACCGCTGCCTTCTTTGGCGTGAAAGGAATCGTGCTGACGGTTGATCGTTCCGCTCCGCTGACCGCGACCGTCTATGATGTTGCTTCCGGCGGACTGGAGCATGTGCCGTTTGTCCTGCAGACTAACCTGGTCCGCGCCATCGAAGTGGCCAAGAAAAGCGACATGTGGGTCCTGGGCAGCTCTGAGCATTGCCGGGATGATGTCCAGGAGATTGACCGCGATCGGCGCTGGCTGCTGCTGGTCGGCAATGAAGAGAAGGGGCTGCGCCGGCTCTCGATGGAAAAGTGCGACCAGATGTGCAGCATCCCCGCAGCCGGAGCCATCGGGTCGCTGAATGTCTCCGTGGCGGCAGGCATTCTGATGGCGACTTTGACCCGCAAGCCGTAGGGGAGAGTTCTCGCTCTGAGGACTGGAAAAAGCACCTTGCTCTGAAAACGTGGACCGGAGCGAGGTGACCAGTGGTCGGCCTGACGGCTTCCTTTTGGTCAGAACCAGAGGGCCCGCGCGGCGATCCGCAGCTTCTTCCAGCGGGACACCCGGATTTTCCGTGAGAAGACGTCGTAGTCGGCCTGGCGGATGTTCTCCAGCAGCGAACCATAAAGTTCGAGAAACGCACTGAGGATGCGGCGACCTGCGGGGGAAAGCTGGTCAAGCAGTTCCAGAGAGCGGATGTAGTAAGAGCGGGCCCGTTCCCACTGAAAGGTCATCAGGTCGCGGAAGCAGCCATTCCGGCGGCCGGCGGACAGATCCTCGGTCGAATACCCGAATCGTTGGAGGTCTTCCTGCGGGAGATAGATGCGACCCATACGGGCATCTTCCCCGACATCGCGAAGGATGTTGGTCAGCTGAAAAGCGGTTCCGCAGGCCAGGGCCGGCTCACGGGGAAGTTCCCCCCGAAAGCCCCAGATCCGGATGCTGGAAAGTCCCACAACTCCCGCAACCTGATAGCAGTACCGCTCCAGATCTTCGAACGTCTCGAACCGCCGTGGTTGCAGGTCACCGCGCACCCCCGCAATAACTTCCCGGAGCTCCTCCGGAACCAGATTCCGCTTGCGGGCGACATCCGCCAGGGCCGTGAGAATGGCGTTTCCGGTCCGTTCTCCCCGCAGGCAGGCATCGAGCTGCCGTTCCCAACTCTGCAGCAGCGCCACCCGGCTCGAAATTTCGAGCTCAACCTGATCTCCCAGATCGTCGGTGTGCCGCATGTACGCGTATAATGCACACATCTCGCGGAACATGTCTCGCGGCAGTATGCGAAAGGCGTGGAAGAAATTGCTGCCGCTACGGCGCGCGAGCTGTTCACACTGACGATAGCAGTCCTGCAGCAGGAGTTCGGCCATCTCAGGTCGATCGGCGTCGCTGCAGGCCGGGATTTGCACAGTCGTCATCCGTGATTGAATTCAGAGGGAATTGAATTGTACAGTCAATCGTTGAGAGATTCGAATCCAGAGCATTTTGACCGATCAGGGCCCCCTCCTCGCCACGCGGAAGTCAGCATTTTGCCCCACGAAGCGTTGCCTGCGCGGGAACAGGAAAGAGCAACCTGCTCCAGGTGCGAATCTGCCTATCGGCAGGCTCTGGCTGCAGTCCTCAGGAAGTCGATGTAATGTCACCCGGTGGGTGTTCGAAATCGGGCGATTGGCCCTGATGAGGTCCGAACATTCCGTTGATAAGGACTGGACACTTGCGGTTGCGACATTTCATCCCTGTTCTGCTGGTCACTCTCGGAGTGGTTCGCAGCCTCTCGGCAGTGGAGCCCGTGGAGGAATTTCTGGCCGGGCTTCAGCAGCGGCGGTATTTTGACACCGCCCTGAGCTACCTCGATCAATTGGCGGAGAACAAGAATCTCGATCCGGCGCTGAAGGCGGTGCTCCCTTACGAACGGGGGCAGGTGCTGCTTCGCAGTGCCCAGGATCTGGTGAATCTCGACGCTCAGCGGAAACAGCTCGACGCCGCGCAGCTGGCGTTCGAACAGTTCGTCAAACAGCAGCCGACCCACCCGCTGGCAGCCCGTGCCAACACCGCCCGGGGACGGATTCTGCTGGAGAAGGCGCGTGTCGAGATCTGGGATAGCGAACGGGGGGCGAACCAGAATCAGCGTTCAAAATTCCGCGAGAGTGCAAAGCTGAATGTCCAGTCGGCGAGGCGGATTTTTGAACAGGCTCGTGATCAGTATCTGGCGGCCCATGCCAGGTTCCCGACGCACATCCCCGAAGAGGATCGTGTGCAGCGGGCCGCCCGGGATGCGGCGGAAGCCTTCAGCATGGAAGCCCAGCTCGATCTGGCGGAATGCCTCTACTGGGAAGCCCAGATCTTTGACCCGGGCTCCAAGGAACGGAAAGATCGGCTCGACGAAGCCGGGAAAGAGTTCGAGCAGATTCACCAGAAGTTCCGCACGCAGATCGGTGGGCTGTTTGCCCGCATGTGGCAGGGGAAATGTTTTGAAGAGCAGGGGAACGTCGCTGCCGCCGAGGGGATTTACAGCGAGATCCTTGCGCACGACGACAAAAGCGAAGCCTACCAGACATTAAAAGATCGGGCCCTGCGGTTCCGGCTGATCTGTCTGAATCATGATCAGCGCAAGCAATACACCACCGCGGCGGACGAAGCCGACCGCTGGCTGAAGTCGGCGCGGACACGGGCCCGGACGGATGTCGGACTGGGAATTCAGTGGGAGTTGTGCCGGGCTCAGGAGGCCCTCGGCAATGACCGCAACGCTACAGACGCCGTGAAGAAAAGCCTGTTGAATCAGGCGTTGAGTCGAGCCCGCGACATCAACAGGTATCCGGGGGAGCTGAAGGTCCCTTCGTCTGCCATGATTCAACGGATCATGGGGGCGCTCAACAGGGCCACCAGTGACCCGAAGGACTTCGATTCCGCGTACAGCTCCGCCGGTCAGCTGTGGGAAGAAGTCAAAGCGGCCAACTCAGCCGTCGCGGACGCCAAGTCACGCAACGATCTGAAGTCGGCGCAGCAGCATCAGGCCACGCTGCAGGCAACCTCTGCAGAAATGTCCCGGCTGTATGAGCTGGCACTGCGGCTGGCCCCGGTCGATGCGGATGCCGCGCTGATCAATCTCGCGCGAATCCGACTGTCGTACGGTTATCTTCTGCAGCAGCGGTTCTTCGACGCCGCAGCCATCGCCGAATATCAGATGATCAAGTACGGAGAGAAATATCCCGAAGTCGGCGCGGAAGGGGGCTTCCTGGCGCTGACCGCTTTTGATCATGCCTACAATTCCGCGCCGGAAAACGACCGCAGCTTCGAACGCCGACAACTCACTCAACTGGCGACGACCATCTGCAATCGCTGGCCGCAATCGGATCGGGCGAACGACGCCCGCAACGCCGTTGCGAAAGTGGCCTGGCAAGCGGGGGATCTGCAGGAAGCGGCCCGGTGGTGGAACGAAGTCCCTGCCGATTCCTCACAGTATGCCGACTCGCAGGCGCGCGCCGGGAAAGCCTTTTGGCGGCAGTATGTGTTGAGTTCCAATCTCCGCGACGGGGAACCGGCCAGTCCCGAGCAGTTGCAGAAGTGGAAAGCGGCCGCGGTCCAGCATCTGGAAAATGCACTCGCTGAAGCCGAGAGATCGACTTCGCCAACGGCCCGTCTTTCCGATGAGATGGTCGGTGCCAAACTGACGCTGGTGAGCATCCGCAATCTCGACGGAATTTATACCACTGCCAAGGGGGGGCCTGCCGGCGCGATCGAATTGTTGACCAAAGACCCGCATCCGGTCATCAAGATGGTCGAACCGACCCCAGGACAGAAACGCCCCACAAATCCCGCGATGGCACAGAGTCGGCAGATGGCCAGTTCCGCCTGGCAGCAGCTGTTGCGGGCCCAGATTGGCGTGAAGGATCTCGATGCGGCACGCAAAGCCCGCCAGAAGCTGGAAGAGGTCGCCGGTGGAGAAAACAATGCGGCGCTGACGCAGGTCTTTGTGGACTTCGGGAAAGAACTGGAACAGGAGCTGACCCGGCTGCAAGCTTCGGGGGAAACGAAGCGTCTGGCAGATGTGCGTGCCGGGTTCGAGAAATTTCTGAACGACCTGTTCGAGCGAAAAGAGGGGCAGACGTTCTATTCACTCCTCTGGATCGCCGAGACCTATAGCAGTCTGGCAGAAGGCTCTCGCGACAGCCGCGAGCAGCAGCGCAAGCTGTATGAGAAGTCGGCGGTCTCGTATCAGTCGATTCTCGATCGCGCTGCCCGGGAACCGGACTTCGCCCGTCCCGAACAGATCACCGCCTGCAAGCTGCGGCTGGTGAACTGTCTGCGACTGCAGCACAACTTCTCGAAGGCCGAACCGATTCTGCTGGAGGTCATGAAGACTTCTCCGCAGGCTCCCGACGTGCAGTTCGCGGCGGCGCAGCTGTATCAGGAGTGGGGTGAAAGCGGAGGAGACGACGCCGAACAGAAGTTCGCGATCGCACTTTACGGTCGGCCGCAGCCGGTTCATGTCTGGGGCTGGAACTATGCTGCCCAGTCGCTGCAGCGGGCGACAGCGGGACGTCGTGATGAACG
Source organism: Planctomicrobium aquicomposti (assembly GCF_051466325.1). Taxonomy (NCBI): domain Bacteria; kingdom Pseudomonadati; phylum Planctomycetota; class Planctomycetia; order Planctomycetales; family Planctomycetaceae; genus Planctomicrobium; species Planctomicrobium aquicomposti. The sequence goes on from NZ_CP195792.1 coordinate 851,118, forward strand.
GCTGGAGCAGATGCATTTCGATGCCCGTTATCATCTGGCCAATTCCGAATACCGGTTTGGCAAGTCGCTCAAGGATGCGGAACAGTCCCGGCTGCATCTCGATCGCGCCTTGGCCGCAATTACGGGATTCCGGCGGATCTCTGCGAACTGGCCCGATACGGAGTATGCCCGCTTCAACACGTTGTACAAACGGGTTCTGGCCGACACCGGAGGAACCATTGTGGACCTCCCCCGGCAGACCGCGACTGTGGCTGCTCCTGCCGAGCAGACAGCCACCGCGAACAGCTCCGCGACGGCATCGGCCACCCCGTCCCCCGTGGTAGCCCCGGTCACGGATACATCCGCAGCGCCCGTGACAGAGCCTCCCCCAGCGGCGGCAACGTCCCCGTGGATGCTGTGGGGAGCCGCACTCATGGTTCTGGGGGGGCTGGCCTATACCGGATACACGATCTTTCGCTCGGCGAACACGGGGCGGAAGGGCTCACGGTCGCGAAGCGTCCCCCGCGCGGGAGGGCCCGCTCCGAATCTGTCCGAGTTGACGTTGCCCCCGGAGCTGCTGTCACCCGGCCCGACGCCCCCCAGAAAAGTGCGTCCGGCCACGGCTCGCAAACCGGGACCGGCAGCCCCTCCCAATCCGCGGCCCCCACGCGAATCGTCACCCGGGTGACAGCGCTGGAAATTTGAAACAGACGACTGCGGACCAGATGCCCGACGGCCAGCTCCTCACAGCCTTTCGAACAGATCCGAATTCAAGATGAAATCCTCTCTCAGACTGCTCCTGACCTGCGTGCTGTTTCAGGGTTCTCTCTCCGCCGCGGATCTCGACACGGTGCACCGCCGTGGAGAGCAGAAGGCGGTGGCGGGAACAATCAGTTCTGTCTCACGCGATGAAGTGGTCGTCAGTCAGAAGATCGGCAATCGGGAAGAGCACATTCCCGCCAACGAGATCACACGGGTGGAATGGAAAGACGAGCCGATCGGCCTTGTGTTGGCGCGGGGGCGTGAACAGTCCGGCAATGACACCGAAGCCTTCGCGGGATACACCGAAGCGGCGTCGGCTGCGACTTCTGCGCGGGCCCCCTTGCGGTCTGACATCGAGTTTCTGCTCTGCCGTACCTCCGCCAAACTCGCCCAGCGCGATCCGGCGCAGGCCAAAGCGGCGATCGAGCGGCTGCAGAAGTTTGTGACGGCCGAACGCAATCACTTCCGGTATTATCAGGCGCTTCAACTGCTGGCCGATGCGGCTCTGGCAGCGGGAGATTTCGCCGCAGCGGAAGATGCGTATACGCGGCTGCAGCAGGCTCCCTGGGGAGACGTCCAGGCTTCGGGGAAAATCGGGTTGGCGCGCATTCAGCTGGCGCAGAATCAGGTTCAGCAGGCGAGTCAACTCTTTGACGAAGTCGCCGGAAAAGAAGCGGCGACCGCGTGGGAGAAACTGCTGCAACTGCAGGCGCAGCTGGGGCAGGCAGACTGTCTCGTCAGGAACCGTAAAGCGGATGAAGCCAGCCAACTGCTGAACAAAGTGATCGAACAGGCCCCTGTCGGGGAATCTCGCCTGTTGGCAGAAGCCTACGTCCAGCTGGGAGACAGCTTCAACAGCACCGCCACCGATCCCAAATCGGCTGTCTTCGCGTACCTGCACGTCGATGTGATCCCCACGCTCGCAGCCCATGCCGATCTGCATGCCCGGTCGCTTTACCACCTCGCGAAACTGTGGCCGCTCGTCGGTCAGCCGACTCGCGGGGCTGAAGCGGCCGCCCGGCTCGAACAGGACTACCCCCAAAGTGAATGGGCCAAAAAGCTGGAAGCGGGGAACTGACTCGGCAAGCCTTCTACCGGTCACAGCGGAGGGGGGCCCGCGAGTTTCCCGATGCCATTTTTGGCGGACCGGTTGGCGTCCACTTGCATCTGCATTAAGTTCTGCAGGGCGCGTGCTGATTGTCACACCGCGCTCGACCTGTTTTCTCCGTTTCTGCCCGCATTGAGCTCTCTATGTCGTTTCCTCCTGTTGCAGACCAGCTGGCCATTCTTCGTCGCGGCGTGGAAAAGATCGTCCCGGAAGCAGAACTGGCGGAGAAGCTGACGAAAAGCCGCGACACCGGAGTTCCGCTGCGGATCAAGTACGGAATTGATCCGACCGCTGCCGATGTGCATCTGGGACACACCGTGCCGCTGCGGAAGATGCGGCAGTTTCAGGAACTGGGGCATCAGGCGGTCATCATCATCGGCAATGCGACCGCCCTGGTCGGCGATCCGAGTGGCCGTGATGAAGCCCGCAAGAAAAAACTGACGGCAGACGAGGTGGAAGCTAATGCCCAATATTACCTCAACCAGGTGGGCAAGGTGGTCGACCTTTCCCGGGCCGAGGTTCATCGCAATGGGGACTGGTTCGGCAGCATGGGACTGGTCGACGTGCTGCAGTTGTGCGGCAAAGTGACCATCGCGCAGCTGCTGACACGGGATGACTTCGCCAAGCGGCTGAAAGCGGAGTCACCGATCTTTCTGCACGAGTGTCTGTATCCGGTGATGCAGGCCTGGGACTCGGTGATGATCAAGTCCGACGTCGAGTTGGGGGGGACCGAGCAGCTTTACAGCTTCATGCTCGCTCGCGATCTGCAGCGGGGTGAAAATCTGTCGCAGCAGGTGAGTGTGATGTCGCCGATTCTTGTGGGGACCGACGGCACGCGCCGCATGGGCAAGAGCCTCGGGAACTACATCGGCATTTCGGAAGAGCCTTACAGCATGATGAAGAAGTTCATGCAGCTCCCCGATGCCGTGATGCGCACCTACTTTGAACTGCTGACCGATGTCCCGCTGGAGGAAATTGATTCCATTCTGGCAGGCCATCCGAAAGAGGCGAAGGTGCGTCTCGCCAAACTGATTATCGCCGAGTACCACAGCGTGGCGGCCGGAGTCGAAGCGGCAGATCGCTGGCAGAAGGAGATTGGCGAAGGGAGCCTCCCCAGCGACATTCCGGAAGTGCAGATTTCACGTTCGAAGCTCAACGAACAGGGAAGCCTGCAGGCGGCAGCACTCCTGAAGGAGTGCAAGCTCGTCCCGTCGACCAGTGTGGCCATGCAGCGGATTCAGGGGGGGGCGGCCTACGTGCTGGTCGGTGAAGAGAAGAAAGTTCTCACCGATCGGGCGGAGTGGATCCCGGTTGTCGACGACATGTTGATTCGCGCGGGGAAGAAAGACTGGTGCCGCGTCCGCCTGATCGACTGAGTCCCTGACTGACCGAGATGCCTTGGAGATGTCAGCCGCTCAGGGAGCCGGTTGATAAATCTCCAGCCAGCCCAGCAGGACCTTGCCCACCTTCGCAAGTGATTCTCCCGAGCAGGCGGCCGGCAGATCATTGCGCCGGTGCCAGTGCGGATAATCGAAGTCGATGATGTCGCAGGTCGGGATGCGGGCGATCTCGTTCAGCGGGAGATGATCGTCGCGGACTTCGTGCTTGCGGCGGGCGATGAACTCCTTCACCCCCAGCCGGGCCGCCGTCGCCCAAATGGTCTGGGTGACATGCGGAGCCAGCCGCAGGCTTCCCCGTTCGTAAAAAAGTTGCAGGTCGCGATCCGCCACCATATCGGCCACGACTCCCGCCACATAGCGGAACCTCGTTGGTGGATGGTCCCGATACTGCTCAGCAAAGTGTTCCGAGCCGTAGAAATATTTGTCGTTGGGACCGTAGACCAGTTCTTCGCCGTCGAAGAAGACAAGGTCCACTCCGTACCGGCTTTGCAGTTGCGGCAGATGATGGGCCAGTTCCATAAAGAGCGCCACACCGCTCCCTCCATCGTTGGCGCCGATAAAGGCCTTGGTGCGGTTGGCGGGGATCGTCTCCCGATCGGGGAACGGGCGGGTGTCGTAGTGACAGCCGATAAGAATCCGTTCGGTCTTCTCCGGATGGAACGACACGATCAGGTTCCTCATTCGCACCGCTTCGCGGCTCTGCGGATGAGGAACGGTAAACTCCTGCCAGCGGACCTCTCCCCCCTGGGCAGTGAAGTGTTTTTCCAACAGTTCCTGTTGCTGCTGCATCCCGACCGATCCCGAGTAACGCGGGCCGATGGCGCAGACCTCTTCGAGGTATCGAAAGGCCCGGGCGGCATCGACCGGCCAGACACGCGGTTCGGCACCCTGCACCGGTCGCAGGGTGGCCAGCAACAGAAATACCCAGCAGCAGGAGAGAAATCGCATGTCGTCGCTGACCTGAATCCGTCCAGGGAGAAAGCCGTCCACGGCGGGCAGCCACCGCTGCGCTTGTGGGAACGATTCCCTTCGGCTCGCAGTCCGGTCATTGCCGCGCGGTCAACCGACGCCCCGGAACGCTCCGGATCGTCGGTTGCACCCGATCAGCGTAGACTCCCCGACCGGTTCAGGACAACCCCGCTGCCCGAGCCTGCAGATTTTCAGCGGCATCGAGAAACCGCTGCTGCAGGGCGATGGGCAAGGAGTGGAACTCTTCAATAATTTCAGGAGTGAGGGCCGCGACCACCCGTTCGAGTGCCGCAGCGGCTTTCTTCACGATCTGTTCGGTGGAAGCCTCATCGCGGGGGCCGTCCCCTTCGCGCGGAGCAGATCCGCGAGCCCCCTTGCCGAACGGCGTATATTCCGTATTGGCGACGTCGCGGGCGGCGGAGGCGACCATGACGTTCCCATCGCCCCCTTCCCCACCGGCAGAGCCGACGTAGGCTGCGGAACTGCCGTCGCGGCTGAACTCACTCGGATCGCGGACAATTCCGGTCCCGACACTCAGGTATTCCGGAGCGATATTGAACGGTGGCTCTTCGACAGCCGGTTCCGACAGGTTTTCGCCGTGCTGGGCGCGGCGCCACGCCTTCATCTCGGCGATGGTCGCTTCCATATCCTGGGCCCACTGCAGGCATTCCGAGGAATCATCCCAGTTCAGAGCCACATAAAAATGCGACCATTTCAACTTGGGATAATTCTTGTGGACGTCGGCAAAAGTTTCCCAGACCCGGCGGCGCTGGTAGATCTGATCCCCGCTCATGCCGATCAGCACCCCGAAATCGACATCGGTGCGACCCCGGGCGAACTTCTGGGTCCAGCGCGAGGCGCACTCGCCGATTTCCCAGTTGCAGTGGCTTAAGGCCTGCTGGGCACGACGGATGAGTTGATCTTCAGTTTCCTGGGATTCTGACATGGGGGCTCATTGATGAATTCAGGGGAGGGCGACTGCCCTCCAAAACGGACAAGGTTGCCAATGCTAGGCAGGGGGGACAACATTCTCCACGGGCGTTGACCCGAATCCCGCTGCTGCTCGGCCAATTCGTCACTGTCGGGGTACACCAAACCGTGCAACAGCTTGGGTTTCCGCACCTGCGAGATCCTGAGCGGTCGCCATTTCCCGCAGCGTCGGAAAACTCGATTCCGGTGATTTTCGGCTCGGCAACGACGGACGGGAGGTCTGCGGCAGAAGCCGCGTCGACGTTGTACAGGCAGATCAAAAGTCAAAATGCTCTAATAGCAGTGCATTGCATCGTCGGGAAACTGTCAAGGAATCAGTGATGGACGTCACAGGAGAAATCGCGGAGGTGCGCCGGTTCGTCGCCGCCGCGCGGCAGCAGGGACGCCGGATCGGCTGCGTGCCGACAATGGGAGCACTCCACGCCGGACACCTCAGCCTGATCGAAGAGTGTCGAAAACATGTCGACGAGGTGGTCGTCACGATTTTCGTCAATCCGACGCAATTCGCCCCGCACGAAGACCTGAACAAATACCCGCGCCCGCTGGAGCAGGATCTGGAACTCTGCCGGAAGAGTGGTGCCGGGCTGGTGTTTACGCCGGTCGTAACCGACCTGTACCCGGCGGGCTACGACACGTGGGTCGCTGTCGAAAACCTGTCGAAACCGCTCGAAGGGGAGATTCGGCCCGGCCATTTTCGGGGCGTCACCACGATTGTCTGCAAGCTCTTTAACATCGTACAGCCTGACGTGGCCTGCTTCGGAGCCAAAGATTATCAGCAGCAGGCGCTGATCCGCCGGATGACCATCGATCTGAATCTGCCGATCGAGATCATGGTCTGCCCGACGGTTCGGGAGCCGGATGGTCTGGCGATGAGCAGCCGGAACGTGTACCTCAGTCCGGCAGAACGGCAATCGGCTCTGGCGCTGTCACAGGTGTTGCGGGGGGCAGAGACGCTGTTGCGCGGCGGGGAAACCGATCTGCAGAAGATCTCGCAGCAGATGTGGTCGACTCTTGCCGCGACTCCGCTCGTCATGCCGCAATACGCGGTGCTGTGCGATCCCGATTCCCTTGCCGTTTTGACGACTCCCCAACCCCGGATTGTCGCCCTCGTGGCGGCGAAAGTGGGGGAGACACGTTTGATCGATAACCTTACGATTCAACTGGAGTAGCAGCTTGTGCTTTCCGGTTCCCGCAGGGGATCGTATTCCGGAGCGGCGCGTGGCCCTCTGCGGGGAAGCGCCTGGGAATTCACAAGGTCAAACTGCACTGACGCTCCTGTCGGCACGAACAGCCCGATTGGCAGTCGACAGGAAGGACAGAAACAAAAAACAGGTGGTGCCGGCTCAGGCCGGTGGCCATCGCATGTCTGGATTGCGTTCGATGCGACAGGTCCTCTTTCGAATCTGGCTGCAACAACCGTGGAGCGGTTGGACGGAGGCCGTTCCGGGCGACCCGTTCTTCGGAGCGGGGTGGGTCTGCCTGATCGCAGCAGTGGTCTATTACCTGTACCACGTCGTGCGGGGGCATCGGGAGATTTACGCGGCACCCTCCACCGCGCTGACCTGGGGGGGAGGCCTGTTGGCATTGACCCTGGCGCCCCGGTTTCTGTCAGTACCGCAATCAGTTCCGGTGTTCGGCTATGGGCTGATGGTGTTGATCGGCTTCCTGTCGGCGATGGCCTTTTCTTATCACCGCGCCAAACAGGTCGGCTTCAATCCGGAACTGGTCATGGACTCCGCGTTCTGGCTGCTGGTGTCCGGCGTGGCAGGGGGTCGACTCGCCTTTCTGATTCAATATGGTGGGCGGGTGTTTGCCAACGTCCGTAATCCGTGGCAGGCGTTCATGGCAGCGATCAATCTTTCGGAAGGGGGATTGGTGCTGATCGGAGCACTAGTGGGCGGAGCCGCCGGCTTCTTCGCGTTCTGCTGGTACCGCAAAATCTCGTCGATGGAATTCGCCGATATTCTGATTCCCGGAATCTTCATCGGGATCGGCTTTGGCCGCATCGGCTGCCTGCTGAACGGGTGCTGCTTCGGGGACCGCTGCGATCTTCCGTGGGCCATCACGTTTCCGCATGGAAGCGTCACCTTCGGGATTCTCGCCGAGCGAGGATTTATCGATCCCAATGCACCGGCCACGATTCCGTTGCATCCAACCCAGATCTACAGCTCGATTGATGGCTTTATCCTCGCGATCGTGACCGGGATCTATTACTGGTATCGCCGCTACCCGGGCGATGTGCTGGCGCTGGGCTGCATTCTCTATCCCCTCACACGCATCCAGATCGAGTTTCTGCGTGCAGATGAAATGGGGCAGTTCGGCACGGGCCTCACCATCTCGCAGCTGTACAGCATCGGCATTCTGCTGTGCGGCCTGGTGTTGATGGCGATCGGCCCGCTGCGGGGCAAATGGGCAGCTGCACGCAGGAGTCCTGCCGAGCAGTTGCCTGCTGCGTCGGACGTCTCGTCACCGGCCGTTCCCCTGTCGCGATAGGATGGCCGTTCAGCGACGGTGGGACTGCGTCACCTGCAGATGGGTGCGGATGAAGTCGAGCAGCGCCCGCTCCAGCGGGGTGTCGGTCGTCAGCAACAAGCGGTAAATTCCTCGCCGCTCGCAGCATTCCGCCATCTCGGCGAGGTGCTTTTGCAACCGCGACTGGTACTCGGCTTTTGCCGAAACGGGATCGACATAGATCTCCCGTCCGGTCTCGGCATCGACAAACAACGTCGCTTCCTGAAAAGGAAAATCGAGTTCGGCCGGATCGAGAATCTGGAACACCGCGACTTCGTTTCGGCCGGATCGCAGATAGTTCAGCTGCGTTTCCAACCCCTCCAGTGGCGTCAGAAAATCGGAGATGACGATAAAGAGCCCGCGTTTGCGGATCCGTTCGGCGGCCTGCTCGAGAGCAGCCACGATTCCGCTCGATTTTCCTTCCGGCTGCAGATCGAGAGATCCGAGAATCCGTCGCAGATGTCCCGGTCGATAACGGGGAGGAATGTACTCATCGACAGTTTCAGAAACACGGAACAGGCCCACGGCATCGCGCTGGCCATTCAGGAAGTAGGCCAGTGTCGCGGCCAGCGTTTTCGTGTAATCCGCTTTGGAATACGGCAGCGAGCCGTACGACATGGAGCGGCTGTTGTCGACCAGCAGATGACAGCGGAGATTGGTTTCGTCTTCAAAGCGTTTGACGTAGTACCGGTCGCTGCGTGCGAAGAGACGCCAGTCGAGATAGCGGGGATCATCCCCCGACACATACTGCCGGTATTCAGTGAATTCGACGGAGAACCCGTGATACGGACTGCGATGCAGGCCGGTGAGAAAGCCCTCTACCACTGAGCGAGCCCGCAACTCCAGCGACTTGATCTGCATGAGCGCCACCGGATCGATCCACGAGGGGGGCGGGTAACCGGCGCCGGCTGTTGTCGCTGAAGAAGCTGTCGACATGCGTGCAACCCTTTGAGCGTGACACCACTGCTGCGGAACCCGACCTGTGTCGTTCTTCTCCGGCGTTGACGATCGTCAGGAAAAATCCCAGGCCGTCACGCAGAGCCACCGCTATCGTACCAGTCGGCCGATTCCACGAGTAGAGAGGAGGCTGCGGTCGCACTGTGAGCGGACCGGGCGATATGATGCGCCCATTCCCTGGTCCCTGGAAGCAGATTGAACGTATGAGACTCGGCATTTTCGGCGGCACTTTCGATCCCATTCATCTCGCTCATCTCATTCTCGCGGAGACCGCGCGCGAGGCCTGTCAGCTGGATGAAGTCTGGTTCGTCCCGACCTTCGTCTCCCCGCACAAGGAAGGACTGGCGGCCACGCCGCCCGCTGCCCGTCTGGAAATGGTGAAGTTCGCCATCGCCGGCCATCCGCAGTTCCGCGTCAGCGATCTGGAAGTGAAACGCCGGCAGGTCAGCTACACCGTCGACACGCTGCGGGAAATTCACACCCGCCATCCGGAACACGAACTGTTCCTGCTGATGGGGGCCGATTCACTCGGTGATTTCCTCACGTGGAAGGAACCGCAGCAGATCCTGCAGCTGGCGAAGGTGGTGGCCGTCAATCGGGGCCGTGGAGTGCCCGACCCGGCAAACGTGATCGCAGCACTGGGGAATGAGGCAGTCGAGCGCATTCAGACGATCGACATGCCGCTGATCGGGATTTCGGCTTCCGACATTCGTCACCGCTGCGAGACCGGCCAGAGTGTCCGTTATCTGACGCCCCGCTCCGTCGAAATGTACCTGCAGCAACATCGACTCTATCAGCGCTGAACGGGCGGGGCCGGGTGCGAAAAGAGTCCGCCGTGAAAGACCTGAATCCGCACTCCTCCCCGGGAGGACCGTTTACCCGCCAGCATCAGCTTGTCGGCATGGTCGAGCATCTCTTCGGCCTTGCGCGCCGCTGAAAAGACAGCCAGACCGCAGGTCCAGGTGATCTGATGCTCGGGCTGACGATTCTGCGCAGCGAGCGCATCACGCAGCTCAATCGCCAACTGCTCCGCTTCTTCCGCGTCGACCGCCGGATAGAGGACTGCGAACTCGTCCCCTCCCAGTCGGCCGATACTGTCGTAAGGCCGTACGGCTCCTCGCATGATGCTCGCGGCTTGAATCAGAAACTGGTCGCCCGCGAGATGACCGTGAGTGTCGTTGTACTGCTTGAAGGTGTCGCAATCGAGGTAAGCGATGGCCAGCGAAGTCTTGTGCCGCTGCGAGCGTTCGGTCTCGGCCAGGAGCCGATCGAGGAATCCTTTCCGATTGATCAGGCCGGTCAACGTGTCGGTTCCGGCGGCAATACGAGCCCGTTCGACCGCGCGTGATTCGCGGCGGCTCAGCCGTGCAAAGGCGAAGACGATGACCGCCCCCGCCGCATCCTGTGCGAGATGCACCGGGGACTTGACGACGAGATAGGTGATCCACGGCAAAAGAAATCCGGCCAGGGCTGCCAGTCCGCAGAAGATGGGTCCGGCGACTCCCAGAGAGGAGCCAATGCGTCGCACTGGCCACAGGCAGCAGGCCACTGCCAGTAACGGCATATTGAAGCTGCCGAAGAGGGCGGTGATGACGGCAATTGCCAGCACCCACAGCATCCGCGGACGAAACGGCATCAGGTCCTGATCCCGTGTGGAAGAGAGCAGCTCCGCGAGAACAAGCTGCTTCCAGTTCTGACGTAGGTTGAGGAGAAACGACGATTTCATCTGTATGGCGAAGGGAGACTGCAGCGGTGATTCCATGCAGTCTCCGGAAGCCCTCCTGACCTGAAACGAGTGAGGAACCGGGTCCTGTCAATCAGGGGGCGACCCGGTCGGGCAGTTCGAGAATCTTCAGTTCGCGGAACGAAATGTCCGATGTCGGATCGTGCCCCTGCAGGCTGATGTGGCCGGCGTCCAGTCGCAATCCCTTTCGCGGATTTTCGTCGGCGGCGCGGGTGTCTTCCCAATCCACCACGGGATAGCCATCGACCCAGGCCATCATGCGGGGTCCGGCAGCGATAAGTGTGGTGGTGACCCATTCGAGGTCATTGGTCACAACGCGACGGGCTTCGACACGGCGGAAGATCGCACCGGTTCCGGCGTTCGCCGGGACGTTGCGGTTCCCATCTTTGATGCTGTTGTCGATTTGCATTTCATAGCCATTGGAAGGGGCTTTCTCGGTGCCAGGCATGGCACGGAAAAAGTATCCGCTGTTGACGTTGGCGGCGTGAGTCTGGGCTTGTCCCTGCAGGATGAAATCCTGGAACACCGCTTCGGTCTCAAGGAACACCGGACCACCGGTCATGCGGACGGCACCATTGGCGTTTTTCACTTCTCCCTTGCCGCCCGGAACGATCCTCCAGCCTTCGAGCGATTCGCCGGAGAGCAGCGGATTCAAGCCCTTTGGCTTCAGCACGACTTTGCGGAACTCGATCAGCCCGGAATTCTTCTGCAGACCGATCTTGCCGGTCTTCGGTGCGTTCGGTGCCGGATCGGTGTAGTCGAGAACCTGCTTGCCATCGAAGTCGACCACAATGTGGGGGCCATCGGCCACCACCCGGATCGTGTGCCAGTCGCCTGAGCCCAGAATCGGAGATTCGGTCTTGGCCTGATTCACGAGGCTGCAGGTGAGGTAGCCGTTCGGCTGGGTGTCAGCGATGTTGACCTCGTAGCAGTCAGGGGGAATCTCCACCGGATCGGGAATGCTGCGCAGGAAGACGCCGCTGTTGCCGCCGGCAGCCATCCGGTATTCACAGACCAGTTCGAAATCGGAGAAGGGAACGTCGGTCAGCAGCAAGCCGTTCGAGCCGGTGTCGGCTTTCAGCACGCCGTCTTCCACGCTCCAGTTGACGTCTTTTTTGTCGGGAGTCCAGCCGAACAGCGAGCTGCCATCGAACAGGCAGATCCAGCCCTCGGCCTGTTCCGCCTTGGAGAGAAAGCGGTCTGCTGGATTTGCAGGCGTGCCGGGAGGATCAATGACGGGCCCGGTTGCGGAACTCTTCTCTTTGGTGGCAGCAGAGGCCTCTTTGTTGGCCACTGGCGTTGCTTCCTTTTGGGCTTCCGGAGCATTGTCCGGCGTTCCGGCAGCGGGCTGTTGCTGCTCGGAGTGGGCCGTCTTCTCCTCACTGGCAATCGGGCGTTTACACCCGGAGACTCCCAGCATGATCGCCAGCCCCAGACAGATCAATGGTCGCTGCATCCCGCTATTCCTCCACTGTGATTCGAATCGGACCGCACGTCATGCTAGCAAGTGAGCGGCGCAATGCGGAATGATGAGGGCGAAGGAGCGGGAAGACTTGAAAACAAAAAACCCGCCTCGGTGAGGAGACGGGTTTTTGAATTTCCGACGGGAGACAGCGATTACGCGCCCGCTTCTTCTTCACGGTTGTGACGGAAGATGAAATCTTCGAACCGCAGTTCGTTGGAGTTGGAATCTTCGGTGAAGCTGGTGAACAGTTCGCCCATCAGTTCGTGGAAGCGACCCTGCTGAATGGAGTAGAAGTTGTGCTTGCCGTCGCGACGCGGTTCGATGAGACCGGCAACGCGGAGGAGTGCCAAGTGATGGCTGACAGCGGGCTGGCTCTGTCCCAGACGCTCACACAGAGCGGAGACGTGCAGTTCCTTTTCGCGACCCAGGAAAAAGAGGATCTTCAGGCGGGTTTCATCGGCCAGCAGCTTGAAGACCTGAACGAGATCCTTTTCCAGCTTCTGGGAGAGTTCCGGGACGCGTGTTTCTGCTTCAGGAGCGGCGGGAGCTTCCACCTGACGGGAAGCGGTCTGGGGAATTTGCGTAATCATATCTCTTCCTATGGTCAAAAATGTGTGCGCACCGCACACGACTGTTTCGATGAGCAATGCCTGGGAAAGACATCCTGGAACCGGTCACAATCCACTATTGGATTTACTAGCAATCCTTCTGCCGTTCTCGACTGATCTTTCGATTTCGAGAGATTGCCCGGCGCATCCGTCTTGAGGTTGCTAGGCAACCATCAATTTCGGAAACGCCACACCTCCCTATCTGGACCGGCGATTCGAGCATCGCACGATTCGGCTATCGGCAGCCAAGGTCTCAGTAGGCACCCACGCGGGCTACTGACAGGTTCTCTGACGATTTCGACGAGACCTGAGGCTGGACAACTCGCCAGCGACACCGAACCAAAGCCATTGCATTATGCAGGCCAACCAATAAGTCGTCAATTACTTCTTATGCGACTTCATCAATTACTCATAAATCAGAATCGATGTTCTCGGATGCGGTAAGATATTTGAAAATATTGACTTGCGGCATATATGGGGTGCCCGGCCGAGGGGTTCCTCCCGCGCCCAAGTGTTCTGAAAAACTTTCATCAACATCCGGCTCTGTATATAACCCCGCCCGGAATATCGTCAGTTTGTGTCCAGAATCATGGCACAATCGCCGTCTTTTTTGGCAACCCCGTCGACTCAGCTTTCCTCAGCCAGCTGCGCCATGATCTCGTCCGGGATACTGAAGTTCGCCGTCACCGACTGGACGTCCTCGTTCTCTTCCAGTGCTTCCAGCAGCTGCAGAACCTGACGCCCCTCCTCCAGACCTAACTCCACGACATTGCTGGGGATCCGTGTGAACTCGGCGGTTTCAGTGGGGATCTTTTGAGACTCCAGCGCCTCCGACAGTTGCTGAAACGCATCAACGGCACAGGTGACTTCGAACAGATCCCCCACCTGCCGGACATCATCGGCACCGGCCTCCAGCGCAATTTCGAACAGTTTTTCTTCCGCAATGGCAGTGGTGGAGACCGTGAACATCCCCTTCCGTTCGAACATCCAGGAAACGCAGCCGGTTGCTCCGAGGTTCCCTCCGTGGACTTCGAAGGTTTTGCGGACTTCGCCACCGGTACGATTGCGGTTTTCTGTGAGAGCATCGCACAAGACTGCGACCCCGGCGGGCCCGTACCCTTCGTAGGTGATTTCGGAGTAATCGACAGCCCCCAGCTCGCCGCACCCCTTCTTGATGGCGCGGTCGATGTTGTCCTTGGGCATGCTGTTTTTACGGGCCTTGTCGATGGCATAGCGGAGCGCCAGATTCATGGCGGGGTCGCCTCCCCGGTTCCGGGCAGCCACGATGATGGCGCGGCTCAGCTTCCCGAAAAGGGCACCCTTCTTTTTGTCCATCCGGCCTTTTTTGTGAGCGATATTCGCCCAGTGGGAATGTCCTGCCATGCTTGTCGCGTTCTCAAAAATTCTGATGGTAATGGGGACCAGAGCGGCTGAATTGCCCTCCTGCGTGCGGTCCGAGGTCCGGCTGGAAATGACGGTCGCCGCGGGACAGAGAGTTCTCCGATCTTCGAGAGGGGCTGATTCTGGCGGTTTTCCCCGGTCGAGGGCAATCCTACTCGGGAAAAAGGGGCTTCTCGACAGCCGGGAGCTGCACGCTCCGGGGGGGGCGTCACCCACGCGATCCGTGCAACCGAGAGGGACTTCAACTCCCCGGAGTAGCACAAGCGTCCGCCTCCAGCACCCCTGTCATCCCCGTTAACCTGCCGTGGCCATCGACTGGGGGCTGGTACACGCCAGGACTCCCACACAGACTGCTCGAGTGACTCAGGAACAGCTCAAACGGGGCGATCGCGTCGCGAGGGGGGGCGAGTCGACCCCGCTTTCGGCTCCGGTGGCTTCAGGCCTCTTTCAGCTTTTCCTTGAGTGACTTCTGCAGCTTCTCGCTGGGATTCTTTTTCTTTTCCTCAATCTCAAGGCTTTTTTTCCAGAACTCCACCGCCTCCTTCTGCCGGTCCAGCTTCAGCAGGCTGTCGCCGAGATGATCGTAGATCGTGCTGTCTTTCCCCTTATCGTGAGAGACAGCCTTTTCCAGATACTCGACTGCACCCTTGAAGTCGCCGAGGCGATAAAGGACCCATCCCATGCTGTCGAGGTAAGCAGGATTCTCGGGTTCCTTCGAGAGGGCCTTCTGGATCATGGAACGGGCCCGCTCCAGATTCTTGTTGTTGTCGGCCCACAGGTAACCGAGGTCGTTGTTGGCCTGGATGTTATCCGGGTCTTCCTTCAGAACCGCTTCGAGGACCTCTTCCCCTTTGGGCAGGTCTCCTTTCTCAACGTAAATACTGGAGACCATGAACCGGCACCGCTGCACCATTTCCCGATCGCTGGCGTAGTCGCGGATGACGTCGTTGAACGCCTTCAGGGCGTCGTCCCAGCGATGGGCGTGGTAGTAGATCCACCCTTCCTGAAACTGCAGGTTGGGGAGACTCGGGTTCAGCTGCTGTGCGGACTGAATCGACTGAACAGCCTCATCGGTATGCCCCTGCAGTTCCTGAGCCTGTGAGAGGTAAGAGAGGAACAGCCACTTGTCGCGTTGCAGGCTGTTCGATTCATGTTTGATCGCCTCTTCCAGAATGCTTTGGGCCTCGGCGTACTGTTCCGTGTCGAACAGCAGGTACTGGGTCAATTCCCGGTACAGGGCGGAGGGCGGATCATTCTTCATGGAAATGGCGAGTCGATAGAACTCGATTGCCTCGGCTGTCCGCTCGGCTTCGATGGACAGCTTGCCGAGGAGATAGGCCTGTGCGAATTCGAGTTTGGCATCGTCACCGGTCTTCTGGGCACGAGCCAGATTGAGCAGTCCGGTAAAGGTGGCTTCATCGCCGAGCAGTGCCGCCAGTTCGCGTTCAAAACCTTCCGCGATCACGCGAATATCGGGAGGCAGCTGTTGCACCGCCGCTCCCTCGCCGCGCGGAATTGTCTGGAAGGACTTTGTCAGGACGGTCAGCAGCTTCTCGTAATTCTTCTGCTGGCGGTGGATCGACAGCATGCCGATCAGTGCCCGGGGGTCGGTGACGTTGGATCGGCCATGTGTGTAGAGGGCGGCTGCCCGGTCCAGCTGACCTGCAGCGAGCAATTCATCTGCGAGAAAATAGCGGAGCACGTCGTTGTGCGTATCCTTCTCCTGCATTTTCTCCAGTCGGGGAATCAGTTCCGATTCTTGGCCGGATTCCTTCAGCAGGTCCTTCAGGAGTTCATAAGCCAGTCGACCGCGGGATTGCAGCTGGGCGTCAAAATAACCCTGCAGTTCTTCCAGGGCTTTGGCCGAGTTGCCGGTCTGGCGGAACACGGTCGCCAGGTTGTAACTGTGCAGTCCGGGCTTCGCTTCGCGATATTTGGAGGCTTCGGCAAAGGCCTTCAGAGCCAGTTCCGGCTGAGACGCTTTGAGAAACGCATCGCCAAATTCGTCGAAGAGTTTGCCGGGATCGGCCAGGACTTTTTTGCGGACCTCTTCGGGCAGTGTGTCGCCGGTGACCGCGTCAAACACGATCCGGTACTCTTCCGCCGCTTTCTGGGGATTGTTGGCATGCCCGTAGAGCGCGCCCAGATCGCGGTGCAGGAACAGTTCATAGACGGATCCGGGCTTCAGGCCTTTTGAAGCCAGCGCATCCTGCAGGAGCTGGATCGATTTGTTCATCTGATCCTGCCGGACGAAAATCTCGGACATCGCGAGAATCAGTTGGAAGCCCGCTTCGTTGTTTTCAGCGGCGCTCATGGCCAGCGTGCGGGCCTCTTCAACTTTCCCCTTCTGCAGCAGAATGGCGAGAGCGGAGCTGTAGGCGTCGATGGCGGTCGGGTCGATGCCGATCGCTGCCTGATAGGCTTTCAGCGCGGCATCGAAATCGCCCCGTTCCTGCAGCACTCGTCCCGTCATGTAACGGGCCAGGGCCTCTTTTTTGTTGGCGGAGTTTGCCGCTTCGGACTCGCGGGGCTGAAACGTCTGCAGCGGCTCATCACCCGGTTGAATCTGCAGCCCCTGCAGCCGGCTGGGTTTCGCTGTCGGCGGAGGAGTCTCGTTCCCGTCTGCAACGTGAGGAGCCAGTCCCCCCAGCCAGAGGCAGGCAGACAGTCCACAGATTAATCCCGGGCACTTGGGCAACTTCATCAGCAACCTCCTCAGTCCATCCGTGCAACGCCCCAGGAGCATTCGATTCCGATTCGGCGGAGCAGGCAGGAGGGTGATGCATTCGTGTGAGGAATGGTCCCCTGCCCTCGATACGGAAAAGCCTTCAGCTCCAGCAGTCTGTCGGTCATCATAATGGATGAAATTGCTCCCGACCAATCCCGAAACCTGATAAAACAGACCGCGTTTCCCGCTTCATGGCATCCCGGTGTAGGCGAAGCGGGGCGCAAATAGGGGAATTCGTCCTGACCTTCTGGAGGGGGAGTGGACGAGGCCGGCGAGTCTCCTGCACCCGATTTCCGGAATGCGGGGAGCCAACCCCCTGTTCGACTGCACACCTTCGGCACCCGATTGAAGGCCCCGCAATGTCTTACAAAATCCGCGAAGAACCACCGACTCCACGGCCGGCGAAGCCCCGTCCCCCTGAAAATTCCGCCCCGTCCTCTCCCGCTGCTCCTGTCGTTTCTACAAAGACAGCCGTTCGGCAGCCCGTCGAGCGGTTGCGGTCGCTGGATGCATTCCGCGGGTTTATCATGTTGGTGCTGGCTGCGCATGGGTTTGGTCTGGGGCAGTTGGCTCGCAGTCCGCAAGACAGTTTGGTCTGGAAGATCGTCGATCGCGGCGCGATTCGGAAAATCGGCTCCCATTTTGAGCATCCTCCTTACCAGAGCAGCTTCGTTCCCGGTTCGAATGACCCCCGCGAAGGTTCTCCGTGGAAGCATTGGGCGGTCTCCTTCTGGGATCTGATTCAGCCCGCATTCATGTTCATGGTCGGCGCTGCAATGCCCTTTTCCTATCGGCGGCGGTCGGAGGGGGGAGAGTCCCGCTGGCGGCAGACGCTGCATGCTGCGATCCGGTCTGTGGTCCTCATCCTGCTGGGGGTGTTTCTGTATTCCTTGGGAAGTTCGTCGACCCAGTGGATCTTTCCCAATGTGCTGGCCCAGATCGGGCTCGGTTACTTTTTCGTGACGCTGTTGCTGAATCGGCCTCAGTGGGTGCAATGGGGAGCCCTTGTAGTGATCCTCGCGGGGACGTGGGCTTTTCTGCATTATTCGCCACAGGGGAACTACGTCCCGGCAGACGTGGGTGCCAGTTACAAACGGGGTGAAATCTACGAGCCCCCTTACGCCCAGTGGTCGAAGAACGGAAATGCGTTTCATGCCTTTGATGTCTGGCTGCTGAACCGGTTTCCCCGACCGCAGGACGAGAAACCGTTTCGATTCAACCGGGGTGGGTACCAGACGCTCAACTTTGTCCCCTCGATGGCCACGATGCTGCTCGGCCTGCTCTGCGGACAACTGCTGATGTCGAGCGTGGAGCCGTCTCGCAAGTTCTGCTACCTGCTGCTGGGGGCATTGGTGTGCTGGGGATTGGGAGTTGTGGCGGGGGCGACTTGTTGTCCGATTGTGAAAAGGATCTGGACTCCCGCGTGGGTGTTGTTCAGCGGGGGTTACGTGATCGGCATGTTGGCCCTGTTCTATCTGTTCTTTGACCTGTTCCGTCTGAAGTGGCTGGCTTTTCCACTGGTCGTCGTGGGCATGAACTCTCTGCTGGTGTACGTGCTGGGTGAAACTCTGGCGTCGTGGATCGTGGCCAATGTCAATCGGCATTTCCATTGGGCGATCGATGGACTGCTCTCGTTGTGCAACCGGATGTTTCACTGGCTGGACGGCCTGCAGATTCCCCCGGAACAGGCGGGGCACACCCTGCATCAGGCTTTCGAACCGGTGGTGAATGGGGTGTCGGTGGCGCTGGTGCTGTGGCTCCTCTGTTACTGGCTGTTTCGGCAGAAGATTTTCGTACGCATCTGAGACCTGGCGGCCTGAATCTGCCGCTGAAAAATGTGATAGCGTGATTTTCCTGCTCATTCTAAGATGAGAGGAGCATGAGCCGGAGATGGCTCAGCGGCTGCGACCACGAGGGTCGAAGATCCCGACTGCCGGAGGATGGAATCCCAGTGCAACCCGCTCCTCAATCGACACCCCCACGCTCCCGTCTGTCTGTTGACGCTCAGCTGATACTGGCCACCGTCGTGGCACTGCTTGTCGGCATCTGGCTGACAAACATCTCCGCCAAGCCGACCGATCCCGGTTCAGATCTGTCGACAACCGACAAGCCCGACTGTGTCGTTGTCGTCGATGTGGACGACCCGGACAAGCCGGTTGCACCGCCGGCAGCCGCCGGGCCATCAGAACCGGTGACTCCCGGTCCACCCTCTGCGCAGAGCTCTGCTGAAGCGCCGTCACAACCGACCGTCTCCCTGCTGCGAGACCAGCTGGTCGGGCGCTGGCAGCTGAATGAAAGCATCTTCCGGGACATTGAAGTTCGCGACGATGGCACCGCCACGATGCAGGTGAAGCTCGATTTTGTTTCGAGTCTGATGTATGGCTCTGCGATGACGCTGCAGCTGGCGTGGAAACTCGATCAGGATGTGCTCACCCACACCATTACGTCCGGAGAGCCCAAGGCAAATGTCGACAAGCTCATCAAGGACTTTGGCAACAGTAAGTCGTATCGGATTATGAAAGTCGAACCTCGACTGATGGTGCTGGAGTCGATTGACTCCGAGAAGTCCACACAGCGCTGGCAGCGCTACTGACAGCTCATCGCTGCTGTGCATTGGTGCGGGAATTGCATTGATTCGCCGCGAATGAAGTGCGATTCGCAGCACGTTTGCAATGGATCGGTTTCAATTGGAATGCTGAAGCTGGGGAAACCGCCTGATCATTAGACAGGGGGTGTCTCAACCATCAAGATGCTGCGAATACCAGATCGGTATTCCGCAACTCTTGAGGCAGTCCGTGAACGATCGTCCGGCACCTTCGAATCTGCTGCCCGTCTCATATCGGGTTCAGCTGTGTGTCTGGCTGCTGGTGACAGGTCTGGCTGTGGTTTGCGAAATCCCCCGCTGGATGACGCCGGCCGCACGGCTCTCCTCGCTCTCCAGCTGGCTGTGCGGGCAGGGGGATTGGCTGCCCTTCATTCCCTGGCTGCTGCTGGGACCATTGATCGGCCTGAAGCTGCCGATCCGGGTTCGCAGAAAGTTTGACTCGAACTGGCAGTACTGGCTGAAGCGCTCGGCTGGTCAATCGGGAGGGTGGCTCGGCAACCTGATCGCGAGTGTGCTGCTGTTCTGCACCGCGCTGTGGATGAGCAGTGATGTCGCTCAGCGATTCGCTCCCCCCGCCGCTCCGGGACAATACGCCCCCGCCTATCATGATGAATTCAGCTATCTTTATCAGGCGGAGACGTTCCTGCAGAGACGCTTCACCAACCCAGCATTTCCGGAAGCTCCGGAGCTGTTCGATCAGATTCATGTCCTCAATGAAGGGACTGCCGCCAGCCGCTACTTTCCCGGAACGGGAGCCTGGCTGGCACCGTTCGTGGATCTCGGTGATCCCTGGCTGGGACAACGTCTGGCCCACGCGCTGATCGCCCTGCTGATTTTCTGGATCGGTCGCGAGCTCTCCAGCAACCGGGTCGGGCTGCTGGCCTCCGGGTTGTATGCTCTGGCCCCCGGCCCCTTACTGTTCAGCAGTCTGCTTCTTTCCCACCAGCCGACCTTGCTGGGGCTGATGGTCTTTCTGCTCGCGTTTCTCCGCTGGCAGCGAACGAACAGCCTGCTGATGACATGGATCGCCGGCGTCGGTCTGTCGTTCGCCATGCTCTGCCGTCCGATGACGGCTGCCGGCTTCGGGCTTCCGTTTGGGATTGTGTTCGCCTCGTGGTGGCTGACCGGCAAGCCGAGATTTGACGGTTTGCCTCCTTCGACAACGCTGGTCCGACGTTCGTTGCGGGCGGTGCTGCTGGGATTGCCGCTCGTGGCGGGAATCGGCTGCATGCTGTTCTACAACCAGCAGGTGACCGGCTCCGCCTGGAAGTCGCCGTATCAGCTCTACACCGACGTCTATACCCCGCGGCACCGCTATGGATTCAACAATGTCACGATCGGCGAACAGCATCTCGGGCCGAAAGTGATCGAGAACTATGACCGCTGGGCCGAAAACCTGACTCCGGAGCTGGCCGCCCGCAACGTGCTGGTGCGCAGTGAAAGCAGTCTCCGCTGGTCGATGGGCATTGTCCCGCTGCTGCTGGGGAGCCTCGTAGTCCTGTTGTCTCCCCACGCGGGATCAACCCGCTGGCTGCTGATCTTTGCCAGCATCTTCAGTCTGCATCTTGTGCACATCCCGTACTGGTTCGAAGGGATCATGGGCTGGCACTATGTCTACGAGACAGCCCCGCTGTGGATCCTGCTGTTTGCAGAGTCTTCGTTCCGATTGATTACCACCTGGCGGGCGAGCAATCAGGGAGGTCTCGTCTGGTGGTGGCGGGGAATGATTCTGCTCGCGGTGATTGTGAACCTGCGAACGGTGGTGCCGCTCTGGCCGGGACGATTGCCTCAAGGAGTGGCTGAAGTGAAGTTCTCCCGCGATCGCTATACGCAATTCTGGCAGCAATTCAACGAGCGGCGGGGAACAAAGCCGGTGGCGCTGTTTGTCATTCCCGATCCGGCGGACCGCCATATCGACTTCATCTTGAACCGGCCTCAACTGGAGGAGCAGGTGGTCTTCCTGCGGTTAAATGACCGCGCGCACCTGGAACGTTATCAAAAACTCTTTCCGGACCGGGACGTTCTGATTTACGATGCCGCACAGAAGACATTCAGCAGTCCGTAGCAGAAGTTGTTGTGGCCACCGCTTGCGGATGGAGACGAGAACCGGACCGCTGGTGACTGAGTGCCCAGCAAGCACGCGCGATTCGTTGGGCATTCCGGTTGCTGAAACGACGCCACTTTTTCAGGGCTTGAGGCAAATCGCCCGTCGACAGGGCTCCATTCCGGTTCATTTTTTTTCAGGTCAACGACGAAGATGCGCGTCGGAATCTTTGCAGACACTCACGATCACCTCGACAACATTCGCCGGGCGGTAAAGGTCTTCAATGACCGCGAGTGCGCGTGCGTACTCTTTGCGGGTGATCTGGTCTCCACATTTGCCGTCCCACCTTTGCGGCAACTGAAGTGCCCGTTCTATGGCTGCTTCGGCGATAACGAAGGAAACAAAATCGGCCTCGTCGGTGGACTGCGTCTGGTCGGCCAGATTCAGGAAGCACCTGCCTTGTATACGTTATCCGATGGAACACGTGTGGTTCTGGTGCACATGGAACGTCAGCTCGCCGGACTGCAGGAGGACTATGACATGGCGATTTGTGGCCATACTCATCGTCCGGCAGTCAAGCAGGATGAGCAGGGCCGGCTGCTGATCAATCCGGGGGAAACATCGGGATGGACGTTCGGCCAGCCGACCGTGGCATTGCTCGAGACCGACACGCGGCAGGTGGAGATTGTCCCTCTCGATGTGTCGCTTCCCCTGCCCAGCTGGAATGAGGATCGCCGTCAGCGTGCCGCCGGGAATGCCGCTCAGGCGTTGAACAAACAAAAACGTCCGTGACCGGCAACCCTGTGGAAGGGATTGACCATTGTCACGGACGCCGAGGTCGAGAGGAGAGACTCGAATCAACCCTTGGTGAACTGCAGGCCCGGATCAGCCGGGTTGTCGCCCGCCAGACGGAAGGTGAACTGGTTTGCTCCCTGCGGAGAAACTTCGCCGACCAGCTGCGAGTTTTCGTTCTGCTTCAGGATCAGGTAGTCGTTCGCCAGCGTGTAGGTTCCTGACATCGTCTGTGATTTCCCCTGCTGCGTCACCTTCCAGCTGAAGGTATTATCCGGCTTCAGGGACAGGGCGAATGTCGATCCATCGCTGCGCTGGGCCGACCAGTTACCGGCCAGGCTGCCTGCCGCAATCGGGGCTGCGGTTCCGTTTCCAGCGGGTGCAGGCGTCGCCGGAGGCTGGATTGCTCCGAGCGAGGTCAGCAGCTGAGTCGTGAGGGCATCGCCCGGTTTCAGCCGCAGCATCTGCTGCAGCTCGGTTACCGCATCATCATGCTGGCCGGCAGTCAGGTACTGATACGCCAGAACGAAGTGACCGGCCGCGTTATCGGGATTTTGACCGACGTAAGCAATCAATTTCTTGACCTGCCCATAATAGGTGTCGGAGCTTCCGTACAGGCCGATCATCGTCGTCCAGTCCCAGCCGGGGCCAGCCGAGAGGACGGCATAATCTGTGGCTGCGGCATCGTCATATTTCCCCAGTGCGAACTGTGCCAGACCACGGAACTGGTGCAGCACGATTTCGTTCGGCGCCAGTTTGATCGCTTCGTCGGTCGACTTGAGAGCAGCTGTGTAGTTGTTCGCCTTGAATGCTTCCCGTGCCTTGGCAAACAGCTGTTCGGCCTGCTGAACCTGCGGCGACGTCGATGAGTTGTCAGCGATCGACTGCTGTGAACCACCGGAGCCGCCATCCGTGTAGTTGTTCACAATGAGTGGCTGCGAGTAGTCGATGTACGGGGTTGTGGCATAACCGCCAGAGACGTAGAACGGGTTGCTGTAAGGCCAATAGCCCCACGTGTAAGGCGAAGCGAGTGCCGCACCGGTGACGAATCCGGCGCCCCATCCCCAGCCGGTTCCCCAGCCCCAACCCCAGGGATGGCCGTACCAGTGACCGTTCCAGTTGTTGTGCCAGTCGCCGTGGTACCAGTTGCCGTCGTGAAACGGACCGTGGTCGAAGTTGTTGACGTTGATGTTGTCGTGGTTGAAGTTGTCCCGATTTGCGATGTTGTTGCGGTCGCCGATGTTGTTGGTTCGATCACCGATGTTGGTTCGGTCGCCGATGTTGGTTCGGTCCCCTTCAAACGGGTTCTTTCCTCCTGCACCGAAGCCCCACTGGTTGGCCCCCTTGCCGGCGCCTCCCCCTTCGAAGGGGTTGTTCACGGCGGGAGTCCGGTGACCCTCCTCGCCAAACTGACCTTGTCCCAGGCCGCCAAAGTCGCGCCCCCCTCCTCCAAAGCCGTCGCGACCGCCAATGCCGCCAGAGCTGTCACCTCCAGGGCCCCGATCCCCCGCGCCAAATCCTCCCCGATCGGCCCCTCCTCCAAAATCGCGGCTGCCCCCACCGAAGCTTCCGCCTCCGAAGTCACGGCCACCACCTCCACCGAAGCTTCCTCCACCAAAGTCACGGCTCCCACCACTCGGACTGCCGCCGCCAAATCCACCGCCCCCACCCATGCTGCGGCCACCCATGCCGCCGCCAAAGCCGCCGCCTCCACCCATGCTGCGACCACCCATGCCGCCGCCAAAACCGCCACCTCCACCCATGCTGCGGCCCATGCCACCGCCCCCAAACCGGCCGGCTTCCACGGAAGAAGCCACCCAGGGTAAACAGCAAAGCAACAAAACCGCAGACCTGACCGGGAATTTCATGAATCGCTCCTGCGCTGAAAACTGAATGAGAGAATGAGACGCGTGCTGGTTTACTGGACCGACTTCAATGGAAGCGGCTTCCGCGCCATGGCAGCCGCCTGCAGATCAGGCAAAGTTTTGCCCCCCACGGTGCGGCTGCGCGACTCAAACGAGCACAGATCGGGGGAGATCCGGCGGAACGTGTTGACCGCCGTCGTCCGTTCCCCTTCGGGATTCACACCGAGCATCGTGGCAGTGAACCCATCTCCGGAACGACTCCAGGTTCCTTCCGCGAATCCGCCGCGGGAATCAAACACCCACGATCGGAGCGTCCGCGACGATGCATCCCAGCCGATCCGCTGCGAAATCGTCATCACCGTTTTTCCGGCAATCTGCACTGTCGACTCACCCAGAATGAAATTCCTGTTCTCACTCCACTTGTAAGAAGAAGTGACGAGCGAGGCCGGACTTTCATCGACCCAGTCGCCAATCAGCCAGCTCAGCTGTGCCAGATGGTCTTCCGGCGTCGTCCGGAGAGCCGGCCAGTCACGGGCAATCTTGATCAGCCACTGATTCCCTTCTTTGACATGCACGGCTGCGTAGCCGCTCTTTTCGGATCCCCCCTGATCGGGTTGAGTGAGGATCGACAGTCCCTCTTCAATGGCGACGTTGGGATCGAGCAGCTCGATGCCTCGAATCTGGATGTCGACCTTGCTTCCCGAGACCTGTTGAAACAGCGTTGTAAACAGGTTCTCGATGGCTTCGCGACCTTCGAAGACTTCCCCTTCGCCGGTAATCAGTCGGGCTGACTCCGAGAACAGGGCGCTCAGGGCTTTGGCATCGCCGGCGTTGTAGGCCTTTTCGTATGCCTCCGTTGCCGATCGGATCGCCTGTTCGTCCGGGCTGGCGGGAGTGGCCGAGTCTCCCAGTGTGGTGAGTCCGATTGCGATGCCGCACGCAGCCAGCATCGGAAAAAACATGCGTCGCCAACTCGTAATGTCCATAGATGTTTCCGCTGAGAAGATGGACGAAGATGATGTCACGATTCGTGGGAAATACTGCTGGCCATTGTCCGGCCTGACTTGGCTCGACCGGGAGGCCACATTGACGGTTCCGGCAATCAAGGCTTGCGCTCCGTCAACACGTGTCCCGATCGGGGTGGTGAAACCGCCTGGCTCCGGAGGCTGCCTTGTGCGAGTTCGTGTCTCAATGCGTTCTGTCTGTTCGTCGTGAAGAACAGAACATTCGCCAGCCCGTGCAGATCACCACTCCGGGTGGTCCAACAGCCCTGTTGTCTGAACGGCACGCTCCAGAGAATCCGTTCCTGCCCGATCTGGTTGCTGAGCATCGCTCGGTTGCCCGTTGTCGACTGGTCTGAGGACCACCCGCTTCTGGAATGCTCCCGCCCCTTTCGGCAGGAACGTCCCTCACGACTCGCTGCAACCAGATTTCATTCGCCGGAATCATTTCCGACGGTTGCCAGTGGCATTGATCACGGCTTGCTCCACCCGTTCAACGCGGGCAGCTGTGGCCGTCTCGAAAGTCGATCCTTCCTTCAGTGACCATAGCATATTAAGGCACCGCCTGCCGGAAATTGGATGAATCTGCAACAGACTTCCTGCGTCAAACCCCTTGTCCGAGCCTGCCTTCCACCGCAGATTCCGGCTGATGTGGTTGATCGTTGCCACTCGCACAGGCGGGCATCGCGATACATCCCTCTTCTGCGGATTATTGAAACGCCCGGGTGAGGTTTCGCGGCGGCTGATCCCGGGAATGCGTGCGGAGGCGGCTCCACGGGTCGGGAGATGCGGAGATCCGCTTGCGCTGTGGTCTGTGTGAACTCAACGAGTGGTTCAGCACTTCCCAGGCGTCCGCAGAGCATTCTGCTGAGGAGGAACTGACATCTGACGAAGGGTTGCTCTCACGGAAGCGAGGGGAAAGCCTCCTGTGGACGCGTGGGGACAGGGAAGGCCTTGAAGGGATGTGGTGCCAAACGTGGGAAGAACCGCGGATTTAACGCTGAGTGAGTGCAATCTGCGAAAAATTCTGCAGGCTCCCGGACATGTCCGCATTCGGCTTCCACAGTGGTCCGATGAACAGAAGGATTCAGTTCGGTTCCAGTCCGATTCGGTCTCGTTGTCAATTCCGGTTTTGCCCAGAAAGGAGGATCAGAAAAACATCGGCAAGTTTTGCCGGGAATTGATTGACCGAAGCGGCGAACCTTCGTAGTCTCAAGTTGAACTGAACGTGACGTTCAGAGGTGTTCACGTCTCTTCAATGAAACTGAATCAACCGCAGTCCTAGCCCCAGACATGCCTGCCCGCCCAAAATCGGAGATCCCGCATCTCCTCCCGCCTTAATCGACTCGCCTCGCACGGGCCTGTGCATGACTGAACCACACCGTCCCCCAATCCCGGAGGCACCTTCATGGTTCACTCACCTTCCAACTGTTCCCCGAACTTCTTCAACCGCCTCTCCCGTCGCGGGTTTTTACAGGCCGGTATTCTTGCCGGAACGGGACTGACTCTCCCGCAGCTGCTCGCCCGTCAGGCGCGGGCCGATCTCAAGGACTACGCCAACTTCCAGGGAACCGCGAAGTCGGTCATTCACATCTTTCTCCCGGGGGGCCTGCCGCAACAGGAGTCATTCGATCCCAAGCCGTTTGCTCCGATCGAATATCGCGGCGAGATGGGAAACATCGCGACCAAGATCCCCGGGGTCCGCTTTGGCGAACTGCTTCCGAAAACCGCAGCCATTGCCGACAAGATCTGTGTGATTCGCTCGATGTCGCATGGTGAAGCCGATCACGAACGGGGTGTGCATGACATGTACACCGGTTACAAGCCGAGCCCCGCGATCGACTATCCGTCGATCGGTTCAATCGTGAGCCAGCAGTTCGGCTCGCGGAATGATCTTCCGCCGTATGTCTGCATTCCCCGTCAGTCGACTCCCTATGCGGGGAGCGGCTATCTGAGTTCGGCATTCGCGCCGTTTTCGTTGGGGGCCGACCCGGCAACCGATGGCTTCGTGGTGCAGGATCTCGAACTTCCCAAGTCGGTCGACGACAGTCGCTTCGCCACACGTCGATCCGCACTCGAGGCGGTCAACTCCTACTTCCGTCAACGGGAAGAGTCGGCCCACCTGGACGCGATGGACAGCTTCTATGAATCGGCCTACAAGCTGGTGACCTCTCCTTCGGCCCGGGCGGCCTTCGATCTGGGGAAAGAGCCCGCTGCGCTGCGTGATGCCTACGGGCGGAATACGGCCGGGGCTCGCATGCTGCTGGCCCGCCGACTGGTCGAAGCCGGTGTCCGGCTGGTGAATCTCACCTACGGCGGATGGGACATGCACGACAATATCGTCCGGGGAATGCGGAATCAGACTCCCGCATTCGACCAGGCCTACAGTCGCCTCATTCTCGATCTCGAAGAACGGGGGCTGCTGGACGAAACCCTGGTCATTGTCTCATCGGAATTTGGACGATCACCCAAGATCAATACGACCGCCGGTCGCGACCACTGGCCGAAAGTGTTCAGCGTGGCCCTCGCCGGAGGTGGCTTGAAGAAGGGACTGGTTTACGGTTCCTCCAACTCGACAGCCAGCGAAGTCGACCAAGATCTGATGTCCGTCGAAAATCTGTTCACCACGATCTACCACACGCTGGGGATCGTGGCGGACAAAGAACTCATGGCGCCCGGTGGACGCCCGATCGAAATCATCGACGGCGGGGAAGTCGTCAAAGAACTGCTGGCCTGACGTTAAGTGGTCCTGGCGCAGACGTGCCCCTGCGGACCTGTCTGCGCTGGTGCAGGCTTGCCTGCGGCCTCCGGTCAGCAAGGAGGCTTTGCTTTCGCAGTTCGAAACTCTGGTGGCTTCAACCGACCTCGTCCAGGAGTTGGCGGGCCAGCTGCGGATGCCAGGTCGCCTCGACTGCCAACCTGAAATCGATATCTGGTCTCGGGGAATTCTGCTCCCGAAAGGATGATCGCCAATGCGAAAACAATGGATCGTGGGACTGGGCCTGTTGATTTGCACCACGCACGCCTGGGGAGCGTCCCCCGTGTTGAGCAATCTGCAGCCGGTGGGCGGGCAACGGGGAACCGAGGTCGTTTTGACTCTCTCCGGCCGCGCTCTGCGTGATCTGGAAGACATCGTGGTTCATGAGCCGGGGCTCGAAGTGAGCGAGGTGAAGGCCAACCCCAACGGAAATTCGGCGACGGTCCGCATCCGGATTGCACCGGATTGCGAACTCGGTCCGCGACGAATTCGCGCGCGCACCAGCACCGGGATTTCGGACTTTCAGATCTTCTATGTGACCGCTCTGCCGATCCAGGCAGAAAAAGAGCCCAACAATTCGATCGCCGCAGCGCAGGCACTTCCCCTCAACAGCACTGCTGCGGGCAAAATCGAGTTGAAAGATGTCGATCTCTACGTGATTGAAGCCCGGCAGGGTGAGCGGGTTTCGGCCGAAGTCTGCGGCATGCGGTTAGGACGATCTGCCGGTCGAACACTGTTCGACCCCAGCCTCTCCGTGCTGACGGAAGAGGGACAGGTCCTCGTTGCCAATGACGATTCGACGGTCCTCTGGACCGACCCGTGTGTCTCGTTCATCGCTCCCCGGGATGGCAAGTATTTCATTCAGGTGAATGATTCCATTCACTTCGGCGATGCCCGCTCCGACTACCTGCTCCACGTGGGGAATTTTGTGCGACCGACAGGTGTCTTTCCCCTGGGGGGGCAGCCGGGGACAGAAACCGAATTCACTTTTCTCGGTGATCCGAACGGCGCGCTGACGCAGAAGATCAAACTTCCCGAAGCGGCTGCGGAGAAGCATTTCGTTCATCACACGCACGAGCAGGGAATCACCCCGACCGGGCTCCCTGTCCGGGTCAGTGCTCTGACCGAGGTCTTCGAAGTCGAGCCGAACAACTCGGCCGACAAAGCGGTCGACGCGGTTGTGCCCGGGGCGTTTAACGGCACGATTGCCACTCCCGGAGATCAGGATACGTACCGGTTCACCGCCAAGAAGGGGGAGCGTTACACCATCGAAGTTTATGCCCGGCGGCTACGGTCGCGACTCGATCCCTCGTTTCATATCTCTGCGAAGGACGGAAAGACTCTGGTCTCGAACGATGACCGGAATGGTCCCGATTCCGGAGCCGATTTCACCGTCCCCGCAGACGGCGAATATACCCTGACGGTCTATGATCAACTGAAGCGGGGAGCGGAAGACTTTGTCTATCGCGTGGAAGTGACTCCCACACAGCCTGCTGTCTATGCCTCCGTTCTTGATGTGGACCGTTATATTCAGCCGCAGATCGCCGTTCCGCGTGGCGCAGCATTCGGAATGCTGGTCAACATTCGGCGCGATGGGTGTAGTGGACCAGTCCAGTTTGAATCGACTGATCTCCCCCCCGGAGTACATATCGACTGTCCCGAAGATTCGCGGGGGACAACGCAGATTCCCCTGATGATTTACGCGGACGAAGATGCCCCGCTCTCCGGTACGGCCTCCACGATCCGGGCTGTGCTGGTCGATCCGGCCAAGCCCGACCTGCGGGTGCAGAACCCGCTGACGCAGGAATACCTGATGACTCGGTTCTTCAATAATCAGGCGGTCTGGATCGAAAAGTTCGACACGATTGCGATCGCCGTGACGGAGCCGGCCCCCTTCCGTTGCTGGATTGAGCCGCCGGCCGTGCCCATCGTCCGGGGCGGGACTCTGCAGTTGAAGGTCTGCTGCGAACGGCTCGCGGGATGGGAGGGAGATATCAGCGTCCGGACGCTGAAGGAAGTTCCGGGAACGACTTCGAATCGATCCATCGTCATCCCCAAGGGTCAGACGGAAGCGCTGATCCCGATCAATGCCACCACGACAGCCGGTCTGGGGCAATCACAGGTCACCATCCGTTGTGCGGCGACCGTCGATGGCACCCAGCTACAATTTTGCACTCCCCTGGTCCCCGTGACGGTGGAAGAACCGTACCTGACGGTCGCGTTCGGCGAAGGGGTCGTTCGACAGGGGGGAGAAATCCCCTATGTGCTGACGTTGACTCAGCGGAAAGCCTTCGAAGGCGAGGCCACAGCCGAACTGGTCGGCCTGCCCGCGAAGGTGACCGCCGAGAAAGTCCAGTTCAACAAAGAGGCCAAGGAGATCCGCTTTACCATCAAGGCGGCAGCCGATGCTCCACCGGCGTCGACGAAGGATCTGCTCTGCCGGATCGATATTCCCGAGAACGGAGCTGAGGTCAAGCACCAGTTCGGCTCGGGAAAGCTGCGGATCGATCGCGCTCCACAGTCGACCCCGCAACCGGCGGCGACCACGGCGAGCGCTGTCCCTCAATCACGCCTGCAGCAGCTGCGCGAACGCAAGGCTGCTCCCGCCGCCACGACGGAAGCCACCAAGTAGCCTGCCCGCCCCGATTTCAGCGGAAGCGAACCATCATGAAGCCCCTGCAAAACGCCCTCCCACATGCTCCAAGCGTCGAGTTCTCTCTGCGACGTGTCACGAGATGGACTCTTCGCGGCCTGACCGCCTGTCTGGTGCTGCATTGCAGCCTCACGGCGTCTGCCGCTGAGATTGTCGACATTCAGGTTTTCCCTGCTGAGGTGAGCCTCACCTCGAAAAGCGACCGCCAGTCCGTGGTGGTTCAGGGCTTGACCGCTGACGGCCTCACCTATGACGTCACACAAGACTGTCAGTGGACGTTCGCGAACGACGGTCTCACTCGTCGTGAAGGATCGACGCTGAAGCCGGCAGCGGATGGCGAAACGCAGCTGACGATCACGCATGGAACGCTCTCCCGTCAGGTGCCGGTGGTGGTCAAGAACTCCGCGTCTGATCCTCCGGTCAGCTTCAATCTGGATGTCATGCCCATCTTGATGAAAGCCGGCTGCAATACCGGCAGTTGCCACGGCGCAGCGAAAGGGAAGGACGGCTTCTGTCTCTCTCTGTTTGGTTATGATCCCGATGGAGATCACCGTCGGATCACGGAAGAACAACCGGGCCGGCGCATCAATCTTGCCGTTCCCGAAGCGAGTCTGATGGTCGAGAAAGCCATCGGTGCGGTTCCGCACTCGGGAGGGAAGCGGTTCGAAGCCGATTCTGAAGCCTGCCAGCATCTGGTTGAGTGGATTCGTCTCGGCGTGCCGAAAGATCCACCGACCCAGATCACCTGTACCGGCATTGAACTCGGACCGACACAGGCGGTGCTCGACGGTGAAGGGGCCTCGCAACAGCTGGTCGTGGTCGCCAAATACTCCGATGGTTCCACACGCGACGTCACCGCGCTGTCTGCCTTTCTGACCAGCAACGAAGGTTCCGCCAAAGTCAGCGAGAGCGGGCTGATTACCGCCGGCGAACGGGGCGAGGCATTCGTCATGGCCCGGTTTGACGTGTACACCCAGGGGGCTCAGGTTCTGACCCTGCCCAAGGGGCTGCAGTACGAAGCTCCTGCCAGCGAGCCGGTGAACTTCATCGATGAACTGGTCATGGAGAAGCTCAAGAAACTGAGGTTACAGCCTTCCGGGTTGTGCACCGATGAGGAGTTTCTGCGGCGGGTGACGATCGACCTGACTGGGCTGCTGCCGACTCCCGATGAGTACCACGCCTTCATGTCGAGCTCCGAGCCGGACAAGCGGGCGAAAAAGATTGACGAGTTGCTGGCCAGTCCCGAATTCACCAACGTTTGGGTTTCAAACTGGGCCGACTGGCTGCGGATGCGATCCGAGGATGCTCTCTCGGAAAAAACGATTGGCCTGTATCATCGCTGGATCTCTGAGCAGCTCGCCGCGAACGTTCCTCTGGACCAGATGGTGAAATCGTTGCTGACCGGCAGCGGGGGAACGTTCAGTGTTCCTCAGGTGACCTACTATGAAATCACGAAAACCCCCGCGGACCTGGGCGAAAACGTGGCACAGGTTTTCATCGGCACGCGGATTCAATGCGCGCAATGCCACAACCATCCGTTCGACCGCTGGACGCAGAATGATTACTACGACTTCGCAGCGTTTTTTGCACAGGTCGCCCGCAAGAATGGGGAAGACCCGCGCGAACGTGTGATCTTCAATCGAGGGAGCGGCGAGGTCAAACATCCCGTCACCGGCAAAAACGCGATTCCACGGTTCCTCGGGGGGGAGGCTCCCAAGCTGGATGGCCGTGACCGTCGTGAGATTCTGGCGGATTGGCTGGTCTCCAAGGAGAACCCCTACTTCGCCAAAAACTTCGCTAACCGCATCTGGCTGGAATTGTTCGGACGGGGTCTGGTGGAACCGGTGGACGACTTCCGCATTTCCAATCCTCCGAGCAATCCGGAACTGCTGGATGCGCTGGCGGAGCGGTTTATCGAGTCGAACTATGATTTCCGTAAACTGGTGAAAGAGATCTGCGTCTCGCAGACCTACCAGCGTTCGACCCGCCGCAACGACAGCAATCGTTCGGATGAAGCGAATTACGCCCATCAGAACATCCGTCGGATCAAGGCGGAGTCGATGCTCGACATTCTGACGCAGGTGACGAAGACCACCGATGCCTTCCCGGGAGTTCCCCACGGGGGCCGCTCCAAGCAGATCGCGGATGGTCGCTTCTCCTCGTACTTCCTCACCACCTTCGGCCGGGCGACCCGGACAACCGCCTGCTCTTGCGAGGTGCGGATGGAGCCCAATCTGTCGCAGGCTCTGCATCTCATGAACGGGACCACCGTGAACGCCAAGATGCAGCAGGGGAAGCTCATCGAAACTCAGTTACAGCAGAAGAAACCTCCGCAGGAGATCGTGGAGGATCTCTACATCACCTGCCTCTCACGCCTGCCCAGTGACGAAGAACGGGCCAATCTGGCACCGCTGATCGGCGAAGGTGCGAACGTGCAGCAAGGTCTGGAAGACATCTTCTGGGCACTGCTGAACTCGCGCGAGTTCCTGTTCAATCACTGACGTTGCGTGCGGACGATCTGATTTTTGTGATCCCTCGATGCCTCGTCCGGCGAGTGCTCTGACAAAGAGGTCGCCGACGGGACATTCGGAAAGAGCTGACTGGCTCCAGGACTGATAAGACTCATGCTGAACCACCGGAACATGAAATCCCAAGGCACTGCACAGGTTCGTTTGTCGCTGTTGACCGCCGGATTGCTCGCACTGGCGGGACGATCGGCGTCGGCTGCCGAAGAAAAGCCGGCCGAACCCGCGCAGCCGAAAATCACCTTTGCGGAGCACGTTCAGCCGATCTTCCGGGCCCGTTGTGGTTCCTGTCACAACGCCAATGACCGGAAAGGGGGGCTGGCGGTTGACAACTTCCCGGGGCTGATGGAAGGGGGATCTTCCGGAGCGGTCATCGAGCCGGGCGATCTCGATGCCAGTTACCTCTGGTCCCTGATCACTCATCAGGACAGCCCCAAGATGCCGCCGAATTCGGAGAAGCTCCCGGAAAAAGAACTGGCTGTCGTCGAGAAGTGGATTCTCGGCGGCGCGCTGGAAAACTCGGGGAGTGTCGCTGCCGTCAAAAAGCAGCCGACGGTCACCAAAATCGAAGTGAGTAACACGCGCCCCGAACAGGTCGCGTTCCCGGCTCACTACCTCGGTGATCCGGTGGAGCACCCGAGCGGTCGCGATTCGGTAACGGCACTGGCCTGCAGCCCGTGGGCTCCGCTCACTGCCGTTTCGGGGTACCGTCAGGTCGCGCTCTACAACAACGAAACGCAGGAACTGTTAGGGGTCCTCCCGTTTCCGGAGGGGCAGCCTCACGTCATCAAGTTCAGCCGGAATGGGGATCTGCTGCTCGTCGGCGGGGGCCGTGGCGGAGAGAGTGGGCGGGTCGTCGTCTTCAACGTGAAGAACGGTGAACGAACGATCGAAGTCGGCGACGAGTACGATGCCGTGCTGGGGGCCGATATCAGTTCCGATCATGGACTGATTGCGCTCGGGGGACCGAAACGGATTCTGCGGGTCTACAATACCGCCACCGGGCAGCTTCACTTCGAAACAAACAAACATACCGACTGGGTCACCGCGGTTGAGTTCAGTCCGGATGGCGTGTTGCTGGCGAGTGCAGATCGCAGTCAGGGGCTGTTCGTGTGGGAAACGGAATCGGGTGAACAGTTCCAGAATTTCACCGGCCATAAGGGGCCGATCACCGATCTCAGCTGGCGGCCGGACAACAACGTGCTCGCATCCGCCAGTGAAGATGGCACGATCAAGCTCTGGGATCTGCAGACCGACAAGTTGCTGAAATCCTGGGATGCTCACCCCGGTGGTGTCAGTTCCATCGAGTACACGCCAACCGGCGAGATTCTGTCCACCGGCCGCAATGGGTTGACGCGACTCTGGTCCGGCGATGGAAAGCAGCTCCGCGAGTTTCCGAAGTTGCCAACACTGGCGATGGAGCTGGCCTGCAACGCGGAAACGAAACAGGTGTTGGTCGGCGATTGGCAGGGGAAGGTGACCATCTGGGAACTCGAGACGGCAAAGCCTGTCGGTGAACTGGGGACCAATCCCCGTTCCCTCGCAGAACAGCTGGCCGACGTTGATCGTCAGATCGAGCAGCTTCGCAAGGCTGCCACCGCAGAGAAGCCCGCGGATGAAGCCCAGCTTCAGAAACTGGAAGAGCGGAAGGTGCGGTTGCTGGCTGCCCAGGCCCAACTGAAAAGTACCGCTGCAGCCGCTCCGTAGAGCTGGTGGTTCGTCCCACACCCCGCAACATTCCGGTCGATCGGCGGGGGGACTCTGCGTCGCGAAGTCGGGGGCAATCGAATATTCAAAATGCTCTGGAGCGAATTTGCTTTTGAAGGACCCGGTCTCTTCAGGCGGAAATGAGCATTTCATCCTGCGAAACGCCTGCTGCGCGAGCCCAGGAAAGAGCAACCTGCTCTATCGTCTCGACAGCGCAGGTCCAGGAGCGTCACGGCTGGCGAGCCATTGGTAGAGCACGAAGAGACCGACCAGGACGAGGGGCCAGGTAAACCAGGGCCAGAAGCTCACCCATCTCGGGGCCGGGCCGGCTGCCTCGACAGAGAACGTACCCCGGATCTCGGGACGTTTGTTTCTCAACACCTTGACGGTGAAGACCCAGTGGCCGGGATGAGGCAGGTCGAACTCGGCCGCCCGCAGCATTTTGTTGGTCGCGGCATCGAAGGTCGCGGGATGAGTCAGCGAGGCAGTGGAATCTTCTTGCGGGGTGGCGGTGACCTCGACTTTGGCGTCCTCAACGACTTTCTCCGCAGAGGTGTCGAGAACCAGGACACTGATATCCACCGGTCCCTGCCGGACAGGGATCGGCGAGACGTAGACTGTCAGATAGACATCGTCGATCCGCTGGCTGAAGTAGATTTCACCATTGTCGGCGTGGCAATGCGACGCCGTGAGGATGCCGAAGAGCAGAGCCCCCCAAAACATCTGTCGCTTCGTCATTCCGGATTGCATGACCACTCCCCGTCGAGGACTCTCCGCTGCTCAGGACAAGTCGCGGCGGCGGCTCACCGACGGTCAATGTTCCTCTCAAAATGTTTCCAACTGGCAGCATTGGCCCTGCTGCCTCTTTTACGAAGCGCTGTCCGATACCGGTCACATGCCGTCAGTGCCCAGCGGTTTCCGGAGGCAGAGTGGTACGCATCCTCCCCGTGAGCGAAACGCCTTGCGCCTGTGGAATACCAAACCTGCTCAAGAGCATTTCGCCTTTTGCATGCCCGTCCCTGCCATGTGGACGTCAGCGTTTCATCTGACAAAATGTTTTGCTGCGCGGCCACTGGAAAGGGCAACCTGCTCTAGACCGGAGATTTGTCCGGGCTCTTCACGGGCTGGCCGATCGAGTTGAAACATTTGACCGCGAGATGCGCCGGGCTCACATTGATTCCGGTTTGCACTCGCAGCAGAACGTCGTAGCGTTCCTCGAGATGGGTGATCTCGCGTCGCTTCTTGTTGATGAGGTAATCGGCCACTCGCTGGTGGACTTCCACCCGGACTTCCGAGACTTCTTCAGATGAAGCAGCGAGCATTGCCGAACGCATGACTTCAATCGCCATGCTCTCGGCGGTTTTGACCTGGCTGGTGCCGTTGCAGCAGGGGCAGTCCTCATAAATGCTGCGGCGCAGAGAAGGCCGGATGCGCTGGCGGGTCATCTCGATCAGCCCGAACATGCTGATTCGCAGCACCTTGGTCCGGGCGCGGTCGCGGGCGATGCAGTTCCGCAGTTTTCGTTCGACTCCGCGGCGATGCTTTTCCTCCCGCATATCGATGAAGTCGTTGACGATCACGCCCCCCAGATCCCGCAGTCGAATCTGACGGGCAATTTCCTCAGCCGCTTCCAGGTTGACCTGATAGGCCGCCCGTTCGGCGTCATTATCGCTGCGTGAGTTGCCGCTGTTGACGTCGATCGCAACGAGAGCTTCGGTCTGGTCGATCACCAGAGAGCCTCCACCCGGGAGGGGAACGCGGCGGCTCTGGATCCGGTCGATCTCTTCTTCAATGTGGTACTTGTTGAACAGCGGTGTTTTGCCGTCGTAATACTTCACCCGGTCGATGTGCTTGGGGAGCACGACCTTCATGAACTCACGGGCCCGTTCGTAAGCCTCGGGCTCATCGATCCAGATGGACTCGATATCGGTGTGGTAAATGTCCCGGATGGTCCGGGTAATCATGTCGCTCTCTTCGTAGATGTCGATCGGCGAAGGAAGTTTTTCCAGCCGGGCAACAATCGTTTTCCACAGCCGGATCAGGTAATTCATGTCCCGCTGCAGATCCTGCTCGCTCCGGTCGACACCGGCGGTGCGGATGATGAAGCCCAGACCTGCCGGCGGCGCCAGCGCCTTGAGAATCCGTCGCAGGTTGCGGCGGGCATCTTCATCTTCGATCTTGCGGCTGACGCCGACCCGGTTCAGCCCGGGCATCAGCACGAGATAGCGTCCGGGAATGCTGATATAGGTCGACAGGGTCGGACCTTTATTGCCGATCCCTTCCTTGATGACCTGTACGAGCACTTCACTTCCGCGCTGGAAGATGTCCTGAATCGGCGGCTTGTTGCGGGAACTCCGCTCGTTCAACTTGGAATTGCGGCCCCGTTCGACTTCGGCGCGTTCGCGTTCGTCCAGCAGATGCTTGTAATACTGGTACTCGACATCACTGACGTGCAGGAAGCCGTTACGTCCGACACCGAAATCCACAAACACCGCCTGGATGCTGGGCTCGATGTTGACGACGCGGCCTTTGTAGACATTGCCGACATAACCTTCGACGCTGGTGCGCTCGACATACAGCTCTTCGAGCACGCCATCTTCAATGATGGCGATCCGGCTTTCCTCGGGTTGGAGGACGTTGATCAGCATTTCCTTCTTCATTGAACCCTCTTCGTCTGGAGGGACGAACGGGGCGTATGGCGCGGTCGGCGATTCTTGCGTCGCTGGGGCTTGCAGTCTCGCATCCGGTAGCGCTTTGAGAGCAGAAAACGCTGCCGGGGATTGTGGTCCGCTGCATTCGCCCAGCCAGGCTGCCGTGTGGCTGCGAGCTGTCACGGGACAGTCGAGCCTTGTCAGCCAAATCGGTCAGCGGGCGGGTCAGCGGAGGGGAGACTGTCTCTGCCATGGCAGAGAGTGATCCTGCCGTGCATGACACAGAAAGGTGCCGAGTCCATCGGGCGTTGGACGGTAACAATCGAGCTTGCGATTCAGATTGGAAAATCGAACAACCTGCAGCCAAGTTCTCATCGACCGGCCCAGCGGGGCCGGACTGAACGTCCGAAAAGCCAACCGGTGTCAACCCCCAAACAGGATTGCAGGCCGGGATGGAAAGGGTGCCGCGATACACTCTGTACGTAACCCTGAATTGTTTGTTTCAAGCATTGAAAACGGTGGTGTTTTGGCTGAGTCTCGAATTCCGGAATAGGCCGGAAAGGAGATCAGGAATGGGCATAACGTAGCGGATTCCCGCTTTTGGCGCAAGCCAGCCAAGGTTGTATTCCCTTGCGAAACCGGAGTTTCCTGCAATTCATCATCCTGTGACAAAGATTCGGGTCAGGCGGAACGCATCAGCCGGCAGTTGTGCGTGTCGGCGTAACCTGTTGTCTGATAACCTGTTTGATCATGGATGCGGCCCGGTTATCCCGCAGTAGCCGTACAGGTCCGGTGACCGGCGAGAACCGGAAAACTGGTCTGACGCCATTGTTGCGACTATTCCCGGCGACCAATCGGTCTCTCCTCTCCATTGCTCCCCGCTGGGATTGCCCGGGGGTCGGCTTGAGTTTCCCCGCCCCCCAGACCGAAATCAGGAACGCGACGGACAATTGCAGGCTCACCTGATTGAGTCCGCTCCTGCCGCAGCATAAACTTGCAGGCATCCCTGATGCCTGCATCGTCAACGGGTCACAGGAATTCAGTCAGTTGCCGGCATCAGCTGCTTACAGGTCTGCGCCGCATTTCAACTCTCAAGCCCAGTGATGACACCCTTTCTCCCTGTTTGTCGATCCGGACTTGATCTTCTGGCTGCTTGACTTTTTTTACATTCATTCTGCAACCGATCTCTGCGAGACCTCTGAGGATTCTTCCCGATGGGACACATTCTGGTAACCGGGGCCACCGGACTGCTCGGCCGGTATCTCATGCGTGATCTGATTTTGCGAGGGCAGAAGCTGGCTGTGCTCGTCCGTCCCAGTCGCCGCAGTGATCCGCAGACACGTATCGAAGCCGCCATGCGGGTCTGGGAATCCCAGCTGCAGCAGGAATTACCTCGGCCTGTCGTGCTGACTGGCGACATCAACAGCCCTGATCTCGGACTGGATGGTCGTCAGATTCAGTGGGCTGCGGAAAATTGCGACACTGTGCTGCACAACGCTGCCAGCCTGTCGTTTGTCAGCACCGGCCGCGACAGTGAGCCCTGGGTCTCTAACGTCAACGGCATGAAGACGGTGCTGGAGTTCTGCCAGCAGGCGGGCATCGACAACTTTCATCACGTGTCCACCGCGTACGTCGCCGGCAAGCGTCACGGTCTGGTATACGAGAACGAGCTCAACGTCGGGCAGGAGTTTGCCAATCCCTACGAAGAGAGCAAGGTTGAGGCGGAAGAGCTGGTCCGCAATGCCAAGTTTCTGAAGTCGCTGACGGTCTTTCGTCCGGCAATCATCGTTGGTGACAGTAACAGCGGACTGACATTTACGTTCCATAATTTTTATGTCTCGCTGCAGCTGGCTTACACCCTGGCATTGAGCATGGGGCAGGAAGACTTCACCGGGAAAATTGTCTCGGACAAGTTTCAGATCAACGTCGACGGGTATGAGCGCAAGAACCTCGTGCCGGTCGATTGGGTGTCTGAGGTGATGTCGACGATTGTTTCTGATCCGTCGCTGCACGGAAAAACCTATCATCTGACTCCGCGGGTCCCGGTGACTGCCCGGTTGATCCGCGATGTGCTGGAAGAAGTGGTCGGCCTGTACGGTCTCCGCTTCTGCGGTGCAGGGGGAACGATGGGTTCCAACAGCGAAATCGAAGAATTGTTCGTGAAGCATATGGAGGTCTATCTCTCCTACTGGAAAGATGACCCGGAATTCGATGCGACCAATACGCTGGCAGCGGTTCCGCATCTCCCTTGCCCTCATGTGGACCGGCAGATGCTCATTCGTCTGGCGAAGGCGGCGATCGACCGCAACTTCAACTGGCGGGACCCTAAGGTGGAGCGGCCTGCCAAAGAGCTGGTCGGCACGCTCTGAGAGAATCGGTTGGCGAGTCGCTCTCTGCGGTACTGGCGAGTCGTTGCGCCCCGTGAAAGGTCCCGGGTTGCGCCGCGTGTGTCGCGGCGCAGGTTCTCAGGTCCCGTCGTCGATCGCGCTGCGCCCTGTTACGACCTTCTCTGTGTAGAGGGTGCCCGTGTGGATGCTGGGTGTGCGGAGGGGGCTCGCTGGCGCGACGGCGCTTGCGGGGTGAAGGGCAGGGTGGTCGGGAACCACGGCTTCGCTTTCGTTCTCCCTCCCCGTTGCTCCGGAAAGCAAAGTGCGGACACGCAGTTCTTGCTTGCGTCAAGCTTTGGGGAAGAGCCGGAGCACGACTCGAAGCAAGAGGGCCGGGTTCATTGACCCGGCGAAGGGCGATGCTCTTTGAAGAAGTTCTTTGCGGGAACTCTTTACAGAAGCTCTTTCCTGTGGCGAAGGAAAGAAAAGTGCGGCTGAGAGGAGTCGAACCTCCACGTCCTTATCGGACACAAGAACCTGAATCTTGCGCGTCTGCCAATTCCGCCACAGCCGCGGCGATGCGGAAGTTTAACGGAAAGCGGGCTGCGGTCAACAGTCCGCTTTCCGTGTTCTCTGTAATCCCCTTTCGGGGGGCCAGTTGGGCTGTCTGTAAGCTTCGTTTCGAAATTCCCGACTGCATTCGATTTGCAGTCCGCCTGCTTTCCGACGAGACTGTCTTTCCACCTTCCGGAGTGAATCAGCATTCTTTTCAGGGACGAGCATGATCCGCAAAATTACAGGCAAACTCAGCGGACTGGAGTTGCAGTCTGCGGCAATCGAAGTCGGCAATCTCGAATATGAAGTGCTGATTCCCGAATTTGTCCGGCGGCAGCTGCAGAGCTGTCTGGATCAGACGGTCTCCCTGGTGACGATCCAGTACATCGACGGGAATCCGCAAAAAGGGAGGCTGGTTCCGCGACTGGTCGGTTTTCTTCATCCCGTGGAGCGTGAATTCTTCGAGATGATCTGTCAGGTGGACGGCGTGGGCGTGAAGAAGGCGCTGCAGGCGATGGTCCGGCCCGTGCAGGATGTCGCCACTGCGATCGAAGAACAGGACATCAAGACCCTTAGTACGCTCCCCGGAATCGGTCCTGCGGTTGCCGAGCGGATCGTCGCCAAGCTCCGCCGGAAGATGGCCCGTTTCGCCCTGCTCGTGAAAGCGGGCCGCACGGGAGACGACAAGGCCGGGAACGATGTCCTCAGTGAAGGATTCGAAGCGCTGCTGGCGTTGGGGCATTCCGCCCCCGATGCCCGCGAGCAGATCGAGAAGGCGGCGGCCTCCAAGACGAAATTCAAGACTGTCGAAGACCTGTTGCAGCAGATTTACTCCCAGCTCCGCCCGACCTGAAATGGGGACCAATCTCAGAGTGGTAGTGAACGAACGCTGGGCGGGGCCATGAACTGAAGTTGATGTTCAGATTCAGCCGGATGCACGAATGACGCACGAGTCCTCTTCTACTTCAACTTCCTGTTCCCCTTCCCAGTCGGGCAAATGGGTGGTGGCGGGAATGTTGGCCTTCGGGGTCTCGATGGTGGGCGGGCTCTATCTGTACTCTTATTTCTATTCGCTGCCGTTCCGGACATTGCGACATCAGGTGGCGGTCCGCTATCCCCATTCGGAGCCAAACATCGTCGGCGGACGCTACAAAAGCCACGAAGCGGGACATCCGGCAACGCTCCGGATGATCGTGCAGAT
Source organism: Planctomicrobium aquicomposti (assembly GCF_051466325.1). Classification (NCBI taxonomy): domain Bacteria; kingdom Pseudomonadati; phylum Planctomycetota; class Planctomycetia; order Planctomycetales; family Planctomycetaceae; genus Planctomicrobium; species Planctomicrobium aquicomposti. The sequence goes on from NZ_CP195792.1 coordinate 892,424, forward strand.
TGCGCCTGCCGAGTTCAATCCGGAGGCCGATCTCGATCAGTGCCAAACCCGGGCACTGGAGTTGGCCAGGCTCGTGTTTGCACAACAGGACGTCAGCCCGTATGAGGTCCTGGAGGTTCATCTCGTCCAGCGAACGGGAGAAGAGCAGGAGCGACGCTGGTCGGCGATTCACAGCTTGGAAGAGTGGCGCGCCGCGCTCGGCCAACCGCCGGCTGAAGTTCCGCAGAATTGACCTCCGGCAGAGGCTTCGCGGACACGCCGCCACAATGTTTCGAAAGTGGGGAGCGCCGTCTCACGCGGGATGCAGTTGCAGCACCTCTTCCGCCCGGCTGCTGAGCTCCCGGTAACGTTCAGCGTTGGCGGGGTTCATCAGGTCTGCCCCGTGCAGTGGCAGCATCTCCTTCAGTCGGTTTTTTCCCTCCGGTGAATTGAGCAGCTGCGGGAAGCACTTCTTGACCACTTCCAGCACAATGTGCACCGACACCGATGCCCCTGGCGATGCTCCCAGCAAGGCGGATAACGTCCGGTCGGCGTCTGTGATCACTTCGGTTCCGTAGTGGACGATCCCGGCCTGGCCGTCGGTTTTCTTGATGGCCTGCACACGAATTCCGGCGTCGACCAGCTTCCAGTCTGCGAGCTGCGCGCCGGGATAGAAAATGTGCAACACGTCAAGCCGGTCCTGCATGCTTTGTGTCCCCTGCTGCACCAGGTAGCGAACGAGAGGAATGTTGTGGATGCCGATCTTGACGAGCGTGGCGATATTGTCCGGCTTGAAGGAACGGAACAGGTCGAGCCGACTCCCTTTCCCGTGCAGGAACTTGGTGGTCCAGGCAGCGAACGGTCCGAAGAGGAGCGTTTTGCGGCCATCGAGGAACCGCGTGTCGAGGTGCGGCACTGCCATCGTGGGGGCGGCGTCCAGCGCCTGACCATAAACTTTGGCGTGATGTCGGGCAATGACTTCCGGGTTGTCGCAGACGAGCCACTGTCCCCCGATCGGAAAGCAGCCGAGTCCTTTCGCCTCGGGAATGCCGGCTTTCTGCAGCAACGGCAGGCTCCCGCCCCCAGCGCCGAGGAAAACGAAGCGGGCGCGGTTTTTGCGAACCTCGCCCGTCCGCTGGTCACGAGTCGACACCTGCCAGCCGGCTGGAGTTTTTTGCAGGTCAATCACGCGCTGACCGGTGGCGATTCCGCAGCCCGGCTGTTGCGACAGCCATTGCAACAGTTTGCGGGCGAGGGCGCCAAAGTTAATATCGGTCCCCCCGTCCATCCGCGTGGCGGCGATCGGGACATCCTTGTGGCGGTGTTCCACGAGCAGGGGGGCCCACTTTTCGATGGTGGAGCGGTCGGTGGAATATTCCATCTCTTTGAAGAAGTGATGAGCCGACATCCCTTCGTAGCGGGCCCTGAGAAAGGCGACCTGCTTTTCGCCGTGGACAAAGCTGAGGTGCGGCAGCGGGTTGATGAACTCCCGCGGGCTGTCGACCATGCCCGAGGCGACCGCGTATGCCCAGAACTGTTTGGAGTATTCAAACTGCTCGAAGATCTCGACCGCTTTTTCCACCGGAACCGAGCCGTCCGGCCGCTGTGTCGGTGTATAGCTGAGCTCGCAAATGCCTGCGTGACCGGTCCCGGCGTTATTCCAGCCGTGTGAGCTCTCCTGTGCCAGCTGCTCGGTCACCTCGTAGACCTGAATTTTCAATCGCGAATCCAGGCATTTCAGCAGGGCGCCGAGGTTCGCCGACATGATGCCGCTCCCGACGAGAATCACATCGGGGTCCTGAATCGGAGTCAAAGTGCTCATCGGCTCAAAGTCTTTTTGGCAACACGGATCAAAGCAGGCTGCACTGTTTTATCGGATCGACTCGCGGGAACAAGGACTGGGCCTGTTTTTGAGCACCCGGGTCTCCCGTCGATTGGCAATTCCGCTTTTCGCCCGCCAACATGTGATACCGCCGTCACGCCAGACGGCTCTGGATTCCCACGCAACGACGGTCATTGCAAGGTGATCCGCAACAGCCCAGTGTTTCCCGGCGGAAGACAATCCAACAATCCAAGGAGCAATTATGGCGGACGGCCCATCGAAGCGGACGAAGTCTCCTCCGAAGCGGAAATCTGGAACGGCGGCTGTCCCTCCGCTGGCGTCGACCGCCCCCTCTCCATCACAACGGATCGATCAGCGGATTCAGGAGCTCAACGACTGGCGAGGCGAAACGCTCGCGGAAGTGCGGCAACTGATTCTAAAAGCCGATCCCGAGATGACAGAAGAATGGAAATGGAAGGGCATTCCGGTCTGGTCGCACGCCGGCAACGTCTGCACGGGAGAAACGTACAAGCAGGTGGTAAAACTGACTTTTGTGCGTGGAGCCTCCCTCCCCGATCCGCACCAGCTGTTCAATTCCAGTCTGGAGGGGAACACCCGCAGGGCGATTGATCTTCGCGAAGGGGAGCGGATCGGCAAGAAGGCGTTTCAGGAATTGATCCGGGCAGCGGTCGCGGAGAATCTGAAGCACAAATCGGCCCGCGGCCGTCAGGCATCAAGTCCGGCAAAGAGCAAGTCGCGGGCCCGTCCGGCATTCACACAGAATGCAGAGGGGGTGGTGTTGCTGTCGGGGGGAAATCCGCAGATCGCCAAAGGAGACGGCGAAGCCCCGGTGCGGGAGTACATCGCGGCTCTCTCGGGCTGGAAGCAGGACTTGGCGCAACGGCTTGACCATCTCATCACGCAGGCGATCCCGGGCGTTCAGAAAGGGGTTCGCTGGAATTCGCCCTTCTACGGAGTCGAGGGGCAGGGCTGGTGCACGGCGTTCCACGTGTTCACGAAATACCTGAAAGTGACGTTCTTCTACGGAATGTCGCTCCATCCGCTCCCGCCGGGACCGAGCAAAGACAAAAACGCCCGCTATCTGGACATCCGGGAATCCGATGTGCTCGATGAGGCACAGTTTCTGGACTGGGTCAGGCAGGCAGCAGCCATTCCCGGCTGGAAGCCGTAAGATCCCGTCGCGGGGAAGCAGGCAAAATACGTCTCGTGGGGGCGTATTGACGTTCCCGTCCTCTCGTCACCGTCTGAGGTGATGACCCTTTTCCATCGTCTGGGAGCGGAGGATCGGTGCGCTGTTGCCGGAATCTCCCATGAACTACGATGGCATGAGTTCCGTCCCTTGGAAATATTTGTTGAGACATTGACCGATGTTGTGGGAAATCGAGATTCATCCAGTCGCGGGGGAAGTCGATCGCGAAGGAGCACGCATTCAGGCGGAAGCGAAATCGCGGGGCTGGACCACGATTCATCACATCAAGGCTGCCCGATCATTTCTCGTTGAGGGGGATTTGCAACCGGCCGACCTTCCCAAAGTCTCCCGGTTTCTGGCCGACCCGATCACGGAACAGACACTGGTGCGGGGACTTCCTGCCACGGAAGCGGTGGCCGCCGGGGAATCGCTGCTGAATGTGCTGTTCAAGCCGGGGGTCACGGACAATGTCGGTCTCACCGCAGCCAATGCCCTGCGGGGCCTGGGACTGGCGGTCAGCGGAGTTGCCACCTGCCGCAAATACTGGATCAATGCCGATGCCGATGGCACCGAGGCGTCGCGCCTGGCCACCCGAGTGCTGGCCAACGATTCCATCGAACGTGTCATCAGCGGTCCGCTTCCTCTTCAGAGTCTGGCAATCGGCTCGGACTACCAGTTCCAGCTGCAGACGGTCTCCATCCGCGAGATGGATGATGCCGCGCTGATGAAGCTGAGTAAAACAGGGCAGCTCTATCTGAGCCTCGCCGAGATGCAGACCATTCAGAAACACTTCCGCGAGCTGGGACGCGAACCGACCGACATCGAGCTGGAAACGGTCGCCCAGACCTGGAGCGAACACTGTTCGCACAAAACACTGGGGGGGCGCATCGCCTATCGCGATGAAAATGGGGAACGGCGCTTCCAGAACATGCTCAAGGAGACAGTCTTCGCCGCGACGCAGTCGATCCGCAAGCAGCTGGGGGCGGAGGACTGGTGCGTTAGCGTATTCAAGGACAATGCGGGGGTCGTGCGGTTCGATGAGAAGCAGGATGTCTGCATCAAGGTCGAGACGCACAATCATCCTTCCGCGCTGGAGCCGTACGGGGGAGCGAACACCGGACTGGGGGGAGTGATTCGCGACCCGCTGGGAACCGGCCTGGGTGCCCGTCCGGTCTGCAACACCGATGTCTTCTGTTTCGCACCTCCGACCACTCCCTATGAAGATGTTCCGACCGGAGCACTGCATCCCAAAACCGTGATGAGCGGGGTCGTCGCCGGTGTCCGCGATTACGGCAACCGGATGGGAATTCCGACCGTCAATGGAGCTGTGTTCTTCGACTCCCGCTATCTGGGGAACCCGCTGGTCTACTGCGGCAACGTGGCGATGATTCCGCGGGGAATGAGCGACAAGGCGGTTCACCCGGGCGACTACATTGTCTCGGTGGGGGGCCGGACTGGACGCGACGGAATTCACGGTGCGACGTTCTCTTCGGCGGAGCTGACGCACGAGAGCGAAGAACTCTCGGGAGGAGCGGTGCAGATCGGCAATGCGATCACCGAAAAGATGGTGGTCGACGTGATTCTCGCTGCCCGCGATCGAAGACTGTTCCGGGCGATCACCGACTGCGGAGCCGGAGGCTTCAGCAGTGCGGTCGGTGAAATGGGAGAAGAAACCGGAGCCGAAGTCTGGCTCGAAAAAGCTCCGCTCAAGTACAGCGGTCTCTCGTACACGGAAATCTGGATCAGCGAAGCGCAGGAGCGAATGGTTCTGGCGGTTCCGCCCGAAACGTGGGACGAATTCCACGCCCTGTGTGCTTCCGAAGGGGTCGAAGCCAGCATTCTCGGGAAGTTCACCGACACGCAACGGCTGGTGCTCACCTATCAGGGGGAACTGGTCGGCGATCTGCCGATGTCCTTCCTGCACGAAGGTCGTCCGCCGGTCGTTCGCGAAGCGGTCTATCACCCGGTCCCTCGCCAGCCCTTTCAGGCACCGACGGGGAAGATCAACGCAGCCGACATCCTGAAGCGGATTCTCTCCTCGCTGAATGTCTGCTCCAAAGAATCGATCATCCGGCAATACGATCATGAAGTGCAGGCGGGGAGTGTGATCAAGCCGCTCGTCGGTCACAAAAACGATGGCCCCTCCGATGCCGCGGTCGTTCGCCCTGATCTCTCCTCCTCGCGGGGACTGGTCATCAGCTGCGGGATGAATCCGCTGCTGGGGGATCTCGATCCTTACTGGATGGCAGCCAGTGCGATTGACGAGGCCCTGCGGAACTGCGTCTCCGTGGGAGCCGACCCGCGGCGGATCGCCATTCTCGATAACTTCTGCTGGGGGAATACCGAACGTCCGGAGACTCTCGGTTCGCTCGTGCGGGCTGCACTCGGCTGTCACGACACAGCAATTGCGTTCGGCACTCCGTTCGTCAGCGGCAAGGATTCTCTCAACAACGAGTTCAGCTACCAGCAGGACGGGAAAGGGGTCACGATCGCGATTCCGTCTTCACTGCTGATCACCTCGCTGGGACAGGTCGACGAGATCGAAAAGTGCGTGACCATGGACCTCAAGGAGCCGGGGAACGTCCTGCTGTTGATTGGCGAAACCCGCGAAGAAATGGGTGGGAGCCACTTCAATCTCGTGACCGGGCACGACAGCGGCGAGGTTCCGAAGGTCAATCTGCAGCAGGCCCCCAAAGTCTTTGCCGCACTCCATGCAGCCATTCAGAACGGTTTCGTTCGCAGCTGCCATGACCTGAGTGAAGGGGGACTGGCGGTCGCCCTCGCCGAGATGGCGTTTGCCGGAGGCTGGGGAGTCAAAGCGACGCTGTCGGCCCTGACTGATGTCGAGAGCATCACCGACCCGGTGGCGTTGTTCGCGGAGAGTAATACACGCTTCCTCGTGGAAGTCTCCGAAGTGGACATTCCCGCCATCCAGGCACTGTTCGTACAGGGAGGACTGCGGGAACCGATCCGGGTCGGTCAGGTGACCGATGGCGACAGGCTGCAGATTCAGAACAAGGCGGGAGAGACACTGGTCGATGAGTCTCTGGCCGATCTGAAGCAGGCGTGGCAGTCGCCGCTCAGCAGTTTTTAAAATTCCCATTGGAATTCGACCTCGCTGAAGACACTGCCTTAGGCTCAGCGGTGGCAGTTGCCACTTTGAGCATTCCCGTTGGAGTTCTTCAGAGCCCAACGCGTCAGCGAGGGTTCTCCGTGAATCCATTCCAGCCGTCCTGTTCCAACCCAGAGCAGGACGGCTTTTCATCGCCCCGGCGTCGACCTGCGGTCGGTCCGGTGCTTTGTGCGAATGGAGTCCGGGCAAGAAAGAGCATTCTGTTCTGGAGCGATCCGCTCCAGCTCGTGGTCGCGGTTCTGCAATTTTAAATTCTCAACTACGCCCCGAGAGTCAAACGACTACAATCTGCCGGACGTGAGGGCCAACGTCGCGCGGACAGGGGCGTTGTCGCGGGACGGTTCCACAGATCTTGACTGAGACTGGCAGTGTTCGTGTCATCGGTAGCCGAATCAGATCTCGTGCGGGGGTGGCAGTTTTCCCTCTCCCAGGCGGTGCGCGATCCGGCCCAGCTGCTGGAGCGATTGCAGCTCCCCTCGAATCTGCTGGCAGAGCTGCAGCAGGCGCAGACCGATTTTCCCCTGCTGGTTCCCGAAAGCTATCTGCAGCGGATTCAACCCGGGAATGCGGCCGATCCCTTACTGCTGCAGGTGCTCCCGCTGGGCGCCGAGGTGAACGCTGTTCCCGATTTCGTGCTCGACCCGGTGGGTGATGGGGCTGCCCGTCGGGCTCCGGGAATGCTGCATAAATACCAAGGGCGGGCACTGCTGATTGCTCACCATTCCTGCGCTGTCCATTGCCGTTACTGCTTCCGGCGGCATTACCCCTATGACGAAGAGCCGAAGTCACTGGCTGCGTGGGAACCCGCACTGACGGAGATCGCAGCCGACAGTTCCCTGCACGAGATTCTGTTAAGCGGAGGGGACCCGCTGCTGCTGTCGGACCGGCGGCTGTTTGCTCTGATCGATCAACTCGAAGACATCCCCCATTTGCGGCGGCTGCGGATTCACTCCCGACTGCCAATCGTGCTGCCGGACCGGGTGACACGCGACTTCATTCAGCGGCTGAAATCACTTCGTCTCCGCAGCTATCTGGTGGTCCACGCCAATCACGCCCAGGAGCTGACCGGGGACTGTGCGACCGCACTGGAAGAACTAGTCGCGGCGGGAATTCCGGTGATGAATCAGGCGGTGCTGCTGAAGGGAGTCAATGATTCGGTCGAGGCTCTGGAAGAGCTGTGCGAGCGCTGTGTCGATCTGGGAGTCTTGCCGTATTACCTGCATCAGCTCGACCGAGTGCAGGGGGCGGCCCATTTTGAAGTCCCGGTCTCCCGGGGACTGGAACTGATCGCAGCGCTGCGGGTTCGCCTGCCGGGATACGCTGTTCCTCGTTACGTGGTGGAAGAGAAGTCCGCCCCCTCCAAAACTCCACTGGTGTGATCTGCCGTGAACGCTGCGTCCCCGCCCACAACAGCCGCACCGCCCACCAGCGCTGTCGGCAAAGGGCGCGCGGAGTTGCCCGCTCAGAATTCCGGCAACGAGCCGATGGGGACCGGTTCAGCGTTGCTGGTGCTGTCGACGGCGGTGCTGTGGGGGGCGACCGCGGTCGCCAACCAGTTCGCGCTCGATTCCATGCCGCCGCTCTATCTGGGCTTCGCCCGCTTTGCGCTGGCGGGACTGTTCATGATCGCCTGGTGCTTTTTTGAACGGGCCCCGCTGGGAGTCCGACGAAACCAGTGGGGACCGACGCTGCTGATGAGTCTGCTGCTCTGTCTGCAGATCGGAACGTTTAACTTCGGCAATGCCCGCTCCAATTCCTCACACGCTTCCATTCTGGTGAACTCGTACATCTTCTGGGTGATGGCGTATGAGTTCCTCATCCACCGGACATTCATTCCCAGTCGACTCCAGCTGTTGGGTCTGGTTCTGGCCGCTGCAGGGAGTGGCTGCCTGTTTCTGGCGACGGAACAGGCCATGCCGGAAGGGGTGCGCGATGTGCCGACGCTGCTGGGTGATTCGGTTCTCGCGCTCAGCGGCGTAATTCTGGCGGTGAAAGTGCTCTACACAAAGCACTGTGTCCGGACGATGAGTCCGGGGACATTGATCATGTGGCACGACTTTCTCGGGGGGCTGATGATGCTGGGAGCCAGCTGGCTGGTCGGCGAGACGTGGCGCGCCCCGATGACCCGGGATTCGTGGATCGCGCTCCTCTTCAGCGGGCTGATTGTTTCGGGCTTCTGTTTTGGCGCTCACGCCCTGCTGCTCCGGCGGCATGGGGCCTCGCAGGTGTCCGTCTTCAGTTTCTGCACGCCGATTTTCGGTGTGGCGCTGGCGGTCTGGCTGCGGGGGGATCAGCTCTCTTTCTGGCTGATCTTTTCAGGGGCGCTGACAGCGGCGGGAATCTTTCTCGTCAACTACGTGCCGAAGAAGGCGACAGCGTAGAATGTTGCACTTTGGCAACGCGGCGTTGCGTGCCTGCCCCCTTTTTTCAACAGACATGCCAGGGTGCCAGCACTGCTTCAAAATCTGAACACCATGCTATCTCCCGGGCTGACTTCGGTTTAAGTCGTCGCGACGTGTGACTATCTCCCAGTCGGGGATTTGTCCGGCGTGCGTCTTGCGTCTGGGGAGAGATGTCACCTCTCCTCCGTCACCGAGAAACTGAGTCATGGCCGAACGCAAATATACTCACGGGCTGGCAGTGTCCACTTCCGAGAATCTGACGGTCGTGGATATCGGAAAAATGGAGATCTGGGATGGGGCCGACCTGTCGCTGATCCGGGATACCCTGTTCCGGATCGTGCTGCAGGACGGGGTCGATGCCTTTGCGATCGATATGCACTCGGTCCAGTACGTCCCGAGTGGATTCTTCGGGATGCTCTTCGACTGGATGGAACGGGGCGTGGAAGTCCGGTTGCTGAATCCGCGTGAACGTGTCCGACAGATGCTCTGGTTTCGCCAGTTTCTGGTGCCGGTTTCAGAAAACGTGTACCGGCTCGCCGAGACGGGGGCACCGCAGGTTGACGAAGGTCCCGCAACCGAAGTGAATCGACTGGTCGTCAAGAAGCCGGAAATCCTCTCGGCGGTTTCGTGAGCACTCTCAGACCGACCGACAGGCATGGACGACTGTGCTGGGAAGAAATACGATCCGCTTCCCGGCCAGTTGAGCAGTTTCGCTGGCAGCTGTCGGAGGTAGCTTTTACTCCCCCAATCAGGGAGTGAGATATCATCCGAGCGGAGTCCCCGGGGAACGCTGGGGAAACTCTGTTCCTGTCCCCATCGTCCACGATTCCGGAATGAACCCACCCCGCAGGTCCAACCGCTTAGAAAACCACTCTCCCCAGTCACGGAGATCTGTCCTCTGGATGATGGGGGCGGGGGCCATTATGGGAGCACTCGCCTGCGGGAGTTCCTATCGCTCCCGACGATGGCGGCGACGGATTGCCAACGCCCCTCCTCCGGTTGAACGGAAATCGGCTTACGTGGCGCACGCTGTGGCAGGCTCGTTGGGGGGCGGAGCATTTGCCATGCGGGAGATTGCCCGGGAACGGCGCCTGGCCGGCACGGAAACCCCCTTGCTGCACCTCCTGTTCGGGATGGGCAACAAGTCACTGCTGCTGATCTGGTTGCCGTTGGCTGCCCTGACCATTGCGGTCCTAATGCGGTTTGACTGAACCTTGCCGGGCGATCTGCGCAGCCTCGACAGACTGTCGGTATGGCCTGAGTGGTGGTAGGATCCACTTCGGCTGATTCTGGGCGAGGGCTCTGGTTTCGTGTCGATCCCTCGGACGCATGGGCTTCTGGCGAGAGGGCAAGATGATCGAAGTCACCTGTCCGCGTTGCGACAAAGTCTACCGTTTGTCCGATTCTCTGGGGGGCAAAAAGGCTCGCTGCAAGGCCTGCCAGGCCACCCTCTGCATTCCACTGCAGGAGGCTGTGGACGAGGCTGAGGAAGAATTCGACTGGGAAGAGGCGGCTGCCGAGCCGGAGACCACCTCCCCTCCGCGTCGACAGAAAGGGAGGAAATCGCCAGCTTCCGGAGGACAGGATGCGGACTCGGCGTCGCTCCTCAAAAACGTGGCGATTGGAGCAGGTGCCACCCCCCTGATTGCGTACTCGGTTTATCGGAAGCAGCTCCGGCGAAACCCGGATTCCGCGCAGGCCCTGGATGCCACGACCTTCGCCATTGTCGCCGTCTGTCTGGTCCTCGGCGGGGGCGCAGCGGGCGCCTTTTTCACAATGCGGGATCGAGTCCAGCTGCAGAAGTCGACGGGAACGTCTTCATTGGCCATGCGAATCCTGTTCGGGATGGGCGTCTGGTCGATCCTGCTGGTGTGGGTGCCCGTGATCATCGTCGTCACCATCATTATCGCCCAGGCAACAACGTTCTGAATTCGGTCCCTGCGGGATTGTCTCGCTCCTGGGGGTGAGGAAACGAACCGAGCTGCGCGTAGAGTTGACTCCGGAACGCCGACCCGTGAGCATCTGATGCAGTCCGTCCGGGGCATCCCTCCGGAGGAATCTCCCTCACTGTCAACGATGTTGACGTTCGTCTCCGAACTGAAGGCCGAACTTGCCTGCAGCCGATTCTCCCCTTTGGCAGTACCTCCTGCTTGTGCAGGTGTTGCTGCCCTGTCTGGGGTTCGCGGTGGCGGCCACGCTCTGCAGCAGCGAGCAGCAGATCCGCCGGCTGGGACAAGTCGTCAGCACGCTGCTCGTGGCGACGGGGCTCCTGCTGCTCGTCCGGATGACGAGTGGGATGACGGTCGTGGAGGTGAACTGGACACTCCCTCTGGTCGCGGGAAAACCGAGTCTGTTTGACCGTGTGACCTGGAGTGTTGGCGGACTGAACGGATTCCTGGTGGCCCTGTTGCCGGGCGCTTACTTCACCACGACGCTGTTTCCTCCTGACGGTCCACAGCGGACAGCACTGCGCAATCTCGGGCTGCTGGCGACAATGAATCTGGCTTTTCTCGGCTGGGATCTCGGTTCGCTGTTCACGGGGGGCAGTCTCACCCTGCTGACTCTTGCGGTCGCCCTCGCCCGGAGCGGCGGCGCCGAAAAACGCTCGTGGGCCAGCATGTTTCTGACATCGCAGGTGACGGGCTGGCTCCTCGTCCTCGGGGGACTGGCCACGTTGATTGGCATTCTGGCCGTCATCCGTCAGGCCCCGCAGGGACCGCCGGGGACATCAACCGCATCGCTGGCGGAACTGGGCCGGGAGTTGAAGTCTTCCACTTTTCAGAATCCTGCTGCCCGGCACCTGTTATCGCAATATGCCGGTCTGCCCCGCTTTCTACTGGGAGCCGGAGCCTTACTGGCTGTCGGTCTGTTCCCGCTGCACTCCTGGATCTTCAGATCGTTCTCATCGGCGTCGCTGTCGGAGCGGATCTGGCTGATTGTCTGGGTGAAAGGTTCCTTCCTGGTCCTCGCGCGATTGTTCAGCACCCTCCTGCCCGACGCCCTGCCGTCGCTCATGCCGATCGGACTGACTCTGGCGATGTTCGGCAGCTTCTATGCAGGACTCATGATTCTCTCGCAGGGAGAATTTCCCGGATTGCACGCCAGCATTCTGCTCTGGACCAGCCAGATCGTTGTTCCTCTGGCGATCTTTCTGCCCGCAGAAATGCAAGGGCTGGTCGGATGCATTGTGGGCTGTCAACTTGCCGCGCTGATGCTGTTTGTGGTGGCGACTTCGATTCTGCAGGACCGCTATCAGACTCCCGAGCTGATGGCGTTTCAGGGAGTCTCGTCGCGCGCGGGCTGGCTTGGTCCAGCGCTCCTGGTCGCGACCGCTTTCCTGACCCTCACCCCCTCTGCTGCCGGTCTTTACCTCGCCTGGCACACCACGGGCGTGCTCCGGGTCGCCAATCTGGCCGCCGTCGGTCCCATCGGTTTTCTGGTCGGGAATCTGATTGCATTGGCGGGGCTGCTGCGGGTCTCCACCCGTCTCCTGGCGGGACCGCTCCGCCTGCCGGAAATGTCTCCGGGGTTGCTGGAACGGTCGCAACTGCCTACCGAGTCCAGGTCTCTGGAACTGACAGGCCTGCAGCAGACCATGCTGTTTCTCTGGGGACTGTGGGCGTTTTTCATCGCACTTTCCTTTCCGGGCTGGCTCGGGCTGACTCTGACGACGGCAATTCAGAACCCTCCCCCGACCTGAAAGCGAGCGGATTTCCGGCTGCTGGAATTCGCCTCGACTCATTTCGTCGCGAGCGGCTACACTTCGGGCAATTGGCACGGATCGCCAGATCGCAAGGGATTGCACATGTACAAATTTCTGCTCGCCAACCGCTACCTGCGGACACGGTTTATCGCGCTTGCCAGCGTGATCAGCGTGACGCTCGGGGTGGCGACGATGATCGTCGTCAACAGCGTCATGTCCGGCTTCTCTTCGCAGATGCGCGACCGGATCCACGGCATTCTGTCGGATATGGTGGTCGAATCCCAAAGCATGGACGGCACACCGTTCCCCGACCAGATCATCGCCGACATTGAACGTGTCGCGGGGCAATACATCGAGGCCATCACGCCGACGGTCGAAATCTACGGCATGATGAGCTTTCAGGCGTTTGGACAGCATGTCAACCGCCCGGTGACGATCATCGGTATCGTGCCTGACACGAAGGAACAGGTCAGCCCGCTTTCCAGTTATCTGCTGAACCGACAGGAGATCAAGGAAGATGGCGAACTGATTCGCCCTCCGCTGATTCCCGCCAACACTCCGCTGGACTGGAGCCTCACTTCGGAAGCCCTGGCCGTGCGTGAAAACTGGATGCGGCTGCAGCGTTTTCAGGAACTCGACAGCCGTTATCAGGCAGCCCGCAACGCGACGACAGAGTCTCCTCTGGTCGATGATCAGGATCCGTTTGCGACTGCTCCGCCTCCGGCTCATGGCGGCGTCCCTGCTGCTCCGCAAGATCCCAATGCCCCGATGCGGGCCAGACTGTTTGTGGGGGCGGGCGTGATCAGTCATCCGACTCGCGACGATAAAGGCAAGTTTCGCACCTTCCACTACGCCTGCCCCGGACAGGATGTGGTGCTGACGACGATTAAAACCGGAAATCCACAGCCGGTCTCGTTCAAGGCGACCATCGTGGACGTCTTCAAGAGCGGCATGAGTGAATACGATTCCAATCTCGTCTTTTGCAATCTGGAAGAACTGCAGCTGGCCCGCGGGATGCTGGCGGCTCCCGATCCGACCCGCCCGCATGACAACCTGAACTGGCGGAACGGGGCGGTCACCTCGCTGCAGATCAAACTGAAGAACTTTGACGATGCTCCGGAAGTGGCCCGCCGGCTGCGTGGAATCCTGCCGCTCGATCTGATGATCCGGACGTGGGAAGAAAAGCAGGGACCCCTGCTGCAGGCGGTGGCGGTCGAGTCGGCGATTCTGAACGTGCTGCTGTTTTTGATCATTACCGTCGCCGGTTTCGGCATTCTGGCGATCTTCTACATGATCGTGGTGGAGAAGACCCGCGATATCGGCATTCTCAAAGCCCTGGGAGCCAGCTCACAGGGGGTCATGTCGATCTTCCTCGCCTATGGGCTCTCGCTGGGAATCGTGGGGAGCGGAGCAGGGGTCGTTCTCGGCCTGTTGTTCATTCGCTACATCAACCAGATTGAGAGTGTGATCTCCTGGATGACCGGTCAGAAAGTCTTTGACGAGGCGATCTACTACTTTCACGAAATTCCGACTTCGATTTCTCCCACCATGGTGGTCTCGGTGGCTGCCGGCGCGATGCTGATTGCGATTCTGGCCAGCGTGCTGCCGGCCCGTCGGGCGGCCAGTCTGCATCCCGTGCGTGCCCTGCGTTACGAGTGAGATAACGGCGGAACCGGCCAGCCCCCGCTCAGGAAGACGACACCCATGCACCTCCCGCGAACCCTGTCCATGACCAAGCGAAAACCCCACCTCAGCGCCAAAGCACTCGATAAGGCCTATGCAAAGGGGCAGAATCTGGTTCCGGTCCTGCGGGGGGTCGATATCTCCGTCCACAAGGGGGAGTTCCTGTCGATCGTCGGTCAATCGGGCTCCGGCAAAAGCACACTGATGCATCTACTCGGCCTGCTGGATGAACCGGATCATGGGGAGGTCTGGCTGGATGGCAACCGCATTGACCGGTTGCCCCAGACCACCCGGGACGAAATCCGGAACCATGTTTTTGGCTTCGTCTTCCAGTTTTATCACTTGCTCCCCGAACTCACGCTGCTGGAAAATGTCCTGTCTCCGTTGATGATCCGGCATTCCGTGTTCAGCTACTGGAAGCGTCGTCGGGAATTTCGCGAACTGGCACTGGAAATCGTGGAAAAAGTCGGCCTGGGGCACCGAGTCAAACATCGTCCATCGGAACTTTCCGGAGGCGAGATGCAGCGGGCCGCAATTGCGCGTTCACTGGCCGGAAGACCATCGGTCCTGCTGGCGGACGAGCCGACCGGCAACCTCGATTCTTACACCGGCAACGAAATCATGACGCTGCTGCACAAGTTGAACGAGGAAGAGCAGCTGACTATCATCATGGTCACGCACGATGATGCAATCGCCAATCAGGCCCAGCGCATTGTTCGCCTCAGTGAAGGTCGCATCCAGACGCTCGAAGAGGCAGCCTGACAGGCAGCCTGGCGACCCCGTCTGACGCGGATTCCGGCGATCTTTTCATCAGCCGTGGCTGGCTGTCCCACTCCCGGCGTTTCACGCGGTATTCATTTCCCGGAATTTCCGAATGTCTCAAAAGATCTATCTGAGCGGCGCTCTGGTCAACAAGGAAGACGCGGTCGTGAGCGTATACGACCATGGCCTGCTCTACGGCGATGGGGTCTTCGAAGGAATTCGGGTCTACTCCGGACGGGTTTTCGAACTGAAAATCCACATCGACCGTCTGTACGAAAGCGCATTGGCCATCCGTCTGCAGATTCCCATCTCCAAGGAGGAGATGATCAAGGCGGTGCAGGATACCGTGGCGGCCAACAAGCTGGTGGACGGCTATGTCCGGCTGGTCATCACCCGCGGGGCCGGCTCGCTGGGGCTCGACATCCGCAAGACCAGCCATCCGCAGGTGATCATCATCGCGGATACCATCACGCTCTATCCTGAAGAGCTGTATGAAAAGGGGATGTCCATTATCACGGCGAGCACCATCCGGAATCATCCGGGTGCGCTCAGCCCACGCATCAAGTCTTTGAACTACCTGAACAACATTCTGGCCAAGATCGAAGGGACCGATGCCGACGCCCCGGAAGCGTTGATGCTGAACCATCTCGGACATGTGTCCGAGTGTACCGGCGACAACATCTTCATTGTGAAAAACGGCGTGCTGATGACACCACCGACCGATGCCGGAATCCTCGAAGGGGTGACCCGCAACGTCGTGATGAAACTGGCTGTCGAGGCGGGAATTCCGGTTGAAGAGAAAACCCTGCTGCGGCACGACATCTACGTGGCCGACGAATGTTTCCTGACAGGAACCGCTGCGGAAGTGATTGCGGTGGTGAAGCTCGATGGCCGTCCCATTGGAGCCGGAACGCCGGGACCAATCACCCGTCAGCTGCGGAAGCGGTTTCAGGAGTTTGTCCGCGAAGAGTAGAGCCGGTGCGTTCTGCGGACACGCATTCCGACCGTCGAGACCGACACAACGATTCAACAAGGCCCGCGTTGACTACGCGGGCTTTGTTGTTGGCGACATCGATGTTGCTCGCTCCCACTGCCCGATCGCAGTCGGAGCCGAACACCATCTGACCCGTCCATCCCAGGATCGCATTTACTCCGGACCGCTCTCGAGCCAGCGGGCCACTTCCTTCATCGTGGGGCGCAGGGCGGGATCCGGATCGAGCATCGCTGCCACCATCGGGCGATAGCCCGCATCGAGTGACGCGGCCAGTTCTTCCGACAGATTCGCGCTGCGCAGCTTCATCAGCACCGCAATCGGGGAATCACCGGGCAGTGCCCGGCGGTGTGTAATCAGCTCATACAGAATCAGCCCGAACGCAAAAACGTCGGAAGCGGTGCTGGCCAATTTGCCGAGAGCCTGCTCCGGCGACATATAAGCCGGTGTTCCAGAGACGGTCACCCGTTCCAGCGGGCTGTTCCCCCCCGCCACTTCCACCACGGTGGTGGCGTCGCTGTTTTCAAGATCGACCATAATTGAAGCGACGACGGCCCGCTTGGCGGCGAGCCCGAAATCGAGGATCTTTGCCCGATCATCCATCGTGACCATGATGTTCGCCGGCTTCAGATCCCCATGAACAATGCTCGCCTGATGCGCCGCAGCGACGCCGGCCGCGACATCGCGGGCCAGTCGATGGGCCAGCTGGGGAGACAACGTTGCGGCGATCCGATCCGACAGGAGTGCCCCTTCCAGCAGTTCCATCACAATCAGCGGCAGGCCGTCCTCCTCGTCGATGCTGAAGACCGTGCAGACCCGCGGATGGTTCAGCCGGGCCGCCGCCCGGGCTTCGGCGAGCAGTGCTGCCCGAGAAGCTGTCAGCTTCTCCTTGAGCACTTTAACTGCCACGCGACGCTCCAGCCGCAGATCCCAGGCTTCAAAGACATTTCCGAATGTCCCCGAGCCGAGCTTCTCCCGAATCCGGTAGTGCCCCACGATCCGGCCTGGGCGGAGTGCCGCTTCGGCATCGATTGTCCCGTCGGCCCGCGTCCAGCTGACCGGACAGAGTCCCCCGGATTGCAGGGCGTCGAGCACGCGCAGCACCTCATCTGTACTGCGTCCGACACTCAGGTTGTGAACGACCGAATACTGCAGCGTCCCTTCCGGATCCACAATAAACAGTCCGCGTGTCGAGACCTGTTTTTCGAAATCCCAGCACCCCAGTTGTCGGGCGACCTCCCCCTCCGGATCCGATGCCAGCGGGAACTGCAGTGGTCCCAGTCCCCCCTCTTCAGGGGGCGTCGACAGCCATTCCCGATGCAGGTCCAGCGTGTCGACGCTGACTCCCAGCAGTTCGCAGTTTCGCTTGCGGAACTCTTCTGCGCGGGCACTGAAGGCGGTCAGCTCGGTCGGGCAGACGAAGGAGAAATCGCGGGGATAGAAAACGAGCATCCACCAACGACCACGTGCTTCGTCACTGCTGAATCTGACGGGAGCGGAGGACTGCGAGTCCACTGCTTCGAGTTGCAAAGGGGGGACCTTCTGCCCCACCAGTACGGAAAAATTTGGGCTGGGCCCGGAATGATTCATCTGTTTGACATTGGACATGCCGGTATTGTAGCCCGCGAATAAAACTGTGAAATCCTGTGAGCAGCAAGAGTCATACTGCCGATCCGCCGCGGCGTGCAATCGTAGTTTCTGTCTCCCGGACGCAGGATTCAGCAGGTTGCTCGTTCAGTGCCCGAGCAGCAAGAATTTCGTGCGATGAAATGCTCATTTCCGCGTGGCATGAACGAGTGCGTCAAAAGCGACTTGTTCACTGAGACACCGCAGTCCGGCCTGCCGTTCAGACTTCAGCGACTCAACTGAAAGAAAGGGAACCGGGCCTCTCATGGGGCGGCATCGCGCCGCATCGTCACGGAAGCAATGGCGGCCTGAGCGGACCGCTTGGTGAAGTCGATTTGAGAAGCACCCTCTCCACTCAAAATCACCAACCTCTTTTCAGCGACATCGCACGTCTTCCTTTGAGCCGGAAACTTCGGTGGCGTCGAGGGGGGGCAGGATCTGATCGTGACGGAACCGGCGGAAGCCGCATCCCGTCTCCACGGTCAGGGGTCATGACAGAGATTCGAGATTGACCAGTGAGTTGTAAGGTGTGTCTGGGGGGTGGTTTGCGGAAATGGGGCCACAGGGACTCGAACCCTGAACCAACGGATTATGAGTCCGCTGCTCTAACCGATTGAGCTATAGCCCCAGAACGCCGGCAGGACCTGCATTATGTCGGTCTGGTTCACCGTCGTACAGTCTGCCTGACGTGACCGCTGCTCCACGATTCGAAAAATCACACTCTGCCCCACTGATCCGATCGCCCTCTCCTTGCGGTCACTTCCGCTGGCGCAACTTGAGGTGCGGGAACTCAGCCAGCGGCGGAGCCTTCTGCCAGTCACTCGTCATCCACAGGACCGCTGTGCCATCGCGACTGGCCGTCAGGATTTGACGACCGTTCGGAGAGACGGCGATCGATGTCAATTCCTCGGAATGTCCGGTGAGCGTCAGAATCTCGGTCCCTTCCCGTTTGGGCGTGGCATCCCACAATTTCGCGCTGTTGTCCTGGCTGGCGGTAAAGACGCGACGGCCATCCTGAGAAAACGCGACGGATGTGACCGCTGCGGTGTGTCCTTCATAGGTGGCGATGCATTCTCCCGTGGCGGAGTTCCAGAGTCGCGCGGTGTTGTCCTCGCTGCCGGTCAATACACGTTGTCCATCGGGAGAGAAGGCTCCGCAGAGCAATGACCAGCGATGCCCGACGAAGGGCTGTCCCACCGGCTGCCCGGTCTCCGCATCCCAGAGCCGGGCCGTGCGGTCGCTGCCGACTGTCAGGATCTGCTTGCCATCCGGGGAAAAGATCGCCTGCCGGACCCGTCCCACATGGCCATTCAGCACGAGCATGACTTCTGCGGTTTCAAGGTTCCAGAGCTTGGCCGTCGCATCGTCAGAGGCGGTGAGGACACGCTTCCCGTCTGGAGAGTAGACCACGCTGTTGATGTATCCCTGATGACCGTTTTCCAGGCGTCGAACCGCCTGCGCTGTCTGCACGTTCCAGATTTTGGCGGAGTTATCCCAACTGCCGGTGATGATCTGCTTGCCATCCGGAGAAAAGTTCGCAGCCGCCACAGCGCCGTGGGGACTGAAGGCCATCTTCTCCCGACGAGTGCCAAGGTCCCAGAGCCGCGCTTCGCTGCCGCCGACAGTCAACATCGATCGGCCATCGTGGGCGTAGGCCACCGACCAGACAAGCCCCCCCAGTTTCTGGAAATCGAGCCACGGTTCGCCCCCCCGGTCGGCGGGAGACTCACCCTGCAACCGGAAGAGACGGACGGTGTTGTCCGAACAGACCGCGGCGGCAGATGTCGTGTGCGGGACAAAGGTGATGGCATTGACGCTGTAGCCGTGGACTTCGAAGGACTCAAGGCGACGGGCGGTCGCGGTGTCCCAGAGGTGCACCCGGGCCCCCTGTTCTTTCGCAGACGACTCCAGAGATTCGACCGTCAGAACCTGCTGGGAATCGGCGGAGAGATCCATCGCGATCACCGGACCGGCATGCTTGAGAATGAGGCTGGCGAGCTCCTCACCCGTGGCGGCATCGAGCCGGCTGACGGTGTGGTCGCTGCTGGCGGTCAGAATCTGAGTTCCATTGGCGATAAACCGACAGGCGTTCACCCGCCGGGTGTGATGCTTCACGTTCCAGAGAAGCTGGTCAGTCTCCACATCCCGCAGCAGGCAGCGGCCGTTGGCATCGCAGGTGAGCAACAGATTTTTTTGCGGGGCGAAAGCGACTGCGGTAATGCGGCCATGATGGTCACTGATCGGGCGAAACTCCGGCAGCTGATCGCGTGAGCGAATCGCTTCTCCGTCGGCGGCGAACGGCATGAGGTCGGCGACTTTCCACAGCTTGGCGGCATCGTCTTCACTCCCCGTGACCAGCCAGCGGGCATCGGAGGAGAGGGCGAGTGCGGCCGTCCGTCCGGTCTGGCCCAGGCGGAGAAACTGTGTCCCGGTGGAGACATTCCACATCCTCACCGTGTTGTCGGCAGCGGATGTGATCAGCGTCCTTCCATCCGGGAAGAACACGGCACTCGAAGCGAGGTAATCATGCCCTTCGGCAAAGGTCTTCAGCACTGCGCCGGTGTCCGCGTCCCAGGTCCGGGCGGTGCGGTCGCGGCTGGCGGTGAGTATTGTGTGGCCATCTCGGGAGAATGTGGCGTTGAGAATGGCATCCTGATGACCGGCGAGCTGTCGGCCGTTCAGCACGCGAATTTCTTCATAGTCTTCGACGCTCCAGACGATGGCCCGCTGGTCCTGTCCTCCGGAGAGAATGCTGCGACCATCGCGACTGATGGCAACGCTCCGGACGGCGCTGTGATGACCGCGAAACGTTTTCATGGCCTTCAGTCCACTCACGGACCACGCTTTCACTGCGTTGTCCCGGGCTCCTGAGATCAGCATTTCGCCTTCCGCCGAGAACGCCAGCGATTCGATCGGGGCGGTGTGGCCAAGCAATTCCCGGCATTTCAGCTCCGGCTTTTCTCCGGCGAGCACTTTTTCCAGACTGAAGGCGGGAAGGTCGGAGGGGTTCCACAGCAGAATCCGTTTGTCATATCCGGCCGTGGCAATGGACTGTCCATCGGGAGAGAAGGCGACGGTATAAACCGGTCCCTGATGACCCGAAAATGTGGCGACAGTGTTGGCGGCGACGTCATTTCCCTGCTGCCGGATCTCCCAGACGATCGCCTTCCCATCCTGACTGACGGTGACCAGCTGGTTGGGTGCATCGGGCTGCTGCAGGTTGAACTCGGGATGAAACGCGGCATCCCAGACCCACCAGTTGTGTCCGGTGAGGGTCTGGAGTTCTCGTGGGGCACTCAGTGTGGTGAGATCCCAAAGCTTGGCCGTCTGGTCATAGGATGTGGAGAGCAGCTGCTTTCCATCGGGAGAAAAATGGACACTGACAACCGCGTCATGGTGACCATTCGCGTGTCCGAGCTCCCGACCCGAAGCGGCGTCCCAGAAGCGGATCAGCCCCTGCGGATCATTCCCGCCGGTGACGATCACCCGCTGGTCCGGCGACCACGCCACCGCATGCACGTACAGGGTGGCTTGAGGCAGCTCGAATAACTGCTGCTGTGTCTTCAGGTCCCAGACACGGGCCTTGCGATCCCAGCTGCCGGCGACGAATTTTGTTCCATCGGGAGAAATTGCGATCGAGTCGATGGGGCCGTCCGCGAAGTATTCCTGGGAAATCTGCTGGCAGAGATGCATCAGCCGGCCCCATTCCCAGTTTCGCAGCGCGGGGGGACATTCATTCAGCAACGTCAGTGCGACATTGAAAGCATTTTCTTCAATCTTCGCGGCTGCCAGTCCAATCCGGGCGATGTAGGCTTCGTATTCTTCGTCCAGCTTGGCCTGTTCTGCCAGTCGCCGGGCTGCGGCTTCCTGTTCACGGGCCGCTGCCTCCTGCTGCCGGGCTGCGGCTTCTTCCTGTCGGGCGGAGGCCTCCTGTTCGCGGGCTGCCAGGGCGACTTTCTCGGCAGCCAGAGCCTGCAGTCTGGCCTGCTCAGCGCGATTTCGTTCGTCAATCGCCACCTGCCGCTGTTCCAACGCGATCTGCTTTTGTTCGACCGCGATCTTCTCCTGCTCCTCGGCAATCTGTTTTTGCTCAATGGCAAAATTCCGCTCGCTGCGAATCCAGAGCAGTGCGGTGGTGATGACGGCAAACAGGAGTATTCCCAGACCCGCCATCAACTGTTTGGCCAGCCGCAGGCGGTGCTGCCGCGCTTCACGTTCCGCTTTGGCCGTGCGGATCTTATTCAGCAGTTCGCGCTGGGATGGCTGATCTTCCCGCAGTAATGTCGCCCCGAGGTCGTAGTCCCCTTTGCGGTAGGCGCTGTCGGCATAGGCGAGTTTGGCGGTGTCGATTCCTTCTTCGGCGACCCGATTCCCCTTCCAGAGGTCAAAGGCTTCTTCGAAGCCGAAGACCGACTTCGCATAATCGCTGTAGACATCGGTTCGACGGGCCAGCTCCAACTCGGCCTGAGCCCGGTCGGCCATGGCCACGCTTTCCGCGTGCGAAAACGACTCCCGGATCGCCTGCTGAAACTCACGCACCGACCCATAGCGATCGGCCGGATTTGTGGCCATCGCCTTGAGCGCGATGTCGACCAGTTCGCCATTCTTCTCGGTCGGCGCGATGATGTTGCGGATGGCAGCGAGCAGACACTCCTGCACCTTCTTGCCCGGGTGCGGAGGTTTGCCGGTAATGATTTCCCAGAGAATGGCCCCCAGCAGATACTGATCGCTGTAGGGGCCGATCCGTTCCAACGGGCCAGTCGCCATTTCCGGCGCCATATAGGCCGGCGTCCCTCCCATGCTCATCGACTGCCGGAGCTGTCGCGCTTTTTCGAGATCTCCCGTTGCCAGTGCCAGTCCCCAGTCCATCACCAGCACTTCGCCATACTCTCCGAGCATGACGTTTTCCGGCTTTAGATCGCGATGAATGATGCCGCGGGCATGGGCGAAGCTGACGGCGTCGGCCACGCGCATCAGAATCTCAAGGTTCTCGAGCTGAGTCTTTTCCTTGAGCACCTTCAGCCAAGGGGTCCCCTTCACCTGCTTCATGGAGTAGAAGAGGGTGCCGTGGGCATCCGTCCCGACGTCGTAGATGGGGACGATATTGGGGTGGTCGAGATCTCCGGTCACCACCGCTTCTGCGAGGAACTTCTGCCGTTGAGACCGCTTCTCCGCCAGCGGTCCCTTGATCATCTTCACGGCGACATGACGATCGACTGACGTCTGGCGGGCCGACCAGACAACCCCCATGCCCCCTTCGCCGAGGACCTTCAACAGCTCGTATTCCGCCAGCTGGGGACCCGAGGCGAACTTGTCTCCGACGGTGCGCAGGGATCGGTGCGGGACGGCGTTCAGGGTGTCGCCGAGCACGGCTGAGCCAGACTCGGACTCATCCGCGCGTGACTTGATCGTCATCTGCGGTTCACCGTTGTCGGCCTCGCTCCAGTTGGATTGCAGCGTCTTCAGTTCCGCGGCCGTGGCTCCGCGATCCTGATAGGTGTGGGGGAGGTCATCATGCAGGTCGAAGTTGGCATCATCACCGACGAATGTGCGGTCGGCGAGATTCCTGCCTTCGCTTTCCACAAAGGTCTGATCGGCCCGACCGTCATCCACCGAACCCAGGCTGTCGACGTCGACCAGCGTTGCCAGTCCCCGGTCGGGAGGTGAGTCATCAGGATTCACCTGAATGGTCTGCAGACTCGGATCATCGGCCGAGGCGAGGGAGTCGGCTGTTCCCAGGGAATCGCCCGTGCCGAGTGAGTTCGCCGTGCCGAGTGAGTCAGAGGTCCCCAAAGAATCGGCGGTCCCTCCGGACTCGACGGATTCTTCTTTCGCCCAGTCTTCACTGACGAATGTCGCTGCACCGGATGCGGGCGAGTGGAAAATCGAGTCCGGGGAACTGGAGACAGGGCAGACTCCTCCGCAAGCGGGACAACGTCCCTGCGGGGTCGGCGTCACATCATGTTGACAGACAGGACATTTCATAGAAGTCGCCAGCACCCTATCCTGACATCGATTCCCGGAACGGCAGCCCTACCAGCATTATCTGGCAACACCTGCTCCGGCAGAAGAGATTTCCCGACGATCACGACCCGACTCTTCGAGAAACGGTCGCTCTCCGGCCTGTTCTGCATATTCCGAACGAAACAACCAGTCGGCGGTGACGGATTGTTCCTGATGAAAGTCCGCTTCCACCAGCGCCAGCAGGTCTGCTGCCCGCTCCGGGGCCGAGAACTCGCTAACTTTCCCCATCGGCTGCACTTGCACCGGCCAATCCAGGGCAGACCCCTCCGGCGGGGCCATCGGCTGCATCTCATTCGACTCAGTGGGAGGCCGGTCCTGCGTCCCCGCTTCTTCACTGGCCGGTTTGCCGTTCCGGAGCAGAACGTCGCGCACCAGCTGCGGCTGGGCATCTTCCCCTTCTTTCAGGAAGATTCGCCAGCGCCCCTCATGCAGCTTGTGGAACAGCCCCGAGAGGTCGTTCAGGATCAGCTGGGCTTCGTCGCCGAAGACAGCCCGCCGGATCGGCAGTCCATTGCGGTCGAGTTCAACCAGTCCGTCCGCACCGACTTTCTCGATCAACACGATCCGCTCGTCGTGCTGCACCTCCGAGTCGGTGAAGGTTTGAATGTCGTGCGTCACATTAAACGAGATCACGCTGCTGCCGGTCGTGGCCGAAACCGTGCCGATCTGGACGCGCGGCGCCTCGATCGGCGGGACGACGATGGACAGGTCATAGATGAAGAAGAAGCCGATGCCGGTTCCGGGGACATCTGCATACGAAGTGACCGACACCACTCCGAGGTCGACTCCGGCTGCGGTGAAGGTGATGTTCCGGTCGTCGTAGAGAGTCATCGTGATCGGAATTGGATTGGCCGGGTTCGCGGGATCGGGGTTCGCCCAGTACTGGTGATTGAAGCTGAACGTCCCAGGGCCGACTCCCGGTGCGGGGCCAATCAGCTTGCCGGTTTCGGCGTCGCGATACATCTGCCCGCTGTCGATCACTTCCATCACCGGCCCGTTGACGTCCCAGGTGATCTGGAACACAAAGGTGTTGTCCCCGGGCCGTCCGAATTCCCCGTTGATGACCGCGATCCCTGTGGGAAGGACCTGTGGAGTTGTGACGTTCTGCAACAGCGGAGTCGGACTGGTGACGGAACCGGTGGAACTTTTCACCACGAAACCGGGCTGATACAGCACTTCCCGGGCGGCAGCGCCGGTAATGCTGACTCCCTGCAGGTCATAGGCAACGGGCGTATCCAGCAGGATCAGATCGGTCCCCGCATTCAGGGTGATGTGTCCGTTGGCCCCGCCCGCGAAGATCGGGGCGCTGACTGTGAGATGATCATCGTCTCCCCCATCGGCGATTGCGAAGAGGGTCACTTCGCCGCCGGAGAAGTTGGCAATGGCATTGGCGACCGTGAGTGCACCCACGTTGTTGACGAGAATCCGGCCATTGCCCGTCCCGGAATTGATGATGCCGTTCAGTGTCGGCAGGATGCCGTCGTTCACCGAGCCGATGGTCAGTGGGCCGCCGACGTTGTTGTCGATCCGCACATCGCCGCTCAGCCGGTTGAGCACCGCCAGGTTGCTGACCGCCGTTTCCAAGGCGTTGCCGCTGCCGACTCCCGTGGCAGCATCGATTCCGAGATTGGCAGCGACCACATCCGCCCCGCCGGTGTCGCCCCCGTCAATGATTCCCCCGTCACGAGAGGTCAACCGGACATCTCCCCCGGTGACGACTCGTCCCACGGTGACCGAGGTCTCACCCCGCAGATCAATGCGGCCGGTCTGGGAAGTGATTGTGGCACCATCGGCCATGACCAGCTTGCCGGTGGTGGTGTCTGGAGAATTGGGATCTCCCCCGGCAATCACCAGCGTGCTGCCGGAGGTTGTCGAGATCGAGCCCTGGCTGCTGAACAACACATCACGGCCGGCTATCACGCGGACCGTTCCCGTGGTGGTCTGAAGGGCGTGTTGAATCTGGATGTCGGACGTGGCTCCCTGGCTGCGAAGTTCGACATCTCCACTTGTCGCTGTGATCCCGGAACCGGTGGAGAGCACCCGCAACGTTCCGCCGGTGGTGATGGTGACATCATTCGGAGCGGCCGCCTGCTGGTCGACTCGCTGAATGTCGAGGCCATCGGTTTCGATCAGGGTCACGCTGCCGGAATTGCGGTTGATCAGATCCAGCGAGCCGACGGTGGTCCGTATTGGCGAAACGCCCGCACCGCTATCGATGACGAGTCGACCTGCTGCGGCGGTAATATTCAGCAGCGACCCGTTGGCACTGTTGATGTTGCCGGTCGTCGTCAGTGACACCGCGGCATTGTCTTCGCTGAGTGTGATCAGCCGTCCCAGCGTGATTTGCCCGTGTGCATTGAGGCGGATCTGTCCCTGACCGGCGTTCAGCACGGCATCGGCGGACTGCAGAATCTGTCCGCTTCCGTCAGTCGCGCCGGCTTCCACATCGATGCGGCCGGACTGCGAAGTGACATCTCCCTGGGCATTGAACGTGACATCATTCCCGGCCGACCGCAGCAGAATGTTCCCCTGTGTCGAGGTGATGGTGCTGTTGATGTGCAGATCTCCGTTGCCGTCGTTGTCGGCATCTCCGGCGATGAGCGTGATCGTTCCCCCCTGTGTGGTCTGCACGGGCCCCTGAACGGACAGTGTTCCATCCTGCGTGCGGATGTCGATCTGACCCAGCTTGTTGGTCACTCCATTCACAATGAGAGCCTGATCACCCGCACCCGCCAGCTGTGTCAACAGGATTTTGCCACTGACGGCGTTGACCGCTGTCACCGTCTGCACCTCGAGATTCAGTGCCTGTGTCGATCCAATGCCCGTGGCAGCGCTCAGCGACAGATCGGCTGCACGGACATTCGCCAGCGAGTTCGCCTGCACATTGCGAATTTCTCCGGCGCCGTTGCCGACGAAACCCGCCACCCCGTTCTGATCGGCGGAGATCACGACATTGCCCCGCACGTTGTTGAGGTCACGGTCGGCGTCAATCCGTCCCAGTTCGACATCTGCGGGAGCCCGCACAGTGATATTTCCGGAGTTCGAACCGATCAGGGCATCGGTCCGCATCAGCAGGGAGGCGGCGGTGTTTCCGGTGGTGACTCCCGTCCCCTGATTGAACAGCACGCCCGCCCGGGCTTCGATTTCTCCGGTATTCGTCAGGACTCGCGAGCCGGTCTCCAGCACGAGAGAATTGCCCGCGAGCAGCGTCACTTTCCCGGCTCCTCCGGCCTGCACGTCCTGACCGGCGGCAACGGTCAACGTTCCGGCAGCAGCATCCGCTGCGAGTGTGACATGGCCCGCGTTGTTGGTGACGTTCCGGTTGATATTCAGAGAGCCGGGGGTGCTGATGGTCACGGCATCGGTGGCTGCGCCGGCGGTGATCGATACGCCGCTCAGGCCATCGACCGTTCCCACGGTCAGTCCACCGGTGACATTGCGAACCTGGATCGCCCCGGACTGTGTCGTGGCGGCCAGCGTGGAGACCTGCACCTCCAGCGGATTACTGACGGAGATCCCTTCGGCAGCCCGGATGGCGAGACTCTGGGCGATGATATTCACCTGTGTCTCATCCGCATCGAGAATTTCACCTTGATTGCTGGCATCCAGTGCGACCTGTCCCGTTCCGGCTTTGATCTGCCCGATACTGAGATCCCCGGCGGCCAGCAGGCCGGTATTGATCCGGACATTGCCATTGGTCGTCTGCACGCGGCGAGCGATCAGCGAGTCATCTTCGTTGACCGTCACCCCGGCGGTGGATGGTGCACCGGCCAGATCGATCTGAATCTCGCGGACATGGGTGTTCAGGGTCGTGGAACCTCCGGCAGATCCCGAAACGAAAATCAGATCATCGGCCGTCAGTTTGCCGAGGTCCCGCCCCGAGGGGTCGATCACATCGTGCGTCCCGGTGAGCCGCAGCTGGCCGTTGCCGACATTCACGCCGACATCCGGCAGAACCAGTGTTCCTCCCGCATGCAGGCCGACACGATCGCCGTTTGTCAGGACCAGGGCATTCCCCAGCGTCCCGACATCGAGATTGCCGGTCGTTTCGATCAGCAGTGTCGCCGCTCCGGGGGATGGATTGATGGAACCGGCTGCAGCGCTGAGATTGCCATTCACTTTCAGGTACAGCGAACTTCCCGTTCCGGTGGACGAAAGATTCAGCAACTGCCCGGTCACGACAGCGTCGATGGCGTTGCCGGTCCGGGATTCGAAATCGGTGATGTTCCCAATGTTCCCGTACGCGGTCAGGCTCAGATTCCCGGTGCGGATCAGTGTCTGCCCATCATTGCCGTCAATCAGGTTGCCGCCGGCGCTCAGACTGACCGTTCCGTCGGTTCCCGGGACAGCTCCTCCGAGAGCGGTGATCCCCCCCGTCAACGTCAGATCCGAAGCCCGCGAGGCATCGGCATCCCCGGCGGTGACAGTCACGTTCCCGGCAGCACCGTTGGCGGCGCCGCCGGAAGCCGTCACATTGGTCAGCAGCACAGCTCCATCATTGGTGCTGATCGTGACATTCCCCCCCGCGGCGTTCGTGGCCCCGGTTGTGACAATGTCTCCCCGCAGCTCGATGCGTCCTGTCCCCTGAGCCGTCAACTGCACATTCCCGGATGCAACTCCCGCAGCACCGGTGGTGGTGATGTTGTTTCCCACTGTCGATGACAGATTCCGACCCGCAGTCAGGAAGACATTCCCTCCGTGTGTCACGACATCATCATTCAGCGTGATGTCGGAGGTTGCTCCGTCGGCAATCAACGTCACCGAACCTGTCTGAGACTCGATTCCCCCATCATTACTCTGGACGGTCAGCGCGCCGTTGGTGGTGGCAACGCGGACATTTCCATTCCCTTGCTGGGTGACCGAGCGAATCACCAGTGCATTCGTTTCCTGAATGTCGATGTTGCCGGAGGTCGTGTTCGTTGCCCGCAAGCGGTTGACCGTCGTTTCAATGGCGTTGGCAGAACCGATGCCGGTCGCGGCGGTCATCGTCAGCTGTCCGTTGGCGGCATCGACGTTAGTGACCAGATCGCCCCCATCGACAATCGCTCCCTGACGAGAAGTGATTTGCACCGCATCATCGCCGGCGTGTGTTGTTCGCAGCCCACCGAGTGTGATATCCCCCGCCGCTGACAGTTGAATGCGGCCGCTCCCCGCGTTGATCAATGAACCGGCGTCCTGAGTGATGGCGCCGGTCCCGGAGAGATCGGCATCGGCTCCCAGCGTGATGTCGCCAGCAGTCGACGTCACATCGCCGTTTGCCCCGAACACGAGGTTTCGACCCGCACTGAGATTCACCGAGGCCGAGGCCCCTTGAATTCCGCTGTTGACAACAAGATCGGCGCTCGCCCCATTCGCCTGCAGCAGGATGGTGCCACTACCATTGGTCCGGATTGCGGTTGCCCCACCGTGATCGACGGTAATCGAGCCGTTCGTGGTTCGCAGATCGATCGTCCCGGCTCCGGTCCCCTGTATCAGCTGGCGAACCGTGATGGAATCCGATTCCCGGAGCGAAATGTTTCCGGAGGTGCTGTTCACCGCATCGAGGGTATCGATTTGTGTGTCGAGTGAAGTTGCAGAGCCGATCCCTGTCGCTGCGCGGATCGTGACCACGGCTCCGGCCGAGTTAGCCACGAGATCCAGTTGCGTTTCGCCGCCATCGACGATGCCTCCCGAAACGGATGTGATCCGGACGGCATTGGCGGTCGCATTCGTCGTCCGCACCCCCGTGAGCGTGATGTTCTCGTCGGCGCTGAGTTCAATTGTTCCGGAGCCAGCATCGATCACCGCCGTGGCTGCCATCAGAATCGCACCGCCGCTGCCATTCTGCTGGTTGTCGGCATCGGCGACGACGCTCACCGCCCCGCTGGTCGAACGGATGGCCCCGGCGGCCGTGATCGTTACGTCGTCATTCGCCCACAGAGTGATGGCAGCAGAATCACTGATCAACTGGGAGTTGATTATCAGGTCATCGCTGGCGGTCAGTTGAATCGTTCCGTTCCCGGAGCGGGTGTCGATTCCCCCATTCACCACCACATGAACTGTCGACAGGTTGACTCCTCCGGCCGCGGTGGTTGTGACCAGACCATTCAGCGTGGTGGTGCCGGTGCCGGCCTGCTGGGTGAGGGTGCTGGCGGTGAACGCCTGCTGGGCGGTGACGTTGTGGGCGTTCTGGATGGTGACCGCACCGAGTGAACGAACCTGCCCGACCGCGCCGCTGAACAGGACGTTACCGGCAGCACCGGCCTGAAGGGTGAGGTTCTCGGCTCCGGCGGTGGTGCCGTTGAGTGTGGAGTGGAACGTCACATTCCCGCCGTTGGTGGTGAGCGCCACACTGCCGGTGAGAGTGGTGGCAGCATTGAAGGAGATGGGATCACCGGTGGTGGTGATGTCTCCAGCCAGCGAGACGTTGCCGGTGCCGGTCTGGGCGAATGCCCCATCCAGCAGGAAGTCAGCGGCAGCGGCGATGGTCAGCAGTCCGCTGTTGGCGAGGGTGACCGCTCCCCCGTTGTTGGTGGTGACCGCTCCCTGGAATGTGAATGCGTTGCCGGTCAGCTGGATCCCCCCCGCACCACTGGTGCTGAGGGTGCTCTGGAATGTGGTGGTGCCGGTGCCGGCCTGCTGGGTGAGAGTGCTGGCGGTGAACGCCTGCTGGGCGGTGACGTTGTGGGCGTTCTGGATGGTGACCGCACCGAGTGAACGAACCTGCCCGACCGCGCCGCTGAACAGGACGTTACCGGCAGCACCGGCCTGAAGGGTGAGGTTCTCGGCTCCGGCGGTGGTGCCGTTGAGTGTGGAGTGGAACGTCACATTCCCGCCGTTGGTGGTGAGCGCCACACTGCCGGTGAGAGTGGTGGCAGCATTGAAGGAGATGGGATCACCGGTGGTGGTGATGTCTCCAGCCAGCGAGACGTTGCCGGTGCCGGTCTGGGCGAATGCCCCATCCAGCAGGAAGTCAGCGGCAGCGGCGATGGTCAGCAGTCCGCTGTTGGCGAGGGTGACCGCTCCCCCGTTGTTGGTGGTGACCGCTCCCTGGAATGTGAATGCGTTGCCGGTCAGCTGGATCCCCCCCGCACCACTGGTGCTGAGGGTGCTCTGGAATGTGGTGGTGCCGGTGCCGGCCTGCTGGGTGAGAGTGCTGGCGGTGAACGCCTGCTGGGCGGTGACGTTGTGGGCGTTCTGGATGGTGACCGCACCGAGTGAACGAACCTGCCCGACCGCGCCGCTGAACAGGACGTTACCGGCAGCACCGGCCTGAAGGGTGAGGTTCTCGGCTCCGGCGGTGGTGCCGTTGAGTGTGGAGTGGAACGTCACATTCCCGCCGTTGGTGGTGAGCGCCACACTGCCGGTGAGAGTGGTGGCAGCATTGAAGGAGATGGGA
Source organism: Planctomicrobium aquicomposti (assembly GCF_051466325.1). Classification (NCBI taxonomy): domain Bacteria; kingdom Pseudomonadati; phylum Planctomycetota; class Planctomycetia; order Planctomycetales; family Planctomycetaceae; genus Planctomicrobium; species Planctomicrobium aquicomposti. The sequence continues at coordinate 923,137 of NZ_CP195792.1, forward strand.
TCACTGGTGGTGGTGATGTCTCCGGCCAGCGAGACGTTGCCGGTGCCGGTCTGGGCGAACGCCCCATCCAGCAGGAAGTCAGCGGCAGCGGTGATGGTCAGCAGTCCGCTGTTGGCGAGGGTGACCGCTCCCCCGTTGGTGGTGGTGACCGCTCCCTGGAATGTGATGGCTCCTCCGGTGAACGCAATGTCCCCCGCCACGGTGACTGCGGATTGTGCGAGGATCTGACTGGCTGCCGTGACGGTCAATGCTCCCAGTGCTCCGCCGGCTGCTGTACCGACTCCCTGGGAAAACTGCACCGTTCCGGACGGCGCGGTCAGGCTGAGCTGATGTGCTGCTCCGGTGTTGCTGTTCACCGTTCCGTTGAACAGGATGTCAGAATTCTGCGAGACAATAACGACGCTGCTCATCAGCACGACCGAATGGTCAAAGCGAATCTGTCCCAGTGAGGTGACGTTGCCTCCCAGCTCGGAAGTCCCTCCCCCATTCACCAGCAAGCTTGAGATCGCTGCACTGTTGCCGATGGCTCCATTGAACTGAACCGTGTCAGCAGTGGTGATCGTGAGGCTGGAGGAGGTCCCGGCGTTGCCATCGTCATTGATCGTGGAGTGGAACCGGATCGCAACGGTGCCGCCCCCGGTCGCTGCCGCGGAGAGGGCTGTCGTGTTGAGGAGAGTGACCGCTCCCTGATATTCCTGGCTGCCGACACTGGAGATCACCCCGCCCAGCTGCGCCGTTTGCGAAACAGAAATATTCTGAGAAGAGCTGATCCCGAAACGGGCATCCAGATTCCCCGCGACAGTGATTGAGCCGGAAGTGGTGGCGACATGGTCGGCGGCGGTCAGGTCGCCGCTGATGTGGATCGAGCCCGCGGTGAGTCCCCCCGCAAGTGTGGTGAGGTCGTGCACTCCCGCGGCGACTGCCCCTCCGATCGTAGAGGAAGTGCCTTGCAGGACCAGGCTGTGAGGCCCGCTGACATTCCCTGCGATCTCGATTGCGGAGCTGGCGGTCACCTGCACGTCTGCCGTGAGCGAGACGTGATCGGCCGCGGTTGTCCCCAGCTGGACGGAACCGGCCGTGGCGGTGAGGTCGCCTCCGAGTTCGCTCGCTCCCGTCACCCGTACTGACTGGGCCGTCAGCGTCGATTCGGTGTCGATCGTGTCTGCCAGGAAACTCGAGATGCCGGTCGCGGCTCCCTGAAACTGACCACCCCCTGTGATCGTGAGGGCGTGGCCGTCTCCATTGAAAGTGGACGCGAATTCGATGGCTTCGCCGTCGGCATCGGTATCCTGTCCGGTGAGCGTCAGATTGCTGCCGGCAATCACCGTGGAGTGGAACTGCTGCTGGCCGACCGTGGTGATCGATCCTCCACTCAGACGAATTGTTCCCCCACCGGCTGCCAGCTGTTGCAGGGAATCGGTGGCGCCAACTCCCCCCTGAAACCGGACTTCTCCCCCGTTGGTCGTGACCGACAGGGAGTAGTGCGTTCCCGCAGCACTGTCGACCGTCTGGGCGAATGTCACGGCTCCCGGACCCGCTTCATCAATGATCAGATCATTCAGCAGAATCACGGCGTCATTGAATGTGACCGTTGAGCCGTGCACCTGCAGCAGTCCCCCCTGAATGCGGGTCGTGCCATCGGCGTTGGTCGTCAGAGCCGACAGCCGGTCGACTCCTCCAATGGCTCCGTTGAATGTCGTGATGCCGGATGCGGTGGTGTTCACCGTCAGGGAGTTTCGCTCTCCGGACTGACTGTTCAGCAGGGCGTCGAAAGTGATGTTGTGGCCGGTCAGCGTGATATTGTTTTCGAGCAGGACCGAGTCGCGGAACTGTTGATTTCCGGCTGTGGAAACATTGCCCCCGAGCGTGGTGGTCCCCTTGGCGTCGGTCTCCAGGTTTCCGGACAGCTGGACCGTCGATGCGAACAGGGTTTGTCCGGAAGCATTGACGGTCAAATTGGTCAGCGTGGAGATTCCGCCGGTGAACGTGACATCGGCTCCCGTCACTGTCAGATTCTCTGTTCCCGGGGAACCCTGCAGGCTGGAGTCAAACCGCACTGTTCCAGCGGTCGAAGTCAGAACATGGGAGCCGGTCAGGGTGACCCCGGTGCGGTACCGCTGTTGACCGGCGGTGGAGACATCACCCGACAGAACGATGCCGGTGCCGGCATTGGCGTCGAGCTGTTGCACTCCCGTGACACTGGCGAGCAGCAGTTGTGTCGCTGCCGCTAAGGTGAGATTGGTAGTGGCACCGCTGGCTGCCAGACTTGCCTGGCTCAGGTCGATTTTGCCCGAAGTCGAAGTCAGGCTGAGGCTGGAAGAGAACGAGACCATTCCCGACAGGGTGAACTCGCCCGCTGTCAGGTCTCCATTGAGGGTCAGGGAATCCGCGAGCAGTTCGAGATCAGCGACATCGATGACTGTGGAAAGTGAAATCGTCTGGCCACTGAGTGTGACCTGGCTGAGGTGTGAGAGCGTGTCGGACAGGGTGATGGTGCCCATCGCCGAGACCTGCAGATTCTCACTCCCAGCTTCTCCCTGCACCGTCGCGTCAAACGTCACATCGCCTGTGGTCGACGTGAGCGTTCGATCGCCACTGAGCGTCACGGCGTTGTGATAGTTCTGGTTCCCGCTGGTGGAGACGTCTCCCTGCAGGTTGATGTCGGATGCTCCGGTGACGTCCAGCGATGTAGTCGAATTCACACTCTGCAGCGTGACGACATCAGCCGACAGAGTGACCGCTCCCAGATTGGAGAGAGTGTCGCTGAACGTGGCTGTGCCGTGGGCGTCGACGTTGAAGGCTTCAGTGCCAGCTTCTCCCTGCACCGTCGCGTCAAACGACACATCGCCAGCGGTGGACGTGAGCGTTCGATCGCCGCTGAGGGTCACGGCGTTGTGATAGTTCTGGTTCCCGCTGGTGGAGGCGTCTCCCTGCAGGTTGATCCCGGATGCCCCTGTCACATCGAGTGAAGCAACGGAACTGACGCCCTGCAGCGTGACGACATCAGCCGACAGAGTGACCGCTCCCAGATTGGAGAGAGTGTCGCTGAACGTGGCTGTGCCGTGGGCGTCGACGTTAAAGGCTTCAGTGCCAGTTTCTCCCTGCACCCTGGAGTCAAACGACACATCGCCTGTGGTGGAAGTGAGTGTCCGATCCCCGCTGAGCGTCACGGCGTTGTGATAGTTCTGATTCCCGCTGGTGGTGACATCTCCCTGCAGGTTGATCCCGGATGAACCTGTCACATCGAGCGAAGCCACCGAGTTCACGCCCTGCAGCGTGACGACATCAGCCGACAAAGTGACCGCTCCCAGATTCGAGAGGGTGTCGCTGAACGTGGCAGCGCCGTGGGCGTCGACGTTGAAGGCTTCAGTGCCCGTTTCACCCTGCACGATCGAGTCGAACGTCACATCGCCGGCGGTGGACGTCAGCGTTCGATCGCCGCTGAGCGTCACGGCGTTGTGATAGTTCTGATTCCCGCTGGTGGAGACGTCTCCCTGCAGATGGATGCCGGATGATGCGGTCAGGTCCAGCGAAGCAACCGAGTTCACACCTTGCAGCGAGACAGTGTTTCCACCGAGGGTCACAGCTCCCAACTGTGAAATTTCACCACTGAACGTGGCAGCGCCGTGGGTGTCGACGTTAAAGGCTTCAGTGCCCGTTTCACCCTGCACGATCGAGTCGAACGTCACATCGCCGGCGGTGGACGTCAGCGTTCGATCGCCGCTGAGCGTCACGGCGTTGTGATAGTTCTGATTCCCGCTGGTGGAGACGTCTCCCTGCAGGTTGATCCCGGATGCTCCAGTGACGTCCAACGATGTCATCGAGTTCACACTCTGCAGCGTGACGACATCAGCCGACAAAGTGACCGCTCCCAGATTCGAGAGGGTGTCGCTGAATGTGGCAGCGCCGTGGGCGTCGACGTTAAAGGCTTCAGTGCCCGTTTCTCCCTGCACCGTGGAGTCAAACGACACATCGCCTGTGGTGGAAGTGAGTGTCCGATCCCCGCTGATGGTGACGGCGCTGTGGTAGTTCTGGTTCCCGCTGGTGGAGACGTCTCCCTGCAGGTGGATGCCGGATGCCCCTGTCACATCGAGCGAAGCCACCGAGTTCACGCCCTGCAGCGTGACGACATCAGCCGACAGAGTGACCGCTCCCAGATTGGAGAGAGTGTCGCTGAACGTGGCAGCGCCACCCGCATGGACCGTGAAGGACTCGGTGCTGTTCACTCCGACAACAGTTCCCTCGAAAGTGATGCCATCGAAGTCGACCGTCAACGTCACGCTGTCTGCGATGATGACATTGTTTCGGTACCGCTGCAGCGCCCATGACGAAACGTCTCCCAACAGTGTGATCGTGGTCCCCGCATCAATATCCAGGCTGCCCAGGTCGGTAGCAGAGGACATGACGACGGACGTAGCAGCCACCAGAATCAGATCGCTGAACGGAGCACCGGCGATCACGGACGCGTTCGTCAGATCGATTCCGCCGGTGCCGGCGGTCATCCGAATGCCTTGCGAGAGATGAACTTCGCCAGAAAGGACAATCGAATCTGCGAGAATGTCTCCTCCGAAGGTGATCGTATCGGTCGCGGTGATCTGCAGGTCGCCGACGGAATCCAGTCCTGCCAGTGAGACGGTCTCGGCGGTAATGCTGTAAGCCTGCAGCCCGGACGAGGTGAAATTCACGGTGTAGGAACCGTGTGACTCAATTGTCAGGGTTTCGGATCCTGTCTCGCCCATCAATCCGGCTTCGATCAGGATGTCCCCTCCGGTCGAGGTCAGGGTTCGCGAGCCGGTCACCACCGCCACTTGCTGGTAGGTCTGGCTCCCGGTGGTGGTCACGTCACCCCTGAAGATCACAGTCCCCTGGACTTCAATGGAGGCCACGTCGGAGACTGTCAGCAACTCCACGTCAGGCGCTGCGAGAAAGACGTCTCCCAGCTGTGAGATTGTCCCCTGAACCCGAATTCCGGGGCCCGACGTCACGGAGAGGTTTTCGGTTCCGGTTTCGCCTGACACTGTCGAGCCGAATGTGACAAAGCCGCCACCCGATTGGAGAACGCAGTCTCCGCTGATCGTCACCGCTCCCCAGTAATCCTGGTCACCAAAGGTGATGACATCCCCGGTCAGGGTAATTCCATTTGCGGCCGTCAGGCCCACAGAATGTACGCTGCTCACCTCTGGCAGAACGATGGTGTTGGCGGTCACATAGATTCCCGCCACGCCGGAGACCGAATCGGCGAAGGTCACGTCCTGGGCCGCTTCGATCATGAAGATTTCTGTCCCGGCATTTCCGGAGACTGCCTGATTGAATTGCACTCCCCCCTCAGTGGATGTGAGCTTCAACGTGTTCTGGACGACGACGGCCCCGTGATACGACTGGTCGCTCTTGGTCTCAACGTCCTGGTTGAAATGAATGGCTGAAGTCGCGGTGACATCAAGCCCGTCCAGTCCGCTGACCCGGGAGAGAATCACGTTTTCCGTAGCGGAGAGAGTCAGGGAGACGTTGGCCGAACCTGCAGACAGCTCGGACGAATGAAAATCCACGGACCCATCCAGCGCAGAGATCGTGAGTGTCTGCTTCAGTTCGACGTGGCCCTGAAAATCGATTGAGTTGGCTGAGAGGGAATCTCCGAGCACGATCCGGTTTGCGGTCAGGCTGAGGGCATCGATGTCGCTGACCGTCCCCAGCAGCAGATCGCCGCTTGCTTCCAGTGTCAGACTGTCTGTGGCGACATGATCGCTGGTGATTGGCGCGAGGCTGAGATCGAGATCACCGCCGGTCGCCTTGATTACGACATCGGAATTGATGTGCAGCTCCCCATCGATGTGGACGCTGCGGGCGGAATAGTCACCCTCGAGGTCGATCTGCCCAGCGGTCAACTGCAGCGGATCAAACAGTTGAGCGCCGTGCAGTGTCAAATGGCCGGTGCCGGCATCCAGATGCACCGCTCCCAATTCCGACCCGATCACCCCCAGCTGGCCATCAATCGTGATGTCGTGGTCGGTTGAGGAGACGCTGAGGTTGAACAGGCCCGGGGAATGCACATCTCCGGTCACGTGAAAGTCCCCCTCCAGCGTGACCGATTGATGCATGTCGACGATCAGCGATCCCTGAATGTGGACGTCAACGGTTCCCAGCACGAAATCGGCATCGCCGAACGAAGTCGTTTCCGCAATCACACTCAGTGCTGCGTTCGTGGCAGCGGGATCGGCACCATTTCCGTACAGGGTGACATGGTCAATTCCGTCTCCCCCCTCGACGGAGATGTTCAGGAGCGGCGTCATCAGTCCGGTCGGAACGGACAGGGCCAGGAGGTCGTCATTTCCTCCGAGATTGATTTTGAGTGCTCCGGCCGTCAGATCGGAGGTAAGAATGCTCTCGTGATCGGTCCCCCCAATGGTAATTGGAACCAGAACGCCGTGGTCGTAGATGAAAATCGACTCCAGATCGGTTCCTGCATTCTGGAGCTCGATCCGGACATCGTCGGCGTCGCCGTCTCCATCGATGAGCAACTGTCCGGCCACGAGGGCTGCGGAGACACTCAATACGCGGCGTTCTTCAAGCCGTTCACACCAGAGCGGTGAGCTGAGAGGCGCCGGCAGAGGAGATTTGCCCGACAGCGACAGCGCCGAACTCCCTTTCCAGGGGAGAATTGCGTGCAGTCTGGAAATAAGGCGCATGCTGAGAATCCTGCTGCAATTCACGTAACGTCAGCCGGGCACAGGACCAACCGAATTCAAATCGTCGATTCCGCGACCGCCAGTACACGTTAAGTTGTGCCGTCTGGGCATGACGGGGGGTTTTCTGAGAATTCTGCGAAACCTGCTGAGAATAGGGGCAATGCCGCTCCATTCAGCCCCTCGAACTGTCTTGGGGCTGCTTTAAAATGCATCAACTCGGCAGCTTGAGGCCTCCGATTGCTGGAATTGCAATGATTATGCCTCCCCTGCGTCTTTGGGGGAAGATGCCAAATCGCCGGATTCCTGATGACCATTTTGGTTCCGGGCGCTTGAGAAGTCACCACTAATTAACGTATCGTGAGGTGAAAACCTCGTGGTTGGGCTTGGCCGGTAAATTGACACATTTGTTTGCGTGAGTGGGAATCTGACCTGCTAAAATCTACAGATCTCGATGAACTTGTTTACACCGCGCGGAGCCGTGTTACCTTGGTCATCATCTCCGGAGAGAATTTCCAAGTCACTCGGGGGAGGCCATTGGGAAATTACCTCAGGCAATGGAGGTAAGGTTTTACGTTGGGAGATTCAACGTGTTGGAATACGACTGGGAAAACAGTGTAGGGCATTGGGTCTGCTCGACCTCACATGCCCTGAGGAAAGCGGTGGGAGCAGCTCTGCAGAAAGAGGGAATCACACTGCGTCAGTGGGAAGTCCTCGCGTGGCTGTCCTGCAATGAAGGCTGTGGCTCACAGTCTGAACTCGCTGACGCGATGGGAATTGAGCCTCATACGCTCGCCGGAGTGTTGAGCAGGATGGAACGTGACGGCTTGTTGCAGCGGAAAGTCTGCCAGCTGGACCGCCGCAAGAACCGCATCGAATCGACGGGCAAGGCAGAAGCGATGTGGGTGCGCGTCACCGAAATCTGTCACGACTTGCGGAACAAGGCGGTCGAAGGTTTCTCCGGAGAAGAGCTGGAGATGCTGCGCATTGCCTGCGAAAAGATCCGCAACAATCTCAGTAGCGACGATCTGGTCGCTGCGGGGGCCCCGGCGGTCTTCAATTCCACGATCCGCACTGACGATTAGCGCTGGTGCCTTATTGCGGCAACGGGGCTGGACCTGCCATGAGAAGTTCCAGAAACCGCAGGTGCGCATGGAAGGTCCGCTCCGCGACATCGATGCGGTCTTTGCGATTGGTGGCAACCCGACGCGACTTCGAACGCGCCGGATGAGACGTTGCAGGTTCGATCGGGGCCGGTCGACGTGCATTCGCTTTGGATTTGCGGGGAGTTTGGACGGTCATTGCTTGGCTCCTCCAGTCAGTGAGAACCCGAAGAACGGGAGCGCTTGGCTGTTGGTATGTCCCTCCTCACCACGCGAGCGTGTGCGACGACTCGCCGTGTCGCACTCCTCGAGGTGAACGGGACTGGCAACCTGCTCCGAGCCCATCAGGTCTTACGAATCGTTTTCACTTCTCTTCCTTTCCTATCCCGGAAACTGAAGCTGATTCGAAAAAACCACGCAGCCTGTTTCGAAATGGAAACATGCCGTGGTGACGGCAACGGTAGCTGCTAACTTGCCGTTTGTAGTGATCTTAGCTTCTCTGCCGGGCGGGGACTGTTGGAATAGGTCCCCGCGACGTCAACACCTGCCGTTGAATCTGCCTGAACCAGGTGATTCTCGCGAGTCCGTGCAGCAAGTGTTTTTTCGGGTGAGATGCTGACATCGACTTGACGGGGAGGTAGCCACGGAAGGCAAAACGCTCTCGTCTCTCGATGAATACGAAGGAATGTGGAGCCCCGCCACGAATTTTCACGGGGGATGGCAGGCAGAACGGCACTTTCCTCCTATGATTCCGGCTGCGAATCCCGTCGACACCTGCAGGCAGCCCATGAATCACTCTTCCGAGATTGCCCCCGTCCTTGGCCGCATTCCCAGCGGAGTTTTCATTCTGACTGCCCGCAGCAAGGCGGGAGAAGAAACCGGGATGCTTGCCAGCTGGGTGCAGCAGTCCTCATTCGAGCCTCCGACTATCACCGTGGCTCTGAATCAGAAACGGTTCCTCAATGACTGGCTGTCGGTCGGTGCACCGCTGGTCGTCAATCTTGTCGGAGAAACGCAGAAGCAGTTCCTCAGCCATTTCGGAAAAGGGTTTGAGCCGGGCGTCCATGCGTTTCAGAATCTGGACGTTGTCCGCTCTCCTGCCGGCTTACCCGTTCTGACGGGAGCACTCGGTTGGCTGGAGGCCGAGGTCCAAACCGTTGTGGACTGCGGGGACCACCGCCTGTACCTCGCCCGCGTCCAGGCGGCCGGGGCGAGTGAAAAGCTGTCGAGTGAGAAGCCGTTCGTTCACATCCGGAAGAACGGGTTTGGCTATTGATTCGCCGAAGCCGGCGAGCGATCGTTCCTCGCACCAGCGCAGATGCACGGGATCAAATGCTTGGACGTGCCTGCAGCCCGACACTTCGTGGACAACGACTACAGCAGGTTCAGCTTCTTCGGACGAGTGCTCGGAGGCCGACAGCAGTTGTCGCAGAGTCCTGAGACCTCGAGCCGATGACCTTCCATCCGGAAGCCGTATTCCCGCGCGATCTTGGCGAGAATCTCGGAGATCTGCGTGTTGTGAAACTCTGTCAGGTTTCCGCAACGATTACAGATCAGGTGGTCGTGCTGCGGATAGCCGTAATCGTGTTCATAGAGATCCCGGTCTTCCTGTCGGGCGATCTTGCGGATCAGTCCGGCATCCTCGAGTTGCTTCAGCGAGCGATAGATCGTTGACCGGCTGACGCGGCGACGGTCATTCCGACGGGCCAGGCGCTGGACGAGTTGCTCGGCATCGAAATGTTCGTGCGATGCGAATACTTCATCCACGATGATCGACCGCTCACGCGTCATGCGCAAGCCCTGGGTCGCCAGATACTCCCGAAATTTTTCTGACGGAGAAACGGCAACATCAACCGCCGTCAAATCCAACTCGGACACAACGCCATCCTTCTGATATCAGGTGCCTGTCTTACGGGTCCGGACGACTGCCTCCCGGACAACTGCCGACACTGCGGAACGACCTCCGGAACGTCCAAGTGCAGTTGCCTCCCTGCAGCAGCCAGCCCCGTTCGAGCAATTTGCCTATTGTTCTTCCTGTCCTCGCCCTGCGGAGTGGTTCCTCATCAATCAAACACACGCAGCGCGGGCACAGGAGAGCAACCTGCTCTTAATCCACCAGCACACCGAGCATCCGTTCAATGGCGGCTTCCAGCTTTTCCGGCGTTTCATAGGTGCCGGATTGGATTTCACGGCGAATCCGGGCCAGACGCTGGGCGCGTGTCTCCCCCTGAGACCGCTCCGAAGCGGGTCCGGTAGCGGGCGAATTCGACCGATCTTGAGGATTCTGATACGTTTCCATCACAGCCTCCGGGGCTTGACCGGAAGTTTTGCCGGCGATCTGGGTACGGTACACCGGCAGATTCTGCAGGTGATTGTAGACCACGTCCCCGGAAGAGGGCAATCCGTACTCGGCAAACCCGATGAACTGGACGAAACGATCGAAAGAAGTGGTGGGTCGCATGGATCAAGTCCTCGCGACCGTCCTGGTGCCAGCTACACGCGTGCTTCGCGTGGCGTCCTGCATGAAGAGTGAGTGATTCGGCCTGTGAATCACGTTTCGTTGATGCTGTTTTTATCGGCTGCAGGCCCCCGGAGTCTGCATCAAACTTCGAATTCCGTGGGACCTCACCCCGCATCGGCCATTTTTGCCGCTCGTTCGGCCGCGTCCGACCCGGCTTCCCGACAATGAATTAACGGCCGCTCCCCGAAATCGCTTTCAGGGCTTCCGTCTCCGGAGAAGCGACAGCTCCCAGTCCGTGCCGTTCATTTCCTGTGATCAGACGGGCGGAACGATCGTAAGTCACGTAATTCCAACCCCATTGCAGTAGGACCAGCACCCGGTTCCGAAAGCTGACAATGTGCATCAAGTGCACGAACAGCCAGATCATCCAGGCGAACCACCCGGACATTTTGAATTTCCCGAAGTCCGCCACTGCGGAAGACTTACCGATTGTCGCCAAGCTCCCGAGGTCGCGGTAGTGGAATTTCGGCTCGGCGGCCCCCTGCACCCGGGCGTCGATTAGGCGGGCGACAAACTCTCCTTCCTGAATGGCCACCTGTGCCACCCCGGGGAGCATTTTTCCATCCTGATGCGAGTAGTTGGCAAGATCTCCAATCACAAACACGTTGGGCGCCCCGGCCAGACTCAGGTCGGGTTCAACAACGACGCGGCCCGCCCGGTCCAGCGTGGCCTGTGATCCGTTCACCAGATTCGCCCCCAGAGAGGAGGCCTGAACACCGGCCGCCCACAGGACGGTCTTCGTGGGGATCACCTTGTCCCCCTGGCAGTGGACCTCAACTTGATCGGCGGTGATCTCGGTAACGCGGCAATTGACCCAGACGCTGACACCCAGCCGGGTCAACGACTGCTCTGCGCTGCGCGAAAGCTCCTCCGGAAACGCTCCCAGCACTCGCGGGCCCGCTTCCACCAGCAGCACCTCCGCCTCCGCTGGATTCATGGAGCGGAAGTCATGCTTCAGGCTATGACGGGCAATCTCGGCCAGTGCGCCGGCCAGTTCGACACCGGTCGGCCCTCCCCCGACAACCACAAATCGCAACCATTTTTTTCGCAGTTCAGGATCGTGCTCCAACTCGGCGGCTTCAAAAGCCGTAAAGATGCGGGCACGAATTTCCGTGGCGTCTTCGATCGTTTTCAGTCCCGGCGCCAGCGGCTCCCAGTTTTCTTTCCCGAAGTAGCTATGCTTGGAACCGGCGGCAACCACCAGCGTGTCGTAGGGCACCTTCCCGGAGGCCATCACCAGGTGACGATTCTTCAGATCGATGTCGGTGACATTCCCCAGCAGCACTTCGCAGTTCTTCTGCCGCGAAAAGATCTGCCGCAGCGGAGCGGCGATGTTGGCGGGCGACAGCCCTCCGGTCGCGACCTGATACAGCAGCGGCTGAAACAGGTGAAAATTCCTTCGGTCAATCAACGTCACATCAACGGGAGAGTGCCGCAGACCGCGGACGACGTGAAGCCCGCCGAATCCACCTCCCACCACGACGACCTGATGGCGGCGGGGGGATTCTGGTTGTTCCTGCATGAGATTGCTCCTCGATCGCGCATTGTTTCCAATGCATTCAGTGCCGTCAATTTGGATCTCCCTCTCCGGCGACACGTTCACGAGAAACGGGCGCATTTCCCAACCTGAGGAATGGTGAACTCCGATGATTGCCGTCGCGTCATGTCGAGGAATGAGCCGGTCTTTATTCGTGTTGCTCTTGCTGCTGGGAGGAAGTCATTCCGTCGCTCCTGCCGAGACTCCACCCGCGCAGCCGTCGACAGCACCGGCGACCTCTCCATCGACCGCAGTAGAGGCTCCTCCTGTCAGAAAGAAACTGATCGAATGGGGGACGGATGAACCGAACACCCAGTTCCTTCGTGCGCATCTGAAGGAGATGGAGCAACTCCCCTTTGATGGCGTGGTGCTGCATCTCAACGGCACGCCGTATGGGAACTTCAGCTGGGAGACGTGGGGACCCCGTCGCTATGAGCTGTCGGAATTCGCCAGTTGCATCGAGGATCTGCTGGCGAGTCGTTCGGGCAAGCTGACGGAGCGGTTCATTCGCGTCAACGTGACCCCCGGGACCGCCGACTGGTTTGATGATGCAGCGTGGGAGACGATTCGTCACAACTTTGGCGTCGCTGCGGCTGTCGCGAAGCAGGGGGAGTGCCGGGGACTGATGTTCGACACCGAGCAGTATCAGGGGGACCTGTTCGCTTACCAGAAGCAGCCACCCCGTCCGTTTAAAGAGTATCGGGAGCAACTTCGGAGACGTGGTCAGGACTGGATTCGGGAAATCAACCGCTACTATCCCGACATCACGATTCTGATTCCCTTCGCCTATACCTACGCCAAGCCTCGGCCGGGCCAGACACGGGAAGAAGCTCATTACGGGCTGCTGGCCGATTTCCTCGATGGTGCACTCGAGGCGTGCACCCCCGGGACCCGCTTCGTCGACGCGTTCGAGCAATCATATCCGTACCGCGATGCCGAACAGTTCGCTCAGGGCTACGAGCGGATCACTGAGACCTCGTTGAACTGGACGATCGTGCCTGAGAAATACCGACAGCACTTCCGCGCCGGCTTCGGTGTCTGGATGGATAACCGGCTCAAGAACGAAGACTGGGACGTGGCCGATTTCAGCAGAAACTACTTCACTCCGGAGCAGTTCACAGCCTCCGTGCGGGCAGCTCTCGACCGCTCCGACGAATATGTCTGGATCTATACCGACCGCCCCCGCTGGTGGACCAACGAAAATTTACCGAAGGAATACATCGAAGCGCTGAAGGATGCGAAAGCACCTGCTACGGATGCAAATGAGAATGCTGGAGATAAGTGACCCTTGCGGCCAGAGCGGGGCAACGTTGGCTAGTCGTTCACAAGGCGTCCTGAGGGTGACCAGTCTGACGATTTTCTTTTCAAGCTGGGAACAAGCATGACCACACGTATCGTGGGTGACGAGTCTGGTGATCTCCGGACAGGCTATTTTTATCGTTGGTATGCCATGACATTCGACGTCGATTTGGATATTCCATTTAATTTGACCAGACAGCAGGCCCTCAGGCGCGGAGTAATCATTCGCCCTGCACTCGCACAGGGCACAGCGGTCTACCAGGTGCGGGGAGAGGACGTACTGGAGTCGCGGGTCTTGTTTGAGTGTCCGGAGGACTCCAGGCACGAACCGGTAACAGTGGATATTCGGGCCGATGCCGAACTTGCAGGGGACGTGTTGAACCCGCTTGTCCCGGGATATGGTGCAAGGTGCGTCGATTCCATCATGTCTGAGCAGTTGCTGAAATGCGGATTGATCCGCGAGCGGCCGACGAGACTGGAGATCGAGTTCAACCAGTCTGCGATCGACAATCCCGAGATCTACATGCTCATTTCCGAGGCACCAAATCCAGCTAAGCCGAGCATCGTTGACCCGCCATCCGAAAATCGTTGCCCCTTCTGCGGCTATGGCCCGCTCGTATGCAGCACTTGCGGGGACATCATGGTCTGTTGTTTTCAATGCGAGAAGATTACTAGCCAAACACGCTATTACCGCAAAGGCAAAGAAGACCCCACTGTTCTTGAAGATAAATTCCCTCATCTCGATGTTGTAATGGACCCCCGCCGCTGGAGTGGGAGTCATTACATGACGGAATGTATTATCACCAAGCGTTTTCTGGACTGGTTGCTGGCAGCGGGAGCTTGCCCGTTTGTCGCCACCCCTTTAAGAACAGACGTGAGAGGTCTGACAGAATCTGAGTGGAGCCACCTGAAGACGGCGCAGGCACCGCTGACCCAGCGGGAACTCGATGCGGCCAAGGTCGTCAGGCAATCCCTGAGCGGCCGAGTGCGCGAGAATTGAAGGCTCTTTCGATAGGTTGCACGCCGGCCTCCCCCGCGACGCGGCCACGTGAATTCGCTGACTCTCAAACTCGGCGGCACTCCAGCAGCCTGAGTCAGCGGCCCAGCGTGTCGTGAAATCACCGATTACGGCCGCGATGCAAAATACTGCTGGTTTAAGACCATCGCCGCGGCGCCCGCCAGGAAAAAGATGATCAGCATCCGAATCGCTTTGCGCCGTACGTCTTCCTGCTGCGACAGCAGGAACGGGATGTTCGCCAGAATGCTCGTCAGGCTGGAGAGGATCACTCCGTTTGCGCAGGCCATCACCGAGATCTGATTCTGGTTGAGCAGGTTACCCGCTGCGGCAATCGCCGAACCGCTGGAAAAGAATCCTCCGAGAATGGAGATGACATAGAAGCTGCCGTTCCCGTACGCCCGCTGCGTGATTCCAGCGACGATGTTGATCGCCAGAAACACGAGGCCAAACTTCAGTGCCGAGGTCAGGCTGAAGGGGGAATCGACTGCAAGCGGCTCCGACACTTCGGCCGCTTCGGTTTTCACGGAATGCCACCAGATCAGGACCGCCGCGGCAAAAATCGTCAGGAAGGGGATCGCCAGGTACTTCAGCACTTCCTGATTGAAGACGCCGACGATGATGGCGTTGCGTACCAGCATGGCTGCCGTGGCCAGCGTAATGGACCGCGACACAATGGGAGCGAGTTCCTCTCCCCCCTGCTTTAATCGACTTGTCAGCTCGACGACGACCTGACGGCTGTTGACCAGTCCGCCGAAGAATGCGGTGAACTCCATGCCGCGGCTCCCCAGCGTCTTCAACAGGATGTAATTCACAAAACCGATCGCAGCTATCGCAACGACGCTCAGCCAGTTCTCGCGGGGGCGAATCAGGTTCCACGGATCGACCGGATTCTCGGGGAGGACAGGCAGAATGACGAACGTCAACACCGCCAGCAGAATTGCGGAGCGGACTTCGCTCTCGGTCAGTCCCCCCGCGAAGCCGTGAATCCTCTTTTTAAACGCCAGCAGTCCCGCCGTGATCGTGCAGACCGCCACGGGTGCGCTGACGTGCCCGAGTCCGCACAGGATGCCACAGACGAACACCAGAAGCAGGGCGACAGAGGTCGTGAGTGACAAGGATTGATCGGCCTTGAGCTCGCGCCAGTTCATCAGAAAGGTCAACACGGTCAGGAAGAGACCGGCCAGCAGAGTCAGCTGTGCACCGAGCATGCCGCTGAGCGCCCCGGCCAGGGCGACCAGTGCAAAGGTCCGGACCCCGGTCTTGCGACTCTGCTCCCGTTCCAGACCGATAAAGGCTCCCAATCCGACAGCCAGAATCAGACGAATCAGCATCTGATCGACCGGCCAACTCGCGGTCGAGGGGAGGCCGGGGTTGATTTCGAAGCTGAAGGGCATGCCGGGTTCCTGCGGAGTGGAGAGCGTCTGGGAAACCATTTCACCCGCTTCGGGCAACGGAGTCTATCCAGGAGCTGTTTTCCGGCGGGATCGAATTCCAAACCCGTGTCCCGGCACAGCCTGCGCCCGAAATGGAGCAGGGCACCACTTTCACGTGGCAGAGTCTCGGCGTGAGCGAGGGAGGGCCCAGAAATGCAGAAACCCCGCGACGTTGCCGCCGCAGGGGTTGTGGTTTGCAATCAGTCGGAGTGACAGGATTCGAACCTGCGACCTCCTGCTCCCAAAGCAGGCGCTCTAGCCAAGCTGAGCTACACTCCGTTTTCGTCCTTCAATCGCGTCTCCGTGCTGGTTCCTGCATGGCTGGGGGCCCGTCAGGATTCCGACTCGACGACAGCTCTGCCGCCCTCTTGTCAGGACTGGCAGGCTTGAGCAAGCGGGCGATTCTAGCGGGAACCGCCCTCCCTGCAAACTGTAGTTTTCAAATCGTTTCCGGAGAGACCACGACTGCTCCCGGAAGGTTCGGGCTGCCCTGCAGCTTTCCGGGCCGCCGCGTCTGAACCCGTTCCACTGCCGTCCATGCGTCTGGTCGGCAGCGGACGTGAGGATCATTCTGCGGCGGATGGCGCCGGCTCTCGTAAGGAAAGGGCCCGGGCGACGAGTCTCTCGCGCCGGCTACCAACCGAGAATGTGGGCGAAAATCAGCGGAGCGACGATCGTGGCGTCCGATTCGATGATGTGCTTTGGGGTGTCGACCCCCAGTTTTCCCCAGGTGATTTTCTCGTTGGGAACTGCTCCGGAGTAGCTGCCGTAGCTGGTGGTCGAATCGCTGATCTGGCAGAAATAACCCCACAGCGGAACGTTGGTCCGCTGCAGGTCCTGATGCAGCATCGGCACCACGCAGATCGGAAAATCTCCGGCGATTCCCCCGCCGATCTGGAACATGCCGATGGTCGTGTCGCGCGTCGTTTCGGTGTAGAAATTCGCCAGCCAGGTCATGTATTCGATGCCGGTCCGGACAGTGTGGACATTCTTCACGTCTCCCCGGATCACTGCGGCGGCGTACATGTTGCCGAGTGTGGAGTCTTCCCACCCGGGGACAATGATCGGGAGGTTTTTCTCGGCAGCTGCGAGCATCCACGAGTCTTTCGGGTCGATCTGGTAGTACTCCTTGTACATGCCGCTGCGAAGGACCTGATAGAAGAACTCGTGGGGGAAATACCGCTCACCCTTCTTGTCGGCGTCGCCCCAGACCTGCAGCATGGCCCGCTCCATGCGGCGCATCGCTTCTTCTTCGGGAATGCAGGTGTCGGTCACGCGGTTCAGGTGGCGGCTGAGGAGTTCCTGTTCTTCTTCGGTCGACAGATGGCGATAGTGGGGAACCCGCTCGTAGAAGTCGTGGGCGACGAGGTTGAAGACGTCCTCTTCGAGGTTGGCGCCTGTACAGGAGATGAGGTGGATCTTGTCCTGCCGGATCATTTCGGCCAGTGACAGACCCAGTTCGGCGGTGCTCATGGCGCCGGCGAGGCAGACCATCATTTTTCCGCCGGCGTCGAGGTGCTCGGAGTAGGACCTGGCAGCATCCACGAGCGCCGCGGCGTTAAAGTGGCGGAAATTGTGCTCGATGAACTGCGAAACCGGCCCGGCCGGACGGGATTGCGACTTGCTCACTTGTGAACGCCTCAAATCGGGGACAGTGCCGCACTCTTGCAGTGCGGAGCGAATAGCTAGAATTCAGAAACCGTTGACGTGCGTTATACTCGTTGACTCGCGGTACGGAAACCACTCCGCGATACTTCCAGGAACGGCGTGCATTCCGGAGCAGCTCTCCGGTTCAATAGCAGCCAGACAATGCTGATCAGAAAGAGAACGTTCGATGCCTTGGATTGTTGAGCAGGGTTCAGAAATTTCTTGGAGCCGGCTGGAAGAGCTGATGCGACAGACGGTCGCCGAGGCCCGCAAGCGGATCTGCAAGTCTCCCAAGCGGGTGTTGTTGCTCCCCCCGGATATCACCCGGATGCACTCGGGGGCCGGTCGCCTCACCGAGATTCTGTATCAGCTGCTCTCTCCTGAAGCCGAAGTGCATGTGATCCCGACGCTGGGGCAGCATGTGCCGCACACGCCGGAAGAGAACCAGCGGATGTTCGGTTCGATTCCGGAAGAACGAATTCACGCTCACGACTGGCGCGGTGGCTGCGTGCAGGTCGGCGAGATCTCTGCGGAAGAAGTGGCCCAATCGTGCGGCGGAGTTGCCAACTGGCCGATTCCGATCACGCTGAACCGCTCGCTGATGGAAGATCAATGGGATCTGATCATCAACGTGGGGCATGTCGTGCCGCACGAAGTGCTGGGCTTTGCCAACCACAACAAGAACTACTTCATCGGCGTCGGCGGCAAGGACCTGATCTGTGCCGCTCACCTGATGGCAGCCCGTTGCGGAATCGAAAACAATCTGGGGAATCTCGTGACCCCGGTGCGTCACTGCTTCAACCTGGCGGAAGAACGCTTCCTCGGCAATTTGCCCGACCTCTACGTGCAGGTCGTGATGGCTCGCAACGCCAACAATGACCTTGTCCACACCGGCGTCTTCATTGGCGATGATCTGGAGACCTATCTCCAGGCTGCCAAGCAGTCCCGCGAGCAGAATATCACCGTCTTTGATGAACCGGTGAAGAAGATCGTCTGCGTCATGCAGGGAGATGAATTCGTCAGCACCTGGGTGGCCAACAAGGCGGTCTACCGGACCCGCATGGCGATCGCGGATGGCGGTGAACTCCTGATTCTGGCCCCCGGACTGAAGCGGTTCGGTGAACAGCCGGACGTCGACCAGCTGATCCGCAAGTTCGGTTACGTGCCGACGCCACAGGTGATGGAGCACTACCATCGCGAGCCGATCATGCAGGATCTGGCCCACGCCACCGCTCACCTGATGCACGGGACCTCGGAAGATCGTTTCAAGATCACGTATGCCCCCGGCTTCCTCTCGAAAGAAGAGATCGAGTCGGTCAACTTCGCGTACGCGGATCTGGATGAAATGCTGAAGCGCTACGAGCCCGACACCCGCAAGGAAGGGTGGAACAAGACTGCAGATGGGGAAGAGTTCTACTTCATTCCGACGCCATCGGCCGGACTGTGGTCGACACGGCAGCGGCTGTACGATCGACCGACCGGCTTCACGCCGTCGTAAGCAGTGATTTCGAGAACGCTGAGCATCGACACCCTGCCTGGTCTCCGGGCGGGGTGTTTTCATTTCCGGACGGGCGATGCCGGCGGATCGGTGGCGACGTTTCTGGTGAGTGACATTTCAGGAGGTTTCAGCCCCTTTTGATGCGAGATCGCATCGATCAGGAGATCGTCAGCGATATACTGGAATTATGGTGAGGAACCGTTGCTCCACTGGCTTTGTGGACGTTGGGCTTCCTGTTGCGGGAGAACAATTCTCCATGCGAAGGGCCCGATTCCGGTCTTCGCATCTGCCCGCCCCACGTTGCCCTGCGAGGCTTCGGCCTCCCCGATTCCGAACATCCTGAGCACGCCCATGAACAAATTGCAGCCATCCTGGCACAGGCTGATTTTGTCGGCAGGGATTGCCCTGATGACAGCCGTACCCTGCATTGCAACTCGTGCCGTCTGCGCACAGGGGACCAAGGCTGCTTCCGTCTCAGTCACGAAGGCGGGGGGGCCGACGGCACCAGATGCCGCCTTCTTTGCCCGGCACTGCAACGATTGCCACACGGGGGAGTCCGCCGAAGGGGGGCTCGACCTGACCACGCTCTCGACCGATCTTGGCAATCCGAAGGTGAGCCGCCACTGGGTGCGGATCGTCGATCGCATTGCCGCGGATGAAATGCCGCCAAAGGATGCTCCGCGTCTGAGTTCTCAGGAGAAGGACCGCTTTCTGGCGTCCGCATCCACCTGGCTGAAGGAACGCCAGAAACAAGTGCAGGCGGAACAAGGGCGGGTCCGGGGGCGTCGATTGACGAACCGCGAACTGGAACGTTCGCTGCAGGCCGTCGTGGGCGTCGATATTCCGGTCAATCATCTGTTGTCAGAAGAAACGGGGATTGCCGAATTCGCAACGATTGCAGAATCGCAGGCCATGTCCCACTTCCAGCTGGAAAAGCACCTGGAAGCAGTCGATCTGGTGCTGGATGAAGCGTATCGCCGGGCCTTTTCGGACGACGATGTCTACCAGAAGCGGCTCCTGCCCGACGATCTGGGCTACCGCGAAGGGAAGCGGGGGTTCCGGACCTTTGAAGTCTATGGTCAGCGCGTGCTGGGCTGGATGACGAACATGGCGTTTTACGGTCGAATCGATGCGACCGCCGCACCCGCAGACGGCTGGTACAAATTCAAAATGAGGACCTGTGCGATTCGTCCGCCGGAGGGGAAGGGGGTCTGGATTACAGTTCGGAGTGGACTCCTGCATTCCGGTGCACCGCTGATCGATTGGATTGCCGCGTTCGAAACTGAGGAGAAGCCGAAGGACGTGGAGTTCGAGGCATGGCTTCCGAAAGGACACCGACTGGAGATTCGTCCCAACGATATCACGCTGAAACGTGCCAGATTCGCGAGTGGGGGCAACAATACCTACGGTGAAGGGGAGGCCCAGAAGGCGATCGGGATGGCCATCTATTGGCTGCAGATGGAGAGAATCCACAAAGGTCCTGACAACGCCGGACTCCGGAAACTGCTGTTCGGGGATGCGAAGGTGACGTACCCGGCTGCCAAGGCGGGGGGGGCGAAGAAGCCCTCGACCACAGTGACACGCGGGTCCGCTGCCAAGGCTCCATCGACCCCCTTGGCAGAGAAAGCGGAAGTGATTGGCGACCCCGAAAAAATTCTCGTGCAGTTCGCCTCCCGCGCCTTTCGCCGACCGGTTACTTCCGAAGAGATCCGCAGCTATCTGGCGCTCGTGCAGAAGTCTCAGCAGGAGGGCAACGATCTGGCCTCCGCGCTGCGGGTTGGGTTTCGGGCGATCCTGTGCTCTCCCCGTTTTCTGTATTTATATGAACCTCCGGGGCAACTGGATGACTACGCTCTCGCCAGCCGCCTGAGCTACATGTTGACGGGGGCGCCTCCGGATGAGCAATTGTTGCAGCGCGCAGAAGCGGGCCTGCTGCAATCGCCACTGTTCATCAAGAAGGAGGCTGATCGACTGTTGACCGGGGATGGTCTGAAGCGGTTCGTGAAAGACTTTGCGGACGAATGGCTGGATCTGGACCAGATCGAATTCACCGAACCGGATCGCAACCTGGTTCCCGACTTCGATCCGATCGTTCAGAACTCAATGCTTGAAGAGACCCGGATGTATGTCGAGACCATGCTCAAAAGCAATCTGCCGGTTTCCGTTTTGGTCGATTCGAACTTCACGTTCCTGAACAGTCGGCTGGCGGCTTATTACGGAATCCCGAACGTCAAAGGGGAGACGATGAGGCGAATCGTCTTCAAGCCGAATTCTCCGCGAGGGGGAATTCTGACGCACGGATCGATTCTGAAAGTGACCGCCAACGGCACGAATACCTCCCCCGTCATTCGCGGGGTGTGGATCAACGAACGGATTCTCGGTGAAGCGGTTCCTCCCCCACCCAGCAATGTGCCGGCCATTGAACCCGACATTCGCGGAGCCAAAACGATTCGTGAGCAACTTGCGCTGCACCGGGATCATGATCAGTGCGCCAGCTGCCATGTCAAAATCGATCCCCCCGGCTTCGCACTGGAAAATTTTGATCCGGGCGGAAAGTGGCGGGACAACTATGTGAAGCTCGAGGGACGTAAGCGGGTGGCTGGTCCGCGCGTTGATCCGAGTTACTCATTCCCCGACGGCCGATCGTTTCGGAATTTCGAAGAATTCCGGGTGATGGTCGCCGGACAGCCGCAGCAGCTCGCTCACAATTTTGCCGAGAAGCTGATGGTGTACGGCACAGGGGCTCCGGTTTCGTTCGCGGACCGGGAAGAGATTGAGGGGATCGTCACACGCGCCCGTCAAGAGCGCTACGGGGTGCGGACCATTCTCGATGAAGTGATCACCAGTCCCCTGTTCCGGTCGAAATAGTGCTTCAGGACTTTTGATTGCCCCGTTTCGTCACCCAGCTCGTCAGCCCGGACCATCCGGAAATTGGGCGACGCGGGGGGCGGGATGGACAACCTGCTCGTGCCGGGAGCGGGAGGAAGATTCTGTGGGGAGCCATTCGGTTCCGGGGAGGAAAACAGCCCCCAGAATTGCCGTCTGGAGGAAGAATTCCTCAAATACCAGTTGTCCGGCGCCCCCTCGCGACAGCCGGACGAGTTCCCCTCGGCGAAAACTTGCAGAACCAAATCCGGTTCGCCATACTCCGGTTTCGCCGACGGCGGGATCTGTCCGATCTGCCGAAGGTGGAAGCCATTTCAGAGGGTTGGTTTTCCGGCGAACAATTTTCCGGGAAAGCGGTCCAGAGAGTGGCAAGAGGGTGACCTGTGTGGCGGTGTAGCTCAGTCGGTTAGAGCAGCGGAATCATAATCCGCGTGTCGGGGGTTCGAATCCCTCCACCGCTACTGCACAAAGTCAAAAAGCCTCGGTGAGCAAATGCTTTCCGAGGCTTTTTGCTTGTTGCTCTCGCAGGCTCGTCCGCCTTCCCGGCAGAGGTCGTTCCGATGGATGAAACGCACGATGTCTCCCGGCGAAATCGGACCGATCCGATCGGGCGGGCTTCCGGAAAACCGGCTGCGGCCGATGTCGGAATTCTCTTCATGCTCCTGCGGCGGCCAGAGTGATCCGGCCCAGTGGATAGCGCGGGACCTGCACTTCGAACGACTCCAGAACCACCAGCGGCGGCAGCTGTACCGCAGGACCGGTGGTCAGATGGACGCCGGATAACCGTGGGGCGTCGAGATACGGGGTCTGAAACAGATTGCTGGCAATGTTGAGAACCTCGCGGAAGTTGTCGACGACGTTCTCTTCCACAACGCGACGTTGAATCGCTTTCTGGATGACCGCCGGTCCAATCATCGACAGCGCTGCGCCGGCGGTGTTGGCGAAAGCAAAATCGCACAGAATGTAATGTCGCACAGCCCCTGCCTGGTCACTGTATTCGGCGAGTCCGCCGACTTCTGTGGGGGTCAGAGCCGACTTCGACTCTTTGACGGTGGTTTCTCCGCCAAGTAGCAGAGCAAAGGTTTCACGGACGAGGCTGATTCGAGAAAGTGTGGAGGCAGTCATCTCAGTCATTCCTGATGCGGACCCCTGCATGGGGCTGGTGAGAAGGAGGGCATGAGAGCATTCTGACCGTTGATTGCGCCGTCCGCGCCACGCGGAAGTCAGCGGTTCACGAGACGAAGCACAGACTGGCGGCGACTCAAAAGAGCAACCTGCTCTGGATGTCAGCAGCAGCCGGCGAGCAGCGGCTTCAATGCCGTTTCGAACGTCTGCGGTGTGAACGGTTTGATGATGACGAACGCCGCGCCGGCATTCAGGGCTTCTTCCCGGACTGCCTGTCCGCTTTCCGACGTCACAAACCCGAACCGAGTCGATCGGCCTGCTTCCCGGAGTTTCTGCAGCAACTCGATTCCCTTCATCTCGGGCATGTTCCAGTCCGAAATGATGAGGTCCGGGTTCTGGGTGGAAACGATTTCCAGCGCTTCCTGTCCATTGCCGGCTTCGAGGGTCTTGAAGCCGGACAGGCCGGCCTGCTTCAGCGTTCGCAGAATGATCATCCGCATGGCCTTGCTGTCGTCGACAATCAGTATCAGCATCACTCACTCCTGACGAATTCACAGTGACTCAGAGATTGGATCGATCTGGCGATTAGTGCGATTCCGCAGGAACGCTGCCCACCGCATGTTGCTGCAGCCGCAGGGACAACATCTCTTCGCCTACTCGCAGATGCAGTTCGGTCGGCCTGACGGCGGTTTCCCCCGGAGCATCCAGTGCGGGCCCGGCACAGGGGAGTGACAGTATGGTCTCCCCCTGACTCAAGCCTTTGATATTGCCGCCGATCATGTTGACGATCTCTCCCAGTGCATCGGCAATTTCGGCTTCCGCCAGATCGTCGCCGGACAGCCCGAACATCTGTTCGGCAATCTGACGCGCTCCGCGCAGAGGGGTTTCCACTTCGAGCCCTGCTTTCCAGTCTCCGGAGATCTGAATCGAGCTCACGAGACTTGACTGGGTCGTGGCATAGTTGCGGACCGGTTCCACTTTCAGTCCGAGCATTCCGGTCAGAACGTCGATGGCGATCTGCTCGAGCTGAGTATTGTCGACTTCCATAAGGTTGATCCTCGATGTCTGGCTTAGGAGCATTCGGGCCTGTCTGGGAATCCCGGTCTACTGGCAGCGGGGAAATCTCCGTGCAGCGGACGGTTCAGGCGAGAACCGGTCTGCTCTCAAGGGGACGGAAAAAAGGAGCGGGTCCGGCCATCTCACGCTGAAACGGCACCTGAAGATTGATCAAGGTTTCACCGCCTCCCAGAAACAGACAGCCGTCCGTTGCCAGAACGCGATGAACCCCGGCGAGAATGGCTTCCTTGCGCGGTTGGTCGAAATAGATCAACACATTGCGGAGGAAGACGACATCGAATGCGGGCAACGCGCCGATCGACATCAGATTCAACTTGCGACACTGAATCAGCGAGCGGAGCTCCGCTTTGGCCTGCCACACCAGCCCGGTGCGCTCGAAGTAACGGGCCAGCAACCGGGCCGGCAGACCTCGGTTCACCTCGAACTGGCTGTAAGTGCCGTTGCGGGTACGTTCCAGCATTTCGTCGGACAGGTCTGTCGCCAGAATCTCGACTGTCCATGTCGCCAGTTCCGGAAAGTATTCCCGGATGGTCATGGCCAGGCTGTACGCTTCCTGACCGCTGGAACAGGCCGCTGACCAGATCCGCAGCCGTCGCAGCGGTGTGCGTGCGGCAATCAGTTTTGGTAGCAGCTGCTCGCGCAGAACATCGAAGGGCTGCAGGTCGCGAAAGAAACTGGTTTCATTGACGGTCATCGCTTCGGCGACTTTGTCGTGCAGCGCTGAAGCCGGAGTCTTGCGGAGTTCCGCGACCAGTGATTCGACATTCTGCAGCCCCATTCGCTCGGCGAACGGAGTCAGCCGGGACTCCAGCAGGTAACTCTGCGTGGAGGAGACGGTGTTTCCGGATCGTTGGGAAACGACGTCGCGCAGATAATCGAAATGCACAGCGGCGAGTGGCATCTGCGAAATCTCAGACGGAGGAAGAGTGAAAACTTGTTGCGATGGCTGACATCAGGCGCTCCGGACGGAACAGATTCCGCCGGTCGGGTTACCTCGCTTGTGGAGACGAGTAGATCCGCAGTGGAGCGGCGGCCACGGATCTGAGAATCTCGGGTGCGATGTCCCGGAGAGCGAGGACCTGATGGGCGAGGCCTGCTTCCGTGACGGCGCGGGGCATGCCCCAGACAACACTTGTTTCCTGATCCTGTGCGATGATTCGACCACCGCGCTCTCTCACCAGTTTCGCTCCTTCCAGTCCGTCTTTTCCCATACCGGTCAAGACGGCCGCCAGAACTCCGGCTCCATAGAGTTCCGCCGCCGACTGAAACAGAACATCGACCGCGGGGCGACAGCTGTTGACCGGCAGCCCGTCGTCCAGCTGGATGCGTTCTTCGCCGTCTCGCCGAACGATGCGCACATGCCAGTTGCCCGGGGCAATCAGCACCTGTCCTGCGATCAGCGGCTCGCCGTCGACCGCCTCTCGCACGGGGCAGGGGCAAGAGTCGTTGAGCCGATTGGCCAGTAGTTGCGTGAACACCGGAGGCATGTGCTGCACAATCACGATCGGAACCCCGAAGGTTCTGGGTATGGCGGGCAGGACTTCAGCCAGAGCGTTGGGACCTCCGGTTGAGACGCCGATGACCACGACCTCCACAGGGTCGCGTCGAACCGCCTGATGGACCCGGACAGCAGGGGGGAGGGATGCCCGCACCACAGTAGGAGCAGGGTGAGTAGGAGCAGGGTGTTCCTGCTGCTCAATCCGCTTCTCGCCCCAAAACCGGATTTTGGTCACGAGTTCGGAGTCGATGAGATCGAGTGACTGCGCGAGGTTCACGACATTGCGCGGCTTTGTGACATAGTCGTTGGCTCCCTGTGCGATGGCGTCGAGGGTGGAGTGCCCCCCTTCGACCGTCAGCGAACTGAACATCACGATCGGCAGAGTACGGTCCAGTCGGCGAATCCCAGCCACCGCTTCCACACCGTTCATTTCCGGCATTTCAACATCGAGGAGCACCACATCAGGCTGCAAGGACTGAAACGTGGCGACCGCTTCGGCACCATTGCGGGCCACTCCGACCACCAGCAGATCACGGTGGCGGCTGAGGGCCTGCACGAGAATGCGGCGGATCACCAGTGAATCGTCGGCCAGAAAGATGCGAATCGGACGGGACACGGGCCAGACCTTGTCAGAGGAGAGAAGTTTCGACGAAACCTTCAGCAGAGTTCGGAGACTGAGACTGATGGGGGAGACCAGGCGCCGATCAGTCGCAACTTGTCGATCAGAATTTCGGGAGTGAAGGGCTTCATGACGAACTCATCCACACCCGCCATGAGGGCTCGGGCCATTTGCCGGGGTTCTGTTTCGGTCGTGACCATGACGACCTTCAGGTTCGAATACATGGAATGAGTCCGCAGCGCCTGGACGAATTCGAGTCCATTCATCTCGGGCATGTTCCAGTCGACGAGCACGACATCGATATCCGGCAGGGTGTCGAGCTGCGCGATCCCTTCCCGACCGTGGGCCGCCTGGGAAACCCGGAAGCCAAGAGGCTCGACGATCTGCTGCAGGATGCGCCGCATGGCGCGTGAGTCGTCAATGATTAAAGCATGCATAGGAGAATTCACGACCTTCAGGAAATCCGACGAGGTGCCCTCCCGGCATGATGAGTGGCCTCCTGCGATCAATGGCGACCGAGTCGCCTGCTCAGGCAATCAACAGGGGACCGCAGTGGAACGACGCGGGCACTGCGATCCCCCGCACACAGACGGGCCGACTCAGATTTTGAACCTTCCCACAAGGTTCTGCAGGGCAACTGCCATGCGTGAGAGCTCATCGGCTGCCTGTTGCGTGTTGCCGGCACCCTGCATCGTGCCGTCTGCTGCTTTCGCGACGGAAAGGACACGTCGCACAATGTCGGAACTTCCGCCGGCCGCTTCCTTGATGCTGCGGCCGATCTCACCCGTGGTGGCTGTCTGCTCCTCGACAGCGCTGGCGATGGTCCCCGAGACGTCGCTGATCTGGTTGATGATCTGCGTAATCTGCTTGATCGCCTGCACGGCCCCTTCGGTATCATTCTGGATGGTTTCAATCCGCAGGCTGATATCTTCCGTGGCTTTAGCGGTTTCCTTGGCCAACTCTTTGACTTCGTTGGCGACAACCGCAAAGCCCTTGCCCGCTTCACCGGCCCGCGCCGCTTCGATGGTCGCGTTCAGGGCGAGCAGATTGGTCTGTTCGGCGATCGAGTTGATCACCTTCACCACCTTGCCGATTTCAACGCTGCTGTCTCCCAGCTTGGCGACTGTCTGGTTGGTCGATTCCGCAACTTTCACTGCACTGCCGGCGATCGTGGCGGCTTCGGTGGCACTGCGGGAAATTTCGCGGATCGAGGAATTCATCTGTTCCACGCTGGCCGCCACGCACTGCACGTTCTGGCTGACCTGCTCGGAAGTCGTGGAGACCACATTGGCCTGTTCGGAAGTACTGCCGGCGGTCGACCGCATTTCCGTACTGACGGCAGCCAGCTCGTTGGATGCGGCGGCCAGTGTCTGCGCATTCTCCGTGATTCCGGCGATACTCAGACGCAGGTCCTTCAGGAACTTCTCCAGTCCCGCACCGATTTTGCCGACCGCATCTTCTCCCGCGACTTCAATCTTGCGGGTCAGATCTCCCTGGGTGGCGGCATCGACCACCGAGAGGAGCAGCTCGACCTTGCGGGCCTCTTCGGCCCGTTCCCGCTCACGCTTTTCACTGTCCGAGAGCTGTTGCAGCAGCTGCTTCTGAGAGGTGATGTCTGAAGCGTATTTCACAACCTTGAAGGGCTTGCCGTTGAGATCGAAGATCGGGTTGTAGGAAGCCTGCAGCCAGATTTCGCGTCCACCCCGTGCGAGTCTGCGGAACTCTCCGGCAAAGAACTCACCACGGCCGAGATTGATCCAGAACTCCCGATACTCGGTGCTGCGGGCATAGGTTTCATCAGCGAACAGGCTGTGATGCTTGCCTTTCAGCTCTTCCAGCGAATAGCCCATCGTGCGGCAGAAGTTCTCATTAGCATCGAGAATGGTGCCATCCATGCGGAATTCAATCACTGCCTGAGATTTGCGGATGGCGGCAATCTGGCCGGCATAGTCGGCATTCCTGATCATCTGCTGAGTGATGTCGGTGGCGTATTTCACAACCTTGAATGGGACCCCTTCCTCATCGCAGATCGGATTGTACGAAGCCTGAATCCAGAGTTCTTTTCCTTCTTTGCCGATCCGTTTGAACTCTCCCGCCTGGAATTCTCCGCGGGCCAGGCGAGTCCAGAATTCCCGGTACTCCGGGCTGTTGCGTAGCTCACTGTCGACAAACAGACTGTGATGCCGACCCTGAATCTCTTCCAGCCGATAGCCGACGGCATTCAGGAAATTGGTGTTCGCATTAACAATGGTTCCATCCAGTTCGAACTCGATCACCGCCTGTGATTTGCCGATCGCTGCCACCTGTCCGGCATAGTCGGCGTGTTGCCGGGTTTGCTCCAGTGAGGGGCGCGCCACACGGGCAGCAGCGGGTTTGGTTCGTTTCGCCGGGCCACGCCCGGAGGCCGCGGAACTGCGGGAGGGAGATGTCTTACGTTTTTTTACGGCAACCATCGGCGGACTCCGGTCATGAGGGGAATAAAGATGGCAATTGTGGGAAGACGATTACTGTTCAACGGCATTGGCGATTGCGCCATTCCGGCTTGTCATGGCCCCGTCCTCGCCACGCGGACGTGAGCAGTTCACCCGACGAAGCGCTGGCTGCGCGGGGACTGGAAAGAGCAACCGGCTCTAACCCGCCCAGCCGACCGGGCGGGCCGACTCATGGCGCGGTTCAAGGCTTTGAGTATTGAGAACCAGCATCAGCCGGCCATTCAGTTTGTACACTCCCTGCACCGCCTGACGGATGCGCTGTGGCAGCGTATCGGGGGTTGGTTCGAACTGGTTCTGTTCCACTTCCAGCACGTCGCCGATTTCATCAACGAGCAGGCTGACCGGTCCATCGGCGGTGCGGAGGACGACATTCATCGGAGGGCGGGTCTGCTGCGGGTCGAACAGCTCCAGGCATTGCCGCAGATCAAGTGCGGTGACAATCTGCCCGCGCAGGTTCATGAGTCCATGCAGCATCTGCTGTGCGAGTGGGACCGTTGTCGTACGCTGGTGTCGCAGCACTTCCTGAACATGTCGGACTTCGACTCCGAACAGGAGATGCGCGACCTGAAACGTGCAATAGGCCGATGAGTTCTGCATAGCTAGTTGACTCCCTGTCGTGAGCGGGCCGCCGTTGCGGCTGACACGGTCGCCGAAGACGCCGTCGAGTAATGAGGGCCCTTGAGATCGGCGAGGAACGTCTGGGGGTCGATCAGACGGGTCACCTTCCCCGCAATGATCTGCGTGTTCAATGTCCCTTGTGACAGGGCTGCACATTCCACGATGTCGACGACGCTCTGGACCATCAGCCCGACACTGTGGGTCAGGTCGCTGAAGACGACGACCGGCAGTTTTGCAGTATTGCTCCGGGAAGTTCGGTCGTGTGTCGCAGCCAGCCGGACCAGCGGCATGATCCGTCCGCGGTATTGCACGACTTCCTGACGGCTGTCGTATTCAATGGAGTGCACATCGATCTCTTCCAGACGCGAGACGCTGGCGAGCGGAATGGCGGCCCGGGTGCCGTCACCTGGGTCGACGACCAGCCAGGACTGCCGGGTCTCCACACGTTCCGGCATGGAGCTGTTCAACTCAGCCAGTGTGGCGTCGCGGTGAGCGACCAGAATATTCGCCTGCTGCGCGAGGCCGGAGACATCGAGAATCAGCGAGACCGTTCCATCCCCCATGATGGTTGCACCCGCATAGGCGGAGAGCGATTTCAGATGAGGACCCAGCGGTTTGACGACAATTTCCTGAGTGTCCCGGATGTGATCGACAATCAAGCCGAACTGATGATCTTCGGCCTGCAGCACGATGATGTTGACTGCTTCGCCCGCCCGGTGTTCGGCCACGGTCCGGCGCTCACGCAGACCGAGTTGCTCATCCAGATAAACAAGCGGGAGGAGTTTGCCCCGCAGCCGGTAGACCGGGGAATCGTGGATGAGCTCAATATCCCGTCGGGACCGTTCTCCTTCCAGACGGACCAGTTCCAGGAGGCTCACCTGCGGGATGGCGTAACGTTCACTGCGGCAGGCCACGATCAGTGCCGGAACGATCGCCAGCGTCAACGGGATGCGGATACGCAATGTGGTTCCCTGGTGCAACACGCTGGAGATATCGAGTGTCCCGCCAATCTTTTCGACATTGGTTTTCACGACATCCATCCCGACACCGCGGCCGGAGACGTTGGTCACCTTGTCGGCCGTGGAGAAGCCTGGCAGCAGAATCAACTGGATCAGCTCCCGCTCGCTCATCGCGTCCGCCTGTTCGGCGGTGATCAGCCGCTGGCTGACCGCTTTCGACCGGACCCGCTGGACATCGATGCCGCCGCCGTCATCGCTGATCTCGATGTTGACCTGTCCCCCTTCATGGAAAGCACGCAGGCAGAGTGTCCCTTCCGCCGGCTTCCCCCGGGACTCGCGAACTTCGGGAGATTCGATGCCGTGATCGACACTGTTCCGCACGATATGCGTGAGGGGATCCTTGATCGCTTCCAGAATCGTCTTGTCGAGTTCCGTTTCCGCGCCTTCCAGTTTGATCTGCACCCGCTTGCCGCACGAATTCGAGAGGTCCCGAATCACTCGGGGGAGCTTGCTCCACGCATTGCTGATCGGCTGCATGCGGGTCTTCATGACTCCCGCCTGCAGCTCGGTGGTGATGTGATTCAGGCGCTGGGACGCGGCGGCGATCGTGGAATCTTCCGAGGTGCGGCTGAACTGCAGGATCTGATTGCGGGCCAGAACCAGTTCGCCGACCAGATTCATGAGACGGTCGAGCAGTTGCACGTCGATGCGGACTGTGGAGTCGGTGATCGAGGCCGTTCGCTCGGCGGTCTCCGGCTCGATGTCGGGAGTGGAGTCGTTGACGTGGACCGGTTCGACAACTGGTCGGGGCCCCGGAGCCGGTGCGGTCAGCGTGTCAGGCAACGGCTCGGAGAGTCTGCTGCTTGTATGGGCTCCGTTTCCGTCTGCTGTCCGGATTGTCTCATTAACCTCCGCGCGAGTGGAAGGGGGATTGCGGAGGTCCTCCAATGTGGCGATGAGAGAGTTGTAATCGGCGTCACCTTCCCCACCGCTTGTTTCGATGTTGGCGAGGATGTCGCGAATGGCGTCGACCATCGAGAGCAGTCCGCCGGCGATTTCCGCATTCAGCCGCAGACCTCCATCACGGAGTGGCACCAGCAGGTTTTCGCCGACATGGGCGACATGTTCCAGTTTGGGATAAGCCAGAAAGCCGGAGGTCCCCTTGATGGTATGGATCGTTCGGAAGACACTCGACAACCGTTCGCGATCGCAAGGGGTTGATTCCAGTGCCACCAGATCGCGATCCAGTCGATCGAGATTCTCGTAGCTCTCCACGAGAAACTCTTTCACGATGTCGTCGAGTTCTTCCATCGGCTCGCCCGGCTTTCCCTGTCAGAAAGTGATGCGTGTCGGCCGCTGCCGATGCACGCCAAATCTATATCGTGTGCAATCAGGACCCTGTTGCGATTTTTCATCACGCGCCAGGATAGAATCTGCTGGGGAACGCCTCCTCAGGTCGGTCCCTGATGACGTTGCCGCACAACGTGATGGTCGGAATCCGGACCATCGCAGCGGCCAGCACGCGCGGAGAATATGCAGGTCTGAGTAGGTTCACTCTCCACACTTCACAGGACCGCAGAAGAAACATGCGGGCGTGCCAGTGCCCACTTCAGATCCGGCATTCCACAAGTCAACACGCAGGGTTGAACGGAGTACGTTCGCATGCCGCAGCAGAAAGAACTCAGATTCGCGTGGGGAGTGCGCGAAGCTACGCGACCTCCAATGTCTTGAGGCGAAGCGGGACGTTGACGATTCAGCGCACAGCCCAGCCAGCTCGCTCGCTCTCGAACCGAACATGTCCTTTGACGGGAAGATCGACGGCAGAGGCTGAGTGGTGTAGAACCTCCGTGCGGACTCGACTGCAACGCTGTGTTGCACGAGCGTCGAGTCTCCTCTTCGCCAGAATCGGTCTGTCAATGTCGGAACCGGATTCGGGCGCGGAGTCAACAGCCGTGATTGCCATGCGCTCCAGGAAGAATCAAACACGATGAGTATTGTTGCCGCTGCCAAGGTTCCCGCGACGTTGCGGTGGGTCGGAGATTTCGATGGCTGGCTGGCCTTGCTGGACCAGACCTTGTTACCGCTGGAGTGTCGGGAGCTGGAATGCCGGACCGTCAACGACGTCTGGGAAGCGATCCGGAGGCTGTCGGTTCGTGGGGCTCCGGCCATTGGCTGCGCAGCGGCGTATGGAGTGGTGATCGGGCTGCAAGGTTTGCCGACGGGAGAGGAAGCTCCCTTTGAGGCCCGTCTGCAGGAAGTGGTCGATTTTCTGGCAGGGAGTCGTCCAACAGCCGTGAATCTGTTCTGGGCCCTGGAACGGATGAAGCAAGCGGCAGCGACAACGCGTGGTCTTCCCGTTGAACAGCGACGCGCGCGATTGCTGATCGAAGCCCAAGCCATCGAACGGGAAGACCGGGAGATGTGTGCTGCCATGGGGCGGCACGGGGCGGCGTTGCTGGCCGATGGCATGGGGGTTCTGACGCATTGTAATGCCGGCGGATTGGCCACCGCTGGTGACGGCACGGCACTCTCGGTGATCTTTGCGGCAGCGTCTTCGGGGAAAACGTTACACGTCTACGCGGATGAAACCCGCCCGCTGTTGCAGGGGGCCCGGCTCACCGCCTGGGAACTTCAGCAGCGGGGCGTCCCGGTCACGCTCATCTGCGACTCGATGGCCGGGTGGGTCATGAAAGAGAAGAAGGTTCAGGCCGTCATAACCGGGGCTGACCGGATCGCAGCGAATGGAGATGCCGCCAACAAGATCGGAACCTACTCTGTGGCGTTGCTGGCGAAAGCTCACGGGATCCCGTTTTACGTCGCTGCTCCCTCAAGCACATTCGATCTGGCGATGCCGACCGGTGACTCCATTCCGATCGAGCAGCGGCGACCGGAAGAGGTGACGATCCCGTTCGGAAGTCAGACGGCTCCGGATGGAATCGACGTCTACAATCCAGCCTTCGATGTCACACCCGCCGAATTGATCACAGCGATCATTACCGAGCGTGGAATCATTCGTCCCGTCAACCGGGACAGTTTGTTGCAGATGCTCTCCTGATGCGATGTCGCCTCACGGGTATTCGAGAGAAATCGTTGCCGCAGGAGCAGTCGGGTCGATCGAGAACATGACGGGTGAGGTCGTGGCGGTGGGAGGCACCGCATGCGCATCGGCCGGTTCCAGATAGCGGATTCCCCAGGCCAGCGCGATTCCCAGCAGCAGCGAGATGGTGAGTGGCACGCGATGGTGTGAGTGAAACTCCATCTCCGGCAGGAGATCACTCAGCGATATGCAGAGAAAGACTCCTGCGGAAAAGGCCAGCACGCCACTCATCAGCATGGTCTGCTGATCGATAAGCAATTTGGCTCCTGCAAGAAAGAGAAGTGCTCCCAGGGGACACATGGCGGCGAAAGCGGCGTTGACCGCCAGTTGCGATCGCGGGGACCAGTTTGACCCACGCATCAGGGCGGTGATCGACAGGGCATCCAGCGGCTTGTGCAACAGGATGGCCAGAAAGGTTCCCAGCGCCGGCAGTCCCCACCCCGCAGCGTGTGACGCATCGATCTGCAGACTGGCGCCGAGGGCCAGACCGTCCATTAGCGTATGCAGCGACAGTCCGACAAACACTCCGATCCAGCTCATGTCGGCAGCCAGTTTGCCGTGGTGCGCGGCGTGACCATGCTCGTGGCTGTGATGGTGACCTCCACAGTCGTGGTCGTGGCCCGGCTCATGCAGCTGTTCCGGCTCGTGATGATGAAAATGAAACGTGCGCAGCAGAAAGAACATCACCAGCAACCCCAGCATCACGCAGAGGGCCACCCGGTCGACCCCCGCCGGGCCGGGGCTATGCACCAGTGCATGAGGAAGCATGTGAAAGAGGGCGATGCCGAGCATCAGTCCCCCCACAAAGCTGATCAGAATCTGCATGCGTCGGTGAGTCAGTTCGATCAGGCTGGGGAGCCGTCCCCCCAACAGGGAGGCCAGAATGATCAGCACGCAGTAAATCAGCAGGATCAGTGAAGATGATGCCATGAGCAGGCAGCGGCCAGTCAGAGGGAGCAAACAGGAAATCCGCCATTCTACGGCCATCTCCCGCATCCGCAATGTGGCGGGCCGGTTTCGCGTGGCACGACGGTCACCGCCGGATACTTCTCATGGGGACGGGAGGGGGCTTGCCGATTGGTCGGCACAGAAAGAAAAAGAGCAGGGGCTTCCCGAAGAAAGCCGCCTGCTCATCGTGTCGACCGCTCCCGGATTGTGCGAGCCTGCTGCCGTTGGATTGGTCCGTTCTTGCGGTGTGGAAGTGAACTCTTCCTCACTCGAAGCGCGTGGGGAATCATCCTGCCGCAAGGAGACCGCTGGGTTCAATCTGTTTCAGGCGGAGTGCTTGGCCAGCAGTTCCGCAATCTGCACGGCATTGGTCGCGGCACCTTTCCGGAGATTATCGCTCACGCACCAGAACGACAGGCCGTTGGGGTGCGACAAATCCTTTCGGATTCGACCAATGTAAACCAGGTCGGAACCGTCGCACTCATGCGGCAGCGGATACTTGCCGTTTTTGAGGTCGTCGACCACTTTGATCCCCGGGAAGCTCTCGAACAGCCCGCGGGCCTCTTCCGGGCTGACCGGGCGTTCGGTTTCAACGGTGATGGTTTCGCTGTGACAGTTGGCCACGGGAATGCGTACGCAGGTCGCATTCACCAGAATGCTCTGGTCCCCCAGAATCTTCCGGGTTTCGTAGACCATTTTGAGCTCTTCGCTGGTGTAGCCGTCGCTCTTCTCGCTGCCGATCTGCGGAATGCAGTTAAAGGCGATCGGATGCTTGAAGGTCGTGTACGTATACGGCTGGCCCGCCAGATAAGCGCGGCTTCCTTCCACCAGATCGGCTGTTCCCATCACCCCGGCCCCGCTGGTGGCCTGATAGGTGCTGACAATCACCCGCTTGACGCGTGCAGCGTCGTGTAAGGGCTTCAGCGCGACAACCAGCTGCGTTGTGGAACAGTTGGGGCTCGCGATGATTCCCTTGGCGTTCAACGCCGCTTCCGGATTGACCTCCGGGATGACCAAAGCGACATCGTCCTTCATTCGCCAGTAGCCCGATTCGTCGATGACCTTGCAGCCTGCTTCGACGGCGGCGGGGAGATACTCAGCTGCGACGTCATCGGGAGTGGAGGCGATCACCAGATCGGAGCCGGCAAAGCACTGCTTTGTCAGTTCCTCGATCGTGTATTCTTCCCCTTTGAATGTCAGCTTGCTGCCTGCGCTCCGGGCCGAAGCCAGGAACCGGAATTTCTTGGCGGGAAAGTTCCGCTCTTCGAGTAACTGTCGCATGATGCGACCGACAGCCCCGGTGGCGCCGATGATGGCAACGTTCTGAAACACACTTCGCTCCAAAGGGTAAAACCGCAAACCGCCCGCGTAAAATCAAACCGACAATTCTAATGCCCGCAAGGTTCGGACTCAAATCCCGATCTGGAGGAGCTGGAAGCATTCTGAATGTTCGCTGTCCCTCTTCGTCGTGCGGATGAGCTGCCGGGGGGCGAGGGGGACCGATTCTCCGGTTCGAGGGTGTGGAGAGTTCATTCTGATGGGACCTGGGAAATTTTCCTCAGAAGTCAGGGCGCCTGTCGGAATCGGACTTCAGTGCTTCGCCTCCCAGCAATCGCAGGGAATCAGTTTGCGATGCGTCCCGCTGCCGCTCGGTGTGCATTTTCCACTGTGGAATCAACAGTCTCCTCAGAAGTGGCTCTTTGGGGCAAGCTGCCCGTACACCTGAGCGGAGCGGGTTTCCGGAAACTGCGGCGCCATTGCCGGGAACCGCAGGAGAAATGCCGCTCCCCCCGCAGGAGAGGTTTCGCACCCCACCGACCCATGAAAGAGTTGAGCCACACGCTGGACGAGGGGAAGTCCTAAACCTGTTCCCGGGATTCGGTTATGCCGGGATTCGACCGTGCGGTAGAACGGCTCGAAGATCGCCTCCCGCTCTGAATCGGGAACTCCCCGGCCCCCATCTTCCACACGAATCCATATGCCGTTGCGGTCTTCCCCCGCCCGAATGCGAATGGCCGAACCCGCTGGACTATATTGAATCGCATTGGCGATGAGGTTGTTCAGAGCCTGGGTCAGCAGAACGGGCGAAGCGATCACGGACGGGCTTCCCTCGCAGGAAATTTGGAAATCGCCCCAGCGGGGGTGGTTTTTCCACGGGACCAGGGAACTGGACAGCCACGCTGAGACATCCACTCGTCCCGTATCGGGAGGAGGGGTCCCTGCCTCGGTCCGTGCGAGGAACAGCAGGGTCTCCACCATCTGCTGCAGCTCTTCCGTCTGCTTCCCCAATAAGGTCAAAGTTTCTCGGTACTCATTGTCGGAGCGGGGTTTGCGTAAGGCGACATCGATCTGGCCCCGCAGCACAGTCAACGGCGTGCGAAGTTGATGCGCCGCATCTCCGGTAAAGCGGCGCTGCTGGTTGAAGGCGGTCTGCAACTGGTCGAGGAGCTGATTGAAAGATTCCGCCAGTTGTGCCAGTTCATCCCGTCGGTCGGGGATCTCCAGCCGGGACGAGAAATCCCGCCCGCTCATCGATTGGGCTCGACGGGACATTTGACGGACCGGTGCCAGCGCGCGAGCACAAAAAGTCCGGCCCCCCACCGCCGCCAGCGACCAGACAATCAGGGGGGTCATACAGACGAGCCAAGTGAGCCGTCGCAATTCGGAGTGGAGGAGACCGGTGTGCTGGGCGGCAACAATCACGACTTCAGCCGATTCATCCGGGTCCCGCTCATCGGCCGGTTTGGGCGACGGGGCTGTCAGCCTCCGAGTCTGATACCGCCACGGAGACTCGGTAAAAATATCGGAATTCGGGTACGCGAGGGAGTTGGTCAGTTCCAGCAGACGCTGGCTCTCGGCGGTCGACAAATCCAGATTTCTTGAGTGATCGACGATTTGTTTGTCCTGGTCGACGATCACCCAGCAAATTTCGTTTTCTTCTCCGTCATTGCCGATCGCAATGGTGTGGTCTGTCGGCTGCCACTTGACTCCGTCTGGCTCTACTTCCGTGGCCGCCACAAGAATGTTGATCGCACTGGTCACCTGCTGATCAGACTGGGAAAAAAGGTGGTGGCGAATGATGAGAAACGTGAGCGCCGAACAACCGGCCAGGCAGACCGCGACGGCCGCCAAAAAGAACAAGGAGAGCCGGTTCACCAGAGTCATCTCAGCTTCCAATCGGCTGTTCGAACTGCAGGATGTACCCGCTCCCCCGACGGGTCTGGATCAGGCGAGGACCATATTGCTCCAGCTTTCGTCGCAATTCCTTGACGTGAACCTCGATTGTGTTTGAAAGCCCATCGAACTGGTCCCCCCAGACGGCATCGAAAATCCGTGTTCGTGACAGAACCGTTCCGGGATGTTTCAGGAACAGGCAGAGGAGTGAAAATTCCTTCGCGGTCAGATCGAGAGGGTGTCCATCGCGCGTCGCCCGTTGGCTGGCGAGATCCGCTTTGACATCGGAGTACTCGAGAGTAAGCGAATTACGCTGCTCCGGTCGCCGCAGCAATGCCCGGACGCGTGCCAGTAACTCTTCGAAAGCGAAGGGTTTACAGAGATAGTCATCTGCTCCGGCATCCAGCCCCTCGACCCGTTGGGACAAGGCGTCCCGAGCGGTCAGAAACAGCACCGGAGTCGCCCGGTCGCGACGACGAAAGCGCTTGAGAACCTCGATTCCATCTTCGCCGGGTAACCACCAGTCGAGCAGCACCAGATCCCAGGGGCCCCGTTCCAGCATCAATGCTGCAGCGGGACCATCGGGAGCGTGTTCAACACGGTAACCTTCTTCGGACAGTCCCCGAACCAGGAAATCCGCAATTCGCGGCTCATCTTCCACAACGAGAATGCGACTGCTCATGCCGTCCTCAGGCGAATGGCCCGAGTGAAATGGAAAGAAGGTCGCCTCCGCAGAGGGCGAAATCGTCACGTCAACCTTTAGCCGGCTGCAGCGCTGCACTCAGTCCGGCGGCCCGCCGCACAACGCCATTGTAGGAAGAGTTTCGCTGGAAAGGGGGTGATGAAGATAAATTCCAGCTTATCTACCGGCCCGGTGAAGCGACGTCGCAATCAACCGGCCCACCCCTTTCGCAAAGAAGCTGGCCAAAAACCGGGAAATCCCAAGGCTGCGGCGAACTTCAGAAGTGACAGACGAGCCATAAAAAAGATCAGCAGCCCCGGAACTTGAGATCTGACCGCAGGAGTGGACGAGAAACGGAAGCCGCCCCTCAAAAGATAAGACGGGAGCTCAAACTGCCACAGGGGACGTGGACCAAAAGCAGCCACAACACAACCTGTTTGTCAGACGGGGGATGCAGGCGGTCGGGGCCGGGGAAACGGACGGCGGGCATCCGCAATCAACCAGGCGATTCCACCCGTCAGAAGAAGAAGTGAAACGACAAAGAAGGCGACCGACTTTCGAAAATCGTTTCCGACCAACCGTGAAGAACCCGGAATACTCGGGAGAAACTCCACTTTGGCTCGCTCCTGTGGGACGGGAAAACTGAGGGAAACCAGATCTCTCCCGCTCTGCAGGACTCCTTGGTCGTCAACAAACTCGTAGTCCACCTGCTGCAGACGGATGGTCCTGCCACGACTTCCGGGAAATGCGACTTCCGATACCCGAAGAACGGAGGCGAAAGCGGACCGGGAAGATGTCAAATAGGGGAGCTCTTCCCAGGACCTCCAGCCAGTGACGACCATTGCCACGAAAAAACCGAGGAGGAGGATTGCCTTGAACCTCTCGGCCTGAGCGTCGAAGGTGTGCATCGAGGAGACTCCGGTGCCTGCACGGAGAGAAGAGCACAACAGCAACAAAAAAACCCCGCCTCTTGCGAGACGGGGTTTTTAAAATTAAACCGGCAATGACCTACTTTCGCACCTTTCGGCACTATCATCGGCCCCAACTGCTTAACGGTCGTGTTCGGAATGGGAACGTGTGTTTCCAGTTGGGTTTGGTCACCGGAAGACCCTGAAGGCATGGTTAGACACCAGCAGGGAGTATTAAAAAATGGTGGTTAGACGCGTGTCATTTTGCTCTTGAGTAATTGTAGCACGACTGCGTGATCTGAAACTAAAATGATCAAGCATTTGTCCGTTAGTACTGGTCAGCTGAGAGCATTACTGCCCTTACACAGCCAGCCTATCAACCTGGTAGTCTTCCAGGGGACTCAATCGAAATCTGATCTTGGGACTGGCTTCGCGCTTAGATGCTTTCAGCGCTTATCCGAACCGTTCTTAGCTACCCTGCGCTGCCTCGAGCGAGACAACAGGAACACCAGCGGAACGTCCCTCCAAATCCTCTCGTACTAAAG
>NZ_CP195792.1:965000-1467500 GCF_051466325.1 Planctomicrobium aquicomposti
ACCGACGCCAAGACATCCCCCATGTGCCCTTAATAGCTTGACCACTTTAGTTTCAACCACGCCAGTAAACTGGTGTGGACTTCTCTAGAGTGGAAAGCTATTCTGGAAATTTCATCCAGAATAACGATCATATTCAACTCGTTTTTTACAAGAGTTTTCACCCTTGCTTGAACGCGTCTTTCAGATATTGCAACTTTCGTCGCAACGCCGCACGCCAGGCGTGCATTTTTCCTCAAGAGCTCGGCCATTGCAAAATTGCAAAGCCAGATGCCACGCGTCTAATCCACCAGATTTTCAAAGATCATAGTGCACTTCTGTGGTGCACATCGCTCGGCGATTTTTGTCGCCTTAACTTCGCGAGAGTAAAGCACTTGTGAGTGTTTTGCTCTCGGGAAGTTTTGTCTCTCGCACTCGGGTCCGCCATGTTAGGCGACCCGAGGTCTCGGGTCAAGTCAGTGGGAAATCTTTTTTTGATTTTCACCGACTTTTAAAAACCACTCTTTGTCGTCGCGAATGGTCTTTAAATGGAGACGATCGGGCTCGAACCGACAACCCCCTGCTTGCAAAGCAGGTGCTCTCCCAATTGAGCTACGTCCCCTGAAAGAGGAGTCAGGAACCAGGAGAGAGGATGTAGGCTGGCTAGATCCTCTCTCCTGATTCCTGACCCTGCTTCGAGGTGGGGGTACCAAGATTCGAACTTGGGACCTCAGCTTTATCAGAGCTGCGCTCTAACCAACTGAGCTATACCCCCTTTGGGTCCGTTCGCGGTCATCAGGGCCACGAACGAGCGAGGAATGATAGTCGCCGCTGCAGGTGCTCGCAAGTGGTCGGGCTGATTTGCTGGGGATCTGGCTGGCTGGAGCGGATGCTAGTCGCTGCAACTGGCGTAATTGTCACGGGTTGACACCGGGAGGGCCTTGGAAAACGAAAAGAGGAGGCCGTTTGGCCCCCTCTGTGGTTGGACACCTGGAATCGGCTGCCCAGATTCGATGTTTTAGTGATCCCATCTGGTCATTGCGGTGAATTCTGTCGGTTACTGCTGCGAAATTCACCGCTGTCTGGCGGTATGTTGGCTTGGGAAGGAGTACGGGGGCCGTTGCTTGAGCAGGGTGCTCTTTCCCGTCTCCGTGTCGCAAGCGTTTCGTCTGGAGAATACGGATATCCGCTCGGCAAGGAGGGGGGCTTCCGAACTGGCTGCTCTCTAGTTGGCTGTCCCTTCCGCTTTCTTGCGCTGTACGTGGGCACGTGCGGCCGCTTCCATGAATTTCATTGCGGCCGGCGTATTGGTATGCCCTGCATCCACGTCAAAGTGAATCTGCTTGGGGATTTTTAGCGCGTTGTAAGCGGCGTAAACGCTGGTGGGAGGGCAGGTGCGATCGATGTAGCCGACGGTTACGGCGGCTTCCTCGCATTTAGCTTTGGCGGCGAAGTTGACGCAGTCAAAGTAGCGAGCCGTTTTGAGCTGGGCTTCGTCCGGTTTGCCGTTCTCACCGCGTGCCAGCAGCTTTGGCCAGCCGCTCACCCGGTTGACGAGGTTGCCGCTGTGGTCGCACCCTGCGGGAACGCCTGCGCAGATCATGGTGACGCGGGGATCAATTCCTGCCGCGGCGAATGCCTGGAATCCCCCTTGGCTGCTCCCGAAGACAATGAGTGTTTTGCCATCCCACTCGGGCTGGGCTGTCAGGAAATCGATCGCCCGCAGCATGCGGAGGAACATCCCTTTGAAGTAGAACTTCTCCGGATCGTTGGCCCCCTCGCGGCGGTAGTCCCTGAGTTCTCCGTCAGCGAGCTTCTGGTAATAGTCGGCCGGCTGGCCGTTGGGGATGCCGTGGGCGTTGATATCCAATGCCAGCATGCCCCCTTCTTCCGCAGCCCAGGCGGTTTTGGCAAGAATGCTGCTGCGGACGCCAGCTCCGTGGACAAACAAAATCGCGGGAAGCGATTTGGGTTTGGCATTCTGAGGGCGTCCGAAATATCCGGAAACGGGTGCTCCGAGGCAGCTGATCTGGACGTCAAACGCATCGATTTCTTTTTCGGGGGCCTTTTTCGGGGTCAGCTTCACTTCCATGGGAACTTTGGCCAATTCCTCCTGCTGTCTGGCCCAGAATCGTTCAAAGTCGTCTGGGACCGGGAGGCTGGGTTGAATCTGCAGCGGGTCGAACGCGGCGGTTGCAATCGCTGAGGCTTTGCCGATGTTGGCATTCACCGACAGAAATCCCGGTTCGTCGATCTTCCCGGAAAACGTCCCCCGCCCCTGGCGAATCTCAACCGTTTGCGGGGGCTGAGGTGCCCAGCTATCGTTCGATGCGACGCATTTCACCTGTCCGTTTTCCAGTGGTTTGCCATCCTGTGTCGCCACAATTGAAAATGTCGCGGTTTCGCCGATGTGATATTGCGCATGGGGGCGATCGGCAGTGATGGTCAGTTTCACGGTCGGTTCGGCCGCCGTTTTGACCTGTGCCTGCAGCAGACTGGGCGTGATCGCCAGCAGCAGGGCCATCTGGGTGAGAAGAGGAACCGTCCGGGGGATTGGCATACCAGGGGTCTCGCGTTGCGGAGGAGGGGGAAGGACACGCTGTCAGGGAGCGTGGACCAACGCCTCCACTTCCCGTGGAAGTGCGGATCCCCATTGCAGACAACGTCAATGCCCGGAGATGCCGCCGCCGAGCAGAGAAGGCGTCGGAATTCTCTGTATCTTAGAGGACACCGACACCTTGCCAATATCGGTGAGGTTTGATTTGTGGTGGGCGACTGAAAGTTGTGTTGTCCGCGCAGTCGACCACCCGCGGATTTTGCTCTCAGCCTTCATCGCCGGAAGGACCGTACATCCCGGGAACCGGAATCTCGTTGAGCCGCAGATAAACACAGAGATGTGCCCGGTGGTGAATTGTGTGATTCAGCACGAATTGTCGAATCACGTTGAGGCGGGGCATCGTGAAAATGGTTCGACCCTGATACAGGAGCGACCACGGAACCGGGAAAAGATCATCGGAAGCCCCAGTCAGGGCAGCGCGGGCTTCGGCGACGTTCTGGTCGAACATTTCCAGAATCTGCTGCCGGTTGAGGTCTGAAGAGGTGCGATACGGTTCTTCTCCCGGCGGGGAGACATCCCACTCCGTTTTCTGAAGGGTTCCCGCGACCCAGCCGGGGATCTCCGCCAGATGGCCACCGACCCAGCCGATCGTGTTCGACTTGGGGTGGGCTTTCCAGTCGAGCTTGTCGTCCGGAATGCGTTCCAGGCATTTCCGGGTGTTGGCCATTTCCTCGTCAAATTCGGGCAGGAGTGTGGCGGCGATTGTCATGACTGGCCTCGCGGGAGAGTGGCGTGTACGGAT
Organism: Planctomicrobium aquicomposti; assembly: GCF_051466325.1. Classification (NCBI taxonomy): domain Bacteria; kingdom Pseudomonadati; phylum Planctomycetota; class Planctomycetia; order Planctomycetales; family Planctomycetaceae; genus Planctomicrobium; species Planctomicrobium aquicomposti. The sequence goes on from NZ_CP195792.1 coordinate 968,336, forward strand.
GTGCTATATTTCCCCGGGAAGGTCTCGACAATGCCCCACGGTGGTCGAAAAGCAAATTTCAATTCGCTCCCCTCACTCAGATTCCGGGAATTCGCCAGACCGGAGTGGACTGGCTGAGATCGCCGGGGATTTTCCGTCCGGAATCCTCCTCGCTTTCCGCTGAATAGGGTGGAGACCAACCGCATTTGCTTTCACCCGAGTGAGGAGAAGACCCATGCCAGACGGATCACGCAAACGACGTTTTTCTGACAATCCCGCCCGTCGCCAATGGTATGCCCAGCATCGTGCTGCCCGATTTGCCCGCCGGTTCTTTGGTTGATCGTCCCCGGTGGCCCGCCGGTTTCGCGGCAACGGTTTGGGCTCGCCTGATGCGAACAGGTTGACCCTGGGTTCGCCCGCGCTCGCCACACAAAGTTGGGCGGATGCGACAAAAAAGCATCGAAGCCCCCTTGGTTGAGCATCTCCCACTGATGGAATCCCGAGAAAACCGTCGCTGACGCGTCGTGCTCTGATCCCCGGAATGGACCGTGGCGCATTCGGGCGATTTCTGAGGGACTTCCCCCTACTCCGCAGTCCGAACGCCGGACCCAATTCGATTCGTTCTGAAATGAATCGCTGGTGATCTCTGCTGCGGTGGCGTGCTGCAATCGCTACGACTCCGATTGGCGGATCAGTCTGCCTGGAGTTTCCCGCTTCGCATCCGGGATTTGCTTCTCGGTGCTGGCCGCGGCCTAAGTTGGTACCAGTGGCCGTTCTGCGTTCTCTATTTCCGGGATTCTGTGTTCTCGCAGGGCGCTTGGCTGCAACGTTATTGGCTGAAAGCAGTTGAGTTCATTGGTATGGCGATCAATCTGCTCAAGATATTCCGCAACAGCGGTTCTTCCCGTAAATCGGGTGCCGCTGCGCACATGACCTGGGGGCATACCAGTCTGGGAAGAACGGTCTCCCGAACGGGAGTTTTCCTCAGAAAGCAGATCTGGATCTGGCCGATCATCGCCACCGTGATGCTGGCGGTACTGGCGGTATCGGTGCAGTACGCCATCGAATCGACCATGAAGTCGAATCTGCAATCGCAGGTGCAGACGCTGCTGAACGTTGAAACCGCGATGCTCGAGAACTGGTGCCGGACACAGGAGGCCAATGCTTCCTCCCTGGCCCACGATGCCGAAGTTCGGGAGGAGGCTTATGCGCTCGTCAAAATGCAGGAAGAGCCGTCTCCCAACGCCGCAGCGGAGCGAGTGGAAATCCTCAAGCGACTGCGACGACAAACTTCGCCGATGCTCTCCGCGAACAACTACATCGGTTATCTGATCACCGACAAATCCAAACGGATTCTGGCCGCCTCGAATCCGGATCTGGTGGGGAAGCAGAATGTCATCGATTACGGTGATTTTCTGGATCGAGCCCTGAAGGGAACGGCGAGCGTCAGTACTCCGATGGTCAGTACCATCCCGTTCGATCCCGAGGCGGGCCAGGAACAGATTGGTCAGCCGATCATGTTTGTCGCTGCACCGATCCGGAATACCAGTTTTGAAATCGTGGGGGCGTTAGCCTTGGGCATCCGGCCCGATGCCGAGTTCACACGTATCATGCAGTTGGGACGGTTCGGCGAAACCGGTGAGACCTATGCCATCGACAAAAAAGGGACGATGGTTTCCAACAGCCGCTTTGATGAGTCGTTGATTCTGCTCGGAATTCTTCCCGACCGCCGTGACAGCCGGTCCATTCTGAATGTGGAAATTCGCGATCCTCAGCACGATATGACGTTGGGTTTTCGTCCCAAGGTTCGTCGATCGGAACTTCCCCTCACGCTGGCGGCTGAAGAAATGGTCGCGGGGCGAAGTGGGGTCAATGTGGAAGGCTACAACGATTACCGGGGAGTGCCGGTCGTGGGAGCCTGGGCGTGGCTCCCCAAGGAAGAACTGGGGGTCGCCTCCGAAATTGATCTCGCAGAGGCGTTTCGTCCGCTCATGATTTTGAAACGGACGTTCTGGGCACTCTATACCCTGTTGGGGTTGAGCTCGCTGGCCATCTTTATCTTCACGATCATTGTGGCCCGGCTGAGACGGGAGGCGCAGAAAGCCGAGATCGAAGCCAAGCAGCTCGGCCAGTACAAGCTGGCAGAGAAACTCGGCTCCGGCGGGATGGGGGTGGTCTACAAGGGGCATCACGCAATGCTCCGTCGGCCCACAGCCATCAAGATGCTGGATCTCGACAAGGTCAACGACGCTTCCGTGCAGCGGTTCGAGAGAGAAGTGCAGATCACCTGCCAGCTGAACCATCCGAATACCATTGCCATCTATGACTACGGGCGGACTCCCGAAGGAGTCTTCTATTACGCGATGGAATACCTGGATGGCATCAGCCTGCAGTCGCTGGTCGAGAAGTTTGGGCCGCAACCCGAATCGCGTGTGATCCACATTCTGATGCAGGCTTGTGGCTCGTTGTACGAGGCCCACAGCCTGGGACTGGTGCACCGCGACATCAAGCCGGCCAACATGATGTTGAATCGTCGTGGGGGTGAGGCCGATGTTCTCAAGGTGCTGGACTTTGGACTGGTTAAAGCGCTCAACGAGGAAAAGCAGGCGGGACAGAGTGCGGCCAACACGCTGACCGGGACACCGTTATATATGGCCCCGGAGGCGATTCAGGCTCCCGCATCGGTCGATGGCCGGAGCGATCTTTATGCCCTGGGAGCCGTGGGTTACTTCCTGCTGACCGGAAAATCGGTATTCGAAGCCTCGAATATCGTGGAATTGTGCCGCCAGCATGTCGACGTGGTGCCGATTCCTCCCTCGCAGCGATCTGGGCGACCGGTCTCGGCCGAGCTGGAAGATGCGATCATGTCCTGTCTGGAAAAGTCGCGGGGCAAGCGCCCGAACTCGGCGCGGGATCTCTCCCTGATGTTGGGGCGGTCTCCCTTTGCCCACCAGTGGACCCTCGAAGAGGCGGACGCGTGGTGGGGCCGGTACGAGCGTGGACAGCACCCGCAGTCAGCCGGACCCAATGTCTCACGCGGAACTCCAACCACCGCCTTCCAGCGGACGATTGTCGGCGGAAAAGGTGACGACTAGAGCAGGTTGCTCTTTCCGGTACCCGCGCAGCAAGCGTTCCGATTGGTGAATTGCGGACATCCTCGTGGCGAGGACGGGGCCATCAAAAGTCGAATTGCTCGACTGCGGGGTAGCTGTGCGGATTGGAAGAAGGGTGAACTGCGTCAGTCCTCGACGTCGCTGCGGTGAATTCCGCTCTCCAGTTCGGCAATGTAAGCGGAGGCGACTTTTTCATCCGCAGCCCGGACCATGACGTGCACCTGCAGGACGCCGCTCAGGCCGGCCTGGCTTTCGTTGTCGACGAAGGCCGAGATCCCTTCGCCATCCAGCGAAGCACGAATCAGCTCCGCCCGCATCACGTCCGTCGTTTCGTACACTGCAACAAGTTCATCAGCGTCCATGACTCCGCTCCTGCTCTTCAGGTTGCCGTCTCTGCAGCCACGGGCTGAACCTGTTCAGCCTGCTCTGCCTCATCCAGATCGATGCATAAATCCCGGTTGACGTCGAGACGCTCAAAGATCTCGCGTGGTCCGGGAAATTCCCGCCAGGACAGTTCGCCGTCCTGATTGTCATCCATTTTTCGAAACCAGAGGGGGCCCCGCAGCGGTTCTCTGAGAATCGCCTGCCCCGAGTTGCTGTTCGCCATCATGCCCGGATCGGGCTGTGTTTCGAGAAGTTCCGGCTGGCTGAACGTGATTCGTAACTGGGTCGACAGTTCGGTCGGGGTGAGGGCTCCATCCCGGTTGCGGTCGGCTTCCAGAATCCGCTGCCGACTGGTGCGGATTTCCCGGGGAGTCAGACGCTGATCCTGATCGGCATCCAGAATCTCGAAGAGTGTCCGGGTGACGTCCGAGACGGTGATCAGCAGCTGGCACTGCTCGGCAAGAGCGTCGAGGGTGAAAAACTGTTCGACTTCGGCAACGGTCACCTCGCCATTTCCATCGAGGTCAACCGACGCAAACTGAACCTCCCCCGCCTGCAGACGCCCGAATTCCGATTCGTCGAGATAGCCGTTCTTGTCTACGTCAGCCTGGCGGAAGCGAATTTTCTGCAGCTGAATCGACGCCCGCGCCTGCCAGCTGTTGCTGCGGGCCAGGCATTCCACTGGAACGCCCCCCAGTTCCAGCAGCGGACGATTGCCCGGTTTCAGGCTTTCCATGCCGATGGCAGTCACTCCCGCGGGAGCCAGGGTCGCCGCCAGTCGAAGATCACGAGGGGACTTTTTCAGAAACAGCAGCAGTTCCGAACGGTTCCAGCTGCCGCTGCGATCCCGGTCGAACACCTGAAATCGTCGCGGTGCCAGGCCCGGCACACGTTCAGCGGGGATCTCTCCTTTTGTTCCATACAGATTCAGGCAACGATCCGCCGCGACATCAAAACTCTCATCATCCGTCAGCATCAGCAGCGGCAGGGGTTCCTCGCGGGCCTGCTCCTGACGAAGTGCCTGTCGGACCGATTGCGGGAACGGCTGCAGCTCGGCGACGCTGAGTGTTTCGTCATCGTCGAAGTCAAACGCGTACAGCCGGCGAAGCCCCTGTTCGACCTCATCCGCTTCCAGTCGGCCATCTCGATTCAGATCAAGTTCGACACTCAGACGAACCGTCTGCGCCAGGCGGGGAGGCTGTTTGCGGATCACGACCGTCGGTCCGATCACCCGGTCCAGATGGTCTTGCAGTTCGTTCAAGGAGATCGAATCGTCGGCCGGATTGACGTCGAGCGATTTCCACTCGTCTGCGAGCGTGGGGAGATTGGGACGGATGCGACTTCCCTGCGGGATCAGGGCAGCTTCTTCAGGAGAGAGTTTGCCATCCTGATCGGTATCCAGTCGCTGAAACAGCCCCTCAACGTATTTGCGGCGGTTCTCGGCCAGACTGAATGGGCCGGTTTCGATACTGACATCCAGAATGAGCGGGGCCGTCGTTCCCAGAAACAGCAATCGCCGCTGCTCTCCCTCCGCTCGGGCCCATGCGGGAAGCAGTATCAGCTGGGCGATGGCGATCTGGCAGAGCGATTTGCACAGGGAGCAGGATTTCATGCTTATCACACTTCAGCCACGGGAAACCACCAGGCACTGGCCCAGCTGCGTCATCTATGGAAGAGGATCGGGGCGATCGGGGGACAGCTTCGATACGTCATGCTCCCGCTTTCTGTTGGGGCAACTTCGACACTAACATGCCTGGTGCAGGTCGGCAACCTGCGAATCCGCTTCGCTCCGATTCCCGGACTTTGGCTGCCCGTGCCGATCAATAGCCACCCGCAGGGGATTGGCCTATGATTTTGCCCCCGGCGATCGCGTGAGGTCGCAAGCTGATTTTTCTCGGAAGTGCTTCGCTGACTTATGGCCGATCCCGCATCCCGTCGACTCCCGCTTGAGCCCATGGATCCCCAGCTGACAAGCATTCAGCCGGGGGGCGGGATCATCATTTCGCTGGAAAAAATGTGGGGGACGTGGCGCCGCTGGTGGCTGAAAACATTCCGCTCCGGATATGTCGCCCGGATGCGTGCCTGTCGACAGGGGGAAGTGAACGGGTGCCCGCATGAAGTGCTCGATCCGCGCGATCTGAAGTATTACCGCAATCAGCCGAACTACTGGTGGAAGCCGGAAGATGACCCGTTTGCGTGGCGCGATCGTCTGCCCTTTGCCCGGGTCGGTCTGGCCGAACTGATTGTGATGGTGACGCTGTTGTTCGGAGGGGCGATTGCTGTCGCGGTTTTGCTGAATCTCATGTCGCTGACCTTCTGGCCCAAGGTGATCGGCTGGATCGTCGTCCTGGCGCTGGTGCTCCTGGGAACCGAAATTCTCTGGTTCTTCCGCAATCCCTATCGGCCGGTTCCGATGGAACCGGGGCAGGTGATTTCCCCGGCGGACGGCAAAGTCGTCACGATCGAAGACCTGGAGCACGACGAATTTATCGGAGGTCCGGCGGTTCGGATCGGGATTTTCCTCTCAATCTTCAATGTGCACATCAACCGGAGCCCAGTGGCGGCACGGGTGATCGGCCTGAGTTATCAGCCCGGATTGTGTTTGAACGCCCTGCGGCCGGAATCGGCCCGGTTGAATGAGCGGCTGGTGGTGAAACTGGAAGAATCGGCCTATCCCCACCGCCGCATGACGGTTGCCCAGATTACCGGAGCGATCGCCCGCAGAATTGTCTGCTGGTTGAAACCGGGAGATGAGTTGGCTCGGGGCGAGCAGTTTGGCATGATAAAGCTCGGATCACGGACCGAACTGGTGCTGCCAGTCGAAGATGGTCTCGAAATTCTTTCACGTGTCGGTGACACGGTCCAGGCGGGGAGCTCGGTGCTGGCATGCTATCGCGGAACAAACTCAAGGTGATACCCGGTCAGCCTGCGGATGCACCCGCACCGATTCGCAAGGGTCTCGGAACGCGCAGCCGCGAACGGGCGTTCGCCGTGCTGCCGACCATGATGACGCTGGGGAATGCGTTCTGCGGTTTCGCAGCCATTACCTATGCCGCCAAAGTCGGCCCGGAAACCGCTGGTTCCACAGGAGGCCATCTCTTCTGGGCGGCCATCTACATCTTTCTGGCGATGTTTTTCGATATGCTCGATGGCCAGGTGGCCCGCTGGACCCACCAGACGAGTGACTTCGGGGCGCAGCTGGACAGTCTGTGCGATGCCGTCAGTTTCGGTGTCGCCCCGGCCTTTCTGATGCTGCAGTTCTCACACGAATATCATCCCCGCATTTTGTGGATCATCGGCGTGCTCTATGCCGTGTGTGCCATTTTGCGTCTAGCCCGCTTCAATGTGGAGTCCGAGGAAGATCAGTCGCACGATTACTTCAGCGGTCTGCCGACGCCGGCTGCGGCCGGTGTGGTCGCCTCCTTTCCGATTGCAGTCTGGGGACTGGATCGCCTTCATGATCCGGAAAATCCGGTGGTCTCCCGCATCGTGGAGTTTCTCGGCGACACGGTGAAGCTGGCAGGGCACCTCCTTCCGCCGATTGTGCTCGCGCTGGCCTGCCTGATGGTCTCCCGCGTCCGCTATCCCCACTTCTTCAACCAGCTGTTCAAGGGGCGACGCAGCCGGATTCAGCTGATCCGCATCGTGTTTGCGATCGCCGCCGTTTTGCTGATCCGCGAGTTGGCGCTGCTGCTCCTGTTCGCATTTTTCGCGTTCGGGGCTCCGCTGCGAGCGACGTTCATGAAGTGGATTTACCCGCACTTCAAAGCAACGCCGCCGGCCCCCCCGACGACTCCCGCCGGTGGAGAAGCGTGAACGACGACGATTCGCTCGACAAAATCCATTCCGCTCTACAATTCCGGTATGGAACTGACATGCGCGGCGATTCTGTTTGATCTGGATGGAGTTCTGGTCGACTCCAATACCATTGTGGAGCGGCATTGGCGGCTCTGGGCGGAACGTCGCGGGCTGCCGATTGATGAAATTCTTGCAGTCCATCATGGACGGCCGACCGTGGAGACCGTGCGACAGTTTGCCCCGGAGATCGATGCGGTCGCCGAGGCGCGGGCGAAGGAACGGGTCGAGGCAGACGACACCGACGGCCTCACCATTTATGCCGGAGCGTTTCGCCTGCTGACGAGCCTTCCTCGCGAATGCTGGGCGATTGCGACCAGTGGCACTCGCCGAACGGCGACGATTCGACTGCAGCACGTCGGTCTGCCGATCCCTGATATCTTTGTGACGGCCGATGACATCCAGCGGGGGAAGCCGGCTCCTGATCCCTACCTGCTCGCGGCCCGAGGGTTGGGGGTTCCGCCCGGGCAGTGTATTGTGATTGAAGACGCCCCAGCCGGGATCGAGTCCGGAAAAGCGGCCGGGGCCCGCGTGGTGGCTGTGGCCTCAACGAGTTCGCGGCAGGCGCTCGCGGGGGCCGACGCCGTCGTCGCCCGGCTGGACGACCTGCAACTGGCGGTCAAGGATGGGAAACTCGTCCTCACCTTCCCGGCGATTTAAATCGGTTCCTCAGCTCGCCAAGACAGTTTAAAACTGAAACCGATCCGGAGCGTGCAGGTCCGAGGGGGTCATCATGAAGGGAATTTGCCGATGCGCACATCGCTCCTTATTCGACCTGAAAGCGCCGGGGATGTGGCCGCCATTACGGCCGTCACTCGTCAGGCCTTCGAGAATCACCCTCACAGCCAGCAGACCGAGCATCTGATCATCGACGAGCTGCGACGGACCGGGGCGCTCAAAATTTCGCTTGTTGCGGAACTGGATGCGGTCTTGGTTGGTCAGATCACGTTTTCGCCGGTTCAGATTTCGGACGGTGCCGAAGGCTGGTATGCACTGGGGCCACTGGCGGTCGACCCGAAGGTGCAGCGGCAGGGGATCGGCACGGCGTTGATGGAGGCAGGACTCAGCGCCCTGCAGCAACTGCAGCCAGCCGGTTGTGTGGTCGTCGGAGATCCCGCGTATTACGGGCGATTTGGGTTCACTACCGCTCCCCAGTTTGAGGTGGAGGGAATTCCCGCGGAATATGTGATGGCCCGTCTGTTTGGGGATCGGCCCGCTGCCGGAGCGGTGACCCATCATCCGGCGTTTCTGATCACACCGTGAACGGGGCCAAACGAAAGAAAGCGGGCAGCCGGCGGCGACCCGCTTTCCACATCGTCTGGGGACCCTCAATCAGTTTTGGGCAAACTGAATGTCGGGGAAGCGGACTTTAGCCACTTCGAGCATCTTCTTTTTGAGCTGCTGAAGATCGGCAGCCTGCTGGTCGGTCATCGGCTGGCGGGAGGGACCCATCTCGAAGCCCCGCAGCTGGGCACCGACGCGGAAGCCGTCCGGGAAATCGGCACCCCGGACGAGGTATTCGAAGATGTCAGCGACGTTGGCCTGGACGGCACGGGCTTCATCCCATTTCTGGGCCCGGGCCAGACTGTACAGGCGGGTCATGGCCTCCGGGAAAATGTTGGCGGTGGCGTTTGTGCCGCCGGTGCAACCGACCAGCAGCATCGCCATCAGCGATGGTTCCCAGCCAGCCAGGAACGAGAATTCCGGACGGTTCGGGCGGACCGCTTCGATCATCCGCAGCATGAGGGAGACGTCGCCCGAGGAATCTTTGATCCCCACAATCCGTTCGCATTCTTCGCTGAGGCGCTGAATCGTCGGGATGTCGATCGGGCTGACGAAGAGCGGAATGTTGTAGAGGGTGATGTCGATCGGCGAATTGCGTCCGATTTCGCGAAAATGGGCATAGACGCGATCGGGGCTGAGTTTGTAATAAATCGGGGGGAGCAGGGCGACAGCCCGGCAGCCCAGTTCGGCGTAATACTCACAGGCAGAAAGGATTTCACGCGGATTCGCCTCGACGGCCCCGGCCAGAATCGGGACCCGTCCCTGTACCTGATCGGCGATGATGCGAACAATCTCACGACGTTCTTCGGCCGTAAACCGGAGAAATTCGCCGGTGGAGCCGTTGGGATACATCCCCTGCACCCCCTGCTGAATCAGCCATTCCACATGACGGCGTAATTCCGCCTCATTGATGTTCTGGTGTTCGTCCAGCGGGACAAGATTGGGAGTGAAAATTCCGCAGAGTGATTTCGGTTCCATAGATGCCTGATATAGCTGAAATGACAGAAACTCGCCATGATTGAGAGTGACGGATTTTGAGCAGGCTGATTTGTGTTTTTCAACCCGGAAAGCCTGGGGGGGCCTTGGCCTGCTGGAATCCTGATTGTTGGAATTTTCTGAGGAATCCGGGGCCGGAATGGCCCAGCAGATAAAAATAAAACATCACCCCTTTCTGGCCCTCATCGCCGGTCAGGGCCTTTTCCTACCGATTTCGGCGGTGTTCGCCGAGGATGAACCTGGAGCTTCTTTCCGTGTCCGCTGAGCCCACCTTCGTTTCGAGTCAAAACCTTCCCTTCATTGAAGATCTCTACGCCCAGTACCTCAGCGATCCGGAGAGCGTCCCGGAGCACTGGCGGAAGTACTTCTCGCAGCAGAAGAATGGCGATCAGCGATTCCATCACGGCTGGACCGCGACCAGCCCGTTTCCTCCCCGCAGTGTCTTTGACCCGCCGGGATTGATCGAGGCTCCCCGCTCTCACCGGCAGGGGGAACTGGATGCCGCAGCCACGCAGGAACGGCTCGATCAGCTGATCCGGAATTATCGAGTGCGGGGACACATTCTGGCGAACATCGACCCGCTGGGAAAACAGCGTCCGAGCCCGCCGGAACTCGATCCCGTTTTCTACGGCTTCGAAGAAGCCGATTTCGACAAAGAACTCTCGACCTCGTTCGTCGGTGGTCCCGAAACCCGCACGCTGCGGGGAATCATTAACTGGCTGAAGCAGACTTACTGCCGGTCGATCGGCGTGCAGTTCATGCACATCGACAGTCTGCAGGTGCGGCTGTGGCTGGCCCAGCGGATGGAAGAAACCGGCAATCGCCTGCGGCTGGAGCGGCAGGAGCAGATCCGGATTCTCAAGCGTCTAGCCGATGCAGTGGTGTTCGAAGAGTTTCTGGCCCGGAAATTTGTGGGGGCCAAGAGCTTTTCGCTGGAAGGGGCGGAAAGCCTCATTCCCCTGCTCGACATGACCATCGAACGCCTGGGGAACGAGGGAACCCGTGAAATCGTGATCGGCATGGCCCACCGGGGCCGGCTGAACGTGCTGGCGAACATCATGGGGAAGAACCCGCGGGCCATCTTCCGTGAGTTCGACGATGCCGACTCGGGCATGTTTCCGGGGGGCGGAGATGTGAAGTATCACCTCGGGTACAGCTGGGACTGGCTGACCTCGAAGGGGAACGGCGTTCACCTGTCACTCTGCTTCAATCCGTCGCATCTCGAGTTCGTCAACACCGTGGCAATGGGACGCATGCGGGCGAAGATGGACCGGTTCAAGGATTTCCGCCATGAACGCGGGGCGGTCGTGCTGATCCACGGCGACGCTGCGTTCGCCGGGGAAGGCATGGTTCAGGAAACCCTGAACCTGAGCGAACTCGAAGGCTACTCGGTCGGCGGGACGATTCACATCATCGTGAACAATCAGGTCGGCTTCACGACTTCGCCCGAAGAGGGACGCTCGACCGCGTACGCCACCGACATCGCCAAAATGCTGCAGAGCCCGATCTTCCACGTGAATGGAGAAGATCCCGAAGCGGTCGCACAGGTGATGAGTCTGGCGGTCGACTTCCGCAAGCGGTTCCAGAAAGATGTCGTCATCGACATGTACTGCTACCGTCGACGTGGACACAACGAAGGGGATGAACCGGCATTCACCCAGCCCGTCATGTACAAGGAAATCCGTCAGCGGCCGAGCGTCTTCAATTCTTACCTCGAGCACCTGCTGAACCAGCGGGGTGTGACCCGGGAAGAAGCCGAGAAGATCGGTGAAGAACGTCGGCAGCGGCTGGAAACGGAACTGGCTGAAGCCCGTCGTGATGACTACATCCGCTGTAACGATCGGTGGGGAGGGGTCTGGGCCGGCTATCAGGGTGGACCACATACCGAAGCTGATCATCCGCAGACGGGATTGCCGGTCGCACAGCTCCGGGAGACGCTGCTGAAGTTGACACAGATTCCGCCCGATTTTGAACCGCATCCGAAGGCGCTGCGCATTCTCGAACAGCGCCGGGCGATGGCGGAAGGGCAGGAGCCCCTCGACTGGGGAGCGGCGGAATCACTGGCGTATGCCACGATTCTGCAGGAAGGGCGGACGCTGCGAATCAGCGGGCAGGATGTGCGCCGCGGCACATTCAGCCATCGGCATGCCTTCCTGTACGACACCAACACCGGCGAGCCCTTCAATACGTTTGAGAACATCGCCGCCGAGCCGGGGAAGCTGAGCATTTACAACAGCCCGCTTTCCGAAGCGGGAGTGCTGGGCTTTGAATACGGGTTCAGTCTCGACTGCCCGGATGGACTGGTGATCTGGGAAGCCCAGTTCGGCGACTTCAGCAACTGTGCACAGGTCATCATCGACCAGTTCATCTCCAGTGCGGAAGACAAATGGGGCCGGTTGAGCGGCATCGTCATGCTGTTGCCGCACGGCTTCGAAGGGCAGGGGCCGGAACACTCCAGCGCCCGGCTCGAGCGGTTCCTCATGATTGCCGCCGAAGACAACATTCAGGTCTGTCAGCCGACCACTCCGGCTCAGACCTTCCACCTGCTTCGCCGGCAGGTGCAGCGGAAATGGAAAAAACCGCTGGTAGTCATGACCCCCAAGAGCCTGTTGCGGCTCAAGGACTGTTCCTCCACGCTGGAAGAATGTGCCACCGGGAAATTTCAGCCGTTCATTCCGGACGCCGAGTTCCCGGATGTCCGGGCCGCCAAGCAGGTTCTCCTCTGCTCCGGCAAGATCTATTACGATCTGATCGAACGCCGGAAGGCGGGGGGCTACAAGAACGTCATGATCGTGCGGATCGAAGAACTGTATCCGTTCCCCTCGACCAAGCTGAAGAAGCTGTTTGCCGATCTGCCCGACAGCACTCCCTTCGCCTGGGTGCAGGACGAACCTTCCAACATGGGAGCCTGGCCGTACCTGCGGCAGCGGTTCGGGGACAAGTTCCTGAAACGCTTTGCATTGGAACGGATCAGCCGTCCGCGGTCCGCAAGCCCGGCGACCGGTTCCTCCAAGCAGCACAAGCGGGAACAGGAAGAGCTGCTGTCGGCCGCCTTCAGCAAAGCCGAGAAAAGCTGATCGTGCGGTATCGCGGGGCCAAACGGCTCTGCGAAGAATCTGATTGAATCACAGGCCTGCCGGTGTTGCCCATCGTGCAGGCCTGCTTTCATCTTCAGGGACGACAGCCGGCCGGCAGCGGTGTTTCGAGTTTCAGCGGGATTGCATGCGCATGAACATTGGAGTCCTGGGGAACGCCGGGAGCTGGTACGTCAGCGAACTGGAGCAGGCAGGAGCGGCACGCGGCCACAGTGTGGTGATCGCGGATTTTTGTCGTCTCGCCAGCTCAGTCGTCTCCCGGCGGACGGAAGTGGTTTCCGCCGACGTGGAACTCAATCCACTGCATGCGTTGCTGGTGCGGACCATGCCCCCCGGCTCGCTGGAGCAGGTGATCTACCGGATGGATGTCCTGCAGCGGCTGGCTGCGCAGGGAGTTCGGGTTCTGAATTCTCCCAAAGCGATCGAATGCGCTGTCGACAAATTTCTGACCACGTCGCGTCTGGCGGCCGCCGGACTGCCGACCCCCCGTACCGTGGTTTGTGAAAGCTGGGAGCAGGCGGAAAGTGCATTCACGCAGTTGGGGGGAGATGTGGTGGTCAAGCCGCTCTTCGGTTCGGAAGGACGGGGGATTGTGCGGGTTTCCGATCCGGATCTCGCTCACCGAGTCTTCAAGGCGATCGTGCGGACACAGGGGATCCTGTATCTGCAGGAATTCATTCCACATGCCGGGTTCGATGTGCGGGTGCTGGTGCTGGGCGATGAGGTGCTGGGGGGAATCGTCCGCCGCCACCCGACGGACTTTCGCACCAATGTTTCGCGGCAGGGAATCGCGCAGCCGCATCCGCCGACTCCGCTCGAACAGGATCTCGCCCTGAAGGGGGCGCGGGCGGTCGAAGCCTGTTTCGCGGGGGTCGACTTGTTGTACGATCCGCAGGGACGGTGCCACGTGATTGAAGTGAATGCCGTCCCCGGCTGGCGGGCGTTTCAGCGCGCGACCGGCCTTCACGTAGCCGAACGATTGATGATCTATCTGGAGAACGAGACCCGTGAGCGCATCCGCTGCTGATATTGTCGAAGCCCTGCGGCAGGTCACCCCCGATCTGCTGCGTTGGTCCGGAGCCATTGCCCGGCGGATGAGGACATTCGATATCGGATTGACCGGCAAATCGTCGGGGAACGCCAACACCGACGCACTGACGCTCGCCGATCTCACCGTGCAGGAGCTGATTGTCGCGGGCCTGCGGGACCGCGCACCGCTGTTGCGGCAATGCCGTATCGAAGCGGAAGAAGAGAACGGGGATCTGGGGGCATTTGCCGCCGATGCTCCGCTGACGATTGCGATCGATCCGATCGACGGAACAAAGTGCTTCAAGGATCACACCGGCAACGGCTATGCCGTGATGATTCACCTCCGCGACGGTCATGATCTGCTGTACTCGCTGGTTTACGCTCCAGAAGATGGGCCGACCGGATCGTGGACCCAGGCCTACGGCCAGACAATCAAGACGGGGCCAGACGATCTGTCAGTCAGCGCGTTCGACTGTCTGGAGAAGATGCCCGCCGTGCAGGCCCAGAGCCGTCCCGACTCCCGCAAAATCTATCTGATCGGATTTCAGAAGAACGACGTCGCGAACGCCCAGCGCGTCACCGCCGCCGGCCTGGAAGGCTATGCACCGGATGACATGCCGGGGAGTATCTATCCGCTGTTGGCGAGCGGCGCCTTTGGCGGCTCGTTGATTCACAGCCCGAATCTGTACGACTTCCCTGTCTCGCTGCAACTGGCGCGGATGCTGGGGGGCAACTCGGTCTGGGTGGACAGCGGGGAACCGGTTCACTTCAAGGAGACGTGGCTCGATGACCGGGCCAACATGTTGCGGCTCCCCGGAATCGTGGCCACTGCCGATGATCCTGCCAAACTGGAGATTCTCGTCGACTTGGCGCGTGACTGGAATCCGGTCCGCTATCCTCCCGAGTAATTCGACATCCGACCGGGACGAGCATTCCCCGCGCTCGCGTGGAGTTCGCTCTCAATCTCGCAGATGGACCGTCTCTCTAGGCCGAATCTGTCCCCGCAGTCAGGAGCAGGCGGCTCCCGTCGTCAGGGGGATGAGTTTCGCGAAAGGCTTTCGACCGAGCTGACACGGCTCGGTTCCGCCCGCGTCCGACGATTGAGATGCACGAGGATCCCCTGCCGTTCATAGATCCAGAATTCGGTCACCTTTCCGAGACTGACAATCCGGGTGAGTGTTGTGGGCTCATCCCCCAGCGCGGCGCGGACCTGTGCGTCGGTCATGCCGATTTCCACGCGTCCTTCCTGAATCGCGAGATCAATCGGTGAGACAGGTTTGGGGGGGACCTGCGATTCCGGCAGCCACTCTCCTTTGAAGAGCCGATACCCGTTGTCATTCAGCCATTTCACGGCCGGTTGATAGTCGGGTGACACTTTGGTGGCGGCGATAAAAAAACGGGCGGCCGATTCACGATCGTTCAACAGCGCGAGCCACTGTTCGGCCAGTTCCGACAGGCCGCGGGCACCGTCGCCACGCATGGCTGGTTCGCGTGCAATCAGCCACTTCTCTTTGATTTCACGGACCGCCTCTGTTCGCCCCATCTTGTCGAGGCGTTCGGCCAGTTCGAGCATCTGTCCGCGCGGCATCACATCCAGCCGGGCCAGCTGGTAACCGATCGCCAGATTCTGGTACTGCTCGATCAGGTCTTTCCGCTCCGGGAGATCGGCCGCGATCGCTGCTGCAATGTCGAAACCATTGCTGCCGTCTGCCCGGGCTCCGTGCAGGATCCGTTCTGCAGCCACCTCCACATACAGCAGGCGATTCAGTTCGCGTCGCTGAGCTTCCTCGGCGCCTCGATAGACTTCATGTCGCTGGGCACGGTAGTGGTCTGCCAGCACGCTCACATCCCGTTGCAGGGGCTGCAGTGATCCGGGCAGGTCGCGACTGATGGCGACCAGAATGGCTGCGTACTTCGCATCATCAAAGGCTGCGGAGCGTGCTTCGGCCAGTCGGGCCAGCACTCCATCGTGGACAATCGCTTCGATGAGCTGCGGGTCGGAGTTGAGGGTGCGAGCCTTCTGCACCAGGTTGGCGAGGGCTTGTGCATCCCGGGTCCCGATATTTCGGAACTCGGTCTGGATGCCGTTGTTGTCCAGATCCTGAGCTTCTTTCCGCAGCGCATCGTCTTCGTAAAATTCTGCCCGGTTCCGGACCCAGGCGGCGAGGCGATACCATTTCTCCGGATCCTGACTGTCCAGTTCACCCCGTTTGAGCCGGGTCGTTTCCAGATCGTTGCTCCGGTTCCGCATGGAGTCGACCTGAAAGACGAACTGATCGCCCTCTTGGATCAGCCTTCCCGTCACTTCGATCACCGAACCGGTCGTGCGTGGCTTGGTGACGTCAGGGCCCAGGACGAACTTCATCGAACATTTTGCAAACCGTATTTCAGTCTTGGTAATCAGGCCGTAACGCCCTTCCAGTGTCCACGAGGTGTTCACCAGACGGGGCCAGTTGGACTTGGTTGCCAGAAAATCCTGGATCGATGTCGCTTCGGCCCGCGCGACACCGGGTGCCGACGAGAGGAGCAGAACACAGAGAAAGGCCGTGGAGCGAAGGAAGGAGGTCATCGGCCACTCTCCAGCAGTTCCTGTTGGCGTTTCAATTGCATCTGGACAGAACTTTCGGGCTCCCCGGCGGCCGTCTCGAACCCGAGACTCTCGTAGGTTTCGGGATGTGTCCACAGAAAGCCTGTCTCCGGTTTAAGCCTGACGACCCATTCCCGGGTCTCCGGGTTCAGTTGGCAGCTATCGAGTTCGCCGGCGAAGATGGCCCGAGCGGCTGGTTTGTCACCGATCAGCTCCGCGAAGATGGGAAAGTCCGCCCGCACCACAACTCCCCCCGCCGAGGGGACAGGGCTCCACGGGAATTTCATCGCGAACGCTTTCGCTGCAGGTTCCCCCCGCTGGGGTTTTGTCTTCTGCACGGTGCCGTCGATGATCAACCAGGTCCCTTCAAAGCGGGCCTGGAAGTTTTTGTTCCAGTCTTTCAGATTCTGCTCGTCGAGGCTGGGTGGCGTGGCGGTGATGATCTCGAACAAGGAGGCACTGCTGAGCTGGTTTAGGGCCCGGGTTTCATAAAAATACTGACGGGCAGACAGCGCTTCCACATCCTGTCGGCTCAGTTTGTCGTATGCGACAGCGGCCTTCTCAAAGTGATCGCGGGCGCTGATCCAGGACTTCTTCTCGATTTCGATCAGACCGGCGGCTGCTTCCCGCTTGGCGGTCTCGCGCGCCTGAGCCAGCTGCACCTGATGAATCATCCAGACCCCTGTCCCTGCCATGACGAGACAGGCTGCGAAGCCAATCGATCGCAGAGGGGTCCAGAATCCGATAAAGCCGAGCCACATGCGCTCCGCGGCTCGATTGAAACTGGCAGCGAGGACCTCGCTCAACGGAGGACCGACCGGTGGACTGACGGCGACCGGCTGTTGCTTTTCTTTTTCTGCCTGCAGTTTGCGAAGTTTCTGACGGCGGGTCAGCTGGGGAGCAGGGAGATCGCGACGAGGGGGGGACTTGTGCTCCAGTGCATCGTCGTCCGCGAGCAAGGTCTCCGGCAGCAGAGTAACGTCCGGGACACTTTCCGCCTCGTCGACGCGGGTCGTCAGAACGGCCTTCGAAGCAGCCCTCAACGGCGTATGGGGGGGAGGATAAATGTCGCGGGGGAGCACAAACAGGGAGGCGCCGCACGACTTGCACATCAGGTGTTGATGCCGTGCCCGCCGCAGCCCGCTGTGTTTCTGCCCGCATTCGCAGGGAATCTCAAAGGGCTGGGGAGCCTCGGGGACATCCCGCCGGAAGACATTGACAGCTTTTGAGATCCAACCGCCCATGCGCTGCCCGATTCCTCCAGAGACAAAGGCCACTGAGGCCATTTTATGCGGTTATTACGCCAGATCGCCGGCGCCCGAGAAAATTTTATGGAAAATGCCCTCGCGGATGCGAACTCAAAATCCCGCCATCCCTCATATTCCTGCAAGCCGATGCCAAGTCGACGGGCGGGAAAAGAGACCGGCCAGACAGCCGCCATCGCGTTGACACTGAGACCTGCGGTTGCGATAGTGTGTCTCCTCTTGCCGTCGGCCGGTTCAGTCCGCTGTCGGCGATATTTTCTGGTCAGGTAGCTCAGTAGGTAGAGCACAGGACTGAAAATCCTGGTGTCGCCGGTTCGATCCCGGCCCTGACCACTTTTCGAAAGCCTCGTTGCAATTACAAGTTGCAGCGAGGCTTTTGTTTTTCGTGCCGGACACTCGCTCGCTCCCCAGCGGCTGGCCTCGAGTGATCAAAAGTCAAAATGCTCTCATTCGACTTGTCCGCTTTCTTCTTGGCCTTCTCAGCGAATTTGGGATTCAAGCCGGGCGCGTGATTGATCGGGCCGCGCCGCGGAACCGGCCCGCAAACGTTTGCCTTCGTGAGCCCATCCTTCTCTGTGGAGTGGCCATGTCGATGAACGTCTGGTCGGTCCAGTCAAAGTCGTCGGAGAGGTGACCCCCTCTTTTGCCGCCACGCCATCCGGGGAGGAGACGTCTTGCCGGTCATCAAGCCCCCTGCCCAGGTTGTGCCATCACACATTGAGGCGATGGCGGTTGGTGCGAGCCCTGTCTCATCGGACAGGACGGTCCCAGCGGTCTCTCCCGTCTGGAGTGACTGACCTTGATGGCGTTTGCGATGAGGTAGCCCATCTGGCGGGGGATGCAGGCTCGAATTGTCCGATCAAAACGTACCGATCGGACGGGCGTTTAGAAATGCAGTGGTGGAAAAGTGAGCGTGCGGGGTTTTTCGCCTTCCTGATTTCGCCACACGGACTTGCGCCGTTGAGTCATCGCCACGGGAATGTGCGAATGCTTCACGGGAGCCTGTCATGGCTGTGTGCAGGCCCCTCTTAACATGTCAGATCCGTGGCTGGAACTCGGTCTCATCCGAGAATCTTTCTCATTTTCCTGTAACCTTTCTGCCCCTCGCGGAAGAAAGAGGGGACTCAGGGAGTTGTTCCCTGAGCGATGTCGTGATTGCTTCGAGTGAAATCCCTCATGGACGACAGGTTCAAGGAACTTGCGAAGCTCTGGACCCGCCACCTCCCTGTGGTTGAGGCCTATTTCGTGTCGCTTTGGGTCAGCAGTCACGACATGGAAGAGCTGTTGCAGGAAACCGTGACGCAGCTGTTTCAGAAAGCGGAGACTTACGATTTTGAGCGACCGTTCGTCCCCTGGCTGCTGGGGATCGCCCGCAATGTCGTGCTGCGGCATCGTCGTGATTTCGCAAGAAATCGTTACGTCTTCAGTCAGGAAGCGGTGGAAAATCTCAGTCGGGCCTTTGAGGAAGTCTCGGAGTCGCAGGACTCTCTGCGAAGGTTTCTCGGGCACTGCCTCTCTCGTCTCTCGGACGCGTACCGGCGGCTTTGCCAGTTACGGTACGAGGAGAATCTGGGGCGTGATGAGATCGCCCGTCTGCAGGGGACTTCGGCCTCTGCCGTCAAGATGGGGCTGCACCGATTGCGAAGTCAGCTGCGTGAATGCATTACCCGCAAGCTGCAGAGTGAGGTG
Source organism: Planctomicrobium aquicomposti (assembly GCF_051466325.1). NCBI lineage: Bacteria > Pseudomonadati > Planctomycetota > Planctomycetia > Planctomycetales > Planctomycetaceae > Planctomicrobium > Planctomicrobium aquicomposti. The sequence goes on from NZ_CP195792.1 coordinate 987,612, forward strand.
CGGACATGAAGCCGTGGGAAGAAATTTTTCAGGACTGGATTGATCAAACGGACGGCGTGCCGGACTTTGCAGCGCTCGATGCGTGGCTGGCGGCCGATCCTGCAAATGCAAAGCTCTATGCCGAGCAGGTGCTGCTGCACTGCGAACTCTCCCGTCGCCACTGGAATGCGGATCGCAACGTTCCATTCGCTCCCCGACCCGGAATGATTCTGTCAGAAGCGGGGGCGCCTTCTACTGACGATTGCTGTCTTGAGGATTGCGTTTCCTCAGCTTCGGCAGCGCTCTCCACCCGTCGGGTGGGGACGATGATGAACTGGCAGTTCGCGTCCCGATACCGAAGTGGATTTGTCGGAGTCGTCTGTCTGGCGGTGCTGTTGATCACTGCCTGGGCGATGCTGTGGAACTCTTCCGGTTCAGAAGAGTCGGCAATCGGGCAGCCCAAAGTGATCGCCGAGACGAGGACTTCTTCGGGGCGGGTCACGCAATCGTTCAACACGCACTGGTCGCACCAGGCGCAGCGCTGGTCCGTGGGTGACGTTGTCCGGGAAGGGGATGTCATCCAGCTGGAAGCTGGTCAGATCGGACTCAGTTTTGAGTCGGGAACTTCGATGACGCTGGTCGGTCCCGCCGAGCTTGAGATTCATTCCGTGTCGCGGGTGTCGCTCCGTCATGGCATCGCGGCGACACGGGTGGAAACGGAAGAGGGCCGGGGCTTCCGGGTGCTGACGCCGACCACCGATGTCGTTGACCTTGGTACGGAGTTTGGAATCCGGGTCGATCCCTCCGGGGAAACCGATCTCGTCGTTGTTGAAGGGGCTGTCGATTTCACACCCACATCACAACGAGGGGAGTCTCCCTCGGCTCCACAGCGACTCTTCATTGGGGAAGGGGCCCGCATTCTCAAGTCGGGCCAATGGGAGCGGATTTCATCGATCCAGAGTGGCGTCTATCCCTTCGGGAATGTGATCACTTCTCCCCGGTCGTCACGTCCGCCGGTCATTGTGGGAGTCACCGACGACGTGCGCAGTCCCAAGTCCGCCAAGTTTTACCATATCTGTCATGAGGGACTGGATGAAGATGCCCAGGCCTTTGTTGACCGAAAATTCCAATGGAATGGTGTGACGAAAGAAGGGCTGCCGTACTTCCTGCGGGGGGCGGACTACATCAAGACCTTCAACAGCGACAAGCTTCGCAATCGCACCATCACGGTCGATTTGGCCGGCCCGGCGATGCTGTACGTCTTTCTCGATGACCGGGTGCCCGTACCGGGGTGGTTGTCTCAGTCGTTCGAAAACACCGGTTACCAGATCGGGATCGATGAGAACGTCATACCGGAGATGAGCTATCTGGAAGTTCAAACCGGTGTCATCGAATTGCTGGGGATCGGTCCGGGAGTGAGCGTGGACAGAACCTGCTCAGTCTGGCGGCGACGGGTCGACCAGGGTGGAAAAGTCATTCTAAAAGCGCTCCCTCGCGAGCGAGTCAACGTCAACATCCCGACGGAGTGGCGGACGATGTACGGCATCGCCGCCCAGCCGCTCTGAGTGTTCCATTTCGAAAAAAATTTCCTGATTCCGTCACGTCTGCAGGCCCTTTGAAGTCTGTCCTTTCATTTTCTGTTTCCTGTTCCGGAGAGTTCTCATGTCCGCAACACGTCCGCTCCCTTCCGTTCCGTATCCTTTCAGAAGAGGGTTCACGCTGATTGAGCTGCTGGTGGTGATCGCGATTATCGCCGTGCTGATCTCGCTGTTGCTGCCTGCGGTCCAGCAGGCCCGCGAGGCGGCCCGTCGTTCGCAGTGCAAGAACAATCTGAAGCAGATTGGTCTGGGGCTTCATAACTATCACGATGTCCACAACAGCTTTCCCCCCGGCTGGATTCAGATGAAGGGGGATCCGATGTATTCCGCAGCCACCGTCTCCAACGGCGGGCATATGATGGCTGACAGCAACTACAAGCTGAAGTGCTGGGGTTGGCCGGCGTTTATTCTGCCGTATCTGGATCAGTCGGCGATTTATAATTCGACAATCGGAGCCGGCCGCTGGCTTGACCTGGAGGTTGGTGCCGACGGAATGGCGCTGAAGCCCCTCTCGGTCTATCGTTGCCCCTCCGATTCGGCGCCCGAAGTCCGAGCGGGAGCGAACATCTTCCTGGCGGCGGCCACCTCCAACTATGCCGGCAACTCCTCTCACCGGACATTCAACCAGGCGGAGATTCTGGACGGAAGCGCGAACAACGTTACCGGGCTCTTCTGGTGCTCGAGTAATGTCCGCCTTCGGGATATCACTGACGGTGCGAGCAATACCATCGCCGTCGGGGAAGCGGCCTTTGAACACAACAATGAGACCTGGGCCGCCAAAGTCTGGGCCGGTTGTGAACGAGGAACGGGTATCCAGTGTACGGACGACATCCTCGCCACGGGGCGGGCCGGCATCAACACCGCATTGACCGGAGTCGATGAACGACGCGAGTGCTACAACAGCAAGCACATCGGCGGAGCCCAGTTTCTGTTCGCCGATGGCTCGGTGCACTTCGTCAGTGAGAACATCGAGCTCAAGTTCTCCGGGGCGAGAAATTCGAGCGCGGCGGACAGCACGTACGAATATCTGCTGAACCGTCATGATGGCCGTCCTACCGGCCAGTGGTAACTCGCTGTGATAATCGAGCAATGTGGATGAGCGTCCGGCAAACCGACGTTCAGCGCGACTTTGCTCGTCGCCGAAATCTGTCGGGAGCGCGTGCCGGGGCAATCACGCTGGCACGCGCTCCATTCTGCTGTTCCTGAAATTGTTTTTCCGGAGTCGTCATTCATGGAGTTTCGAATTCAGTCTTGCGCGGCAGGTCGACAGTCCGGGCCGTTTCGCCGCGGCATGGCCTGCTGGTCTATTGTGATGCTGGCCAGTCTTTATGGCTGCGGTGGTGCGGCTCCCGATCGAGGGACCGTCTCCGGCACCGTAACCTTGAACGGCACACCGGCTCCACGGGTCACCGTGATCTTTCATCCGGAAAATGGCCGTCCTTCCCAGGGGCTCACCGATGCGGAAGGGAAATACACCTTGAGCTACACGATTTACGAAAAAGGTGCCATGATCGGAAAGCATACGGTTTCGATCGCGAACGCCAGTCCGGATGATGGTGACACCGGTCCTGCTTCCCAGCCTGCCGTGCGCATTCCTGCGAAGTATGATCAGGCATCGACCCTGACCGCTGAGGTCAAAGCGGGGCACAATGTCATTGACTTTCAGCTGGATGATAAGAAGTAGTCGGTTCCCTCCCCGGATCATGCCGTTTCTCTCCTCACTCCCCGATTGCCAGAAAGCGATTGCTCATGATTTCACCGCGACAGGCTCTCTCTTGGATCACTCTGCTGGCCGTCACGGGAGTGGGGACGGGGAGTGGCTCTCCGATTCGCGTATGCGCCGCCGACAAAGTGGATCTGAAGATTGTGTCGCCGGGAGAGACGCTGCAGGATGTCCGGCAGCAACCCTTGAAGCATCGGCGGGGTTATCATCCATTTCAGGCTCCCAAGACGGCAGGTGGCTGGGAGAAACGGGCGGAGAGTCTTCGTCAGCGGGTGCTCGTGGCGAATGATCTCTGGCCGATGCCACCCCGGACGCCGTTGAATGCGGTCATCCACTCCCGGAACGAACGGGAAGGGTTCACCGTTGAGAAGGTCTACTTCGAGGCGGTTCCGGGGTTCTACGTGACCGGCATGCTCTTTCGGCCGACCAGCGGTACCGGACCTTTCCCCGGAGTGTTGTGTCCGCATGGCCACGGTGGACGGCTGCAGGATTCCGGAATCGCGAAGGTTCGTCAGCAGATCGTGAAAGGTCAGGAGCGATTCGAAGGTTCGGGCCGATTTCCGAAACTCGCGCTCTGCGTTCAGCTGGCGAGAATGGGCTGTGTATCTTTCATGTACGACATGATCGGCTATGGAGACAGCCGGCAGCTGAACTCGGCGCTGGCGCACGGCTCGCCCGCGTATCGTCCGGAAATGGAATCTGCCGAATCCTGGGGCTATCAAACGACGCAGGCGGAGCTACGTCTGCAATCGATCATGGGGTTGCAGACCTGGAGTTCGATCCGGGCGCTCGATTTTCTCGAAAGCCTGCCGGATGTCGATTCGACCCGCATCGGTGTCACCGGCGGGAGCGGCGGGGGAACACAGACGATTATTCTCGGAGCCATTGATCCGCGAGTGGATGTCGCGTTTCCGCAGGGAATGGTCTCGACCGGGATGCAGGGGGGCTGCGTCTGTGAGAATACAACGCTCCTCCGCATCGGCAGCTCCAACGTCGAACTGGCGGCGCTCTTCGCTCCCCGGCCGCAGGCGATGACAACCGCCGACGACTGGACGAAGGAGATGATGACCGACGGGTTCCCCGAGCTGAAGCGGGTGTACAAGATGCTGGGAGCGGCCGACCAGGTTGAGTGCACGCCGATGCCACAGTTCCCGCACAACTTCAACTACGTCAGCCGGGCGGTGATGTATTCGTGGATGAACAAGCATCTCGGTTTGAACTTGCCCGAGCCGATTGTTGAAGAAGACTACGAGCTGCTGGGGCAGAAAGCTTCTGACCCGGCGCTGCATGTCTGGGATGACGAGAAACATCCAGCACCTGCCGAGCGAGGTCCGGAATTTGAACGGAAACTGATCGCACAGCTGACAGCCCGCTCGAACGCCCTCATTGAGGCGCTGGAACCTCACGATGCGGATTCGTTGGCGACGTGGCGCACCACCATCGGTGGAGCGCTGCATTCGATTCTGGGCCGGTCAATCAAGGACGTCGGAAAAGTTCACACCACCGAGGTGCGCACCGTCAACGGCGGCAACTTTACGGCCCAATTCAAACTGCTGACGGTTGAGAAGCATCAGGAGCAGTTGCCCGTGATCACGCTGCTCCCCGCCCACCGGGAATGGAACGGCGGGGTCGTGCTCTGGCTGACGGGAGAAGGGAAAGCGGGCCTGTTCAACGCAGAGGGAGCACTGTTGCCGGCGATTGAACAGCTGCTGGAACAGGGGAATTCTGTGGTGTCGGCCGACCTCTTCGCTCAGGGAGAATTCGTTCACGATCAACTCCCTTCGCACCTCAATCGGCTTGTCGGCCCCTCGACCGAGTATGCCGGGTTCACCTACACGTACAACTACCCGTTATTTGCTCAGCGGACGCATGATGTGCTGTCGCTGGTGCAGTCGATCCGTAGCGGGGACGCGGGCTGCAAGCATCTGACACTCGTCGGGACAGGCGGAATCGGCCCGGTGGTTGCCGCGGCCGGCGCCATCAGCGGCAAAGGGGGCGATGCGGTCGCTGTCGAAACGAACGGCTTCCGCTTCGTGACCCTGACCAGTGCTCAGGATGCGAACTTCCTTCCGGGCGTCGTGAAATATGGCGACCTGCCCGCTCTGCTGGCGCTGAATGCTCCGAAGCGGCTGCTGGTGCTCGGTGAGGAATCACAATCTGCCCCCATCGCGTCGAAGGTCTATCAGCTGTCCGGCAATCGGGTGGAATGGGCTCCGGCTTCTGATCGGGCGGGCGAGGTGATCGCAGCCTGGATCAATCAGCAGAAGTAATGGATCCAGCCGAGGTGAAGCAGTCAGACGGACGGGCCCTCACAAAATGGGGGCCCTTTTTTTGCAGCCGGTAGTCAGTCCCCCTGGCCGGTCGTCTGAATGATTTCCCGCAAGGGAGTGAATCCGTGAGCGGACAGCTCTTTTTTCTGGTCTCATGCTTCCAGACGTTGCCGACAGGCGCTGGTTTTCATTTCGTCCACGAGGATGCGGGACTGGACATGCAGGGGCTCTGCTGACGAAAATCGGGCTGACCGACTTTCTCGTGCTCGCTGCTGAAGTTTCATGAAAAACACCCGACGGATCGCCGATCGTCATCGCCGTACGCGAAAAGACCATGCCATGGAGACGGCGGAAGACTACGCCGAAGCCATTCGTGAAATCATTGAGCAGACGGGAACCTGTCGCGTCGTCGATCTGACCCGTCGGTTTGACGTCACTCATGTGACCGTCACCCGGATTGTCAGCCGACTCAAAAAAGAAGGCTTCGTGGAAACGGAACCCTATCGCCCGATCGAGCTGACTGCCCGAGGGCATGAGCTGGCCGATGAATCCCGTGTCCGGCACGAGATTGTTTATCAGTTTCTGCTGGCGATTGGTGTTCCCGAACGAGTCGCCGCCATCGACACCGAGGGGATTGAACATCATGTCAGTCCCGAGACTCTGGAGCGTTTTCGTGTGCTCGCAGCGAAAATGAAGCCGGTCAAACGCCGGTCGTAAGATTTTTGCGGCGACGCGGTCTCTGCCGAACCGGCCTGATTCCGCCCTATTGCAGGGAAATCAAATTGACGGAATCTCGCGACTGCGTGACACTTCCACTGAAGGAGCCGGCTGCGGCCGGACCCCTCCTCGTGTCGCCAACTGCCTGCTGGTCCCTGAGAGCTGATCGAACACATGGCTCAAGTCGCACCGCTGCTGAAGATTGACCATCTCAAAACATACTTCAACTCCGACGGCGAACCGGTTCGTGCGGTCGATGACCTCTCGCTGCAGATCCTTCCGGGCGAAACACTCGGACTCGTCGGGGAATCGGGTTCCGGGAAATCGGTCACCTCTCTGACCGTCATGCGACTCCTGCCGGAAGCCGCTGCCCGAATCGCCGGAGGAGAAATCGTCTGCCTGGGACAGGATCTCGTTCGGCTCCCCGAACGTCAGATGCGGGAAATCCGAGGCCGCGACATCAGCATGATTTTTCAGGAACCGGGCACCAGCCTCAATCCGATTTTTCGGGTCGGCAAACAGGTGACCGAGGCGATTCAGCTGCATCAGAAAGTCTCCTTCACTGAAGCCAAATCCCGGACGATCCAGTTGTTTCGCGAGGTCGGAATTCCTGAACCGGAACGCCGGTTCGACAGCTTCCCGCACGAGATGTCGGGAGGGCAAAAGCAGCGGGTCATGATCGCGCTGGCGCTCTCCTGCAATCCCAAGCTCCTCATCGCCGATGAACCGACCACCGCGCTCGACGTGACGATTCAGAATCAGATTCTCGACCTGCTCCGGCAGCTGCGCGACCAGCGGGGCATGTCGATCCTCTTCATCACTCACGATCTCGGCGTGATTGCGGAAATCGCGGATCACGTGGCGGTGATGTACCGGGGCAAGCTGGTGGAGCAGGGACCGGTCGAACAGATCTTCGCAGCTCCGCAGCATCCCTACACGAAAGGGCTGATGGCCTGTCGACCTCAACTCGACACCCGCTACCGCCGCCTGCCGACGGTCAGTGATTTTATGGAGACCTCGCGGTCGGAAAGTGGTGAACTGGTCATTCGCGAAAAACGGATGGACGCTGCCCGGATCGCGGTGCTGGAAGGGACCGGCCGTGGTCGTCTGCTGCATCCCCAGTCTGAACTGGCTGCGATTGGTCATCCCGTCGAAGAGACGGGCGGCGACGAAGAGCAGTTCGTCGCCGAGGGAACAGGTCCGCTCCTCTCGATCCAGAATCTGAAAGTTTACTACCCGATCCGCAAAGGGGTGCTGCGGCGAGTCACCGACCATGTGAAAGCGGTCGACGACATCAGCTTCAATGTCTATCCGGGGCAGACGCTGGGCCTCGTGGGTGAGTCGGGCTGCGGCAAGACGACAACGGGTCGCGCTGTGGTTCGGCTGACGCCGGTCCACGCTGGAGAGATTCTGTACCGCGGCCGGGATGTGCAGCAGCTCGCGGGAGGCGACCTGCAGGAGTACCGGGGCGAAGTCCAGATCATCTTTCAGGATCCTTACAGCTCGCTGAATCCGCGACTGACCGTGGAAAGCATGCTCACGGAAGCGATGCAGATTCATCACCTCGGAACCTCGCGCGCCGACCGACGCGAGCGGGCCGCGAGCCTGCTGCAGGAAGTCGGCCTGGAGCCGACCCATCTGCTGCGTTATCCCCACGAGTTTTCCGGGGGACAGCGGCAACGATTGTCAATCGCCCGCGCCCTCGCGGTGGAGCCGAAGCTGTTGATCTGCGATGAGTCGGTTTCTGCACTCGATGTCTCGGTGCAGGCACAGGTGCTCAACCTGCTGAAGAATCTGCAGGAACAGCGGAACCTGACCTACCTGTTCATCAGCCATGACCTGAGCGTGGTCAAGTTCATGTCGGACATGATGGCGGTGATGAACCAGGGGAAGATCGTGGAATTCGGTCCGTCGGAAGCCATCTATGCTCACCCGCGAGAAGCCTACACCCGCCGCTTAATTGCCTCGATTCCGGATGCTTCCCTCGACAAGCTTCGGGTACGGGTGCGTGAGCGGAAGAATCAGTCTGCGGCTACGAAGTGATCGGTCAGCCCGCCGCAGCGCCCCGCGTTTACAGGCGGCCACTGCGGAGAATGCCCCAGATCAGCCAGATTCCCAGCAGGCCGGAGAGCAGAAAGATCGGCAGTGCGAACCACATCGATTGAGTTGTCGCGCTGCGGATGATCAGGGCAGTCGCCACAACCAGTGCCGACGTCACCATACCGATCACGATGCGGTTACTGGACCGGTCAAATTCCTGAATCAGCTTGTCCAGCCCTCGATGTTCCAGCTTGACCTTGAGGTCATCCTGGCTCACTTTCTGCAAAGTTCGCCCGAGATGCAGCGGCAGATCGTGGGCCGCCTTAAACAGCGTTCGCAGGTCGGCGAAGGCCCGTTCAGCGATCCGTTTGGGTTCGTAACGTTGCCGGATCAGCTTCTCCACAAAGGGGGAGAGGACTGTGGCGAGATTAAAATGGGGGTCGAGTTGCCGTCCCACCCCTTCCAGTGTGACGATCGCTCGCACCAGCACCATCAAGTCGCCGGGGCAGCGCAGGCCGTGGTTTGAAAGAATACCGATGAAGTCCTGCAACATCGGGCCGACATTCAGGTGCTCCAGCGGGACACCGTAGTAGGCTTCCATGAAGTCGCGGACATCGGCCTGCAGCAGAGTGCGGTCGACCGGTGTTGTGGGGCGTCCCAGGGTCAGGACCACATCGACCGCAGAGTCGACATCGGCCCGGGCGATGGCGACCACCAGTTCCAGAAGTTGCTCACGTTTCAGGTCGTCGAGGAAGCCGACCATGCCGTAATCGAGGAGGGCGATCGATCCGTCGCGCCGGACCCGAATGTTGCCCGGGTGAGGGTCGCCATGAAAAACCCCCATTTCAAAGGCCTGCCGCAGAAAGATATTGGCGCCGTTGAGGGCGATCTGCCGGGGATCGAGTCCCCACTCGCGGAGTCTGGCGGGATCATCGACTTTGGTGCCGTCGACAAACTCCATGACGACGACCGCTTCGCTCAGCAGGTCGGGATCGACCCGGGGAACGTACAGCAGCGGGCTGTTTTCGAAGTGCTTCGCGAACTCCTGCATTGTGCGGGCTTCGCGACGGAAATTCATTTCCCGCCGAATGGTCCGGGCAAAATGATTCACGAGGCCGACCGGATCGAACGGTCGCATTTCGGGAATGTGTTTCTCCATCAGCTGGGCCAGTTCCAGCATGAGCGCCAGGTCGCGCTCGACAGAAGAAACCACATCCGGGCGGCGGATCTTGATCGCCAGCCTGCGGCCATCGTGTCCGACGGCGGTGTGCACCTGCCCGAGCGACCCGGCTGCGACCGGAGCATCGTCGAACGACTTGAAGAGCTGTTCAACCGGCTTCGCAAACTCCTCCTCGAGAGTCGCCCGCGCCTGATCCGAAGGGAACGGGGGGACCCGCTCCTGCAACAGCATCAATTCCTGAATCAACTCGCGCGGGATGAGATCGGGACGGGTGCTGAGGACCTGTCCGAATTTCACGAAGGTCGGTCCCAGATCTTCGAGTGCCAGCCGGATGCGCTGGGACGTGGTCAGCTCGCGCGTGACGACCCGCTGCTTGCGCGAGATGAGTCGACGGCCCCAGTCGAGATACGGCCGGAGCCCGAGCCGCTCCAACAGATCGCCGAATCCATAGTTCAGCAGCACCGTGGCGATTTCCCGCCCGCGATTGAGATTCTTCAGAAATCGCAACGGGTAGGGTTGCACGGAAATGAGGAGCCGGGGGTGAGAGAGGCATTCGCCCGGCTGCGGAACTCAATTCCCGAAGCTGATACCGGGGCGCTGGCAAACAGGCCGATCAAGGAAACACGAGGTCGGGGCGCGACTGCTCCTCAGTATTCGCGCCGTTGTCGTGACGAGGGAATATTCATCGCCTTGCGGTACTTGGTCACGGTGCGGCGGGCCAGTTGCACGCCGGCCTTGGCCAGTTCCGCCACCAGAGCGTCGTCGCTCAAGGGGTCTGACTTGTCTTCACCATCAACAATCTCTTTGAGCTTGAGTCGAATGTTTTCCCAGGCAACGTCTTCGCCGTCCGCCGTTTTGGTGCCGCCGCCGAAGAATCGCTTGAGCGGAAAGATCCCGCGGGGCGTGGCGATGTATTTGTCGTCGACCGCCCGGGAGACCGTGGTGACGTGCACGCCGACGACATCGGCGATGTCCTGCATCTTCAGAGGACGGATATGTTCTGGACCATTGTCCAGAAACTCGGTCTGCTGATAAACGATCGCCTGCGCCACTTTTTTCAGGGTGTTGTAGCGCTGTTCGATGGAATCGATCAGCCATTTGGCCGATTCGATTTTGCGTTTGATGAACTCTTTTGTCGAAGCGTCCGGGTTCGCTTCGAGCATGCGGATGTAGCTGCGCTTGATGCGTAACTGGGGAATGTATTCATCGATCAGTTCGACGACGTACACGCCGCTGTCGTTCTTTTCCACCTTGAGGTCGGGGGTGATGTTCTGGCCGCGCGGGGCATCGAACTTCTTTCCCGGGTAGGGATCGAGCGTCCGCATCTGCTCGATCGCGGCGTTGATGGCATCCATGCTGTAGCCGGTCTTGCGCTCGATCAGCGGCAACCGGTTCTGCAGCAGGTCATCGAGGTGATTGGAGATCAGCGTGGTCATCATGTCGCCGAGCGGTGTCTCGGGCGTGATTTGCAGCAGCAGGCACTCCCGGATGTCCCGTGCTCCGACACCCGGGGGATCGAGCCGCTGGACGAGCTTGAGTGCCTGTTCGGCGTCCTGATGGGTGATGTCGGAACCGAAGACCTGCACCAGTTCCGCCAGAGAACTCTGCAGCCGGCCATTGGCATCAAGATTGTGAATCAGATAGTCGCCGAAATCCCGCAGGTGTTCCGGGGCGTCGCAGTGAAACTGCTCCAGCAAATGTTCGTGCAGGGTTTGTGGAGGATTCTCCGCGTTGGCCATCACGTCGTGCTGGCGGTCGGAATCCTCGTCGATACGGTTGCTGCTGGGACGGGAGCCGGAAGTGTAATTGTCGTCGGGAACTTCCTTGGCGAATTCGAGGAGCCGCTCGAAATCGCTGGCGTTGTTGTCTTCGTTGGTGACGAGTTCGCGTCGATCGATTTCTTTGGCGGGGACGGGGGCCAGGTCTTCGGGGGGAGCTTCCTTAATCTCGCTTTTACGGCTTTCGACCTGTTCCAGAACGATGTTTTCGACCAGTTCCTGATTGATGCGCTCCTGCAACGCCGCGAGCGGCAACTGCAGAATCTCCATCGACTGGATCATCCGCGGTGCCAGCTTCATCTGCTGGCTCATCCGCATCTGCTGTGAGACGTGTAGGTGCATGATCGTTCGAGTCGTTATTCAGATTTGCAGTCGGCGACGTCTGTCGCCATGGTGTCAACCGCTCGCGTCTGTGAACGGCACGTTAAAAGTTCTGTCGCCCGCGCATGGCATCTGCCAGCATTTCCTTGTTCGCAAACTCTAACACACTCCCCGTGGCAATCCCGCGGGCAAGTCTCGTAATTTGAACGGGAAGGTCTTCCAGCAGGTTGGAGATGAACAGCGCTGTCCCGTCACCTTCCAGTGTCGGATTAGTCGCCATGATCAGTTCCTTGACTCCATCCCGTTTAACCCGTTCCACGAGACGCCGGATTGTCAGATCTTCAGGCCCAATTCCTTCCAGCGGTGCGATCCGTCCTCCAAGGACGTGATACGTCCCATGAAAGGCAGCAGCAGCCTCCAGTGCGGAGACATCTTTGGGCTGCTCGACCACGCAGACCACCGTCCGGTCACGCCGACTGTCGCGGCAGATCGGACAGAGTTCCTGTTCGGTCAGATTGAAGCAGACCGTGCAGCGACGAATCGACTTCTTCACTTCCCGAATGGCGTCTGCGAGCGCAAAAGCATCCGACTCCCGGCAACTGAGGATATGGTTGGCCAGTCGTTCCGCCGATTTTCGACCGATCCCGGGGAGGGCGGCGAATTGCTCGACCAACCGTCCCACCGTCGGTCCGAAAGGATGTTGTTCTGTATCAAAACTGCGAACTGGCATAGCGGTGTCTTCTGAACTCCCTGGAGACCTTCGGCCTGGCGTTATTTCCCGAAGCCGAATCGGGAGAGAGCGTCTTCGATCCCCGGAATTCCGAGACCTTCGGCCAGCTTCGACATTTCGGTCGCGGCAGCCTCCCGGGCCTGTTCGAGCGCCTGATTCACACCGGACAGCAGCAGGTCTTCGAGCATTTCGCGATCGTCGAGCAGCGAAGGGTCGACGTGAATCGAGGTGATTTTCTGATCGCCGGTCGCCTCCACGCGGACCATCCCGCCGCCGACACTGGCACTCACCTGCACTTCGCCCAGTCGCTGCTTCAGCTCCTGCGCGCGGGCCTGCATCTGCTGGGCGTTTTTCATCAGTCCAGCAAGATTGGAAAGTCCTTGAAACATCAGCAGTTACCCTTCCATTTCGCTCTCAGGAGCGATTTCCGTCGCGATGACTTCGAGTGGCATGGGGCGGACATCAATGATCTGCCCTCCAAAGATCCCCACCGCCTGCTGCACGAAAGGATCTTTTTCGACAGCAGATGGTTTACGCCGCTCCATCCTGGGGGCTTCCCCGGCATCCGGCTTGCGGATCGGGGTCGCCACTGTTTCATCGAGCAGCAACCGGATTTCGATCGGCTGTCCGGCAATCTGCTGGGCCAGCCCGCCAAGCTTTTTCAGAATCTCCGGTCGCTCACAATAGCTCTTACTGAAAAGGTAGCTCCTCAGGAACCAGACTTCCAGACGATTTGGCCCAGAAATTGCTTGTCGAGCCGCCTTTTGCAGGTGATTCCCCACCAGCTCGGGGGAACCGGCCAGCAGCAGCTCCCAGAACTTGCTCAGGTTTTCTGCCGTAAAGGGAATCGTTGCAACGGGTAGTGGCTTTGACTCCGCTGTCGGAACCGCAGGCACAGTGGGGGGAGGAGCCGGGCTCACCTCAGAGTTTTTTTTTAGGAACTGTGCGGCAAATCCTGCCGGTGGCCGTCCAGCGGGAGGGCTCGCAGGGGTCGGAGCCCCGGCGGAGAGCTGTTCCACGAGCGTGGCGATTTGATCCAGTCCCTCAAGGGTGGCGGCGCGGACAATCGCCAGTTCGAGGAGCGCCCGGGCGTAATTCACCCGCTGCATTTTGAACTTGGCGTCTGCCAGAATCTGCATGCCGGCGCAGATCCGGTTCAGGCCCCAGCGCTTCGCCTGCGCTGCCAGTCTTTCCCGGCTTGAGTCAGTCACTGCGGAGAAAGGGACCTCCGTCGCGCCCGAGGCCGCGAGCAGGAGATCCCGGAAATAGGCGAGCAGCTGATCACTGAAGCTGCCGATCTGAACCCCTTCCTGAAGGGCGGTTTCCACCTTCTGCAGGGCCGCTGCCGGCTGGGAGTCGATGAGGGCTTCGAACAGTTCAATCAGGCGGTCGTCGGAGGCGGTTCCCAGCAGACTATGAACATCGCTGGCGGTAATCTGCTCCCCCCCGAACGCCAGCAGCTGATCGAACAGGGACTGGCTGTCACGCATCGAACCGGCTGCCCGACGGGCGATGAGTTCGATGGCGGCGTCGTCGACAACTTTCCCTTCCGCTTCGGCAATCTGTTTCAGCCGCAGCGCGATACTCGACTGGGCGATCGTGCCGAAGTCGAATCTCTGGCAGCGGGAGAGAATGGTGTCGGGAACCTTGTTCGGTTCTGTCGTGCAGAAGACGAACTTCACATTGGGAGGGGGTTCTTCCAGCGTTTTCAGCAACGCATTGAAAGCCTCCTTGGTGAGCATGTGCACTTCGTCGATGATGTACACTTTGTAAGGCGACCGCATGGAGCGCACGTTGACGTTCGCCCGCAGCTGCCGGATATCATCGATCCCGCGATTGGAGGCACCGTCGATCTCGAGGACATCGACATCGTTGCCCGCCGCGATTCCTGCGCAGATCTCGCACTCGTTGCAGGGGACACCTTCCTGCACATCGGGACAATTCAACGCCTTCGCGAAGATCCGGGCGGTGGATGTCTTGCCGACTCCGCGAGCCCCCGTAAACAGGTAAGCATGAGCGACCCGGCCGGCCCGGATTGCGTTTTTGATCGACTGACCGACATGCTCCTGACCGACGACTTCATCAAATGACTGCGGGCGAAAACGCCGCGCCAGAACTGTGTATTGAGTCCCTGTTTCGCTGTTCATCCCCCCATTCTAACAGACGGATTCCGGCCAGCGAGAGACGTTCGCGGAAACCGGGGATTCAGGCTGTGGGGGCGTCGCTGTCGCTATGAAGCGCCACACGATAAACTGGCTTTTGACGAATTCGCCGGATATTTGGGTGATTGAGGCTTGTATGGCTGGTGCGAAAAATGTTTTGGGAAAGCCGCTGCAATCCTGTTCGTTCAACCCGATGACCGGGTGGTTCCGCAACGGCTGCTGCGAGACCGGACCGGGCGACTTCGGGATTCATGTCGTTTGCTGTCAGGTGACCGAAGAGTTTCTGGCGTTCTCCAAGAAAGCGGGGAACGATCTGACGACTCCGATTCCCGAGTACGAATTCCCCGGTCTGAAACCGGGTGATCGCTGGTGCCTGTGCGCGGAACGCTATAAAGAGGCGTACGATGCCGGCGTCGCTCCCGGAGTGGTACTGGCGGCCACGCACATGTCCGCGATCGAATTTGCGACACTCGAAGAATTGCGGGAACACGCAGTCGATCTCGACGAAGTCGAAGGGTGAATTCACCCCCGACCGTGTCGCTCTGAAATTCAAAACTCGGGAGCGAACCTCTGCGGACGAAGCGCCCTCTGCACCACCCGAGTTGCCGCAGCGTCGCGTTGTCGGAATCGACGTCCGATTCGGCGCGTCGGCTCCCGAAGCTTCGAACGCCGTCAGGTCGGAAAGCTCCCCTGATGGTGCCGTCTCATTGAAAGTCCTGAAGAATGATTCCCGTTGAACTGCAGACACCTCGACTCAGGCTGCGTGAATTGACATGGGACGACCTCGATTTTCTGGCGGAAATGCGAGCCGATAAGGAAGTGACCCGGTTTTTTCCGCAGTCATATACCCGGGAGGAAACCGCTGCCTGGCTGGAGTCGAAGCTCAACCCGGCGACAGATCGTCCCTGCTGGATCTGGCTGGTCTGCGATCGTGAGACGGGGGATGCACGGGGCTGGATTGCGGTTGTGGAGCAGTCGCCGGAGGGACGCAGGATGTTCGAGATCGGCTATATGTTCCATCAGCCTTTCTGGCGCCAGGGATTTGCCTCGGAAGCGGCGATTGCCTGCCGGGACTGGGCATTTCGGAACCTGCCGATCGATGCCATCCATTCGCTGATTCTGCCGATCAATGTTCCGTCGCAGGGGGTGGCCCGGCGGAACGGCATGCAGCTGGAAGGGACCAATCTCCAGCACCACGGGTTGGGGCACGATGTCTGGAAGATCACTCGCGCGGAGTGGGAAGCTTTGCATCCGGCGTAGAGGCGAGGCCTGTGCCGTCTCCTGACCGAGCGCCGATCGCTCTCAGGAATTGACGATCGGGTGAGCCTGATATTCGTCAGCAATCTTCCGCAGTTGCGCCGCCAGTTGACGGACCTGCCCTTGCAGCGAGTAATACTCTTCCACAAAGGCGCGTGCCTGCTCTGATTGTGCGGCGGGGCGCCCCGGAGTCCAGAATTGCCTCACCTGTTCAGCGAGCAACTGCAGGTCTCCACCGGCGAATGTTCCCGCACCTGATTGTCTGAGGAATTCTTCTTCGACCTGCAGCGAAGCGACGGGCACACCTGTTGCCGCCGCCTGCAGATACGTATTCGGGAATCCTTCCAGCGAAGAGGTATTCACCAGCACCGCAGCCTGCTGCATGACCGCCGGCATTCGTGCGAACGGGATACTTTCCACGATTCGCACGTTGCCCGGAGCGCGGCGACGGACCTCGGCATCCACAACGTCATCCCTCCGGTTCATGACCATCAGGAAGGGAATCTCCGGGCAGCGTTCGGCGACGTCCAGCAGCAGCTGTGGCCGCTTGTGGACAGCATCGGCCCGGCCGATCCACAAAGCGTAGCGTGTGAGTCCGGCGGTCTCTTCCGGCGACGGTAGCAACGCCCGCAGCCGATCCCACTCCTGGAGGTCGATCGGGTTGCGAACGATGGTCGCCTGCCGGTGAAACAGGTCCCGCAGTCGCGACTGTTGCGCGGGAGTCTGGCACAGAATACTGTCGGCCTGCTGAAGGACCCACAGGCAGACGTCTCCCCGATCGCGGTACACACTTACGAAGTCGCCGCGCTGCAGATAGCGTTCATCGAGATCCCCATCTGACCCCAGAAACAAGACTGCGGGTCGACCGGCTGCGCGGGCGGAGGCGATGACGGTGGCGGAGTGACTTTGCACGCCGAACGTGACAAGGACATCAGCATTCAGCTGCTGCAGGAACGGATCGGGAGTCAGCGGACTGGGACGAGGAACCAGCAGCTTCCTGGCAGCGATCCAGGGGAGATAGAACAAGTCGCTGAGTCGCGGTTGCTGCAGTTTCAGCCACGGGAAGGTGGGCGTTCTCTTCAGACGGGACAACAGGGAGTCGCGGACGGCGTACAGCGGATCCTTCAGCAGGAGGAGGCGCACGCCGTCGAACTCCTCTTTCCGCAATGCTTTCCCATGACGAACGAGGAACGAGACCTCCACATCGGGGAGTTGAGCCAGTCCGCGCGCGAAGAGCCACGAGCGGGTTTCGATGCCGCCAAACCCACCCGGCTCCTGCGGGTCGATCGCAGGATAGGCGTTCAATGCAACAAAGCAGACACGGAGCGGCATGTCGCCCGGATTCAATCAAAGGGAAATGAATTCATCGTGCAGAAACGCAATGCGAGAGGCAGCCGCGAGCGCGCTTCACTGTCCGGAGCCGGCTCCCTGCAGACGATCTCCGTACTGGGAAGCATAGTACTTCAGATAGTCCCCGGAACGAATCCGACTGACCCAGTCAGGATGCTGCAGATACCAGTCGATCGTCTCCTGCAATCCCTGTTCGAACGGGATCTGCGGCTGCCAGCCGAGTTCCCGCTCTGCTTTTGTGCAATCAATCGCGTAACGCAGATCGTGTCCCGGCCGGTCGGCAACATAGCGAATCAGGGATTCCGGTTTGTCGAGCAGTTTCAGCAACAGTCGGGTCAGAGCGATGTTCGTGAGCTCGGTACGACCACCAAAGTTATAGACTTCGCCGATCTGCCCCTTACGCAGCGCGAGCTCAATGCCGCGGCAGTGGTCGAGGACATGAATCCAGTCGCGAACGTTCGTTCCCTGTCCGTAAACGGGCAACGATTCGCCGCGCAAGGCATTCGAGATGAACAGCGGGATCAGCTTCTCGGGAAACTGATATGGGCCGTAATTATTGGAACAGCGAGTGATGATCGCGGGAAACTGAAACGTGTGGACGTACGAACGAACCAGCAGGTCGGCCGCGGCTTTGGAACTGGAATACGGGCTGTTGGGGGCCAGTGGTGTCTCTTCGGTGAAGAACCCTTCCGCTCCCAGTGAGCCGTAAACTTCGTCGGTGGAGACCTGCAGATAGCGGGAGACTTTCTGCTGCCGACAGGCATCCATCAGCACCTGCGTACCGACGATATTCGTGCTGACGAACGGGCCGGAATCGATAATGCTCCTGTCGACGTGACTTTCTGCGGCGAAGTTGACGACGGCGTCCGCCCGCGATTCCTGCAGGAGTCCCGTGACGAACTCGCGGTCACCGATATCCCCCCGGCGGAAGTGATACCGGGAGTCGCTCTCGATGTCGGCCAGGTTCTCGGGGTTGCCGGCGTAAGTCAGCTTGTCGAGGTTGTAAATGGTCAATTGCGGATCGGTCGCCAGCAGATGGCGAATGAAATTCGATCCGATGAAGCCACAACCCCCGGTGACGACGATTGTTTGCATACAGACTCCGCAATTCTGCCATTCGCTGGAAAGGGAATTCGGGACCCCCACATTCCCGGTCGCGGGAAAACCTGCACTTCGGGATGCCCCAGGCCGGAGGAGTCTGATCAATTGGTACGTGATCTCCAAGTCCAGTCAACGGCTGAAAGAGTGACTGGAGCGGGGATGGCCGGAAAAAGAGGCTCGGGACTGTGAGATCCGGATGAATCCTCTCCTCAACTGAATCCGACCGCGATGCACATTGCCATTCTGACGGCTGGCAGGGCAGGGACGTTTTGTGGATCGTGTCTTCACGATCACAGCTGGTCGCGGGCGTTACGGGCCGAGGGGCTGCGGGTCACGCTCGTTCCCACCTTTGCCCCGCTGCAGCTGGATGAACCGGACGGGAGTGAGCGGCGTGTTTTCCTCGGGGGTGTCAATGTTGCGCTGGCGAGTCGCTGGGCAGCCTGGAACCGGCTCCCTCGCGCAGTTACCGCGCCGTTGGACTCCCGGAGTGTGATCCGCTGGTTTGCTCCGGACCTGCTGCAGGCCCGCACCCCGCAGGCTGCCCAGCGGGCAATCGATCTGCTGGAGGGAGAGGGGGGGACGCATCGAGAGGCGATCCGGGTACTGGCGGAGTTCGTTTCGCAACAGCTCCGTCCGGATGTCGTCATCTCGACCCACCTGCTACTCGGGGGAGTGATGAGGGCCATCCAGAGTCGCTGGTCGGCACCGCAACTCTGCCTGCTGCAAGGGGGCGAGCAGTTTCTCGACGAGATGAGTGAGCCGCTGCGCAGCCGTGCGCTTTCACTGGTGCGGGACCAGGTGAGTACCTTGGCAGGTAATCTCGTTCACAGTGATTTTTATCGGCAGCAGGTCTCCCGGACGCTTTCGATTTCAGCGGACCGTATTTCGCTGATTGCGCCGGGAGTCGACATGGAACGCCATACCGGACGTCCCAGTGTCACCCGCAATGAGCGGTTGACCATCGGGTATTTTGGACAAATCTGCCCGCACAAGGGATTCGTACAACTGGTGGATGCGCTAGTGTTACTGAAGCCTCAACAACCGGACTTTCTGTTTCGCTTCGGTGGTGTCCGGACGAAAGAACATCGCCAGGCGATCGACGCAGCAGTGCAGAAGCTGCGGGCTGCGAACATTGATTTCGAGGACATCGGCAGTCCGTCGACTGTGGCGGAGAAGTCAGCCTTGCTACAGAGCCTGGATCTCGTTTCCCTGCTTACGGAGATTCCGGAAGTGAAAGGGCTCCCCGTGCTGGAGTCGCTGGCGAATGGAACGCCCGTCGTTTTGCCTGACCACGGAATTTTTCCGGAAATGATCGCGAAGACGGGAGGTGGATTGCTGGTGCCGTCGGGCGATGTCGTTGCACTGGCCGCTGCGTTTCAGCAGCTGGCCGATCCGATTGTGCGCCTGCGTTCTGCGGAGCAGGGTTGGCGCGGAGTCCGGCAACATCATTCGCTCCGGCAAATTGCCCGGACAACGTTGGAGGTCATACGCGATCTGTTGCCGATCTCCTGCGCTCCATCAGGGTGACGCCCAGCGACGGCGAGGTCGGGGTCACCAAACGTCAACTCACTCTAGAGCAGGTTGCTCTTTCGAGTGCCCGCGCAGCCAGCGTTTCGTGTGCTGAAATGCTCAGTTCCGCGTGGCAAGAACTGCTAGATCAAAAAACAAAATTCCCTAGTTCGCAGTGATGGCGACGTCGTCGAGCCAGAGGGTGCCGGTGGCCCCATTCAGGCCGACTCGCAAAATGAGTTCTCTCGCATGTTCCGGGACATCCACGGTGGTGCTGCAACGCTTCCACGCATCTTCATCGGCCAGCCACGGACCCAGTGGGACTCTGCCGATCGGCAGTCGATGGACATCGAAGAAGTAAATCAGCATTCCCGGCTCCTGGCCGAAGCCTTCCCCCGGACGAATATGCTCCGATCGATAGGCCCAACTGATGTTGATTTGCCTGACCCGTGTCCCATCCACAGCCAGCCCCTGCAGCACATGGGACTCACGTCCCGGCTCAGCGTTCGTAAACTGCAGGCATTTGTTGCCGGAAAGGGCCTCGTCGCTCAGTCGGGTCCTTCGCTGATAGTGCCAGTTGTCCGCCAGATTGTCCTCGTTGCCATCAATCTCGAAGCCGCCATTGATGATGCGGGGATGGAGTCCATCGGGAAGACTGCGGCGAAGTTCTTCCATTTGTCCGGTCATCGGGACAAACAGCGTGGGAATCAGCTTTGTCCGGACCAGTTCCCCGTTCTTCTTTTCGAGCAGATGAAAGACCTGCTGGTAACGTTCCCCCAGCGGAATGATCATCTTGCCCCCTTCCTTGAGCTGGTCCACCAGCGGCTGGGGAACATCTTCCGGAGAGCAGGTGACGATGATCTTGTCGAAGGGGGCATGCTCCGCCCAGCCCTGATAGCCGTCGCCGACCTTGCAATGCACGTTTTTGTAGCCCAACCGCGACACCAGCGATGCGGCTCGTTTGCCGAGCGGTTCCACGATCTCAATCGTATAGACCTCCTGCACCAGGCCGGACAGCACCGCAGCCTGATACCCGCTGCCGGTGCCGATCTCCAGCACACGGTCGGTGCGTTGCGGGTCCAGCTCCTGTGTCATGTAGGCGACGATGAACGGAGGGGAGATTGTCTGCTTGTGGCCGATGTCGAGCGCCTGATCCAGATAGGCCATGGAGCGGAGATCGGGCCGGACGAAGAGATGCCGGGGAACGGTCCGCATGGCTTCGAGGACCTGAGGGTTCGTGACCCCTTCGGACGCGATATGTTCTTCCACCATCCGCAATCGGGCGGCTGTGGCCTGATCGATCGGCTGTGCCTGCAGGCTGGTAGTAAACATGGCTGCCAGCAGCCCTGCTACGAGAAGAGTACAGACTTGATTACGCATTGGGTCGTCTCCCACTCATCATTGAGCCTGAGGCTCTCTTCTGCCTTGGGGCGCCACTGGTTCAGACCGCAGCGGACTGTCGCGTGGCCTTTTCTTCCGGTGTGGACGGAAAGGCTCAGGCGGAACAATCAGGCTCATGGATTTCGAGCAGGAGTGTCAAGACATGAGCGGCATTATTACTTTCCCGTCAGGTCGTGCTCAGCACTGGCTTCGCGGACAGGAGCAGTCAGGCACTCCGGCGTCGATGCAGTTCGACTGCGATCCGCAGGGCTTCACGCATGCCGTGGTCATCGGCCATGCCCCGCCAGGAGATGTCGAAACCGGTCCCGTGGCTGGGACTCGTTCGCACGATCGGCAGTCCCAGCGTGACGTTCACCGCTTTCTGGAATGCAATCAGTTTGAGAGCAATGTGCCCCTGATCGTGGTACATCGCCACCACGCCGTCGTAGGCACCATGGACCGCCCGTTGCAGCAACGTGTCGGCGGGATAGGGACCATCCGCAGCGATGGCGGACTGCCGAGCTCGCTCGACCGCGGGAGCGATCAGCCGGGACTCTTCATCACCGAACAATCCCGATTCCCCCGCATGCGGATTCAGCGCGCAGACGGCGATGCGCGGCGCCGGACAGCCGATCCGCCGCAGGAAATGATGCATCAGTCCGATCTTTTCTTCGATTCCCGCCTGTGTCAGCAGCCCAGGGACGCTGGCAATCGAAGTGTGCAGCGTGACATGCACCACTCCCATACCGTACGGACCTTTGACGACCGAACAGCGCGGCAGATAGAGCATCATGGCGAAGTCCTGCACTCCACACTGTTCCGCCAGGATCTCGGTGTGCCCCGGGTAATGGTGCCCCCCGGCATGCAACGCCGCCTTGCTGAGAGGGGCTGTGACGATGGCATCGACATCACCGCTCAACGCGGACTGGGTTGCCGCCACGAGCCAGTCATACGCCGCTCGTCCCGCGCGGGGATCGATCCGTCCGGGAGGGACATCGCTGACGTCGGTGTCGCTGGGATTCCAGCACGCGATCGTCTCCGCATCGAAGGCGTGAGTGACTGCCGCGGGATGTTCGACCTCGACGATTCGTCGTCTGTAATGCAGCAACTCACAGGCCCGTTCCAGCACGTCGGGATCTCCCACGACAATCGGTCGGCACTGGGCTGCGGTCTCCGGATGCGCGAGCGCCCGGACGACCACTTCCGGGCCGATTCCCGCCACATCTCCCATCGTGATTGCCAACCGGGGCAGATCGTGTGTGCTGGCTGTCATGATTCAAAATGCTCCGCAGCGGTGAGCGGCTTGCCGTTCTGGTCTTTTTCGGAAAGGACCGGATCTCCTGCCAGCGGCCAGACGATTCCGACCTGCGGATCATTCCAGAGCAACGTCCGTTCCTGTTCTGGATGATAGAAGTCCGTGCACTTGTAGAAGACGTCGGCAGTCTCGGAGAGGACGTAGAATCCGTGTGCGAATCCGGGAGGAACATACAGCGATTCATGATTCTCGGAGGACAGCCGGACTCCCGTCCATTTTCCAAAGTGTTCTGACTTTTTCCGCAGGTCGACAGCCACGTCGAAGATCTCGCCCGACAGGCAGGTCACCAGTTTCCCCTGGGAATGCTGCAGCTGGTAATGCAGGCCGCGTAACACCCCTTTCTGCGAACGGGAAAGGTTATCCTGGACGAACGGCAAGGTGATTCCAGCCTCGACAAATCGGCGGCGGTGATAGACCTCGCGGAAAAAACCGCGGTGGTCCCCGTGCAGTTTCGGTGTGACGCGAATCACGCCTGGCAAATCCGTGTTCAGAAACTCCATGACCCCGGTTCCCCTGCTGCGACCGTCAACTGCGTTCCATTTCCTGATTGTTTCCGCCGCGCTGCGGGAGTTCAATCGACATTCCGGCCCGTTGAGGTGAATTCCGGCCCCCTCTCTGCGGGAGAATTCGGCCTTTCTCTGGAATGCTGACAATTCGGGCCAGCCGCTGTTAACATGCGGTTCTCACTGAAATCTCCCTGAACGATTGCAGCTGTGATGTCACTTACGCCGGCGCTCGAACAATCCCGCTTCATGAAGGCTGCCCGCTGCGAGCCGACCGACTGCACTCCGGTCTGGATCATGCGACAGGCCGGCCGTTATCTGCCGGAGTACATGGCGGTCCGCAGCCAGGTCTCGTTTATCGAGCTGTGCAAGCGCCCGGAACTGGCTGCCGAGGTGACGGTCACCGCCCGTGAAGTTCTTGGTGTCGATGCTGCCATTCTGTTTGCGGATCTGCTTCCCATTCTGGAGCCGATGGGATTCGACCTGGAATATCAGAAGGGGGAAGGACCGGTCATTCACAATCCGCTGCTGGAAGCAGCGGAAGTGGACCGGGTGCAGGCGATTGAGGATGTCTCTGCGCTCGACTACGTCTTCGCGGCGGTCCGGCTGATTCGGGCTGCGCTGCCGGCGAATATCCCCTTGCTGGGATTTGCGGGAGCCCCCTTTACGCTCGCCTCGTATGCCATCGAAGGGGGTGGCTCGAAGAACTATGTCCGCACCAAGTCGCTGATGTTCAACGATCCGGCCGCCTGGTCGGTACTGATGAACAAACTGGTCGACAGTCTGTCGCGGTATCTCATCGCCCAGATTGATGCCGGGTGTCAGGCAGTACAGATTTTCGACAGCTGGGCGGGGTGTCTGTCCCCCGCGGACTATCGGGAATTCGTCCAGCCGTACACGAAGCGGTTGATCGACTCGCTTCCGGCGAATGTGCCGGTCATTAACTTCCTGACCGGAAATCCCGCGCTGCTGGCCGATCAGGTGGCCGCCGGCGGGAATGTGATCGGCATCGACTGGCGAGTTGATCTCGCCGAGGCCCGCAGACTGGCCGGCCCCCGTCGCGCGGTGCAAGGCAATCTCGATCCGGTGTCGCTCTATACGAACCGGGAGACGCTGGCTGCACGGGTGCGGCAGGTGTTGGCGGCCGCCGGTGAACAGCCCGGGCACATCTTCAACCTGGGGCACGGCGTTCATCCTGACATGGATCCGGCGAATGTGAAAGCCCTGGTGCAGATGGTGCACGACTTCAGTGCCCGGTCTCGGTGAGTCACCGGGAAGGCGGATCGACGCCGTCGATCGCTCTCTGAACAGCGCTACGCCGCCCGGGGATTCTTCAGCAGGCCGAGTTCTTCATCCTCAACAATCTGCTGCGCGCCATAGCCTTTGCGGACCGCCTGCACGCGGCGCTTCACAGACTTCCGCATCGCGTTGTGATAGCCAACGGTCGTCGTGAACAGCGTGAGCAGATCCATGAACTCACGGTTGCGGGCGAGTTCTGCCTCGTAGAGATAAATGTGCGCGTTGTACCCGAATCCAAACAGCGCCCCGTCGATCTCCGCGATGCGGCGGCCCTCCGCCTCCACCACGAAGTCGGCACCAATTGAGATCCATTTGCGGCGAATGTTCACGTACCAGAGTTTGTTCTTCTGGTGCTGCAAAAAGCAGAACGTGAAGATCGCCGGAATGCGGAACGTGCGGTGGTTCTCCTGCACATCGCAATTGTACTTGGAGGCAGCGAGATTGGCTGTCATCCACAACAGAGGGCGTTTGGAGCCGAGCGAGTTGTGAACTTCCCGCGTGGTAACCTCTTCCAGTGAACCGACCCAGCTCACTTTTTCTTCATTGGACCGGAACAGCTTCATCACCAGTCGACGGCTTTCGAACTGGCTGGGGCTGAGCCGCATCACCGGATCGCTCAGGAGCTGCTTGTGCAGTCGTTGCGTCTGTGCTTCGTTGAGTGGGCCCGAGGCCTTGATCTGTCGACGAAGAACTTCCTGACGTTCGAGCTGAACCGCTTCCAGGCGGCGCTGCTGCTGCACCTGATTCGGAGTCCAGACGTCGGTGCGGAGTGCTGCGAGGTGCGACTCGTACCAGCGTCCGGAATCGAGGTCCCGTTCCTGCACGGTGCCGCAGACATCCATGTTGGTGTTGAACTGATGCGTGTCGGCCGACTTCAGCCGCTTCATGAGGTCGACGTTGGTCGGATGCGCTCCCATGAAGGCCCACATGTCGACATAGCGATGCGCCAGAATCGGCAGTGCGGATTTTGCTCCGGCCTTGGGTGCCATCTGTGCGGTTCCTGTTGTTTCCAGTTCAAGCCTTGGCAAGTCTGCCGAAGAATTTACGACAGCACGAATTTTTCATCCGCCAGCGAGTGCCCTTCCAGCGCCGACTTCCTGGACCAGAATTCGTCAATCGAGTTCAGTTTGCACGACAGGTAGCAATCGGGGGCCAGTGAAACCGGCTTGTTGATGTGGCGGGACACGGCGGCTTCGATTCCGCGCCGATCGAGTTCATGGCGTGGGAGTACCATTCCGACTGCCGGAGGCTGCATCGTCGACGGCTCGCAGGGGACTTCCGGTTCCGGGGGGAGATAGATGGCCCCCGTTCCAAAGTCGATCGCAAAAGCAATCAGGCCGGGAACCACGAGCAGGAGAGTTGTCAGGCCGTCGAGCGTGACGACCTTCCAGTCGATCCTCCCGGCGGGTTGTCCGCGACGTTCGGGGTGCATAAACGTGCCGCAGCCGGACAGCACGGAGAGCGTGCTGCCAGTCAGGACGACCTGGAGAAAATGACGACGCGTGTTGACGACAGACATTGATCACCTTGAAACAGACATTGATCACCTTGAAAAGGTTGGGGTCAGGTCAGCCAGCCGCAGCCATGGAGTTGTGGAGGACAGGCTCTTCGCCCGCGATCAAGGTCGCCTTGATCAGTAGCCCTCGGGCGACGGAGTAAGGATCAAACGTGGCCGTCCGCAGATCGTGAATCTGCAGCGGCAGCCCAATGAGGCGGATCGCTTCCGCGACCAGCTCGAGGAAGCCGGTCAGTCGACAGGCTCCGCCGGAGATGACCATGGGCAGCGGTTCCCGGCAGATCGGGTGAGAGCACCCGGCGATCTTGCGCTTCATGCTGGTGAATGCCGCCAGCAGCATCTCTTCATACGAATTGGCCAGCCACACTTCATCGGGCTGGGTCGGTGATGACAGCGAGATTTCACCGCTGCGCAGCCAGCTTTGCAGGCCGGCGAAATCGACATAAGCATTACCGGTTTGATCCCAGAGGTACTTTCTGCGGATGTGGGCAAACCGTTCCAGAACATCATGCGAGCCTCGGACATTCCGGCACTCAAGAATCGGCTGCGACAGGTGTGCGACGGCCAGCGTGACTGATTCGGCTCCGATCGTCAGGCCGATGCCGGTAAACTCCTGCTCTTCCAGTTCCGCCAGTGTCAGCGCCGTGGCGGGATGCTGAATCTCGGTCTGGTAACCGCGCAGCTCTACGATGTGCTGCAGGAACCGTCCTGTGGCCGAGAGACTTCCCGATTTCGGTGTTTCTCCTTTGGGGAGGACCAGGCAGCAGGGGGCCCCTGCACTGCTCGTCGACGGGAGCAGCGAGTCGATCATCCACGCGCAGACCTGTCGTGTGACCGGATCCTGCGTCGGGAGTTCCCCGTTCGGGAGCACGGGGATGATGGGACGTGACAGCAGTCGGGAGATTTCGTGCGCCGCTTCCCCCATCACGACCAGGGAACCATTCGTCACCGAGTAGTTGATGTGCGACTGTTCCAGCAATCGACGTTGTGCCGGGTTGTCATCGACGATGGTGTACACAGCCGGGATGCGGCGGGCGATCAGGCGGTGATCCTGCCGTCGTAACGAACGAAATTCACTACTCCCCAGATCGAGGCCAGCGGTCATCCACGTTTCTCCGTTGCAAGTGATTGCAGCGCCCGCTCCAGTGGGCTGCGGGTCGACCCCTGTGGCTGCTGTGGGTCGGGCTGCACGATGTCATAGATGTCTGCTTCCACTGCGACCTCCAGCGGAGGAGCCGCTGCTGCCGCAGAGAACTTTGGATTCGGGGCGACCGGGATTCCCGCTGTCTGCTGTCGCAAGAGACGTTCGGCGATCGGCGCGACGTTCTGTGGGACGACCGGAACAGGCGCGTCGGACACAGATGCGTCAGGCTGTGAGGCAACAGGCTGTGAGGCAACAGGCTGCGGTGCTGGGACGGCGGCCTCTGATCCAAGTCCGCTGCGACACGCTTCCCGAAGTGCCTGTCGGAGCGCCCGTTCGTCTCCGGTCGGATGTTTCAACTGGGGAGAGGTCTGCCGTGCAACCCGTTGTGGGGCAGCAAAATGAGGGGCAGGGATGGAATCGTGTGTCGTATCCAGTCTCAGGCGGCGATGGCCGATGGGCGTCCCGTGCATCGACAGTTGAGGGGGGAGCAGCGGTGGTTCCTCGATGACCGGCAGTTTGCGGCTCAGCAGGCTTTGAATGCCAGAGGAAACGGGCTCGTTGACGACAGCTGGCTGAGGAACGGGAAGCGGTCTGTGAACTTCTCGTTCGAGCTGGGGCTCGGCTGTCGAGCTGGAACTCGTTCCACTGCTGAGATAAAGCCGGGCGATGACACCGATGACGGTGAGACCACTGACGGTCAGCAGAAAGCCGATGACCATCGGCCACGGGGATTCCTTGACGGACGGTTCCGCCGCGGTCGCTTCCTCTGCTTCGGCCTCCGCCAGCAGACTGTCCACATCGACCCTGGAGGCAGGTGCCACCGCGGGGAAATCGACCTGTGCCACCCGATAAGGTTCCGGAACGTACGGTGGTCGGTTGGAAATCTCGGGGGAGGGGAACGTCACCTCAGCCTGAGCCGGTGCGTGAGCCGTTTGCGAGATGCTCCTCGGCCGGGGATCCAGCCGGATCACATCGGGACGATGTCCTGCCGGCTCGTAGGGGGCCGGGTCGTGGACGGCGGAGACCTGCGATGCCATTTCGACCGGAGCAACGGGCTGCGGCCGTTCCAGCTCGATTGTCGGGGCAGGCGCTGCCGCGATCGACGGTTCCGGCAACACGGGAGCGAGAAGCGGTGCCGGTGTCATCTCGAGGTCGAGATCCACGCTTGCGGCACGGACAGGTTCCGGCTGAGCAGGCATGGCTCCGGCCGCCGTCGTGATGGTCACGGCAGCCGGCTCCATTGGTGGCAAACTTGCTGCCGCAGGAACAGGCTGATCAAGATTCACCGGTGGATGATCGAGGTCGACCACCGGCGGAAAGCTCTGCAGTGCGAGCACGGAACGGTCAACGTACTTCGATTCAAAAACGAGGACGCTTCCGGGGACGAGATCCTGAGTGGCAGCTCGACCTGTCGGATCGATGACCTTGATATAGGTTTTGAGGTTGGGGTGTTGAGGCAGTCGCGGAAGCAGGTCATTGACCGTGCGGATGGCAGGCGAGAGGGGCAGCACCAAAGGACGATCAATCAGCCCCAAACAGGCAATGGCTGTAAAGTCGTCCGCTGCCGGAGGAGCTCCATCGAGTGTGGGGCGGGCACTGACGACCAGCAGATCTCCAGCGAGGACCTGATCGTCCGGTCGAGACTGTCCGGGTGTGTACAGAATCTGAAGTTTGGAAGATCCATTCCTCAGGATGCGGACGGTGGGAAGTGCGTTGGGCTGCAAACCGCCCGCGGCAGTCATTAAGGTTTCTAATGGGAGTTTGCGGGCCTCTGACTGAAACACTCCCGGAGCGCGCACCGCTCCCACCACGGTGTAATAGGGGGAGGGAGCTGCCGCATTGTTCTCCAGAACGCGAATGCTGGTCGTCGCGGGAGCGCGAGTCTTTCCCGCGTAATTCTGCGCGTGCGCGTGGGCAGCGGCTGTCAGACTGGCCACGAGCGACAGGGCGAGCCGGAGTTTCCAGGAATTTGGCGACATGCTGCTGTTCGTCCGTGAGCTCAGCGAAAAATGAAGCACAACTGATCAACTCATTGTCATCGGCAAAGTCGGAAGGGGAGATGACAAGAAATCGCGTCAGTGCAGACTTCTGGCTGAAGTTTCAGTAACGGCGATCAATCGGCCTGCTTCCGCTCGTCACACGCAACAGTCGGGGTCGGCATGATTTGCCGGTGCCTGTGGAAGTCTGATGAGTTGAAACGCTGCCGAAGATCAGGGAGGTGAACGAATGGGGGACTGCAGCCCGCAGGAAATGGTTCCGGAGAGATCCGGGAGGTAGGTTCTGTTTTGTCTCGCCGCGATCGTGCTGATGTGAAACAAAGCATCGGCTGGGTGTCTGTCAGAGCAGGGCCTGGCCGAAGCATTAGACGAACACGAGACTGCGGATATATGGCTCCCCCGCAGACGACGTCAACCCGGATTTGAGCGGATGATCCGGCCAGCGCCGGTGAGAAAGACCCGGGTTGAGTGTTCGTGAGTGGAGCAAAGAAGTCGCGAGAACTCGTCGGGTCACTGCATGAGCCCAATAGAAAAACAGGCGGAGAGTGATCTCTCCGCCTGTTGCGAGTTTCCGTGAGATATTGCGGCCGAATCCGACCGACTGCAGAAGCTTCCCGTGTCGTAGCAGGAGGCTCGATTGTCGCTTCTGCCGACGAGCGACTATTCCCGCAGGCAGGCCAGCGCCGTCGAGGCGGCATCTCGCACTTCGAGAGTATCGTGAGCGGCACAGCGCTCCAGATCCTGAAGGGCGAGTTCCCCATTCTTGCCGAGACCCCCGAGGCTGAGTGCTGCGGCAGCACGCACATCGGCCTTCTCGTCGTGGAGAGCCTTCACCAGAGCCTTGGCGGCATCGGCCTGCCAGACACCGGTGACGGTTCCCAGTGACACCGCGGCGAACCAGCGGGTGTCTTCACTCTTGTCCTGGAGTGCCCCGGTCAAAACAGCGACCGATTCCGGATCATCCGGCGTAATGCGGATGAGTGCCTCGGCGGCATGCAGACTGGTAATTCCCTGGCCACCGTTTCGCAGGGTCACCAGTTCATCGGAGGCTTCCATCGCTTCGGGGCCCATGCGACCGAGCAGGTAAGCGGAGAGCCGCACGACTTCGTCGTCCTTGTTCCCCAGCTGGGCTGCCAGTGTTTTCACCGACTCCCACGCGTCTCCGGAAATATCCCGCAACACGCCGGCGGCGTTCACCGCCACGAGCGGATTTTCATCGGTCATCAAAGCGTGAACAGCGAGTGAGGCCCCCCGGGCAGCTTCCCCCTGATCGCCCAGTTCCAGGAGTCCGGCGATCCGTTCCTGAGGGTCAGTGCTTTCCAGCTTGGCAACGGCGGCCTGCAGGTGGGGCGGAATTTCTTCGCAGAGATTGGACAGCCGCGTCGGCGTCCAGTTGTCTTCGATCACCGTCGGATCTTCACGCAGCACTGTCCCCTTGGCGGCCACGCTGGGTGTCTGGGCGGAAGCGGGTGTGATGGTGGTCTTCCAGACGTCATCCGTCTGGACGGCATCCCCCTTCACAGGCAGATCAGCAGCCGCTGCCACCGACTTGTCCGAGGTCGCAGATTTCCATTCGGCCTGGTCGTGATCGGCCTGAGCCACAGCCGGCTGTGCAGGGCGAGCTGCGGGCGTTTCCGGAGCCGCTTTTGCCGGAGTGGCGGTCGGTTTCTCGGACTTGGCAAGAGTCTCGACTGCCGGTGTTGTCGTTGTTTCTGCGGGGACAGCGGGCTTCTGGGTGGCTGCCGGCTTCGCAGATTTCCCCGCTTTGGCCAAAGCCTGTTGCGGCTGTTCTGCGCCCCTCTTTTCCGGCATCGCGGGAGGAGTGCGGGTCTTCGCAAGTGCTGCCGGGCTGCCAATGGCAGGTGCATCGCTGGGGAGCGCGCTGCCAGGCTGCAGATTGGGCCGCCCCTTGGCAGGCACCCCTTCGATTCCGCGCTGGGCGAGCATGTCGAGCCGATGACGTGCCTCCTGGTCCTGAGGATTCTGAGCGAGAACCCGCTCATAAATCACATAGGCCATCTGCGGCTGACCATCCCGTTCATACTGCTCGGCCACCGACCGGAGTCGTCGGGCCCGCGCTTCGGCTGAGGTAAAGTTCTTGTCGGGACGGCTCATCCACGAGAGTGGACTGGCACAGCCCGCCGCAGTACCCAGCAGCAAAGGCGCCAACAGTAACGAGACCTTTGAGAACTTTCGCATCCCTGTCCCCCCAAGGGAATGCTCCCCCGAGCATTCCAGACACGGTGGTTCTCATCGCCCCCCACCGTAAAACAACGCGCATCTGTCCGTGATGCGGTCTGCGAAGTGTGTATCGGTTGAGGCTTTCAGCCCTTTGAATTGAAACGCAGGAATTCCGCAGGGGCTGCTGGCAAATCCGATCGGGCTGCCCGTAGAGTCAACGGGTCTTAACAGCGGCCCGGAAATTTGGCGGAAACGGCGATTGCCGCAATGTTTGGTCAAGAAGCTGATTTCGCCCGCAAAGGTGGCCGGCCGAGTGCTTCAAATGACTCCCCGATTCTCAGGAGCGCTGAGGCGGTCGCAGTAGCGCCATTATTATGGTGTCCGCATTCCATCGTGATCTCGGCTGCGGCGATGCAGGGCAGCAAGCGCAGGACAGGGGAACTTCGATGGTGATCAGGTCGCCCTGCAGGGCAAATGTCATTTCGTCCGTGGGACTTTGAAAAACCTGCAAGAGGCGTCGAAATCCTGTCGAAAACGGTTCCGGCAAATGCGACCGCTTTCATGGAGGTCAGGTCTTGTCCTGCCCCAAAAAACGGCGGATAATGCCGAAAGGTTCACAGGCAGGTGTCTATGCTCGCAGCTCAAGCCTCCGCAAAGCTCCAGGAAGTCCTGAATCAGTCCACTCTGGTCTGGATTGGCCTCGGAGTTGCTTTCATCGTCATGGCAGTGGTGGTGCATAGGATTCGTGCGTGGTGTCAGGGTAGTAATGATCTTGCCGACACGTCCGATCAAATCGTGGAGCAAATGGAAGAATTGAACCGGCGGGGTGACTTGTCGGACGAGGAATTCCGATCCATCAAGGGTCAAACTTTGGCGCGACGGCAACAGAACATTGCTGCCGTAATTCGAGAACAGTCCAAACGTCCCACCTGATCTGTTCGCGGAAGCGTCAACGGCATTGTTGGCCCATCGAATTCCCCGCCCATCACTTCCGCGGGATAGCGTTTCATCCTGATCGCTCACCTGTAGTTGTACTGTTCCCTGTTTCCGTTCATGATGACGATCCAGATATTAATCGCTCGCGGCCGAAACATGGAGGTGGCGGCGAGTATGGCAGACGTGGCGGTCCCGTCGCGCACGACAGCTTTAAAGGGTTCTACATGACCTCCAAGGATTCCAATTTCGGTCGCAAGAGTTCTGGCAAGAAGAACGCGAACTGTTCCTTCTGCGGCAAGAGCTATCGTGATGTCGGCCCCCTGGTCGAAGGCCCCGGAGATGTCTACATCTGCGGCGAGTGCATCGACCTGTGCCAGTCGATCCTGGATCAGGATCGCCGACGCCGTGGTGAAAGCAAGAAGCTGTTCCAGAAGGTGCCGACTCCTCGCGAAATCGTGGCCCATCTGGACCAGTACATCATCGGCCAGACGCACGCCAAGAAGACGATGGCGGTCGCCGTGCACAACCACTACAAGCGGTTGATGCTCGCCGAAGATGTCGACAACGAAGTCGAAATCGAAAAGTCGAACATCCTGTTCATCGGCCCGACCGGTTCCGGCAAGACGATGCTGGCCCGTACGATCGCCAAGTTCCTGCAGGTCCCGTTCGCCATCGGAGATGCCACGACGCTGACTGAAGCGGGCTATGTGGGTGAAGACGTTGAGAACCTGCTGCTGAAGCTGCTGCACGCAGCCGACTTCGAAATCGAAGCCGCTCAGCGGGGGATCATCTTCATTGACGAACTGGACAAGATCGGCAAGACCAGCCAGAACGTCTCGATCACCCGCGACGTTTCCGGCGAAGGGGTGCAGCAGTCGCTGCTGAAAATGCTGGAAGGGACCGTCTCCAACGTCCCGCCGCAAGGGGGACGCAAGCACCCCGAACAGCAGTACATTCAGGTCGACACCAGCAACATCCTCTTCATCTGCGGCGGAACGTTTGTCGGACTGGAGAACATCATCGCCAAGCGGCTCGGCCGCAAGATGATCGGCTTCAGCCAGGATGCCCGCAGCGAAGAAGAACAGCGTCGGGAACTGCTGCGGCATGTGACCGTGGAAGACGTGCTCGAGTTCGGCCTGATTCCCGAACTGCTCGGTCGTCTCCCGGTGCTCAGCACTCTCCGGACATTGACCGAAGACGAACTGATGGCTGTGCTGACCGAGCCGAAGAACTCGCTGGTCAATCAGTACCGCAAGCTGTTCGAAATGGAAGGGGCCGAGCTGGAATTCACGCAGCCGGCGCTGAAAGAAATCGCCCGCATCGCCCGTGCCAAAGAGACCGGGGCCCGTGGACTGCGCAGTGTTGTCGAGCAGGTCATGTTCGACATCATGTACGAACTGCCGGAACGTGAGAAGGGGCTGCGATACGTCATTACCCCCGAGATCGTTCGCGGCGAAGAAAAGCTGTTCAAGACTGACGGCTCCGCAGCTGCTTAAGTCGCGCGGAATTCAAGCTCTCTTCCGCAAGGTGGTCGAACCTGTTTCGGCCACCTTGTTTTCGTTGGGGCTCAGCGGGTTGGAGACGATTCCCGCCCAGTTGCGTCTTCAGAAGATATTCGCTTTTGATGTGCCTGTTCTCGTTACGCGGGCACAGGCAAGAGTCCCCTGCTCGAGCCCACAGTCACCCGGCGCAAAGTCACCCGCCTTGCTGATCGCCAGCAACGGCTTCGTTCGCCTGCCCCGAGCGAGTCATTCTCTGACCAGACGTTCCGCTGTGCATGGCGTGGACGGCCGATCAAACTGGACTTCCCGGATTGCCGGCCGCGACTCAGTGCACTGCAATCATCGAGCTCGTTGACTCGATCGCTTCATCCATGCCGCGGAAAGCCAACGGGCGATCTGCTGCGAATCCCCGCTGGGCAGCCAATTCCCGGAACAGACGCAAGCCGGTCCGTTCTGCAGGCCCGAGCGTGAAATGCAGGTTCCGCTTCAAATAATTGAGAGTCAGGTCATAGGGGAGTTGCAGCTGGTTCGCCCCTCGCTCTGCGACCGCTTCAATGTTCTCCACTCCGGCATTACGGGCGGCCGAGAGCTGTTGTTCCACATTCTGCAGTTCCGTCCCCTTACGGGTGACCCACATGGCGAAAACGAACGGCAAGCCGGTCCAGTGGACCCACTCTTCACCGAGGTCCCAGACCGTATGGAACTTTTCCGCCGGGGGAGACATCGCACGGTCGCCGATCAGCAGTACGGCATCGGCGTTAGTGTCCTGGAAGGACTGGCCGAGTGGCAGCTTCTGAAGCGATGGCCGTACGCCGTATCGCTCGTCGAGCATGATCTGCACCAGTGCAGCGCTGGTGCGTGAACCTTCATCCAGGGCGAGCGTCGTGATCTCACCCGGAGGGACCCGACTGAACAGCTTCACGCTCATCACGGGACCGTGCGTGGCGATGCACGCATCGGAGACGATCTCGTAGTCCGGATCGGAAAACGACTCGACCGAGGGGATCAGTGCGACATGCAGTTTCCCCTTGGCCAGATCGTCCGCCAGACGACTGGGGTAATCGAGAACGAGATCGGCATCAGGACAGAGGTCCGCCAGCCCCTCGATCAGAGGTTTGCTGTTCAGGTAGCTGACAGCACCAATCCGGATACGCGAGCCGGGCCAATCCCTTTGCGGTGCGCGATTTGTATCGATCATCTCTGCTGATTCCTATCTGCCGTTCGTCATTATAGGACCCATCCGCCGGCACGCAATCTCGGTCGAAATTCCCCCGGATTGCCGCAGTCGAATGTCGGGGATTCAACCGCGAATTGCGGAGCAGAATCACCGGAATCCTGCCACGTCTCGCAGAAAAACCGAATGCGGGATTTTCCCCGCGCGGGCCCGGTCGACCACTGCGGATTTCCGGTGGCAACGTTGCATTGCGGCAGCAACTTTGCCACGCTGCACGATGCGGGACTTTTCATCCCGTCGCCGTGACACAAACCGTGGCACGTGTGGACCAAACACGACACAGGAATGCTCATGTCGTCTCCCTCCTGGAATCGTCGCGACTTTCATCGCCTTACTCTTTCGGCCGTGAGCGGCCTCGTCGCCGGCTCGCTGGCCGGCTGTCCCAAAGGTTCTCCGGAAGGAGGCAGCACCACCGGTCAGGAAGCGACACCCGCTCCCGCAGCAACGGAATCCACAGCCGTGGCCGAGCATCGCCTGCTGCGAGAACCTCACGTCTGTCGGGGATTGAATACCTGCAAAAATCAGGGAGCCAGCAAAGAGAATGCGTGCGCGGGGCAAGGGACCTGTGCCTCGGTGGTCGCGCATAGCTGCGGCGGCACGAATCAGTGCAACGGCCAGGGAGGGTGCGGAGAGCATCCGGGCGAAAACAGTTGTAAAGGCCAGGGGCATTGCGCTGTTCCGCTGATGGACCACGCGTGGGGCTCTGCTCGGAAGAACTTCGAGGCCGCCATGAAGAACGCCGGGAAAACATTCGGCGAGGCCCCTGCTGCCAAGTTGTAATCGGCCTGGAGAGAGGATTGGCCACTCACTGCGCCGATTGAGCTTTCGAGGTGAGCGGTGAGTTCCGTGTGTTGAAGACGGGTCGCCAGAAAATTCAGTATGCTTCCGTCGTCACGGTGCCTCGGTCGGATTGCCATGAAACCGCCACGTCTGGGTTATCCGCATCTGGGGTTCGGCATCGGTCTGCGAACGCGGCACTATCAACACATCCTCCGCCAACAGCCGCCCGTCGACTGGTTTGAAGTTATCTCGGAAAACTACATGTTCTCGCAGGGACGGCCGCGCGTCGTCCTCGAGCAGATCGCAGAGCGCTACCCCGTGGTCATGCATGGGGTGTCATTGTCGATCGGCAGCAGTGATCCGCTCGACTTCGATTACCTGCGGGCGCTCAAATCGCTGGCAACGGCGATTCAACCCTGTTGGGTTTCTGATCATCTCTGCTGGACGGGAATCAACGGCAGAAACTCACACGACCTGTTGCCCATCCCCTTCAACGAAGAAACGCTGCAGCACGTGTCGGAACGGGTCAAAGTCGTGCAGGAATTTCTAGAGCGCCGACTCGTGCTGGAAAACCCCAGCAGCTACGTCACGTTCGCCAGCTCCACGATGTCGGAAGCGGAGTTCCTGCGCCGACTGGCGGAAGAGACCGATTGCGGCCTGCTGCTCGATGTGAATAACGTGTATGTCTCCAGCGTCAATCACCAGTTTGACCCGTATGAGTATATTGAGAGTCTCCCGCATCACCGGATCGTGCAGGTGCATCTGGCGGGACATACCGATCTGGGAACCCACTGCATCGATACTCACGACGGTCCGGTGATCGATCGGGTCTGGGAGCTGTATCGCCGAACTCATCAGTTGACGTCGGGTGTGTCGACGTTGCTCGAGTGGGATGCCCGGATTCCCGAGTTCGATGTCGTTCACGCCGAGGTGCTGAAGGCCCGCCGCTGTCTCGAAGGGAATGATCAGACGACGTCCGACAGCATTAGAACCTCACGACCGGAACGGGCTGAACAGGCTCGCGTCGCGATTCCGCACCCTTCAGTCCGGGTCTCTGTGGAAGTGGAATAGCACCGCGCGCCGCAATGATCGTGTCATGATGAATTCTTCTCCTCAATCCCGTGCGGATCTCTCCTCGTTGCAGCGTTGGATGCTGGCGGTGATCACGCATCCCGGAGGAGTCGAGGCCGGTGTGCATTCTCCTGTCGCCCCAGGCGAACTCCCGGTCGCGTCCGACAGTCTGGAACAGGTGATCAATCAGTCACCAGAATGGAGCAGCGCGGAACGACTGGCGGTCTATGGCAATGCCTACTTCGCCCGGTTGATCGAATGTCTCGAGGACGAATTTCCTGCGACGCTGATGGTTGCGGGCAAAGAGGCGTTTGCCGGGCTGGTGGTCGGATTTCTGCAGGCGCATCCCCCTGTGAGCCCGACACTCGGCGACCTGGGAACATCCTTCGCCAGCTATCTGGCCGAGACTCGTCCCCCCCGGGAGGGTGACTCCCCCGACTGGGCCGACCTGCTGATTGACGTCGCCGGGCTGGAACGTCTCTACAGCGAGGTCTTTGACGGCCCGGGTGAAGAAGACCTGCCGCCGTTTGACGTGGCGAGACTTCAGACGGTGCCGGCGGAGGAGTGGCTCCGTCTGCGGATCGTGACGGCCCCTTCGCTGCGGCTGACCGAGTGTCGTTTCCCCGTGCAAGATTTGATTACCGCGGTCCGGCAGCAGCAACCGATTCCGGCAATCACACCGGAACCGACCTGGCTGGCCGTGAATCGTCGCGACTATGTGGTCCGTCGCTCTCCACTGAACGCGATTCAGTATCATCTCCTCTGCAATCTTCAACAGGGAGTCCCTCTGGGAGAGGCACTGGAGCAGTCCCTGCTGCACAGCCCTCAGTCTGCTGAAAGTCTGGTGGATGACTTGCGTCACTGGTTTCAGCAGTTTGCCGCCGACGGCTACTTTGTCGACTTCTGCGTGGAGAGTTCCTGCCAGAGTGCATCACCCCGCGCCTTCAATTCCGGTGACCCCATCGCGGGATAAAGCGTCCGGGTCACGGTCAGCAGCTTCAGGGCTCCGGCGGAATCCTTCAAATCGCGAGTCAGTTCAATCAGGTGCAGACGGGCATCGATCCAGGCAGCGGAACCAGCTGGTTCCAGTTTCTCAAGTTTGCGCCAACCCGCCTGCGCGTGCTGCAGGTCGACCGGTTCACCCAGTTCCATCTGAATCCGGATCAATTCCCGAAGTAAGCGTCGATTGGTCGGGTCGGCGTTGCAGAGGGCTTCGTAGCGCTTGGCGGCCTCGAGGAGATCGCCACTGGCCCGATGTGCTTCCGCAGTGCAGAGGTCGAGTTGATGTTGCTGCTGCGCGTTGAGTTCTCCGCGCCGGAGCGTGATCTCCTGAACCGCGAGCCGTTGCAGCGAACCCAGTTCCCGGCGGCGTTCGGGATCGATGCTGCCCGTCAGATCGGTCAGCCCCGACAGGACCGCCAGCAACTCGTTCGGGGATTGATTGCGGAGCTTCCCCAGAAGTTCGCGCGCTTCCCCCAGTCGCGACTGGGCGGCAAGCGACAGCACTCGCAGTTGAGTGGCCTTGGTCTGAATGTGACGCCAGGGTTCTGCCGCGGCAGGGTCGGTGCGGGTTTCGCCATTGGGAGAATTCCCCTTCGTCAGCCGTTCCAGAAAACGGTCTTCATCAGCATCCGGTTGAGGAGCGGCGGCCAGCAGCAATTCGGCACAGCGGAGCAGAATTTCTCCCTGCTGAGGAGTCAGCGGGGAGTCGACACTCACAAATCTGCGTCCAATCTGTCGGGCATCGGCCTGCGCGTGTTCCTTCCACTCGCCCCCAGAGGGATCGGAAGCGGGCCGCCTCAGCATATGGTCATCGATCTGCAGAACTCGCAACTCCGCAGCCTCGCGACGAGCATGATCAACGGGAATTGTCCGATAGTGCCCGGCAGCTGCCGGCCAACGTGCCTGCTGTTCGGCGTGCGCAGCCAGCATCCAGACCGCTTCCCACCGGGTCGGGGAATTGGGAAACGCTGTGGTATGTTGTTGCAGTGCCTCGGTAAATCGATGAGCCTGATCCGCTCCGTCCTTCTCCGCTTGTTGCCCGATGGCATAGATCCGGAGGAGATCCGCTTCCGCCGTCTTGGGATGCTGCGGGAAGTTGGCGACAATCTCCTGAAAGGTGGCTTCTGCACCGGCCCATTGTTCGATTTTCAGCAGGATTGATGCCCGGGTCAGTGCGAATTCAGCCGCCCGATCGGGGAGTCCCTGGCGATGGGCGAGCATGGCTGCTTTCCCGAATTCTTCGATGGCCTCTTGCGTGCGTCCCGATTGCCATGCGCCGCGGCCTTTGCGAATCGCGGTGGAGAGTTCGGCACCGAGTAAGGCATCTTCCTCCTGTCGCTCGAGTCGGGCCGCGATGAATTGATGCCAGCGACCGGAAGCCTGCGCCCCTTGAGTCCGGGCTTCCTGCAAGTGCAACGCCTGCGCCTGCTGATCCCCTTCGAGGGCGGCACGTTGCCACAGGTCGATCAAGGCTTCGACAGCCACAGCCCGCACTTCATCACTGGCAGCAGCAGATTTCAACCGGGGTTCGAGGAAGCGGTAAGCCTCGTCCGGCTGCCGCTGTGCCAGTTCCTGTCTGGCCCGCTCCGCCAGAATCCGGTCGGCGTCCCCCTTCCGGAGTTTTGCTTTCGGCAGGTTTTCCAGAACGGAGACCGCTTTGCGCTGATCCCCCTGAAGCCGGGCTGCCTTGGCCCACAACAGATGGCCTGCCACCGTCGTTTCGTTGTCCGTCTGCGAACGCAGGAGCCCGATCAGTTCCTGCGCGGCGGTGTTCAGCAAGTCCGAACGCTCCTGACCGGGAGGCAGGAGCTCGGCTGCCAGGACTTCGAATTCTGCCCGCTGCAACAGCCAGCTCAGGTTGTCGGCAGGAGGTGACTGGTCCCCGGCAGGAGGAGTTCCGTTTGTCCGCCGGATGAGCTCGTTCAGACGGTCCCTGCCTTCCAGCAAGAGTCCCACGGCGGCGTGACGGGAAAGTTCATCTTCGGGGATGAGGGTCACATTCCAGGCGAGGGTCTTTCCCTGTTCACCGGGAAGCAGGGCCAGTTGTGTCTGCAGTTGCTGGTGTTGTTCCGGAGTGAGCTCGTCGACCGCAAGACTCTGGAGGGTCCGTTCTGCTGCGTTCCAGAGTTCCTTCCGTTGATCACCGCTGCTGGCGTTGCCATGTTCGAGCAAGGTGCGAAACAGCTCGATGTGCAGCTCGAAACGCTGTTCGGGCTTGAGTCCCAGTTCGTTCAGACGGGTCTGGGCGTACTCTTCAGCGAGGACATACAGCCCGCGGCTCCGCAGCCCTGCGAAGTAACGTTGAGAGGTCCCCTCGCCGGACTCAGCGCGCACCGCGACAGTGACGATCGCGATGCCGATGAGTCCGTAGAGGAATCGCATAAGGCTGGTCGCTTCTTCCGGTCCCCGCAGCGTCACGTGTGCTTGATCAAAGCGCAACTCCGCGCGGCGGGGATGGTCGATCCGATCTGCAAACAGTTACGGCTGAAACGGGACGTACGTCAGGCCGAACGTTTCCGCGACCGGTCGATTGGTCACCTGGCGGTTGTGCATGTTGACGGCTTCGATCAGACCGGGGAATCGGGCACAGGCGCCGCTCAGTCCCAGCGTGGCGAGGCTTTGTACATAGGGAAATGTCACGTTGCACAACGCATACGTACTCGTCCGGCCGACTGCTCCCGGCATGTTGGTCACACAGTAGTGGACGATTCCGTCGACAATGTATGTCGGTTCGGCATGTGTTGTCGGCCGGCTGGTTTCGAAGCAGCCACCCTGATCAATGCAGACATCGATCACGACCGCTCCCGGTTTCATCAACTTGAGATCGGCCGCAGTGACCAGATGAGGGGCTTTTGCGCCAGGAATCAGGACGGCGCCGATCACGAGGTCTGCCGACTGCAGTTGCTCGCGAATGTTGTGGCGATCGGAGAAGACCGTGTTCACGTTGCGGGGCATGATGTCTTCCAGATACCGGAGACGCTCCACATTGACGTCCATGATGACGACATCTGCCTGGCAGCCGGCTGCGATCTGGGCGGCATTCTTCCCGACGATTCCTCCTCCAAAGATGACGACCTTGGCTGGCGGCACTCCCGGCACTCCTCCCAGCAGAATGCCCCGCCCCTGTTGCGGACGTTCGAGGTACTTCGCCCCCTCCTGGGCGCTCATCCGGCCCGCAACTTCGCTCATCGGGGTCAGGCAGGGAAGACTGCGATCGGGACCACGCAAGGTTTCATAGGCAATGGCGGTGACTCCCGTATCGAGGACGGCACGGGTCAGCTTTTCATCTGCAGCGAAGTGCAGATAGGTGAACAGCATCTGTCCCGGTCGCAACAGGTCCCATTCCTTCTGCTGCGGCTCTTTCACTTTGACAATCAGGCCGGCATTGGCGAAGACCTCTTCGGGGCTGTCGACCAGTTCCGCCCCGTGCTGCACGTACTGCTCATCACTGATTCCACTTCCGAGGCCGGCCCCCTTCTGCACCAGCACCTTGTGACCGGCACGGGTCAGCTCTTCGACCCCCACAGGCAGCATGGCTACGCGGTATTCATCCGATTTCACCTCGCACGGAATTCCGACAATCATCCCATCATCCTTTAAAAAAATTGTCACACTGACGATGGCAACTTGGCGCATGTCGGGGATCGCGTCAAGGTCTCGTGGTGAGTAATCCGTCGCGAATCGGCACCCTCGAGATTTCGTTCTCCAACCAGCAGGACACGACGGATTTTTCGAGGGGAGATCAACGGCAGTGACGTCTGCAATTCTCGCCAAAGGCTGCGCAGCGGCGCCCGGCTGATTCGGGTGAAGGAACAGGCCGGATGTCGTGTGCTCTGTCGCAGTCATGTCAAAGCGGAGCCTGGGCAGGAATCAATTCGCTCCGGCATTTTTGCCCTGCAGTGTCGGTTGCACCGGGAGCGGGACGCACCGCAGATGAGGGCGGATTGCCTGCATTTTAGCGGGGCCGATTCCCGGAACGCGGTCAATGTCATCAATCGATGCGAAGGGGCCATGCTCTTCACGGTAAGCGACAATCCGTCGCCCGAGACTTTCCCCGATTCCGTCCAGTTGCATCCACTCGACCCAGGTCGCCCGGTTGATGTCAATCTGGAACTCGAACTTCCGCTCGTGAGGGCGGTGGACTTCGATCAGTTGTCCTTCCTCGCGATAGAGTTGCCCGGCCCGCAGTCCAATGCACAGCAGCACAACGGCACCAACCGCTGTGATAAAGATTCGATCAGAACGGCTCCACCCGAAGATCAGCGCTTCGGCTGCCGGTGGGGGTGGGGCTGCCGGTGGGGGTGGGGCTGCCGGTGGGGGTGGGGCTGCCGGTGGGGGTGGGGCTGCCGGTGGGGGTGGGGCTGCCGGTGGGGGTGGGGCTGCCGGTGGGGGTGGGGCTGCCGGTGGGGGTGGGGCTGCCGGTGGGGGTGGCTGCGTTTTCTCCGCAACGGGAGATTCTGTCTGAGGCCGTGCGTCGCTGGATGACGGGAGATTCTCAGCCGCGTCTGTCATCACTTGCCCTCTTGAGATGCCCAGGCCCGATTCTGGAGAAGAGACTGGCCGGAATCAATGCCTCACTCGACCATTTTCCGGTTGGCATCGGCCCCGAACTCGGCGTGCGAAAGGACGTTTGATCATGCGGAAGACGTGCTGCACGGCGACTGAAAAGAACAACTTGCTGTCGTTCCCGGCGTGGACGACTCAGTCGGCTGCTGACGAACCTGAGGTGTCTTGGAGCTGACGCTCGCCCCTACGCAAGAATGGCGGGAGGTGTCGGCTCCGGGACCCTCCCCGGACCGGCTTATGCAGCGGGTTGCCGCGCGGCGCGCAATGCCTGGGCGGGCGCTTCCAGGACCATCTGTAGCTGCGCTTCGGCATCGTCTTCGAGCGAGCCGGAGCGACGGACGTTAAGCCGGGCGCCGAACTTCTGCAGGAGATCGAACTCCGCCATCATCGACTCGCTCCCGTCACATTCGCACCAGCCTTGAGGAGGGGAAGGGAGTGGAGGAGAGAAGGGAAGATGCACGTACGACTGACGGACCCCGGAAGGGAGCCGGATCGTCATGAATCCTTCCAGCCGTTCACCGTCCTGCGAGCGGAAGCGGGTCCAGCTCTGAGTAACCAGATCCTCGGACTCGACGGGCTCCTCCGCTTCCAGATCTTCGTCGAGTTCGGAATGTTCTTCGTCGACCTGATGCCACGGCAGCAGCGAATGCACGTCCCCGACTTCGACGTTCTCTTCTCGAAGGGGCGTGACCGGTGCCGCTACCGCTTCAACGGCTAAAGGTCGTCGGGTATAAGCGAGCATTCCGCCAACCAGACCAAGAATAGCCGTCACTGCAAACAGATTCAGCAGTGCTCCGAAACTGGTCGCGGGGGCAGTTCGCACCAGCATCCAGAGCACCGTGGTCAGAATGCCTGCGGACACGGTGAGGTAGTGCAGAGAGGAGAGGCGGCGGCGGGTTCCGGCTCCTGCGGCGACAGCCAGTGAAGCACAGGCCCAGCCCAGCCAGGATTGAGGACCGGCCGTGGCCACACAGAGTTCCAGCAACGCACCCCCTCCGCCGATGCACAGCAGCGCGAGCAAGACTCGTTGTCCTGTCGTCAACGGGGTGTGTGGCATGTCGACCTCCTGCGAAGCGGATGCAAAGCGGGGGGACTATGCCAGAACAGGCAGAATGTGGCAATCTCGATCTGGAAGACCAGTCTGCAGCGGGCCAAGGGAGCGCAAGTCGAGCAGGTTGCTCTTTCCAGTGCCCGCGCAGCAAGTGTTTCGTCTGGCGAAATACTGATTTTCGCGTGTCGAGGACGGGGCAGTTCAAATTTCTGAGTGCTCTCGCTCGCACGGTCAGAGAGCCCTGTGAAAATGCAAAACCCCCGGTGACCAGCCGGGGGCAAGCGAAGATTTGTGAGCTGTTGGCTCTTTCACCCCATTTTAAACTGTCCGATTCCGATTTCCCGTGCTTCACGGGGGCAAGCGGATCGTCAGCGATCTGTACCCGTTACGGGGCGGGGGGAATGGACAGCGACGGTGCGGGTGCGGCCGGCGTTGGCG
Source organism: Planctomicrobium aquicomposti (assembly GCF_051466325.1). Classification (NCBI taxonomy): domain Bacteria; kingdom Pseudomonadati; phylum Planctomycetota; class Planctomycetia; order Planctomycetales; family Planctomycetaceae; genus Planctomicrobium; species Planctomicrobium aquicomposti. The sequence goes on from NZ_CP195792.1 coordinate 1,031,242, forward strand.
TCGGGGGGACAGCCGGAACCGTTTTCGTCGGTGTGCTCAGAATTGGTGAACAGGTCGGCGCTGGTGAGGCACTGACGGGACTGGTCCCCGTCACGACGGTGGTCGAGGAGACCGGTCCAGAGGTGGCCCCGGTGACAAAGCCACCGCAGGTGCTGGTCGCATAGCTGAGGCCGCCGCCGAAGCCTTTGCCCGCTTCAGAGACCGGGCCATCGCAGGACAGGGCGCACTGGTTCCAATCGCAGCTGTCGCCGTAGTCGGTAAACGCCGAGCCGACGGTCATGGATTTAAAGCCACCTCCCCCGCCCCAGCCCCAACCGCCACCCCAGCCACGGGTCTTCCAGGCCCGCAATCCGCCGAAGTAGTAGCTCTGGTTCAGCGAGCCGAGGGCGTCGCCGACGTCATTCAGCTCAGAAACAACCGCATGTTGAACCTCACTCAGTCCGACGATCATGCCGAGCACGACCAGAGTCGAAATGAGCACCAGTTCCGCGGAGACAATAAAACCGGAATCATCTTTCAGCAGCTGTTGGATCAACATGGCATGTTCCTTCGCTTTTCGGTCCGACCGCGGCGTCAAAAGATCGGGGCCACCTGTGAACCGTTGAGAAGGCGGACACGGAGTGGCCTGATCAGGAAAACCGGTCGGCGGTCGGCGTCCGGTTTTCACAGTGCGAATCGTGCCGGGCTGCAATCCGGAACGTTTCGTGAGTGTTTCAAAAAGTCCGACCGACCAGTTTGCAGCTGATCGGTCGGACACTTCCCCATCACAAGGGAACTCGAGCGGTGACAGACCGGGATCAGCGGTCGGAGCGGTCGTGAACGACCTCGTCACCACTCGTTGCATGAATAAGAAGATCAGCGGAAGAGTCGCTGTAATCGTTGTTGTCTTGGCGATTGACAGAATCAGCAGAACGCGCGCCGTCGGAAGAATCGGCTTAATCGCTACAGGTTGCCACTGCGGCGTAAGTGTCTGGCATGAAAGCGGATGTGTGAAAGCTCGTTTTGGGTGTTGCGGCCGGTTGGGTGGGTTGTGACGATTGTTCTGTTCAGCTTGGTTGACGCGATGTTGCCGGTTGTGTTGATTTTGTCGAGCGCGAGGGCTTGGCCACATCCGATCGAATTCACTCAGCGCAACAAAAAAGCCCCCGACAGTCTGTCGGGGGCTTTGGGGAGTGAGATTTGGGTCTGCGTGCATCCACTACCGGGTTTTGCTTCCCTGAGGGGCTTTCGCAGTCGGGCTGCCAAAGGGGGCGTCGACGTTCCCCATCGGCCGCGCGGGCATTTCGCCAGCGGCCGGTTTCACCGTCTGGGCGGGGGCTGGGACGGCCACTCCGCTCGTCTGTTGGATCATCTTTCCGCCGGTCGACTTGTTCGTGAGGAAGTTGTCGACGCGGGCCTGGTCCTTGACCCCTTCAAAGACTTTCGCCACGGCAACCTGGGTCTTCTCTTCCACGAGCTGGTTATAGAGTTCATTCCAGACCGTGCGGATGTCAGTCACGACCGGTTCCGTGGTTCCTTCACACTTCAGGATCACATAGTTCTTGTCGACCTGAATCAGCGGTGACACTTCCCCCGGCTTGAGCTTGAAAGCCTGCTCTTCGATCTGTGTGTTGGTGCCGTGGCGGCGAATCGGAGGAATCACACCACCCAGAGGGCGGGTGTTGGGATCGGCGGAATGTTCGCGGGCAATTCGCTCGAAATCGTCCGGATTGTCGACGCATTTCTGCCAGATTTCATTGGCCTGACGGATATTGCCGTCGACGAGAATCAGCCGCGCCCGCACACGCGGTCCGTAGTCCCGTTCGAAGCCGATCTGCATGTCTTCTTCGGTCACCTCGACCTGCTGGCCAGCCAGCTTCTTGAGTGCCAGCATCGGGAAGATGATGTCATCGTGATACTGATCGCGGCTGATGTTTCGCTCGGCTTCCAGCATTTTGTACCACGTTTCCAGTGGCAGGTTGAATTTCTTGGCGGTGTTGATGACTTCCTGCTCGACTTCAGCCTTGCTGACGGTGACACCTTTCTTGTCGCACTCCTGCTGAATGATCAGCCGGTTGATCATGCTGTCGAGGACTTCCTTGCCGTGGCGGTTGACGCATTCGCGTGCGACCACGTCGTAGGTAATGGCCTGATTGTTGACCTTGGCCAGTACGCGGGAAGTCGGATTGCTGTTGAGGGTGGCCCGACCGGACTCCGGCTCGGCGGTCTGCGAGGCAGCCGGGTTGGCGCGGAAGAACTGGAAGCCTACGCCGGCACCAATCAGCAACGTGGCTGTTCCCAAAATGATCGAAGCCAGTTTCTTGCGCGACGGTGTCGCGGTGCCGCTGGTTGGCGAGTGCATCCGTTCACTCATGGTTCATGCTCCGCACAATGTTGAAAGGTGAAGGCCCTCAGGCAATCAATCGAACAGGGGGTGAGTAGCAACACTTGCTGCGTGCCGCGAACGTCATGCGGCCTGCCCTGTCGGGCGATTTACAGAAAATCTTAAAAAGGGGTCAAGATCAATCGCTGTTTTGCCGAGGGCTGCCCGGGCAATTTGCAACAGACTTCTTCCTCTCCTGAAGAGATCTCCACTCCCCGGGATTGCAGGAACCGTGAGTCTGGCGCATACTCAAAGACGACGCTGTTGTGATTATATATAATCTTGATCGCAGGCAGGGAGTTCGTGATGTCGCTCAGTACCCCCAGTTTTCAGATCGTCCCGGATCAGAACGCCCTCGAGTCGTTTCCGCGAGACCTCCGGTTCCATCCGGCTCGCAACTCGAACCCCCAAACTCTCAACCCCGAACAGATCGACAGGTTCAACACCGACGGATTTCTTCAGCCGATCAAGATCTTCAGCCCCGCCGAGATTCAGTCAATCCGCGACTATTTCGATGGCTTGCTGCAGCGTGTTGTCGCTGCGGGCGGGGACAGCTACTCGATCAGCTCGGCTCACATGAAATATGCGGGCGTCTACGACATTCTGACGGACCGCCGCATCGTCAACTGTGTCAGTGACTTGCTGGGAGAGAACGTGATCGGCTGGGGCAGCCACTTCTTCTGCAAGCTTCCGCGCGACGGCAAAGCGGTCGCCTGGCATCAGGATGCCAGCTACTGGCCACTCTCTCCTTCCAAGGCGGCCACGGTCTGGCTGGCGATCGACGATGCCGATCAGGAGAACGCCTGCGTCAAGTTCATCGCTGGTTCTCAGCAGGTCGGCCACCTGACGTTTCGCCCCAGCACGCCGGAAGACCATAACGTGCTGACGCAAACGGTCGAGAATCCTGAACAGTATGGTCGTGTGGTCGACAATGTTCTCAAGGCGGGAGAAATTTCGATTCACTCCGACCTGTTGTTACACGGATCGGAGGCCAACGAGAGTGATCGTCGACGCTGCGGCCTGACGCTGCGATATGCCGCGGCCGAGGTCCGGGCGGCAATGGGCTGGAATCTCAAAGGGGTCCATGTCCGGGGAACAGATGCCAGCGGGCACTGGGCGAACCGTCCCCGCCCGACGGAAGCCTGAACTCGCGCACTCGCCCGAGTTCGAGTCTCTTTCCGCTCGAAGGATCACGAGGTGATTTCGACTTCCTGAACCCCCTCGAGACGATTCAGTTCCGCCGCCAGCGTTAAAGCGGAGTCGGCGGTGAGCAGCTGGACCTCGTACCGCAGCTGAAAGGCGGTCCCCTGCCGCGCGGTGGCGACGGAGGCCAAATCCCATTGTCGCAGGTGAGCGAGAAACTTCGGTTCCAGCAGTTGCCGGGCATCGTGTCCCAGCCCGACCCGCACGTTGAGCTGACGCGTCAGCGAGTTCTCAGGATGACCGTGCTCGCGGTGGCGAAACAGGTAGGCGGCCAGCGTTGTCACGGGAATACCGACCACCGGCGCCAGATAATAACCTGTCCCCACAGCCATGCCGACGGCGACCGCAAAGATCACGAAGGCGGTGTCTCGGGTGTCTTCCACAACCGTTCGAAAGCGGACGATGGAGAGTGTTCCCACGAGACTGAAGGCGCGGGCGACATTGTTGCCGATCACGAGGGTGACCAGTCCGATCAGAATGGTCAGCAGCACGAGAGTCGACATCAGCGACCACGATCGGGTCGTCAGGCGTGGTTGTGTCAGCCAATAGCTCCCCGCAACCAGACACCCGAAGACCAGTCCCAGCAGCAGTCGGACTGTGATCAGCACCAGGGGCAGGAGGACAGGAGCGTCTGCAGATGTGACAAGCGAGTCAGGCATAATTCACCCCATTCTCGGTCACAGTCTCCCGCGGCAGGCAGAGATCCAGACACCGACGATATTTGGAGACACCTGTTGAGGACAGCTGCAGGTCGTGGACGAGTTGCTTGAAGGGCTGTGGCAGGTGATCGCGGAACTTCAGTTCCAGCACGACTTCTCCGGGCAGGATCAACCTCGGCGCTTCGAGAGGCGCGAGACACCAGTCGGACGTCAGCTGGCCACGGATTTCCCGGTCCAGTGTCAGTCTCAGTGGACCATCCGTATCGCTTCGGAAATAGGCTTTGCGCAGATAGACCAGCTGACAGCTCGGACGGAGATTCCTGCGCAGCAGACTCTGGTGAAACCAGCCTCCCGGCCAGTCTGCCAGAGAGAGCGGATGTGACAACAGAGGGGCATCTGATTCTGGAATGAGCACCCGGCGTTTCGAAACCTGCTCTCCCCGACGGATCTTCCTCTCGAGGTGGATCACGTCGTCGCGTCCGTATCTCCGTAACCGATACTTCCGGCGGCGGAACTTCGGACTGCGGTGATAGACATCGAACTCCGGCGTATCCGTATACAGACTGGTCACCTGATAGGAGCCACCCCGTTCGGGATCGCCATGCGGGTCCGGGCGCAGCTGCTGCCCCGCCCAGCTCTCCACCTCGCCGGCGATCGCTTCGCTGATCAGGAACTTGACTTCATACGCGGCCCCCCCTTCGGAACGGGCCGTCAGCGATGGAGAGAGTGACGAGACAAATTCATTGGAGTGACTCACGTACGCCCCCTTTGGGCTTCAGTCAGAGACCTGAGACAGGACAGGTCGGACGCAGGAACAGTTCGGATCAAACATTGTTGGGTTTCCGGGAGCGACAGGCTCGCAAGAGCGAATTGCTCTTTCATGTGCCCCCTCAGCAGGCGTTTCGGGTGGAGAAAAGCTGACCTCCGCGTGAAGAGGACGGGGCGATCAACAGTCAAAATGCATCAGGGGGCCGTGGCCTTGAGCAGGAACTCCCGACGCTGATCCGCAAACATCCTTAACGGCAGGGTGCGCGCGTTTGCGGCGTTGCCCGGCTTGTCCGAAACCGCCAGGACGAAAGCGTCATAAGAACTCAGTTTGCGGGTGTCGGCCTTCACTTCTTTCTGGATGAGGTTGCGATACTCGGCGACAATCGGTCCCAGCGTTTTCCAGTCGAGCTGTTTCTCGGCGATCTCGCGAATGTTGGCGAGATATTGCGCCCGGAACTTGGGAACTGCCAGTAGCTTGCTGTGCAGCGGCATCCGCTCGTTCTCAATTGCCACAAGGGGATCGACAGTGACGGTTGGTCGCATCATTCCGCGCGGTCCACCTGGTCCACCGCTGCGGGGTGGGAAAGGGAAATCACCTTCAGGTTGCTGCGGGCCGTTGGCGTTGTCGCCGGGGGGGCGATCTCCCTGCCGGGGGGCACCTCGTTCCGCGAAGCGGCGTTCCTCTCCATCGGGCCCCCTTCTGCCCGGACCGCCCCCATTGGGACCACCACCCGGGGGACCGAATCCAGGAGCACCCCCACGACCACCCGGGGCGCCGGATCGTCCTTCGCCGTTGGCGGCATGGAACGCTTCATTCATGTCATGGGGCAGTACGTGAAACTTCCCCTTCGAGTCCAGATACAGGTTGTAATCACTGGCCCGAGTCCAGTAGCCGTCTTCATTGACCAGCGCCATGTCATAGGCCAGGAACCACAGCACCTCATCGATGTCCAGAATGGGTGAGAGTTTTTCTTCCAGCTGTTCCGGAGGAGTCTCGTTCAGCACCTTGCAGAGCTGAATGAGTGCCTGCCACGATTCCGGGCGGTCCTTGGTCTTGATTTCAAATCGCTGTTTGTAAGAAGCGACATCGTCTCCCAGGTAGCGCAGCCCTGCATCAGCCCCCGGATTGCCAGAGGCTTTCCAGCGGGCCCCGCCGGTATCACCGTAGTTCTCCTGAGTGAACTCTTTGTTGAACTGCTGCGCGTTCGCATAGACGCCCCAGCTCTCTCCGTTGATGACCACCTTGACGAAGTTCACCTTGGGAGCGGGGAGATGTTCCCGTGCAAGTCGGGAATACAGAGCCGCACTCATCATCGAGGCATCGCCATTGCTGTTGAGCAGGTTCAGTGTCTTGTAGCCGTCGAGCCGTTGCTGGTCATTCTTCAGATCCAGAGACAGCTTCAGCGAGCGCTTCGACCCGGCAGGAATCATCATGAATGAGGACATTCCCCGGAAACTGACGCCGATCTGTGGATATTCCTTCCCGTCCACCAGCAGTGTGGCCGGGAGTTCGACATCCGTGTTTTTAAAGGTCGCCAGTTCTTCTTCCCAGTCGTCGTCCGGAAACGTGAGGAACAGGGTCCGGAGCGTTTCGGGGGCATAGAGTGGCTCGTCCTTGTAGATCTGCACCTGCTCCGGTTTGACTTTGGGACCGGGAGTTCCCGCGACGCGGTCCTCACCTCCCGGAGGTCCGAACCCGCGGGGTCCCACACCGGGGCCTCCGAAGCCGGGGTCGTCTCCACCTGGACGTCCTTCCCGACGACCACGTTCATCCCCTCCCGGTCCCGCGTCACGACCTCCACCGAATCCGCCGGGGCCTCGCGGGCCCCCCGGACCACCGCCACGCGGTCCACGTCCAAAGCCTCCGCGCTGGCTGTTCCCCTCTTCCGACAGCCATTTCCTGGCGGCCTGTCGCTCTTCGCGGTTCAGGATTTTGTCGCCGTCCTGATCGAACTTCTTCACGATTTCGAGATCGGCCTGTGGTCCGAATCCACCAGGTCCTCCCGGGCCGCCCCGTCGACCACCTCCCGGGCCACCGGGCCCGCCGAAGCGAAAATCACCCGGCCCGGGGCGTCCGTCCGGAGTTTCCTCGCGGTCACGCTCCTGCGGTCGTTCCGGGCCCTGCGACCAGGCGACGCTGGTCAGCATCGAAGCCGGGCCAGCGCCCAGGCCTGTCGAGAGTGCCATGGCGCCACCGCACAGCAGCAGCAGCACCATTCCACGGGGGGGAAGTAAGGATCTCATAGAGGCGGTTCCTGCTACGGAATGGAGTTTCGGAAAGTTCGGGGTGGAGGTGGACGTCGGGTGATCGGTTCGGCCAGCGGAGGTCCCAGCAGGCTTTTCCACTGAGCAAACTGCTGTGGAGTCAGTATCTCTCTCAGAGCATCCTGAACGATCGCTTCAGCAACGGGTGACTGCTCTCTTCCGGCGGCAAAGGGCGGTCCCGGAGGATGTCGGTTCGGCGGCAGCTCTTCACCGGGAAACCGGGGCCGGGAATCCGGACCGGGAGGCATGCGCGGTGGGCCCGGTCGGAGCGAGGTGTATTGGCTGAGAAGTTTACGAATCTCGGTCCGCTGGGAGGCCGTCAGCTCCAGCTGCCGCGCGAGGACCGCATCTTCCAAAGCCTGCGGCCCCGCTTCCTGCCAGACGATCTGCTGAAAGCGGGTCTGCTGCTCGGGAGTGAAAATCCGCTTCACTGCCGCATCCTGCTCGCGGGCGAGATCGAGCCGCTTCTGTTCCCGGTCCGAACGGGTCAGCAGCGATGTATCTCGCAGTAATTCGCGCCAGCGCTGGTCGTATTCCTCCAAGGGAACAAGCTGGGCAACCGTCAGCTTGAGGTCTTCCTGCACGACAGGCGACTGCAGCAGGATGTACCGGCCCGCACCGGCGAGTGTGTTCAACTCCTTAAGAATCAATTCCACCTGTCCCAGGCTCACTTCGAGATCAGCCTGCAGATCGGGATCGGCGGAGTGCTGTTGAACAAACGTCTGGTAGTAGGCCAGTGCCGACTCCAGAATGCGGATGCGGATCGCTTCCAGCTGGGGGTGGTCCCCCGGAGTCTCGTCGCCGATTCGGGTGAATTCATCGACCGCTGCGCGGGCCTGACGAAAGTTTTGTTCCGCACGCTCATACTGCAGCGCTGCTTCCGCGGCCTTGATGCGTTCACGGTCATAGGCTGCGGCGGTCATCCAGATGGCGACAGAGAGCCCAGCCACCGTCAGCAACAGAGCCGCCACGGCGGAGACCACCACCCCTCGATGTCGTCGGGACCATTTGGCGGAACGTTCCAGCAACGAGGGGGCGCGAGCGCGAATGGGCAAATCGTCAAGATAACGCTGCAGGTCATCCCGCATCTCCCTGGCGGAGCTGTAACGCTCGGCCGGTGTCTTCCCCAACGCCTTCAGCGTGATAATTTCCAGTTCGCGTGGAATCGTGCGGTCGATCGAACGGGGAGGTTCGGGCTCTTCGTCGAGAATCTGCTGCAACAGCAGGCGACGGTTACTCCCATCGAAGAGCGGCCGCAGTGTCAGCAACTCGTATAGAGTTGCTCCCAGCGAATAAACGTCAGTCCGCTGGTCGACCTGTGCCAGTTGGCCCGAGGCCTGCTCCGGACTCATGTACCGCAGTGTGCCGAGCAGGTCACCGGTCTGCGTCAGCAAATGATCTGTGTGGATTTGAGCCAGTCCAAAGTCAGCCACCCAGACCGATCCCGTCTGGTCGACAAGAATGTTCGCCGGCTTCACATCGCGATGCACGATCCCGAGCGAATGGGCATAATCGAGGCCGTCCGCTGCCTGAACCAGCATTTCGGCGATCGACCGGAAATAAGCGTTCCGCCGATTCATGTGCTGAGTCGTGAGCGCTGCTCCGAACAGCCTGCCGGTCTCGAGATTGTGCTGTTGGCTGTCGTGGAGAGCACCCGCCGCTGAGGACTCCCGAGAAGGTGAGGGCAGCGATCCGGACGCATAGGAGATCGACTCTCCCTGCAGGCCGGTAATCAGGGCCGCGAGGTTCTGCCCTTCAATCAGCTGCATGGCATAAAAGTGAACTCCCCGCTCGCAGCCGACTCCATAGACCGGAACGATGTGCGGGTGATGCAGTGCCGCTGCCGCCTGGGCTTCATTCCGAAATCGCTGCAGCTGTCGGGAGTCGAGAGCGGCCGCGAAGGGGAGGACCTTGATCGCGACTTTGCGGTTCAGCGACAGCTGGATCGCCTCGTAGACGACCCCCATGCCTCCCCGGCCAATTTCACGGATGAGCTGAAAATCCCCCAGGGGTTCCCGCCCCAGTGGAATATTGCCGGGAGCACTCCCGCCGCTGGAAGAGCTCCCCGGTTCACGCAATTGAGGTGCTGCCGCGTGCAGCATCTCGATGGCATCCAGATAGGGGGCCATCTGTGCGGACAGCTCAGGGTACTGCGACACCAGCTCCGCACGATTCGGGTGACGGCCCGATTCAATCTGTTCGAGATACTTCTGGACGATGGAGAAGACCCGTGAGTCATCGTCAGGGATATGATCGGAAGAAGATGTCATGCGTGGCCTCCCAGCTGCTCCCGCAACTTCGCCAGCCCGCGCAGCCAGAGTTTCTCCACGCTCGCCTCCGTCTTCCCCATCCGTTCGGCGACCTGTTTAAAAGGGAGCCCCTCCAGATTGCGGAGCACGATCGCTTCTCGGTAATCGCCGGGCAAACGGGAGAGAGCATCTGCCAGGCGAACCGCCTCTTCATGCCGACTGGCACGGTGGCTGGGGGAGGATTCAGGGGAAATCAGGCCGACTGCAAAACCGGCTCCCATGATCATGGTGGACTGCCCCATTGCCTCCCCGATTTCCCTTTCCAGACGGACGTCCCGTTGTTGGGTCCCGAGATATCGCCGAAATAGCTCTGCCAGCTTGGCCGCCAGAATCGACCGCAGCCATTCCACGAGTTGGCCTTCGGTCTCTCCTTGAAACTCCGGAAAGCTGCAATGAGCGTTGAGAAAAGTTTCCTGAACGATGTCGGACTCGTCGGCCTTTCCCCGGATCTTCGGACCGATCTGCATACGGGCCAATAACTTCAGGTATTGCCGGTACGGTTCAATCAACTCCGCCAGCACTGCCGCGTCACCTGCTTTGGCGGCCTGAATTTGCTGCTGATTGACCGTCATGGATCCCTCGTTTCCGGCAGGCCGCTGGGACCGGCATTAGAATGGTTGCGAAGAGAGGACACGATCCGCCGCGCAATATGAAATTTTAGAGCAGGTTGCACTTTCGAGTCCCCGCGCAGCAAGCGCTTCGTATTGTGAAATACAGACCTCCGCTTAGCGGGGACGGGCCAATCAAACGTCAAAATGCTCGATCAGGACTTCGCAAAAAACACCGCAGAGTGAAAATCGGATTGTGGATTCGGTTCCTAACCGGCAGGCTGGCTGGACAAGACTCCGCCTTCGGAGCAGGAACGGCGGGGGGCGACCCATTACGAGAGAATTCGATGCGAAGGCGAATGCGTGCCCAGATCTGTCTGGTCGTCTCTTGGGTCGCTGTCCTGGGGATGGCGGGGCTGGCGATCAGTCTGGGCTGGAGAGCAGTGACGCTCCGTTGACAAGCTAGCCCGAGCGATGGGGCACCGGCCCATAAAAAAGCCCCGACGGGTTTCGTCGGGGCTGGTTAATCATCGCGGGACAACGTCGGAGATCAGGCGCGTTCGTCGTCGGCGCAGACCCACTCTGCCAGTGTCGACTCGTAGCGGATCAGCTCTTCGGGACGGAAGTAGATCGCAATTTCGCGCTGAGCCGATTCCGGGCTGTCGCTGCCGTGAATCAGGTTGACCTGCCGTGAGAGGCCGAAATCGCCGCGGATCGTGCCGGGGGCCGACTCGCGGGCGTTGGTTTTGCCCATCATGTCGCGGACGACCTGCACCGCTCCGGGGCCTTCCACCACGAGGGCGACGACCGGACCGGAGGTGATAAAGCCTTCCAGCTGCGGATAAAACGGCTTGCTGACGTGTTCCGCATAATGCTGGCGGGAGAGCTCAGGAGTGATTTTGAGCAGCTTCAATGCGACCAGTTGCAGGCCGCGTTCTTCGATGCGGGTCAGAATGCGACCGCACAGCCGCCGCTGGACCGCATCGGGTTTGAACAGGATCAGGGTTTGTTGCACTGCCATAAATGTCATCCAGAATTGTTAATATTGGCCCGCCCGACGCTTCACTCACGGGAGCCATGCCCCCCTTGCTGCTGCCGAAAGCGTCGGATCGATTCCTTGTCATCGGCCGGAACAAGTCCCGACCTGAGAGCCTTTTGCTCTCCCCAGTTGTCTGCCTTGGGCGGGGAGCCCGACCGGCTCAGCCGGCTGCCACGGGATGGTTCAGCATCTGCATGAACTGGCCGAACAGATAGTGGCTGTCATGCGGGCCTGCCGAAGCTTCCGGGTGATACTGCACGCTGAAGGCCTGCAGCCCGTCGTGCTTCAACCCTTCGACCGTCTGGTCGTTGAGGTTCACATGGGTCACTTCGACACCGGCCGGCAGTGATTCTTTCGCCACGGCAAAACCGTGGTTCTGCGAGGTGATTTCCACCTGTCCGGTGGCGATATTCAGTACAGGCTGATTGGCGCCGCGGTGGCCGAACTTCAGCTTGAACGTCTCTCCCCCCAGGGCCAGACCCAGCAGCTGATGCCCCAAGCAGATTCCGAAGATCGGCTTCTTGCCCAGCAGGTTCTGAATCGTTTCAATCGCGTAGGTCAGCGGTTCCGGATCGCCGGGGCCGTTCGACAGAAAGACACCGTCCGGATTGCGGGCGAGAATCTCTTCGGCGGTGGAGGTGCCGGGGACGACGGTCACGCGGCAGCCGAGTTCGCGAAGGTGACGTGGAATGTTCCACTTCATCCCGTAGTCGATGGCGACCACATGCGGACCCGCGTCGCCGTTCGAGCGTCGGCTCACGTGCGGAGTGATCGGATTGAGCAGCGAGTCATGCAGGCCGATCTGCCATTCGGCGGCGGCGTCGGGCGTGACTTCGCGGACGAGGTCCTGCCCGACCAGCACCGGGCTGTTCTGGGCTTTGGCGATCAGCGATGCATCGTCCAGATCGACCGACGACAACACGCCGGTCATGGCACCCCGTTCGCGAATCCGGCGGACCAGTGCGCGGGTGTCGATCCCCTCGATGCCGACGACGTTGTGTTCACGGAGATACTGATCGACCGACATGACCGAGCGGAAGTTGCTCGGTTCGCGGCAGAGTTCGCGGACGACAAACCCCCGCAGGGCGAGCCGGCCACTCTCCACATCGTCTGTGTTGATGCCGTAGTTTCCGATCAGCGGATACGTCATGGTGACGATCTGTCCGTTGTAGGACGGATCGGTCAGAATTTCCTGATAACCGGTCAGGCTGGTGTTGAAAACCACCTCACCAAATACTTCCCCTCGGGCGCCGAAAGGGGTTCCCGTAAAGACAGTTCCGTCGGCGAGCGCAAGCTTGGCCAGTTCAGACATTCGTGGCGTGGATCCCTCAAGAGAAAATGGGCGTTTTCCGGTTTTATCAGACCGGCAGGGCGGACGAAAGGATCCTGCCCACTTCCTCAATAATAGGGTCCGTTCGGTGCTGGACCAGTTCGGCCGCCGGAGAATGCTTCAGCGGGCGTTGATGCGACTGTCGCGGCCCGACTTCGGACGTCATTGAGCCTCCCGGTCGGGGGAGAGAACTCGTCTCCGCATCCGTGATTGCGAGCGGACTGACGGAGGCCGGGGCGCAAGAAAAAACGGTCACGCAGACTCTGCCGCCGCGTGACCGCCTCGTCCGATTTACTCCACGGTGACGCTCTTGGCCAGATTACGCGGCCGGTCGACGTTACACCCCCGGAGCAGGGCGATGTGATACGCCAGCAGCTGCAGGGGGATCGAGGTGACCAGCGGCTGCATGCACTCATCGACGGCGGGGACAAAGATCACATCATCGGCGAGGTCCGCGATCCGTTCATCCCCTTCACAGGCGATGGCAATCACCGGGCCACGACGGGCTTTGACTTCTTCCAGATTGCTGATGACTTTAGGATAGATCCCTCCTTTGGGGACGATGAACACACTCGGGGTCCGTTCATCGACGAGGGCAATCGGCCCGTGCTTCATCTCCGCCGCGGCATAGCCTTCGGCGTGAATGTAGCTGATTTCCTTGAGCTTCAGGGCTCCTTCCAGAGCAACCGGATAGTTGTAGAGCCGTCCCATGTAGAGGAAGTTGGAGCAGTCATAGTACTTCTGCGCGATGGCCTTCACGCTCTCGTGACAATTGAGGGTGTTCGCCACGTGTTCGGGCATGGAGCGCAGCGCCCGGCTGATGTTGCGGCCCGCCTGATACGACATGTGCCGCATACGTCCGAAAAAGAGTGCAAGTAGTGTCAGAACTGTGACTTGCGAAGTAAACGCCTTCGTAGAGGCGACGCCGATTTCCGGGCCGGCATGCAGGTAGACCCCGCCGTCCGCCTCCCGTGCGATGGAGGATCCGACCACATTGCAGATCGCCAATGTGGGGTGTCCCTTGCGCTTGCATTCCCGCATGGCCGCGAGCGTATCAGCGGTCTCACCGCTTTGCGTAATGGCAAACACCATCGTCCGGTCGGACATCGGTGGGTTGCGATAGCGGAGTTCGCTGGCGTATTCCACTTCCACCGGAATCCGGGCGAATTCTTCGATGAGGTATTCCCCGACGAGCCCGGCGTGGTAGCTAGTGCCGCAGGCGGTCAGCACGATGCGGTCGACATGCCGCAGCTGCTGGCTGGTCAGATTCAGCCCCCCGAAGACGGCGGTGGCCTCTTCCTCATCGAGGCGACCGCGCATCGCGTTCTCGATGGTCATCGGCTGCTCGAAGATCTCCTTGAGCATGTAGTGTTCGAAGTCACCCAGTTCCGTGTCGGCGGAAACCTGGTCGAGGACCCGCACCGAAGGGGCCATGCGGCCGGTGTCGCGATGCAGCAGCTCCATGCCATCAGGGGTCAAGAGGGCGATCTCGTGGTCAGCCAGATACACCACTTCTTCGGTGTAGCCGACGAGCGGGCTGGCATCGCTGGCGATGAAGTATTCCCCGTCGCCAATTCCGACTACCAGCGGACTGCCGTTGCGGGCGGCGATAATCAGATTGGGGCAGGAGCGAAACAGAATCGCCAGCCCGTAAGTCCCTTTCAGCTTCCGCAGGGTAATCTCGACCGCCTTCAGGCAGGTCTCGCGATCAGTCGGGTCGGCACCCTGTTTGATCTGTTCCTGAAAGTGGTGTGCCATCAGGTGGGCGACCACTTCGGTGTCCGTCTGGGTATGAAAGACGAAACCCATCTGGTGCAGCTGACTGCGGAGAGTGCTGTAGTTCTCGATCACCCCGTTGTGGACGAGGACCACTTCGCCATCACCCCCGAGATGCGGGTGCGAATTGAGATCGGAAGGGGCCCCGTGGGTGGCCCAGCGGGTGTGGCCGATTCCAACGTGGCCGGCGATCGGTTCTTCGTCGAGGAGCGAGACCAGTTCTTTAACCCGGCCGACGCGCTTGCGGATGGCGATGTGTCCCTGTTCGGCGACAGCAATGCCCGCACTGTCGTAGCCGCGGTACTCGAGGCGATGAAGCCCCTCCATCAGGAAGTTGCAGACATCACGATGACCGACGTAACCAACAATGCCGCACATGTGTTTTGTTACCTTGTGAATTCCATTCAGACGACCGGCAGAAATGGCCGGTTTCTCGTCGAACGGAGCATTCTGTTCCGGGAATTGTACGTCATTCAGCGGGCCGCGTTCGGCAAATCGTTCCAAACGTAGATCAGCCTTCAAAATGGGTCAAGATGAATGACCCGGAGCCCCCGCGGCCTGGTGTTCTGAACCGGTGGCAATCTGCAGCAGGAGGCCGATTGAACTTCCTTCCAATCCACCGCAGCCATCGCGGATTCGCTCATGAGCTGCGATCACCCGTTCCGCCTCTGTCGAAATGATTCTTTCACGGGTCGGAATTGAGATAGGAATATGCGGACTTGTGAAAAAACGGTCGCCTCCGCCGCGTGCTTAGCCGATTCTCTGACAGTGCTCGTTCGTCGGCAGGGATTGCTAGATGCATTGTCCACTCAGGAGGGGGCGGACTCTCGTTCCCAAATGCGGCAAGTTTCCCATTTGGCCATCCTTTCGGCTCACCACTGCACCGGTTTAAAAAGATGCCACTCCTTCCTCGCTGTCTCACCCGCCTTCAGGAATTTGCGCGGTCCCGCACCGGGCGGAAGTTGTCCTGTCTGGCGGCAGTCTGTCTGCTGGGCGGCTCGGCTGTCGCTCAGGACTACGACGTCCTGGACGAGATGCTGCCCGGAATCTCGCAGGCTGTGAGTTACGTGGATCCGCTTTCCGATGCGCCGCCGGCGGTGATGCCGATCGCGGCGGATGACAGCCAGCTACTGGCTCTGGTCGACCAGGCGATCAACCTGACCAAGCAGCGGCACCTCGACTTCCAGTCGCATACCCCGTGGCAGATTCTGCACGGCTTACTCGCACTGCGGGGTGAATACACGCTGAAGAACGGCGGCGAAATGGTCAACGCGCTGGAGTTCATCTCCAACGGTGCCCGTTTCAAGGGAGACCTCTGGTTCGAGGCGACTCCCCACGGTGCCAAAGCCCACGCTTACAACGGCACGCCGTATGAGTTCGAAGGACACGTGAATCAGACGCTGTCGATTATCTCGATGTGCGATCCGCCGTTGACCCATCAGTTTCAGATTGAAGGGGGCAAGACGGTCACCATGGCCGACATGGTGAAGCACGCCCAGATGGCGATCAACAATCGTGAAGAGATTTCCTGGACCCTGTGGTTCCTGACGCATTATCTCGATCAGGAAACCGAATGGGTCAATGCCCAGGGGCAGCGCTGGAGCATGGAAACTCTGGTCAAAATACAGACGGCAGCCCGCATCCCGGAAGGGCCCTGCGGTGGTTGCCACGGGCTGTTTGCCCTCGCATATGCCCGCAACTCTTATCTGAAAACTCACGGCCAGCTTCGCGGAGCCTGGCTGGAAGCGGATCAGCGAATCCAGCAGTACGTGGCTGCGGCCCGTGCGATGCAGAATCGGGACGGCTCGTTCGCCACCGAGTTCTTCAAGGCACGAGGTTACAGCACCGACTTCAATAAGCGGATCCGGTCTTCCGGCCATATGATTGAATGGCTGATGATGGCGCTGCCGCAGAGCCAACTGCAGGAAAACTGGATTCGCGTGGGTGTTCAGGCCCTGGCGACCGACCTGATCCGGAACGCCTCGCAACCGGCAGACTGCGGCGGCTTGTATCACTCATTGCACGCCCTGATTCTGTACCGGCAGCGGATCTCCGCGAGCATGGCTCCGCAGTCTGTGGTCGAGAAGGGACCTCAGGCTGCCCCCGGGACGGCCGCTTCGCCGGAGCAGAAAACCCTGACCGGCCCGACCGCTCAGCAGCCGACGCCCAAGAGCGAACCTCCTCTGCTGTCGACTTCACCGGCCAAACCGATTTCAGCTGGCAATCCGGCACATTCGACCGCCGTGCCCCCTGTTCCCAAGGCCCCGGCACGTGTGGCCGAGCAGCCGCAGGAGTCGGTTCGTCGTCTCTCGAACAAGGTTGCCGAAGATCCGGTCCCGGCTGTGCTGAAACCGAACCCGGTCGTCGAAGCAGCCCCGGCCATGATGCCGGTCTTCCTGAAGCCGCAGGTTGTGCCTGTTCCGGCGGAGAAATCGGAAGCTCCGAATCCGCAACCTCTGCCCCTGCTCGCACCCGCGACGGAGCCGGTGAAAGAGGAACCGGCTCCGGAAACAGCCAAGTCGGAACAGCCGGCTCCGGCCAAAGACTCTCCCGTCGAGCTGAAGTTGGAGGCGATTCGGGAAGAAGAGCTGGAACCAAACGATCTGCTCGACTAGGGCAGGCTGCTCTTCCAGTCTCCGCGCTGCAGGCGCTTCGTATGATGAAACGCTGAAATCCGAGGGGTGAGGACGGCCGTCACAAGTCAAATTCCCTCGGACTGCTGGCGGAGCGCCGCTGCACGAGACAGAGGTGTGGCTGAGTCCAGCGGAAATTCGGAGACGTCCCTGACAGAGCGGGCGGGTGGTCGAGGGCCATTCCGCCCGCGTTCGTTGTGTCTGGTGTGACTTTCCCAACTCGCATCATCGACATGTCTGCTGCATGTCGGCTGCGACCATGGCCCCCGACTCTTTTTTCTCGGTTCCACACTGAAAATCGGTCGATATCTCCGTTCCACGGTGCAAACTTGACCCTGTTCCCACACCCACCATACACTTGTGAGTCGGGGCAGCGTCGGTAGCAGGGAAATCTCCATCACCTCGTAACACGAAATGAGATCGACGGTTGCGAGCGATTATCAGTGACATTCACGGCAATCTCGAAGCGCTCGAGGCCGTTCTGGCAGACATTCGCACCGCGGGTGTCTCTGAGATTTATTGTCTTGGAGACATCATTGGGTATGGTCCAAATCCGCGTGAATGCATCGATCTGGTCATGAAGAACTGCCAGGTCACGATTCTGGGGAATCATGACCAGGCGGCGTTGTTCGACCCGGAAGGCTTCAATCAGGGAGCGGAACGGGCGATTTTCTGGACCCGGCAGATGCTGGAATCGGGAGATCCTGCCAGCAACGAGGCGCGCTGGGAGTTCCTGGGAGAGCTTCCCCGGATGCGTCGGGAGAACCAGTTTCTGTTTGTCCACGGTTCCGCCCGCAACCCGCTCAACGAGTATGTCTTCCCTGAAGACGTCTATAACCAGCGGAAGATGGAACGAATCTTCGGGCTGGTCGACCAGTATTGCTTTCAGGGGCACACCCATATTCCGGGTGTTTTCACGGAAGACTACAACTTCCTGACTCCGCCCGAGCTCGGGTTCAAACTGGAACTTGGGAAGCAGAAAATCCTCGTGAACGTCGGCTCCGTGGGGCAGCCTCGCGACAACGACAATCGTTCGTCGTACGTGCTGCTGCATGAAAATTCTGTGGAATTCCGCCGGGTTCCCTACGATTTCGAAAAGACGATCGCCAAGATCTACCCCATCCCGGATCTCGATAATTTCCTCGGTGACCGCCTGCGGGATGGTCGCTGAAGTCCCGGCTCTGGCGGTTGTTTGCCCTGCTGTTGTGACTCTCTTTCCGCTCCTCGTCGGCGTTGGTGCCTTCCTGCCCGGGTGAGTGCTCCGTTCTCCTTACTGGGAGTCATTTCGGCACCGGAAGTTCCCCTGGTGTGAAGAGTCACGGGATGCGTTTCTGGTGTGATCGGTGCGGCCGGGGCATCGGACGCAGATCTTCCCCACGACTCTGATTCAGCGTGTGATCGCAATTTGCAGCTCGGGAAGAACCCCCGTTTCTTGTGGCGGACGGGGGATACTCTACAATCCATGACTGATGCTGCAGCACGTCGAACAGGCCGGTGGAGACCGGATTCGCTTCTGGAGGGCGTGAGGCAGCAAAACTCCGCTCCACTTGATTTGTGACAGCCTGACTTCGGTCGAACCGGAAATGGCGCCTCACCAACGCTCAAGTGTTTGGCAATGTAAAATAAGGATCAGCGCCGCAGTGCGGGCTGGAATGTTGGTTTATGTCGCAGCGTCGCCCCATGCCGTTGATGCCCCTCTTCATTTCGATGGGCTTCATGCTGCTCTGGTTCAAGTTCGCACCGGTGCTGTTTCCCAATATGTTCCCCGCTCCCAAGGGGAAGAACGCGCAGCCGGAACGACCAGTCGCTGTCGCTGAAGAGGGGGCCACCCCTCCTGCTGGCGAGGGACAGAAATCTGCGGAAGCACCGGCTCAACTGGCGAACCACGCTCATCGGGAATTCGTTCTCGGGGAGCCCGGGTTTGACGCGGGAAACGGGGAGGGCTACCTCATTCAACCCGCGCTGACGACACTCGGCGCAGCGGTGGATTCGGTGACGTTGACCGATCCCCGGTACAAGACACTCGATCGGCGTGAACAGCTTAAGATCGTCGGTAACCCCGTGCTGCGGAATTTCGGTGCCGGCCCGGTCCCGCTGACCTTTGATACCGCAGTCTCGGCCATCAACGAACAGCTGAAGCCTTTCGGCAAGTCGCTCGATGCCGTGGACTGGGAAGTGGTCAGCCAGGACGAGTCCTCCGCGACATTCCGCTATCGTTCGCCGAACGGGAATCTGGAAGTCGAGAAGGCGTATCGGATCAACAAGGTGCCGGTCGCCCAGCGCGACAGTTCCCCAAACGGATATCTGCTCGATCTGGTCTTCAGCATCCGGAACCTTTCCGATGCTCCTGTGAATACAACCTACTCGATGACCGGGCCGGTGGGCCTGCCGCTGGAGAACGCAGAAAACACCCGTCTGTTTCATGAGCTGAAACTGGCGACTCAGCCGACGATCGATCCGGATGGCAAGGTGACACCGATCAATGTCACCGCCGCGACCATCGCCAAAGATGCGGAAAACGCCCAGCAGCCCAACGGCAAGCCGATGCCGGAATGGCGTGAACCGGTCCGTTATGCCGGGGCGGATGATCAATATTTCGCAGCGCTGATTTTTCCACAATATCAGGCGGAACAGCCCGCCAACGCAGTCCCCAATTCACATTTCGTCGTGGTGAAGCCGGAACTCCTGTTCAAGGCGCCCAAGGTCGAGCGCAGCGAGGTGACCCTCGAAATGGAATCGGACAAGGTGACGATTCCGCCTGGCCGCGAAGTCAAACTCGACTTCAAAACGTTTTTTGGCCCCAAGCGGCCGAAGCTGCTGTCACCTTTGTCTGCGGAAGCGGTGATTCAACTCGGATGGTTCGGAAGTGTCTCCAAAGTCATGCTGTGGATGCTCGACACGTTCCACTCGCTTCGGCTGCCTTACTGGCTGGCAATTATTCTGCTGACTGTTGTGGTGCGGGGGCTGATGTTCCCGATTTCCCGCAAACAGGCCATTGAGGGGGAGAAGATGAAAATTCTCGCCCCCAAGCTCAAGGAAATTCAGGATAAGTACAAGGGTCAGCCTGAAGAATTCGCCAAGCAATACCGGGAGTTCCAGAAGAAGTACAACTATCACCCGATGGTCGGCTGTCTGCCGGCACTGTTTCAGCTGCCGATTCTGTTAGGTCTTTACAATGCGCTGAACCATGCGGTTGACCTGCGACTGTCGACATTCCTGTGGGTCAAGAATTTGGCGGCGCCGGATGCGCTGTTTCAGTTTCCGGGGGGCTTCTCCATTCCCTGGCTCGGTTGGACGGAGTTCAACCTGCTCCCCCTGCTGGCGGTCGGCCTGATGATCCTGCAGCAGAAACTGACCATGCCCCCGGCCATGTCGGAAGAGCAGCGGATGCAGCACAACATGATGAATGTCATGATGATTGTCGTGCTGTTTACCTTCTATCGCGTCCCCGCCGGACTTTGTATCTACTTCATCGCATCCAGCCTGTGGAGCATGGTCGAGCGGCAGTTGCTCAAGAAGAAAGTTTCCGCCACGGGGAAGATGATCTCCGAAACTGGGAATGTCGAAATTCTGCCGGCGGGTGCGGCTACGCTGAAGCCGGAGCAGAAGAAGTTCGAAGCTCCTGGTTGGCTGGGAAAGATTCTGGACGCGGCTGATCAGGCCAAGCACCAGACCGAAGGTCAGACCTCCCGCCAGTTCAACAAAGACAAGAAGAACAAACGGAGCAAGCGGTAGGCGTACGTCTCGGGAAGGCGGACAGTCATTACAAGTGAGTGCCCGGATCTCTTCCGGGCTCCTTCGGGACTGTTCAAAAGAAAAATCGGGATCGACAGCTGTGTCACTGTCGGGGGGAAACGTCACGGGTCACGGGGAAGCAGCTGAGCCTGCTGTTCTGTGTGCTCAGCGAATTGAGATTCCGGCCGACTCTCCGTGCGCTAGTTGACGCCGCTTTCTGTACTCGTGTTCTCGCCAAGCGGCAATGAGCTTTTCGTGACACGTAACGTCTGCTGCGCGAGGACAGGAGAGAGCAACCTGCACTTGCGAAATGCCTGCCGCGCCGGCACAGCAGCGAGCTGGCAGAACCAGACCGCCATGCGGTGACTCGATCAGGGTTTGAAATCGACCACTTCTGCCGACGCGACCGCCGTCTTCCCCCAAGTATGGGAAGTCATGCCCACCCTCGGATCATTTCGCATCCTTTGGTGCGGGGGGAGCTTCGTCGTCATCGGTGTCGACGGGAGTGGCTGCCGGCTGTGCTGAGGCAGCGCTGGCATGTGGGCGAGACTCATAGTAGGGCTGCTGTGCGCGATAGCCTTTCAGCCGACTTTCCACGGGGGGGAGCCCGGGCTGATCGCGGAGCAGGGTGGCAGCCAGCGCGGCTGCTTCAATCGCAGCCGGGAAATTCCCTTGGGCCGCATAGGCCGCTGCAAGGGTGTCGGCGTAATCGGCGTTCTTTTTTCCGCTCTCTTCCCATGCGGCATTGGACAATTCCACCGCACGGGCCGGTTGACGGATCTTCTCGTCCGGACAGGTTGCCAGCAGCCAGGCGAGATCGTTCTTGATTTCATCGCTGTCAGGCTGCAGCTTGAGAGCCGCCTCATAGTCCTGCAGCGAGACTTCATAGTTCCCCAGGCATTTGCGGGCGTAAGCGCGGTTGCTCAGGGTCTCGGCGTCATTCGGATTCAGCTCCAGCGCCCGGCTGTAGGCGACGACAGCGCCGTCGTAGTTCCCCTGCATTCTCAATGCGATTCCCTGGAGTGCGAACGCTTCATCGCTGCGGGGAACCAGCTTGATGACGCTGGTGAAGTCGTTGAGAGCGGTCTCAAAGTGTCCTTTCTGAAGATGAATCTTGCCGCGCTCCAGCCGGGCCGGGACCTCATCGGGGTAGGCCTTCAGGATGGAGTCAAATTCATTAAGTGCCGACGACTCGTGTCCCAGTTCGAGGTAGCACAGTCCCAGATTGAAGTGCAGCGAAACAGCACTCTCTCCCAGCTCGTAAGCCCGTTCGAGGTCCTGAACCGCTTTGCGAAAGTCCTTGCGGCTCATCCAGGCGATGCCGCGGAGATGGTAGGCCTGAGCGGTTGGTTCCCTTTCGATCTCTGTGGTGAATTGACCGACAGCCTGATCGATCGGGATGAGATCGGTTTCGTGGATCCATCCCTGAAATTCGGGCGAGAACCGCCACGGGCCCCGCCCGTGTGTGGCGGAAATCAGCGAGCCCAGGGGGGCACTGGCCTCAGTCTTCTCTCCCGCCATGACACTGGCACGCGGGGTTTTGACGATCAGCGATTGGGGGGGATTGAGGGGGCGTACCTCATTTTCTGCGGCGAAGAGCGCGCCATTTGCACTCGGACGGCTGTACGCCAAAACAATACCGAAAAAGGCATGGCAGGCCAAAATTCGGAAAGAAAATGACATGAAAAACGATTGAATTCGCATAACTGGACTCTTGCGACGCTGAAAGTGCGGGTTTATCTTGTCTAAAGCCCCAAACTGCCTGAGATAGCCTAGGTTTACATTTTAGTGCGAGAGCTTCTCTGATTCTCGAATTCTCGGAGTTGCGGTCGACACGTGCGCAAACTGCGGGTCGTTCGGCATCTGGCCACCGCAGGATCTACTTAAGTGATGGGGAGAATGACTGATGAGACGACTTTTCTTGGTACTGCCAGCAGTGGCCATGGCCCTGGTGGTAGTGGATGCGGAAGCGGGTGACAGGGGGTGGCATCGTCGCCACAAACGCTGTTGTCCGGCACCCTGTGGCACGGTAGCAGCAGGATACGGGACCGCAGCTTGCGGAACCACTGCCTGTGCTCCCGAAATGCAGACAGTCGAGAGGACCATTACAGCACCTGAACTGGTCACGGAAACTCGCACTGTCACCGTCACAGAGTATCAACCTCAAGAACGGACTCGCACTTATCAGGTCAGTCGGCAAGTGCCCCGTACGGAAACCCGTACTCGCACTGTCACTTACTGGGAAGCCGAGCCGCGCACCCGGGAAGAGTCTTACACCGTGTACGAGACCGCTTCAGAAGAGCGTTCTCAGGAGTACACCGTCTACGTGCCGGTGACCGAATCGCGGACCGGTTCGCGAACGGTCTACGACACCGTGTGGGAAGATGTGACCAACACCTACACGGTGCAGGTCCCGCATCAGGAAACCCGCACCGGCAGCCGAACGGTTCACGATACCGTTTGGGAAGATGTCACCAACACCTATACGGTGATGGTGCCGCATCAGGAAACCCGTACCGGCAGCCGCACTGTCGTGGACACGGTCTGGGAAGACGTGCAGCAGAGCTACACCGTGATGGTTCCTCATCAGGAAACCCGCACCGGTACCCGCACCGTGAACGATCAGGTTTGGGAAGATGTCACCAGCACCTATACGGTTCTGGTTCCTCATCAGGAAACCCGCACCGGAACCCGCAAGGTGTATGACACCGTGCAGGAACAGGTCGAGCAGACCTACACCGTGCTTGTTCCTCATCAGGAAGAACGGACCGGCACACGCCCCGTCTGGACCAACACCACCGAAACCGCCCATCGGACGGTCTGTCGGGATGCGGGCCAGTGGACCACGGTGCAGGTGGCTGATCCGTGCAACCCCTGCTGCACCCGCTGCGTGCAGAAGTGGTGCCCGAACATCGTGCAGGAGCAGGTTCCTTACACCGTCTGCAAGCCGGTCTGCACCCAGGAACAGTTCACCTACAGCGTGACTGTCTGCCAGCCGGAAACCCGCACCCGGACCGTGACCGTCTGCAAGCCGGTCTGCCGCGATGAGGAATTCACCTACAACGTGACCGTCTGCAAGCCGGAACAGCGGACTGCAACCACCAAGGTCTGCAAGCTCGTTCCCCGGACCGAAGAGTTCACGTACAACGTGACCGTCTGCAAACCCGAAGTCCAGACCAGGACCGTCAAAGTCTGCAAGCAGGTTCCACGCACCGAAGAGTTCACGTACAACGTGACTGTCTGCAAGCCCGAACAGCGGACCTCGACCACGAAGGTTTGCAAGCTCGTTCCCCGGACCGAAGAGTTCACGTACAACGTGACCGTCTGCAAGCCGGAAGAGCGGACTTCGACCACCAAGGTCTGCAAGCAGGTTGCCCGGACGGAAGAGTTCACCTATGACGTGACGGTCTGCAAGCCGGAAACCCGGACCCGCACCTACACGGTGTGCAAGCAGGTTCCCGTGACCAAGACCCGCACTGTGAACTACACCGAGAACGTTTCGAAGACCCGCGAAGAGTCTTACGAAGTGAATCTCTGTGAGACCGTGACCGAAGACAAGACGGAAACCTATACCGTCAACGTCCCGGTTCAGGTGCAGAAGGAGATCCAGGTCCAGGTCTGCCGGATGGTCGAAAAGACCATTCAGGTGCAGGTCCCGGTCAGTGCTCCCTGTGCCGCCTGCAACGGTGGTGCCGCTTGTGGAGCCTGTAATAGCTGCAACAAGTAGTGTCGATCGTCACCTCCGGTTCCCGCTCGGTCTGCGTGCGACAGGACTCCTGTTTTATGCAATGCCTGCGGGATCCGGCGAAGGGACGGCCCTCGGCCTGAAGTCAGTCTGAACGTTGAAGATCGAACGCCCTCTGCGAAAGCAGGGGGCGTTTTTTTGCGACCGTAACGCACCCGCACATCCCGCCGCCCCCGCGAAATTGCTGTCGTCGCGTCTGTCTGCCGCCGCAACCGGGTACTTCGGGGCAATCGCTTTTTGACAGGCCTGCCCCGGCTCGTCGAGATCCTCCCGTGAGTCGCGGGGCCCAAGGTGTCAGCTGTGAACCTCACATCGCGCTGACAGAATGTCTCAATTCCTGAACACTCGGCAATGACGGGGCACACTTGCAGGTTGCCGCATCCCATTGCAGTGGAATTCCTCAGACGGCGACGCGGGCACGAGTTCGCCGCTGTGCCAGCCATGACTCCGCGATCAGCGCCAGCAGGGCTGCGATCAGGAAGAACTGCCAGAGCTTCTGGTGACCTTCCAGTTCTTCATTCATCATCTGGCGTCGTTGCTCTGACAGCCTGGACTGACGATCTTCGGGCCCAGCAAGTTCGCTCGCCCAACGCAGGCCGGCGGCTTCGAGCAGATCCAGCGCGAGCGGCTCCGTCTTCGATTCTTCGGGATCGAGATTCACCGCCACCGTGACCGCAGGCGGAGCCTTGGGATCGACCGGGAACTCTGCGAACTGATAGACCCCCGGCTCCGTGATCAGGAAAGGAGCGGCCGTGCTGACCTCCATGTTTTTCGGGAAAATTTTGAGAGCCGCATGGGCGGTCGTCGGTGAGGTGCGGGCAGACGGGTTCGTTCTGTTGACGAGCGTAAACCCGGCAGTCGGCCCCGGCAGTCCAAGTGACGCGAGGTTCAAGGTCTCACCGACGTGGCGCCGCTCGGACTGATGTGGAGCGGCAAGGGCATATTCGAGCAGACCATTCATCAGGGGGATGAACTTGCTCCAGACCGCGAGATCGCTGTCATCACGATTCCATCCCGAGGTCAGCAGGAAGACTCTCCCCCGTCCATGCGGAATTTCGCAGAGGAGCGGAGCATCATCATCCAGTCGAGCCAGCACGTTCGACCCAGGCAGGGACTCGGTGTTAAAGATGCGATGATGCCAGACGCGGGCCTTCGTGAAATCTGAGAAGCGGGGATCGTTAAAGATGCTGAAAACGGGATGCGCAAAATCAATGGAACGAATCATCGCGTAGTCCGTGGAGGCCGCCTCTTTCACGGTAAACTTCGGCAGCTGCAGCAGCGGGTAGATCTCTTCCGCCTGCTCCGGGGTCTGTGCCACGTATAGCAGTTGTCCCCCCTGTGCGACCCGGTGGCGCATCCATTCCAGCTGCGGCGGGGTGGGTGTCGTCCCAACAATCAGAAATGGCGAGCTGTTTTTCTGGATGGGAGGGGCGTTCTCCTCCGGCTTCCACTGCACGATCTGCACCTGACGACGAGGAGTGGTCGGGAACATCGGATTCAGAAAGAACTGGAGACTCTGCGGAGTCGCCTGCTCAAGTTCGGGCCCCAGAAACACAACGTCCACGTTCTGCATCCGCGACTGGCTGATGTAGCAGGTGTTGTCGAAGGGGACATCGTCTCCCTTGAGGACGATGGCTCCTGCGGGTGAGGTTCCTGCTGGCATCGCCAGGCGAATGACCTGGCTCTCGCCGGGCGGAACCAGCACTGTTGCAGCGGCCTGCTCCTGCGGGAGCGGGTTCCCCGATTCGATGTGGCACCAGTGCAGCGTGAAGCTGCTGCGGCGGCTGTCCGGAGTGTTGCTGATTCGAAGCCGGATGCCGTCCCCCTCCCCCTGGTCATCCTGAACCGGCTGAACCGCTGCGTTCCCGCCAGGGAATCGGGATTTGATCTGTTTCAGTCTGACGGCAAGATGGGGTGGCCAATTCGCCCCCTGCAGCGACTGCCAGCGGCTGCCGGCCTGCAGGTCCGAGATCAGAACGACCAGCTTCGTGGCGGTGCTGCTGGCGGTGTCGGATTCCAGTTCGTCTGCGGCGAAGATCAGTGCGTCTCCGAGATTGGTCACACCCCAGGCAGGTTTGATGGCGACCAGTCGTTCTTCGAGCAGCGCTTTTCGGCTGCCGTATGGGCCGGTGTTCCACTGATGAAAGGTGATGATTTCACGAGGGCCTTCATTGAATTCGACCAGCGCGACTTCATCGTGTTCCTTGAGGGGATCCGTGACTTCGTGGACGGCGGCGAGGGCCTGTTCCCAGAAGCCGCTCTGCTGCATGCTGGCCGAAGTATCGAGCAGAATCACGATCCGCTGTCGGGGTTCTGCGGGATCGGTCACCTGATCCTGAGCCCGCAGAAACGGGCGGGCAAACGCAATCGCCAGCAGGCAGAAGGCGAGGCCCCGCAGCAGGAGCAGCAACCAGTCTTCGATGCGGCTGCGCTTGGTCATCCGCGGGGGGGAGGGGGAGAGGAACATCACACTGCCGAAAACCTGTTTCCCCTGCGGAGTGCGACGCATGAGGTGGAACAGGATCGGGAGTGCGACCGCAGCACCGGCAATCAGAAAGAAGGGAGCGAGGAAGTTCATGTGCGGTACCTGTCGCCCTGTGGTGTCCTGGTGGGAACACACGTGTCAGCACTCGCCGACGCTGCGTGCTCTGGGGCCAACGCCTCGTGCTCCGGAGGACAGTCCATCGCGATCCCAGTTTACCGGCTCCCTTCACGCTCCGTAACTGTCTCCGCTCCGGGAGAGGATCCCCGCCGTGCCGGCCCGTGGGAGAGATTGCTTTTTCGGAGCGGACCGGGCCACGAGAATTTCGTTTTTTGATTGACCACTTGCTGCCCTGCGCATCTGTGCGCTGGAGCCAGTGGAAACCGGGTTCCACGGGCATGGGAACGAGCAATCTGCTCTAATACAAACTGCTCTCATGCTAATGAGCGACGGGCGGGGCATCGGGAAGGGCGGACAGGGAGTGGCTGATGTACGAAAACGACCTTTATCAACTTCCTGAGAAGCAGCGGCGGCTCGTCGAAGAGGAACTGTCGCCGGGTGAGAAAGTGGTCTGGATTGGGCAACCGCTCGCGGCCCGGCAGATGCTGCGGACGATTCCGGTCGTCCTCTTTTCAATTCCCTTCACCGGCTTTGCGATGTTCTGGATGTTCGCGGCGGCCGGATTCCGGTTTCCCCGGCTTCAACGGCCGGAGGATTTCTTTGCCCTGTTCGGCATTCCCTTTTTGTGTATCGGGCTGGGCATGATGAGCGCTCCGTACTGGCAACTCCTCCGAACCCGCAGAACGGTCTATGTGGTCACGGACCGGCGGGCGATGATCATCAGCGGAATCCGGACGACGCGCATCAGTTCGTTTCTCCCGCACCAGTTCCTGACCATCAAACGGACACAACGTCCAGATGGGACGGGGGATGTCACTTTTGGAATCCCCGCGATGATCATGCAGCAACAGAAAAACTTTGTGGTCACGTCCCATTCAGAAGAAGGTTTTTTTGATATCAGGGATTCCCGGCACGTGGAGGGGCTCGTCCGGGAGCTGGCAGGTCAGGACCAGGCGGGTGAAACAGTCGAGTTCTCGGCGGAGGATTGACGTCTGGGGGCGGGCGAATGAAGGCTCGCAAGGCCCCCAGACTTCGCAAGTTAATATCGACAAAACCGGGCAAACCGCTATGATTGGCGCATTCACCCTTCCTCCTTACGGTTGCCCTGAATGCCTGCCGCAGCCGCCCCGTTCCGCATCACCAGTCTGCTGCGACAAGCGGCGGAATCCCTGATTCTGCTTGCGGTTGCGGTCGTTCTGTTTCGCGGATTCGCAGCCGAGGGCTTCATGATCTCGACCGGTTCCATGGCCCCGACGCTGCTGGGGTACCATCGGCGGGTGATCTGTCCGGAATGTCATTACCGCTTCGCCAGGGGAGCCGCGACCGAGGACGACCACCCTGCCGGGGCGATTGCCTCCACCGGGCCCCAGTCGACACCGCGGGATCTGGAGCAGACGTGCTGCCCGAATTGCGGATTGTCCGACATTATGACGCAGGCGATCCCCCGCAATGAGGGGGACCAGCTGCTGGTTCGAAAACTGGCGTATGAATTTCGAGACCCGCATCGCTGGGAGGTGATCGTCTTCCGGAATCCGGAAGATCCGCAGCAGGCCTACGTCAAACGGGTCGTCGGTCTGCCGGGCGAGCGGATCGAAGTCCGGCATGGGGAGATCTGGGCCAATGGTCAGCAATGCCGCAAACCGTACCTCGTACAAAAGGCGATGCGCATTCCTGTTTCCGACCTCCACAACCAACCGCAAGACACCGATCCGGACTGGCGTTCTCGCTGGCAACCGGCAGTGACCCGTTCGGGCTGGTCGTTTTTCGACGGACGCGTCCGTTATTCGCGCGGCCACGAGTCGTCACCGAATGAAGCTCCGATAGCAGGTTCGCCCGACTGGCTGGAATACCGTCACTGGATTCGCGCGGGAGGAACTCATCTGACGAGCGTTGCTCTGCCGGACTGGCCTTCCGAGCTTCAAGTTCCAGATCCGGCGGTTTCCAACGTGACGTATGAAGCGGGAATGCTGACCTGCCGGGGCGTCCTCACCGATTTTGAACGGCAGCGATGGCTGGCCGGAAGCGATCAGCCCCGCTTTGCGGCGGCGATTGAAGCGCTGTTCGAGAAGTCGCACGTGGCGCCGATCTACGATGAATACGGGTACAACGCGAGTGGCGATCTGGAACTCTATCCGTTGAAAGATTTCATGGTCTCGCTGCGGATCCAGGATCTGACCGGAGCCGGAGATCTTCAACTGGAACTCAATGACGGTCGCTGTGCCTTTCGTGTGGTGCTGCAGCCCTCCTCCCGGACACTGGAACTGTGGTCCGATGTCAGCGCGGTTCCGCTGCAGCGCGTGGAGTTGGCGGGGACGAGTCCGGCAGACGAGCTGCAGATCGATTTTTCATTGATCGACCATCAGGTGCTCTGCGCGATCAACGGCAGCGAAGTCTTTACGCCGCTCGCTTACGAAGCCCACGAAGCGCCGTTACCGGTGCAGCGGCCTGTGCGCATCGGGGCGAGGAACGTCACGTTCGAACTGAGCGAACTGGTCCTGTATCGCGATGTCTATTACACGCCGAAACAGAACGACCGTGCGGAACTGCAGGGAGATGAGTTCTTCGTGCTGGGGGACAACAGTCCGGTCTCCGTTGACAGTCGCTGCTGGAAAGTTCCGGGGATTCCCCGGTCGTCGCTGATCGGCAAACCGCTGTTTGTCCATCTCCCTTCCCGACAGGGAGAGATCAGCTGGGGGGGGAGTGTTCGGCATGTCCGCCTCCCCGATTTCTCGCGGGTCCGCGTCATACGGTAGTCACCGGAACGGCGGCCCGGCCCCTCTCGCCTGCACGGGCGCTGCGGTCGGGATCGGGGCGACCGGAACGCTTGCTTTCGTCCTCTTCCTGCTGCAGGCCGACGTTTCAGCAGTGTCCCCGAAGGGGGAGGTTCTGCACGGCGATCACAGGGCGTTGATCGCTGGTCTCGGGGAGCAGCGAATCTTAGAATCGACCATTCATTCCCTTCAGGAGCCTTCTACTATGAAACTCTGGCAGGTGTTCGTTGCCGTCGCGACACTGATCCTTTCGGTGTTCGTGATTTCCGTGATCTCCAAGATGGATCTGATTCAGCAGCAGCTGAAGCCGACTGTCAAACAGGTGACGCTCTCGTCCGCCTCCAGCAAATACGAAGGGGTCAAAGAATTGGAAGGGGACACGGAGGCCGTAGAAGATCCGGAAGCCGAGAAAGACAAGGCTCCCGGTCATACGAGCAATCCCTTCAAGCTCGATGCGACTGCGAAGTCACTTCCCAAGGTCGAGACCGATCATCCGGTCGTGGAATTTGGCCGGATGGCCCTGGGCAAGACCGGGAATCATGAATTCAAGATCCGGAACACGGGGACCGCTCCCTTAAAGCTGGCGAAGGGGCCGGTGCAGTGCAAGTGCACCTTGAGCGGACTGCGTGAAGAAGAGATTCCTCCGGGGGGGGAAGGGGTGGTGCATCTCGAGTGGACACCCAAGGAAGAGGGAGAATTCTCCCAGTCGGCGACGATCTGGACGAACGACCCTGCGAATCCGGAAATCAAGTTCATCACCGCCGGCAAAATGTTCAAAGAGGTGACGATTACTCCGGAACATGGCTGGAAGCTGGGAACAATCTACGCCGAACGTCCGGCCGAACTGCATGGGGCGATTGTCTCGGGTGTCATTCCCAGCTTTGAAATTACCAAAGTGGAAACCTCGTCAGACCGGGTGAAGATTGCTGCCTTTCCGATTCCCCCCAATCCGACTGAGACTCCGGAAATTCTCTGCGGTTATGAGATTTCCGGAACCGTGGAAGCGGGCGAGGAACCGGCTCTGTCAGAGTCGGTGACGTTCCATACGACATTGGCGGACTATCCGACGATTACCCTGCCGATCACCGCGACAAAAGCGGGGCCGCTGATGATCGTGTACAAGGACTGGTATTCTGTCGAACGGCTGCTCGACCTCAAAACGGTCAAGGCGCGTGACGGCAAAACGTTTTCGGTGACGCTGGTGGTCGATGCTGGCAGCGAGCCGTTGAAGTTCACCAGCGTGAAAACAGTTCCGGGATTCCTGAAGGTCTCTCTGGAACCCAAAACCGTGACTCCCGGCGCGGCCAAGGAGTTCTACACGATGAAGATTGAGGTGCCGAAAGAGAGTCCGCACGGGGCCTGGCTACGGCCGCAACCCGGCACGCTGCTGATCGAGACCAACCGGGCCGACCTCAAGTCGATCGAACTGAAAGTTGCCCTGATTGTGGACTAGGGCAGGTCCCCTGCTGGGCGGTGATCATCTCCATTGGGGGACGGAGGCTGAAAGGGGTGGATTCCACCGTGGAGGGCATCACAGTAGAAGGACCGCGGCGGAGGGACACATTCCGCAGCCTCACGGATCCATCCATTTTGACGTGAAAGGACGTTCGCATCCGGAATTCGCTTTGTTATGATACGCGGCTTCCGAAAACCGAATTGCCAACTCGTTTGCGACCCATGTATCAACCGAACAAGAAATTCCTGGCTGCTCTCGTCCTGCTTGCTGTGGGATTGAAGATTCTGCCGTATCAGCGACTTTGGGCGGCTCATTACGAGCAGGTGGATGTGGCCTGGTCCGCCGGTCAGTTGTGGCAGTTGCTGGGTCTCGAGCTGATTCAGGGGTATCCGTGGGGAATCACCCTGCTGCCGGCACTGGCGATCTTCGGAATGGCCCTGTTTAGCAATCTGCGGCTGGCTGCCGGGACAATTCTGCTTGCCTCATTCCTTTCGGACCTTGCGATCGGAACCATCTCCGCCACCCAGTACGGGCTGACCGAGGGATTCCGGTTTGCCATTTATCCCGGATTCGCTTTCAGCTACCTGAGTCTGCTGATTATCTGCGGATTTGGCCTGCTGGTTCGCCAGCGTCGTAACTGGCTGACAATTCTGGCTGCCGCCGTCGGTGGTCCGACGCTGTTCTATCTGGTGACCAACGCCGCCACCTGGTACTTCGATTCCACGATTGGTTATTCGCGAGACTGGAATGGACTGATGCAGGCGTATGTGGCTGGCTTGCCGTTTTATCGCAACGCCCTGATCAGCACTGTCGGTTTCTCGGGTCTGCTGTTCAGCCCGCTCGGTCTGGCCCAGATGAAGCGGGTTGAAGCTTCGGCGACTGTCGCGGCCTCGCCCGTGGTCGGCTAAGTCGGAATGTTCGCCTTCGACGAAAGCGTCGAGGATTCCTCCCTTGTTTGAGCGTTGCGGCTTGATGAGAATCAACGCAGACTCTCGCTGGCGCATCGGGCTCTGAGATTCGCCAAGGGGCGCTTCAGGTGTCCCTTCCGCCGTGCAGTTGAAGTCCGGACCAGCGGTCCGGTTTCCTATCACGGGCCGGTCACTTGCACGTGAAGTGCAGTGCGGGTTGGGCCCGTGATCGCTGCATTGATTCGGACTGATGTGGGCCACTTCTCCTCGAGATCGGCTGTTCTCCGTTCGGGAGGGGGAGACGCGGTCGCCTGTTCTGGCGACGTGCGCTTTCTTGCCGGATCGGGATTCGTCATACTGAACGGATGAATCCCGACTTGCGAGGTGGCCGGCTTTGAACATCGATTCGAATCCTGCTGCAGATGTGCTGGCTCTGTTCCATCCTGTCATTCAGGAGTGGTTCCGTTCCCGGTTTCACGGGCCAACCGAGCCTCAGCAGCTGGGCTGGCCGCACATTGCCGCCGGCGAACATACACTGATTTCCGCACCGACGGGGAGCGGAAAGACATTAACCGCCTTTCTGGCGGTCATCGATCGGCTGTTCAGAGAAGCGGTCGCGGGGGAGCTGCAGCCCGAGTTGCAAGTGGTCTATGTCTCTCCACTGCGCGCTCTCTCGAACGATATGCAGCGGAACCTGCAGGGACCGCTGCAGGAGATTCAGGAACTCGCACAGGCATGGGGCATTGATGCGACGGCAATTCGCACCGGTCTGCGAACGGGGGATTCGACATCGTCACAGCGGGCGCAGATTCTCAAGCGACCTCCGCAGATTCTAGTAACGACTCCCGAGTCGCTTTATCTCATGCTGACCGCGGAGCGGGGACGGGAAGTCCTGCGGACCGTGCGTCACGTCATCGTCGATGAAATTCACGCGCTCGTTCGCGACAAGCGGGGCTCGCACCTCTCGTTGTCACTCGAACGCTTGCAGGCGCTGGTCGGTCGGCCACTTCAGCGAATCGGGCTTTCGGCGACGCAGAAGCCCATTGAACGGATGGGGGAGTTTCTGGTCGGCTCCCCGTCGGCGGACGATGACGAGGCCGCAACGACCGCACCTCGCTGCCGCGTGGTGGATGTGGGACATGTCCGCGAGCTCGACCTGGGAATCGAGATTCCCCCCACCGAGTTGCAGGCAGTCTGTTCCCACGATCAATGGGGTTTGGTGAACGAGCGGCTGGTGGAACTGATCAACAGTCACCGCAGCACGCTGATTTTCGTCAATACCCGCCGACTGGCCGAGCGGTTGACGCACCAACTCTCGCAGTTACTGGGGGAGGAACAGATCAGCAGCCATCACGGGTCGCTCTCCAAAGAGATTCGTCTGAAGACGGAGCAGCAGCTCAAAAATGGCGAGCTCAAGGCAGTGGTGGCGACCTCTTCTCTGGAGCTGGGGATCGACGTCGGTTTCATCGATCTGGTGATCCAGATCGGGTCTCCGCGTGCTATTTCGGCCTTTCTGCAGCGGATCGGTCGCTCGGGACATGCTCTGGGGCTGATCCCCAAAGGTCGACTGGTGGCCTTGACGCGGGATGAGCTGGTGGAGTGCATGGCGCTGCTGCGGGCGATCCGCGGGCGTCGACTCGATGTCACACCGATTCCCGAAGCTCCGCTGGATATTCTCGCGCAGCAGATCGTGGCTGAGGTCGCTGTGGAGGAATGGCAGGTCGATGACCTGTTTGCGATGGTGCGGCGGGCCTGGCCTTACCGTCAGCTCACGCGGGAGAGGTTCGAGCAGACGTTGAAGATGCTCAGTCGCGGCTTGACCGAGAACGCCGAACACTCGCAGACGTTTATTCACTATGACCAGGTTCAGGGGCGGATCCGTGGCCGCCGGAACGCGCGGATTACGGCGCTGAGCAATGGGGGAGCCATTGGCGAAGTCGACACGGTGCGGGTCGTCCTCGACGATGAAAACACCGTGGTTGGTTCGGTCGATGAAGAGTTCGCCGTCGAAAGCATGAGCGGCGATATTTTCCTGCTCGGCAACTCATCGTGGCGCATCCAGCGTTTGCGGGGGAATGACCTGCTCGTGGCCGATGCCCAGGGGGCGCCACCGACGATTCCGTTCTGGCGTGGTGAAGCACCCGGCCGCACCATCGAACTGTCCGAAGAGATTTCGCGGCTGCGGGAAGAACTGGAACAACGCCTGATTGCCGCAGAGCAGGCAAGCTCACCGATCAGTGATGAAGTTCCCGGTGTCCCCGGCGGATCAGCGCTGGTTCAATTTCTGATTGAAGAGACCTGTTGCAGCCATTTCGCCGCAGTTCAGACGGTCGTGTATCTGGCGGCCCAGCGGGCTGCACTGGGGCTGGTCCCCACACAGAACCGGGTTGTCTTCGAACGTTTCTTCGATGAATCAGGAGGGATGCAGCTGGTAGTGCATGCCCCGTTCGGCGGTCGCATTAACCGAGGATGGGGGCTCGCTTTTCGTAAGCGGTTCTGCCGCTCGTTCGATTTTGAATTGCAGGCGACGGCCGATGATGACGGCTTTATTCTGTCACTCGGCCCGCAGCACAGCTTTCCAATCGAATCGTTGTTCCCCATGATGCGGACCGACAACGTCCGGAATCTGCTGGAGCAGGCGTTGCTGGTGGTGCCGATGTTTCACCTGCGCTGGAGATGGAACGTCACGCGGTCGTTATTTGTCGCGAGAATGCGGAACTCCAAGAAGGTTCCTCCCGCGCTGCAACGGTTCCGTTCCGAAGACACCCTGACGGCAGTCTTTCCGAAGCTGACCGGTTGTCAGGAGAACATTGTCGGGGATCATGAGATTCCGGATCATCCGCTTGTGCAGCAGACGATGCAGGACTGCCTGTTCGAGGCTCTCGATATCGAGGGATTGAGCGGCGTGTTGCAGAAGATCGAGATGGGTGAGATTACGCTGGTGGGACGCGATACCCGCGAGCCGTCACCCTTTGCCTACGAGTTGCTGAACGCCAACCCGTATGCGTTTCTGGATGGAGGAGAAGCACAGGAACGGCGTGCGCGGGCGGTGGCGACGCGACGCTCGTTGAGCGTGGAAGGTGTCGAAGATCTGGGACGACTCGATCCCCGGGCTATTGCCGAAGTGATTGCGGAGGCGGCTCCCGATCTGCGGGATGCCGATGAACTCCACGATGTGCTTGTCAGCCGGATGCTGTTGCCGGTGGCGACGGATTCAGCTGTGGGCGGAGATGCCGTGCCGCATTGCTGGCTGCAGGAAAAAGAATTTGCAGCGCATCTTCAATCGCTTTGCGAAGCAGGGAGAGCAGTTCGAATCACCCGACTTCGAACAGCTCTCGCTCCGGACGATGCTGCGGAAAGTTCGACCGCCAGCCCGTGCGGGTTTGAGGCGGCCTGGATTGCCACCGAGTGCTGGACTGCCATTCGCTGTCTGTATCCGGAAATTCAACTGACTGAAGAGATCCAGCTGCCGCCGCACCTGCAGCGGGAATGGAACGAGGTGGAGTCGCTCGTGACATTGTTGCGTGGCTGGCTGGAGACATCGGGTCCGATCACCGCGCTCGATCTGTCTGCGATTCTTGGAATTCCCGTCAACCGGATCTTTGCCTCGCTGGAGGCGATCGAAGGAGAAGGGCTCGTACTGCGAGGGAGATTCACGCCGGGCAAAGAAGCGGTCGACAGCGATTCTCCCGGCATCGAATGGTGCCATCGCCGCCTGCTCGCGCGGATTCATCGAAGGACAATTTCCGGGCTGCGGCAGGAAATCGAAGCAGTCCCGCCGGAAGTCTATCTGGAATTTCTGGCGCGTCATCAGGGGGCCGTTCCCGGCTATCGCAAAGAAGGGAGTGACGGCCTGCACGAGGTCATCTCGCAACTGCAGGGGATCGACATCCCGGCGGGGGCCTGGGAACCGCATCTGCTCGCGGTGCGGCTCAAGGACTATCAGCCGCAGTGGCTGGATGAACTCTCCCTTTCCGGTGAAGTGAGCTGGGCTCGGCTGGATGCTCCGGGCAAGAGGAAATCGACTGGTCGCCCGATGGCCGCCATGACCCGGGCGATTCCGGTCTCTCTGTTCTTGAGAAGTGATGCTCACTGGTTGATGGTGAAATCACCTGAGCGCTGCCGCGACGAACTGTCTGCTTCCGCACAGGAGATTCTCGAACTGCTGGAGAGCGATGGAGCCCTCTTCGGCAGCGACCTGCAGCAACGTCTTCGGCAGCTTCCATCCCAGCTGGAAGACCTGCTCGGAGAACTGGCCTCCTCCGGATGGATCACCGCCGACGGGTTTGCCGGACTGCGACAGTTGATTCGGGCGGATCAGGCTTCGCACCCTGCCGGGTTGCCCTCCCGCTTTCGACGAACCCGACAGGCGACCGCCGGCATGGGGCGCTGGAACGTCGTCCCCCGCATTCCGTGCGAACTGACTGCTGACGAGATCGCCGAAGAGTGGGCCTGGCAACTGCTCCGGCGTTGGGGAGTGGTCTTCCGGGAACTGGCGATTCGGGAACCGTTAGCACCGCCGTGGTGGCAGCTGCTCCGGATTTATCGCCGGCTCGAAGCGCGCGGAGAGCTGCGCGGGGGGCGGTTCATCCGTGGGGTAGGAGGAGAACAGTTCGCACTCAGTGATGCGATTCGTGAGCTGCGGGGGATTCGTCAATCCACGGACCGCTCGCAGCTGGTGGTGATCTCGGCGGCGGATCCTTTGAATCTGACCGGAGTCATTGGCGGCGACGTGCGGATTCCCGCGCTGGCAGCGCATCAGATCGCATATCTGGCCGGAAAGGTGGTGGGCTGGAAGAAGGGGGACGACTCCTGGCTGTCTCCGGATCTGACCAGCGAAGACCGGGAGCGGCTGATCAGGGAGTGGGGGCTCGAACGTCGACAGCCATTGCGGCCCGTGACATTGATTTTGACCCCGTTGACTCTCAATAGCGATGGAACGCGGGTCGTAGACGCCTCGGGCCAGTCGTCCGTCGACGAAGTTGACGCGCTGGTCAGCGATGTGCCGGCCGATGCTCCGCCGGTTCAGGTCCCCCGGCCGCGTCGTCGTCAGCAGTCCTCAAAGAGTATTCCGCGGCCTTTTCCTTTTTAGGGCAGCCTGCTCGTTCCTGTGCCCGCACAGCCAGCGTTTCGCCTGAGGAAATGCTCATTTTCGCGAGGCGCGAGCGGGGCCGTCACAAGTGAATACGCTCTCACATCCTGTTTCGACGGAACGGTCAATCAGCGAGTGTCCAGCTGTCGGGACCGGATTTTATGGAAATCTCCGGACCGATGGTTGTGACGCCGCCAGCCCGGTTTAGAATGCCGGATTGAGACTGGTTTCGCACAGCTGAACCCGAGGAGATCCCGATGGCTTACACGCTTCCACCGCTGCCATATGCTTACAACGCTCTCGAACCGCACATCGATGCGCGGACAATGGAGATTCACCACACCAAGCATCATCAGACTTACATCAACAATCTGAACAAAGCGCTGGAAGGGCATGACAATCTGGCATCATCGTCTATCGACGATCTGATGCGGCATCTCTCCTCTGTCCCGGAAGCAATCCGGACTGCCGTCCGCAACAACGGCGGGGGACACGCCAACCACACCCTGTTCTGGACGGTGCTGAGCCCCAGCGGAGGGGGAGAACCAACCGGCGCTGTGGCTGAGGCAATCAAGTCCCTGGGTGGGTTTGAGAAGTTCAAAACCGATTTCGCTGCCGCGGCCACGGGCCGATTCGGGAGTGGCTGGGCCTGGCTGTCGGTCAACAACGGCAAGGTCCAGATTGAAAGCACTCCGAATCAGGACACGCCGTTAATGGAAGGCCGGACACCGATTCTGGGGCTGGACGTGTGGGAACACGCCTACTACCTGAACTATCAGAATCGCCGTCCCGACTACATCGCCGCGTTCTGGAATCTCGTGAACTGGGATGAAGTGAACAAGCGGCTCGCTGCCGCGAAGTAGTGGAGAGGACGCAGGGGCGGACGGGGACGTTCGCTGGATGCTGCCTATTGGAAATCCCATCAAGCCCGGCCCAAAATGGTCGGGCTTTTTTAATGCCCGGCAGCCCCGATGCTCGCGGGCTGAAGGATTCTGAAGGGGGCGGTCGAGCGAACAGGGACGAGATACCGGGGGGAGCGGAACGGAGGTCGAACAGCTTTTTTTTGGCTTTTTATCAGGGGTGCGACCCGCTTGTCTCTCAAAAAACTGCTTGCGTGGCTGTTGACATATTAGCAGGATTCATATAAACACGACTAAAGTTGTAGTGTTATCCTGCGGCGAGCCGATAGTGAAGGCTGGCCATGGGGGAATTTTGAGGCTCAAGCTTTCGTACACAGCCTGCCCTTGATCAAACGAAACGGGATGCGCGGGCAGGCACATTCTGCGCCGGGCTGGTTCAGACAGGAGCGGGAGAGTCCCCTTCCCGTCAGCAGCCCGGGACATACCGTCGCCTGAGTCGGTCTCACTCGGGCCATTCATCGGCATTGAATTTCTGGAAGCACCGGACTGGGCTCCCGGTGCGCGCTGTCGTCGGCCATTCGTCTCGTCTTTTTCAGGAGGAGCTGCAAATGCGCTGTTGTTGTCTCACGAAGTGAACCGTGATCGTCTTCCGATTTGCGCTTTCTTTCCTGATGTCTTCTGACTCGAACTGGAACACCAAAATGAAGATTCGGTTTCGTCGTCGTCTTGTGCCCGCTCCCGCGCGGACAGGCTTTACACTCATCGAACTCCTGGTGGTGATTGCGATCATCGCAGTCCTGACCGCCATTCTCCTGCCGGCCGTGCAATCGGCGCGGGAGGCGGCCCGGCGTTCTCAGTGCCTCAATAATCTGAAGCAACTGGGATTGGCCATTCACAATTTCCACGATGCCAAGGGAGTGATTCCCAGCAGCGGCCGTCCCAGTGAAGCCTCGACGGTCCGGGTCGGGCTGTTCACCAAACTTCTTCCCTACATTGAGCAGCGGACCCTCTGGGATCAGTATGACCTGACCAAGAACTGGGATTACGCCGAGCTGGACAGCAATGGCGCCGCGATTCCCAACACCGGCAATCTGCCGGTCACGTCACTGCGGATCAAGACCTATGAATGCCCGTCCTCCCCGAAGCAGAATGGCGTGCTGGATCACAATCCTGACAAATTCCGCGGGACTGTGACGGCCTGGACGGCCGCGTGGCGAACGGTGACTATGCGGCCTCGCTGGGGGTCTCAAAGGAACTGGGAGATGCTTTCCCCGACGATCTGGTCGGCAGTCAGAGCAACACGACCGAAGCGGGAAGTGCCGTCGGCAAGCTGACGAACGGGTTTGCTCCCAAGAACTCCTCACTGACCTTCGCCGATATCGTCGATGGCATGTCGAATACCATTGCCATCTGGGAATCGGCAGGACGGCCGTTTGTCTACCGGCGCGGGACTCTGGTCGACGGCAACCTCTATGAACATCACACCAACGGCGGTGGCTGGTCCCGTCCGGCCAGCGATATCCTTCTGTACGGCTCCGACAAGATGGGTGTGACTGTGCCGACGACGAGCTCAGCAGCCACGACATTGGGGCTGGCCAATATCTTCATCAACCGGACGAACGGCTATGACCATGCCGCCGAGCAGTACGGGACAACTGGCTTCCCCGCACCATTTGGGACTGAAGGGTCCAGCCAGCCGTACTCGTTCCATAACGGGGGACTGAACGTGCTCTTCGGCGATGGCTCGGCCCGGTTCCTCAGCGAAGATACCGGACTGGCGGTGATTGCAGCCCTGGTGACCCGCAACGGCGGCACCAAGGACAAGAAGGTCTCCAGCAACTTCTAAAGGTTCTTCTGAAACGCGACAGAATCCGTCGGGAGTCCTCAGCGGCTGCCGGCGGATTTTTTCGTGCGCTCTGGAAAATTGAAATGCAGCGGTCGGCCGTGCGGCTCCGGTCATGCCACCTGGAGCGAACTCTTCAGTTGGAACGGATGTTTCCGGTGCAGGGGACCCGTCGTGCGGGTCGGGAGGGGCCCTGTGAGGTTCCAACCTGTAATTTTTGCCGAAACCGGGATTCGCCCGCTCCGGAATGCCCCTGTGGTCGATGCGTAGAAATGCGAAATCCTGCCGCTCGGGACGGAGTTTTGGGCCGGGCCCTCCAGTGCGAGCTAGATTGGAGGGTAGGGAGCGGCTGCCTGTCGGCCGACTCAGGGCAGAAGGTCCATCGACATCCCGAAATGCGACTGGGGCACGAGCGTGTCTAGAAAACTGACAACCTGTCTGGTGACTGGGGGGGCCGGCTTCATCGGTTCGCACCTGACGGCGCATCTGGTCCAGGAAAACGTGCGGGTGCGGGTGCTCGATAACCTCAGCACAGGGCATCGCCGAAATCTTGACGGTCTGTGGGATCAAATCGAATTCATCGACGGAGATGTGCGCGATCCGCAGGCAGTCCTCGCAGCCATGCAGGATGTGGACACCGTCTTCCATCAGGCGGCTCTCGCCTCGGTTCCACTGAGCATTGAAAATCCGCTCGCGTCGCATGACGTCTGCGTGACAGGAACCGTCAATGTGCTGGATGCGGCCCGCCGATCGGGTGTTCAGCGTGTCGTGTATGCCGGCTCCAGCAGCGCCTATGGCGACTCGCCGGTCATGCCCAAACACGAATCACAGGTGCCGGAGGTTCTCTCGCCGTATGCGGCGGCGAAACTGGCGGGTGAATACTACGGACAGTCTTTTGCGGCGGTCTACGACATTGAGGTCGTCCGTCTGCGTTACTTCAATGTCTTCGGACCCAGGCAGGACCCCAAGAGTCCTTACTCTGCGGTCATTCCACTGTTCGCCGATGCACTGCTGAGTGGTCGCACTCCACGGATCTTCGGCACCGGTGAGCAGTCGCGAGACTTCATTCATGTTCGCAACGTCGTGCATGCCAACATCCTGGCGGCCACGGTGCCGGGCGTTTCCGGTCGTGTCTACAACGTGGCCAGCGGTCAGACGATCAGTGTGCTGGAGCTGCTGCACAAAATCTGTCAGCGACTGGGCAAAGACTTTCAACCCGATTTTCAGCCGCCACGCGCGGGTGATGTCCTGCACTCGTGGGCCGACATCGGCGCGATCCGTCAGGATCTGGGTTATGAGGTGCTCATTGATCTGCATGAAGGTCTGAACGAAACGCTGGACTTTTATCAGGAAGAGTTTCGTCGTGTACAGCAGGGGACGCCTGACCGCGTCTCGTGTCGTTGATGGCAGACGTTGAGAGATTGAGGACGTAATTTCGTGGCAGTACCCGAAAACCATCCTCCGCGTGAAGCGGAGTTCGATTTCACACCACTCGGTGGCAATCCAGCCGCTGCCGGGATTCCCATCGATATTGTGCGGTTTGTCCTGTCGATCTGGCGTCCGCTGGCCATCGGTTTGTGTCTGGGGCTACTGGCTGGAGTCGGAGTATACAAGTATCTGGGACCGGTCTATTCGGCCTCGACGCGGGTTCTCGTATCCAAACGGGCATCGGTTCCCCTGAACGATGGCGAGGCCAACCGATACGGCGAACGTGGTGATCACGTCCAGTTGATCCAGACTGACCTGATCGTCGAGCGGGCGTTCAAGGATCATGGACTCGATCAGATTCCGCAGCTGGTTAACGCCTATGACCCGCTGAAGGAAATTACAGAAGGACTCAAAGTCAGCCGCAGCGCGGGACAGGAAAGCTCCTTCGACAACATTCTGGATATCGCTTATCTGCATCCCAACAAGGAGATTGCCCAGAAAGTGGTCCAGGCGATGGTGGAATCCTATCGCGATTATCTGGACGACACGAAAGATGCCAACGCCCAGCAGCTCTACAAAACATTGCTGGAACGACAGGAGAAACTGGCTGAGGACGTTCGAACACAGGAAGCCGACTACCAGAAGTTCAGGCAGGCTGCACCGGTCTTCCTGAAGGCCTCACCGGTGGTGACGGTCAACGGCATGCCGGCGCCGGCCCAGAATCAGTACGAAGCAGAACTGGCTGCGCTGGAAGCGGCGCAGAATGAAAACATGCGGAAGCGCTCCAGTATTCAGGCCCGACTGGCCACGCTGGATCGCAAACGTCAGGAGAAGACGTCGCGCGAAGCACTGGAGTTCTGGGTCCTGCACTCTCTTTCGACCGGAACCTCCGGGGGAGGAGGCGGAACCGGATCGGGCGGAGGCGTGAATCTGACCGCCTCGCCAGAAAAAGCGAGCCTCGATCAGCAATTGCTCACGGCCCGTCTGCTGGAGCAGCGGCTGCTCCATTCACTGGGTGAAAAGCACTCTTCTGTCCGCAATGTGCGCGGACAGATTCAAACCATTCTCAACGAGTATGCCCGTCACGGTCTTACTCCCCCTCCCAACACCGTCACGGGAGAGAATACGCCCGCGGCCGATCCCAAGCGGCTCGATCTCGTCAGCGTCTATCGTGACACGCTCGAGGGACAGCTGAAAGAACTGGAAGTCGATAACGAGAACCTGGCGCTTCTGCATGATGACGCCCAGAAGAAGGCCAAAGAAGCGGAGATGTTCGAGATCGAAGATCAGCGCCGGAAAGATCAGATCGGTCGACTGAAGCTGCAGCTGGAACAACTCTACAATCAGATCGCTGCTTACGATGTCTCCCGTGAAGGGGAAGGGTATCGCCTGCAGCAGATCTCGCAGGTGCGGATTGAGCGCTCTCTGAAACGGGTGATCAAACTCGTTGCGACGTTCGGCATTCTGGGAGTGGCGGTCGTCTTCTGTCTGAGTTATCTCAGAGAGTGGCTGGATACGACACTCAAATCACTGGATAGCATCAAACAGTTCACCGGATCGCCCCTGCTGGGGGTTGTCCCGAAGTTCTCCTCATCAGCCGACGCCGATCGCATCGCCCGCGAGCGGGGTCTATCTCCGGCACTGTGTTACTTTCATCGGCCGGGATCGCGTGAGGCGGAAGCGTTTCGCTCGATTCGAACGACTCTGTTTGTCGCGATGCAGCAGGGGCAGCAGATCATCCAGTTCAGCAGTCCGGAACCGGGCGACGGCAAAAGCACCGCTGCCGCCAATCTGGCGATCGCGATTGCCCAGTCGGGGAAATCGGTGTTGCTGCTTGACTGCGATCTCCGTCGGCCGACACAACACCAATTGTTCCGGACCGAGCAGGAAATCGGAGTGACCGATGTGCTGCTGAACGAGATCGACTGGGAGAACGCGATTCGGCCAACCCCGATTCAGGGGCTTTCACTGCTGACGAGCGGGCTGTGCCCGGAGAATCCGGCCGAGATCCTCTCGATGACCTCACTCGAAACCCTGTTGCGTCATCTGCGCGAGCGTTTCGATCTGATCGTCATCGATTCGCCGCCGGTCCTCGCGGTCAGTGATCCGTGCATTATCGCTCCGCATGTGGATGGCATGCTGCTGATGGTGCGTATGAAGAAGACGAAACG
The DNA here is from genome assembly GCF_051466325.1 of Planctomicrobium aquicomposti. NCBI lineage: Bacteria > Pseudomonadati > Planctomycetota > Planctomycetia > Planctomycetales > Planctomycetaceae > Planctomicrobium > Planctomicrobium aquicomposti. Next base: position 1,074,745 of record NZ_CP195792.1, read on the forward strand.
GGCCGCAGTCCGCCGCGCCCTGGAAACACTCAGCTCGCACGGAATCCGGGTGTACGGCATTGTGGCGAATGGGTTTGATGCCTCCACCTCTTCGGATTCAAGCTACGACTACGACACCTACGGTTCCTACTATGATGAACCGGCCAGCGGTTCATCCCGTCCGAAATCTGTTGCTCCACGAAAGCCGTCGGAACGAGCACTGTTATAACACGACAGTCGGCTTTGCTTCGCACTCCCACGCAGGGCGATTGCGTCTGATGACAAAGACAGCAGCGCGCGACCGGTTCGGGAAGGTCGAGGTCCAGAGGCTCCGGGTTTGAATCAGGCCCCCTTTTTGAGCCGGTAGACGTACGCCAGAACTTCGGCAATGGCACGGAAGAACTCCACCGGAATCTCTTCGCCCACCTTGGCAATGGCGTACAGGGCCCGTGCGAGGGGCTTTCGTTCAAGTACGGGAATGCCATTTTCGCGAGCCACTTCGGAAATTTTCCGGGCGAATGCTCCGCTCCCTTTGGCGAGCACTTGCGGAGCCTTCATCACTCCCGGCTCATAGCGAATCGCCACCGCGTAGTGAGTGGGATTCGTGAGAATGACCGAAGCGCGAGGGACATCTTTCAACGTCTTTCGCTGCGCTGCTTCCTTCTGCATGCGCCGCATCCGTCCTTTCAGTTGAGGATCTCCTTCCTCGTCTTTCTGTTCATCCCGAATCTCCTGTCGTGACATTCTGAGCTTCTGTTCATGACGGAAATACCGGAAGCCATAATCGACAGCTCCCCACGCAAAGGCAACGCCCGCGAGTGCCAGCATCGACTGACTGATCAGTCCCCAGCCGACGCGGACGGAATGTTGCAGGCTGACATGCGCCTCCGATTGCACTGTCCCTTTCCAGTAAAGCAAGACGACAACCGCCACAGCCAGCAACGAGAGCACCTTGACGATCGCCTGCAGCCCACGGACACTGCTGTCGAGAGACCAGAGCCTCTGAAAGCCGCTGACCGGCGAGAGTCGATCCCAATTCAGGTCGAGAGCTTTGCTGGTGATGACGAAGCCTGATTGTGCCTGTGAGAGAAAAAGACTGATCGCAATCAGTCCGAGACTTGCAGTTCCAACCAGAGCCCAGGTGTTGGCCAGCAGCCAGCGGACAGACATGACGGTGGCGGTTGTTCCCCAGGTGGAACCATCGAGAGTGGCGAGCCGTGTCTGCAGGAGGGACTTCAGAGCGGTTGCACCAGCGGGCACCAGCCACACCGCCGCAATGGCGACGATCAACAGAACCATTGCTCCGCTGAAGTCGGGGCTGTAGACGAGTTGACCTTCTTCCGCAGCCTTCTCCCGCCGCCTTGGTGTTGGGGCCTCTGTCTTGTTGTCGTCAAATCCTTCAGCCATGCGATTGCTGCTTACGAGGGAATGTCACGAATACCGGTCACCAGCGCACGACGCGTCAACGAGTGCATTCACCCGTTCGTTCGATGTAACGCACTTGCTCATTCGGTGTCCACTGAAATCGCGAATGGAGTCCTGGCCCCGATCCCGGGGAAGTGTGGCGGCGTTTGTGTGGAAAATCTTTGGGAATGCTTGGTTTTCCGCCGCCAGAGCGCCAAACGTCAGTGAGATTCGCTCTAAAGTCCGGAGAACGAAGCGAAATGCTGAAGTGAGTCATACAGGCTGTTCAGAATTCCGGGGAGCAACCAGAGTGTGGCCACCAGTCCCACCAGGATTCGAACCGGCATTCCGAAGGACATTAAGTTGAACTGCGGTGTCTGACGCATCACGAACAAAGTGGTCACCAGTGTGGCAAACAGCACGATACCGACGGGAGCGGCGATCCCGAGGCCAATTTCGGTGCTGTGTGTCAGGCTTCCCAGCAGCCAATCCCGCTGCGGAAACGTCCACGATTTCCCCAACGGAAACGCCGTGAAGGCAGCGTCGAACAGGCGCAGAAACTGATGATGCAGGTTCATGCCGAAGATCGCGAGCACCGCCGCCACTTCAAACGCCTGTGAGAGAACGTTGCTTTCCGTCCCCTCGGTCGGCGAGGTGATCGCGCCGAGCGTCAGTCCCATTTCCTGAACGATATAGGCTCCGGCGACACGCACCGGAACGAGAATCAATCCGAGCAGCCAACCCATCGCCGCGCCGAGAAACGTTTCTCTCGCACACAGCCAGACCACGAAGCCCCAGTGACCGGTCGTCTGCTCCTGCAGGGTGAGCAGAGCAGAGGGTGTCAGCTTCATGCTCCACATGGCGGTCAGGCTGCAGATCAGCCCGATCTTCACCGTCGAGGGAATATTCTTGCCGCCGAATGGTGGCAGAAAGGTGACGAAGCCGCTGATGCGGAGAAAAGTCAGCAGCAGCATCACAGCGAAGGAAGTCGTCATTGGACCCCTTCCACCAGGTGATAAATCATGCGTGACGTGAAGCCGCTGGCGACCCGCAGGCTCCAGGGGAGTGTGGCAATCATCACGAGGGCAACAGCGATGATGCGGGGAGCAAACGAGAGTGTCTGTTCCTGCACACTGGTGATGGTCTGAAGCACACTGATCACTCCTCCCACAAGTAGACTCGCGCCGACACAGGGGAGAGTGAGGATCAGAGCGGTGACCAGCAGATCCCGGACAATGCTTGTGATTTCCAGAGGAGACATGAGAGCAGCCTCAAGACGGGGCAAAGAAGGGAAGTCGGATTGGGGCAGGAACAGGGCGGAGAATCGTCTCAGCGTTTGGTCGATTCCCGCGAGGCGGATTTGACGTTCTGATACTTTTCAGCAAACTGCTGAATCAGCTTGGGATCTTCGATGGCAGAGAGAATTTTCGCCGCTTCACGGGCTTCGAAGTGCGAGAGAATTTGGACCGCCATCTCCATCTTGCCATCGTTGGCCATCTCTTTGAGGACGCTGGCCGATTTCTCGGCATCCATGCCTTGCAGCCATTGGGCCAGTCGTTTGGTGTTATCCGCCTGTTGTCCGTCAACCTCGATGCGGGCCTCTTTCATCTTGCTGAACTCAGCATTGGCCGCGGTTCGTTCATCGATGACCGACTGGCGAGCCGCGTTGAGTCGTTCAATCAGCCTCTCTGCAGATTTGAGGTGATCGTTGACCTGAATGCGCAGGCCGTCGATCTCGCGTCGCTCTCCCTCAATGTCAGCCAAAACGAGCTGTTGCTGGATGCGGCGCTGCTGCAACTGTTCTTCCTGCTGCCGAACATGCTGCTCCCGTTCTTTCACGCTCATGCCGTAGCGAAGCAACTCCTCCACACTCATGCCACGTGGGCGGACCGGGACGGGCAGCGTGTCGGTGGCGCTCGCTTTGAGAGCATGATGATCCGCTGAAGTGGATTGCGCCACTCCTTTGGGAGCCGTCGGCTCCGCAGCGGCAGTGACATGTTCACTGGCTGGCGCGGCAGCTGTTGCAGTCGCAACCGGTGAGGAACTCAGCTTTTTCTGCAGGACGAGCGAACCGCCCGCCGCCAAAGCGCCGATGGCGATTCCGAAAACTGCGAGCTTGATCATCTTAACCATGATCCATCACCTCCTCCGCCGGATGCCGGGAGCGGGCCCAGCGGCTGGCAGCCATGTCATCCATCGTGATTTGTTGTTCTTGCAGCATTTCCAGCCGATGAGTCGTGCGCTGGCGGGCGATCAGCTGCTCCAGACTCTCTTCTCGCGCCTGCAGTTCCTGGCATTTGGTTCTGATCTGCTGCAGAGTCGCTTCCGCCTCGGCGGTGACAGATCGCGCTCGGGTCACTTCTTCCTGAGCAAACACCAGTTCCGCCTGAGCGCTTCGCAGGAGCGAAGACTGCATTTGCTGCTGCATGAAGCGGGTCAAGGTTTCGCGGGTGCTTTCCTGGTGTCGGTGGGCCTGCCGTTCCTGTTCCACTGCCTGTTCCCAGCAGGACTGGGCGACTGCCAGTTCCAGCCTGGTCATACGGAGCTGCTGCCGGCAGATGTCATGGAACTTTGACAAAGGTGAGTGAAAGCGTTTCATTCGGGGCGGCAACTTCTCGATGAGAGTTCAGGACGGAGTCGAATTATGCGGCGAACATCCGACTCATTTGCTGGACACAATCCGGAAAGGAGGTCCCCTGACCAATCGTCTGATTGACAAAGGCCTGAATCTGCGGCATGAGCCGAATCGCTTCGTCGATCTGGGGAGACGATCCTTTCTGATAGATCCCCATGCGGATCAATTCTTCGACTTCGGTATAAGTGGCCAGCGCCTGACGCAGTTTCTGCGACGCCTGCTGGTGTTCGGCCGTGGTGACATCGCGGAAGAGCCGACTGATGCTGTGCAGGACATTGACCGCGGGGAATTGCCCCCGGACGGCGAGTTTGCGGTCGAGCACGATATGACCATCGAGAATCGAACGCGCCGCATCGGCGATCGGCTCGTCCATGTCGTCGCCGTCGACCAGCACGGTGATCAGCCCGGTGATGGAACCATGTTCGTCATTTCCCAGTTTCTCCAGCGTCGTTGCCAGGAGTGTCTGCACGGAAGGGGGATAACCTCGAGACCCGGGTGGTTCCCCTCGGAGCAGCCCGAGTTCGCGCTGGGCGAAAGCCAGTCGTGTCAGGCTGTCGAGGAAGAACAGGACGTTGGCTCCGCGCTCGCGGTAATCTTCTGCGATGGTGATGGCGGTGCGGACCGCCTGAATGCGCATCAGGGGCGTTTCATCTGAGGTGGCGACGACGACGACCGATCGCTGACGTCCGGCCTGCCCGAGGCAATCTTCGAGAAAGGGAAGAACTTCGCGGCCACGTTCGCCGACCAGTGCAATGACATTCAGATCTGCCTGGGCATGTTTGGCGATCTCCCCCATCAGGGTACTCTTGCCGACGCCGCTGCCGGCGAAGAGGCCGACACGCTGACCACGGCCGAGCGTGAGCAGTCCGTCAATGACCCGCTGTCCTGTGGGCAATGGCTGTGTTATTCGTGACCGACGCAGTGAGGGAGGAGTCTCCGGTGTGAGTGTGCGCCAACGTCGAACGGAAAGCGGACCGGCATCATCAATCGGTTGGCCCAGACCGTTCAGAACTCTGCCGAGCAGTTCCGGACCGACCGGCACACGCGGGCGACGGCCGGTCGCGATCACATCACAACCGGTTTTGAGTCCCTGGCCGTGATGAAAGCACATCAACTGAGTGTGGTCTTCATTCACGCCGACGATCTCCGCCAGCAGACGCTCCTCCTGAGCCGTGCGGATCTCGCACAGTTCACCGATGGTTCCCGGGACACGGGCGGTCAGGATCTCCTGCACGCTACGCAGTTTCCCTGCGGTCCGGAAAACGTCGCATCGTGCGGGAATCTGCTTGAGGGCGTCGACGTTCAATCTGAGAGTCATCCAGTTCCTCCAGCCAATGCCGACGAATTTCCGTGAGCCGTGAAGCAATGTCCGAGATGAGAATTCGCGTGCCCGATTCCATGCGGCAGGCGCCACGTTCGAGGGTCGCATCACTCCGAATCTGCAGTGACTGTTCCGCGAAGAATGCTTCCCCTTCCTCACTGCGTTGCAGAAGTTCCAGGTCGGCAGGATGCAGTGCGAGTTGCAATGGCTCATGGAGTCCCAGCCGGTCGATCGCCTGCTGCACGAGCATCTCCACTCCGAATTGATCCGCCTCGATCGCACGAAAAGTAAGTTGTGAAGCAGCCGCCACAGCCAGTTCGATTGCCACCTGTTGCAGCTCCTGCAGTGACTGGTGGCGCCGTTCTTCCAGATGTTCAACAGCAGCGTGCAAGTTCCCGAAGAGCGGGCTGAGATCCACAGTCGGGGGAGCGGGCGGGGGTGGTCGGGAAACCTGACTGGAAAGGTCGGGGAGTCCGGCCGGGAAGGTGAGTGGAGCGCGCGGGCTGCCGGCCCGGTCGTCAGTGGACGGGGAGCCTGTCCGGATGCGAACATTGACTGGTGGGGCCGACCAGCGGATTTCGGTGCGAAACATGAAGGAGTTCCTGCTCTCATGACTGTTCCTGGTCCGCCTCGGCGATCGCCTGAACGACGAGATCGCGAGCGGCCTTGAGCTGGACTCCCGGCACGTTCTTGCGGAAGCTCATTTCTTCCTGCAATGTCGCGCGGGCCCGCTTGGAAAGGTTGTTCATGATTCTGGCCACGATGAGGTCATTCGCGCCAAACAACGCGGTCGACAGACTGGTGGAGTCGACTTTCGCCAGCACTTTCTGAATCTGCGAGTCATCGAGCGTTGACAGGTCGTCGAACTGATACAGCGACTGGCTGATCAGCGAAGCCTTCTCGGCATCTTGTTCCTCAATGGTTTTCAGAATCTGTCGGCGTTTGGATTTCTCTGTGGCTCGCAGCACTTCGACCAGCTTCTGCACCGGATCGTCTTCGGCCGGAGGACTGGCGGGGAGTGAGCTGGCCCGCTCCACGGCAGAGGCGGCGATGCGCCGGAGGATCACCTCGGGTGTCTTCGGGTCCCGGCTCAATTCCCGGACGACCGGTTCGCGCCGATCTTCCTTCAGCAGGTTCAGCAGCACGGCGACCCGTTTGGCAGAGACGGCCTTCAGCAGAATCGCCACCGTGCGTGGATGTTCTTCATTCAGAGCCGCTGCGAGCTGGAACTGGTTCATCTTTTCCATGTCAGCCAACGGGTCGCCGGTCAGCTGATAGGTTTCTTCGAGACTTTCTCCGGCCGTCTCTTCTTCGTCTGGTTGATGAACTTTCAATGCCGGGGTGGAGGCGACTGCGAACTGGAAGAAGCGTTCGAACTCATCGAGAATTTGCGCCTGCTTGCGGGGCGAGGGCATTTGCGCACGATGACCCTGGTAGCGCGACCGGAGATCCCGCTGTGCCGAGCCCTCCAGCGAGCTGAGAAACTGCTCAGCGACGTCTTCGCCCAGCAGATGCAGCATCGTCAGGACGCGGTCTGCGCGGGCAGCGACCAGGGTTTCTGTTTCCACGGGAGCGTTCATGATTGAGGGGAGGAGTGATCAGGTCAGGCAGCAGAACGCTGACGCACCTGTTCCGGAGGAGCCTGTTCCAGCCAGGCCTTGAACACGGTGGCCACCGCGGCGGGATGTTCACGTGCCTGAGTTTTGAGTTCGGCCAGTCGCAGAACGGTTTCGCTCGACAGCTGTTCGCTTTCAGGGGGGGCGACCACTATCGGCTGCATCCGTCGCAGCACCAGCAGTCCCAGAACGAGCGCGACAATCGCCGCCAGACCGAGCGACAGGCTACGGAGCAGCTGAGAATATTGATCCCAGTTGGTCCCAGTCGCGACAGGAGGGAGGATCTCTCCCGTCCCGCTCAGAGGGGCGATGAGCACTTCAATCTGGTCCTGCCTTGCAGCATCGTAGCCGACCGCCTGTTTGATGATTCGCTGGATCTTCTCTTCATTGAGCGCAGAAGCTCCTGCCTGTCCACCGGTTGCCGGAGTGGAGTCAGGCAATTGAACCACAGCCGCGACCGTGAGCCGCTTCACTCGGCCCGGAGCTTCGCGAACCGTGTCTTCCGTCTTGGCGTTTTCGAACGTGGTGGTGTTGCTTTCGACCTTCGTCCCGCCGGAGGAACCGGAAGCTGCCGCTTTGAATGCCAGGGGATCGATGTTGCCTGAAGCTCCCGCCGGAAGTGGCGTGTTCTTTCCATTCCCGTGAGAATGTGATTCGGAGTGGATGGTCTCGGAGACTTTCACCTTCAGGTCGGGATCGTACTTGGTTTCCTTCCGCTGCAACTCGGTGAAGTCCACATCGGCGGTCACTCGCACCACCGCTTTCCCCGGTCCCAGCATCTGCGTGAGAATCGTTTCGGCCTTGGCGGCCAGATCGGCTTCCACGCGTGCCCGGTAGCTGAGCTGTCCGGAGACGTCGGCCTCCATGCCGGTCGTGGTGGAGAGGAGCCGTCCGCTGGTGTCGAGGACGGAGATGTTTTCGGAGTTCAGATGTTCGACACTATGAGCCACCAGTGAGATGATGGAACGGGCGTCGCTGCCGGAGAAGTGTGCATTGGGTTGCAGTTCCAGAATCACGCTGGCTTTGGCAGGTGCCCGATTGCGGAGAAACGGCGTGTTCTCCGATTGCGTGAGATGCACGGTTGCCTTGCGGACGGACGCAATCTGCATGATCGACCTTGCCAGGCGGGACTCGAGCTGCCGGACCAGCCGCACCTGCTGCATCGCAGGGTCAGTCCAGATGCCGTCGCTGATTTCTTCGGTCGGTGTGTCGGCGTCGGTGACAACGTCCTTGAGGGCGAGCCGGGCTCGGCTCAACTGGCTCCGGGCCACAGAAACCGCCGAGCCGGAGTAATTGAGCTTATAGGGAATCTGCTCGGCTTCCAGCAGGCTGACGATTTCAGCCGCCTGTTGCGGGCTGAGTCGATCGGTCAGAAAGACATATTCGGGTGTTGTCGCCCAGAGACCAATGGCTGCAAAGGCGATCACGCTGGCCAGCAGCGCAGCGACCATTCCGGCCCGCTGTGCGAAGCTCCATTGCTCCCACAGGGCCTTGATCTGCGTCAGCAGTCTGTTACCGAACTCCATCGCCTGTGCGTACTTTCAATTTGCTTTCTGCGGCTGCGGTCAGACCTGCATCCGCATGACTTCCTGATAAGCCTTGATCAGCTGGTCGCGGACTTCCATTGCGAGCCGAAAGGAGACATCCGCTTGGGCGACGTTGATGGCGATTTCATGAATGTTGTCACTCTTGCCCGCCATCAGTTCGTCCATTCCCTGGATCACGGCCTGTTGCGGTCGATCCACTTCGTGAAGGAACTGCGACATCAGCTGACTGAACGGAACACCGGAGCCGCCACGCGCCTCCGCGGGTCCGTGCGACGCCGGGAGCGGTGGCAGGCCCGCGAGTGAGGAAGCTGACGGATTGATTTGCATCAGCTCATCCCCCGCATCAGGTTGAGAGACTGTTCTGCCATTTGCCGGAAGATCTGCAGCGACTTCAAATTGGCTTCATACGCGCGGCTGGCGGTCATCAGGTCGATCATTTCATGCGGAAGCATCACGTTCGGCATTTCGACAAAGCCGTCCGGGCCGGCATCGGGGTGGCCGGGATTGTGCACACGGGGGAGGGCAGACTGGTCGGTGGTGATTTCGCTGACCTGCACTCCGGTCAGACCTTGCTTGATATTTCCTCCGCTGCGGGTGATCGAGTCATCCATCAGGCTGGAGAACACGACCTGTTGTCGACGGTAAGGCCCCCCTGCTGCGGTACGGGTGGAGTTCGCATTGGCGATGTTGTTCGCCGCGACTTCCATGCGGGTCCGTTCGGCAGTCAGGCCGGACCCGGCGATACTGGTGGCGGAAAAGAGGCTGTCGAGACCCATTGAGATTGCTTTCAGGAGGGGCAGGCGCTGGACGTGTCTGCCAGCGGAATGTCCGGGATCAGGTGCTGCGGGTCGCGCGGCGCATCAGGTCGAACTGGCTCGACAGTAATTGGGAATAGGTTTGAAACTGCAATGCATTCCGGTTGAGCTCTCCGATTTCCCGATCCACATCCACGTTATTCCCGTCGGTCCGGGCGGCGAGGCCAGCCTCTTCGATGACTCGCGGCTTCAGCCCGGCGGTTGCTTCGACTCCGCCCTTCTGAATGGCTTTGGAGAACTCTTTCTCAAAGTCGATGTCGAGTCGCTGGTAGCCCGGAGTGTTGACGTTGGCGAGATTCTGGCTGATGACATGGTGTCGCAGGTCCGCGACGTCCATGAGCTTCGCCAGTGCTCCCAGTTGGGGTGAGACGCCAAACATTTCCACCTCCGTGCAGGACGATTCGTCTTCCCAATCGTCACAACCGGACTGGAATCTTTCTGGAAACAGAGCTCCGGATTTTCAGATTTGTTGCCTTGCAGACGTTACACCCGCAAATGACGGTCAATTCTGCTCCATTCGGACAACCTGCAGGACCGGTTGGGGCTGTGTAGCTTGCCCCGTACGTTGCCTCTTGCCATGTCTTCCTGAATTCTCGAAACCCAACTGGCAAGTTTTGCCGGAAGCCTTCGATTGATGACCCGAAGACTTGGGTGACCGGCGGTCCTGGACAGGTGAGATGGGCAAAAATGCTTCTCACCCCGGCCACGCTCACTTCCATCAACCTCAATGACAACCCCGCACTTTCGCAACTTGCGAAGGTGCCGGGCGCAGATCTCCCCCTCTGAGATCCCTGTACACCCTGACCCGGGGTGTGCGGGGATCTCCTGAACTTTCGTCGCGTCAAATCAGGTGTCGGACAACGCATGGACAGCCAGCTGCAGAAAATCTCCCACCTTCCCTCACTGCCAATGGTGGCAGTCAGGTTGCTCAAGATTTTTTCCGATCCCGAGGTTGGGATCTCGGAAGTGGTGCAGTTGCTGCAGATGGACCCCGCCCTTTCAGGAAAAATCCTGAAGGCTGCCAATACGTCGCAGTTCGGGCTGAAGAAGCCGGTCAGCGATCTGCAGCGAGCGGTGGTCCTGCTGGGAAAAAAATCGGTCATGGCGCTGGCTCTCGGCTTCTCGCTGGCGGAAGCCTCGATGAATACCGGGCCCTATGCTGACCTGTATTCCGATTTCTGGTTTCAGTCTCTGGTGCGGGGCTGCGCTGCGTCGCTGCTCGCCGAGAAGTACACCCGAGTGGAACAGGGGGAAGCCTTCACGATCGCCCTGCTGGCCCGGATTGGTCGTCTGGCGATGATCAATCACGATCCGGAGCGGATGTCGGCACTGATTCGCAAATCGGAGCAGTCGGGAATGCCGCTCGATCTGCTGGAGCGCGAGGCGGGGGGGATCACGTCCACGGATGTCACCCGCTCCATGCTGCGTGAATGGAAGCTTCCTGCCCATTGTCTCCTGGCGGCTGATGCGATTGAAGATACCGTGGAGCAGGCCTGTCAGAACCGGACGGGGAGTGTGAGCCTGTCGGACCTGCTGCGTCTGTCGACACACTTCTCCGAGTTCTTCAGTGGAGAAAACCGGGGGATTGCGATTGCCAAGGTCTACGAGTTGTCGCATTCGATTCTGAATGAATCCCCGGAAAGTGCTAATGAATTGATCGAGCAGATTCGCTGCGAACTCGACAACCACAGTCACCTCTTCTCGCTGGATATGACGAAGGTCGGTTCACCGGTGGAGTTACTTTCGCAGGCGATGAATCACCTCTCGCTGCTGGCGATGAACGCGGTGCTGACGCGCGAAGCCGACTCCGCTCCCGCCAGCGAGATCATGGAGGAGAACGGGCGATTGCGACGACGCGTGCTGGAGCTGACCCAGAGCACGATGACCGATCCGCTGACGTCGCTGTACAACCGGAACTACCTTCTGCAGCAGTTGCAGGAGCGGGCGAATCAGGCCCGTGTGACCCAGTCCAGCGTCGCTGTCCTGTTTGTCGATGTCGATCATTTCAAGCGGGTCAATGATTCGTACGGCCACCTCGTCGGCGATGAAGTGTTGAAGAGCGTGGCACTCGCCCTCAGGAGCGATGTCCGGGAGAGTGATATCGTGACCCGGTATGGAGGCGAAGAGTTCGTCATTCTGACCACCGCTTCCGACCGGTTGAGTCTGCGGCGGCAGGCTGAGCGTGTGCGACGGTCGATCGAGTCCCAGGTGATTGTCCGGCGCAATCTGAAGATCCACGTGACCGTGAGCGTCGGCGGAGCCATGGCCATTCCGGATCCGCTGGAGGCTTCCTTCGTTCGTCAATTGCTGGAATCGGCGGATACAGCGCTTTATCTGTCCAAGCGGGGGGGCAGAAACTGTGTCACGATCATGGGGGAAGAGGCCGAGCCGCTGCATCCTCAACCGGTTCTCGCCACCGCCACGTCGTGAGCCTTCGCGTCGCAGTGAGGGATCGTCAGTGCGGTTCTGCTGAGCGCATGGGGGATGGTGGGCAATCGGACGGGGCGAGTCGAATCGAATTAAAGTCTTGCGGGCAGAGCATCCGGGACCTGTGCTCCTCGGGGACAGGCAAACGAAATTGAAGTCGGTTTCCAATGTTGAGCACCATGAACGCAACTGCTCCGACGACTGAAGAGATGGATCGCGATCGGCTAACCGCGCTGCGGGAACTTCCCTGGACTCTCGATACGCAGTTGCCGGTGCCGCCGCAGTCGGTCATCGAGTTCTCAAGCCGGGCCCGTAAGCCCAACGTTACCGTGGGTGAGCTGAGTGCCGTCGTCGAGTGCGAGCCGGCATTGACGACGGAACTCCTTCGCAATGTGAATTCGTGCATGCGGGGGTTGAAGCGGAAAGTCGATTCGGTGACGCAGGCGATTGGCCTGCTGGGCATTGGCAACAGCACGACAATTCTGTTGACGAGTGCTCTCTCCAACGCCGTCGATCAGGTCGATTCTCCACTGGTTGCCACCGCCGATTTCCGTCGAGAAACCGTTGAACGCAGCCTGTTCGCACGTGAGGCTGCCCGCCGAGTGGGGGGCGACCCCATGATCAGCTTCACTGCCGCCATGTTGCAGGACATTCTGCTGCCTGTGCTGACTCGTCGCTATCAGGTGGAGTATCACGAGTACCTGCACGGCGGTGAACGGTCATCGCTCGTTGATTTCGAGAAAGAACGCTTTGGCTGGACCCATGCGGAAGTGACAGCCCGCATGCTGCTGGACTGGGGATTCTCCAATCAGCTCGTGCTCTCCGTCCTGCAGCATCATGATTCTCCCGAGCGGATGCTGGTCGACTCACCAAAAATCCCGATGGCCTTCCCGGGCGCCGCCGCGGCGCTGCTGATGGATGTCCTGAATCAGTCACCTGATGGTGTTCCCCGGCTGGTCGACCTGAATGCGATCAATCAGCGGTTTCACGTGATGGAAGTGGCGGCCGACGTCGATGAGGCGGTCAAATCACTCTCCAGTTCGCTGCAGCACCCTGTGTCGCTGGTGCATCGCCTGCAGAATGCGATGCTCAACCAGATTGAACAGCGGCGACGGCAGTCGATTGTTCCCGGCAGACAGTTCGGAAACTATGTGCTCGAAGAAAAACTGAAAGAGAGCAGCATGGGGGCCATCTTCCGGGCGCGGCATATCCGGCTGAAAAGACCCGCCGCAGTCAAAGTACTCCGGTCGGAAAGGACGTCGCAAACGTCCATCGCGCAGTTTGAACAGGAAGTGCAGCTGACGAGCAGCCTGCGTCATCCCAACACGGTGTCGATCTTCGACTACGGCCACACGCCCGACGACCTGTTGTATTACGCCATGGAGCTGATCGATGGTCTGACACTGGCGGATCTGGTGAAACGTGATGGACCGCTGCCGGATGGCCGGGTCATCTCGCTGTTGAAGCAGGCCTGCGGATCTCTCTCCGAAGCCCACGATCTGCACCTGATTCATCGCGATATCAAGCCCGAGAATATCATGGTCTCCTGCCGGTCGAATCACCCGGATCATGTGACGGTTGTCGACTTCGGACTGGTGACCTCGACGCAGCGGGAGACCCGCACCGACAACCGGACTGTGGTCGGGACGCCGCTGTATATCTCCCCGGAAGCGGCACTCGGCAGAGATTCGATTGACCCCCGCAGCGATCTGTATTCACTCGCTGCTGTGGGGTATTACCTGTTGACCGGCCTGCCGGTCTTCCTGGGGGAATCGGTGCTGGAGGTGCTGAAGCTGCACATGCTCTCCACACCGGTTTCGCCGACGGAGCGCTGCAACGTCTCTGTCTGTCCGCATCTCGAAGCGTTGCTGATGCAGTGTCTGCAGAAGAACCCTGATGCCCGGATCGCCTCGGCAGCGCTGTTCGCGGAAGAACTCTCGCGGTGCGAGCCGAAGCACCCGTGGACGAGGGAGGCCGGTGTTCAGTGGTGGGGCGATTACAATCGTCGCAAAAGCCAGAACGATCTACAGGACGATGCGCACGATACGCTCGGGGCGACGCTCGTCACGACCGATATCGGTCAATACGGTGCGATTCTCGCCCGACGCGGTGACGACTCGACGTTGACCCAGAACGGGACGTTGTAGAAATTCGCTCTTGTCCATTCTAAAAAGCCGGCAGCCCCATTGTTGAGACGTGCGCTGCCGCTTCAGCCGGAAGAGTCGATCAGGAATCAATGCGTTCGGAAGCAGGTCGCTTCACGGATTCTTTCCAGCGCTGCACTTCCTCCTCGATATCGACAGGGAGCACGACCACGGGCGGGCTGGGAAGTGGCGAGCGAAGTGCCTCGTCGACACGCTGCCGCAATTCTTCCAGCCGGGCCCTGACGACACTTTCGGAGCGGTGCAGCAACACCTCGTGCCGGGCCTTTTCGATCAGCTGCCGGGCTTCGAGCAGCGGCGGAAGTACGGAAGCGTGTTCGGACTTCAGCTTCTGCTTGAGCCACCAATTCTCTTCGAGCGGCTGGTCGATTCCGGGGATCGGCTGCCCCATTCCCGGAAGGTTGGTGAACTCACCCGCTGCTTCGGCCGCCTGAATCTGCTGCTCTGCGAACCCAGCCCACGACAGATTGCCCGGTTTGCGTTCGGCCATGAGACGTGACCTCCTCAGACCCGAGGGTTGCCTCGTGGCCTTGTGCAGCCAGAGCAGGGGGCCCTGGCTGCAACTCGCTGGGTTTCATTCCGAACTGTTTACTCCGGAGTCTCGTCATCACCCGCTTCTGCGGCAGGCGCCGCAGGGGCAGGCGGGAGCGAGGGGGACGGAGTCGCCGGGGGAGCGGCATCATCACCCACCACTTCTGCGGGAATGAGTGCGATCGATGCCAGTTTGTCCCCGTCATCGAGACGCATGATTCGCACACCCTGAGTGTTCCGGCCGATCTGACTGATATCTGCGGCACGAACTCGCTGGATCTTGCCTGAGGTCGTCACCATCAGCACGTCATCACCATCGACCACCGCGAGCACTCCGATCGCCGGGCCGTTCCGTTCCGTCGTTTTGATGTCCCGCAGACCTTTGCCTCCGCGACGCTGGCGGCGATAACGCATCGTGCTGCTGCCGCTGGAGGATTCTTCGTCATCGGCTTCGGCGACTTCTTCAGCTGCCGTTGTCTTTTCTTCGACGTCGGCATCCGTCGGCTCCCCATCCGGAAGGTCGAGGTCGGCCGCTCCAAAGGGAGTTCGTTTGCCGTAACCGTTTTCACACACCGTCAGCAGAGTTGAGTTCTCATCGGCGATCACCATGCCGACGATTTCATCTCCCTTGCCGAGCGACATTCCCTTGACGCCGCGTGTATTGCGGCCCATGGGGCGGGCGTCCGCTTCCGAGAAGCGAATCGTCATCCCTTTCGCAGTGCTCAGCACGACATCCTGCTTCGGCAGCACCATGACCACGTCGATCAGCTGGTCATCTTCCTCCAGCTTGATCGCAATGATCCCCCCCTTCTGCGGGCGGCTATAGGCGGAGAGCATCGTCTTCTTCACGATGCCGCGGCGGGTCGCCATCAGCAGGCAGTGTTCATCGTCGAACTCCCGGACCGCGATGCAATCCTGCACCCGTTCGTCATCCGAGAGATTGAGCAGGTTGACCAGTGCCCGTCCTTTGGCTGTCCGGTTCTGCAGCGGCAGATCATAGACCTTCTGCCAGTAGACCTTGCCGAGATTGGTGAAGAACAGCAGCCAGGCGTGCGTGCTGGACACGAAGAGATGCTCGATCGGATCTTCCTCGTCGGTCTTGGCCCCCTTGATCCCTTTCCCGCCGCGATTCTGAGCCTGATACATCGACAGCGGCGTCCGCTTGATGTAGCCCCGCTGCGACAGCGTGACCACCATCGGCTCTTCGGCAATCAGTTCTCCCTTGTCGACATCCGTCAGCTCTTCTTCGGAGATTTCCGTGCGTCGCGGGGAGCTGTACTTCTTCTGCAGCAGGTCCATTTCTTCCCGGATGACGGCCCGGATGTGGGCCGGATCGGACAACAGGTGCAGATGACCACCGATGTCATCGAGCAGGTGGCGATGCTCTCCCTGCAGATTTTCGCGTTCGAGATTGGCCAGCGAGCCAAGCTGCATGCTGACGATCGCTTCCGACTGATTCGCCGAGAGCGAGTAGCTGTCGTAGCGCCCCTGTTCTTCCTGGAACATGGTGAAGCCGTCATCACCCAATGCGCGGGCAATCAGCTCGGCAGCCACCTTGATCTGCTGCAGCCGGACCTTCGCTTCGGCGCGGCTGGGGGAATTCCGGATGGTGCGAATGACTTCATCGATGTCGATCTGGGCGATCAACAGACCTTCGACGGTATGCTTGCGTTTGCGGGCTTCGCCGAGCAGGAACTCGGTCCGTCGTCGCAGCACGGTTTCGCGATGACGCAGGAACTCTTCCAGCATCTGCTTGATGGTCAGTGTTGCGGGCCGGTTGCCGACGAGCGCCAGTAGGATGACGGAGACCGTCGCCTGCAGCGGCGAGAACTTGTAGAGCTGATTGAGAACCACCTCACGGTCGGCATCGCGCTTCAGATAGATGTGCAGGCGGACCTGCCAGCTGGGGGTCTTGCGGTCGGTATAGTCGACCACCCGCGAGATTCCCTCGATCTTGTCATCTTTGATCAGCTGTTCGAGCTTGGATTTGATACGGTCACGGGTGTCGAGATAGGGAATCTCCTTGACCACGATGACTTCGGTATTCTTTTCCGTCTCGAACTCGACCTTGGCCCGCAGTGTGAGTGTGGACCGTCCGGTCAGGTATCCCTGTCGGATGCCATACCTTCCGCAGATTGTTCCACCGGTGGGGAAGTCGGGCCCAGGCAGAACGTCGATGATTTCATCGATCGTGCAATCGGGGTTGTCGATGATCAGCTTGACCGCTTCGGCCACTTCGCTGAGGTTGTGCGGCGGGATGCTCGTGGCCATCCCCACCGCGATCCCCTGCGAGCCATTCACGAGCAGGTTGGGGAACCGCGCCGGGAGCACGACCGGTTCTTCGCTGCGCTGGTCGTAGGTGGGGACGAAGTCGACGGTCTGACGTTCGAGATCGTCGAGCAGTTCCGAGGCGACCGAGGAGAGGCGGGCTTCGGTGTAACGCATGGCCGCCGGACCGAGACCGGCGATCGAGCCAAAGTTCCCCTGCTTGTCGATCAGGGTTTCCCGCATCACCCAGTCCTGAGCCAGACGGACCAGGGTCGGGTAGATCACGCTTTCGCCGTGCGGATGGTAGTTGCCCGACGTATCTCCGGAGATCTTGGCGCATTTCACCCGGCCGGATGCGGGACCCAGGTTCAGGTCGTTCATGGCGACCAGAATGCGCCGCTGTGCCGGCTTCAGCCCGTCGCGGACATCCGGCAAGGCCCGGCTGATAATCACCGACATCGCGTAGGTGAGGTAGCTTTGCTGCATCTCCTCGCGAATGTCCAGAGGCTGCACGCGGCCCAGTGTCAAATCCGTGCTGTCATCACCCGGCAGGTCATCTTCTGGGGGCGTAATTCCGTTAGACAATGCACTCGACTCCTGATCTCAGATCTCCGGGAGACTTCCGATGGAAGCCGGAAAACGGGGTTGGCGGGCTGTTGACTGGTCCCCTTCAAGCAGAGAATTCCGTCAGCTGAGCCCTGCAACCATGTTTCCGATGGTTCCCGCTGACATTCCGCACTCAATGGCAGTGCACTGTAATTGTCGGAACCGTAAGATTCACAACAAGTTCTGTCGCACTTGAGCGGTGTTTCGCGGCAGCCGGAATTGTATCGCATCGGACGCCGGCTCACAACGAACCGCGTAGAACTTTCCCTTGTCGGCCGTTGGGGCGTAAATCCATTTGGAGATGAAGTTTACGGTTGAGGCTGCGGGGCCAGTAGAGCCGTCGGATCGACCCCCGGCAGAATGTCTGGAATCGGTGTGGAAAGTTCGTTCCAAACCAGCCGATTCCCCGCGTTCGATTCGCCGATTTCCCCTTCAAAATGGAACGTCCCCAGGATCAGCCCCGACACTGGAATGTCGTCGGCGTGGAATGGCTCAATGGGGACTTGGGGGGTTGAGCGACCAGCAATCAACACCGCTTCCCGCTGGCAAAGCAGTCCCTGCCCGGTGATGTCCAGATGCGGCTGCCAGGGGACCAGTCCGAGGTCTCCCGGAAACTCGATCATCGCACTCCCCGGAGCGAGATCGAAGACGCTGGCCATCCCCCGCAACGAGAGTTGTCCCGACCGGGAGAGGACGCCGCCGTCGGGCATGCGGACCGCCGGACCTGAGTTTCTGAGCGTGCAGTGATTGAGTTGCAGCGTGACGATCCAGTCTGCGGGGACGCCTCCCTGCAGGTCGATGAGCGCTCCCGAATCGACTTTCAGAACGTTCTGCAACAGTGCCGAACTGAGCGGAGAGCCTAGCTGCAACGCCGTTCCCCCGGTGAACGTCGAGTTCGCCACGCGGAGTCGTCCCGCCCGCGGATCGGCAGTGTTTCGGACCCGCCAGTGCAGATGAGTTTTTTCCGTGGACGTTGAGGACTCCGCGCTGGCGATGATCCGATTCACCAACAGCTCCTGCGCGACAATCTGTACGGTGGGCAGCGCGGGCGGGACCGATGGATTCCGTTGGATGCGAACATTTTCGAGATGAAGTTGACCCGCCTCCAGTTGCAGTGGCTGCGCGTCGACAAGGATCGTGGCCGGAGCCGTCGCGTCCCCCATGAGCGTCAGCCGTTCGGGCACCGACAACGGTCCCGCAGCGTAGACACCCTTCGGCGACAGACGGACGACTCCCTCGGCATCAGGAGCGGGGAGGGGGAGAGCCGTTGTTGCAGCGGTCGAATGATTGTCTGGTTGGTCCGTGGAAATTGTCGAAGGGGCCAGAGGTGACGTGTTTGTGGCGACCTGGTCAGGCCGGCGAGGGGTGGCTTTCGCCTGCTCCACAGCGGCCGTGAGGTTCTGCAGTGACGGCAGCCCCAATCGATCACGATTCCACGCTGTCAGCCCGGCACCGAGGAAGAGGAGCACGGCAACAGCCACTGTCACGGGACGAAGTGCCGTGCGGGTCTTTGGAGTGGCTCGTCTGGGAGCAGACGACTCGAAGGATTTCACAAAGTTCCGGACCCGTGACTGGCTGCCCCGGTCCCGATCTGCGAGTTGTTCCTGGATCGCTCCATAATTCGTCGGCCGCCGCTCGGGGTCGGGGGCTGTCATCTTCAGAATCAATTCCGCCAGTGGTGCCGAGGTTTCCGGCGCAATGGTGCGGACATCTGCGATTCGACGGTTGCGATGTGCGGTCAGACAGGCGAGCGGATCGGCCAGTGTGAACGGGGGGCGCCCGGTGAGCAGTTGCCACCAGACACAGCCCAATGCGTAAATGTCACTGGTGAGTGTGGCGGGCATCCCCGTTTCAATTCGCTCGGGGGCCATGCCGTCAAAGCTGTCCTGCGGAAGGGGGGTGTGAATGGTGATTTCAGGCCAGAATGCGGACAGGATGCCGGCATTCCAGATGGTAACGTTCCCTCCGGGAGTGAGCCAGAAATTGGAGAGCCGCAGATCTCCGTGTGGAATCGTCGAGTCGTAGCCAGCCAGCTGATTCAGACTCTCTTTGGCCAGTCCCCGGACGACCGATTCGGGAAAACGGCCGCGCCGGACCAGATAGCGCGCGAGCGATTCACCCGGTCGAAACGGACTGAGAATAAAGAACGTTTCCTGCTGCCGGACGAAGTCGACCGGAGCGTCGGGAAACTGGGCCCGTCGGGCGTTGATCTGGGAGAGACTTTTCTGCAGGCGTTTCTCGACCTCGTTCCCGGTTCCAGAGTGTGCGGTCACCTTTGCGACCAGCAGTGGTCGGCCGGTTCCGTTTTCAACCGCCGCGAAGAGGGGGAACTGCTGATCGAAATGCCGCTGGGCGCGCAAGACCGCCCGGTCGCCGATCCGCAGTTCATCGGCCTGGCGTTGTTCGAGCTTGCGGGCTTGATAGGGGGTGAGTTGCCCCAGGCGAACCAGTGCATCGAGCCAGACGGAATCGTAAGCGGGTAGGCCCTTCGCAAACTTCTGGACGATCCGGCGGCAGCTGCGCAGCTCTTTCAGGGTCGCCAGATTCAGCGACTGCAGGGTACGCACCAGCTCGGGGGAAGGGGGATCCATCCAGACTCGGAAAAGGGAAAGAGGTGACCGGGATCGCTTCGGTAGCTTCGCGTTCAGCCTCCCCGTCTCGGGGAGCACCAAGGCGACTGGAGCCTCGAAGCAGCCGGGGTTTATGGCACAAATTGCCGGTTTTCAGCAATGCGTGTTTCCAGGAGTGCTGCGGACCTGAACGACAGACTGGGTAGTCTGGTGAAATTTTGAGCAAAAAGTTTCCCACCAGCAGCGAAATCGGCTCGGTTCGCCGTCACAAACGGGAGATCAAAGTCCGATGCAGGAGACAGGAACTCTGGCGACGGCGTTCCGTGGACTTCATTTTCCCGCCTCGGATTCGACTCCAATGCGTTTCGGTTCCATGTTCATGATCGCACTGTTGTGCGGCTGCCAGGCCACGGGGGGACACCCCGCAGCGTGCAGCCCGAACGACTGTGAGCAGTTCGAACAGGACTGCCGCGACGGCTGTTACGGATCGGAATCGATGTTCGGATTCAAAATCCGCCACGGACACTATGTTCGTTGCTTCGACAACATGTGGACCCGCAAAGCGGCCCGCTGCGCGGCCTATCGGGAACTGCATCGCAACGAAGACGAATGCCGTCGGAACACGGATTATCAGCAGGGATACGCGCAAGCGTTCGCTGACGTGGCCATGGGGGGTGACGGCGTGGTGCCCACGGTTCCTCCCGCACACTACTGGAAGAAATGCGCCCGGACGCCGGAAGGCCATGAGCGGGCTCAGAACTGGTTCGCAGGCTACGCCGCCGGAGGACCGGCAGCACTCAGCTATTACGGACCCTACACCAAAGTGGCCTCCTCGGGAGATCCCGGGTATCCACCATCGGAGTACCTGAACGGATACGGACAGCAACCACTTCCGGAAATGACGCCGGGAGTCGATGGCTATCCGCAGTACCAACCCTGAATGAGATCGTTGAGCCTGCGCCTGGGGCGTGGGGTGCATCTTCCATGGAAGGCAAGATGAGCACGCAGTTTCCGAGTACCCGTTCTGCCAACCGGTTCCGCGCAGCAAGAGTGACTTGCTGCGGTTGGGGACTCTGTCTGATTGCCCTGCTGGCCCCCGGCTGCACGGCACTCCACCCGGTGCGAGGGGTTCCGGCCGCCTATCTGCCCGATCAGTTTTATGGGCCATCACGCGAAAACAAGCAGACGATCAATCTCAGTCTACTGGAACGCTCTCCGCCGGACCAGTACCGCGTTGCGGCCGGTGATGTTCTCTCGATCTATATTCCCCGAGTGCTGGGGAAGCTGCCGAGTGACCCCAATGCCGATCCCGGAATCGAACCGCCGATCAACATGCCGACGTCGCTCGCCGACCCGCCAACCATTGGCTATCCGTGGACGGTGCGTGATGACAATACGCTGTCGCTCCCCCAGATTCCGCCGCTGAATGTCTACAACATGACGCTGCATGAGGTGGAACAGGCGATCGTCCGGGCCTACACCGTCGAGCACCACATACTGCAGCCGCAGGAGGCACTCGTCCTCGTCAGTCTGCAGCGCCCCCGTGTGCATCGCGTGCTTGTCGTCCGTCAGGAAGCCAACACCACTGTGACTGCCAACACGGGGACCGGTGGAATCAACATCGGGACCAGCGGCCGGGGCACTGCACGTGTCGTCACGCTGAAGGCCTACGAGAACGACGTGCTGCATGCTCTCTCCATGGCTGAAGGGGCCGACGGGCTGCCCGGAACGAATGCCAAGAACGAGATCTATGTGATCCGCCGGCGCCAACGTCCCATGGGGACCTACTGCCCGCCACAGGGAATTTCGCATCCGGAGATCCCGCCACTCACGACTCCGGGGCAGCATGGCTTCCCGGCACCGACACCGGCCCAGCCACAGTCCTGGAATCCAGCGCAGGGACACGGAATTCAGCAGGCGAGCCACAATCAGGTGATTCCCCCACCCTATGCGGCGGGGCAGCAGAGCTCGGTCGCTTCGCAGCTGACAGGCCACTCGTTCGGGACTCCGGTCGCCGATCCGTCGTTCACGCCTCCTCCGGCTCCGTGGAACGGAAGCGGACATTCACTCGGAAATCAGACGCCCGCCCCGGTTAGCAACTACGGTACGTTGAGCGGGCCGGCATCGGTTGCCGACGGAAGTAGTCTCGCACCACCCCTGTCCTGGGATGCCCTGCAGAACTTCGACCCGACAATCGACAACCCCAACGTCATCAAGATCCCGTTGCGGCTCTCGCCCGGTGAGAATCCGCACATCACAGAAGACAAGATTACGTTGTATGACGGTGACATCGTCTTCATCGACAACCGCGAAACGGAAGTCTTCTACACCGGTGGTCTGCTCGGTGGTGGACAATATTCCCTGCCGCGTGACTACGACCTGCGGGTGCTGGAAGCGGTCTCGATTGCCGAAGGCCGGGCCAATGGAGGCAATCTGAATAAGACCATCGGTGGTGTCTCGGCGATGAACCACGACGTCGGCAACAGTGCCAGCCGGCTGGCGATTATCCGCACGCTGCCCAACGGCAAGCGGGTGCCGATCGAAGTCGACCTGCACCGGGCGATGCGTTATCGGGAAGAGAACATCATCGTTCAGCCGGGGGACGTGCTGATTCTCGAATACACCTGTCCGGAAGCGATCGTGGCGACGGTTCAGAGATACCTGTTGGAAGGGGCTCTGATCGGGATCGCCTCGACGTTCTGGACGTCAGGCGGCAGCCGCTGATTCCGTTTGCTCGTTCCTGTCGCATCGCAGGGCAAGCCTTTCAGATCTGAGAGGCTTGCCCTCGCTGGACGGTAACGAGACATTACGAGCGAAGAGGCTCTATGCCGCGCGGGTGATCTGCCCCGCGCGGGCGCAGCTGATCCATCCGGCGACTTCTTCCTGATCCGGTGTCCTGGCCGATCGCAGGAGCCGCTGTCCCTCTTTGGATGTCACGAACGGCTCGATCAACGCGAAGAGCTGCACCGCCGACATGGTCGCCACGCGCTCGGCGGTCGTCACGCCGCAGGAGACGAGCACCTGGGCATCATGGCCGCGCAGTTCAGGAATGCTGCACATCAGTTCGGCCTGCCGCTGCCAGGCCGTGACCACATCTGTCGTCACGTCGCGACGATTCAAAGCGGCTGCCAGTTCCCGTGGGTCCCGTTGCAACAATTGGCTGACCTGAAAGACTCCTGCCTGCTGCAGTCGTTCGGCGGTTCGGGAACCGATCGAGGGGGCATCGACGATCGGGCTGCTGAGAGTCAGAAAGTAGCGGAGTTCTCCCTCGACCGGGGCCGCCTCGGACTCCTGATGCAGTCGCACCTGCACATCACGAGGCTTGGGAAGAGCAGCGGAGGTCCGCTGTGCGGACCGGCGTGATTTGGCCCATTCGCGGGCACGAACCAGAGAGCGGGCATGACGACCCCGCTGAATCCAGCGACCGACCAGCTCTTTCGATGGCCAGTTTGGATCATCGGCCAGCCAGGGGAGACTCAGCTCTGTCTGCTGCTGGCCGCGAAGCCGGGTCACACGGCTGTGCAGGTCATCCAAGTCACATTCTCCCAGCTCGGCCGGGCTGTAAAGTCCACAGATCACGAGCAGCTGTGCGTCGCGGCCGGTGAGGTCAGGCACGCAGCACAACAGCCGTGCCTCGGCCTGCCACTGTCGCAAGGTCATCGCTGAGATCTGCAGGCTGTGCAGCGGAATCTCGGCGACTTCGGGATCGAGATCGATCATGTCTTCAATGGTGCGGACTCCCAGTGCTCCGAGTCGACGGGCGAACTGAGCTCCCAGTGAAGGGATGTAGCCGACCGGGCTGGAGACCTGCAGCCAGTAAGGTTCATCCGGCTGCACACGGTCGAGGGCAAATGCTTCTTCCACCGATTCGGCCTGCACCGGCGTGCTGGACTTCTCGACGAATTCAATGGTCGACAGCCGGACTGGACGAACTGACCCGGGGAGCTCCCGCAGTTCGATGCCGAGCGCTGCGAACAGGCTCGCCAGATGATCCTGACAAGTGAGGAACAGAATCTGGTGCTGCCGACCGTAATCGACAAGGACTTCTGCTGCCGCTCGCAGACGCTGTTCATCGCTGTCGGCCAGCACATCGTCCAGGACGAGCGGCAGGATCAGTCCCCGTCGCTGGAACTCGCTGCAGAGTGCCAGTCGGAAGCTGAGTGCCGCCTGCTCCAGAGTTCCCCGGCTGAGAGCTGCGGCTGGCAGGGCGGCTCCCGCGTTGTTGGCAATCAGCAGTTCGCTGTTTTCGGACTGGAAGCGGAATTCGGGATACCGCCCCTCGGTCATCCGGTTGAGCCATCCAGAGGCTTCCTGCATGACGACAGAAGGGACTTCCTCCTGCAGCTTCTGCTGCGTGCGCTGCAAGACCGCCTGCAGCATCGCCAGTGACTGCCATTGTTCCCGGGCATCGGCCAGTTGTTGTTCGACAACGGCGAACTCGTGCTTCAACTGTTGCAGCGACCGGTCCTCTTCCATTGGGTCGGATGTCTGCTCGGCCAGCAGCAGTTCGGCGGTCACGATCCGGATTTTTTGAGTGGCATGAGCCGCGGCATTCCGCAGTGAATCGCGTTTCGACAGCAGCTCGACTTCACGGGCGGGGTCATTCGGTCGCGCACAGGGAGAGGAGACGACCCTCTCCCGCACGATGACCTGTGGAGCCTGGGGGACAATCTGGGGAGTGTCGCTTTCGGCAATTGCGTGTTCGTGACCATGACACTCACAATGGCTCGATTCGATCTTTGTCCGGAACTGTTGACGAATCAGCGTCGACTCCGAGTTCTGCCGGAGAATCGATTCCCGGCGCTGCCGCAGCCGTTGAATCTGCCGGGTCAGTTCCAGCTCACACCGATCGACGTCACTCCGCTGATTCAGCAGCGCTGATTGTTCCTGTGCTGCCTGTTGACGGCTCAGCTCCTGACAAATCGCCCAGATTTGCTCGCGAAGTGCACTTGTTGAAGCGGCGACGCGGCTGCTCAGTTCACGGCACTGGCAGCTGCCATGGGCCAGGGGCTCGGACAGTGCCGACAGGACTTCGAGCAACCGGTCGGTCTGCGATTCCATGTCAGTCAGCGCGACTCGCTGCTGCTGGAACGAGGTCGCCAGATCCGGAACGTCGACGCCGGTCAACTGGGCACTGGAGAGCGAAAGACGCATGCGTGCTGCCGCCAGATCGCGCAGCACCTGTTGAGCGTTTGCAATCTCCCGGTCCAGCTGTTCGATTTCCAGTTTCCATGCGGCCGGTGCGGCGAGAGTGGCGGGGCGCTGAACCGTTTCCACTTCCTGCAGCACCTGTTCCCGCCGGGACCAGAGACGGTTCTGCACTTCGCTCAGATCCGTTTCGACCCCCTGCAGTTCCTGCAGCGTCCAGTCCAGCTCCGACTGCAGCTGCTGCAAGGCTGCGCGCAGCTCCTGAGCTTTCCGCTGCCAGTTTGCAAAGCCTTCTGACTGACGTTGACGGGCGGAGTGGATTTCATCCTGCAGCCGGAGCCGACGATCTTCCAGTTCGGCAATCCTGCCTTGCGAAGGAGTCCCCCGCAGCAGTTCAGCACGATGTTGTTCAACTTCCCGGATGCGGCCTGAAACCCACGTGGCGGCCTTCTTTTGGGGTGTCAGGTCAATGTCATGCTTCAACGCCAGCGACGTCATCCGCGCCAGGTTCTGGGCTTCGTACCCGCTGACTTGAAAGAGTTGCGAGACCACCTCGCCATCCAGCTTCTGCAGTGACTTTCGGAGAGCTTTCACGTCGTCGACCGATCCCTGCAGCAGGTTGATCGCGAGTGTGTCACTGTGTCCCGGCCGGGCGTGACGAATGACCTCAAAGCGGCCTGTCCCATGGCGCATTGTCAGTTGTCCACCGGGACGCCCCCCTTTCAATGGAGGGAGCAGCCGCTGCTTGCGAGCATCGTCATAGCCGAGCAGCACGCCTCGCAGAAACTGGACCAGCGTTGTTTTTCCGGAGCCGTTCGTCCCGTGGATGACATTCAGTCCGGTGCCGAGATCGCCCAGCTGAAACTGGGAAAGGGTGCCGAAGCCGTCGATATTGATGTTCTGCAACTGCATGGTCAGGCCTGCCGCTGGAAATGTGCGTTGTATTGAGGATTTCAGTGTTCGGTCGTGGCTCGCAAGGCGCGAATCAGCCGCAGAGCCAGAGCGTTCGATTCCCGTTGCTCCTGAAATGTTCTTCCCCAGGCAAGATGGCTGGCAGGGATGCGTGTTTCCTGGGTGACGTCGGCCTCGGTCAGCCCTTCCAGTTCCACAAGTGCCTCACGGACGACCGGTCGGGAAGTCCACTGCGAGACCTGCCGTGGGGCGGGGGCTCGCTCAATTTTCCAGGACCAGATGAAGCTGTTTTCGGCCAATGACAGATTCGCCACCTCCTCGGAGAGATTCTGCAGCAGCTCGTCGTTGATCAGTTCGTCCCAGAGTTCTCCCTCTCCCGTGATCTGCCAGCGGACCAGCACCAGATCGGAAGCGCGATCGGTTTCCAGCTGGTCCAGACGGGAGAGCATCTCCTGCCGCAGGTCCCCTGCTGACATGCCGCTCGTGACGGGGAGGACTTCCGTGACCCAAGTGACCGTTTCGGTTTCGATGAACGATGACGCGAATTCTTCCACCAGATCGCAGGCGGTCAGCCACATCCCCCCCGGAAGGTGTGCGGCTCCACCGTAGGACTGGGTCGGTCGTGAGAGGTGACGGGCGATTTCGGAGCGTCCGGCGACTCCATAGTGAATCTCCAGCCCCTCGCTGGTATTGAGCAGCTGAATGCGGACATCGGCGTGCTTCCAGCGATGACCCTGATCGGCGGCGATCGGGCTCCAGTCGACTTCGACACTCCGCTGGGAATGACGCAACCGGCAGTGGGCCGCTTCGCCCAGCGTGACAATCCGCACGTTGGCCGGTACCGAGGCCCACGCGGGGAAGCGAGGCGTTTCCGCGACCGCCCAGATCAGGTCGATTCCCGCCTGTTGCAGGCGACGGAACTGTTCCGTGAGGAACCAGGCGGCGCGTGGGTCTTCGGAAACATTCGCCAGCACGCCGGTCAACAGCAGCAGGTCGACCCGCTGCGAGACGGCGGTCTCGAAGACCTTCCGGGCGGAACGCTCACGGGCTCCGACGAAGATCTCTCTCAATGACTCGGGCAACTCACAAACCGGTTGCAGCGGTTCATGCAGACGGAAATCTCCCGCCTGCAGCACGCGTAGCGCGCCCCCCATCGCATCGCCTCCTTGCCATCTCGCCTGCTGGCGGCACCGGGCATCGCGACCGCGGGCATCCGCAAAGAAAGGCGGGATCATTGATCTGACCCGGTACACACAGCTCAAAGAGCTGGATTCCGGTTGGGACCGCTCCGTCCATCGGCGCGGCACCGGCAGAAACCTACCAGAGGCGGGAAAATCCGACAAGACGAGTTGACAGACGGGGGGCGATGACTGTGCTCGTGTGGCCCACTCTGTCCGGATTCACGCTGACGAGGAGGCGGTCGCATCCAATGAGAAAACGGATCCCCTTCCAACAGAAGGAGATCCGTTTGCGTGTGAACGGCGGGGCAGGGGCTGTCAGGGGAGCAGAATTTCTCCACCGACCGTGAATGAGGAGATGACCCGATCGCTGATTCCCCGGCGGGCGACAACGTCTGCCGTGGTCGCGGGGGGAGGCAGGGGATTGGTCACTTCGTTGAACAGAATCCCCCGGTCGGCCGACTGAATGCCTCCCAGCCAGATCAGATTCCAGCCCATCCGGAGTTTCAGCCATTCGGTGAGATTCACCGTCCCATAGAGGGAGAGGTCGAACGTCGGAGCGAAAATCACCTCATCACGGTTCGTGACACTGCGGAACGGATCATCGACGGCATTCACGGGATCAAGGATGACAGCCGGGTCACCCGGATCGCGAACGTCGCTGGTAACGACCCGGTTGCGGGTCGAATTGGTTCCGAAGGCAATTTTCGGGTCCACTCCGAGGGTGAACCAGCGATGAACAAACTCGTTACGGATGCCGAACTGCACCTGATTCCGGAAGTTGTTGGCGCTCGATCCGATCCGGTTGGAAACGGGAGTGCCCAGAACTCCCACTCCTGAGTAATACCCGGAGCTGTTGTCGAACGTGCCGCCGAAGGCCAGGTCTTCGGAATACTGATCGTGGCGATAGCCGATCAGCGTTTTGACATTCCACCCCTCATCGCGCGACCGCAGGTTGTAGAGCAGATTAAGGTCGGTCGCGAAGTAGTTGACGGTGTACTGACTGAAGAAGTCGGCATCATACAGAATCGTGCGGGTTCCCGGCTGGCCGTCTGTCGTCAGTGTCGTTGCCAGAAAGGTACTGTTGACCGTGCCGTTGGGGCCCGCCAGTCCCAGGGGGGGGATACGGGGAACGTCGAGGGCGTCGCTGTCCTGAGCCAGTCCGAGGACACTCGCCTCGATCCAGCCGAAGGTCAACGGAATCCCGATGCTCCCTTTGATGCCGTTGATGTTTTCCCAGTCAATGCCGGCGGTCGTGGGGACCTGGGCCAGGGCTGTCGTCACACCGTCGGTGAACGTGACGGGAAACTGGTCCTGCACGTTTCGCACGGTCGCCAGAGGTGCCCCCAGCACCGTGTCGTCCTGATGCCGGATCGTGGCATTGAGGTATTCAAGCCGCAGCCAGGTTCCCTTGAGCGTTTCGCGAATGATCAGATCGCAGCGGGAATCGGTGTCGAAGCACCAGCCCCGGTCTTCCGGAAGTAACTGGGCATAGTCGAAGTCCACACCCTGCTGAGGACAGTACGGGGCCATGCCCGGCTGTGGTCCGGGCGGCAGTTGAGGCTGGCCCCAACCCGCCTGAGCGACAGAGGGAGCTGCGGGGGCCGGTGGCCAGGACTGCGCCTGCACGGTCTCACCGGAGAGCATTCCGGCGACGACTAACCATCCGAGTGAAGCTCGCAGTTTCATGGATTCCCTTCCGCGTAGCGACGGTCGCTCCGCACGTCGGCAACGGGAAGTCCTGTTCCCATCGCGACTTCCGGTGATCAGGCGATGCCACAACGCAATGCCTGACCCTGCACCTCCGGACATGCGGTAGGGGTTTTATCGGTTGTAGCGTGGTGGCAGACTGGAGAGAAAATAGGAATTCTTCCAGTTCTGCCGCCGTGGTGGCCCGGAGCGAGTCGCGTCACATGCCAAGTCGGGCAAGTAACTTCGGTAGCAGAATCAGCAGTCCCACGATGATGGACATCAGCGACGAACTCAGAACCGCAGCGGCTGCAAAATCCTTCGATTGCCGCGCCAGTTCATGGATCTCGGGGGAGGCCAGATCCACCACCGCTTCAATGGCGGTATTCAGCAGTTCCACCGTGAACATGATGCCGACGCAGAGGGCGATCAGGGCCCATTCCACAGGGGAAACCTGTAGCCAGAGTCCGCAGCCAATCACGATGACCCCGGCTGACAGATGCAGCTTCAGGCTCCGCTGACTTGCCACCGCTTCCAGCAGGCCTGTCCCGGCCACATAGAAACTTCGGAAGAGTGAAATTCGTGGTCGCAACATACTGCTGGATTCCAGGGAGAGGAAAGTCTCAAAATTCCATGGGCTGCCGGACAGGGCGAGAATTGACGGCCGAGATCACACGCTTCCCGTCCATTTTTCTGTCGCCTCCGCCGCTGAAATGCACCGCGAGCCCGCCACGTTCGTGGCAGGCTCGGGAGGGATCGTGCATTTTGACTTGTGATTGCCCCGTCCTCGCCGCACGGATGCCAGCATTTCCCCAGACGAAACGCTTGCTG
Source organism: Planctomicrobium aquicomposti (assembly GCF_051466325.1). NCBI lineage: Bacteria > Pseudomonadati > Planctomycetota > Planctomycetia > Planctomycetales > Planctomycetaceae > Planctomicrobium > Planctomicrobium aquicomposti. The sequence goes on from NZ_CP195792.1 coordinate 1,104,384, forward strand.
CACGGGGACCGGGAAGAGCAAAGTACTCGCCCGGAAGAATCCTGGTGGCGTTCGTCAGGGATTGGGGGGCGATCCGCCGTTTCCGGCACACTACCGGATGCGGGGAACTCGCATCAGCTGGGGATCAGGCTCAAACAGCCACATCCGTGACTCGTTGGCTTTGGGGCCGAAGCCGCTGATTCCCAGATGCTCGGGCTGCAGCATGACGTTGCCGTTGATGTTCTTCATCTTCGGTGCGAACGCCTGCCGAACGCGAACGTAGGCCGGATCGTCCGGGCCGGCGAAGGAACCGACCGTCACGATCGATTCATGCTGGTCATGCCAGACGTAGGCGTCGAGATTGTTGAAGTTGGTTTCACGGTCGTAATTCCCCCGGAGCACGCTGACCAGTTCACGGGCAGAAAGGGCGGCTTCATCGAGATCGTTATCCGAGAGAAACATGTCCAGCGGGGAATTGTCTCGTCCGGAAGCGATCTTCTTCTTACCGTAGAATCGGGCGACGACGAGAGTATAGGCACCGCGGTTTTCGTACAGGGAATGCAGTTCGCCGCTATTGAGTTTCACGAGCAGCGGGTCATGCTGATCCTGTTTGAACTGCTGCAGTTCCTCTTCCGTCAACAGGGGGTTGGGAGCCAGAAATGCAGCACTCAGCGGATAGGGATGGACCTTCGTGGCCTGATAGGTGACCCCTTCCTGCAGGCATTTGGGGTTCAGTTTCTTGATCCAGGCGAGGGAGGCCTGAGCCGTTTTGTCGTTGAGGTCCGGATAGTTTCCGGCGAGCACGCAGGTTTCCTTGACCCGGCGAAGATTCTTGCGACCCTGCTCGCGGTTGGCGCGATCGACGGTGACCACTCGTTCCTGTTTCGGGTCGTAGACATAGACATAGGCGGGCATCCCGAGTTTGCGCAGTTCCAGCACCAGTTCCTGAGCCGCCTGTTCGGGAGATTTGCCGACCGCCGTGTTGCCGTCCGTCCCGGTGGTATGCAGCGTGGCGACCTTGATCATCCACGGTCCGCATTTTTTGGTGAGGGCATAGGTCTTGTTCGGATCAGATTCGATGCCGGCAGCGCTGACGAAGCTGGCGCACAGCAGGAGAGTGGCCGGAATGCAGCCCAGAAGATGGGGGAGTCGGAGGGTCATGGCAGGCTCCATGAAAACGGAGTATCGAGGGGGGATTCGGCGAGCCGAATTTCGACACAAAATTTTGGAATTGATGTGGCGAACGCCAGGGGAAATGCCGAGGGGGCCCGGTTTCTAACACGTTCCCGGAATCGTGTCCAGCCGCATCCGTGGCTCCCCGGATCGGGGCGCAGTCACCGGCAGATTCCGGTTCAAGCCGGATGTTGAGCCGACTCGATCAGCGGCTCGGCCGCGATGACCTGCTCCTGAACCGCGGGTTCAATGATCCGCATCTTCTTCCAGCGACCCTGCATAAACCTGAGCAGGAATCCCATTCCGCAGACGATCACGAATGCGGTACAGGCTCCCCAGCAGGCATAGAGTCCGCCGCCATGTTTCAGCATCCACAGCGTCGGAACGACCATCAGCATCCAGCCGGTAATGACCGTGAAGATCAGCGAAAAGACGGTGTCCCCTGCGCCGCGGACCGCCGCTCCGAAGATGATCGCCATCGCGTCGAAAAACGTGTAAAGGGCGACAAACCGCAGCAGGGAGATCACGATCGGCCGGAGTTCTTCGTAGGCGTGTGCGTCGTTCCGGCTGACGAACGGGGTCAGCACCACATCGGGAATCGTGAGGTAGAGCGCGGAGAACGCGAGCATGTAACCACCGGAAATGGCGAACGCTTTCCAGACGGTTTTGGCGGCCAGTTCCGGCCGTCCTTCCCCGACGCGCCGTCCGACGAGCGTGAGCACAGAGGTCCCCATGCCGGTAATCGGAATGAACGCGAGCGAGTTCAGCGAGAACGCGATGTTCGTTGCCGCCTGGGCTTCTGTTCCCAGCCGGCCCACGATCGCGATGAACGCCATGAAGGCTCCGATATCGAGTGAGGCCTGCACTCCGTTGGGAACTCCATAGCGGAGCATCCGCCACAGCAACTGGCGGTCGAGGCCCAGCGTTTTCATGAAGGGATATTTGTACCGCCGGGATTCGAAGGTAATCACCAGCCCGAACGCCACGCATTCCGAGAAGGTCGCGATCAGCGTCGAGAGCCCCGCTCCACGAATCCCGAGTTCCGGGAACCCCCAGTTTCCAAAGATCAGCAGCCAGGCAAAGATCGCGTTGAGCAGCGTCCCTCCGATATTCACACACATGACGAGCGCGGTCCGCTTGCGGGCGGTGAAAAATGCGGTCAACACCGTGGAGATCAGAATCGGAATGGAGGCCGGACAGAGCGTGGTGAAATACTGGACCTCCAGCTCCTGAACTTCCGGCGAATGTCCCATCCAGGAGAAAATCTGTGGGGCGAACCGGATCGAAGGGAGCAGGAGGATACCCCCGACGATGGCAAAAAACAGGCCCTGCCAGACAGAGGCTGCCACCCGATCTTTGCGACCGGCCCCTTCGTATTGCGAGATGAACGCGTTGGCATAGCCGGCGATCCCAAACGCAAAGCTCATGATCGTCCAGTGCAGAATTGCCGTCGGCGTCGAGGCTGCCAGCGCATCCACGCTGACCCGTGCGAGAAATGCCCGGTCGATCACATTCATCAATGAGATCGATCCCGCACTGATCACGAGCGGAAATGCGACCTGCAGAAGTTCGCGGAGCGATCCGGGTGGGGCGCCGGGCTTTTCGCTCGGGGGATTGTCGTCGACCATGACACCGTGAGGGCAAGCTGGAGGAAACCGTCAGTATCGACTGTCGCGACAGTTTCAGCAACGCGCGGCGGGTCCGCACCGGCCATCAGGTGACACGGGAAGCGCAGAAGGGTTCGCAGGGGCGAGTAAAATTGTTCTCCGCTCCTGTCGGTGACGGACTTTCTCTCCCGCTTGACCCGTCTGCCAATGAAAAAGTCCCGGCTGCGGAGTGGTTGTTTCCGCAGCCGGGACTTCCATTTGTATGGGGCTCAACCGCGGCTCCAGCGAACCCCTTCCTTGCCATCTTCCACGGTAATTTTCAGCTGGGCCAGCGTGTCCCGGATTTTGTCGGCGACCCCCCAGTTCTTGTTGGCGCGGGCATCCTTGCGAATCTCGAGAATCAGGTCCATCAGCCCGTTGACGAGGCCATCATCGGCTGTGGCGGCTTTCTCGATCGGCCTGCGGAACACTCCCACAATGTTGGCCAGCTCTTTGAAGAGTGTGACCAGCGTGACGAGATGCGCTTTCTGCTCTGGCGTTGCGTTCTCTTCGAGTTTGTTGGCGCTGAGATAACCGTTGATCGACCTTCGCAATTCGAACAGCAGCCCGATGGCGCCGCCTGTATTGAAGTCGTCATCCATCGATTCCCAGAAACGGTCGCGCAGATCGGCGACCGCCTTGCGAACCTCTTCCGGCAGCGATGCGAGATTGACGCTCTCCGATTTCCGTGTCGCCGCGGTCAGGTCGTAAAAGCTGGTGCCGGTGATCCGCTGAAACGTTTCGAACATGCGGTAAAAGCTCTCCATGCTCTTCCCGGTGTTGGCGATGTTCTCCAGCGAGAAGTCGATCGGGCTGCGATAATGCGTGGCGAGCAGAAAGAAGCGAACCACTTCCGGAGGCTGGTGTGCAAAGACCGCCGTCTTGACGGACTCGGCTCCGGCGGACCCGGCGAGCTTGCCCGCAATCTGGGCATCGGTGTCCCCTTCGCGGCTGTGAGCCCCTCCGACTTTGCCGGTATTCTTGCCCGACTGCATCAGGCCATTATGCAGCCAGTAGCGGACAAACGTTTTTCCGGAGGCACACTCCGACTGCGCCAGTTCGTTTTCGTGATGCGGGAACATCAGATCGAGGCCCCCGCCGTGGATATCGATCGAATCTCCGAGCAGTCGGGAGCTCATCGCGGAACATTCGATGTGCCAGCCGGGACGCCCCGGTCCCCACGGGCTGGGCCAGGCCGGTTCGTCCGCTTTCGATGACTTCCACAGCGCAAAGTCCGCCGGGTTCTTTTTGCGGTCATTGGCCTCGACCCGCGTGCCGGCGAGCATCTGTTCGACGCTGCGGCCGCTGAGTTTTCCGTAGTCGTGGTCGCTGGTGACACTGAAGTAGACGTCACCTTCGAGCGGGTAGGCATGCCCTTTGTCAATCAGCCCCTGAATCATCTCCTGCATCGCCTCGATGTAATCGGTGGCGTAAGGGAAGTGATCGATGGAATCGACCCCCATCAGGTTCAGGTTGTCGAAGTAGTCGGCGGTCATCTGCTCGGCGAGCGCCTTGACCTCCATCCCCTTCTCGCGGGCCTTGTTGATCAGCTTGTCATCGACATCGGTGATGTTGATCACAAAGGTGACATCGTACCCGGAGTAAACGAGGTAGCGTTTGATCGTATCAAAGATGACCGGTCCGACCATGTGGCCGATATGGGCAGGCTTATAGACCGTCGGTCCGCAGAGGTACATCGACACTTTGCCGGGAACGATTGTCTGAAACGCCTCTTTTTCGCGGGTCAAAGTGTTGTAGACACGCAACGACATGGTCAGCCTTCCGTGAGTTCTCTGATTTTCTGACGCCCGGATCTGGACGTGTGCGGGCTCGCTGTGCGCTCCGTCGGGGGCCTGTCTGCGAGCCGGTGCGGTGCAGATTAGCGGCTTGACGGTCAGGGAGCCAAGGGGATTCAGACCCGCGCTGGCCGAAATTCCAATCCGGAAAACACGGGATCCGCCCTCCGGCTACCTCGAGAAGGCGGGGCCCACAATCTTCCAGACGCTGTCCGCCAGCTGCTGATGTCCCTGCTGATTCAGGTGGATCGAATCGAGAGTGGTGCGGGGGGAGATCAAGACCCCGGCCAGCACCCGCCGGGGGATCAGCTCAACCCCGTGCATGCGGGCGAGCTTGCGCTGGATCTGACCAAAGCGATGCCGGAATGGAGGGAGCGGCAGTTCGAACATCAGCACCTGGGCGTCATCACGGCAGCAGAGAGCCAGCAGTCCATCAAGGTCCCGCTCGAATTGTTCGTCAGTCGTACTCCCCAGCAGATCATTCCCGCCAATCTCGATCAGAATAACCCCCGGAGACAGTGCTTCCGACTGCACCCGCCGCAATGCCGAACCGGCTGTCGCTCCCATCGCGGACAGGTCGACAATGCGAATCGGATGGGCCTTTTCCAGCAGTTGGGGCCAGATGACCGCTTCGTTCTCTCCTACTCCGGCGGTAATGGAATCGGCAATGACCGTCAGAGTGGAGGCCGCTGCAGTGCTCACATACGGAAGCTGGCGGTTCCACAGCTGCCAGACGAGTCCTGTCAGGGTGATCAGCAGGAGCAGGAGACTCCAGTACGGACCGGGACGCCGAAGGCTCGCATTGGGGGCGTGGGAGATGGGGGCAGGGGTTGCCGGAGGGCTGTCAGCGCTCTCCGGAGAAGGGGACGAGGGAGAAGGAACCGGGCCTGGTTTCCGGGACTGCAACAGCCAGATGAGCAGCGCCGCCGTCTGGATCACAAAAAACGCCCAGGGAATCGCTGGCACCGTCAACAATTCGAGCAGCAGTCCGGTGCTGGACAAAACGAAGGCAGCTGTTCGACTTCCGGGCCAGCGCTGAAGTCGCCAGAGAAGGGCGAGGCCGATCAGAAGGCCGCCGGTGAAAAAGGCGTCGCCACTTAGTATGTGCTGGAGCGGAGGAATGGCGAACGGCGGCAGTTCCATGTCAAATTCTCTTGGCCTCTCTTCAGACGGAGTCGTCCGTTCTCCCGTCGATTGGAGTGGCGGATCGGGAAAGGTGCAGAGGCGGAGCCGTTCCAATTACGCTGAACTGGTCCAGATTGTTGAGGGAATTTCTTGGCGCATTTCCGGAATTGAGACTGGAGCAGCCTCCATCTCCTCGTATCCGCACAGCAAACACTTCATGGGAAGACCGGCTCGTTTTCGCGGGGCCACCACGGGACGCATCAAATGTCATATTGCGAGATGTGCGGGGTGAGCTCTCCCGCAGCCCGCACCCCCCGACCCGTGTCGACTTTCTGGCTCCATCGACAGAATCGGAATTCTGCCAGAAGCCGTGCTGCCTGCAGGCCATCGTGGCGGGAGGGAGCACCCTTGCGACCCACGAATTCGGTGAAGCCTCGAATCCCCTTGACCCACGGAGCGTCCCCGTTGACGAAACCCATGCTCCAGCCGACGAAGATCGGGCGGCTGATCGAACTGCAGCACAACTGCTGCAGCCAACGATGTCGCGGATCGACCTTGATGCGGGCGTAAGTCGCTTCGACCGCCTCATCAGGCCCTTCCAGAACCTGCATGAAGGAATTCTGGTAGGACAGGAGCAGTCCGGTAACGCCGCAAGCTCCATTCTTTTGTCGCCACCCCTGCAGCAGTTTCATCAGATCCGACGTTGAGAACGGAGTGACGGCGGCGCTGGTGTAAATCAGTTGGATCATGGCGAGGGGCGGGATGCGGGCGCAAAGCTGCTCGACCGTCAGAACGGCGTGAGGAGCGGCACCCTACCCCGACTTTCCGCATGAGGGCAATGTCGAAATTGACAGAACGCGCACGGTCTGGAGTTCTCTGGTCAGGAATCTTCCCGGGCCTGTTTGGACTGTTTTGTGAGGCGGTCTGCCAGAGACGTTGGTTCGGGCAGACGGTGTCCCCTGAGGGCTGATTGAGCCAGCGACAGCGCATCTCGCAGTATGACACGATGACCGGTGGAGATGTAGAGGGGCTTTGTTGATTTTGAAGAATTCAGAACCAGCCCGATCGTCTCGTTTTGCTCCACAACTGGGGCTCCGGTGGCAGGATTGGGGGCCGTCCCTGCGGAAGTCACTTTCCCGCAGAGCAGCGATTTGCCTACCCCAATCACCGGGTGGTCGAGCAAGACCCCCAGGCAGGTCGCAATTCCGGCGCGCCACGGATGCAATCGGCCGTTGCCATCGCAGAAAATCACATCCGCCAGCTTTCCAGCTGACCGAACTCGTTGACACAGCTCCAGCATGATCGGCAGTTCACGGAACGTCAGATAGCCGGGGATGTAAGGGAAATCAACCGGGACGCGAAGCACCTCACTGTGGAGCACCTGCAGCGTGGTCGCCTCCAGTTGAACGTAAGCGGCAATCGCCATTCCTCCGGACTGATAGGCGACATCGATTCCACCAAGAGTGCGGGGAGGTGCCGACAACGGAACTTCGCGAGCCTGCGCCCCGAGGGACTTCTGAAACGTGCGGAGTTCTTCCAGCGGTCGAGCCGAGGCAAACCGGGTGAACGGAGCATTGACCTTGACCCGACCGGTGTCGGACACGTCGATTCCTTCGCGCTGCAGCAGCCGGGCCTTGATTGCCGGATCTCCGACGACGAACAGCCCGATTTCCCCATTGGCGCGGACCACGCGATGGCAATGGCAGTCCGGCAGATGGGGATGGTCATTCAGGAACTGTCCGAGCCAGCGGGCACTGCGAGACTGGTCGTCGCCCAGGGCGTGGGCGAGTGCACCATACGTCGTCACCCGGCCCGCCGGGATCTGGCGGAGGAGATCAAGGACAGCAGTCCGCAAGTCCGGCAGCGGAGGGAATTCAGGGTTCGGGTGGGGTGGCATCGACATTCAGTGTAGCGAGGCGACAGCGTCGAACCAGCAGGGAATGCCGTGGCGGGAGAGAGGCGACTTCCGGGAGGCGAAGGACTGGTCTGTACCTGTCGAGGGGATTCCTGCTATGTAGCCGCATCCGAACAGCCCCTGTGGCACGGAATGCCCGGTGCCGCAGTGCGATCAAGTCGCTGCCGGCCGAAGGAAGTCCGATCACTCGGCAATGACGGCTCGCAGGAATTTCGTGAATCAGGTGGCAGAATCATGCAACTCGCAACGCAACTGGAATCGGTCTCCAGCTTCAACAACGATCAGGTGCGGGCCGCCTACACCAGTGGTGAATATCTCGACCACAACCCGACATGGCATGTGGAAGATTCGCCGTGGAAGGCCCGGCAGATCCTCAGCATGCTCCAGCGGCATTCCCTGTCGATCGGAACGGTGGCCGAAGTCGGCTGCGGTGCCGGAGAGATTCTGCGGCAGCTGCAGTTGCAACTGCCGGAAGAGGTCCGCTTCTCCGGCTACGATATTTCGCCACAGGCGATTCAGCTGGCGAAGCAGCGTTCAAATCCGCAACTGCAGTTCTTCCGGGAAGACCTGACGCAGTCCCGCGAGCACTTTGACCTGATGCTGATGATGGATGTCTTCGAGCATGTGGAGGACTACATGGGCTTCCTCCGCAAAATGCGGCCCCGCTCGACGTATTCGATTTTCCATGTGCCGCTGGAGCTGTCGGTGCAGACCGTGTTCCGGGCGAAGACCTTTCAGCAGGCGCGCGAATCGGTCGGGCACCTGCACTACTTCTCTCGCGAGACGGCACTCGCTACGTTGCGGGATACCGGTCATACGATTCTCGACGAGCGATACACCTCGTGGAGCATTGAATTGCCGCAGAAGACGTGGAAGCGCCGACTGGCGGTTCTGCCCCGCAAGCTTCTCGCAGCGCTCAGCCAGGACTGGGCTTCGAAGCTGATCGGGGGCTTTTCCCTGCTGGTTCTGACCCGCAACGAAGAGTGACACTCTGTGGCAGACAGGACTCCGTAAAAGAAGGTGGCCAGCGACTCCTCGCGGAAATCGCCGGCCACCTGCCTGACCTGAAACCCGTTGACTTCAGGGTGAGAACCGGACACTCGAATCGACGGGGCTTTAGCCCACCGGCAAGTCCACTGCATTCGAAAACTCGGAGGTGTTCCCCTTGGAGTCTGTCGCCGTCGAGGTGATATAGTAGTTCTTCAGTTCCGGAATCGGGCCGTAGAAGGTGAACTCGACATTCCCCTTGGCGTCGGTTTTCACCTGTTGCGACCCGAGATAGACCTTCCCGTTCGATCCGTCGAGATTGCTGGCAAAGAACTCCAGCGTGAACTTCGAGTTCGCCTTGGAGTTCAGTGTGCCGACAATTTCCAGTCCCAGCGGGTGCAAGGCTGTCGACGCCAGGACCGGGGCGTTCTGGTTATTATTGGCATCGATGCCGATATCAATGCCCAATCCACCATTACTGTGGATCGAGTTTTCGTAGAGGGCATTCTCGCTCCCAGAGCGGACCTCGATGCCATTCAGGGCATTATAGGCAATGATGTTCGAAGCTCCCCCCACGGTCCCGTTCGAGGTCGCGGAGATGCGCCCGATCGTGTTCTTCGAACTGTTGCCGATCAGGATGCCGTTCCCGCCGTTGCCGATCTGGGAGCGGCCATTGGCAGCGGTGCCGATCAGCGTTCCGACCACGGTATTCTTCTGCGTGCTGTGCATCTCGATGCCGTGTGCCGTGTTGCCGCTGATCACCGTCAGCAGGTTCGGATCGGTCGTGCCAATGGTCACCTGCGATGTGCCATCGCTGATGAACACTCCGTTGTGTCCGTTGCCGAAGTTGTCATAACCGAAGATATTCACGCCGATGTAGCTGGCGTTGATCGTCACTTCGCGGGCGGAGTTTTTAACTTCGATCCCGTTGTTGCCGTTCGCGGAAATCACGTTTTGCGGAATGATGTTGAAGGTATAGCTGGTGCTGCCGATGATGACATCGCGTGCCGAGCCGCCGACTTCGATTCCGTTGTCACTGTTCCCCATGGCTGAGGTCCCATCGGTATTCATCCCGATGATGTTGCCGTTGATCCGCACTCCTTTGGCTTTGCCGGAGACTTCGATCCCGTCGTCACCGTTGTTGCTGACGACATTGGTGCGAATCTCGATTCCCCCGCCGGTGGATGTAATCAGCATCCCGTCACGGCCGTTCCCCAGCGTGGTGTTCAGCGTGAAGGCGGCCAGCCCGGCAAAGGTATTGTAGGCGATGAAATCCTTGACCTTGTCGCGGACTTCCAGTCCGTTCTCGCCGTTCGCGGCGACCACATTCCCGAGGGGAATCGGTCCGCCAAATGTGGTGCGGGTGGAAGACCCTTCGATCTGCACTCCGTCGAGTGCGTTGCCGACCGGGGTGTTATTGTCCGCTCCCAGACCGAAGAAGTTGGCCTGAATGATCGTATCGTTCGAGTTGCTGACCCGCAGACCGTTGCCGCCGTTGCCGCTCACCACGTTGTAGAAGACGAACGGATCCTGGTTCTCGAGGCAGCCGATCAGCTGGTTTCCGTGGGCATTCACGATCGCCACGCCGTCGAGGGTGTTCCCCAGGGCGTGGTTGCCGTCGGCCGTCGTGCCGATGTAATTGCCGCTCAGGGTGTTCTGGGTGGCTTTGCTGCTGATCAGCACCCCGTTCTGGTCGTTTCCGGAGATCAGGTTTCCCTGTGGCGGACGGGCGAAAACATTATTCGTCGGGTCGTTGCCGCCGGTGGCCTGTCCTCCGATCATGTTATTGGCTGATCCACTGGTGATCAGAATGCCGTTGAGGCTGTTGCCGAGGTCGTGGTATCCCTTGCCATCGGTTCCGATCAGATTCATGCTGATCTGGTTGTTGTCGGAGTTGTACAGGCTGATTCCGTTCCCCTTGTTGCCGCTGATCACGTTCGAGGTCGTGAACCCGACATCGATTGTGGCCTGGAACGAACTGGTGTCCGATTCTCCGATCACCACGCCGACGACCTGATATCCGTAGACGGAGTTGGAACTGGAGATATTCGTGGTCGGGTCGTAGCCGGTGACATTCAGATCGACCCAGGTCGCCTTGCCGAAGGTTCCATCGGCGTTGCGGCGCACACTCACCCACGAACCCTGAGAGGGGTTGCCCGAACCGACCTCCAGAGAGTCGGCGTTCAGCGTGTACGTTCCCTTCTCAACACTGCTGATCCCTTCGAAGTGCGTGACAACATTCACTCCCTCAGGATATTCGAACGTCGTCCAGTTGCTGAATTTGCCCGTGGCAGCATCGTAGTCGACAATATAGGCCTTGCCGATCGGCGTCTCGGGATTTGTCAAATTGTGGGTGGCTGACAGGCTGTAGCCGCCCACAATCGTGTATTTCCCTTCGCCGTTGTGCCAGATCCCGTAGGCGGTATTGCTGAGAGACCCGGGATAGACAATGTCAGTCAGGAAAACATCATTTTCCACGTCGTACAGGAAGGCGTGCCCCGGACCGATCTCGAGATCATAAGAACCGTGATCAAGCGGGCTGTCGTAATTCCCAACTGCCAGACCCCCCATCACACTATGCACATAATTGTACTTGGCACCGGGATAATTGATGGTGCGGTAATTGGCGGCATTGGCCAGATCGGTAATGGCCCCTTCGAAGATAAACCCGTTCACCTCGACTTCTGCGGTTTCATAGTCGGAATTCTTGTAGCTGCCGACCAGCTGAACGAAACCGTTCTTCAGATCGTTGGGGCCGTAGACGCTGGTGGTCAGCGCGTCCGGATAATTCACGGCATAGCTCAGGCCAACACCGTCAATGGTGCCATGGAACAGCAGTCCATTGTCGTCGGACGTGCCGACGATCAGGTACTGGCCATCGTTATCTGTGCCGCGGATTCCCTGCCAGGCACTGACAGGCTGCATCGAGACATGCTCGGTGTCGAAGTACGTCACCCCCTGTACGGGATCGATGCGACCGATCAGATTGCTGTCGGCGTCCTTGAGTTTGACTCCGTCCCCGTCGTTGCCCAGGGCTGATTTTCTGTTCGCAGCCAGCCCCACGATATTCCCTGAGATGATGTTGGCGTACGATTTGCCATCGAGATAGATCCCGTTCAGGCCGTTGCCGGAGATCACATTCCCCGCCTTGCCACCGATGACGTTCACAGATGACTTGCCGGTGAGCCAGATCCCGTTCTTGCCGTTCCCCCGGTCCAGCAGGCCGGTGACGTCGGTACCGATCAGGTTTCCGTCGATCCAAGTGGCGGAGGTGTTTTTCAGGAGGATTCCGCTGTCGCGGTTGGCGGAAATGACGTTCCCGTTCCCTTCATCGCCACCGATCGTGTTGCTGATGGAGTTGATAATTTCAATTCCATAGCCGCGGTTGGCGCCGGCGGTGACGCCATCGAGCTGCAGTCCGATGTAGTTTCCGGAAATCGCAATATGGCCGACACCATTGACGGTGATGGCGGTCGAGCTCGAATTGTAGAGCGAGAGACCCTTGATGCTGGATCCGTCTGACCCGGCTTCCAGTCGCAGCCCCGCCTTGCTGTTAAAATTGATGCCGACCACGGGAGCGTCGCAATAGTCCGGCGCGCTGTAGCCATCGATGTGGAGCGTGTCGGTGATTTTCGGAAGCGCGGACTTCAGGTTGATCACGCCGTCGACATCAAAGCGGATCGTGTCTTCCCCGGCTGTTGAGTTGGCGTCCAGAATCGCCTGCCGCAACGAGCCGGCCCCCTGATCCGCGAGATTCACCACGGTGAAGACGGTGAGCAGGCAGCGGTCTTCAAAACGCTCACCAAACGGCGACCAGTGTGAACGCTGACGAGGTTTCGCCCAAGACTTGTTGATCCTGCCAAAAACGCCGCGCATGGACTGAACTCCGCCGAGAGAGAGGGATAGCTGTAGAAAGGTGATACAGAACCTCTGTACTATTCGGCATCAGTTCACGCAGAATGTCTAAATTCTCCAACTGACCTCTGTGTTATTATTGTTCAATGTTCTCTCTGACGATTCTTCCACGGAATCCGAAGTGTTGACCTGTTCATTCAGGTCGAGTCGGTCTCTGCGGTCCGATTGCAACACGCCTAGCGATCAGGAGGCCGGCACGCGACGGCAGGATGCCGGGAACGGACCGCGGGGCACGGGCTCGTGTCAAAAAAAGGAGACCGAGGGGCGCCCCGGTCTCCTGGAGTAGAAAAGTTGTTCGTCAGCGATCACGGGTTCGGGAGTGCGAAGTAGTCGGGCTCCTGTCCCGGCTTCCACTTAATGTTGCAACCGATGCTCGGCTTCTGGTCGGCGGGAACCGGTCGACCCTCGAGAGCGCTGCTGCAGGCTGCACGCAGGTCAGCCCCGGTGATGGGGATGTCGGTCTTGGGGCGACTGTCATCGTACTGCCCGCGGTAAACGAGTTTGCGTTCTTCATTAAAGAGGAAGAAGTCTGGGGTGCAGGCAGCCCGGTACGCCTTGGCGACCGACTGGGTCGCATCGAACAGGTAGGGGAAGACGTAGCCGGCGCGAGCCGCTTCGGCCTTCATCTGTTCAGGACCATCCTGCGGGTAGGCCTCGATGTCATTCGAACTGATCGCCACGATCGCCAGCCCTTTGTCCTGGAACTCGCGGGCAAATTCGGCGAGATGCTTCTGCAGGTGGATGACGAACGGGCAGTGATTGCACAGAAACATGACCAGCAGCGGCTTGCCGGCAAAGTCCTGCAGCGAAACCGTCTTCCCGTCGACGTTCGGCAATGAGAAATCGGGAGCCTCGCTTCCGAGAGAAAGCATGGTGGATTGAACGCGTGCCACGGGTGGTCTCCTCAACAGGTTTTCGACATTCTGGGAGCGGGAAGGGGGAAGGGCGAAAGAGGCCGCGGCTTCGTTTCCCGCGACAACGGTGCCCCGCAACGGTATTACACCATGAACGCAGCGCGGCAGCAAACAGGAGGACGTCTGCGAAGGGGGCGGCGTCTCCCGGCAACCCAAGGGGGCAGTCTCTACCGATCATCGCTCGGCGTTCCCCTGTCGCCGCTGCAAGTCGGGCTGCAGGGAGCCGGCAGGCGATGACGAATCAGTGGGGACTGATGCTGCAGGGGCCACGAAACTGGCCTGGAGGAAAAACCTCAGGGGGTGACCTGCCCGGAGCGCTTCCGGGAATGGCAATTTCCAGTGCACGCTTGAATCACCCACGCAGCTTGATAGCTTTGGAGAAATTTGCGCCGCGCTGCGAGGGGGGGATTTTCTGCCTGAAGCGGGGACTTCGCTGAACAAGCGAGTGGTCCGACGCTGAAGGTCTGCCCTCTTTTTGGCGTTCTCCAGGCGGTACGCCCTCTGCCTTCTTCAAGGATTTTTGAACAAGTGCCACGTCGCGACGATCTGCACAAGATCCTGATCATTGGTTCCGGTCCGATTGTGATCGGCCAGGCATGCGAATTCGATTATTCCGGAACTCAGGCCTGCAAGGCTCTCCGGGATGAGGGATACGAAGTCGTATTGGTGAACTCCAATCCCGCGACCATCATGACCGATCCCGCCACGGCGGATCGGACTTATATCGAGCCGATCAACTGGCAATACGTTCAGAAAATTCTGGAACGGGAACGACCCGATGCCGTGCTGCCGACGCTTGGGGGGCAGACCGGTCTGAACACCGCCATGGACCTGCATCGCCGCGGTGTGCTCGATCAGCTGGGCATCGAAATGATCGGGGCTCGCGCCGACGTCATCGCCAAGGCCGAAGGTCGCGATTCCTTCAAAGCCGCGATGATCAAAATCGGCCTCGATGTGCCGAAGTCGATGGTTGTCCATAACATGCAGGAAGCCCGCACAGCCATGCGGGAGATCGGCTTGCCGATCATCATTCGCCCCAGCTACACGCTCGGCGGACTCGGCGGCGGAATTGCGTACAACAAGGAAGAGTTCGAGGAAAAGGTCCGGAACGGGCTGAAGCTGTCTCCTGTCGGTGAGGTCCTGCTGGAGGAATCGGTCCTCGGCTGGAAAGAATACGAGATGGAGGTCATGCGGGATTGCGCGGACAACTGCGTGATCATCTGCTCCATCGAAAACTTCGACCCGATGGGCGTTCACACCGGCGACTCGATCACCGTCGCTCCGATCCAGACGCTGACCGACAAAGAATATCAGCACATGCGGGATGCCACGTTTGCCTGCATCCGCGAAATCGGCGTCGAGACCGGCGGTTCAAACGTGCAGTTCGCCATCAATCCGAAGAACGGCCGGATGGTGGTGATCGAAATGAATCCTCGTGTCAGCCGCTCCAGCGCGCTGGCTTCGAAGGCGACCGGATTTCCGATCGCCAAGATCGCTGCCAAGCTGGCGGTCGGTTACCGACTCGACGAAATCTCCAACGACATCACTCGCAAGACGCTCGCCTGCTTCGAGCCGACCATTGACTATGTCGTCACGAAGGTCCCTCGCTGGACGTTCGAGAAATTCCCGGATGCCGATCCGACGCTGACGGTGCAGATGAAATCGGTCGGCGAAACGATGGCGATCGGCAGAACCTTCAAGGAGTCTCTGCAGAAGGCCCTGCGGGGGCTGGAAATCGGTCACTTCGGCTTCGGCGGCGGCAAGAAGGATCTCTGGGGAACCGACCGGCAACCGGCGGTCGAAGAGATCCGCAGCAAGCTGGCGACTCCCAATGCCGAGCGGATGTTCTATCTCCGCTATGCATTGAAGGCCGGCTTCAGCATTGAGGAAATCCACACACTGACCTCGATTGATCCGTGGTTCCTGCGACAGCTGCGCGATCTGGTGACACAGGAAGACGAAATCCGTCAGGTACAGCGGCTGGAAGATGCTCCCGCGGATCTGATGCTGCGGGCCAAGCGCTCCGGTTATTCCGATATGCAGCTGTCCGGCTGGTGGCACTCCACAGAAATGGATGTGCGGGCCCGCCGCAAGGAACTTGGAATCATTCCGACCTTCAAACAGGTCGACACCTGTGCCGCCGAGTTCCAGGCTTACACGCCCTATTACTACAGCACCTACGAAGAAGAAGACGAAGGCCCGGCACCGGCCGATCGCAAGCGGATCATCATCCTCGGAGGAGGACCGAACCGGATCGGACAGGGGATCGAGTTCGACTATTGCTGCTGTCACGCCTCCTACGCCATGCGCGAGCTGGGTGTGGAGAGCGTGATGGTGAATTCCAATCCCGAAACGGTTTCCACCGATTACGACACCTCGGATCTCCTCTTCTTCGAGCCGCTCACGACGGAAGACGTGCTCAATATCTGTGATCGTCTGCAGCCGGATGGTGTGATCGTTCAGTTCGGAGGACAGACTCCGCTGAATCTGGCGCGGGGGCTTGAAGCGGCCGGAGTGCCGATCATCGGGACGAGCCCGGACATGATCGACGCCGCGGAAGACCGCGAACGGTTCCAGGCGATTCTGACCAAGCTCGGCATCCGCCAGCCCCCCAACGGACTGGCGACGAGTGTCGAAGGGGCCCGGGTCGAAGCCGCGCGTATTGGATATCCCGTGCTGGTGCGGCCGAGCTATGTTCTCGGTGGCCGCGCGATGGAAATCTGCCACGAGGAGAGTCAGCTCGTGCGGTACATGACCGAAGCGGTCGATGCCTCTCCCGATCATCCGGTGCTGATTGACAAGTTCCTCGAAGACGCCATCGAAGTGGATGTCGACGCCATCAGCGACGGCGTGACGACGCTCGTCGGCGGTGTGATGGAACACATCGAAGAAGCCGGCGTTCACAGCGGTGACTCCGCCTGTGCGCTGCCACCTTACTCCCTGCCGCAGTCGGTCATTGATGAAATCAAGAAGTCGACCTACGCACTGGCCAAAGCGCTGCAGGTGCGGGGATTGATGAACATTCAGTTTGCCGTCAAGAAGACGGAAGAAGAGGATTCCATTCACTACGAGGTGTACATCCTCGAAGTGAATCCGCGCGCCTCCCGGACCTCGCCGTTCGTCTCCAAGGCGACCGGCATGCCGCTGGCCCGCATGGCCGCCAAGATCATGGCGGGGGTCTCGCTGAAGGAGCAGGGGTACACGGAAGAAATTGTCCCGGCGCACACCTCGGTGAAAGAGAGTGTCTTCCCGTTCTCCCGGTTTTCGGGGGTCGACATCATCCTCGGACCGGAAATGCGTTCGACCGGGGAAGTCATGGGAATCGACATGGACTTCGCCGCTGCGTTCGCCAAAAGCCAGATTGCAGCCGGTGTTGAGTTCCCGCTGAACGGCACGGTCTTTATCAGCATGACCGGCGTCCACAAGAAGGCCATGATTGAACCGGCGCGGCGGCTGCGGAATCTCGGTTTCCGCATTCTGTCGACTGCCGGTACCGCCAAGGTCTTCACCGATGCCGGAATCGACGTCGAGACGGTCAAGAAGGTGCAAGAAGGCCGGCCGAACCTGATTGACTTCATGGTCAACGGCGATGTCCAGTTCATCTTCAATACTCCCAGCGGGAAAGGGAGCCGGACCGAAGAGGGACGCATTCGGGCGACCGCCGTGACGTACGGTGTTCCGTGTGTCACAACGTTGCCGGGCTGCTATGCGATGGTGCGGGCGATTGAATATCTGTTCAAGCACCCCACGCCGCATGTCCGCTCGCTGCAGGAGTGGCACGAATCGGTGCCGTTGAGCTCACAGAAGTAGCACCGCGCCTGCGGCATTCGGATTGGGAATCGGCATGCGCCGACCCTGCGCGCCGGGAGTTCGTGGGCTGTGCAGTCGAAGTCACGCTGCGCAGGGGTTTGGAGCGACCGAATTTTCGGCTCTGCCGGCTCGCGTCACGCCCGAGTGCTCGCTCTGTGACTCGCGACGCTGAGCAGACGAGCACGCGGGCGGGAATTGGTCGGCTCGTGTCGACCGCCCAGTCCGCGAGTGATCAGCGCGTCAGGCGTGCTCCAATTGCCACTCCTCGTTCGCGTTGGAACGCAGGGGGAGGCTTATTGGTCGTCAGCCGGACGTCGGCGGGTAATCACATTGTGCAGAATGTCGGCCAGTTCCCGATCGAGCGCCGGGATGTGGGCTCCGGATCGCCACTGGAAACCACAGCGAGCGAAACCGAACCAGCGTCTCAGTGAGCGAACTCCCAGCCCGTGATGCAGGCGGCTGTGGCCGGTGCCGACCACGATTCCCAGCCCCAGGCCTCCACGCACGCAATGCACTGTGTATTCATCGCTGCTGGTTTCGGCGCTGAGCTTGATCCTGTGGTGCAGGTCGTGGCGATGAAAGATTTCCTGCACGCGATGCCGTGAATACGTGTTCTCGTTTCCCAGAACAAGTTCGTAATCGACGATCGATTCCAGCAGGAACGGCTTCTTGCTGAGCAGAGGATGATCGGGTGGAGTGAGCAACAGATACTCGAGTTCGCCGGTCGGCTCGTACGTCAGGGCCGAATTGGTCTGGTCGTCTGGGCCCGGTTCCAGGGTCAGGGCCACGTTGGCTGGCCCCTGTTGAATCTCATCCAGAAAAGAAGTGCTGCCGACATATTTTACCGCGGGTGTGACGGTGGGGTATCGCTGACGGAACTGCAGCATCGCTTCCGTCACTTCATCGACGAGTACGCGGAGCGTGGTGACGATGGTCACCTTTTCGGGGAGAGCGCCTGCCCGCTGGTGGAGCACATCGTGAATGGAATCGAGGCTCGCCAGCAGAGGCTGCGCCAGTTCCAGCAAGTGTCGCCCCTGAGCGGTCGGACGCACCCGGTTGCCGCTGCGTTCCAGCAAGACCAGATTGAGGGTTCGTTCCAGCCCCTTGATCTGTTCCCAGACGGCGGGAGTCGTAAGGAGTAACTCGCGGGCAGCGGGGGCAAAGCCGCCCAGGCGACAGACATAACAAAAACTACGCAACTGGGTTAGACCCAGTTCCTTGTAACTCCGGGAGTCAGCTCGCGTCATTAGTTTTTGCCAATACCGTGTTAAGATGAATTGAATTCCGTCCCGCGAAGTTCCTTGTTAAGACGCACGCTGCCCGCCGCGTTTCAATCAGGGAAAGTCACCCTGGTCAATCTGTTCGTTGGTCGCAGCTCGTGGACTTTTTCAGCCGTTTTGCCTGCCCCGTGCAGCCTCTTGTGCTTGGCAACTGGCAATCTTTCCTGTGGGTAAACAGCATCTCGAGCAATAAATAAGTATTGCGGATCGCATTGACTCACCGCTGACCGTTCACTTCACCCGACGCTGTGCCGTTTATCAATTAACAGGCAATGCACGAATCCGAAAACGGTTGTTGCTCTCAGTTAGCAAGAATCTTAAGACTGCGACTCCGATTTTCAAACAGTAACAATCCCTCGCAAAGTGAGGGAAGGGCCGGAAGGCGTATTCATTCACACGCCGTCCGCTGCTCGACTGAAGTGGACGATCGGGAAGTAACCCCTGCAGGCCCAGCCAGAAAGAGCAAGATTCGATCCCGTCTCACGAGCGAATCGACGAAAAAAAGAACTGTGCAGTGATGGATTCAGCGGCTTGCGGGTCCTCGTCGGTGCGGTGGCTGCGGAGATCAATCGTTGTTTGCGTCTTGGAGGTCCAGAATGCATCGGCTCCAGCAGGAAGGGGATCGTCTCATTTCGTCGAACCACGGACCGAGGCGTCGACCCGAGGACTCATCAGTGCGGAGTTTGCGATCCTCCGTCGACTGATCAGCAGACTCACCTGCCCGTTACCGCGAAACAGATTGACTCCCGCCCGGAAGAGTTTCGGAAGCGATGTCAGCGAAATTCGGGCGAAGTCGGCACGATCAGAAGGGGTGTTGACACTCGAGGTGTCGGGACATTGTCCCGGCTTGGCAGGAACGCGTCCCGTAATGATCGCAGCAAAAGCCGCGACGACCGTCCGAAAGCAATGGACGGGGACGTCTCAAGGGCCGGGATTCGGTTCCCGCACCGAGGATCGCAACTTCTGAGATTGCTTGCGATTTCAAAAAAAATGAAGGCGCAGGGATTCGAACCCTGGACCTACGGATTAAAAGTCCGTTGCTCTACCAGCTGAGCTACGCCTTCAACGTCCGGATGACAGGAGCGCGCCGCCGACCGGAGGAGCGATGATACTCCCCGCCGTCAGGTTCGCAACCTTAAGGGGGAAAAAGTCCTGATGCGATTCGCAAATCGCCGGGAACATCCCCGCGAACCGGCGGAATTGCAGGGAACTCCGTCCCACGAAGCAGTTTGCTCTTCCCGGGAACTGCGTCTCGGCAGACCGGAAATCCCTGACCTGCTCACAAACGGTGCCCGGTCAGATTCAAGACGCTCGAACGGACACTGGAGCGGCATGGGCGACCGCAGGTTCAGTGAAAATCCGGAACCGCTCCTCGATCGCGGAGAGTTGCCTCATCTCAGATTGCGAGTCTCGCAGCGTTTTGTGCGGGAGGATTTCGTGCTTTGCGGCTCTGCAATCCGGTGAGTGGGGGAAAACACCCAGGAAGCGAAAACAGGCTGCAGCGACAATTCACTGCAGCCTGGGCGAAATTCAGAGTCTGGCATCGCAGTTACGATGACAGCGCGGAACGACCCAGCCGCAGCCGGCTGCGGATCTGGACGTGCAGATCACGCAGTGCCTGAGCGTCCGAAAGCAGCATTCTCCGGGCATCACGCGGGACAGCAGTCGGGCCTTCCCGAGAGATCAGATCGAAAATCTCACGCAGTTCCTCGCGCGGGGCGGGGATCTGAGAATCGGTCGCCTGCAGGATGTTTCGATGCAAGGCATGGAACGACGGGTCCGTGAGGACCGATCCGAACAATTTGGAGCGATCGAACTGTTCGCACTCCCGCTGGTGAATCCACACCGCTTCCTTCTGGAGATGGAGAATCTCCGGGCAAGTGATTTCTTCAGGGATCAGCAGCAGGCCATGCTGGGCTGTCCGCTGGCCGAGCCGAACGCTGCCGAGGGTCATTGCCAACGGAACCGCGAGAACCAGGCCGGTCACCACCGGCAGGAACCAGAACAGTAGATTGGCGGAAAACAGCCCGATCAGCAGGGCGATGGTGAGACCAGCGATCATGTGTGGGCCGTAGACCACAAGCGCCTCCCCGAGGCTAATATCTTCTTCACCGCGATTCTGGGCGCTCCAGTGGACTTTCTCGCCGAGCAGTGTCGCCACCACAAATCGAGTATGGAAGAACATCATGATCGGGGAGACCAGCACCGAGATGATGGCTTCCAGGGCGACACTGCCGACGACATTGTCCCAGCCCCCAAACTCCTTCAGTCGGGCGGGCTGCTTGAGCAGGGCAATCACGCTCCACAGCTTGGGGAGCATCAGCAGCGACATCGTGATGGCAAAGATGGAACCGGCGCCGAGCAGCCAGGAGGGGCTTTCGGCCATCGAGGGGCCATCAATCATCAGGCCGAGCGTGCTCAGCAGCATAAACAGAAGCCAGAGTGGCGATGACAAGTAGGACATCGCCCCCATTGCCAGATGCAGGCGGCTGATCGGCCGGAACCCTTCGCTGAAGATCAGCCGGATATGCTGCATATTCCCCTGACACCAACGTTGATCCCGTTTTGCGAAATCAAGCAGGGTCGTGGGGCACTCTTCGTAGCTTCCCCCAAGGTCATGGGCCATGGCGACCTGCCAGCCGGCGCGGGCCATCAGCGCCGCCTCGACAAAGTCATGGCTGAGAATTTCGCCACCGAGCGGTGCCTTGCCGGGAAGTACCGGAAGTCCGCAATGTTCGGTGAATGGCTCCACGCGAATGATCGCGTTGTGTCCCCAATAGTTGCTGTCAAAGTGTGCCCAGCTGGCAAAGCCTTCAATGAAAATCGGGCCATACAACCGGGATGCAAATTGTTGCAGCCGCGCGAACAGCGACAGGCGATTGACCGGCGTCGGAGGAACCTGCAGGATCCCCAGCCGCGGGTTGGCATCCATCCGGCGAACCATTTCCACCAGTGTTGCCCCTTCCATGACGCTGTCGGCATCCAGCACGATCATGTAGGCGTATTGTGAGCCCCAGCGCGTGCAGAAGTCAGCGATGTTACCCGCCTTGCGGGCCATGTTCCGGGGGCGGCGGCGGTAAAAGACGCGAGGGTGGACTCCATGTTCGGCGACGAGTCGGGCCCACGTCCGCTCTTCTTCGAGCCAGATATCGGGGTCAGTCGTGTCGCTGAGCACGAAGATATCGAACCCTTCGGATTGCCCTGTCGCGACCAGTGAGCGGAGCATCGCCTGTACGCCCGCGAACACGCTGGCGGGGCTTTCGTTGTAGATCGGCATCAGAATGGCGGTCGGAGTCATCGGGCCATGAGGCCCCTCTGCGTCCGAAGCGCGTGTGGCGGGCTTGTGTCCGCGAAACAGCAACAGCATCATCCCCAGAGTCGCCGTCCAGAAGGAGAAGGCGATCCAGGCGAACAGCAGGCCGAAGAGGGGGAGCAGTCCCCATTCCGCCACATTCACACCACCGATCGCGACGACGCCGTAAAACAGGCGCACCGCACCGAGGGTGCTGACGAGTGTGAGTAATCCGAGGAGCCAGCGCGAAACATGATGGCTTCGCGAGTTGGAAACGGACCCCGGCAGGGTTGGCGAAATCATTGCAATGCCTCCGTGCGACGAAGGGTCGAGATCCAGGCCTGGATCCGTCGCAAGACACGATGCCAATAACCCCGACGGAGCATGGGCCACAATCGTGTTCGTGGCTGGGCACGCATTTCCCGGCGGTTCGGAAACGGGACAATGGGAGAAACGGACTGTTCGAGAACCGCCAGCAGGTGTGCCGGCGGGCGGTCACGATGGCGAATGGCATCGGGGAATTCGAGCAGTACGCTGGCCATCCGGGGGAGGATGGAATCGTTCGTCGGTGCGGAGATCCGGGTGCGGCTGGGGCTGACCGCCATTCGCGCGATGGCCCCTTCTACTTCTTCCATGGCGAGACGGATGGCCGTCTCACACAGTTCTCGCTGCAGGGCATCCCCCGCGACATCGAGTGTGAGGTGTTCTGCTTCCTCCACAATCCGGCGGCTCTCCGCGGCAGTGATTTCTGCGTCGCGGATTCCCCAGTCATGCAGATATTCCGCCACGAGATAACGGGCCACGTCCTGGGGGGACATCCGGGTCCGTAGCTCGCGATAGTGAAATTTTTTGACTGGCGCTGTGTCAATCATCGTTGAGCAATCCTTGGATCAGTTCCGTGCAATGGTTGCCACAAAACTGGGAACACTGGAGTGACGCCAGTGTTCATGGTCTTTCCGTGATGGTGCTTCTTACTTACAAATGGACGTGATCTCAGTTCCAAACGGACGCTGACTTCATCGTGACATGCAGGTGTTGCGAACCGTGCAAAGGCGGATTGCCGACGAGCTTTCCCAGCTCTCTCACCCGGCTTCCGACGTCTTCGATACGTACCGGAAGCGTGATGCGGGCTGCGAACGGGAGCATCAGCAATAATGGGACCACTGCGTAGCGGCGTACCGCCAGACGTCTGTTTCGATCTCGATCCGACTGGGAACTCGAAGGAATTCCTGAATCGGATTGGGTCCCGTCTCCCTTAGAAAACTGTGTGCAAACGGAGCCATCTTGCGTCACTCCCGGACGCGGCCCTGTCAGATTTACAACGTTCGATTGAATGCCTGGCGAAACCTCGTCAGACGTTCCTCCGTGACTCGCCTGGTCAACGTTGCGAACATGTTGAATGTTGCGAACAGGTTGAATGCGGCGAATCCGCTGCCCATCCGTTTGCAGCTTACTTTTCGGAAAGACACTCCACCCGGTCGCAAAGAATTCCCTCGCGCCCGCACAGACCGGCGTTGGTCCGGAACTGCTGGTTATGGACTGTCGTCCTCGATTGGATCCTCGATAATCACATAAACTTATGGTGAATTCTGAAGCACCCTCGTCGAGGCTGTTTCGTAGCAATCGACTACGTATTTCACCCAATCGATGACCAAAATACAAAACTCCTGTGGCGTCTGCACGATATTTTTTAAGATTCTGAGTTCGGAGAATGATCCTCTCTTCGTCACCGGTGTAAACCCTACAGTTGATCCTGATTGCCCGAAAGCAATCGGGACCGTCCTGTTCCGGAACCTGATCTTCCGCAGTTCGGGCCGTTCCAGAACCGACACCCGCCTGAACGCTAAGCGACCACGCTGGCCGATGATCGTTCAGGTTGGACCGGCTGTAGCGATCATATCGCTCTCCCGATTGGCTACTGATCGCACAGCGCGATCCCTTCGCAACCGCAAGGATGACAAAGGCAGCCTCTGGATCCGGAGAGTGAATCGTTCCCTGATGTCTCTGCGAAGAGCGCGACAGAACAGTTCGCATTGACGTAAGCCATCCTCCTACGCATCAACGACTCGGAATCCCCTTCCCGCCAGTGGGTCGTCATGACACGGAAGCAGCCTTCATGCCGCAGAGAGGGAGCGGAGCCGCAAAGGAATCTGATTCCGTGCGCTCACGCTTCACAGTGATTCCACATTAGCCGGAATTGGCTGCAAATCAAGAGATTCCCGTTCGGGTTGTGAGTCGGGGGAGACGACAACGCTTTCCGTCCGTTTTCAGTTTCCTGATGAGTGGACGGGTTCGGCCGCTTCCGCCGCGCCGGGGTTGCGGCAAGAACGGGCAACGGACGCTAAGATCAAGGGCACTGCGGGGGATCCTTCACAAGGAGTGCAGGGCTTCCGTTGACCGGGATGAACCACGAATGAATGTCGAGTCGACTCCAGCGGGCGAGCAGGTCGCCGCGATCGCTTTCGGCGGCAACCAGGGGAACGTCTGTGAGACGTTGCGGGCTGCGGAACAGCGGCTGGCGGACGTTGGTGAGGTCATCCGTATCAGTCGGCTGTTTCGCACCTCTCCTGTCGGCGCGGCGGCCGGAGATCCCTTTCTGAACGGGGTGCTTCTGCTCCGCACCGGGGAATCGCCGGCCGGTCTGCTGCACCGGCTGCAACGGATCGAAAGCAGTCTGGGGCGGAGGCGGACCGTGCATTGGGGTCCGCGCACGCTCGATCTGGACATTCTGAGCTACGGAAATGAGGTCGTCTCCACGTCGACCCTGCAGATCCCGCATCCCGCCTGCTGGTATCGGCGGTTTGTTCTTGATCCCTGGGAAGATGTGGATCCCGAGTGGGTGCATCCGAGGTTGCAGCGGTCGGTCAGAGAGCTTCGTGCACTTCTTCTCTCGCTGCCGATCCGGATGGCCATCCCGGCCGATGAACCGGAACTGGCTGTCCCATTCAGGCAAGTCTTACGGGACCCGAGTGCTGCAGGGCGGATCCAGCTGGTCGATCAGGTGGGAGGGGATGAAATTCTGCTGACGAGCGGTGCACCTCCACTTTCGCCACGCTCGATCCCAGTTCCTCCGGGGGTGGATCGAGCGGAATTCTTCCGCCAGCTGGTGACAGCGATGACCGACTCCCCCACTCCCTTGCCTTTCACTGTATGTCCCTGATGCAATCAGCTGGATCCAGCCACCGGGACCGGTGTTGTCAGATGCCGCTGACGACGGTGGCATGCTGGGCATTCTCCAGAATGGTGGTCATCTCATCATTCCGCAGCAGTCGCCGGGCTTCCTCCTCGGATTCCACGGGCAACATGAAGAGGTCTTCCACCGTGCCCGGTTCCAGTTCACTCAACAGCGAAATATTGGCCCAGTCGAGTGCCGCTGCAATGCGGGTGGCAGCCACAAGATCAGGGACATTGGCTTTGCGGATGGGCTTCACCGCATCACGTGGGGTGCGGGACTGCTTCAGGATTTCCAGTCCTGGCCCCGGAGCCTCTTTCAACTGGGAGAGGACCAGAATTCGGCCATTGCGTTCGACAGCCCGGCGGCCTGCTTCAATCGCTGCGGCCACCTGTTCCCAGCCGTGACCCGAACCATCTTCCGGCACTGTGACGACGACCAGCTCCGCTCGCTCCTCAGGCTGAATCAGCCAGCTGTGCTTCAACACTGCTCTGGCTTCTCTCAGTGTTGAATCTGTCTGGCCCACCAGTACCTGATGGACTCCGGTGCCCAGAGCCGGTATCAGGCAGATCGAAATCTGCAGCCCCAGCAGCCAACCGACTTCGTCGACCACCTGTCGGAGCGGACGGGTGTCGTCCGGTCCCAGTTCATCGTGCCCAGTTCCCTGACTTCGTCGGATCGCCTCGGTGTCGGAGAGCCCGGGATAGATGCCGCTGGCCCCGCCGCGAAGTCCTAGGAGCGGATCGAAGACCGCCGGACCAATTGTCAGGACGGCGTCCGCCTCGGTCGCTCCGGAGGCGAGGTAGATTCGCTCTCCTGCCGCGGTGGATGCCAGATACTGGCAGTTCCCTTCCACCGTCGCATCGTGACGTTTCACCTGAATCGCGTCGCGGACTTCCGCAGGCAGTCGTGCTCGGGGATCCGGACCGGCAATCGCCTGCCAGCCGGCTGGCTGCAGGATCAACAAATCGTCCGCCTGAACCCCTGCTGCGGAGAGCTGATTCCAGAGTTCAGCAAAGACGACGTCAGGCTGGGGAGTTCCAGCGTCGATCACCACGGCCACGCGATCGCCCGGGACAAACGCCTGACGCACGGCCGGGAAATCGATCGGCTCCTGCAGGGCCTTTCGGACAGCCGCGCCGAGATCGCTCACCGGTTGTGGTGCGCGGTGGTGAGAGATCAGCCGCTTTTCCAGAAGATCTGCGACGAATGTTTTGCCGCGCCCATAGGAGAGCCGCAGGGGAACTAATTCTTCTTCCACGTCTTGCCTGACTTTCTGACTTCACCTCGGTGACCGCTTCGGCAGCAGCTCCGCTGCAGGGGCCCGCCACGTTACCGGACCAGTGCTCGGGGGCTTCACGATCCATCCCCAGTAGATTGTTCTGGCCTGTCCCCGTGCTGGACACGATCCGATTGATGATCCGGTGCGACTCCCCGTGGAATGTCAAAGCAGATCAAAAATCAAGGGACTTTGAGACTGACAATCCGCACGGGTGCCTCGACAGGCCGGACGGGATGTTAGACCATTTTCCTGCGAGATGTGCAGCCGTCCTGAAGATCTCGCGGGATCGCCGAACAATTCTAACGCTCACCGTGTCCGCAACTCCAGCATCGCAGGTTCACCGTCTCCGTTCATTTGCGTTCCGGAAAGGGCAATTCACGGAATCCCATGACTGACGACCAACTCATGATTCTGGTGCAGTCGGGAGAGGCGGGGGCCTTTGATGTTCTCGTCGATCGGTATCGTGGGATGCTGATTGGCTTCTTTCTGAAAAACACGCGTGACCTGCAGTTCTCCGAAGACCTCGCGCAGGAGACGTTGCTCAAGGTCTATCATCAGGCATGGGA
The DNA here is from genome assembly GCF_051466325.1 of Planctomicrobium aquicomposti. Taxonomy (NCBI): domain Bacteria; kingdom Pseudomonadati; phylum Planctomycetota; class Planctomycetia; order Planctomycetales; family Planctomycetaceae; genus Planctomicrobium; species Planctomicrobium aquicomposti. The sequence goes on from NZ_CP195792.1 coordinate 1,131,236, forward strand.
CTATCTGCCGGTCAACCGGTTTCGGGGCTGGATGTTTCGCATTGCCCGCAATCTGTTGATCGACAATGTCCGCCGTCGCTCCAACGATGCGTTGCTGCGGGCGTATCAGCAGCAGTCGGATGAAGAAGAAGCGGCCCTCAATCGCTTGATCGACGAGATCACGACGCCCGATCAGCAGCTGGTCACGAGCGAGTTCAATGAGCTGCTGAACCGGATTCTGATGGAGATTCCCGAAGATCAGCGGCAGGCGTTTCTGCTGCACTACTATTCCGGGATTCCGCTGACGGAAGTGGCAGAAATCATGGAAGTTCCGGAGCCGACCTGTAAGAGCCGCCTGCGGCTGGCCCGCCAGAAAATCGCCGAGAAGCTGAGACTCAAGGGTTTTTCACCCCGACAGGAAAACGAGTGAAAACCCCCGAAATAAAAAATCTGCTGGAAGTTGTCGATCCCGGTGATCCACGATATGAAAATTGCCGTTGTTCCTGAAACGGCCTCAGCACGAAGCCACAAACTTCTGCCAGGCCCCGACTGCCGTGCGGACTCCCTGCTTGAGCCCGCTCCCGCGGCAGTCGCTGTGTTTATCCGAGAGACCAACATGCCTTTCTTCAGCCGCCTGACAGATATTGTCACCTGCAACCTCACAACGTTGCTCAGCAAGACAGAGGATCCCCGCCAGGCACTGGAGGAAATTATCGCGGAGATGACGGAAGGGACGCTCGGTGCAGAACGGAGCGTGCAGACCGCCGTCAACAACGTGGCCCGAATCGAAGCGGAGATTGCAGCACAGCGGCCGGACGTGACAGCCTGGGTCAATCAGGCCCGCGCTCACCTGATGGCCGACAACGACGAACTCGCCCGGCAGGCCCTGGCCCGCAAGAACGAGGTGGAAGATCTGATCGCGGGGCTCGAACAGCAGCTGCAGGCTGCTCTGGCGACACGCGATCACCTGCAGACGATGATGAACGCGCTCGTGGCCCGCCTGGCCGACGCCCGTCGCCGCCGGGAGATGTGGAGTGCCAACGAGGAGACCGTTGTCGGTCCTCTCCCCACTCCAGCTCCGGGCCCAGCGGTCTCTTCGAAATCTTCCAATCGCATTGAATCGGAGCTGGAAGCGCTGCGTCGGCAGTGCCGGGGCGAATAAGCGGATCGCTTCTGCGGGGCCACCCTCCTGGCTCCGGAGCACACTGAGCTTCTGCCCGAACGCTCCATGCGGAGCCGGCTTCCTGATCGATCGGGGCGGACCCTGCCAGGGGGCCGTTGAAGAACGCCCCGCGCGAAGCTCTTCGATCGTCAACATCTTCCGATTCAGTATCGGCCGCAGAACGGTTGCTGCCGACGCGATCGCCATTTTCGTCGACCGCGAGCTGTGGTTTTTTTTCAACAGTTCGGAAAACGTCGACCTTGCGGGCTGCATTCCTGAGCTAGGGTTGAAGAGCGGCACTGCGCCTCAGGGCCTGCATTGGAAGCAGACCGGTCTGTGCGGCGAGATTTGGGAACCCCACCCGAAAATGCGTCCCGTTCCCGTGGACGCGAGCTCCTGGAGATTCGTTGCAATGGCTCCTTCATCATCCCTTAACCGCGTTCGTAAAGACCCGTCACAGGACGACTTCGAGAATTTGAAGCGTCTGATTCACGGCAAACTGGTTGACAAGCTCGACCTGAATCGCCTTGGCGAGCTGCAGGGAGACACCCTCCGTCGCGAGATCCGGCTGGTGGTCGAGCATCTGTGCGATACCGAAAACCCGCTGCTGAACCGCTCCGAACGGGAGCGGCTGATCGAGGAAGTCCTCGACGAGACCTTCGGCTTTGGTCCGCTCGAAATCCTGATGAAGCAGGAGGGAGTGGCGGATATCATGATCAACGGGCCCAAGAAGGTCTTCGTGGAAAAGCACGGACGGATCATGCGTTCGGATGTGACCTTCCGCGATAACGAGCACTTGCTGCAGATTCTCGACCGCATTGTCTCGCGTGTCGGCCGCCGCATCGATGAAACGTCGCCCATGTGCGATGCCCGTCTCCCCGACGGCTCACGACTGAACGCCATTATTCCACCGTTGGCACTCGACGGCCCCTCGCTGACCATTCGTAAATTCGGGTCCCGTCCGCTAACGCTGGAAGATCTGATCCGCTTTGGAGCATTCACCCCTGAAATGGTGATGCTGCTCGAAGGGGCGATCAAGGCCCGACTGAACATCATCATCAGCGGCGGAACCGGCTCCGGAAAAACGACACTGCTGAATACGCTGTCGAGCTTCATTCCGTCCGATCAACGCGTGATTACGATTGAAGATGCCGCCGAATTGCAGCTGCAGCAGGAGCACGTGCTCCGGCTCGAAACCCGACCCGCCAACATCGAAGGGAAGGGGAACGTCACCGCAACGGATCTTGTGAAAAACGCACTGCGAATGCGGCCTGACCGAATCATCATCGGTGAGTGTCGCGGTCCCGAAACACTCGACATGCTGCAGGCGATGAACACCGGTCACGAAGGCTCGATGACGACCGTCCACTCCAACACGCCGCGCGACGCGGTCTCCCGTATCGAAACGCTGGTGACGATGGGGGGCTCGGAACTCCCGCTGAAGGCGATCCGGCATCAGCTGGCAGCGGCGGTCGACATGATCATTCAGGTCAGCCGCCTGCAGGGAGGTCCCCGAAAAGTGACGCACATTACCGAAGTGATGAACATGGAGCAGGATACCATCATCATGCAGGACATCTTCCGTTTCGTGCAGGATGGCATCGATCCGGATGGCCGGGCCTTCGGCCATTTCGAAACGACCGGTGTCCGGCCCGGGTTCATGCCCCGTCTGGAAGCGGCGGGGGTTCGACTCCCGTCCAACCTGTTCAGCGCCCGTCGACTCGGCTCCTGATTTCCGGAAGGCTGCTGAGTGTCAGCGGCCCTGTTTTATGTCAGAGGACAACAACCCGCGTTTCCCTTGTTGCGAAGTCCGGCATTCCGCCGGCACGATCAGAGTCTCCCGACCATGATGATTCTCGCCCTGACATTCTCACCTCTGGCGATCTCCATCATCGCTTTCATCGGCGTGACCGGATTGATCGCTTCGGCCGTGTTGCTGCTGGAGAACGCCGGCAGCAGCTCGGTGGAAGACCGGCTCGATATTCTGGCTGGCAAGAAATCGGCGAAGTCCGAAGGGAGCATGCAGGTCACCCGTGAGGCCCTCGTCAAGGAGGGACTGTCCGGTCTGCATGGCTTCATGAACAAGCTGGTTAACCGCTTCTCGCACTTCAAACTGCTCTTCGTGCAGGCGGATACACCACTGGCTCCCGAAAAGTTTCTGCTCATTTCGATCGGCACCGCCATTCTGGCCGTGGGGATTGGCGTGGCGGCGAAATGCTCGCTGCCGTTCTATCCTCTCCTCGCTCTGGTTGGTGGACTGTTGCCGTTCGGCTGGCTGATGTTCCGGCGCGGTCGACGGTTCAAGGCGTTTGCCAATCAGCTTCCGCAGGCGATGGAACTGACCGCCCGGGCCTTACGTTCCGGGCACAGCCTCGCCTCCGCGATGAGAGTGGTCGTCGATGAACTGCCCGACCCGATCTCCAAGGAATTCAATATCGCCTACGAGGAACAGAATCTCGGGATCCCGATCGAGCAGGCGCTGAAGAACGTCTACTACCGCATGCCGAATATGGATTACAAATTTTTCGCCATGGCGGTGGCGATTCAGCGGCAGTCCGGGGGGGACCTGGCGGAAATTCTGGACAAGATCGGGCACATTATCCGCGAACGCTTTCGCATCATGGGACAGGTGCAGGCCCTCACCGGAGAAGGTCGCATCAGCGGTGTCGTGCTGATGCTGCTGCCGATCGCCCTGTTCGTGGCCGTGTGGCGCCTGAACCCCGAATACGTGATGATGCTCTTCACTGATCCGCTCGGGCGGCAGATGGTGGCGGTCGCCATCGTGCTGCAGCTGATCGGTGCCTATGCCATCAAGAAAATTATTGCCATCAAGGTGTAATGCGTTCGGGTTTTGATCTGCCCGTGAGCGTTCCGGGGAGTCACGGTGTCGAACCATCCCGAATCGCTGGACGGATGCGGAACTGAGAGATTTCGTTGTAAGAGATTTGGTTGGCCGTGGATGAACCGATGCCGCAGACTCCCCGGTTGACTCTCCCCCTTTGATGAAGTTCGCTGCTATGGAACTGACCCAGCTCATCCCGTTTGCTGTCTTCGGAGCCGTCTCCGCGGGGATCTGGGCGATCGCGTCGTTCATTTCCTCCAGCAATGAGTCCCGGGTTTCCGAGCGCCTGCACGAGCTGCGGGACCCGCGAAAACGGGGGAAAGACGATCCGTCCGGAAAATCGACCGGCTTCAGCTCCATCTTTCACAAGGCTGCTCCGGCCCTTTCCAAGGCGCTGCAGCCCAAAACCGAACTCGAACAAAGCGAATTGCGCGTTCGTCTGGCCAATGCCGGCTTTTCGTCCCCGTCCGCCACGATGATCTTTCTGGCCATCAAGGCAGCCACGATGGGAATCGGGACCGTTCTCGGAGGTGGAATCGGGCTCTATCTGAAGGGCTTCACCACCGAAGGGCTGATGGCCATAGGGACAGGGGCCGGTCTGGGGATGTTCTTTCCCGACATCGTTTTGTGGTGGCTCGTCAGCTCACGCAAGGAAAAAATCTTTCTGTCGATGCCCGACGCCCTGGATCTGCTGGTCGTCTGCGTCGAGGCGGGACTGGGGCTCGATGCTGCCATGCGCAAAGTCTCGGAAGAACTGGTGGAAGGGGCTCCCGAGATCTGCGGCGAGCTGAACCACGCCAACTTTCAACTGCAGATGGGTCGAAACCGCCGGGAAGTGCTCCACGATCTGGGAGTGCGAACCGGTGTCGATGATGTGAAAGCCCTTGCCGCGATTCTGATTCAGGCCGATAAATTCGGCTCGTCGATTGCCCAGGCACTCCGGGTGCAGTCGGACAGCATGCGGGTGAAGCGGAGCCAGCTGGCCGAAGAAAAGGCCGCCCAGACCGCAGTGAAAATGATCTTTCCCCTGGTGCTGTTCATCTTTCCGGGGATTTTCGTGGTGCTGGTCGGTCCCGCCGCGATCATGATGATTCGGCAGCTGCTGACGACGTAGCAGGGCGGTCAGAGATGTCCGGGGGGGCCGCTTGAACAAAAATTTGTGATTTGCGGCTGATCATCGGACATTTTGACCGGGAAGCCAGCACATTGTGTTTCCTCCGAATCTGGCGAACGGCTGGTTACCGCAGATTGCCTACGGTCGGAATCATTGTCAGGCTAGGCGCGCGTGGAAGAATTTCTCCAGGTTTTGCCACGGTTCCCGTTCGGCAGATTCCGCCAGAATCTCAGACGCTCAGCTCAAATTCTTATTGATTCCGTGGCAGAACTAGGGCATGTTGAAGCACATTCTGCGAGGGAACGCTTCCCGAGACCGGTCTACCGGCGAAGAATGCCGGAAGTGCGAAAATTCGCATCCCCGAGGTCAGGTCATTGTGTTAAAACAGGTGGAATGGCTCCCAAATTGCACGGAGTCAGGCAGGGTCCAATGCTGAATTGCGGCGGCAGTGGTCAGGCTGAACGGAATCAGATTTGCGGTTGCCGTGTGGGCACGCATCAGAGTTTTCCGTGAATCGATCCGGTGCCCCCTTCGCCAGATCGAAATGCAGTCAGGAAAGTAGATGTCATGTTAACCAGAGTTGCACCGCTGTTTGTTTTGTCGATGTCCCTGTTTGCAGGCACGTCTGCTGTTGCCCAGCAGTCGTCACTCAATTGGGCAGAGAAAATGTTCTCTGAGTTGAATCACAACTTCGGAACGGTGGCGCGAGGGGCCGACGTGCGCCACAACATTGTCATCACAAATCTTTATGAAGAAGACATTTCGATTTCGAATGTCGGGACGACCTGCGGGTGTACTGCCGCCAAGCCTGACAAAACACTGCTGAAAACGCATGAGCAGGCGTTGATTGAAGTGAAGATGAACACCGTCAAGTTCATGCACAAGAAGGACTCGAACGTCGATGTGACATTGACGTTCCATGGCGCCAAAGGGTCCGCCACGAAAACTGTCCGGATTCCCATCAGTGCGTATATTCGCTCTGACGTTGTGCTGACTCCGGGCAATGCCGATTTCGGAACCGTGGAATATGGCACTGGTGCTGAACGGAAAATCGAGATCGCCTACGCGGGAAATGGCGCCAATTGGCAGGTGACCGGTGTGAAATCGGGCGATCAGACGATCGATGCCAAGGTTCGCGAAGTCTCCCGCACGCCAACCAACGTGCTGTATGAGCTCTCGGTGAAGCTCGATCCCAACTCCAAAATGGGAAACATTCAGAACCAGCTCACGTTGCTGACCAATGATCGTAACTCCCCAGAAGTTCCCGTGCTCGTCTTCGGCCGGGTTGAGCCAGACATCGTGGTCACTCCGGAAGTGCAACAGCTGGGGAAAATGGCCCCAGGCGAAACCAAGACGTTTACCGTGGTGATTCGCGGCAAGCGGCCGTTCAAGATTGATCACGTGGAGTGTGCTTCAAATCGCAACATGTTTGAAGTTCCCCGCCTGACCGATGCGTCGCAGCCGACTCACGTCGTCCAGTTCCGGTATACCGCTCCGGAAGCAGGCGGACCGGTCTCCGAGAACCTGATCCTGACCATCGCTGGCCGGGAACAACCGGTCACTTTCCGTGCTGAAGGAACCGTCGAAGGGACGACTGTTTCTTCGCTGAAGCAGTAACCACAGATACTGGTGACAAACACTGCAACTTTCCGGATGATGCCCCGGTCGCCCGACAGCGGCCGGGGTTTTTCTGTTTTGAGGACGAGCCGAACGCCAATCTGCCAGGAAATCACGCCCGGCGACTTGTACATCCGTCCTGTTGAGCAGCTCTGCTCGATTTGAAAGGCATTGGGGGCCACACACGAAGGGAGCGTGCCGCTCTTCTGCAATTCCGGGCGAGGAATGCGTCGTCAGCATGAGAAAGCCGTTCCGGACCCGCCCCCGACACCATCGACAGCAGGCCTATGGCAGCAGAGGGGTTCCGACACCCTCTGTGAGCAGGATTGGTCCTTCGGCCGTCACTGCGATCGTATGCTCGAAATGAACGCTCCGCTTACCGTCAGCGGTCACTGCCGTCCAATGGTCCTTCAGGATGCGGACGCGTGCGGTTCCTGCGTTCAGCATCGGCTCAACCGCGAGCACGAGGCCGGGCTGAATGGGGAAGTCGTCCCGCTCCATCTTTTTGATGTACAGGTTCGGCACCTGCGGTGGTTCGTGCATCTCGCGGCCAATTCCGTGGCCCACGAAATCCTCCACCAGCGAGAAGCCGGCATCCACTGCAACTTTCATCATCTTGCGGGCCACGGCAGACCAGCGTGACTCCTGTCCCAGTCCGATGATCGCCGTTCGCAGAATCTCCTGGCCAACATCCATCAGTCGGCGACTTTCGGAGTCGATCTCGCCCACGGCGTAAGTCCAGGCGGAGTCGCCACACCAGCCATTCACCCGGCAGCCCGTGTCGATACTGACGATGTCCCCGACCTTCAGAACGTAGTCGCCGGGAATTCCGTGCACGATCTGCTCGTTCACGCTGATGCAGGTGACGGCCGGAAACGGAACCTTGCCGGGGAATCCCTTGAAGAGGGACTGGGCCTGTCGGGCGTCGAAAAGCTTCTCGATCTCCTGATCGATCTCGCGGGTCGTGACACCGGGGGCCACCATCCGGGCGGCAATCTGATGCGCCTCGGCGACCACTTGTCCGGCCGCCCGCATCTGTTCGATCTCACGCCTGCTTTTGAGAGTAATCATCGCCATGACGGGCCTTCTGCAGTGTCTTCAACAGGGCTCGCAGCTCAGAGCGCCCCGGATGCACCGACAGTCTCTCAAGGCCCGAGTTTCCAACTCGAAAGGAATCAGACGTCTTCGGAATCGAGCAGACCAGCCTTATTCCGCATCACCAGATGGCTGTCGATCTTCTGAACCAGATCCAGGGCCACGGAGACGACGATCAGCAGACCCGTTCCGCCGTAAAAGCTGGCGATCAGGAAGGAAATATCCATTCCCGAGGCGACTGCGGTCGGAATCACCGCGATCAGGGCCAGGAAGCCGGCACCGACATAAGTGATACGGACCATCACCTGATCGAGGTATTTCTCGGTGTGACTGCCGGGACGGTAACCGGGAACGAAACTTCCGTAGTCCTTCAGATTCTCTGCCATGTCCTTCGGATTGAACGTGATGCTCGTCCAGAAGTAGCAGAAGAAGTAAATCAGCAGAATGAAGAGCAGGTTGTAAGACAGACCTCGCCCGCTTCCACCAAAGGTGTTCGCAAAGGCCGAGAGCATCGAGCTCCCCGGGAACATCTGCGAAAGCCAGGTGAACACGAACATCGGGATCATCAACAGGCTCGAGGCGAAGATGATCGGCATCACCCCCGCCTGATTGACACGCAGCGGGAGGAACTGCTTCTGGCCACCGAGGACGCGACGTCCACGGACGTGCTTCGCGCTCTGGATGGGAATGCGGCGCTGGGCCTGCGTGATCGCGATCACTCCCATCACCACCGCGACGAACAGAATCGCCAGCGGAAGCAACTTGTCGATGCCACCCGCTGTACCCAGTCCGATTCCCTCTTTGAGAGCAGGACGAAGAAGTTCGAGTCCGGCGGCGGGCATCTGCGCGAGAATACCCGCCATGATCAGCAAGCTGATTCCGTTACCGACACCATACTCGTCGATCTGCTCGCCGATCCACATCAGCAGCATGGTCCCGGCGGTCATCGTCAACGTGGCGACGAGTCGATAGAACCAGGTGTCGTAGGCATCGAGAATGACACCCTGACCCATGCCGAGGCGATTATTCGCGAGCATGTTGATCCAGAAATAGCTCTGTCCGAGTGCAATGAGGACAGTGGCATAGCGCGTATATTCATTGATCTTCTTGCGTCCGGTCTCGCCCTCTTTCTGCAATTGCTCGAGAGGAGGATAAACCTGGCCCAGCAGCTGGAAAATGATCGATGCCGAGATGTACGGCATAATTCCCAGACCGAAGATCGTGGCGTTCCCACGGCCGGATGCCGATAAGAGAGCAACGGCTTGCATGAACTGGCCGATGCCGGCCTGGCTCTGCATCTTCTTGAAAGATTCAGCAAATGCTTCCTGATCAATGAACGGAAGCATGATCGAAAAGCCCATCCGATAAACGGCGAGCAGAATCAGCGTGATGAGGATTTTCTGGCGGAGTTCCGGAATCGTAAAAATGGTTCGCAGTCGCGACAGCATCGAACAACGTCCTTATCGTGTGCCTGCAGGGTGATCCGCTCTGCAAATCGCGGCTGCTTGACCCGCCTATCCTTCGTTCTGTTTTCGCGATCGGTCGCCAGCCGACAAATAAAACGCAGACTCACGCTGTCAGATCGGGAACCGATCGCAGCTTACTCCAGAACTTCAACGGTTCCGCCGGCTGCCTGAATCTTCTCAGCAGCTGATTTCGAAAACCGGTGTGCCTTGACCGACAGCTTCAAATTCAGTTCACCGTCACCAAGAATCTTGATGACGTCGAACTTCCCTTTGGCCATTCCCTTGGCGTGGAGCGTCTCAGGGCTGACTTCGGCCCCATTCTCGAAACGTTCTGCCAAAGTTGCAATATTGATTGCCAGAACCTTGGTGGCGAACTGGTTGTTGTTGAACCCCTTCTTCGCCACAACGCGGAACAGCGGCATCTGGCCCCCGGCAAAACCGATTCGCGCATGATATCCGCGACGGCTTCCGGCACCCTTGTGACCGCGACCCGACGTTTTGCCATGCCCGGAGCCTGGACCGCGACCCAGACGCTTGCGCTTCTTGTTCTTCTGTATCCCGCGGTGGACGTCATCAATAATCATGGCAAATCGTTCAGATCTGAAGTAGCTCTACTCGAAATTTCCGCAGCTGATCACACCGACGAGGATCAGATCTCCACGCCCCGGAGACGGGCAACGTCTTCCCGGGTCCGCAGCTTGGCAAGAGCGTCAAATGTCGCCTTGACTAGATTGACCGGATTCGAAGAACCGCGGCTCTTGGAGAGAATGTCTTTGATACCTACCAGCTCCACCACCGACCGGACGGTCGCACCGGCGATGATCCCGGTTCCGGGAGCCGCTGGAATCAGCACCACGCGAGACGCCCCGAAGCGGCCCTCGACCTGGTGCGGGATCGTTGTATTCTGCATCGAGACCCGTTGCAGACGGCGATTTGCCTGCTTCGTGGCCTTCTCGACAGCGATCGGAACTTCCGATCCCTTGCCGTACCCATAGCCGACGCGGCCGCTCTCATCGCCGACAACCACGAGAGCTGCGAAACTGAAACGACGTCCACCCTTCACGACGCACGCACAGCGTCGGATCTGAACGACACGTTCCGGATTCTTCGAACCTTGTCCTGACTCTGAAGCCACGAGGCTACTCCTGGGAGAATTCTTTTGTCTCGAATCAGCCGGCAGTCAGTCGGGAGAACCCGCACGACGTTCAGACTGACAGAAATGTATTCCTGCGAACCGCCTGTTGGCGGCAACGATTAAAAATCCAAACCGGCTTCGCGGGCGGCGTCGGCCAGAGCGGCGACCCGACCATGATAGCTATATGAGCCACGATCGAAAGCGATCTGCTTGATCCCGGCCGCCTGGGCCCGTTCTGCAAGGGCCTTGCCGACCCGTGCAGCGGCAGCTTTGTTTCCGTGACACTTGCCGACACCGCCGAGGCTCGCCTCGTTGGTGCTGGCCGAAATCAATGTCCGTCCCGCTTCATCATCGATGATCTGGGCGGAAATATGCTTGTTGCTGCGGAACACCGAAAGACGCAGCCGACCAGCGGTCGAGCGGATCCGGTTCCGGGTGTGATTCGCCCGTCGCCAGCGCTGCTTTGCGATGCGTTGTTGAACTCTCATGTCTTAGCCTGCCAGTCTCTTCCCGGGATGTACCGTCCGGGCTTGAATGTCAAATAACGCCGTGAGAACCGCGTCTGCCGAACTCACGTCAGCTACCGAATGCCTTACCGGCCTTCCGGCGAACGACTTCGCCCACGTAACGGATTCCCTTGCCTTTATAGGGCTCGGGCGGACGAACCCGACGGATATTCGCAGCAAACTGACCGACGGCATGCTTGTCGGCGCTTTTGAGGATAATTTGCGTTGGGGCGGGGATTTCGCAGAGGACGCCGGTCGGAATCGGAAGCTTCACGACGTTGGCATAACCGACCTGCAAAGCAACGGTCTTCCCCTGCAGGGTCGCCTGATAGCCGACACCCTGAATCTCGAGACGCTTCTCGAAGGGGGTCTGAACTCCCTGAACCATGTTGGCAATCAGAGCCCGGGTCAGCCCGTGCAGCGCCCGATTCTGGCGCTGATCATCCGGACGTTGTACGACGATCTGGCGACCATCGGCATCCCATGCCACAGTGATGTTGGGGTGCCATTCGTGAGCGAGCTCGCCGTTCTTCCCCTTCACCTTGACGGTGTTACCCTGGATAGCGACATCCACTCCGGCAGCCACAGGGATCGGCTTCTTACCAATTCTCGACATCTTGATACTCGTTTCGGGTTCGTTAGCCAGCCGTGGTCCAACGGCGACCGTGACCGCAGAAAATAACTACTATTACCAGACTTCGCAAAGGATCTCGCCGCCGACGTGCTTGGCCTTGGCTTCGCGGCTGCTCAGCATGCCCTGATTCGTCGAGAGGATGGTAATTCCCATTCCCTGCATCACGTCGGTCAGCTTCCGCGACTCGGAATAGACGCGGCGGCCAGGCTTGCTGACACGGGTCAGCTTCTGGATGACCCGTTCACCGGTCGGACTGTACTTGAGATGGATTTTCAACGTGGCCTGTGGCTCACCGGGGACCACTTCGAAGTCCCAGATGTAACCTTCACGCTGCAAAACTTCAGCGATGCCGACTTTGACCTTCGAGGTCGGCATTTCGACGTACGGATGCTCGATCATCAGGGCATTCCTGATACGGGTGAGCATGTCGGCAATCGGGTCGGTCATCATCGGAAGTTTGTCCTCTGGAAGCAGCAATCCGCTTCCGTCAACTCTGCAAAAGATTGAATCAAATCGTCATGTCGGCCGGCATGAGTGCCAGGCGACTGAAGGGAGACTACCAGCTGGCCTTTTTGGCACCGGGGACCAGTCCATTCAGGCAGAGCTTGCGGAAGCAGATGCGGCAGATTTTGAACTTCTGGTAAACAGCCCGGGGCCGTCCGCACAGTTCACAGCGACGGACGATCCGGCTGCTGAACTTCGGCTTACGCTTGGATTTTGCTACTTGAGCTTTGGTCGCCATGTCAATTGTTCCTGGTGCCTGTGATCCGGGCGAATTCTACTGCCCGGCGGGCAGCCGACTGTTGTTTACTTCTTGGACCCGGGTTCACGGAACGGCATGCCGAATTCCTTCAGCAGCAGCCGAGCTTCGTCATCCGTCTTGGCCGAGGTCACGATTGCGATATTCATCCCCTGGATATTCTTCACCTTGTCGGCGTTGATTTCCGGGAACACCACCTGTTCGTTCAGACCGAGGCTGTAGTTCCCCCGACCGTCGAACGCTTTCGGGTTCACTCCGCGAAAGTCACGGACGCGAGGGAGAACCAGTGTAATCAAGCGATCGAGAAATTCATACATCCGCCCTTGGCGGAGTGTCACGCAACCCCCGACCCGCATCCCCTCGCGGAGTTTGAACTGCGCGATGGATTTTCGAGATTGACGGACGGAAGGCTTCTGCCCGGTGATCTGACCCAGGTGTTCCATGGCTTCATCGAGGATTTTCTGATCCCCGATCGCCTTGCCGACACCCATGCTCACCACGATCTTCTGCAGCGCCGGCAAGCTGTGCGGATTGGTCCGTCCCAACTCTTTGGCGAGCTTGGGAGCGATCTCCGTACGATATTTTTCCAGAAAACGGGACATGTGTACCCAACCTCAATCCAGCCAGATTTTGATTTCGCTGCGTCAGACGCGCGAGAAAAGTCTCAACTACTTCGCTGCTGTGGCCTTGGCATATGCCGGACGGGGAGGGCTGACCTGCCCCACGGTTTTGCTGCATTTGCGGCAGAAACGCTCTTTGGCCCCGGCGGCAGTGTAACGCAGTCCGAGACGAACACCAGCGTTGCAGCTGGTGCAGAAGAACATGATGTTCGAACTCTGAATCGGCTTTTCCATCCGCAGGCGGCCCCCTTGAGGGCTCTTGGGATGTCCGCGACGGACATGCTTGTAAACCAGGTTCACACCTTCGATGACGACCTTCTTGCCGCCATCCAGTACCTGTTCCACGACGCGCGGAGTGTCGCTTTTGTCGTCGCCGGCAACCACCAGCACCATATCACCACGTTTGATTTTCATCGTTACACCACTTCAGCTGCGAGGCTGATAATCTTCATGTACCGGCGATCGCGAAGTTCGCGAGCCACAGCGCCGAAAATACGAGTACCGCGCGGATTGCCATCGTTATCGACGAGCACGATAGCGTTGCTGTCGAAGCGGACGTAGCTACCATCTTCCCGGCGAGTGCCGTAACGGACCCGTACAATCACTCCGCGGGTGACCCGTCCCTTGCGGAACGCTTCCGGTGCACCGGCGATGGACTTCTGGATACTGACGACAACGACGTCTCCGAGGCTGGCGGTCCGTCGCTTGGTGCCACCCAGCACGCGAATGCAGCGGACCGTCTTTGCGCCGGTGTTATCCGCAACATCCATAATTGTTTGCATCTGAATCATGACGACAGCACCTTCAAACTGGCTCTATCTGCGTATCACTTCGCGATCGGCACGAGTCTCAACGGAGACCTAGGACTTCGGTCCCTCGGTCGCGGCACTGACCGCTGCCTGATCGATGTCCGTTGCGGCGGAACGGGCGGCTGACTGAGCAGCCACGTGTTCACGAGCGAGGCGGCTTTCGATCTCATCGACACTGGTCACCACGCGGAGAAGTTCCCAACGCTTGGTCGCCGATTTCGGGGGGCATTCCACGATCTCGACCGTGTCGCCAACCTTTGAGACGTTCTTTTCATCGTGCACATAGCAGACGGTCCGGCCGCGGACGATCTTCTTGTACTTGGCGTGCTGGTAAACGCGCTCAACGTCAACGCGTCGAGTCTTGGCGTTGCGGTCACTGACCACGGTTCCGATCAAAGTTCGTCGCATCTCAATTACGCCTGGTCGGCTAAAATGTTTTTGTGTCGATCACGGGCCGGCCGCGAATCGATAGATCAATGAATTACTTGGCAGCCTTCAATTCGCGCTCGGTCAGAATCGTCTTCAACCGGGCAATCGAACGTCGCAGCTTCTTCAGGTTGCTGGGGGCGTCCAGCTTCTCGGTCGAGGCCTGAAATCGCAGCTGGAACAGCTCCTGCTGAGTCTGCTTCAGCTCAGACTTCAGCTGCTCGTCGTTCATCTCTCGAAGTTCTTTGGCCTTGGACATCACTCTACTCTGATCTTGATTTCAAATCGCTCGCGCGAAGACCGAACCCAGTAAGACAAGTCGCAGTGGCGATAACCCGCACGTCAAGGGTGCGGGTCACGGATCACTATGTTCCCGGCTGGCGCTCGACCAGGCGGACGCGAACCGGAAGCTTGTGGGCCACGCGGTTGAAACAATCGCGTGCAGCTTCCTTGTTGGCTCCAGCAATCTCAAACAGCACGGTACCGGGCTTCACGACAGCCACCCAGTGATCCGGCTCCCCTTTTCCCTTACCCATACGAGTTTCGAGCGGACGGGCCGTTACCGGCTTATCCGGGAACACCCGAATGTAGACCTTACCGCCCGAGCCGCGAATATACTGCGAGGCTGCAATACGGCAGGCTTCAATGGTTACCGCGGTCACATGGCCAGGCTGGGTCGATTGCAGGCCGTATTCGCCGAACACCACCGTGTTTCCACGGGTGGCATTACCTTTTATGCGACCTCTTTGGTTTTTTCGATGCTTGACCCGTTTCGGCATAAGTGCCATCGGTATTTTCCTCGTCCGTATAGTCGCCTAAGTCGACCCAAACTTTCACGCCAATAACGCCCTGTGCCGTTTTGGCTTCCGCGAAACCGTAATCCACATGCCGTTGCAAGGTCGACAAAGGAATCGAACCTCGGCTGGCCTTCTCGTTGCGGGACATTTCTGCTCCGCCCAACCGGCCTGACAGCTCGACCTTGACTCCAGCCACACCCGCTTCCATCACTTGATCCAGCGTCCGCTTGATCGCCCGACGGAAACTTCCCCGTTTGTTAAGCTGCTGAGCGACGTCTTCGGCGATCAGCTGAGCCCGACGGAACGGGTTGTTGATTTCAATAATCTTGACTTCCATCCGGCGTCCGAAGGTGTCTTCGAGCCGGGCCTTCAGGCGGTCGATCTCCTGACCCTTGCGACCGATAATGATCCCCGGCCGGGCAGAGTGCAGATAAAGGACGACCTGATCACGGGTCCGCTCAATCTCGATCTTGTCGAGAGCGGCAGACTTGTATTCTGTGTTGACGAACTTGCGAATCTTCTGGTCTTCGACCAGGAGATCACCGAATTCTTTCTTGGACGCATACCACCGGCTGCGCCAGTCTTCGGTGACCCCGATGCGGAATCCCAGAGGATGTGTCTTCTGTCCCATGAATGAATCTCTCGCTAGATCACGCCGCTAAGTCGTTGGGTGATTGTCTTACTGCACTTCAGGTGCGTCGATCGCCACGTGAATGTGAGCGAACCGACGACGAATGACGAAAGCCATCCCGCGGGCACGAGGACGCATCCGCTTGAACATCGGGCCGCCATCCACCTGGCAGTCGACGATCGGCAGGTTGTCCACATTGCGTGCGCCCCGATCCTCTGCATTGGCAGCTGCACTCCGCAGCACCTTTTCAAGGAAGCGGGCACCCCGATTGGGGACGTACTTCAAGGCTTCCAGCCCTTGCTGGACTGACATGCCGCGGATCAGATCCGCGAAAGGACGGACCTTGGTCGCGGAAATACGTGCGAAACGGTGTGAGGCTCTAACGTGTGACATCTTCGATTTGCTCCTGACTCCCCAGCAGACGGCGAAACGCCATTGACTACCGGTTCCCCTTGGCTCCGTGACCACGGAACGTACGAGTGGGAGCAAACTCTCCCAGCTTGTGCCCAACCATGTCTTCCGTCACATACACCTGGAGGTGGGCCTTGCCGTTGTGCACCAGGAACGTATGACCGATGAACTCGGGCGAAATCGTCGAACGACGTGCCCAGGTCTTGATCTGCTGCTTGGAACCCGAGGCGTCGAGCCGGGCGATCTTCTTCAGCAGGTTTTCATCGACATACGGGCCCTTTTTCAGTGACCGACCCATACTCACCTCTCCAGTAACTCTAATTCAATTCTGCAGCGGCCAATCTGTCCTGCTCGCTGCCCGATGTTCCAATCAAATCTTCTTCAGGCCGTTTCGACGTGACCGACGACGGCGAATAATCGCCTTCGACGATGACTTCCGACGCTTCCGGGTATTCCCACCCTTGGCCGGTTTGGCGGTCGGGCTACACGGATGGCGACCACCGGACGTACGGCCTTCGCCCCCACCCATCGGGTGAGCAACAGGGTTCATGGCCACACCGCGGACGTGAGGACGACGCCCCTTCCAGCGGGTACGGCCTGCTTTACCCAGGTTAATCTTCGAGTGATCGGCGTTACCGAGAACACCAATCGTGGCACGGCAATGACCCGGCAGACGACGAACTTCGCCCGACGGCAGAGTGATCTGTGCCCACTCTTTTTCAGCAGCATTCATCACAGCCCGGTTTCCGGCACT
The DNA here is from genome assembly GCF_051466325.1 of Planctomicrobium aquicomposti. NCBI lineage: Bacteria > Pseudomonadati > Planctomycetota > Planctomycetia > Planctomycetales > Planctomycetaceae > Planctomicrobium > Planctomicrobium aquicomposti. The sequence goes on from NZ_CP195792.1 coordinate 1,147,994, forward strand.
GCGAACGAGCTGGCCTCCACGGCCAGGCTGCATTTCAATATTGTGAATTTCAGTTCCCGGAGGAATCTTCGACAGCGGAAGGCAGTTCCCGACCTTCGGCTCTGCATCCGGGCCGTTCATGACCACGTCGCCCGCCTTGAGACCATCGGGTGCCAGGATATAGCACTTCTGGACGGTCTTCGTTTCCGGGCACTCGAATTCCAGCAGTGCAATGCGGGCACTGCGGTTCGGATCGTATTCGATGTGAGTCACGTTGAACGGGATTCCGTTCAGCACGCGCTTGAAGTCAATCTTCCTGTACAACTTCCGGTGTCCACCCCCACGATGGCGGGAGGTAATCTTCCCGTGGTGGTTGCGACCGCCGGTGCGGGTCAGGCGAACCGTCAGCGATTTCTCGGGTCGTTTCTTACGGTCCGTAATCTCTGCGAAGTCGCTGACGGAAGCGCCGCGACGTCCAGGAGTAACCGGTTTGTAAAAGCGAATTCCCATTTGACTCAGTCCAGTTCGTCCGCGTTGATCTCATTGAGGGCAGGAGCAAATCCTGCTCTCGGAATCCTAGAAGAAGTTGATGCGATCATCTTCATGCAACTGCACAATCGCCTTCTTCCAATCCGCTGTATGTCCCATCAGGGTTCGACTCCGGCGTGGCTTGCCGCGACGGGTCTGTGTCCGGACATCAACAACCCGCACATTCCACAGCGATTCGACAGCTGTCTTGACGACAGCCTTGTCGGCCTGCGGATGCACTTCAAACGCATAGGAATTGAAGCGCTGAGACTGGTGCACACCTTTCTCGGTGACGAGCGGACGCACGATCACCTGGTGCGGTTCCAGTTGAATTCCCGACGAAACATACGACATCTGACTTCTCCACAGGTCACTGCTCAAAATTCGCTCCTGCCCACGTGGCAGCGAACAATCATCCTGCAGTCACCGCCTCTTTCTGAGCTGCACGTGCCTGATCAAGAGCTTCACGCGTAATTAGCAACCGCTTCTGGTGCAGCAGTGCGTAGGCGTTGAGGTCCTTGACCGGCGAAATCCACAGATTTTCAATATTCCGGCCTGACTTCCAGGTCTTCAGGTCATGCTCGGGGATGACCAGCAGACAGGAGTCGGCAGCCACACCGAGGGCCTTCAGCATCTCGGCAATCGTCTTCGTCTTGACTTCGTTGACAACGAAGGAATCGAGCACGATCGCTTCCTGATCCTGAAACTTGCTCAGCAGGGCCATCCGGGTTGCGAGACGGATGGCCTTCTTCGGCAATCGGTAGCTCCAGTCCTTCGGCCGCTTTGCGAAGGTATGTCCACCCCCACGACGAATCGGGGACCGCTTCGTTCCGACGCGGGCATTCCCTGTTCCCTTCTGGCGGAACAGTTTCTTGGTGCTGCCGGCCACTTCGCCGCGGGTCTTGGTTTTGACCGAACCTTGACGCTGATTGGTCTGGTACATGACAACGACGTCATGCAGCAGCTGCTTGCTGACGCGATCCGCCAGCTCAGCGCCATCGAACGTGTAGGTTCCGGCGTCTTTGCCATTCATTCCGCGAACCGGTGCGGAAATTTTTGTTGTGTCTGCCATCGCTGGTACTTTCAGCATGCCGGGGTGAAAGAGCCCTGGCCACTCCTGACTGAACTATTTCGCCACCCGAATCATGACGTAACCGCCATTCGGCCCGGGGATGGCACCACCCACCAGAAGCATGTTGTTTTCTGCGTCCACGCGAACCACGCGGAGGTTCCGCACGGTGGAGCGGGTGTTGCCGTACTGGCCGGCCATCCGCCGACCCTTCTTGATCATGCCGCTGGTACCGCGATTCTGGGAGTTCGAACCGATACCCCCCACGCGGCGATGCACCTTCTTTGTACCGTGTGCACTTCCCTGGCCCTGGAAGTTGTGCCGCTTCATGGCACCGCTGGTTCCACGCCCCTTGCTTGTTCCGACGACATCCACTTCTTTGACGCCGTCAAACAGGCTGGTGGTCAGAACCTGTCCCACTTCGAGTGAGGCCTGTTCGCCATCGAGGCGAAACTCACGCACGAACCGCTTCGGCTCGCAGTTGGCCTTGGGGAGTGCCTGCACTCCGGCTTCAGCCAGGCGGCGCTGCCGCTTGCTTTTCAGCACAGCCACGTGACCCCGCTCAGCGCGGTTGGCACGATTGCGATTCCGCTGGTCCTCCGAACGAGCCTTGTCGCTCTCGCTCAGTTTGTCGTCGAAGCCGAGCTGCACCGCTTCGTAACCGTCCCGCTCCTGAGTCTTCAGTTGCAGCACGGCACAGGGGCCCGCTTCGATCACGGTGACCGGCACGAGTTGGCCGTTTTCACCGTAGACCTGCGTCATTCCGATTTTTCTTCCGAGAAGCCCGACGGGCATGGCTCGACCTCTTCAATGATTTCGCGTCATACATCACAACAAGGCGGGCAGCCGGCGAAACATCATCGCCCAACTCCCAACTGGCACCACCATCGCCAGCACGGCGAAAGCGACTCCGCGCCTTACGTGGATGCCTTGATCTTGATGTCCACACCAGCGGGCAACGAGAGCTTGTTCAGAGCGTCGATCGTCTTGCCTGTTGGCTGAACAATGTCAATAACACGCTTGTGCGTGCGAATCTCGAACTGTTCCCGAGACTTCTTGTCAATGTGCGGACTCCGCAGAACGGTGTACCGCTCGATCCGCGTCGGCAGCGGGATTGGTCCATGAACAATGGCACCCGTCCGCTTCGCGGTGTCAACAATGTCGGAAGCCGACTGATCAAGGATGGTATGGTCAAAAGCCTCCATCCGGATCCGGATACGTTCATTCGCAGCCACTGGTCAGCATCCTTCGCCTTAACGTACTCGCTTCAAACGCTTTACAATTTCGACAGCTTTCCCGCAGATGGGGGAAACGGAGGATGTTAGTCGCCTCTTTTCACTTTGTCAACGAACCACGCGAGCGGAATGACCTGATTTGTGCTGATTCGAAGCGATCCCGTGGCTTTTTTCAGCTTTCTTCTTCAGCAGGATGTGCGGCGGCATGCAGGATCAGCCGGGGAATCCAGCGGATGAGGTAGTAAATGCCCATTAATCCAAGCCCGTTGAGGATCAGGGTTGTTACCAGCATGGTGTTGGTATTCGTCGTCCCCGAGCGGTCGAGAAGTTCACCTGCCAGTCCGTTGACTGCCTGAAATCCACCGATCCAGAGTGAACCCTGGATGGCAACTGCGAAGGGAAGCGTTTTGGGCGTTCCGAGTTTCGTGGAGAGGGCGATGACAAGGCCCCAGTGGAGGGGAAATTGAATACAAATCGTGAGCAGCGCTAACAGGATGAGTCCGTAGTGGTCCCGGGCAGCTTGCCAGGTTTCACTGGCGTTCAGGCAGGCTGCCAGTCCCAGGCAAAACACCGCAAGCGGACCTCCCACGGTCCACCCGAGTGCTGCTCCTTTGAGTTTCTCGCGGAGCAGTTCCCAGGTGGTCAGTGGCAGCAGGACGATGGAGTCCAGCGTGTTTTGTCGGCGTTCATCTGCAATCAGCTGTGCTAGTGAGTAGCTGATCTGGGCGAGGAGCATGAGGCCGCCGGTAAGCCCGGTCGCGTTGAGCTGTCGCAGCGCCGTGCTCAGGTCCGGGGGGCTATGGTCGATTGTTGCGAGCCCAATGAGGAGTGAGGCGAAGAAGTAGCAGAGGCCGATCTGCAGGAGCCCGGTTGTGCCACCCGTGGCGTATCGGAACTCTTTGCAGGCAAGTGCGTTGTTCCATGTGCGAGGGCGTGTGCAGATTGCCGTGCCGGGAAGCTCCAGCTCTGGCGGTGGGGAAGGTGCCGCGGGGACGCCGTCCTGGATCGGTGCCAGAGGCTTGCCCCGTCCCTCTGTCGGGTAGCGAAGTACTCGGATTCCCAGCCGGGCAAAGAGGGAAATCGGAATCCCCAGAAGCAGCAGTGCCACGGAAAACTGCACAAGAGAGGCAGTTCCGGCTGCCAGCGCAAGGGTCAGCCCGACAGGAGTATAGGGGGTGATGGGAGAAACCAGCGATAGAATTCCGCTCGCCACCTTCGGAGCAATTCCATCGGCGATGCAACCTTGGGCAACCGCAGCGACAACATTGGGCACGAAGCAGAAAAACAGCTAAATCGCCCACGCGAAGATCCGTGCGATCTGGAATCGGCCCGCGGCGAGTGTGGCGTAGGACTCCACTCCCCCCACTGTCAGGGAAAAGGCCACGAGATAGGTCATGGCGGGGGGGATGGTTTCCCACCGCAGCCCGGCAACAGCCGTTCCCAGGGTCAGCAGGGGGAGGAACAGCAGGAAAATAGCTGCCTGCAGGAGCACCGGTGGAATTGCGGTCAGCCAGAAGACGCCTGCGGAATTCAGCTGGGTCAGCAGCAACAGCTCGTGAATTCCCTCAGAATCCTGCGATGCCCCGCGGCTGATTCGCGTGGCGACACGAGTCGCAGACAGTGCCAGACCGAAGCCGAAGAGAAACGCGGCCGACCGATTTCCCGGACTGGAGACTCCAGCAGCGATCTGGCCGCCGATCGAGCACAATCCGGCGACCCATCCAGCCGCCTCGGCCCAGAACTTCCAGCGCCGCATTTGATGAAGTGTGGCGTACAGCAGGAATCGGGCAAGCTGTCGCCATTTCATGGAAGTTCCCCAAGGGGTGGAATCGCCATAGAGAGTGGATTCAGATTACGTTACGTGAGGGTGGCAGGCAATTCGGGGGGATTCCGGTCAATTTCTTCCGTGTCGGCGTCGAATCACTCTGGGTGAGGCGATTTTTTTCTCCCAACGGCCTGTGCGGGTATCACTTCCGCAGGAATACGGGGAAACGTGGCTGTGACCAGTTGCAGCGTTCACGCTGATTCGCCATAATGCCCGATTCCTATTTGAACCCTAGCAATGTGTCCCGGGTGTGATTGATGGCGACGCTGAACAAAGTTGATATCCGCAAGATTCGTAAGAAACGTGCCCGCCTGAAGCGGAAGCTCAAGTGCCGTTTCTGTCCGGATGGGATCATTCCGCGTCCCGTCTATGTGGACTACAAGGATATCAAGACCCTGAAGCAGATGGTCGACCGCGAAGGTCGTATTCTGCCCCGTCGCCGCACCGGCACCAGCGCCATTTACCAGCGTGCTGTTCGCGCCGCTGTGTTGCGGGCCCGCTTTATCGGGCTGCTGTCTTACGTTGCGGAAGAGTGATCCGCCGTCTTCTGTGATTCGCACAGCAGAGCGTGAGACGATCGAAATGAGACGGGGAGAGCTTTGGGCTCTCCCTTTTTTTATTGGTGAGTCCGCTTCTCGCGGGACACCTTATTCTTCGGACATGACGACGAGTCACTGATGCTGCCACTCGTACGTGACCGCATTGCACTCAATCTGGCCGGCATTCGCGAGCGCATCGCTGCCGCCTGTGCCCGGGTGGGGCGTGCTCCGGACGAGGTCCGACTCGTGGCGGTGACCAAGTATTCTCCGCTGGCGGCAATCCAGGCGCTCACATCGCTGGGGCATGTCGATCTCGGGGAGAACCGCCCTCAGCAATTAATGGAACGGGCGCAGGCTCTTGCCGCAGGCGAAACATCCGATCTCTCCTCCGCTGCAGCAGCCCCGATCCGCTGGCACCTGATTGGTCAGCTGCAACGGAACAAGGTACGGGCCGTTCTTCCGTATGTGGCGCTGATTCACTCCGTCGATTCTCTCAAGCTGCTGGAGCGGATCAGCCAGATCGCCGGGGAATTGCAGCTGCAGCCGCGCGTCCTGCTCCAGCTGAGTCTGGCCGGCGAAGAAACAAAAAGCGGCTTCACCGCAGCAGAATTGCGAGCGGAGTGGTCGCAGCTGAGCGCGCTCCCGCATGTGCAGCTGTCGGGGCTGATGACGATGGCGCCGCTGACGGAAGATCATGATCTGATCGACCGGACGTTTCGCTCGCTACGGGAACTACGCGATGAGCTGCAGGCGGGCTCTCCCCAACTGAAGCTCACAGAGCTTTCGATGGGGATGAGCGGAGACTTCGAACAGGCCATCGAAGCGGGGGCGACGCTGATCCGGATTGGTTCCACGCTGTTCGCCGGAACGGATGAGCTGCTCTCCCGCTCGCCCGTCGAGTGACCCTGGCTACTCCGGAAAGGGAGGAGGGAGCGCGGGAGCCGGATTCACGGGGGCTGCGATCACGGGCTCAGTGTTTACCGCGGTCGGCAACGGCGGTTCCATCGCCGGCGGCAGACCGTTGAACGGCGGCTCGGTTCCGGTGGAAATCACTCGGTGTTCCGGCAGGTGTTGACCGTGGAGATTGATGCGTCGCTCGAGCCGCTCCAGAGCATCTTCGTAGGCGGTGTTCGGCCAAGGACCTTCGGAGAGATGGACTCCGGCGTATTCCAGCAGTGTCCCTTTCTCGAAGTGGACGTTCTTCACGGCGTTGTTGTATTCGATCACGCACTGATAGTAGTTCGTTTCGGATGCCGCCAGTCGACGCTGGGCATCGAGAACAAGATTCAGGGGAGCCTTGTCCGCTTCAAAAGCTGCCTGCAGGGCTTTGACCCGTTCGCGGGCCGCTTCGCGCCGGTTGTAGACGGTCAGCATCACCTGATAGGCCCGGTCGATATCGGCCATTGCGTTGCTGAGGTCATGGACGACCCGCTGTTCCTGTTCCTTCAGCAGCGCCTTTTCGCGGGCGAGCAGGAACTCGGCATTGCGGACCGCCGCGTGTCCCTGTCGAGAACCGAAGGGAAAGGCCATTTCCACACCGAACCGCGATTCCTGAAAATCGCCGCCGATCAGATTGTCGTAGGCGCTGGAGAACCGCTGAGGATTGTTTTCCAGCAGCAGGTCATTTCCGAATCCACGCCACCGCTGCAGTGCCACGACATCCAGATCCGGAAGGAGGAAGTTGCGACTGGCCAGGAGTTCGAGCTCGCGGCGTTTGACCATCCACTTCTGGCGACGCAGTTCTGACCGCTTCTCCAGTGACTCGCGCAGGCTCAGATCCCAATCGAAGACAATCTCCGCCCGGGTCGGTTCTTCGCTCGGTCGCAATAACTCGTGATCGCTCGTGGCGATGCCCATCAGGAAGCGCAGCCGCCGTTCGGCGACATGGACTCCGCCGATCGAGCGGAAGGTCCCGCCGCTGCTGCCGTTAAAGGTGCGGGTTCCATCGATCAGCCGACCGGTCAGAGCGTTTTCGACTTCTTCCTGAAAGCGGTAGTACTGCTCACGGGCTTCGGCCTCTTTGTCCGCTTCGCCGCCGATTCGTCCCCGCTCGTTGAGGGCCTGGACCCGTCGCCAGGTTTCCAGCGAGGAGTTTCTTGCGGTGATTTTGGCATCCAGATCGCGGTAGGCGAAATAGAGGTCCCAGTAAGCGTTTTCCACGTCGCTGACGAAGTCCCGCACTCCCGATTCGAAGTCGGCGATCGAGACGTCGGTGTTGATGCGGGCGACGAGAATTCCGGTGTAGACCCCGGGAATTTCACTCACGCCGGCGATGCGGCCAAAGTCGATGCCCGCACCACGCAGCAGCTTCTGGCGGTATTCCATTTCAAAGTTGACGTCCCACGCAGACGGGAACATGTTCCCCGGAGCATTGTTGGCGTCGTACTCGACATTGTGCCGCAAGGCATACTGGCCGCCGAACGGGGTGCGTTTGGCAATCTGCGACTGGAAGACTCCGGTCTCCTGGGCGAGCAGGCGCGTTCCGCCGCCGAAGAACTGGTTATTCAGGGCACGGTCATTGTGTTCGTAGAACAGGCTGGTGGCGAACGTTGCATCGAACGCCGCCAGAGCCGCCTGCGGACCGAAGCGGGGGTCGGTTTCCTGAATCGCGGGGTCGTAGGTTGAACGGTTTGCGAGTGGATTTCGCAGGATGATCCCCCCCAGATCCCGGAAGATCTTGGAGTTCGCCAGAGCGGACTGCATCGTCTCCTGCAGCGTGATATCGCGGAACTCTTCCGGCGCCGGGGAATTGATGGAGATGGGGCGGGGGGTGTAACTCAGCTGCGCGATGTTCGGATCGTCAACGTCCGGATATTCGATGGCGGTGGCCGCCTGCACGTAGGGGGTGGCGCTCAAGCCGGTCGGACGCTGCGATTTGCACCCGTTGAACCCCAGAGCCAAGGCGCACAGCGTGGCTGCGCCCAGAACTTTCCAGCTGAGTGGAAAGCACTGAATGCCGGTCTGGTCTTTGAGCCGCTGGCGATCCATGCCGTCGTGCTGACTTCAATTCGTTCGAATCGGAAGATTCCGCCGATACCCGACAACAGACTCATGTGGAGTGATCGGCACGTCTGCACCGATCGGCATTGCCGGACGGATCACTTTGCGGGAATCAACCGGAGGGGAGCGGGGGTGCCCTCGCATCGTCCGTTCCTGTCAGTTGGTCCGGTCGTACCGGTCGTAGGCCCTGCCGCGATGGAAGACTTCGTCGACTTTGCCGGGCATCACGGTCATTTCGACTGCACCGATCAGCAGGGTCCTGCCGGAAAAAGAGTGGCGGGCCACGTGACCCATCTCCGTTACACGTGCACTCTCTCCAGAATGTGAATCATGTCCGGCAGCCATTCGAGATGCTCGGGTTTCATCAACGTCGAGCGCAGGCAGGTCACCTCCGGTTCATCCCATTCTGCAATTGCCTGCAGCGATTCGAGACAGCTTTGCGGGAGCTTCAGCAGGGAGAGGTGTAAGTTCTGCTCCGCAGCCGCAGCGAAGATCCTCCGCGAGGCGGCGCTCGCATCCGTAGCCCGTTCGCTGCGGACGAACCAGACCACGATATCGAGTTCGGGGTCGGTGACCGCGCAGAGTCCCGGTTGACGGTCGATCCAATTTTTCAGCAGCAGCGCCGCCTGTCTTCCCCGCTCGAGGCCTCTGGCGAAATCTCCACCCCGGATCAGGGGCTGAAACTGAATCGTCGCCCAGAGGGCCACCGCTGCCGCTCCGTCGCGCGAGCACTCCAGCGAGATTTCACCCAGATGCAGATCCTCGGATGTGAAATAGGTGTAGGGAGAATCGTGCCGATAGACCGTGGCCACTTCCCGGTCGCGGAACAGCACACACCCGCAGCCGTAGGGCTGTAAACCGTGCTTATGCGGATCGACAACAATCGAGTCGGCGAGCGGCAGGGCATCGAAGGCCCGCCGCGCGGCGGTTCCCAGATTGCGGGCAAGAGTAAAGTAGCCACCATAGGCCGTGTCGACATGCAGCCGAAAGCCATAGCGTTCCCGCAGCTCAACAAGTTCTGCCAGCGGATCCACCGCACCCAGCCCAGTTGTTCCGAGAGTGGCGACCACGGTGCCGACGTCGCCCCCCTGCAAGACCTGCTCCAGATGAGAGAGGCTCATGCGGCCTGCCGAATCAGATTCGACCTTGGAGAAGGGGACGTTGAGTACCTGGGAGAGTCGCGAATGGGTGTAGTGGGCCTGCGCTGAAGCGACGATCCGCTTTCCCAGCGTCCGCTCGCGCGCGATCCACAGGGCTTCGAAGTTGGCCATCGTGCCTCCGCTACAGAGATGGCCCAGCGGGTCAGGCCAGCCGAACATCGCTCCCAGTTGCCGGATACACTCCTTTTCCATGGCGGTACTGACCCGACCACCGTCGATGGAGTGGTTATTGGGGTTCAGGCACATCGCCAGAAAATATGCCAGCTGCGCAATTTCAGCGGGGGGCTTCATCATCGCTCCGGCGTAGAGCGGATGGTGATACGGAAAATTTTCCTGCAGCCGCACGGCAACCGCCTCCAGCACGGGGCGAATGAGGTCGGGTTGGCGTTCGACGCCTGTCGGGGGAAGATGCTCAAATCCTTCCTGCAGTCGGCTGAGAGCATTTCCCAACAACTCCAGCGATTCGCGCGAAATCTTCATTGTTTATTGTCCATCGATGCTCTGTGCCGTGACCCGGCCGTAATACAGGCGGGTTTCGTACTCCAGCTTGACCGTCCCGTTGACTTCACAATCAGAGAAAATCTGTTGAATTGCCTGCAGCAGCGGAGAGTGGCCTGCGTGTTCCGGGCCGGGCATAAACGATGAAGAGAGCACCCGTCCCTCGAAGGCCTGTTGATCGAGCAGCTGCTCACTCTTCAGTGTCTGCTCCGCAAAAGTTCCGGCATCGAAGAAGGCTTTCAGTTCTGCGGTCTGCCGACGGGTCCGCTCCCGGATTTCGAGGTAGTCGACTCCATGTTCCGCGAGCAATCGTTCATACGCTTCGAGGAACGGTGTCCCGGACTCCCGACGTTCGTTCCAGACCAGCATGACCCAGCCCCCGGGCCTGAGGATTCTCGCGAACTCGGCCCGAGTCGGCTGCAGATCAAACCAGTGGAAGGCCTGCGCGGCGGTGATCAGGTCGACCGACTGATCGGGAAGAGTGGTTGCTTCCGCCGTGCCGTCGACAGCTGTGAAGTGCGGGTCTGAAGCCAGAGACTCTTCCAGAATTTCCCGCATCGCGGCGTTCGGCTCAACGCCCAGCACCCGGTTGCCGCGAGACAGCAGCAGCCGCGAGAAAATGCCGGTCCCCGCACCAATGTCGGCAATGACCGAACGGGCAGTCAGACCAAACTGGGCGATGGCAACGTCCAGAATCTCGGCAGGATATCCGGGCCGGTACTTTGCGTAGTTCTCGACGCGGTCGGAGAAGCGCTCGAGAGGTCGCAGCGGGAGAGACGCCATTTCCACACCATTTGCCGGGAGGTCAGGAAATCCGCGGGCTGTCAGAACCTGCCCGTCAGGGGACAGATCCTTTCGCCGTTCAAGTCAGACAGCCTGACGTTCACTATACTGGGGAGTGAACCGGTTTCGACAGGCGAGCGGGGGCGATTCGCCTCGTCAATCCGTGTTGTCTGGCGGGTGTCAGGTCCCGCGACCGACTCGATTCGCCGCCAGCGGCACCGGCTCGCTGGCAGAGGTCCAGTGGCTCCGGACAACCGGTTCGCTGCGCGGGCTGTTTGCCTGCGAGGAAGCCAGCGATGCCCCTCCTCCTTGGCGTCGACTTGGTTCGTCCGGTAAAAATGAGTCCTCAACGATGTTTCTTGAATTGTGGATCCTGTGACGTTCATGCAGCTGCGACTGACCAATCTGAGACTTCCCGTAGAAGCGGCTGAAGACGAACTTCCGCGCCAGCTCAGCCAGAAATTAGGCATTCGACGCGACGATCTGGGATCGTGGCGGATTCTCCGGAAGAGTCTGGATGCCCGTGCCAAAACAGACCTCCGGTTTGTCTACACCATCGCCGTCAATGTTCCGGATGATGACCGGCTGCAAGCCCGACTCATTGCCAAACGGGATGTTGAAGCGTTTGTCGCAACGCCGTTTGACGATCCCGGCTCCGGAGCGGAGCCGATGCCGCTGCGTCCCGTCGTCGTCGGTGCGGGTCCAGCCGGACTGCTGGCTGCGTACTATCTGGCAATTCGGGGGTATCGTCCACTCGTCATCGAGCGGGGCTATCCCGTCAAGGAGCGGGTCCCCGCCATTCGGGCGTTCGATCACGCACATGCCCCGCACGATCCGGAGAACAACTATTTGTTCGGCGAGGGGGGGGCGGGCTGCTTCTCCGACGGCAAACTGACCTGCCGGCTGAGCGGACCCGATGTGGACTGGGTGCTGCGGGCCTTCGTCGATTGTGGCGGCCGCGAATCGATTCTCTACGAACATCGCCCACATCTCGGCAGTAACCGGCTGCCGCTCATCTGCCGGAACTTCCGCAGAAAGATCGAGTCGCTCGGCGGCGAGTACCGTTTCCAGTGTCGCCTGGAAGGGATCGAACTGGGTGAGAGCGGGGTGACCGGGATTCACACCTCGAGTGGATTCATCCCCACGAATCATCTTCTGCTGGGAACAGGTCACAGCGCCCGGGATACCTACTCGATGCTCTACGGAATGCGGTTGCCGATGCAGGCCAAAGCTTTTCAGCTGGGGCTGCGCATCGAACACCCGCAGGCGAACGTCAACAACTGGAAGTATGGCAAGCGGGAGTACCTCGAGCTGCTCGGCGCTGCCGATTATTCGATGTCGGCCAAGGGGACGCGCGACCTCTACTCGTTCTGCATGTGTGCGGGAGGTTACGTGATTCCCAGCGTGTCGGAACCGGGTCAGTTCTGCAGCAACGGCATGAGCAACTCGCGTCACGATACCGAATTCGCCAACAGCGGGCTGATGATCACACTGGAAACGGACCAGTTCGGCAGCGATCACCCTTTGGCGGGCGTCGAGCTGCAGCGCAAGTACGAAGCGGTTGCCTTCGAGCTGGGCCTGCGGGAATACTACTGCCCGATTCAGCGGGCCAGTGACTTTCTCAAAGGGAAATCACTGATTGGTGACCGGAGCTATCCCAGCTCGTATCAGCGGGGAACCATCAGCAGCGATCTTCGTCAGGTGCTGCCTCCCGCAGCCTTACAAGGGCTGAAGGAAGGGCTTCCCATCCTCGATGAGAAATGGCGAGGGAAGTTCCTGAAGGATGCCACCCTCGTCGGTCCGGAAATGCGCGGGAGTTCCCCGGTCCGGATGCCCCGCGACCCGATCACTCGGGAAGCGCCCGGCATGAATGGGATTTATCCCGTCGGTGAAGGGGCGGGCTATGCCGGAGGAATCATCAGTGCGGCAGTCGATGGCCTGCGCAGCGCGCGGGAAGTCGTTCGACGGTATGCGCCTGTCGGCTGAAGGTGCCAACCCGCACGCGATTGCATTTCCGCCGTGATGGCTCGTTCTGATAGCATCACCGCTGAGGAACGGAGGCCCGCCCCCATTGGAGATTTCTGTTCCGCTTCTCCGCGCCACAGGAAAGAAAACCACATGCAGCTTGCCAGAGAGTCTCGTTCCCTGTTCCCGGTGTCACGATTCGTGCTCGGCTTGCTGGTGCTGCTCGCGGTGAGCGCCCGCCTGGCTGCTGAAGAGCCCGCGGATCGGATCCTCGCCAAGGTCAACGGTCAGCCTGTGTCTGCCGCGCAGTCGCAGTTCTTTCTTGCACAGCTTCCTGCGGATGCGACGTCCGACGAAACAAAACAGCTGACAGAGCGTCTGATCGAACGGGAGCTGATTCGCCAGTACCTGCACAAACGGAAGGTGGTGGCCGATCCGCGCGTTCTCGAACATCAGGTCGCCATGTTAAAGCACGTCATTACCGCCAAGGGGGAGGACGTTGATCAGGTTCTTTCCCGGCTGAAGCTGACGGACCAATCGCTGCGGGACTATCTGTCGCTGTCGATTGCGTGGGACCAGTATGTCCGCAGTGTCGTGACCGAACAGCAGATCCGGCAGGCGTGGGATGCCGATCGTCGCGAGCTGGATGGAACCCGGGTCCGCGTCGCAGAAATTCAGCGGGTGATTCCCCGCAAGGCGTCACAGGCCGACATTGACCGGGAAATTGACCTGCTGCAGGAGATCCGGAAAAAGCTGAACTCCGGCGAACTGACCTTTGCAGCCGCCGCGAAGCAGTCTTCACAAGGGCCGACGAAGGACAACGGGGGCGAACTGGGCGAAATTGATCTCACGCTTCTCCGTGAACCCGCTGCGAGAAAAGCGATTCTGTCGCTGCAGCCAGGTGACATCAGCGAGCCCGTCCGCACCGCGACCGGCGTTTGTCTGATTCAGTTGCACTCGATCACGCCGGGGGACCTCAGCCCTGAAGATGCCCGGCCGCAGATCCTGTCCCGCCTTTCGGACCATCTGTGGAAGGAACAGGTCGAACGGGAACGGCAGCAGGCTCGCATCGAGCTGCTGCCGAAGTGAGAGCAGTCATCTGTGAGCGTCCACCGCGCTGCCTGCACCTCAATGCTGCAAACCGGGTCTCTGCGCAAGGGAATGGTCGCCGTTTCACTTGATGCCATCGTCGCCACCCCTCGCTCCTTTTTGATTCTTGATTGACACCGATCTCTCTTCACGGAGTTTTGATGTTCCGTAATTGAAATGCGGTGCACCTACAGAGGAGCGAGGCACCTGGACTCGGTCGGAATTGACGGTGCATCCCGAGCCGAATACTCTTTCGCCTGCAAGGTTGGCTGGAATCTCGACATGAGCTGTGGACGTGCCGATGCTGGTATTCGGTCGCGTTCGACGTGTGAGAGCGAGGCCGTTGCAGTCGCAGGCCGAGTGGCGGAATAGGCAGACGCTCAGGACTTAAAATCCTGTGTCCGGCAACGGACGTGCGGGTTCGATCCCCGCCTCGGCCACTTGGTATCACCAGGCTTATGGCGAAGTTTGAGTCGGCAGGATTTGGCGCATCGCGCGACTGGTAGTGCCTTGGCAGTGGACTTGGGCGCGATTACCCGTCAGGCCTGTCAAACGCGGCCCGAGTTGCTTCAACTCGATAGGGGGGGCTCACGATTGCCGCGCACTTCGCAGCGGCAAGCCAGCGCTCAATTCAGGCCCGTCACAGCCACCCGGGCACGCGCCGCTCGGGGGGGGCGGTCAGAATAGATACGCTTTGGGAGTCCCCGCTTTTGCCAAGCGGAAATGAGCATTTCAACACACGAAACGCTTGCTGCGCCGGGGCCGGAAAGAGCAACCTGCTCTAGCGATCGTTGTCGACCAGCCGTGAGAAGATCATCCGGCCGGCGCTGTTCTGCAGGACGCTGGTGACCACAGTGTCCACATCGCGGCCGATCTCCCGGTTCCCCTGTTCCACCACCACCATCGTGCCATCGTCGAGGTAACCGACCCCCTGGCCGGCTCCTTCACCCTCCTTGATGATCCGGATGCGGACGTGCTCTCCCGGAATGAATCGGGGCTTGAGAGCATTGGCAATGTCATTCAGATTGATCACCGCGACCCCCTGAACGCCCGCCAGCTTGTTCAGGTTCACATCGTTCGTCACCAGTCGGCCATTCAGCTCGCGGGTCAGCTCCACCAGTTTCTGGTCGACAGTCTTCGCACCCCGGGGCTCGAACTCATGCACACGGATGTCGACCTTGGGGTCCTGCTGCAGTTTCTTCAGAACGTCGAGTCCACGCCGCCCTCGGCTGCGACGGAGTTTGTCGTGGCTGTCGGCGATGTCTTGAACTTCCTGCAGGATGAACTGGGGGACGATGAACTCGGAGTCGACAATGTTGGTATCGACGACGTCGGCGATACGGCCATCGATCAGGGCGCTCGAATCGAGGACGAGCGGCCGCCCCCCCTTCAGCTCACGGGAGAATTCGACGTAGGGAATCACGAAACGGAACTGGTTTTTCGTTTGTAAGAGAAACGAAATGCACCAGTACGGCAGCATGAGTAAGGAGAGGAGTGTCATACCCCCCTGGAAGGCTGCTCCCTCCCTCCCGAAGATCTCGGGCATGTCGAAGAGAGGTTTCATCGCCAGGTTGAGCAGGTACGCCAGCATCACACCGATCAGCAGGCCGAAGTAAATGGCTGAGACCGTTTCCACCCGTTTGCGGGGGGTGGCGACGTCGACGAGCAGGATGAACATCGACAGGCCGACGGTCACGAAGAAGGCCTGAACCGGATAATTCCGGACGATTTCCGGGACAGAGCGTTCGTTGCGGAATGAAAATGTCGCCAATGCGCTGACGCAGATGACGATGTAGATGCCTCGGATGATAAGCAGCAGCATAGGACAATCTATTCAATGCTCAGGGGACCGATTCCCGGAAATGCCCGGCAGATGCATTCCGCTGTGACCACCCGGCACGAAACCGGGATCACCACAGAATGACCACACTGGAAGGTCGCAGGTGAACCGGAATTCTCCCTCGTAATTTTCGCTAAAAACAGCAAGTACGGCCCCAAACGTCTGCTGTCTCCAGCAGTCACGACGTCGCAACACCAATCAGGGTCATGCAATATGCCGAACTTTCAGGTTGCCCAACCTGTGAGTTGTTCACTGGGCATCATAGTTGGATCAGCGGATGAATACTACCGGAGCTATGGAACTGTCGCAATTTGAGACGAGCACGGGTTCGGTGAGGGAGGGGCGTTCGAACGCGAAGTGACGATCGTCAGACCAGCAAATGACAAAAAAACAGCGGCCCGAGAGGACTCGGACCGCTATTTGTCGAATCTACTTCAGGTAAGCGTGACGCAGATACTAGTAGTCTGTTCCAGAGAGGATCGTTTGCCCATAGATATTCCCGTTTGGCGAAAGCAGCCTGGCGTAGACACCGTCATTAATAGTCTGTGAAATCGACCGACCGCTCCCGTCGCAAAAGATAACGTTCACGATCTGTGGGTGGAAAGAACTGGGGCGGGGAGCGGTGCCTGAGTCTGCGGAAAGATTACTGTTAATGCGGCTTGAACGCTCCGTGATTGACGTTGACGAAATTGGATCTCCAGAAAGCAAGAATCCAGCAGTCCCAATACCCCCAGAAGTGTCTGTCGACGAATTCTTGTCTAAATTGTCAATTGGGGTCCCTGGCGTTGTATCGGTGACACAAAGGCCGAAACCGACATCTCCAGTGGGAGCCCCTTCATAAATCGGATTGGCGCTTGAACCGCTGTTGATTGGAGGCGGAAGCCAACCACCGTTGTTGATGTTTTCGGAGATCATAATTGTCTGAGTCGTTCCGTCTCGCATACGATCAACAACCATTTTCTGAGAAGTCGGATTAAATGGAATCGAATTGTCGGATGTGCTCTGGCTCCCCTGTCGCCAGAATACACCAGTTGCTACGGTGCGTTTGGCGTATTCTTCATTGGACTTGGTTGTGCTTCCATCATCCAATATTTTCCATTTGTAGTAAACAGCTGCAGAGGGCGAACCCGCTTGGGTTTGAATTCTATGGACTGTATCTGATGCAGCGGTACTCCAAAGTGAGGAGCCTATATAACCTGCATTCGCTGCAAAGCTGAGGGAGCCTGCATTCTCCGCGGTTTGGTCATCCGGGCAGGTGTAAACCTTGATGTTAATATTGCGAAGAGGAGACAAGCCTGTGAGATCATTGACGTTTGTGGTCTTATGGGGGTCAGTGAGGTCGTCGTAAAGACCGGCTTGCTCCAAATAGGGAAGCAGCAAGACGGTCCAAGGGGCGGGTGAACGCATTGCATCTGTTCGGGGACCGGCCCCGGCTTCAAAATAATCCACTTTGCCCACGAGTGGTGGAAACTCACCATTATTAGCGGTGACATAACCCAAGGTCGCAATCCCGACGTTTCGCATATTGTTGAGGCAGGTCATGCGTCGTGCTGCTTCACGGGCATTCTGCACACCGGGCAGAATCAACGACGCCAGCACCGCGATGATGGAGATCACCACCAGCAGCTCGATCAGAGTGAACCCGCTCCGACGCGGAGTTCTGGTTTGCAAACGACTTCGACTTTTCATGGTTCTCTCCGCCTGGTCGAGGGGCTGCTCGTGGAACAATTCCCAATCAACTTCGCCCCGAATGAAATACTAATCCAATTCCCCTGACGTTCGCCAACACGGGAGGTTCGGGAAGCTGGCGGCTCGACCGGGGACAGCTGCTCGAATTTCATGCTGGGACTGTTTCATCACTCCGGACTGCTGTGTTGTTTTGCAGCAGTTTTGACGGTTGTGTCGCTCGTCGAGAATTCTTCGTCTGCTTTAAGTCTCAATTGTTTCTAGACTTCTGACAGATTTCAGGTCACTCGTCAACACAAAAAGGCAAATCTCACACCAGAAACGGAAACCTCCACGGACTTTTTACGGCAAATCCTGTCGGTGGATAATGAATTTCCGAAAATCAAACGTGTTGTCGGAAGGGTTGTACGCCTCTTCCAGCCGGGACATATCGACCACTACGAATTGCCGGTACGTCGGCAGGTCGTCCGCCTTCGCTCCCACCTGAACCGCACCCGCTGTGGCCCCCGATGAAATCTGGTGAGCGTCATGGAACTGGATTTCGATCCACCCACTGAAGATGTGGCTCCGATTGGTCGTGTTGTTCAGGACCTTGGAAAAGATCCGGTGCCGGGTGTGGAAATCGACCTGATCGCCGGTCGTGCCGGACGTATCGGTATCGGCTGTCGCCCGAGCTTCGAACAGGTGGAGTCGTTCCACATCAGCGCCGCCGTCGATTCGTCCCCAGGGAGATTCGGGATGACCCGTGACCGGGGGGACGGTCTGGGCGACATTCTTCCGGAGTACGGTGTCGACCTGCCCCTGATTCGCCGGAGCGGACATCAGCGAAGTGGACTGGAACGGCCGCGACCCGACCAGCCCCGGTATATGAATGCGGGGCGAGGCGGCTGACCCGTTATCAATACCAAAGAACAGGAACGGGTCGATCATGTCGCGTGAACGTAACAGTTCCCGGTACCAGTTCCGACCGATGTCAAAGCCGGCGTTCTGTTCGGCACTGGAGTCTGCAAAGGCGGGGGTGTCGCTATAGAGCATCGGGTCGTCGATCAGTGCAGCCAGCACCGATTCGTCGCGGACCAGATTCAGGTTCACCTTTCCGGGAGTCCGCCGCATCTTCGGCAGCAGCCCAATGGAGGGATCACCGTACTGCTGCAGATTCTGGGGAATGACCATCAGAAATTCGAGGAGCCGGTGCCAGCGATTGCCGACTGCGACCGGCAGCCGCGGCTCTTCCGGATCGAGGAACAACGTCCCGGCGACAGCTGGAATACGGCTGGCGTCCCCCGGACTGAGCTGTGCCTCGCGGTTGTAGTAACCGGACATGCGGGCATTCACCCCGAAGTTGGTTGTCGCGCGAGATGTGGCAAACTCCGGTCCATACAGCGGAATGGAGAACAGTTCCGCGAGGGAAGTGAAATCCCGGTCGAAATGGGGCTGCCAGAGGTTGAACGAGTCCGGAGTATTTTCATTCTCCTCTCCGAAGCTGTTCACGATGGTCGGATCGGGATTCATCGGCTCCGTGCCGTTCCAGATGTTTTCGCCGCGACGATCAAACGGCTGGGGACGTTCTCGCGATTTGAGCTTCTTCATTTCCTCGGTGAAAGTGGCACCGATATCGAACAGGGCAAAGCCCGGCACCGGAGTCCCCACACCGATTTCATTGATGAAAACCTTGTCGACTTCAACCCAGGGGTTGTCTTCGTTCTCCGCGTCGATGTTGTATGCGGGTCGGGCTCGGAGTGGGTTGAGCCGACGCCGGAGTTTGACGCGAATCTGCCCCCCCTCCTCCTTCACTCGGGTGGCGACATGCGGAGGGAAGAAGTCCCCCAGAGTCGTGATGGGTGTGACTGAAGAGAGCGGGGTGATGCTCCCATCGATCAACCGGAAGTCGTCCGTCGGATTATCGGTGATCAGATCGAGGTCCAGTGCTCCACTGGCCGGGACGATGGTTGTGAAATCTGTGGCGCCGTATTCATTGACCCGCATGTAGCTGGGACGGGGGACCCCGGCATCCTGATTGTGTGAATCTCCCGCCGAGCCGATAACGAATCTGCCCCCCGCATTCACCGTGGCAGGGCCAATGGTGAGTTCGCGGATGTGTGCGGCCGGCATTTCGAGGGGCTCTTCAGTGGGAATTGGCGCGGTCACGGGGCCAAACGCAACCTCCAGGCGGATCTGCCAGTCCCAGTTCAGCGTCAGGTTAAACGGCGTGCAGTTCTGCAGCTCAATATAGCTGAAGGAGCGGTCCGCTGTGTCGTTCCATTCGGTCTTGGAGTCTTCCGTCCCCTCTTCCGTATGCACAAAGAGCACTTCACTGAGTGTGAGGAGTTGAGCCTCGACCCCCCGAACCACGCCACGCTGGGCACCTGGGTTGGTGTCGGTGTCGTCAGAGAAGGGGTCGTCATCCAGATTCCAGCCGTCACTCAGGTCGTAGTCGTACTCGAACTGGGTGATCACCGAATCGGTATCGAGGGCGTCGACAAGGTTGACGGCAAACTGGGCCATCTGCTCGACCTGATCGTTGATGCCGTTGTTGTTGAGATCGTAGGTCGTCGCAGGTGTCACCGGATAATGCAGTAACGGATCGGGCGATGTCGGATCAAAGTTGGCAATGCCGGTCGCCACGGAATCCGGGGCACCCAGGACATACAGCAACACAAAGATGTCGCGGGCGTACTGCTGCCGTTCCTGCCGCGCGATGAATTCCTGATCACCTGAAGCCGGAGGAGTCGCATCAATGGAAGGGTGTTCGGTCAGCCGGGTGAAATTTGGAATGCCGTTGGCGGCGATCCCTTTCAGCACACGGTTGATGTTAATCCGTTGCCCCATGGAGCCGTTCTGTTGTGCGGCGCTCCAGGTAATCACTGAGGATGAAGACCCATTGTCGATCACACAGCTCAGCAGTTTCCGCAGCGAATCGCGGAAGGGATCTGTTGGGGAGTTGACGGGGTCGTTGCCGAATTCGGGTGGGAAGGCTCGCGGGTAAAGCGTGGCCCCACCGCTGGTCCATTCATTGAATTCATAAGAGCGATTGCCATTGTCAGCGCGATGACTGAATTCCAGCCGGTCCCAGCTGTCGGTCGTAAACCGCTTGCGGATCAGGGGAGCCAAACGGTTATCGCGGAAATTGTACGAAGCCAGTTCTTCAACCCGTGAACGCTGCCCGCTTGCCTGTTTGTCCGCATCGCTCCCCTGTAGCGCGAAAATCTCGCTGGGGTTGAACAGGGCATCATCCCCGTTGCGGATGGCGGGCTCGATTCGAACCTCGTCCGGTTCATCGATAATGGTGCCCGAAATGGGAGTGGGAGAAAACATGGCCGGCAGACGACTCTGCGTCCAGTATTCATCGTAAGAGGGATAAGCGAACTTGCCGTTGACCGTCAGGCGGCGGACCCGACCGTGGTTGTCTCCCGTCGGGGCCTGTGTCGCGTTACCGCTTCCGAACGGATCGATCGGATGACCGTAGTCATCGTAGTGATTATTAATTGTTGAATCGTCGTCATCGTTCAGTCCGCTGCCCCCCGGCTGAGGGATCACCAGACCGGTCAAATCGGGGGTCGGCTGGTTGATGCGGCCATTGGCCCAGTTCCGGAAGGCGGAGATGCTGCCGCTGTCACCGTATCGCCCCAGCAGCGGGGCATCGCCAATCAAGTTGCTTCCGGTAGAATTGAACTGCATGCGACCCGTCAGCAGCTGCACCAGTTCGACGTTCGAAAGCGCCATCCGCGTGGCGGGCTGTTCGCTGGTCAACCCGGTGTGATTCCCCAGAAGGTTGCCTAGCGTATCCTTGGTATACGCGATGTTGGAGGGGTCTGCGGTCAGCCCCAGACCGAGGTTGACTTCGAACGAGGAGAGACCCTGATTCGAAACCGAGAACGGACCGGAATTCATGCCATGTCGGCGAACCGTCAGCCCGGACAGGTTGCCGTGCGCATTCAGATTGAGGAGCCCGTCGTTGTCGGTCCATTTCATCATGGCCATCGGCACCACCTGTCGACCACCAGGGAGGTTGATGATCGGATGACCGATGTCCAGCAGGATCGAATCCCGGATGCCGTCGCGATCGACATCGCCATCGAGTTCGTACCAGATGTTGTTCAGATTGGTCGTCGAGAAGATTCCCATTTCGTTCACGACGCCGTTGTTGTTGGCGTCCAGCCGAAACGGAAACGGGCCGATCAGGCGATTCCGGTCACCGCTCTGCGCGACGGTGCCGCCGGCCCCCACATAGCGGTTCTGCGTCCAGCTATTGGAGTTGTCTTTTGCTTTGTGAAGGCTGTGGGGCCGCAGGACTTTATTGGTGGAGTTCGAGTTTTCAGCGTAATCTTCAAAGCCGGAACCGGTGCCGGTCATTGCGTCCAGCCGGCGGCGTGTGAACAGTTGCGGGCGAAAGTACGAGGGAATGACCACGCGGTAGCGGTTTGCGGTGTCTCCCAGCGTGGTCTCCAGCGGGACCGCTTCGTCAAACGCGAGGAACATGGAGTTGACGTCGGGATAGGTGTAGCCCGCGTTGGAGTGGAAGACATTGGCCTCTGCGGGGGTCGAGCCGGCATTGGCGGCCCGGCTGAAGTTCAGAATGAAGTTGTCCTGATCGCGAACTGTCGTCGGGTCGTAATAGACATTGAACTCGCCGGGCGTATCGTTGGTGCTGCCCCCCACGTTGAACGTCGGATCAGGGAAGCCGTCGCCGTTGAAATCGGCATTCACGACCATGCCGCGGCCACTGTACGGAAAGGGGCGGTACTGCAGTTCGTCGCCGCTGGCGAGAGGTGTGCCGAAGATGTGCGCCAGCATCGAGTAATGGGCGCCGGAGAGGACGCTCTGCTCTTCCGACTGCGGACGCGGACCGACAATCGCCTGCCGCAGCACGACATCGATAATGCGGTCAGGATCAAGCTCCAGCGACTCGGCACTGGCGAAGTACTCAGCGCTGTTCCGCTCCTGACTGGTCCAGCTGTAGAAGAACAGTCCCAGCACCAGCAGCGTCGACATCAGCGAGAGGACCACGATGATCACCGCTCCCCCGCGTCGACGATCTTCGGGCCAAGGCTTCTGGTTCAGGTGCATGTGACTCTCCTGATTCGCAACAGATTCACAAAACGGGGACCGAGGGGAATCCGTGACGAATTCTATGCAGTTCAGCGGGCTGCGTGTGCGGTGCATGTTGTTTACTCCACGAAGGAATGAACAACGCTGACGTAACGCGCGGCGTCATTCTGCGTATCGCGGTAACGGATGACGATCTGAATTCCCTTGAGAGGAACCCGGTTGTCAACACAGGTCCACTCGCTGGTCCCGTCCTGAATGACAGTGCCGGGAATCAGCGGATAGACCGGCTGCTGGGTGCCCATCTGCCCCGCCTTGGTGCAGACATAGACAAACGGACCTCGCACGGCAGCCGGAGCGCCCGCCAGCGAATCTGGCACAATGGCTGCGTTGAGTGAGGCGGTGCCGCCGCTTCCCCAGGTTGCAAACGTCTTGATTCGCCGATCGCGCCAGGGAATGCTGTTACCGGCGGAAGGATGCCAGGTGTCGAAGGTCGTGACCGTGCTGAAGTTCCCCGAACCTGTGCCGAGGTCGGTTCCCAGCAGTCCGGGAAGGTTGCTTGTCGGTGTATTGATGAAGGTGCTGTGAAGCCCTTCGTCAAAGATATCCACGTCAAACGCATCGACATTGGTCAGCACCACTTCCTCGCCGAGGTGCGTGTCGTCACCGTTGTATTGCTCAATTCTGCCATCCTCTCCCAGTGTGAGGTCTGGGCGCGTGAAGGGATTGGTGGTCGGTACTCTACCCGGCCAGCCAAACGTACCGTCCGCCATTTCGGCTTTGGTGTAACGTCCGAAGAATTGCCCCGTACTGTCGAACTCGACTGTTGCCCCATTTGCCGGATTGAACCCGAAGCGGTTCGCCGGAACCCCCAGTGGCATGTTCGCCAGGCCGAGATGGTTATCGAGTGACTGCAGGCTGTGGAACCAGAGGTAATTGCTCCCCCCCACAGACCGGCGTGTGGCGGAGTAGTCGAAGTCCTGATAAAACTCGCCCTGCGCACCGCCCACCGTGTAGTTCGGGTTCGAGAGACTGTAATAGGTGGCCCCCGAAGCCAGCGTCGGCTGGCTGTTGGTTGTCGCGGCTGAGGGATCAGGAGGATCCCGCAGTAGCAGCACCCGACGATACAACGTCCCGTTGCGACAGAAGTAGGCGATCTCCGCCGCGCGGGAAACACTCATCTCGTTGCTGGCATCTCCGTCATCCCGTTCCGGTTCGTTCGTTCCGTTAAAGGGAGTGAGCGGTTTTGACCCGCCGGTGTAAAGGTTGGTCGGGCCTGATTTCGAGGCATCACCCCGCTGGCCGACCCGGACCATGGCCGTGAACTGCAAAACATCGTCGATCTGATTGTTGTCATTCGAGTTGTTCTCGGAGATATACAGATACCCTCGCTGATTCACTGGATCGACGATGAGCTCGTCCCCGGGAGCAATCGGCACAATCCCCTGCACGGTTCCATAGGGAAAGGCTGCCTGCCGATAGGTCAGATTGGCCAGATCGCTGCGCAGCAGGGTGGCGACATTGCGGGCCCGCTGGTCATTGTTGGCCAGTGCCCGCTGGTCAGTGATCGTCGAGACCGCCGACCCATAGATCTGGGCGAACAGCATCATGATCAGCGCCACGAGTCCAGTCGCCACCAGCATTTCCACCAGCGTAAAGCCGGTGGAAACGGTCTGCGGATTCGAATTGGCGGGCGAGCGCCTCATGGGTCATCCTAGAAATTGTAAACGGTCACGATTCGTGGCATCAGGATGGCCTGCCCCACATCATTGGCCGTTGTTCCGATGGTCTGCTCCATGCAGGGGCGATCCAGCGTCAGGATGGCGGAGTTCGTGCCTTCCTTGATGTGCACGATCTTGTAGAATCGTGCCTGCCTCGCGTCAAACACGTAGCCGCCTTCCTTCAGGTTTGGCTGCGGAGCGCCGCCGCCCAAGAAGACAAGCACCTGATCCAGCGACAGCGTTGGCTCCTTAACGTCGGTATCTGCGTTGAATGCGTAGTTACCGAAGTTCGCCTTGTAAACGTACTCTGCATCGAGAGAGTAGTTCCGGTTGAAGAAGACGGCGCACGACACTTCCGGCTGTGCCAGAAAGCCGTTGAAGTGGACAGCGAGAAGGCTGCTATAACGAGGCTGATAACTTTCGACCTTCACGTAGGCATCGTAGCCGGTGGGAATCGGTCCACCTGCAATCGTGAAGGAGTTTGAACTGGCAATATCCACCTCGCGCCTGACATTCTTTGTCCGGTTAGAATTGTACAGATACACACTTGTTTTTGGTGGGATTCCGGCAAGGTCAACACCTGCTGGAGCTTGGATCATTGAGGAAGAGACCGAGGCAGGGACAAACGACAGATCCGTGGTGTAGGAGTCGATCACCCGGAAAATAGCATCGGTTTTTCCGCTCAGGCCGGAATTCATCCGGGTGCCGTCGAAAGCATTTGTTCTCCGTAGCTCGAATGCAGGCTCTTCGGAGGTGGATTCGCGGTTTCCAAAGATGTGCGGCTTGTAGGCTGTCGACACCAGCAGGCCGACTGGATCAACGACATAGTTGTAATACTCCGGATTGGTGACTGGATTAATGACGGTCCACTGCGCTGTTCCGTCGATGGTCGCACCGCTCAGGTTCCATTGCGGTTCACCGGCACCAGACGTACCTGCGGTCGTGCAACGAAGAATGGCATTGGGCTGCGGAAACAGTTGTCCCGGTGGCAGATTGGGGATAATGACCTCATTCACTGCGTAAGTGGTGTTCGGCTTCCAGTCTCCCCTCCACGTAACATTGAGCCCGTCACTCCAAGTCGAGTTATCTGCAGGTGGAACCAGCATCGCTGGCATCATGCGCGTCAGTTCCTTGACGTTGTCCACCAGCAGCTTCGAGTTCGTCAGTTCCGTGGCACGAATGGAACTGGCCACACAGAGCGGGAACAGCGTGAAGATCGGAACGATGCCCAGTCCCATGATCAGCAGCGACATCAGCACTTCCATCAGAGAAGCACCGGAGCGCGGCGGGACGATCGGAGTGGGGAGGATGCGGTGCCGTCTGTTCATGGCTTGGCTTCCTTCCCCTGGACGGCGAAGCGGAAAGGCTTGCTCGCGAAGTCATTGTTGTAGCCAGCTGTCTCGGCACTGGCCGTGGTCGGATCGACCTCAGAGACCACGATCGCACCGGTACTCGGAAACAGCGAGACGAGCCGTTGACCTTTTTCGGGATCGGCGGGGACTTGACCGGCAGGGATGGGACCTCCAGCACTGAGATTGGATCGGGCCAGCATGACATCAGAAGGATGGGCGATCCGGAAATGCAGCAGCTTGCCGGCGTTGGCGGAAACGCCGGTCAGTGTTCCCTGGGGTGAAAACAGAATATCGAGCGGTGCCCTGTAACTCGGGTCGAGATATGGTGATGGACGCCAATCACTGGGGACCATACTGCTGTCGAGATCGATGCAGGCCATTGGGCCGAGCGTGATGGGATCACTCGGGAGTAAAACTGGCGCCAGTTGCAGGTGATATCGAACATTGGTTCTTTGGATCGCGACCTGTTGTGTCCCGTTCCAAGAACTGGGTTGGTATCGTCCACCCAGGAGGAGTTCATCGGGCATCAGAATGTCAGTGACCGGCTTGATGGTCGTATACCAATTTCCCGAACCGACTGGGATTTCCATTCGACAACCGGGGCGAATGAGTCCAGTGTCATCAGAATTCATGAGCGGACCCCACGTGCCCGTACCCGCGTCAGTCACCTTAAATCTCTCTGGTTCGGTCGGGCTGGCAGGCATGATCACGATATCGGACAGCGTCCCCTCCAGCATTTCGGAAGACCCGACATAAGCCAGGCTGGTGACGATGCGGGGATCGTTGGCGTCCAGCAGCAGCCGCAGGCCCCGGACTTCCCCCGCTTTGATGGCTCGCGAGCGGGCACCTTCCAGTGCGTTCTTGAACGTGGCGGCTGCGTTGCTGATCCGGTCATTGTTGTCGGTGCGGAAGGCACCGATCACGACCGTCGTCAGGACGACGAAGATCGAAATGACCACGAGCAGTTCGACGAGTGTGAACCCGTCCCGCCGTCGCCTGTCGAATTGTCGGTGTGGACCGTTCACACGCATGCCTTATGGTTGCTGGCTGGTAATGTTGTCGCTGGCCTGATCGACGTTGACGATCTTGCCCAGCCGGTTCACCGCAAATGAATTGTCAGTGGGGAGCCCCAGGCCGAGCGCCTCGTCGGGTCCGCCAGAGACGACGAGCGGAACGTAATAGGTTCCGGGCTGGTGGTAGTAGTCAATGTTGAACGACTTGAAATCGGCAGGGTTCAACGGCGCAATGGTCAGCGAAGTTGCCGAAGTGAACGGCGTCGCGTTCGTGCCGAGCGGATCGAGCGGATCCACATTCACATTCTGCGGCAGCGTCGGGATCAGGGTCTTGACGATCGGACCGTTGGTCGCGTCCGTCACATCCAGTATGAAGCTCGTCGGAAAGTTGTAGAAGAACAGCGGCCGTTCCCAGGCATCGACAAAGGCTGAGAGCTTGACGCTGCTGATTTCGCTGACAGCTTGCTCAGC
The DNA here is from genome assembly GCF_051466325.1 of Planctomicrobium aquicomposti. Classification (NCBI taxonomy): domain Bacteria; kingdom Pseudomonadati; phylum Planctomycetota; class Planctomycetia; order Planctomycetales; family Planctomycetaceae; genus Planctomicrobium; species Planctomicrobium aquicomposti. The sequence continues at coordinate 1,174,793 of NZ_CP195792.1, forward strand.
GACATGCCGGGGATTGATTCCATCGACGGTCAGGACCGGCAATGGGTAGGTCTTTCCGCCGGGAAGGACCTGCACTCCGCTTCCCTGGGTCAACGCCAGGTACAGCAAAGCGGAGCTGGCAGCGTCCTTGCAGTCTTCTGATTTTGTTGCTCCGGCCCAAAGTCCAGCCAGCGGGGCATCATCGTCACCGGTGCCGATTTCAAGGTTCCAGCCCCCCAGATCTTCCGGACGCTGCGGCAAGGCTTGGCGGTACATCATCTTCTTGAGGATGAAGGTGGCTCGAGGGACGGTGATGTTGTTAGTGGAGTTCAGCTGCGCGAGCTTCTTCGCCTCTACCGAGACGTCGGCCCGTTCAATCGCATCGACCCGCTGCTGGATGATGTCGTTCAGTTGACGGAGTGTCGCCTTGGTGGCGTTCACCCTGGCGTTTTCGGTGCTGCGTCCGATCGCCACAACCATCATCGAAATGACGAGCGCCATAATGGCGATGACCACCAGCAGCTCCACCATGGTGAAGCCGGCGCGACGCTGCGTCGGGGGATGTTTCTTAAGTACGTGCATGGGGACACAGAAACCTATGGCGCCAGAGGACCGGGATGGAAGTTGGTAATGTTGTCCTGCTCGACATTCCGGGCGCCGGAGAGCTGGCCCTTCGGGTTCTGAGGGTCGAAAGTTCCGCCTGCGCCATACTCACCATCTCGGCCGGGAGAGATGATCTGGTAAGTCTTGGCGTTGAACGCCAGGTTGGTTACAGGTTGTTTGTAGGTGTTCAAAAAGTTCGAGGCATCAGTCTGCAGATCGGGGTTGCGAGTATCAGGAGAGGGAAAAAGGTTGTATCCACGACCTTCGTTGCTGCTGGCAAAGAGATAGGGCTTGAGCTGGCCGGGGAGGGGGTCCCGGTATTCCGGCATGTAGGTTTCGGTATCTTTGAAGAATTCGTTGCACATCCGTGCGGGGTCGAACTCGAAATAGGGACCGTGTCGCTGACCTCCTCTGCGAAATGGATCTGCGGGGTTCGTGGAAAAGCCAAGGGGCGCCCAAGTGGAAGGATTTCCAGCACCTGATGCGACCCCATTCTGATCGATGAAGTCAGTCGCGCAGACCCCACCCAAAAAGAAAACGAGACATTCAGACCCGTTCAACGTAATCTTGTCGTCATCGTCGCCATCTCCATTGATGTCGCGGTTAATTGCGAAGTTGAAATTAGGCCAAGCTTGAAGAATGAAGGCCTTGGCTTCTCTCGTTGGCAAGTCGGTATCACCCCAGTCGGAGCCCTGTTCACACAGCACGATTGAACTCGGTGGTTCCACCCCGAACTTCAGTTTGAAGTCGGCAATCGCCTTTTCCAGATTCTTGATCTCGACCGTCACGGCGGCATTCCGCGCGCTGATTCTCGCGCTGTTGATCGCCGGAAAGAGCAGCGACGCGAGAATCGCGATCACAATGATCACGACCATCAGCTCGATCAGTGAGAACCCGCTCCGGCGGTTCGTGGCGATGAGCCGCTGCCGGGTCAACCGACTCTGTCGACGATGGGAAATGAAACTCGAACGCTGCATGGAAACCGCTCCGCTCGGAGGGGACAAAACTGATCGGGATTCGGGAGCGATGCCGGACAACAGTGCGGGAACACGCTGTCCGGAATCGCGGGAATGGCACCTTGGGGCGGGCTGGATCACCTGTGGCGAAATGATGCAGGCCCTGTTTTTTCTTGAACAACGGAACGCGTTGTTGCAAAACGGTTTTTGTCGAATTCCCCTCTTCGGCAGGAAAAGGCACGTTTGGTGCCGGGCACTGCCGGGGTCAGGAAGATTCTGCCCGACGCTGCAACCGCATCGGGCCCGGATCGATTACGACAGTTCGTTCAGCAGCTTGACCAGCGGCATGAACAACGCAATCACGATAAAACCGACGATCAAACCGAGGACCACCACCATGAGTGGTTCCAGCAGGTTGATCAGACCTTCCACCAGCACGCTGACTTCTTCGTCGTACACGTCGGCGACTTTGTACAGCATGTTGTCGAGGGCACCGGTCTCTTCCCCCACGTCCACCATGTTGACGACGAGGTCGTCGACGATGCGGGTTTCCTTGAGCGGCACAGCCATCGATTCCCCCTCGCGGATGGAGGAGTGAATATGGTCGAACGCTTTCCGGAAGACTTCGTTCCCGGCGGTGTCGCGGGCAATGGATAAGGCTTCGAGAATGGGGACCCCCGAGGCGATCAGGGTACCGAGAGTTCGGGCGGTCCGGGCAGTCGTCGATTTGGAGACGATCTGCCCGAGCACGGGTATTTTGAGTGTGATGCGATCTATTATGTACGCCCCGGTTTTGTTTTTCCTGATGAGCTTGTACATGATCAGAAGTGAGATCGGCACCACCGGAATCAGGTACCAGTAGTTGACCACGTTGTCGCTCATGTTGATGAGCACCACCGTGATGCCGGGCAGCTCCACGCCGAAGTCCAGGAAGATCTGCTTAAACTTCGGAATGATGTAGTACATGATGAAGCCGACGATCAACGTCGCCACGGTGATCACCGCGACGGGGTAAACCATGGCCCCCTTCACCTTCCGTTTCAGGCTCTGCGACCGCTCCTGGAACTCGGCCAGACGTTGCAGAATGATTTCGAGTGCTCCCCCTGCCTCCCCGGCTTTCACCATGTTGACGTAGAGGTTGTCGAACGCCTTGGGCTGCTTCGCCATCGCCTCCGAGAGGGTATTTCCCGACTCGACGTCCTCGATGACGCCCATCAGCGCGTTTTTCAGCGGTCCGGGCTTCGACTGAATTTCCAGAATCTTGAGGCTGCGGAGAATCGGCAGTCCGGCGTCCTGCAGGGTCGACAGCTGGCGGGTGAACATGGTGAGCTTCTTGGCGCTCACGCCGCCGATAGAGAAGGTCGCCTTCTTTCGGGGTCCGGCCTGCTTGGTCTGTTTGGTTTTGTCATCTTTCTTTTTGCGAGAGGTCTTCTCGGAGATCTTCGTCACGAAGAACCCCTTCTCGCGAATGATCTGCTGTGCTTCCTGCTCTGTCGGGGCTTCGATGGTTTCCTTGATTTCGAGCCCGGTATTATCCATGGCTTCATATTGAAAAACCGGCATCGAAAGCTCCTTCAGTAATCAGCAGCGAAAAGTGCGATTCGTTTCGAGTTTCAAATCTGGGGGAATCACTCAATCACTTGTTCTGGTCGGTCGACCTGCCCGTCTGGAATGTCAGTCGAGGTCTTCCATGACGGTTTCCCGGGCCACTTCATCGATCGTGGACAGACCGTCGAAAATCAGTTTCAGTCCCGCTTCCCGCAGTGTCGTCATGCCGTGGCTGCGGGCGAGGTTTCGCATTTCGTCCACGCTCGCATCGGAAGCGATCATGTCGCGGATGTCATCGTTGACTTCCATCAGCTCGTATATGCCGATGCGTCCCTTGTAACCGGAGTTGTTACAACGCTGGCATCCCTTGCCGTAATAGAATTTGTAGCGCCGGGCCTGCTCCACGGGAAGCTGGAGTTCCATTAACAGCTCATCACTCGGTTCAAACTGCGTCCGGCATTCCACGCAGATCCGGCGCACGAGACGCTGGGCGAGGATGGATTGCACGGTGGCGGTGATGAGGAACGGGGGGACTCCCATATCGCGGAGTCGGGTGATCGCGGAGGGGGCATCGTTCGTGTGCAGCGTGGAAAACACCAGGTGTCCGGTGAGGGCACTCTGCACGGCAATTTCGGCGGTTTCGTAGTCGCGAATCTCTCCCACGAGGATCTTGTCGGGATCGTGACGCAGAATCGCCCGCAGCGCCTTGGCGAACGTCACATCGATTTCCGAGTTGATCGGCACCTGCACCAGCCCGTCGATGTCGTACTCGATCGGGTCTTCGGTCGTGATGATCTTGGTTTCGATGTCGTTGAGTTCGTTGAGTGCGGAATAAAGCGTCGTGGTCTTGCCGGAGCCGGTCGGGCCCGTCACCAGCACGATTCCGTTCGGCCGTTCGATCATTTCGCGAAAGCGGCTGAGCGTCTGCGGGTCCATTCCGATCTTGTTCAGGTCGAGCTGCACGACGGTCCGGTCGAGCACCCGCATGACCACTGCCTCGCCGAACATGGTCGGCAGCACGCTGACTCGCAGGTCGACGGGATTGCCCCCGACGTTCAGTTCGATACGACCGTCCTGCGGGAGGCGGCGTTCGGCGATGTCGAGGTTGGCCATCACCTTGACGCGGCTGACGATGGCGGCAGCCAGGTGGCGGGGTGGGGGAACCATTTCGTAGAGCACGCCGTCCGCGCGGACTCGGATCTTGAACTCGTCTTCGAACGGTTCAAAGTGAATGTCGCTCGCCTGATCTTTGATGGCGAGGAGAATCACCATGTTCAGCAGCTTGCGAATGGGATGCGAGCCGGAGATTTCGTCATCCCCGCCGATCTCGTGCGGGCCCATCGCTGCGTTGAGCGATTTGGTCCCGACTTCCAGATCCTCCAGCTCGCTCATCAGCCCTTCCATGTCATCGGACTGACGGGTGGCGTAATGGCGGCCGATGGCGGCTTCGACTTCAGGGAGAGAAGAGACGGCTCCCCTCACGTCAAAGCCGAGGAAATTGCGCAGGTCGTCGAGCGCTGCCAGATTCTGGGGATCGGCCATCGCCACCGTGAGGACATTGTCCTTCAGGGAGATCGGCATGATCTTGTAGACGCCGGCCATGGTCTCGGGGACCAGTTCCAGCACCTTGGGGGGAATGTTGGTCTCTTCCAGATTGACGACCGGCATCCCGAACTGTTCGGCGAGGGCTTCGGTCACCTGGGCTTCGGTCACCAGCCCCATCCGCTTGGCGACCTGGCCGATCACTTCTCCGGGACTCTGCTTCTGTTCTTCGAGAACATCCCAGAGTTGGTCCTCGTTCAGATAGCCGAGGTCGACCAGAATTTGTCCCAGCTTCCGTTGAGCCATTGAAAAGAGTCCTGTGCGGGCAGCGGCAGTCAGTCAGATTCAGAAGAAGGTGCTGTGAACGGAAAAGGACACGACGGTCACGAATCGTCGTCTTCGTCCTCGGCATTTTCGTCGAACACCCCTTTCTTGGCGTTCGCGATACGGGCTTTCAGCTCTCCCGGATTATTGGAACGGGTGACGACATCTTTTTCCTCGCAGAGCCCTTTGCGCCACAGGTCGAACAGGGCGTCATCGAGGAGCTGCATGCCGTACTTCCGCCCCGTCTGGATGGACGAATTGATACGGAACGTTTTGGCTTCGCGGATCAGGTTGGCGATGGCAGGGGTGACCACCAGCATCTCGTAAGCCGCCACGAGCCCTTTGGGTTTACGGGGGAGCAGTGCCTGACTCAGAATGCCGATGATGGCCGCGGACAGCTGGGTCCGGATCTGTTCCTGCTGGTTGGTGGGGAACACGTCGATGATGCGGTCCACGGTCCCTTGAGCACCCGTCGTGTGCAGCGTTCCGAACACGATGTGTCCCGTTTCCGCCGCGGTGATGGCGGAAGAGATCGTTTCGAGGTCGCGCATTTCCCCCACGAGGATGATGTCGGGGTCCATACGCAGAGCACGACGGAGGGCCTCCGGGAAGCTCGGCACGTCGACACCGACTTCGCGCTGGTTGATCGTCGACTTTTTGTGGTTGTGGTAGTACTCGATCGGGTCTTCGAGCGTGATGATGTGATGCGATTCGTGCTCGTTGAGGTAGTTGATCATACTCGCGAGCGAGGTGGTCTTACCGCTTCCGGTCGGCCCGGTCACGAGGAAGAGACCGCGGGGGCGGGTGATCAGCTCGGAGATGATGGGCGGCAAGCCGAGTTGCTCGAAGGTCAGGAAGTCCGTCGGAATTCGACGGAGCACCATGCCGATGTAGCCCTTCTGCTTGAACACAGCCACGCGGAAACGGGCTTTGTCTCCGAAGGCGAACCCGAAGTCGGTTCCCCCTGTCTCCTGAAGTTCCTGCTGGTTCCTTTCCGGCGTGATGCTTTTCATCAACGCGGTCGTGTCTTCGGGAGTGAGCGACTTGGTCTCCAGACGCTGCATTCGTCCCCCCAGACGGACCACGGGGGGCTGTCCGGTGGTGATGTGGAGGTCGCTGACCCGCTCGCGAATCACGGTTTCGAGCAGTTTGTCGATCTGAATGGTTGCCATTACGGCCTTTCGTCACGCCGGATCACGAAACTCAGAACTGAGCGAGGAGAACCCTGTCCCGGCTCCCAATTATTGACTTCAATCCTGCGGCCGCACGTCCATGAGCCTTCCAGCCGCGCTTCACTTCTCCTTCGGAGATCCCTCGTTGCAAGACGAGGAGCCTATCTCGTAAGTATTTCCAGTTCAAATCTTAAGGCCACCGCCACGGGCGCGGTCCCGCAAAAATTTCCTTTCGCTCCGACCGTAGGGATGCTGCAAATCGCAGCGATGCTCGATCGGCTAATGTGTGTTCCGCCTGATGGCGCACCGCCTAGCCCCTTCTCTCAAGGCAGGGAGGTTCCGACACCTGTCCGGATCAGTGACCACCGCTCCGCAGCTTGTAGGCTTCGGTGAGTGTCGAAAGTCCCTGAAGTGCTTTGTCCACAGCATCTTCCACCAGGGTCTTCATTCCGAAGAGGCGGGCTTGGCGGCGAATGTTCTGGGCCGGTTCACTGCGGAACGCCAGATCACGAATTGTCGAATTGATCATCATCAATTCGAACACAGCCTTACGGCCGCGATATCCGGTGTGCTGGCAGTTCTTGCACCCCTTGCCCCGTCGGAAGACGGCGGTTGCGAGTTGCTCCGGTGTCAGTTCGAAGTAGTCGAGTTCGGACTGTTCGGGGACGTAGGTGTCCGAGCACTTCTGGCAATTGAGGCGGAGGAGGCGCTGAGCCATGACGGCCATGAGGCTGGAGGCGACGAGAAATGGCTGTACACCCATATCGATCAGGCGCGTAATAGCTCCGGGCGCATCGTTCGTGTGAAGTGTACTGAAAACCAAGTGTCCAGTTAAAGAAGCCTGAATAGCCATTTCCCCGGTCTCGTTGTCCCGGATTTCGCCGACAAGAATCACGTTGGGGGCCTGCCGCAGCATCGCACGAATGATCCGGGCGAAGTCGAGCCCGATGCTGTGCTTCACTTCCACCTGGTTGATCCCGGGGAGGTAGTACTCCACCGGATCTTCTGCGGTGATGATCTTCCGGTCCGGGCGATTCAGCTCCCCGAGGGCACTGTAGAGTGTGGTGGTCTTGCCGCTTCCGGTCGGGCCTGTCACCAGAAAGATTCCATTCGGCCGGCGAATGATCGTATGGAACCGCCGGTAGTTTTCCTCGCTGAATCCGAGGTTCCGGATCCCCACCTTGATGTTGTCGCGGTCCAGAATGCGCAACACCATGGCCTGTCCATGGTTGGTCGGCAGCACGCTGACCCGCATATCGATCTCTTTGCCGCCGACGCGGGTCTTGATTCGACCGTCCTGCGGCCGGCGTTTTTCGGCGATGTCCATGCGCCCCATGACTTTCAGGCGAGACGTCAATGCTGCCAGCAGCCGCCGTGGAGGGCTGTCCCGCTCCACGAGTGCTCCGTCGATTCGGTAGCGGATCCGGACGCGGTCCTCGAACGGCTCGATGTGGATGTCGCTGGCACGCATGTTCACTGCTTCGTTGATGATCAGATTCACCAACTTCACAATGGGGGAGGCCTCTTCTTCCTTGTTCGCCTTCGCGGCTTCGTTCATCTCCGTGTCGGTGAAGTCGATCTGCGTTTCCGTAAACTCCATCATCATGGTGTCAACGGATTCCGTTTCCGACTGGCCGTAGTTGCGATTGATGGCTGCCTGAATCGATTCCTTGGAGGCGGCGGTCAGCTCTACGTCCCGCGCAAGGAGAAATCGCAGCTTCTCCATGACCTCAAAGTTCATCGGATCGGGAACGGCGACCACCAGCTTTTCACCCCGTTCTTCGATCGGGATGCAGGTGTTTTCGCGAGCGACCGATTCCGGCACCAGTTCCACGAGCCGGTGGGGGATCTCGATCTCATCGAGGTTGACAAATGTGTAGCCGTACTGGACTGCCTTCGCCTGCGCGATCAGGGTCTCATCGATGTACCCGAGCTTGATCAGGGCGTCTTCGGGGTGCAGACCAAGATTGCGGGCCATCCCCTCCGCCTCTTTCAGCTGGTCGGCGCTGATGGTCCCGTCATCTACAAACTGATACAGCCAGTCGTTTCCCGCCATCGACGTCAATCCTCAATGCAGGTCATTAAATCTGGAATCGGGTCTGAACAGACCATCAGCGCAGCCAGACAGGACAGGTCATTGCCTGTGAGCCGGCGCCCGCAGTGTACGGTGGTCGCGGACCGGGCAAAAGCCTGCTGGCAACTGCTGAATTTGAATTCGCGGAGGAATCAAGAAATGAACCGGAAACAGGCAACTGATTTCCCGCTGCGGCAGCGCTCTCCCGAGGCGGAGAAGGCTGAAGTCAACGTCGCCGGGTACCCGGTGGCTTTCAGGGAACCGCTTTGCGGCGACGGCGGGGCATACAGCACCTGGCGCGACAATGCCGTGAGGATCACAGCACTGCCACGCTTCGAGTCTCTACAGGCACATGGGCTGCGTCAAGCGCAGCCCGCGTCGATTCGTCGGCAGAATCGTTCCGGTCAGGAGAACCGGAATCGTTCGGTTCATGTGGGTGGAAGCAGGGCGTCGATCTGCTGACGGACCCGAAGCCGCGCCGACCGGAAGACAGCCACGGAATCCGGCGGAAGCAGTCGCAGGCCGACTCTCCGCATGACCTGATTCAGTCGTTTCAGTAGCAGCGTGTCACTCGTGTAGTCCTCCAGAAACCGCTCGCGCAGGTACAGCTCGATGAATCTGCCGAGTTCGACGGGATCTCGCGTGGCGAGTGAACGGACCCCCTGTTCCACGCGGAGGGTGTCGACATTCTGCATCACCCGGTAGTACTCGTGAATCGCCTGCGGTTGATCTTCGATGAGCGTGGCGTCGATCAGCAGTTCGAGAACGATGTGTCCCAGAAAGCCGCAGTGCCATTCCTCTGCCGTGCCGAGGACCTCACGAAAATCCGCTGTGATGCCTCCGGAAACGTCATAAAAAGCGGAGCTATTGTGGAACCACTGGTCATCGTCCAGGTGCCTCAGGATGCCCCGTGCCAGTTCCAGTTCCTCTCCTGTCAGGGTCGGGATTCGTTCGTTCAGGACGCGTCGCCGGACCCGGCATTGGCGGTCGAGAACGCTCAGCCAGTCGGGGACCGCCAGGCCGGCCAGAAAGTAAGGGCGATCGAGATGCGGCAGAGCGTGGGCGAAATAGTTCACGACTTCAATGATAGCAGGCAGCCGCTGCGCGACGAGGTGCCGCCGGGTTTCTGCATTGTGGGGAATGTGACGTCGGATCTCCCCCGGAGGCCTCTGGAAATGGGTCTCCTGCTGGAAATGCCGTTTAGACTCTGTATAGTCTCAAAGGCTGCAGCACCATCCTTACTCTCTTCTGTACGGGTTCCGCTTCTGATATGTCCATTGATCAATCGACCCGCAGTGCGCCCCGGGCCAAATCGAAAATTCCCTTTGCCGGTGCAGCCGCCTCTGGGATGCTGTTTTACCGCCAGTTTCGCGAACAGTTTCATTTCACTGGAGCGGTGCTGCCCAGCTCTCGCGCGCTGGCCAAAGAGCTCTCAAGGTATGTGACGCAACAGCGTGTCCCGGGCAAGAGCCTGAGGATTCTGGAACTCGGTCCCGGAACTGGTCCGGTGACCGCGGAGATCTGCCGGGTGATGCAGCCCGGCGATACACTGGATCTGGTCGAGGTGAATGACCAGTTTGTGCAGCATCTGGAACATCGGTTCGCGACTGAGCCGGATTTCCAGAAAGTGGCGGATCGCAAGTTGATTTTTCACGGCATGGTGCAGCAGTTTTCACCGGCACAGCCCTACGATTTAATTATCTCCGGGCTTCCGCTCAACAATTTTGAAGTCCAGGACGTGCGTGACATTCTCCAGTTGATGGGAGAATGGACCAAACCCGGTTGCCGTTGTTCGTTTTTCGAGTATATGGGAATTCGCAGGCTGAAAAAGGCGTTCACTCGTCCTTCACCCAGCGAAAAGACCCGCCTGCAGGGGGTCGAAGCGGCAATCAAGGAGTTCCTGAAGAACGAAGAACACAAAGAATCCGTCTGGATGAATATCTTTCCGGTCTGGATTCATCACTTGAAGAAGCCTCTCTAAACGATGTCTCAAAAAGATCTCGATGATCTGCGCGCTGGCGTTCTCCGTTATCAGGCGCTTGTCTTTCCCACGCAGCAGCGCCGGTTCGAAGAATTGAGTGGCCGACAGTCACCCAAGTTTTTGTTTATCGCCTGCTCCGATTCCCGGATTGATCCTCAGACCTACACACAGAGCCAGCCGGGCGAACTGTTTGTGCTGCGGAATGCCGGCAATCTGATTTCCCCCTATGGAACCGGTCCTGCCGGGGACAGCGCCACCATCGAATTTGCGATCCGGGTTCTCAAGGTCCGGCACATCATCGTCGCCGGACATTCCGACTGCGGAGCGATGAAGGCTTTGCTGAATCCGGTCGACCTGGATCATCTTCCCGAGGTGCGTGGCTGGTTGAAATACGCACATGCCGTGCGGGAAGCTGCGGACGCCAGCTGGAGCGATCTTGATCCTCTGACCCGGCTGCGAAACGCGACGCAGTACAACACGCTGATCCAGATCAATCATCTGCGAACGCTCCCCTGTGTGTCGGCTGCATTGCAGCGTGGGGAACTGCAGCTGCATGCGAGCTATTACGAGTTCGGCACCGGGCAGGTGTGGGGATACAGCGTCGAGCGGCAGGAATGGGTCAGCATTGTGGAGCAGCTCGGTGCTCCGGGCATTGAAGAGCCGATTGAGTTGTAATTCTTTTCAACCGGTTGCCCGTAGCCGGTCGCCCGCAGATTTTTGAGTGTTCGGCAACAGTTGCACAGCGCACTCTTGTGCGGAAAGCTGTCTCCTGTCCATCAAAGCGCGCAGGCGGAAGCAGCTGGGCTTCAGGAAGTCGATCTGTTCTACGGCGTTGCCGGTCGAGCTGGCTGCGTTGTTCCATAATCCGCTTCGTCTTCCGCCAGGAGCGGTCGCGACGGGTCGACACGCAGGAACAGAAACGCTGAGATCGCGACAGCGACTGCCACCAGCTGCAGGGAGTGATCGTAGTTGGCGAGTGGTGATGTGGCTGCATCGGCTGTTGTTACGGCGGGAGTGGACCATCTCGCGACATGTCCCCAGACGATCAGGCTGGTTGCCCCTCCCATGTTCCCGCACATGTTCATCGCTCCCGAGACTGCTCCGGCATAGCGCCCGCCGAGGTCCATGCTCATGGCCCACACGGAGGCGAGCATCAGGTCGAGAAACCCGAATGCGGTGATGAGCAGGACTTTGGTGGTGGTCGGGTCGCGGGTGAGGCTGACGCTGGCCAGCAGGGCCGAAGTGGTGAGCAGACAGGTAAACGGCAGGATTCTCCTGCCAGTTTTCAGGCCGAAGCGTTTGACAAATCGGTCGCTGAGCCAGCCTCCGAAAGTGCAGGCGAAGACGCCTGCCAAAAAGGGATATTTCTGAAACTCTTTCGCTTCGCTGCCGACGATGTCCCGCCCCCGCTCCAGAAAATTGCCCATGTTGCCGAAGTAGAAGTTGGACGCCCAGGCATAGAAGAAATAAGCCATCAACAGCGGCCACAACCGGGACGCCCCGAAGATGCGCTTCCACGGAATGTTGGCATGCGTCCCCCCCTGATAGATCGGACCATCATTGTCAGGGCCGGGAGAATCGTCGTAGGTCGAGTACCAGGTGACGGCCCATACCATGCCGACGATTCCGAAGATGGTGAAGACATCGCGCCAGCTGCCCGAGTGTAAAATCCAGCCGATGGCCATCGGGGCGAGTGCTCCTCCGATCCGGCTGGAGCCCCAGATCACCCCTTGCATGCGGGCTCGCTGGCCGGCGCCGAACCAGCGCGAGGCGCAGCCGGAGATATTGGGAAAGGCTCCGGCTTCTCCCATGCCGAACAGAAAGCGGACGACCACCATCCCTGCAAAGGACGTGACCCGGCCGGTCAGCATCGTCAGTGCCGACCACCAGACCACGATGCGGGTGAGGATGCGACGATGTCCCCAGCGATCGCCGATAGCGCCCGAGGGGATTTCGAACAGTCCGTAGGCCACGGTGAAGGCGGACATAATCCATCCCCACTGCACATCGTTGAAGTTCAGGCTCTTCATGATGTCGGGCGCCAGTGTCGACATGCAGATGCGATCGAGATATGTGACGATCGCCAGCAGGGCCAGCATGAAGCCGACGCGGTTGCGTCGCCGGAAATGATTCGGCATGACGGGCAGCCCGAAGAGGTGTGGGTGTCAGGAGTCGCAGTCACCAGCGGTCGCTTGGGACAGTTCAGCAGGGCTGAACCGGCATTCACCCCGTCTATATGATGGGGATGTGATTATGAATTCGAGGAGTATGATGACTTCAGCCATCGACCGCAAACGATGCGCATGCTGCGGCGGGCAGCACGGAAGCGATCTCGCAGGATGTGGAGGGCCGTCGTGTGGGGGGCTGGGCCCGTTTCTGCTCAAGATGTTGAACCACAATCACGACGCAGGCCCAAGGACTCCTGCTTCCTAGGGATTCCCGGCGTGAAAGCGGGCAGCAGCCACCGGCACTATTCGGTTGTGGCGTATTCCGAGAAGCTGATCTTATTGAGAGGGCTTCCGTCCGAGAATTTCTGCCGCGTACAGATGTCGATGACCTTCATGAGCTCCGCATAGGGAATACGTGGTGCGACCATGATCAGCACCTGATCGAAGGGGGTTTCGCGGATGCTCAAGGTTTCCCGGAGTTCCTTGTCGAGCAACGCCAGTCGCGCCGGGGTCGCTTCCCCTTCAAAGATCGTGCGCTGGCCCACAGACACACTGCTGATCGCTCCATTGCCATCGTCGCGAATGGTGATGGGCAGCGTTTCCTTGACCATGATCCCTTCGCCCGCTGCTCCCTGGGGAGCATCGATGGCGACGTTGGTCATGGGGACGGGGGGTGGCAGGTTGACCAGAATTTCCCCTTCAATCGGGGAAGGGCGGAAGGTCAGGATAAAGAAGGCCAGCAGCTGAAAGGCCATGTCGAGCATGGCTGCCAGATTCAGCTCCACTTCACCCGGAAGTCGACGTTGTCGGCGCTTGCTCACGGTGCCACCTCGCGGTTCATCGCCTTGAGCGCAAACTTGCGGAAGCCCTGAGACTGACACGCCTTGATGGCCCGATTCACATCGGCGAACGGTGTCGACTGGTCAGCCCGGATGACAACCGTGGTGGGCAGCTCGGCATCGTCGGCCAGAGGTTTCCCGCTGAGTCGACGAATCTCGCGGATGCTGTGGGCCTGCTGTCGGACGAACTGTTCGACATCTTCAGCCTGCTCAAAAACGATCAGCTGGCCCTGGGCGTTGATGTTCATCACGATGCGGTCGGGATCGTTCCCGACGTCGACCGGACGGGCAGACCCGACCACCGGCAGCTTCAGGTTCATGTCCAACGACGCCGTCTTGAAGTTGACCACCAGCATAAAGAAGGTGATCAACTGAAAGACCATGTCGAGGATCGGTGTCAGATTGGGTTCGCCCCGCTCTGAGAAGCTAGCACTCATAAGGAATGATGGCTGAAGTCATTCGTGGCGGAAATCCTGGAAACGACATCGGGACGAAACCGGAATACTGTCAGCTGGCTGCGGGGGGAGGAGCAGCCCCTTCGCTGGTCGCCGGAGCTTTGGAACGCATGCCGTCATAGACGCGACGGAGGAATCCGTCCGCGACTGCCGCGGCTTCCGAACTGAGGCCCATGATTCTGTTTCGGAAATAAGCGAAGAAGAAAATCGCGGGGATGGACAGTCCCACGCCTTCGAAGGTCAGCACGAGGGCCTCGGAGATCCCCCCGGCCACTTCGCTGGGCCGGAGTTGTTCATTGGAGATGGCGATCACGCTGAAGCTGCTGATCATCCCTTTCAGGGTTCCCAGCAGTCCGATCATGGGGCCCAGGGTTCCCAGCACGGCAATCATGCTGATTTTCCGCTCCATATCGATGATCTGGGCGTCGGCGACCCGTTCCATGGCTTCGCGGGCTTCGGCGAGTCCGTTGCGGAGTTCGGAAATTCCCGTGGAGAGGAGCAGGCTGAAGAACGATTCGTCGCCACTGACCTGCTTGTAGATTCCCAGGAAATCACGCGATTCCGCCAGACGGGTGCATTCGTCGACGATGTCGTCCGGCAGGAACCGGGGCCGTCGCAACTCCATAAAGTTTCTTGTCACGGAGGCGACCAGATAAAACGAGAGCCCGAGAATGATCGCTCCGATCCAGCCCGAGGTGTGGATCAACCAGACCAGCATGCTCGGTTGAGCGGGAGCCTCTTTGGGGGCAGCTGTCGTACCGGCCGGTGCTGCGGCTGCTGCTTCGGGAGCGGCGGCCTCCTGAGAGTAGGCTGTGTCGCACACCGCAGGAGCCAGGCAGAACAGGCTGAGACCGAAGAAGAACCGAAGAGCCGAGCAGCGAAATGTCATGGAGGCACTCAAGTTTGAATCCGATTCGGCAAGGCAGGGTGTCGTCAATCTACACAATCACTCCGTCGATGGGCAGCGTTCGTGGGATTTGTTGCACCGCCCGGGATTTTGTTGGTGATTGTCAGGTGGCTTGGTTGACGTCTGTGGAAAAAACGACACCGGACCAAGTGGTCCACCTCGTTTGGGGGAAGGATCCGAGCACCGGCAGAGACCAGAGACACCCAGTTGGCCTGAGGGGCTCCTCCCGAGGGAGACCGGCCGGGCGTCTGGAGTCGGAGAAGCGCCATCCCTTGCAGGTTGGGGAGGGTTTTCCGGGCATTTTGTGAGGCTGCCACGCGGGGTTCCTCCCTGGACTGCCATTTGACAGACGGGGGCCGGTCTGCGAAACTTAGCGATTCAGATTTCGGGAATTCGCGGCACTCCGATGTGCCGCGTTTGTTTTTGATGTGCGCATAGGGACCGGTATGGCTTCCAAACGGCTTCTGGATAAACGACGCGAACACGAAGCGGCGGAAAAGCAGGGAAAAGTCAAAGCCCCCGCCGAAAAGAAAAAATCCGCGCGGAAGGCAACGACAACCCGCAAGCGAAAGGCCAAGGCTCCCGACCGCAAGCGGCTGTTGTGGGGGGTTTTCAGCGGTACGCTGAAAGAAGAAGGCCGCTTTGCCTGGGATGAAAAGGACAAGGCGGAAGAGAAGCTGGCTCAGCTGCGGGCCAAGAGCAAAAAGCTCTACTTTATCCAGCCCATCAAAGAGGTTCTGTCCGAATCGGCACGCCCGACGGAAGATGCGGCAATTGTCGAGGATGAAGAACTGCTCGTCGATGAAGACGCCGATCTGGACGATCTCGACGAAGAAGATGAGGACGAAGACGAAGACATGGATGAAGACGAAGGGGATGAAGGGGACGACTAGAGTCGAACCCTCGTTCCTGATGCCTCGCCGGGGGCTGTCGCTCTGAAGTGGCCCGGTCGGCAGGTCTTCGTGAAAATTCAAAAGCTGCACGCCGAGATCCGGGGTGCAGCTTTTTTTATGACCGTTGCAGGCTTTCTGTCGCGGGGGCGCCCCCTCGTCGTTGCCGCTTCTGAGTGTGAGTCAGTGTGCCCGCCAGCGAATCGCAGGGACGCTTGGCGTTCTGCCGGCGGAAAATCCAGCGTTCAATCAAGGTTTGTCGCTGAAACGTCGCCACGCTCCCTACGCCAGGTGCAACCGCACGTTGGTCTCTCCGGTGCCCGCGTAGACAGCATTTCGAGTGGTGAAATGCTGGACTCCACAGGGCGAGGACGGGTCGGTCAAGAGTCAAAATGCTCTAAAAGCGGTACTTGGGATTCCGCGTACTGAAGTCGTTTTCAGCCAGCCCGATGTTGGTCTTCAGTTCGGTATAGAAATAGTCCTCAGCCAGTGGCGGTTCCTTGTCGCGCCGACCGGGAAAATCGTAAGCCTGCACGCGCACCGGCAGACTCGTCGAGTCATCGACGTACAGACGAGTGGTCTGGAACTTCAGGCCCCCCTTCGCCTGTGAGTAGCTGACTTCGACCCCCCGGCAGACCACTTTCCCAAATGTAGTGGCTGGGAGGACTTTGACCGTGGCCCCGCCGAGATTGGCCTCGTTGACCCACTGTTCGAGGAGTGAGGTGACCATGTTCCGCAACCCGATCATGGTGATCGGATGGCGGTTCTGGTCCATTGCAAAGCTCCCTTTCGGGTCCAGCTCCAGTGTTCCGGCCAGTCCGGCGAACCCCACATCGTGGGCCAGAACGTTATTCTGGTTTTTGCCCGCAACGTACAGGGCTTCGCGTCCGGCGGAAGGCTGTTGAAACTTCAGATAAACACTGAAGGGGTTTTCGCGGATTTTCAGCTCGATACGGGAGTCCAGCAGCTTGTTGCCAATCCGTTCCCGGCGGACAAGAATCGCCTGGTAGTTGTCAATTGGCGCCAGTGCGGTCAGTCCCTCCTGGGCCAGTTTAATTGCGGGCGACAGGGGATGCTCCGCAGGAATGGCCTGGGCGCGCGTGAGCAATTCTTCTGCGGCGCGGGCGGAGCTGTCGCCCGAGTGAGTCACTCCCCAGGCAGCCACGCCTGCGAGTGTAGCCTTGAAGAAATCGCGCCGGCTGCAAAAAACAGACGTTCCCATGCTGACTCCATTCGAAAAGGGAGGATGAGCGGGTCTCCATCCCGTGGAACTGATCGGTTGGCCGGTGAACCCAACTTGCCGATGTTCTGTGTCTTTCAGATTGTAACGATGATTCCGCTCCGAATGTTCCCGGCCTGACAGTCTGGGCGGGACTTTCCGGCGAATTCCAGGCGGCGAGTGGAAAGTGGGCTCGAGCAGATTGCTCCTTTTTGTTCTTTGTGCGAGCGGGCCCCCGGGGAACCAAGGCATCAGGGAATGGTTGGAGCGGCAAGTCGGATCCCGATTTCCTCAAAAGGGATCGGAGGGGGGTACCTTCCAGTTCCGAACGCGGGAACCCCTTCTCAAATCCGGGCGAATGCAGAGCGGCCCGTGTACGACCGGGGAGTCGGCTGGCTATAATCGGATGTTGATTTTTCCCCTGCCGTTCGGGCTCAGGCCCGATGCCCCCGAAAGTTGTGTCCCGCCCCCCGCTCCTTTCAAGAATCATTCATCATGCTGCATCCCTGGACGCGATCGGGTTTCTCCTCTGCTGCGCGGCATCTGCGGCAGTTTGCAGTGCTGTTAACTGCTCTGGTAGCAGCAGGTTGTGGTGAAGAGTCGCAGATTCGCGAATATGCAGTGGCGAAGGTCAAATCGGCACCGGCCGCCAAGCCGAAAGCGGAGATGCCGGCGGTCAGTCCGGATAGCAGCTGGTTCCTCAAGCTGACCGGACCGAAAGACGAAGTTCTCCGCCAGATCATCCCCTTCTCTGCGATGCTGCGGACCTTTCGGGTGAACGAGAGTGGCGCTCCGGTCTTTGACGCACCCGAAGGCTGGGTCCGAACAGCCGGTCCAGCACCGCGTTACGAAACCTGGACGATCCCCGGGACCGAACCGCCGCTGGAAGTGACGGTCTCCGCGCTTCCGAGCTCCGGGGCGGATGTCCCCGGCTATCTGCTCGCGAATCTGAATCGATGGCGCGGGCAACTGGGGCTGGAACCATGGCCGGCAGAGGGCTGGATGGAAAAGGCACGCGAAGACCGCGAAGTCCTGATCCTCCCGACGGATACCCGGACGGTGGCCTTTGCCAATCTGACTGGCCAGACGAAGGAATTTGGGGAAAGCCGAGTACTGGCAGGGATCATCGTTCCCCTGCCCATGCCGGAGAAGTCGACCCCTCAGTTTGACGAGCCGTTTACCTATACCTTGCCCGAGGGGTGGAGCAAATCGACGGGAAGCTCCATGCGGCTCGCCTCCTTTGCTGCCCGGCACGAGTCTGGCACCGCCGATGTCAGCATCACCAAGTTCCCGGGGGGCGGAGATGATCTGGCGAATGTCAATCGCTGGCGCGGACAGGTCAGTCTCGAGCCGATCGACGAAGAGACACTCAAGAGCACAGCCGAAAAGTTGGACGTCGACGGGAAGTCGGCTCTCTATGTGGAAGCTCCGGGGAGCGAGCAGTCGATTCTTGCAGCCATCATTCCGGAGGGGGATTCGAAGTGGTTCTTCAAGATGCAGGGGCCCAAGGCGGCCGTGGCGGCTGAAACCGAACATTTCAAAGAGTTTTTGAAGTCGGTGAAGTTCAAATTACCGTGATGCAGATTGCAGTGCGGGCCCTCCGCCAGCATTCACAAGTGCAGAGCTCTCTCAGTCAGTCGGAAATTGCGGGAACAGGAAACGCGTAACATGGCCATTTCTGAATTACCGATTGAAGCCGACCATGAGACACCGGTCCCCCCGCGAGTTCTTTACTCGGCGAAGCCCGGATTATTGGTGCGGGCACTGCTGTCTCTGGCCTCCCTGAAGCTCACGGTCGCGTTGTTTGCCGCTGCCATTCTGATCGTGCTCTTCGGCACGCTGGCGCAGGTCTACGATGATATCTGGGAGGTGATGCGGACCTACTTCCGTGTGGACTTCCGCGAGTTGTTTACCGGGACGTTTCCTTATATCAACCTGAGCGAAGTCTTCGTCTGGATCGAGCCGAAGCTGTTTTTTCCGCCGGCATTTTTCCCCCGGGAGCCCGTGTTTCCCCGCGGGATGGAGTGGATGGGGCTGTTCTGGCCGCGAGGCTTACCGCAGTTTCCCAGCTGGGTTGGTTTCTGGTTTCCAAAAGGATGGTGGATTGGCGCTCTGATGCTGATCAACCTGTTCGCCGCACATCTCGTCCGTTTCAAGGTGCAGGCGAAAGGGTCGCGGCTGTTCCTGGGCTGGGGGACGATTGCTTTTGGAGCGCTGGTCACCCTGGGGGTGATCTCCAGCGGCTCCAGCGACGAGGGACTGCAGGCCAAACCGCTGATCGGTTATGACACCATGTGGTGGTTCCTGCAGACATCGCTCTTCGGTCTGTGTGCTGTCTGTATTTATGCCGCAGCATCCTCTCCGAAAGACCAGAAGCAGCAGCGCTGGGTGTATGGCGTACTGGCTGTCATGCTGGGGATCGCTTCGATGATCGCCTTCCGGTCGGACGCCGCCAGTGAAGCGACAATGCGCATTCTCTATCAGGTGATCAAGGCCACCGTCGCGGGGGTCGTGCTGCTGGCTGGCTGCATGATGGTGTTCAAGAAGCGGGCAGGCATCGTGCTGCTGCATGCCGGGATCGGCCTGATGATGCTGTTCGATGTGCTGGTCGGTATGAAGCACATCGAAAGCCAGATGCAGATCGTGGAAGGGGAAACCGTCAATTACAGCCGTGATACCCGGGAAATCGAGCTGGCCATTGTTGATCACTCGGACCCGGAGCGTGATCGGGTGCAGGCCATTGATCGCAGCCTGATCAGTCGCGACGGCTCTGTCGTGAAAGATCCCCGGCTTCCGTTTAACGTGGAAGTTCTGCGGTTCTACGGGAACGCGATTCCTCGCAGTCCGAAGTCTTTCGGGCCGATGGAAACTGTCCCCGAGAATCTGGCGACGGCCGGGATCGGGCAACAGTTGGTCGCTGACCCGCGGGCGACCTCCACCGGCACCGATGCCGAAGCTGCAGTGGATGTCCCGGCGGCATATGTGAAACTGACGACACCGGCTGGAGCCGACCTCGGTGTGTATCTCCTTTCGCCCTATCTGGATTTCGCGGGTGACAACCAGACCGTGCGCATTGGAGACAAAAGTTACGACATCGCTCTCCGTTTTCGGCGGTACTACAACGATTACGCCATCACGCTGAACGACGTCCAGAAGAATGACTATCAGGGGACCGATCGGCCCAAAGACTATTCGTCGTTTATTACACTCTCTGATCCGGGACGTGACACCACGTTTGATCACCGCATCTGGATGAACAATCCGATGCGTTATGCAGGCAAGACTTATTATCAGCAAAGTTATGCCCAACTGCAGGAAGGGGAGATGACGACCCTGCAGGTTGTGGATAACTATGGCTGGATGACCCCGTACGTGGCCTGCATGATGGTGGTCGTCGGTATGCTGTATCACTTCGGCGAGACCTTGCGACGGTTTCTATCCCGCCGGGCACGTGAGCAGGATGTCGGTGCCCAGGTGGCCGGTGGACTTGATGCGGAAGCCGTCGATCGCTTGCGGCAGTCTCAACGGAAGCTCGACCGCATCGGCTGGATCGTCACCGGAGTAGTCACTTCACTCGTGGCGCTGGTCTTCGTGGCTGTGGCGATGCCTCGCCATTCGAAGCCTGAAGAATTCAACCTGGCCGAGTTCCGGAAGCTGCCGATGTTGTACAAGGGGCGGGCGATGCCGCTTGATACTTTCGCCCGCAACTCGCTCATGCAGCTGTCGGATCGTCAGTCTTTCAAAGACAGCGATGATCCCAAAGCCCGATCGCAGCCTGCGATTGTCTGGCTGCTGGACCTCATGGCGGACAAAGATCCCTTTGAGCACCGTGTGATCCGCATCGAGAACGAAAGTGTGCGGGAAGCGATTGGGGTCCCCAAGCGGGAGAAGATGGCCTATTCACTGAAAGATCTGCAGGCTCATGCAGATGTGATTATTAAAGAGGCTCAGAAGGCCAAGGATGTGGCTCCCAAGGACCGCACCCTGTTTCAGCGGAAGATGTACGAGTTGGCCAATCGCGTGCTGTTCTACAGTTTCCTGCAGCATACTCTGGGAGATGCGCCCGAACTGCCCCAGAGTGAGCCGCGCGAAGGACAGTCCGAGATGGAACGGATGACGGTCCGTGCCGATCAGTTCCTCAGGTTCATCGCCGCCGGGAGAGAGGCACTCGCCGAAGCGAGTAAGGGATTTGGTCCGCTGCCGCTCGTCGTCCCGACTCATCTGGATGCGGGACCGCGTCCGAAGATCGAGGCTCTGAATACGGAGTGGGAACCACTCAGCATTGCCCAGGTGTATGACCAGTTCTATAGCGAATTCCCGGCACCGCATCCCCCCGCGCTCGATCTGTTTTTAAGCATGCTGAAGTCTTACAAGGCAGGAGAACCGAAGGAATTTAATCAGCAGCTGGAAGCTTATCGCGCCCTGCTGGCCAAGCATTCTGACCGGAGTGATCTGCCGGTCACCAAGGTGAACTTCGAAGCATGGTATAATCAGGTCGACGCTTATAATCTTTGCTCGTGGATGTATGTGTTCGCGTTTGCCCTGGCCGTTGCCGGCTGGCTCTGCTGGCCCCAGGTGTTTGGTCGGACTGCGTTCTGGCTCACAGTCTTTGTGTTCTGCATTCATACCGCAGCATTGATTGCCCGGATCTATATTTCCGGTCGGCCTCCCGTGACGAATCTCTATTCGTCCGCCATCTTTATTGGTTGGGCAGTTGTGCTGGCAGGTCTGATTATTGAGTCGATCACCCGTCTGGGCGCGGGAACTGTCGTGGCGACAATTGCCGGATTCGTCACGCTGCGAATCGCGCACGCCCTTGCAGCCGATGGCGATACCTTCGTGGTGCTGGAAGCGGTCCTCGATACCCAGTTCTGGCTGGCGACACACGTGGTCTGCATCACGCTGGGTTATGCGACAACCTACCTCGCGGGTCTGCTGGGAGTGCTGTATGTCATCCTGGGAGTGCTCACGCGACGGCTGGTGCCGCAGATGGAAAGGGAACTGACCCGCATGACCTACGGAGCGGTCTGTTTCGCCCTGTTCTTCAGCTTCTGGGGGACGGTACTGGGCGGACTCTGGGCCGACGATTCCTGGGGCCGGTTCTGGGGATGGGATCCCAAGGAAAACGGGGCCTTGATCATTGTGTTGTGGAACGCCCTCATGCTCCATGCCCGTTGGGGGAATCTGGTTCGTGACCGTGGTTTCGCACTGCTGGCAATTCTGGGGAACATTGTGGTCAGCTGGTCCTGGTTTGGAGTCAATGAACTCGGAGTCGGCCTGCATAGTTATGGCTTTACCGAGGGACGGTTGCTGTACCTGGCCCTGTTTGTGATGTCACAGATGGCGCTGGTGATGTTGGGGTTGTTGCCGCAGAAACTCTGGCGGAGCAGCAAGTCGCTGCCGGCCTGAGTTGTTTCGGTCGCGTGACGGATGCTGCACTGGCAGAGGTCTGGGGGGGCTTCTACAATCGCCGGTTGCCGGTGCGGCCCTCCCCGGATTGAGCCGCACGTTCCCGTTTTTAAACACGATGCACTAGCGATTTTCCATGCCCGATCCGCGCATCCCTTTGAAGCAACCCTGGGTCGCAGGACTGCTTGCGTTTCTGCTGCCGGGGGCGGGTCACCTGTATCAGGGCCGCTACTTCAAGGCCGGGGTCTTCTTCGTTTCCATTCTGGGCCTCTTCCTGACGGGCATGGCGATGGCGGAATGGCAGGCGGTGCAGCCTCCCGAGAAAAATGCCTTCAGCGCCCGCCCCGGAACGGACTGGCTCAAATACGGAGCTCAGTTGGGGGTCGGTCTGCCAGCGATGTATGGCCTCATTCAACGTGAGCGCTACGACAGTCAGGCCAACGTCCCCGTCAGCGAGATTGATCGGCCGCTCACGGCTCCCTTTGTCGGCGCGCTCGAATACCGTGACGAAAGCAGCCTGCAGCCGAATCAGATCATCTCGGGAACCATTCATCTGGAACCGACTCCCGAGCAGCTTGGCAAGCGGATGATTACCGGCACGCTGGAGACGACGGTCGGGGATCGTCCGGTCACATTCAAACTGACCAACCGGGTCGAGTTGGGGAAACCGATCGATGCCTCCAAAGGGCGGGAAGTGACCGCAGGCATTCTGGAAGACCGTGATGGCCGGGAGCAGGCGGTCGGCCGGATCGCCGGGGAGATTCCCCGTCCCTTCCTGAACTGGTTTGAAGCTCCGATGGATGATGAGCAGCAGCGGGACCTGAACCGTCGACTGGGAAAATTTCATGAGTTGGCGATGGTTTTCACCTGGGTTGCGGGCCTGTTGAACGTCCTCGCCATCTGGGATGCGATCGAAGGCCCGGCGCTGGGATATGGCGATGAGGAACCCGAGCCCGCTCCGGCGACCTGAGGAGCGGATTGACCCCCGGCGGAAGACGTCAGCGGAACATCGTTTATGAATATGACCTGGTATCTGTTTCCATTGGCGGCAGCGGTCAGCTTTGTCTGGACCGCCAGCCGCTACGAGTCGACGCCGCTGATCCTGCAGCGGGCGACGAAGCTGTTTCTGCAGATTCTGTTTTTCATGGCGATCATTCTGGTGGTGCTCTGGGCTCTCTCCTACAAGCTCTGAGATCGTCGGGCCGGTCCCGCGGGCCGAACCTTCACCACGGTTTGCCCGTCTGGAGGAGGCAGAGGGGCACCATGCCCTCTGGGCATCTGCAGATCTTCCGCTGCCGCCATGACATGGCCGACTGCGTGAGAATCCTCTACTCTGCATCCTGTACCTGAGCCGTGGACAGAAGGGGATTTCCGGGGGGCGATCCCGCGAGAAAATTCCCGAGTCTGTCCACTCCGGCGATCAGGTTCCGCAGTCCAGGTGTTGTGTGACAACCGATTCCGCATTTTTCAAAATCTGAGTTCAGCACTCCGCTGAATTCCAGTACGCATGACCGACAAACATGTCCGAAATTCCAAAGCTTTACGAGCCTCGTGCGACCCAGGAAAAATGGTTCCCGTATTGGGAACAACATGGCTTCTCCAATGCGGAGCCCGATGCGTCCCGCAAGCCGCACACCATCATGATTCCGCTCCCCAATGTGACGGGGGCGCTGCATATGGGACATGCCCTCAACGGCACTCTGCAGGATCTGATCACCCGCTGGCGACGGATGCAGGGCTTCGAAGCCTTGTGGATGCCGGGAACCGACCACGCCGGGATCGCCACGCAGGCGGTCGTCGAACGTCGCATGCTCGAGGAAGAGGGACTGACGCGGCATGATGTCGGTCGCGAGGCACTCGTCAACCGTATCTGGCGCTGGAAAGACGCTTATGAAACACGGATCATTGGCCAGCTGAAATCACTCGGCGCGAGCTGCGACTGGCGTCGAATCCGGTTTACGCTTGATCCGGTCTGTGCCGCTGCCGTGCGCCGCACCTTCTTCAAGATGTTCAAGGACGGCCTGATTTATCGGGGGAAGCGGCTCGTCAACTGGGACGCCCATCTGCAGACCGCCGTCGCCGATGACGAAGTGTTCGATGAAGAAATCGCCGGCCACTTCTGGACGTTCAACTATCCCGTTGTCGACGACCAGGGAAATCCGACCGGCGAACGCATCCGCTTCAGCACGACCCGCCCGGAAACAATGCTGGGAGATACCGCCGTCTGCGTGCATCCGACCGACGAACGTTATCTCGGTCTGATCGGCAAGCGCGTGCAGGTTCCCGTGAATGGCCGTCTCATTCCGATCATCGCCGATGCCCTCCTGGCGGATAAAGAACTCGGCACCGGTGCGGTGAAGGTGACTCCGGCGCACGATCCGAATGACTACGCCTGTTATCTCCGCAATCCGGAGATCGGGATCATCAACATCCTGAATCCGGATGGGACCCTCAACGAGAACGGGGGCGAGTGGCAGGGGATCGACCGACTGGCGGCGCGGCCCTTGATCGTCGAGAAGATGGTCAGCCTCGGCCACTTTGAAGCGGTGGAAGATCGCACCATTCCGCTCAAGCACAGCGACCGGTCCAAGACGCCGGTGGAGCCGTATCTGTCCGACCAGTGGTTCGTGAAGATGGACACGCTGGCACAGAACGCCATCGATGCGGTCGCAGACGGCCGCGTGCGGTTCTATCCGTCACGCTATGCGAAGACGTATCTCGACTGGCTGGGTGAGAAGCGGGACTGGTGCATCAGCCGGCAACTCTGGTGGGGCCACCGGATTCCGGTGTGGACCCGGACCTTCGACTCGGAATCGGAAGCTCAAGCTGCACGGGCAGAATTGAGTCACCCGCAAGGTTTCGCCGAGTCACGGATCCTCGATGCCGCGCCAACGACGGTGCTGGTTTGTCTTGATGAACACTTCGAAGAGGGCGATGACGGGTTCATTGCACTGCTGGAAGGGAAGGGCTTTGTTCAGGACCCCGATGTTCTGGACACGTGGTTCTCCTCCGCACTCTGGCCGCATGCCACACTCGGCTGGCCAGACACCCAGCACAACCCGCCGCTGGATCCCAACGAAGTCGCGAAGCAAACGCTTGTGGGACATTCCGTTACGGGACACGAACCAGAGACCGGGAATACGGTCTTGCCGTATTTCTATCCGGGGAACGTGCTGATCACCTCGCGCGACATCATCACGCTGTGGGTCGCCCGCATGGTGCTGACCGGCCTGTACAACATGGGAGACGTGCCGTTTCACCATGTGCATGTCCATCCGAAAATTCTTGACGGCTTCGGGCAGACGATGTCCAAGTCGAAGGGGAACGGCGTGGACCCGGTCGACCTGATCAACAAGTACGGCACCGATGCGGTCCGGTTCACCATCGCCTCATTTGCCGGTGAAACACAGGACGTCAAGCTGCCGATCAGCTACGAGTGTCCGCAGTGCGAAACCCTCATTCCGCAGACGCTCAAGCATCAGAATGCCAAGCCCGAAGGGGGCCCGAAGCCGACGATTCACTGTCCCAAGTGCAAGGCGAACTACCAGTACACCAGCCCGAACTACGACCCGGACCCCGGTGCGCCGGTGGCCCGCATGGTCAGCGAGCGGTTCGAGTACGGCCGGAACTTCTGCAACAAGTTCTGGAATGCCGCCCGCTTTGCCATGCTCAATCTGGAAGGCTACGAACCGGGTGAAGTGACCGCCGACCAGCTGCAACTGGAGGACCGCTGGATTCTCTCCCGATTGTCGACCGTCGTCCACGAGGTGACCGAGTATCTCGGACGTTATCAGTTTGATGCTGCCACGCGGGCACTCCGGGACTTCACGTGGAATGAGTTCTGCGACTGGTATCTGGAGATGATCAAGCCGCGGTTGCGGAAGCCGACCGCCGATTTTCCCGGTGCGGATCCCGTCACCCGAGCCACAGCTCAAAGGGTGCTACTGTCGGTGCTCGATTCGCTGGTGCGGATGCTGCAGCCATTCACTCCTTTCATTGCGGAGGAACTGTGGCAGCGTCTGCGGGAGATTGCCCCGGTACGGGCGCTGTCGACCGCCTTGAACAGCGGCCAGATCGGTCGAGTGGACCAGGCCGCCGGGGGGAACGGAAGCGAGATTCTGATCCCGCAACCGGTGGAAGAGGCGGCGATCATTGCCGGCTGGCCCGGTCTGCCCCGTGACTGGCAGGACGAGTCGCTGGAGAAGCGGTTCGCCCGTCTGCAGGAGACGATTGTGGCGGTACGGAACGTTCGCGCGATCTACAACATTCCGCCGGGAACCCCGGTCAAGCTGTTGATGCGGGCGACGGCCGACGTTGCCGGAGACATGCAGGCCGTGGCGGCACAGTTCGACAATCTGGCCAAGGCGGTGCTGGAAGCGGCCGGGGCGGAAGTGAGCCGTCCGAGTGGGGCTGCGACGTTCTCGCTGGAAGATGCGGACGGCTATATCCCGCTGTCCGGGCTGATTGACACCGCAGCGGAGCTGGAACGCCAGCAGAAGGAGGCCGAGAAGATCCGCAAGCACATTGCCGGCCATGAAGGGAAGCTGAACAACGAGAGCTTTGTCAGCAAGGCGCCGGAAAACGTGGTGGCCCAGGTTCGCGAGACGCTGGAGGGGCTGAAACGGCAGCTCGCGAGTATCGAAGCGGTGATTGCCGATCTCCGCTGAGCCCGCGTTCCGGCAGCACAGTAGTCAGCCCAGCAGGCAGCAATGAGAAAACCCGGCCACAAAGGACCGGGTTTTCCTGCACCTGGAAGGATGCCTGATCCTACGGGATGATCGGTCCCGCACAGCGGATCAGGTGGTCGTGGTCGATATAGACCACGTCTTCCGTCTGATCGACATGCGTGAAGGGGACCGGCCAGCTCGACCGCATGGTCTTCTCAAAGGTGACTGTGCACTTGTAGTGACAGTGACGCAGGCGGGCGGGACCGACTTGCGGATAGAACCGACACTCATCCGTCCGGTCGACGATGAGGTCAGAAACCATACGGACATTGTTCCGGAAGGTTTCTGCAAGATAGGGGACGCCACCCGCCGTATCGTCCGGCAAGGCACGAATGATTTCGTCCGGCGTCGGCGGATCGAGGCAGAACAGCGGAGCGTTCTCCCCTTCCACCGGGTCGAGAATCGGCACGCGTTTGTAGCGTTCCTCTTCCCAGTAGGTGTCTTCGATTTCTTGGCTGAAATAGGGAGTCACCGGAATCAGTGGTGTTGTCCCAAAGAACCATGAGAGGATAAACGCATCCTTCAGGAATCCGAAGAACAGCGTACAGCCGCTATTCGGAACGACTGTCATGGCCAGTGCCGCCACAAGCAGCCAGCGTTTCATCCGTGTCTTCCAGGTTGTCATCCGATCGCCTCCAGGTGCTGCGATGACGCAATTCAGGCGGGCTCGTCTTAAGACCATCCATAAAGAACGAACCTCTGCCCGGCATCTCTGTTATCGATCCGCAGGTTGTGCCAACTTGTGAAAATATTCGGGTTTTGCGGGATCGTCCGACGATGATGCGGTTGCGGTGGAAGACTGGGCAGACAGGGATGTCTGGTGTGAATTAGGGAAACAATCTTCGCGAAGTCTCAGGACTTGGGCGATTCTTTTTGCAGGGCAAATTCTGTGTCGCCCCGCTGAGAGTGTGTCAGCTCTCGCGACCTTTCAGGGCTTGAAAGGTTCCCCCTCTGAACGGAATCCACCGCGCGATCCCTGCGGCAATTTCTGCCGACAGGCTGGACTGGTCTCCATGCGTATTATCTACGGGTGCAATTCACAAGGGCAGGGACATCTGTCGAAGGCGGCCACGCTGGTCCCGCTGCTGGAGCGCCGTGGGCATGACGTGCGGGTGATCTCATCCGGTCCACAGCCCCCCTCGATTTACCAGTTTCGCTGGCACCGGCACCTCCCCGGTCTCCCTTATTCGCTACAACAGGGGAGAACCGATTACCTGGGAACCATGAAGCTCTGGCTGCGGGGGATTCCGGGGTATGTCACCGGCCTGACCGAACTGAAGCGGATTGTGCAGGAGTTCCAGCCGGAACTGATCATTTCCGACTTTGAGCCAATGACCGGCAGCCCGGCTCTGAAACCGGGATGCGAGGTCGTTTCGATGTGCCGCCAGGCGGCTTTGCTCGACCCCCAGTTGAGATTTCCGGATGAAGAAGTGTTCCAGTGCCGGATTGCCCGGGCCATCATCCGGCTGTTCACGATGGGAGCCGACCGGATGTATGGTTTCCACTATGAAGGGGGCTCACACCGCTGTCTCCCCCCCGTGATTCGCGAGGATCTGTGGTCGTACCCGCTGATCTCCGGGAAGCACATTTTCATCTATAACTATCACCCCACTGCCACCGCCAATGCACAGCACCTGATCGCCTGGTCGGAACGGACAGGAATCCCGGTGCGCGCCTACGGGTATCCGGGCGAAATCTCGCGAGGTCTGCACGGCAACGTGCTGTTTCAGCCGAGTGACCGTGTGGAGATGATGAAGGATATGGCCAGCTGTCGGGCTGCCATCGTCACGGCCGGGCTGACCACGCCGCTGGAATCATTTCTGATGCAGAAACCGACGATGGTGATTCCGCTGGAACAGCAATGGGAGCAGTTGACGAACGCCTGGCACATGGAACATGCCGGCATCGCCCGGATGTCGCACATCTGGGACTACGATGCTGCTCTGGAG
Organism: Planctomicrobium aquicomposti; assembly: GCF_051466325.1. Classification (NCBI taxonomy): domain Bacteria; kingdom Pseudomonadati; phylum Planctomycetota; class Planctomycetia; order Planctomycetales; family Planctomycetaceae; genus Planctomicrobium; species Planctomicrobium aquicomposti. The sequence goes on from NZ_CP195792.1 coordinate 1,203,535, forward strand.
ATTCCTCCGCCCGGAACAGATCACCCGGCGTTTCAGTGGCTCACAACATCGCCGCAGCGCATTCTGGACGCCGTGCTGATGGAACCGTCACAACCGGAAAGAAAATTGCATCGCGAAGTGGCGGCTTAATCGCTCAGTTCGCCTGCAGTTTCACTGGCCACCCGCAGAGCGAGGGGGCGGCTCAATGCTCGCCGCTGAGACACAGCTCGCCGTTGCTGTCAATCACGGCATACTCTGGATCCCGCTCACTTTCGCGGCGGTTGTATTGCTGCAGCTCGTCAGTGCGATCGAGGTTGACTGCTCGACTCTCCCCGGGCCCCAGATGCACCCGGAATTTGATACTGGCAAAACTCAGTTCGTCACCCGGAAGAAGTGCCCCGCGAGTCACTCGCTGACCGTTAACCTTTGTGCCATTGGTACTTCCGAGGTCACGGATGAAGAGGAGTCCGTCGGTCCGGGCAATCACGCAGTGCAGCTTCGAAATACTGCCATTGTCGATCACCAGATCGCACAAACCCCGCTTGCGTCCGACAAGCGTCAAATCGCGTGTGATTGTGATTGGCTGTGATCCGTCGTAGGGAATCAACTGAGCAATCATACACGGAACCGTTCTTAGAAGTGTCTCACTGACGGGGGGCGTGGCGGTTCGGCAGCGTGTGTTGTCGCCAGAACGGGACGCGTGTTGCCGAATCACCTCGCCAAACTATTGTCCAACACTCTGTTGGAGAGTCAAGAGGACTCCAGATGCAACTTGCGCACCTAAACTCTGTATTTGTCCCAGCTTTATTTTATCGGTGCACCTCTCCCGGGCCTCAGAGTTTTTCCTGAAATTATTCAGGTGTGACGGCCTCGGGGGAGTCGTTCAGTTGTTCGCTTTTGGGCCAGTAGAACAGCACGATCGGAAGAATCAGGAGAGCCGCTGCAAAAAACATGGTATTCGGTGCCCACCCGCGTGAGGTGAAAACCTTGTTGAGCAAATGGTAATAGGCCCCCGAACTGCAGATGCCGATCCAGTTCGCGAGGTTCATGGCGCCGATCACGCGCCCCTTGTGTGCGGCCGGCGTCCGGGCCTGCAGATAGACCTGCAAGGGGACCGTAAACACTCCCGCACAGATTCCCAGTCCCACCAGTGCCAATGCCGAGCCGGGGACCCCCAGCCAGGTCCCACCGGTCCGTTCTCCCGGTAAACCGAGAAGGATCATGCCGGCGAACATGCCGGTGCACCCCCAGCGGACCAGTGCCGCATTGAAGCGATTGTGCGAGAGAATGCCGCCGATCACGCAGCCGATGGCGATTCCGATTCCCGTGCAGGCCGCCAGCTGTCCGGTCTGCGAATCAGTCAGCTGAAACTGCAATCGCCCCAGATCATTCACAGCGGCTGGATAGATCACTCCGCCGGCCATCCAGAACAGGGACGTGGCAGCCAGCACGAAAAACAGACGCTTGTTGCTCCAGATCACGCGCTGCGTGTCAGAGTTCACCGCCAGTGACGAGATGTGAAACGGAAGATCGGGGCGGGCGGGAGGCGTGGGGCGGACCAACAGCGACGTCATTGTCCCGAGCAGAGCTATTCCAATGGCGATGACAGAGGCCATCCAGAGTTCGCCACCGATTTTCTCCTTTGTCATTCCCGCGGCTGTGAAGCCGAGGATGATGGCCAGGAAGGTGGTCATCTGCACCATCCCGTTCACTTTGGGAAGTGCCTGCGAGGGAAAAAGCTCGGGGAGAATGCCGTATTTCGACGGACCGAACAGGGCACTGTGAGCCCCCATCAGGCACAGGACCGCCAGCATCGCGTAGACATTCCCCACCAGAAACGCGACCAATCCCATCGCCATCACGACGATTTCCAGCCCCTTCACCAGCACCACGATTGTTCGTTTGCTGTAGCGGTCAGAGAGGAAGCCGGCGTAACCGGAGAGCAGAATGAACGGCGCCGCGAACAGGATGGTGGCGATCCCCTGCAGATTCTCGCCACGGTTCGTGAGTGCCCGTTCCACGCAGTACAGCAGAACAATCTGCTTATAGAAATTGTCGTTGAACGCCCCCAGGAATTGCGTCGTGACCATCCCCCAGAAAGAACGGTCACGGGAGAGAGGAGGGTGATCCGGTTTCGTCGACGACATGCTGAAAGTCCTTTTCGAGCAGGTTGCTCTTTTCTGTCCCCACGCAGCAGGCGTTTCGATGGATGAAAGGCCTGCCTCCGCGTGGTGACGACGCGGAGATCAAAAATCAAAATGTGTCGAGGACGCGGCTGCGGATTTCCTGTCACCGGAGCGGATGCCATGCGGGCACCTGGAGCACGCATGCTCAGAACGTTACAGGTCGAGGTCGTCGACCTCTGCTGCTTCATCCATGATGATGCGATAACGCTCCGAGGCATCTTTCCCCAGCAGTTGGGCGAAGATCGCATCGGCTTCGACAGCGCTTTCGATGTCGACTCGCAACAGGGTCCGGGTCGCGGGGTCGAGTGTGGTCTCCTTGAGCTGGGAGGCATTCATTTCGCCCAGTCCTTTGAACCGCTGGACATCCACAGTTCGATTGGCGGGAAGCGAAGCCAGGAACTCTTCCTTGTCGCTGTCGTCACGGGCATAGAACCGTTCTTTACCCGCTTCGATCTTGTAGAGCGGCGGCTGTCCCAGATAGAGCTTGCCGACCTGAATCAACTCCCGCATGTGACGGAAGAAAAACGTCAGCAGCAGCGTGCTGATGTGATAGCCGTCGCTGTCGGCATCCATCAGCAGAATGATGCGGTCATAGCGAAGCTTGTGGATGTCGAAATGGGGGCCGATGCCGGTCCCCAGCGACTCGACGATGTCCTGGATTTCCTGATTCTGCAGGATTTTTCCCAGTGAAAGGGCTTCTGTGTTGAGGATTTTCCCCTTCAGCGGCAGCACGGCCTGAGTTCGTGAATCGCGGCCGCTGGCAGCCGTGCCACCTGCCGACTGACCTTCCACGATAAACAGTTCGCACTCCTCCGGATCGGATGAGCGGCAGTCGAGCAGCTTTCCCGGGAGATTGCTGCGGCGGGTGCCGGCCGACTTGCGTCGAACTTCCTTGACCGCTTCCCGGCTCGCTTCCCGGGCCCGGGCGGACAGGATGATTCGTCCCACAATCGAGTCGGCGACCGACCGGTTGTTGTTGAGCCATGTCTCGAGGGCTGCCCGGGTCATGCTGTCGACGAGTGACGTCATTTCCGGGTTGTTGAGCCGGTCCTTCGTCTGGCCCTGAAACATCGGGTCGTTGTGGAACACGGAGATGATCCCGACCGCTCCCTCCCGGATATCATCCGGCGTGATCGTCAGCCCCTTGGTCTTGATGTCGTGGACATCCATGTAGTTCTTGATCGCCTTGGCGATGCCGGAGCGGAACCCGGATTCGTGGGTTCCTCCCCCCCGGGTACGAATGCCGTTGACGTAGCTGCGGAGCTGGTCGTCGGTCGATTCGGTCCAGCGCAGCACCATCTCGACCCGGATTTTTCCTTCGTCTTTCTCGGCGGTGAAGACACTGTCGTGGACCGGCTTGCGCTTGTCATCCTGCATGATGCGGTCGAGATAGGCCGCAATCCCGTTGGGATGATGGAGCTCGAAACGCTCGTTCTTCGCTTCATCGAAGAAGGTGAGCTTCAGGCCGCCGTGAATGTAGGAAATGTCTTCCAGATGCTGGCGGATCGTCTCCGCATGGAAGGCAACGCGACGAAAGATTTCGTCGTCCGGCTTGAAGAAGATCTCGGTTCCGTGGCCCCGGAAGGGACGGACCTTTTCGACCTTGGTCGTGGGGCGTCCCCGCTTGTAGCGCTGCCGCCATTCGAAGCCGTCGCGGTGCACGGTGGCGATCATCGTCTCGGACAGAGCGTTGACAGCCGACGATCCGATCCCGTGCAGACCGCCGCTCCGCATGTAATTCTTCTCCGAGAATTTTCCCCCGGAGTACAACGTGGTCAGAATCACTTCCAGTGCGGACTTGCCCGTTTTCTTGTGCACGTCGACCGGAATTCCGCGGCCATTATCAGCCACACTGATCGAACAGCCGTCTTTGTGCAGCGTGACATCCACTCTGTCGCATTCGCCCGCCAGATATTCGTCGACGGAGTTGTCGACGATTTCCCAGACCAGATGGTGCAGACCGCGGGAGTCGACGCCGCCGATGTACATCGATGGCCGCTTTCGGACGTGCTCCAGTCCTTCCAGAACTTCGATATCGTCAGCGACGTAGCTGGACGAACTTTTGACAGTCGCAGCCATAACACTCCCGGTCTCATCGATTCGGTTACCGTTTCACGGCGAAACGGCAGGAATTCATTATTCAAATGCATTGTTCAATGGGATCAAGGGCTGCACGGTGACCCCGCTCCATGAAACGAGGGAAGGTGTCATGCCATACCGGCGACAGTCGACCTTCGAGCAATCGGGACTTGCGCCCTGATCCGCAGAGGGCGCATTCGTCCGGACCCGCAATTTGTCCGTCTCAGCACCCCCTACCCCGGAGAATAGGGGCGCGGCAGAGACCGGAGCAACTCCGGATTCAGGTCTGGAGATCGGCGGCGATGAAAATCCGCGAATTCGTGTGAGCGCGGGGCGGAAGAGTCGTCACCACTCTCGGCAGCTCTGCCTTTGGGAGTGACCGGCCCAATGGGGAAGGTCTTTGAACCTGTGTCGTCTTTCTCTGGAATCACTCAGTGAGCGGGATCGTAACAGTTTGACTGACATGCCAGAGGGTCGCGTCCTGAACTGCTGCGTTCTGCATCGGGGACAGCATCTTGTCAGCGATGGTCAGAGCGTAAGATGAAATTTGACAAGAGGTTGTTGATGACCGACGGGAGGCCTCGAGCCGGACGCGACTGCCGGATTTGAAGGAGTTCATCCCCGGCTGCGAGGCTCTCCCGCTTGAATAAACTTTTCAAATGCCTGCAATTCCGACAGAACGGCTTGATCCGTCTGGAACACCTATAAGGGGTTCAAGGGGGCTGCGGTACAAGCCGATAAGTTCTATCGTCGCACTCACAGCGATTTTTCCTGTGAACAGTGGCGACGACGTGTGTATCAGGGAAGACTGCACATGCGACCTCGACTCCGCTTATTCAACGGCGAAGATGATCTGAACTGCGTGGAAACACCCACAATGACGATCAGCTTCGGTGAACTCGCAACGATTATCGAAGAAGCCGGCCGTCTGCATCGGGCGTGGCTTCGCGATTTCTCGCATGACGATGTTCAGATTCCGGAAGATCTCTACGAAGTTCTGACGGAATACTCGCGACTCCGCCCCGGAGCCTGACATCTCCCGGCCGTAGCGATGTGCAGACCGACTGTCCAGCGCCTCGTCCGACTCAGGCTGACCGACTCCGGCGGACAGGAGTGTTGCCACCCAGGTGGGAACGGCTCTTCGTCGCTGATGCTGCCGGCGGTGCCGGGTGACGACAGAACTGGAAATGGCCAGGCTCGTGTCCCGCTCACGATCCTGATCCGTCGCGCTCAGGCCCCCGCGTCACTTCTTTTTTTGAGCAGTGGCTCCGACCCGTCTCCGCGCAGCCGGCATTTCATTTGGTGAAATGCTCGCTTCCGCGTGGCGAGACCGGGCCGTCAACAACCAGATTGTCTTAGTGAACGCGGCCACCCGCCTGCACCAGGTGGGCCTTGGCCTTGGCGTCTTCCGCTTCGGGAATCTTGCCGCAGCGGACATAGATCACCGACAGCTGCGTGTAGGAAAAGACATCGTTCGGCGCCAATTCGCACACCTTTTTGGCGTGTTCAATGGCCTCCTCAGGACGGCCCGCCCGCTGCAGATAGACCGCAAGCGCAGAATGGGAATCGAGGTGGTCAGGGGCGATCGCGACGATTTCCTTCAGTTTCTCGATCGCTCCCGGCAGGTCCCCTTGATTCTTCAGTTGAACGGCGGCGTCGTACATTTCGTGCGGAGTGGGCATCATCTCTTCCTGGCGCTGGCGAAGTCGAACTTCGAGTCTTGTTTTTCCAGATCATAGAGGCTGGAGGACAGGTGCTAAAGGACACGCCGCGGAATCCTGCGGCCCGTCGATAGCGGAGTGGCTGCGGGCGATTCCGCCGTCGGAGCCGCTTTCACATCCAGGAGGCTCCCCGTAAACTGTGATCGACCGGATGTTGCCTCTTATCAAAACCTTGCGACGAGCCGATGCCGACACTCAAGGGCGTGGACATTGTCGATACGTTCGCGGAAGCATTCCCCATCAAGGGGGCGCGGCTGATCATTACCGCCGCGCAGCTCCGCTGGGCGGTCACGGCTGCCACGGTCTTCTGCGGCAATGCCACCAGCGTGATTGCCTGTGACATTGAGGCGGCCATCGAACGGGAACTGACCCCTCAGGAGACCCCCGACGGTCGGCCCGGAGTCTCGGTGCTGGCGTTCGGGTTCGACCGCGATCGTCTGGAGTCCGCGCTGCAGCGCCGGGTGGGGCAATGCATCCTCACCTGTCCAACCACGGCCTGTTTCAACGGCATCGACGAATGTCCGCGGGACAAGCAGATCTCCATCGGCGGGGCGGTTCGTTTTTTTGGGGACGGTTTTCAGACTTCAAAGCTCCTGGCGGGGAAGCGCTATTGGCGTATTCCGGTGATGGATGGTGAATTCGTCTGCGAAGATCGGTTCGGAACGGTCACCGCGATCGCCGGAGGAAATCTGCTTCTGTGTGGACGCGATGCCGAGCGGACCCTGCTGGCGACCGAGGCGGCAGTCACGGCGATGCGTCAGGTTCGCGACATCGCGCTCCCGTTTCCCGGGGGAATCGTCCGCTCGGGAAGCAAGGTGGGCTCGAAATATTCCAAGCTGCGGGCCAGCACCAACGATGCCTATTGTCCGACACTCCGTCCGCTGACAACCTCGGCATTGCCCCCCGAATGCGGCGCCGTCTATGAAATCGTGATTGACGGGCTGACGTTTGAAGCCATTCAGACAGCCATGAGAGCCGGCTTGCAGGCCGCGGTCGATTATCCCGGAATTCTACAGATCACCGCCGGGAACTACGGCGGCAAACTCGGCAAACATCACTTTCACTTGCGCGAGCTGTTGTGAACGGATCAGAAACTCCTCCTTCTCCGAAACTGTTCCGCTGGTTCAGCGCGCTGGCAATCCTGACGACGCTGAGCATGGTCACCGCGCGGCTGATCGACGCCCCCCCTCTGCAGAGTGCGAATGACCGCTCTCGCTGGAGCACTGTCTGGTCGCTGGTCGAGCGGAATACCTACCAGATTGACGAGATCCGGCAGCATCGGGGCTGGGCATCAATCGATATGGTGCAGCACGAGGGGCACTTCTATTCCAGTAAGCCCCCGCTCCTCCCCCGGCTGGTCGCGGAGCTGTATCGCGGCATCAAACAATTCACCGGCTGGAATCTGCTGGAGCAGACGCACGAGATCACCTGCCTCATTCTCTTTCTGGTCAACATTGTGCCGATGGGATTGGCACTCTGGTCATTCGCACGGCTGGTGGAACGCCGCTGCAGCGATTTGTCCGGTCAGATTTTTCTGGTGACGGCTGCCTGTTATGCCACGCTGCTGCTGCCGTTCCTGCTGGTCTTCAATAATCACACGATCGCCGCCAGCGCCTTTTTTCTCGCACTGCCGCTGGCAATCGATCTTCTCTCCGGAGAGCGAACCGAGGAGTGGCGATTTGCACTCTGCGGGTTTCTGACGGCCTTTGGAGTCTGCAACGAGTTCCCGGCGGCCGCCTTTGGCACCGGACTGTTTCTGCTCCTGCTCTGGAGCTCGCCTCGGAGGGCCCTCACCGGATTTCTTCCCGGTGCCCTCATTCCGCTGATTGCCTTTTTTCTGACCACCTACGAAGCGACGGGCGGTTTCAAGCCGTTTTACATGTATTACGGAACCGACAAATACAATTTCATTCACGAGGGAGTTCCGAGTTACTGGATGGAGCCGCGGGGGGTCGACAGAGCCCGCGATTCCTTCGGGACCTATCTGCTGCACTGCACGCTTGGTCATCACGGCATCTGGTCTCTCTCTCCGATTTACCTGCTGAGTCTGCTGACCTGGTGCTGGCCCCGCTGGTGGGGCAGGTCGGAGTCGTTAACCGGTTCACCAGCGCCGACTGTCAGCCGCGATCTGACCTGGATTGTCTATCCCGCAACCGCCGCGATGACGTTGCTCGTGCTCGGCTTCTATCTCACCAAGACGGAGAACTACAACTACGGCGGAGTGAGTGTGGCACTGCGGTGGACGTTGTGGCTGATTCCGTTCTGGCTGCTCTCCATGATTCCCGTTCTGAATGCGTGGGGCCGCAGTGCCTGGTTCCGCTGGCTGTGTGGAGCGTTGCTCAGCGTCTCGGTCTTCTCGGCGTGGTATCCCGAGAATGCACCGTGGACGCAGCCCTGGCTGTTCCGGTGGATGACGCAACAGGGCTGGATCGATTACAGCGATCCGCCGGAGAAGTTTCAGCCGGCCCGTTTCTCCTGGATCGGTTCGATTCCGGACGGTGAGTTTAATCCCGCCCAGCCCGCCACAGCGGAATATCTGGCATACGATCTGCCGGAGATGCAGGACCGGCTCCGTCTGATTGACGGAGGAGGGGATGACCTGCAGCGGATCATTCGCATCGAACGAACCGACGCCGGAGGAGCGAAATTCACAACGGGCTACCGGATTGATGTGCCCAAGTTCCGTGCCGGGCTCCCGCCAAAAGAATTTCTGATCGGTCGCGACGATGGGGCGCCGCTGACGATCAGCGATTTCGAGTTGCTGGCCGGGGGAGGAGAAGACCGCCCGTATGTCAGCTCCGGGATTCGCTACATCAAAACCCGCTTGCGACGGGACGCCTTCAAATGTCACATCGGTTACGCCTGGCGGCATATCGAGACCCCCGAAGGCCCGCAGCGACTCTATCGGACCGTCTGGTTCTGTGATGAGCTTCCGTTCGGCATTCTGAAGTTTGAAGACCGCGTCAGCGATCGGGAAACGAATGCGATTTTGATGCGGCGGCAGTGGGAGTTGACGAGACTCCCTTAAGGAGCGGCAGCCCTCGCTGACGCTACGGGCTTTGTTCACACGGTGGGGAACCATTGTTGAGGCAACCCTCGCTGACGCTTCGGGCTCTGGTGGGATGGGCGGTGCTGCAGACGGTGCCAGTCAGTTCCCCTTGCCCATCTTGATTCGCGTGACGTGCCGCAATCGTCCACTTCCGTCGGCCGGTGGGAGCAGTCGTAACTTGGTCGGAAGCCACGCCGGCTTCTCCGACCGCTTTTCCGGCAGCGAGGTGATGGCCGTCAGTTGAGGACGCTCCTGCGGGAGATAATCCTCGACCGTCACCGGATGCAGATACAACCGCTTCCCCTCGATATATTCGCACAGAATGTCAGCCAACTCGCGGCTGATGCGCAGAGTCACTGCCACCCGGGGATCGGAGCGGAACGCGATGCCATAGTCCCCCTGCACCTCGGCATAGGGGCTGAAGTCGGTCAGCAGCCGTCCCCAGGTGACGTGATCGACATGTCGGATATGCTCAATCACTGCCGCGGCCAGCTGGCCATGCTCGGCGAGCTGCCTCCATTTGAGCTGCTCAACCGGCCCGGTCTGAATGTCTCCCCGGCGGACTTCTTCCTCCATGACCTGGATCACGCGATGATCGAGGGTCGCGGGGCGGCAGCGGGTGCGCGCCCATTCCCGGAGATGAAAGATCTGATCTTCCATGGTGATCGACAGGGGAATCGTTCGCTCGATCGCTTGCAGCAGGTCGTGCTGCTGCGGCATGCGTTGTCCGGCATAGGCCTCGATGATGGCGGTATTCACGATCTGTTCAATTTCCGCTCCGCTGTAACCGTCGGTCTCGGTCGATAACTGGTCGACGTCAAATTTCTCCGGCTTCCAGCCACGCTTGGCGAGGTGAATGTCGAAGATCGACTTTCGTTCGTCAAAGTTCGGAAGGTCGATGAAGAACAGGTCGTCGAACCGGCCCCGTCGTAACATTTCCGGAGGGAGCGCGGCGACCTCGTTGGCGGTCGCAACCACAAACACCGGGGCGGTATGTTCCTGCAGCCAGGTGAGGAATCGCCCCAGCATGCGGGTCATGGTGGCATCGGTGCGGGCTTCGCTCCCCAGACCGGCAAAGGCTTTGTCAATTTCTTCGAGCCACAGCACGGCGGGGGCGATCGCTTCCATCAGTTGCAGAACGTCGCGGAGATTCTGTTCCGAGCCTCCCCGACTCGATTCCAACAGGGCGCCGATATCCATACGGACGAGCGGGAAGCCCAGGATGCGCGCGATGGCCCGGGCGCTCAGGCTTTTCCCGCAGCCTTGCACCCCCGCCAGTAGAACCCCCTTCGGATTGGCGATGCCCTGAGCTCGTGCTTCAGGAGCAAATGCCGCGGCCCGCTGCTGAATCCATTCTTTCAGGCCGTCCAGACCTCCGATGTCCTTGAGACCTTCATTCAGGTCAAAGAATTCCAGCAGATTCGAGCCCTGAATCAGATGCCTCTTTTCCGTGACCAGATCCACGATCACGTCTTCATTCAGCTCTTCCCGACCGGCGAAGACCTTGTAAAAGGCGTGTCGCGCTTCCAGCAGTGTCAGTCCGAGCACCGCCTGCACGAGTCGATCCTCGAGAGCCCTGTCCAAAGACTCCTTGAGTCCCCGGGCCGTCGCCATGACTCGGAGCAGTTCGTCCCGGAGTTCTTCGGTGCCGGGAAGAGGGAGTTCGAGAACGGTGACATTCTTGACCAGCTCAACCGGCAAGGTATCGACGGGCGACATCAGGAGAATCGTTTTTCGCTGCGCTGCCAGCACCGGCAACAGGTCGCGAAGTTGACGAGTGACCGTCGGGTCGTTGAGGAACGGGTGCAGGTCCTTGAGCAGGAAGAGGTGTTCTTCGGGATAGGCGGGGATCGACGCCAGAAACGGGAGCGGTTGTCGGTCTCCCTCGGGGTGCAGGGAGGGTTGTGCTCCGGAGGCGACGGACCAAGTCACCAGGCCCCGTTCAAGATCCCCAGCCAACTCGGCGAGTTCCTCTTCCCAGCGCTGTTCCTCGTAGGTGTGCAGCAGCAGGAGAGGATTCCCCGCCAGAATCCGTGAGCGCAGGTCAGCGAGGATCTCGGTTGTTGACATGGGCTGCTCACCAGGTGATGTGTTTTGGCAACGGGTGCGATGCGTTCGGGAAACGGCAGCCGCTGCAGCAGGTCACGGTGTAGCACAATCGCGAGTGAAAATCCCGGAAATCCTGCTGATTTTGATGTGCTGTCTCCTGATTCCGCCAGCATCCCGAAATTGGCATGCGATCCGCTTTGTCCCGGTCCGGAGTCTGATTCTTCTCACGCGGAGCAGCGGTTCGATGTTCCTGACGGGCGCGACCAGCCGGACAGTTCAGTCCGTCTCAGATCGTTTTTTCTCACATAACATGGAAAGCACACTGCTGCTCAAAGCGTGTGGTTTCATCGAGGCGCATCGCGCCCGGATTATTGATGTCACCGAGCAGCAACTGCATGTGCGGATTGGACAGAACTGGCTGACGCGCTGGCTGAAAGGTTGTCACACCGCCTTGCCGCTCGATGTTGTGCTGAACTTTCGGAGCGTCAGGGACTGCGAGGAGTTTGACCGCAATCGCTACCGGCGACCGGTCGATTCGTATCTGGCGATCGATGTGGCCATCCACCCCGCTTCCCCCGCATGGGATGATCAGCGGTTTCAGGAGCACGCCCGCCAGCTAGTCTGGGTCATTCGCTCGCATTTCATGGCGTGCTGAAAAGTGCTTGAGAGGAACGAAGGACCCTTTGGCGCGTCGTGCCGGTCCGTGCAACAGACCTCACTGGCCTCACATCGTGAGTCCATTCATCCGGTGAACAAGGCAGAGTCAAGAAGCACACCGGGAGGGAAACAGTTCCCGACGCAGCAGGGCGGACCGGTCCCGCTTCCTCTCCGGGTTTTTTCGTGGCCTCGGGGGGAGGTCGTTTCTTGTGAAGATCCCCCTATTTCAAATCTGACTCCTCCAGCTGCTCGACAATTGTCTTGCCGATATTCAGCGAGGCGGTGGCGGCAGGCGACGGGGCGTTTCCGACATTGATGACGCGACCATTGCGCTGAATGACGAAGTCGTCGATCAGCTTGCCATCCCGGTCGACGGCCTGCGCCCGGACGCCGGACGGTGCGGTCACCAGATGATCCTCGCGAATCTCGGGGATCAGGCGTTGCAGCGCTTTGACAAACGCAGACTTGCTCCAGGATCGGTAAATCTCTCCCAGACCGGTGCGCCAGTTTCGCATGACCAGTTTGCGGAAGCCAGGGTAGGTCAGCGTTCCGAACAGGTCCCGGAGATTGATATCCGCCTTGCGATAGCCCGCGCGGGCGAACGCGAGAACCGCGTTGGGACCACACTCGACGTGGCCGTGAATCGTCCGCGTAAAGTGCACGCCGAGGAAGGGAAAACTCGGATCGGGAACTGGATAGATCAATGTACGGCAGAGGTGATGTACCGCCGGTCGCAGCTCATAGAACTCGCCACGGAACGGGATGATCGGGCCTTTGGGACGGTCTCCCGACATCTGGGTGAGCCGGTCCGACCACAGGCCTCCGCAGGTGATCAGGCAACGGCTGCGGATGTCGCCGGCGGTGGTGATGATGTCCACACCGGCGTCATCACGGCGGATGGCAGTCACTTCCGCATTCAGCAGGATCGTGTGTCCGGCATCGCGGATCAGTTGAGCCAGCCGCTGTGCCACCTGGTTGTAGTCGATGATCCCCGCTTCAGGGACATGAATCGCTTCGATCCCCGCGGCATGCGGCTCGAGTTCACGGAGCCGCTCCTGACCGATGATTTCACAACGGACTCCGTTGGCGAGTCCCCGCTCATAGATATTCCGCAGACGTTCCCGCTCCAAGTCGTCGATGGCAACGATCACCTTGCCGCAGAGTTCAAACGGGATTTCCTGTTCCGTGCAGAACTGTTCCATGGCCAGCTTGCCGGCGCGGCAGTTGAGGGCCCGCAGGGAACCAGGTTTATAGTAGATCCCGGAATGCAGAACCCCGGAATTATGGCTGCTCTGATGGGCGGCAACGCGAGACTCTTTTTCAATGATCGTAATGGAGATCTGGGGCCAGCGGCGCATCATCTGATACGCGGTCGCCAGGCCCACAATGCCGCCGCCGACGACTGCCACTTGACAGGATTTCAACCGGTGCTCCTTGAATGGAAACCAGAGGTAAATAGAACGTTGGGAATTCCGCCCCCTATCTTGAGGGTGAGGTTCCAGAGGGTCAACCCACTCACATGAGATGCGGTTTTCGAGCCTTCGTCACCACGGCATGAGCAGAAATCGTCAGTTGCTCACGAATTATCCTTTTCGGGAGGCGGCCCTGCGTAGAATTGTTGCCGTCGGAATGGTCCAGCACAGGTTCGGCGTTTTGTCCAATTTCACCTTCTTCACATTTGCCTGAACAACCTGCTGTGACGATTCCATTTGTGTCGCGAGGAAGAACTGGGGAACACGCCCGAGACCCTCGCAGTTGTTCGGAATCACCAGTTGGTCACCACCCAGTGGATCTTGCCTTGAGGAGCAGGGAGATTCACTACAGCGAGGAGTCAGGAAGATGCTCGTTCTCTCACGCCATCGGGATGAAAGTATCATGATCGGCGACAATATTGTCATTACCGTCGTCGACATTCGCGGGGACAAGGTCCGTCTGGGGATTCAGGCCCCGACCGAAGTTCCTGTGCACCGGCAGGAAGTCTATGAAGCCATTTTACGTGAACGGAGTCAGAATCTGGGTGACCAGGCAGCATCGGCCTCTTCCTGAGCAGACATGCCCAGTGAACGCCGTTCCAAATAAAAAGCGTCGTCGGAGCCTTTTCCGTCGACGCTTTCTTTTTGCGCCTCCCCTCGCAGGCTGATTGTCCCGGTCTCCGGCTGGTTCACATTTGCGACGTCCCAGCCTCCCTTTTCAAAAATGAATCGCGACGGCAGGCAATTCCAGATTGCACATCGTCGATCCAACAAGACAATTCCCGCATGTTCTGGTTTGTTGCAGCCTGTCTGGTTCCGGCCTTTGTCATTTCCTGGGCAGGAACGTTGCTCATGCGTCGATGGGCTCCCCGCTGGGGGCTGATCGATCAACCCGCTGCGCGCAAAGTGCACCTGAACCCAACCCCCCTGGGAGGGGGAGTGGCGATTTATGTGGGAGTGCTGGCTCCGTTGCTGACAGCACAGTTCGGGGCCTGGCTGCTCCTGCGTCTGCAGCCGGACTGGATCACCGAAACGCAAAGCAGCTATCTCGGCGGAATTCTCTACCGGAGCGGACAGCTCTGGGGCATTCTGGCCGCCGGCACGATCATGATGGTGATGGGGCTGCTCGATGACCGGTTCGGACTGTCGTGGAAATGGCGTCTGCTGATTCAGTTTCTGCTGGCCATCGGTCTGGTGAGTGCGGGGGTTCGCGGGACGATCTTCCTCGACCAGCCCTGGATCGGAATGGTGCTGACGGTTTTCTGGATGGTCGTGCTGATCAATTCGCTGAACTTTCTGGACAACATGGACGGCCTGGCCGGGGGGATTGGCCTCATTGCCTCGCTGATGTTCGCGCAGGTGATGCTGGGGACGGGGGGCGAGGTCCGCTGGCTGGTCGGGGGCTGTCTGCTGGTGCTCGCCGGATCCATTGCCGGCTTTCTGCTGCACAACTGGACCCCCGCAAAGATCTTCATGGGGGATGCCGGCAGCACATTTATCGGACTGCTGCTGGCCAGTATGACAGTACTCGGCACGTTCTACGACGATTCCTCGCGTGATCGCCATGTGATCCTGGCACCGCTCTGCATTCTGGCCATTCCTTTCTACGACTTTTTCTCAGTGATTCTGATTCGTCTCTCGCGCGGCAAGAGTCCCTTCCAGCCGGATCGGAACCATTTCTCGCACCGACTGACAGATCTCGGCCTGAGTCGTAGAAATGCGGTATTGACCGTACACTTCGCCACGCTCACAACCGGATTGGGGGCGCTTTTGCTGTACGAAGTGGAGGGCTGGAAAGGGGCGTCGCTGGTGATCGCCCTGGAGCTCTGCCTGCTGGTGATTGTCTCGATTCTGGAGACGACCGGTCGCCTGCGAGCACAGGAACTGAAAGAGGGGCAGGCTCCGAAACCGTAGTGCATCTTCGCTTCTGAGGTCCCCCTTCTCGCCACGCGGAGATGAGCATTTCATCACACGAAGCGTTGGCTGCGCCGACCTCACCCGAACACCGGGAGACGCGATCAGTTGGAAGGGGCGAAAAGCAGAATGCTGCGCGCAGCGGGCTGACGGTGTCAGCGGACCTGATAGTAATTGAGATACCAGTCCACGAACCGGGGAATCCCGACCTGAACTGGTGTTTTGGGCTGAAACCCGACATCCCGGATCAGATCGTCGACATCGGCGAATGTGGCGGGAATGTCGCCCGGCTGCAGCCCCAGCATTCGCTTGTTTGCAGTCCGTCCGAGGCTCTTCTCGAGTGTCTCAATCAATGTCATCAGCTCCACGGGAGAGTGGTTCCCGATGTTGTAGAGACGAAACGGCGCGGTGCTCGTTCCGGGGTCGGGCTGGGTGCTGTCCCAGTCGGGGTTCGGTTCGGCAATCCGGTCGAGCGTCCGCACGACCCCTTCAGCGATGTCGTCGATATAGGTCATGTCGCGACGCATCCGGCCGTTGTTGAAGACGTCGATCGTCTCCCCCGCGAGAATTGCCTTGGTGAAGAGGAACAACGCCATATCCGGACGGCCCCACGGACCGTACGCGGTGAAAAACCGGAGCCCCGTCGTCGGCAGGCGATAGAGATGGCTGTAGGAATGAGCCATCATTTCATTGGCTTTTTTGGATGCGGCATACAGGCTGAGGGGGTGATCAACAGCCTGATGAACCGTGAACGGCATGGCGGTATTGGCGCCGTAGACGGAGCTGCTTGAGGCATAAACCAGATGCTGCACGTCGTTACGGCGGCAGCCTTCCAGAATGTTACAGAAGCCGACCAGATTGCTCTCCACGTAATCGTGGGGATGTTCCAGCGAGTGACGCACTCCCGCCTGAGCCGCGAGGTGCACGACCCGGTCGAACTTTTCACTGGTGAACAGGTCGGCCATCCCCTGCCGGTCGGCCAGGTCCATTTTGACAAACGAAAAGTTCGAGAGCTGTTGCAGCTGCTTGAGGCGGTCGAGCTTCAGCTGCACGCTGTAATAGTCGTTGACATTGTCGAGTCCGACAACCTGATCGCCCCGGTCGACCAGGATCCGACTGACGTGCGATCCGATGAAACCGGCTGCTCCAGTGACCAGAACCTTCATGAAATCTTGATCCGCTGACGAAGTCTGGACGAGAGCGGGTTGCTCTGGCCTGTGTCCACTCGACACGAATTCCGGCGTGCAGAACGCCAAAACCGAGGCGGCAGAACAACGATGGGGTTGATGGAAACTCGACCGGTCCGCCACAGGAAATCTGCCGCGGAACTGGGGAGGGTGCCGCACGCGCGAAATCACATCTCCCCTCTCCATCTTGGATACCAGAGGGCCGCGCGTCAATTCGTCTCGCCGGGGAACGTGTGGAGAACTTACGGGTTGTCGAAGCGTGGACTGCCCGGAATGAACTTCGCGTCCGGATGGGACGGCGGGAGATCCAGAGACAGAAAGGCAAACAGATCGGTGAACTCCTGCATGGTCATGGTCTGTTCGAGTTGATCCGGCATCAGGGAACGGTCGCTGACGCGATACTCTTCGATCTCCGCACGGGGAACAGATTCGGTTTTGCCCCCCTGGATCTTCAGCAGCACACGTTCGCTGGTTTCCTCGATCGGCAGCCCCGTCAGTACCCTGCCGTCAGTCGTCACCAGGAGCCGCGCCTGATAGGCCTGTCCAATCACGGCAGACGGCTCCATCACGTTGGTGAACAATTGCTCCCAGTTGCTGCGGCCGTTCGATGTCAGGTCGGGGCCGACATCATTTCCCTCGCCGTAGATTTTGTGACACTGGGCGCAGACACGCTTGAAGACCTCGCTTCCCCGCTGCGGATCGCCTCGATGCGATCGGACATGGTCGCGGCGGTTCGTCAGGATGGCCCGACGCTCGCGGGTGGTTTGAAACTGCACCGTGCCGTAGACCTTTTTCAGCTGCTCCTGAAGTTCCGGATTCGGCAGCCGCGCGAGCCGTTGCAGCTGATTCATGTTGAGCAGTGATTTCTCGACTTGGCCATCGGCAATCTTCCGGAGCAGGGCTGTTGCCCATTCCGGCCTTTGGGTCAGAATTTCGACCGCCATCGGCAACTCTGATGAATCCAGTTGCGCGAGGTGATCGAGGATGATGTTCCCGATCCGCGGCTGAGGAGATTGCGCGAGCGTCGACAGCAGCGCGAACCGGAATTTTCCCTGCTCCTGAAGCTGCTGGAGCACCCGCTCCGCACTGCTGATGGCCTGAGGGTCGTTCAGGGCCAGCAGCGTTTTGAGGATTTCAATCCGCTGGTCTTCCGAAAATTGCGAAGATTGAAAAGCGGTTAAGAGGGCAGCACGGGCTGTGTCGTCGTTCCAGTAAGCGGTCAGCAATGTCATGAGAAACTGGAACTGTTCCGCTTCGTTCTGCTCCTCTTCTGCGGACAGCAACACCGGAGCCAACTGCTCGCGAGCCGATTCGAACCGCGGCCCCGACAGCACTTTACCGCGCACGCATTCCAGAAGTTCCTGCAGGCATTGCAGCCGAATGTTCTCTGGGAAGCTGCAACTGAGCCCGGCGCGTTTGGGCGCGATCGCCTGACCGCTGATTTGACCGAGCAGTTCGCCCGGAACCGATTGCGTCTCTGCCAACAGCCGGATGATTCGGGGGAGAAACGGAGCGACGGCTGCTTGCTGTGCAGGAGTCGCAGTGTCCAGACGGTCCATAATCGCCGCAAACTTCTCAGGCTGGGCTGCGATCTCACGATGACAGTTTTCCCAGACCATCTGCTGCAGATACTGGTCGTCGGGTGCCCGTGCGACAAGGTTGAACATCTGCTCCAGTTGCCGCGAGGCGCGCTGGGCTTTACCGAGGGCCACGGCGATTGCCGGCAGTTCCCAATCCTGGAGATCGTCGCGGTTCAGGCAGTAGTTGTGGGCGGCGAGAATTGCCTCGCCTTGAGGGCCGCGACTGGCGGCGAGCCGGACGCCCCAGTTTCGCTGAAACGGATCGGCCGAACTCAGGAGCGGGGCGAGCCAGCTCTGGTCGTGGTCCGGAAAGCCGGCGCGGGCCCACAGGGCATGCCGTTGGAACACTTTGGACTCCTCTCGCTGCAGGATCTGTTCGAGCTGCTTCGCTGTCTCGGGGTTCCCCCGTTCGCTCAGCAGGCGCTGCGCCGTCTCGCGGAAGAATACATTCGGATCGCCGAGCAGATTGATCAACTCGGCGTCTGAGCGGCTCGCGAGATCGAGACCGTGTGCGTACGGGGTCTGCTGATAGCGGAGACGATAGAGGCGACCTTTGGCCCGCTCGATTCCTTCGGGATCGGCCTGCGCATCCTGATAGCAGTGGTATTGGTCGTACCAGTCGAGAATATAGATGCAGCCGTCCGGTCCGATCTTCTGGGCGACGGGGACAAACCAGGGGTCATTGGCGGTCAGCAGGTCGGCCAGTCTGGGGGCGGCGGGGTCACCTGTTTTCGCGATGGACTGCTGCTCATCCTTGTTCCAGGTTCCCGCCTGAGGAGTGAAGCCGGGATGCGGCTCCCCGAAGTAAGTGCCGCCTCGACGTCGGACCACATCGGCATTTAGACTCCCGGAGTGGACATTCCCCATGTAAAGCGTGTTGCGGTATTCGGGAGGATAGGCCGGGCTGTCGAACCAGACGATTCCGCAGTACGCTGCCTGCACATGTTTGTGCTTCACAATCGATTCCAGCGGCCAGGAATGTTGACGATAAGGACCTCGCTGACGGATGTAGTAGCCTGATTCAGCCACATGCCAGAGATGATCGATGACGCACGCCGACAGAAACATGTCGCCGGCGTCGTTGATGGCAATCCCCCAGGGATTGCTTGTCCCTTCGCAGAAGATTTCAAACGCATGCGTGCGGGGGTGAACTCGGAACACTGCCGCGTTGAATGACCAGTCGGGGCGATCTTTCCGGTAGCGGGGATGGTCTTTGGGGTAGTTCACCCGGCATTGATTGAAGATGCCGTTGAGACCATACAGCCAGCCGTCCGGGCCCCATGTGAGTGAATTGGGCATTTCATGGGTGTCGGTTCTCCCGAAGCCGGTCAGGACGACGGTCGAACGATCTGCTCTGAGATCCCCATCGGTGTCCTGCAGATAGAGCAGATCGGGAGGATTCGAGACCCAAACCCCTCCATAACCGACGGCGATGCCGGAGGGAATGTTCAGTCCCTCCGCAAAGAGGGTGGTCCGATCGACTTTGCCGTCTCCATCGGTGTCTTCCAGCACTTTGATCCGGTCTCGGCCGACGCCGGGGGAAAGACGGGGATACTCGACGCTCTCGGCGATCCAAAATCGCCCCCGTTCATCAATGAACATGGCGACCGGATTCACGATGTCCGGCTCGGCGGCGACGAGTTCCACCGTAAACCCCTCGGGAACGGTCATTTTCCTGACCGCCTCTTCCGCAGGCAGCGGTGGCCCCGGGGCCCGCAGGTGTCGACGGGGGACCTCCAGCTTTTGTGCGAAGACGGGCAGGGAGAGTCCGCTGGTGCACAGCAGGCTGATCCAGACCATGGCGGAGCGCATGGGAGAACTCCAGAAGCGACAAGCGATCACCCGGGGAATCGCGTGAATTGTCGGTCAGGAGAGCACGGTTTTCAATCGAAAAGGGACATTAGCGTGCAGTTAAGTCAGTGTGAATAATGCGGACGAATGAAGTCTGTCTCATTCGGCGACATCAGAGATTCAATTTAATTAAGAGGTATATTAAGTTCCGGTTAAAACACGAGAGCTTATCGATATGAATTTAGCACGTGAGTCCGCTCGACGCTCCGTCGGAAATCGATGCAACGGGACGGTCTTCAGATAGCGAGAATCGTCAGCGTGCTCTAATCTTTGACAACTGCCGAACGGTCGGCTCGAGACAGCAGCTGCAACCGCGATTGTAAATCGGCGACAATGTCGGGCTTCTCAGCAGCGAGGTTCTTCGTTTCTCCCGGATCATGACGGAGATCATAAAGTTCAATCGCCGGGCGATCTTCCTGGGTGTTCTCGATCAGCTTCCAGTCTCCCAGACGAAGGCTTCGGGAACGGAATTGCGGACCGACTGTGTAGATTGGGTGATCGTCCCGCGTGGCAGTTCCGGTGATGACGGGCCAGATGTTGCCGCCGTCCCAGTGCAGATCCCGCTCGGGAACGACTCCGGCGAGGCTGCAGAAGGTTGGCATCCAGTCGGTCATCTGACAGGGTGCGGCACATTGGCCGGCCGGCACGACGCCCGGCCAGCTCACGATTGCGGGAACGCGAATGCCCCCCTCGTACACGTCCCCTTTTTTGCCTCGAAACGGACGGTTGTTTCCCGGAATCGGCCCCGATTGATAATCGTCAGCGGGATACTGCCGATCATTGTTTTCCGCTGTGCTCCCCCCGTTGTCACTCGTGAAAACCACCAGCGTCGACTCTCGGCGTCCTGATTGCTCGAGGGCTTTGAGAATCTGGCCGACAGCGTCATCCAGATGCATGATCGATGCGGCGTACTGCCTGGCCACGTCTCCCTGAACGGTAATGGGAACCTTGTCGAGCCAGGACTGCGGTTCCTTCAAGGGGAGGTGGACCGCAGTGAATGCGACATAAAGGAAGAAGGGATTGTTCCGGCGATCAGCCAGCCAGCGTAACGCCTCCGCTGTGATGAGATCGGTGACATGCCCCTCCTCGGTTAGCATTTTTCCATTCCGGTGCCATGTCTTGGAGTAGAGACCCTGTTTGTAAAAATGGTTCCACGGCCCGACTCCCCCCGCCAGGGAACCGTAGGTGTGATCGAAACCGAAATGATTGGGACCCCACTCCGGGGTCGACCCCAGATGCCACTTGCCTGTCAGGCAGGTGTCGTACCCCACCTGTTTTAATGCGGCGGGAAGTGTCACGGTGTCCCAGGGCAAGGCACGTTTGGCCTGGGGGCTCGTCACGCCGAAGCGGCTCCAGCAGCGGCCTGTCATCAAACCCGCGCGGGTCGGGGAACAGACCGGGGCGACAGTATGTTGCGTCAGCTCCAGATTCTCTGCAGCCAGCTGATTCAGGTGTGGAGTCGGAGCGTTACCTCCGTGGAACTCAACGTCGCCCCAGCCGAGGTCATCCGCCAGAATGAACACGATATTCGGTTTCGCGGGCTGGGCACTCCACACCGGAGGAGCGGCGATCAAGAAGAGAGCAGCGACGAACAGGCAGCAGCGAGTTTTCATGCAGGCCTCGACGGAATGTGCGAAAGACTGTAATGGGGAACTCAGCGCGTCTCGCCAGCAGACCGAATAAAATTCGCACGGTGAATGATCTGCCAGTGACTGGCGAGCAGAAATCTGATCGCCTTGGGGAGCGGACTCAGCCCTGTCCGGAGTGACCTTCTCTCATCTGAATCGGCCCGGCTCCCCCTCCCCGACCCACTGACTCGGAGTGGGGAGAGCAGAACAGCGTGGCGGCAAATACTCCCGGCGGGATTCGAACCCACGACCTTCGGTTTAGGAAACCGACGCTCTATCCTGCTGAGCTACGGGAGCGAACGCATGAAACATGCCTGCAAGGGCAATCCGGGTTCCGGTCGTGACGCCGGCCGCAACAGGCGGCGCAATCGAATTCCAGACCCGCATTGCCGGGTGTGTCGTCAGTTCCAGTCCGGTTCGTTTCACTTCAGAACGTCGACTGCGCGATGGCAATTTCTCCATTCCTGTCCCGTCAAGTTTCAGGGAGAAATGGAAACGTTCGTTGTCTCTCCACTTCGAAAAGACAGAATCCGGACCGCGACGAGGTTGGCTCTGACGGTGCACGGCAAGAGTATCTTTCCCGGACCCGAGAACTGCAAGCGGGAAGCGACGGAGGGCGAGGCAGTGCTTCGGCCTGCTTCGCTTCACTCGCAGGAAAGCCGCCACGCCAGAAAGGCCACTCCCCCTCCCCCCGGCATGAATGGGCCGCGATCGCTATTCAATGCAATGGGACCTTGAAGCCGCCAAGCTCCCAGCGGACGGTCCAAGAGGGAGTGGAGACGCGACCCTCCGGAATGGTCTCCGGAAGATATCAGCTGTGAGTCGGTTGGAATTGCAGCAATTGCGGCGTATCAGGGTTTTCGTAAAACTTACGGATGGGCAAAAAAGAAATCAGGGGTAGGGGCGGCCTGTCTCCTGCTGCGGAGTCTGATGGAGGGCGTTCATGCCGTCAGGATCGTGTGTCATGCTTGCGGGTTCACTGCGCACGTGAAAAGCGAACTGCAGGGGCGACGAATCCGTTGTTCCGATTGCCAATTGCCGATCACGGTTGCCGCAGCCGGGATGGGAGGAGTGATTTTTTACGAGCAACGATCGAAGTGACTCCTGCGGAACTCGCGGCCACCGCAAGCGGGTGAGTGCAGGCTGGCGTGAATTCCTCGTGTCACATCGTGACAGAGGGTCCACGAATGGTTATGCTGCGATCCGGACCGCTGCAGCCCGGAGGATCCGACGCAGCAGGGGGCGAGGGCTGAAATCGAACTTCTTTTCTTGCAGGGGCCTGCGGTGGAACTGAATCGCCGTGATTTCATTCACGTAGTCGGTCAGGGAGCTGCCTTAACAACCATCTCATTGTTCTCCGGGAGAAAGTCCGTGGCGGGTGACCCGAGCTTTATGAACAATCTTCCGGATCCTGTTGTTTCCGGAACGGAGCTGCCGACGTTCAAGTTCGAGCTGGATCGGTCGCAGGGCAAAGTGATCGGCGAGAGTTTTGGAAAAGAAGCGACTGTCGAACAGTTGCCGATATCCAAAGGCCTGGCGGGAGTTTCCATGCGGCTCGCTCCCGGCGTGATGCGTGAGTTGCATTGGCATGCTACCGCCGCCGAATGGGCTCTCGTGTTGTCGGGCCGGGCCCGAACGACCGTCGTTTCACCGGACGGCAGTTCCGAGACGAATGACTTCTCACCGGGTGATGTCTGGTACTTTCCCCGCGGCTATGGACACATGCTGCAATGTCTGGGCAACGAGCCGACGCATTTCATCCTGATTTTTGATAACGGCTATTTCTCGGAGTTCGGGACGTTTAGTATCTCGGACTGGCTGGGACACCTGCCACCAGAACTGCTGGCCAAAAATTTCGGTCTGCCGACGTCGACGTTTGCCACGTTCCCCAAAGAGGAAGTCTATTTCGCGAAGGGAGCGATTCCCCCTGAGCCGGCGGCTCTCCCGTTACAGGGAGAACGCCCCCCGCGGCAGACGCACAAATTCGAACTTCTGTCACAACCTCCGCATCGAACGTTTCCGGGAGGAAAGGAATGGCGCGTCGATTCCACCAATTTCCCGATCTCAAAAACGATGGCAGCCGTGGTTCTCGATCTCGAACCGGGAGCGCTGCGTGAGCTGCACTGGCATCCGACGGCGGATGAATGGCAGTATATTGTCGAGGGGGAACTGCGGGTCACACTCTTTGGTTCGCATGGCCGGGTTCGCACGGAAACTTTCCAGCAGGGCGATGTCGGCTACATTCCTCAGGGGTACGGCCATTCGTTGGAGAACACGGGCACGGGGAATTGCCGGGTCCTGATCGGTTTCAACACGGGGGTCTATTCGACCATCGATCTGTCGCAGTGGATTGCCGGCAATCCGGCGGATGTGCTGGCGACGAACTTTGGTCAACCGGCCGAACTCTTTGAGCGATTCCCGAAACAGGACGTCTTTATTACGAAGTCGATTCCGGGCCCAGCTGCGGACCAGCAGTGACTGTGTTGTCGCTTGATTCGAACGGGGCTGCGATTTCTTCGCTCAGAGTGGTCTGCACTTTCTGTCGCAGAGGTAGTTGCGGCAGCATGCAACTGATGAGCCAGCCGAACACGGCCACGGCGGCGCCGACCACAAACACGGTCGAGAACGACGCGGAGAATGCCTGCGCATATGCCGTGCGCGCCGCCTCGGGAAGTTGCTGAAACATTTCGGGTGTCAGATTCGTGCTGAACTGTTCGGCCGACATGCCTGCCGGGAGGACCCGTTCCAGATTGGTGTGCAGCCGATCTGCAAAGATTGTCCCCAGCACCGCGGTGCCCAGTGATCCCCCCATCAGGCGGAAGAGGATCGTTCCCGAGGTGGCGACTCCGAGATCACGATAAGGAACCGAGTTCTGCGTGGCGACGACCAGCACCTGAATGACCATTCCCAGCCCGAAGCCGAGAAACAGGAAGATCAGCGACGCCGTGCCGACGGAAGTCGCCTGCGTCATCTGCGACAGCAGAAACAGGGCGATCGTCATGATCGCGGTTCCCAGAACCGGAAACATCTTGTAGCGACCGGTACGGCTGACGACCTGACCAGAAATGATGGAGGTGGTGAGAATGCCTCCCATCAGCGGCAGAATCTGGATCCCGGACGCGGTGGGAGTCGAGCCCTTCACGATCTGCAGAAAGACCGGCAGATACGTCACTGTTCCAAAAAGGGTAAAGCCGACAATCGCGCCGACGGTGATCGCGACGCAGAACGAGCGGTCTGCAAACAGACGGAGCGGAATCAGCGGCTCCACAGCCCGCTTCTCCACTTGAATGAAGGCCAGCAGCGCTCCCCCTGCCAGCGCCAGCAACCCGAAGACCACGGGAGAGTTCCATGCCAGTGTTGTTCCCGCCAGATCGCTGACGAGGACCAGCGCACACAGGGCTGTCGCGAACAGCACAGCTCCCGCGTAATCGATGGTGTGCTTGATGCGCTTGTTCCCCGGGGGGAGCGTCAACGCGAGGACGACCAGTGCGAGGAGCCCGAACGGGAGATTGACGTAAAAGATCCAGCGCCAGGACCAGTTCTTTGTCAGCCAACCGCCGACCAGCGGGCCCAGGACCGCTGCGACCCCAAACACGGCACCGAACATTCCCTGATAACGTCCGCGGTCGCGGGGGGGAACGATGTCCCCCACAACGGCCTGCGTGGTGACCATCAGACCTCCTCCACCGAGCCCCTGAATCGCCCGGAAGATGATCAGCTGCGTCATGCTCCGGCTCATGCCGCAGAGGGCGGAGCCAATGAGGAACAGAACGACCGCGAACTGCACCACTCCTTTTCGTCCGTAGAGGTCACCGAGTTTCCCGTAGAGCGGGGTGACCACGGTCTGGGCGAGGAGGTACGCCGTGGCAACCCAGGCGAGCCCGGTGATGCCTCCCATTTCGCCGACGATGGTCGGGAGCGCTGTGCCGACGATCGTGGAATCGAGCGCTGCCAGCAGCAGCACCAGCATCAGTCCGGTGAAGACCACCAGAATTTGTCGCTGTGACAGGGGGGCGGGTTCTTCGGTCAAACTGACTGCCGACATGATCAGCTCTGGGGATCTGTGGGAACGGGACGGGGAAGATGGACCGCTCTGGGCGAAG
The DNA here is from genome assembly GCF_051466325.1 of Planctomicrobium aquicomposti. Taxonomy (NCBI): domain Bacteria; kingdom Pseudomonadati; phylum Planctomycetota; class Planctomycetia; order Planctomycetales; family Planctomycetaceae; genus Planctomicrobium; species Planctomicrobium aquicomposti. Next base: position 1,228,990 of record NZ_CP195792.1, read on the forward strand.
ATCCGCAGCACATCGTCATGAACCGGTTGGAACGGGATGGATGTGAGTCATCATAGCAGCGATCGGCAGCTGGGCAGTCCGAGTCGCGAGAGGTGAGCAATTTGTCATGAAGTTGATAGCATCGCAATGGGTTGGCGGGAGAGGTCGGGAGTGAGGCGAGCGCCGCCACGAAGCCTGAGCGTTCGAGGTGTTGTGTTATTGTAAGTTATTTCTGTGTCGTTGTTTATGAAAACGTTTTCGCGTTGGTGCTGCCAACGGTGCTCTGTTTATAAGTTGGGACGGCAGCGATTGACACAGCCAGCAGAGTAAATATACACTACTGCAGTGGTAATTGTTCAAGCCGCTGAGGGGGACCGGTCGATGAGTCGAGAACAGAATCCGCCCGCGACGGAGTTTGACCTTCCCGGGGAAGAGTCCAGCCGGAAACGTCCACCACCTCCTCGCTTCCGGCGGGGCTCCGTTCCTCAACTCAATGCCCGACCAGTGGAAGCTGCCATGTCCCCCAGCAGAAAGCAGGTCTCCGTCATGGAAAAGAATTCGACGTCCACTGCGAACCTGCAAGACGCGACTCAGCTCATTCATGAGGCTCTCAAGGGGCTGCGGTTCGGACATCTGACGATCGTGATTCAGGACGGGGTGATCGTGCAGATCGACCGGACGGAGAAGCGTCGAATCGTTTGAGTCCACGTTAAGACGCTGTTTCCGCTATTCCCCTTTTCACGTCTGTCCGAAAGGGATTCCCATGTCTGTTGACTGCGCATCGCTTCGCATCCCGGGCCGATTCCCGGCGCCTTCGAGCTGGACGCAGCAGAGCTGTGCCAGCCAGACGGATGTGAAACGTTGCGTGGACGCGGTGCTCAAGCTGATGCAGCAGCACCCGTTCAGCACCAGTGACGTGCTGGCGGTGCAGGTCTCGGTGCGCGAAGCACTCGAAGGGGCACTTTCTGATCCCCGCTCGGGTTGTCTGGGAGAAGCAGCCCCGGTGCGGTTTCAGTATCGGGTGGAACCGGATCATGTCTGGGTGGCGATCCGCGGGGAGTCGGGGGCATCGTCTACCGATCGTCCGCAGAAGCCAGGCCCCCATGCACTGTCACGGATTTACATGACCGATGTCGCGGTCAATCCGGAGGAAAACTCGCTGTTGCTGCATCGACATCGGGGACATGGGGCCGCCAGTCTGCCACATGGTTACGACTTCCAGATTTAACCTCAGCTCGACGGCAAAAGGTCGCTCGTTTTTTCCGAACCGCGGTCGGCATTTCGTGTGGAGAAATGCTCGCTTTCGCGAGGAGAAGTCGGGTTCATCAAATGTGAGTAGCCGATAAAAAATGCCTCGAAGAATTCACTTCGAGGCATTTTCAGTGAATTTCGGGGCTCTGAATCAGCAGCAGCAACAGACCGGAGTACCGTTGAAGCACAGGAAGCAGGTGCAGCCGTTCTTGATGCAGTTGGCGACTGCTTCGCAGCAGGCCTGAATCATCTGGCAGCAGGCGGCGTCGCCACTGGTGCAGGTAATGCAGCAGCCATCTTTCGTCGGTTCGTACTTGCAATGTCCGCAGCAGAGCTTGCAGTCCAGGCAGGTGACGCCGTTGAACTGGCAGCACAGCGAGCACTGGCCGCTGCTCAGCATCTGGCAAAGATTCTGCAGCGTACTGCAGGCGACTTCGTCTTCGCAGCTGCAGACGATCTTGCAGCCGTCCTTGCACTTTTCAATCCGGATTTCGCAGCGGGGGACCACGCACCAGTTGGTGGCGGGAGCGGCACCCGGTGCACAGGCGGCTGGACTTGCGGAAGCGCCAAATGAATTCCGCTCAACCATGACTGAACTCGTCATCAGAAACTCCTTTTTCGAAGTGGGGGGAAACAGAACTTCCCAAGCGAGAGCACCTCTGGAATGCCAGTCAGCTGCTCAAAATCCTGTCGCTGAATTGCCTCCCGTTGCCGGGTAAGCCCCATCCTGGTTGTACCTGACATGAAGCACTCAGGTGGTAAGGACTGTACCGCCTGTAGGGGGGGTGAGCAAGAGGCATCTCCGGAAATGGCGTTCTGGCCGCGACATCCGGCGCCCGACTCAGCAGGTTCAGCCGATGAAGAATGCCATGCAATCCAAGCTCGACAAGAATGCGTGTTGTTGTGACTCCCACAGCCTGCCAGGCGGTGAGGGGCTGATGCTGCGGTCCGCAGCAGACTGACTTCTCCAGATGACGCCCGGCCCCGCCGGGCTTTTTTATTGCCTGTCTGCTCCTCTCCAGGACGGGCAGGCGGACTGAGTCGACCGAATTCGGAGGCTGCAAATGCCCGCAAATCGTATTGCCCGCTATTATGGAATGGAATCGCCTCCTGCTGCCCGTGAAGCTTCCGAGCTCCCCGCCAGTGGATTCATCGCCCTGCCTCCCATGAGCGGGGCCTCCTCCCTCAATCCCATGCCGGACGTCTATCGGATCGCCCTGGAAGCGGCACGCAAAGAATCAGACCGCCGCTTTATTGAGCTGATGCGGTCCATCATGGAATAGCCCGGACCTCTTCAGGGTGATGTCGGCTGCAGAAGCTGCAGCGGCGACTTCAGCAGCCCGGCGACTGTCAATGATGATGGTCGTGATCGTGGCTATGGTTGTGATCATGATCGTGCCGGTGACCGTGGTGATCGTGATCATGCCCGCCCGTCGCGGCTGATGGAGCCACCACGGGATGTGGACGCTGCGTCTGCAGTTCCGGCTGCAGCTGCTCGAAGGCAATCATGGCTGCCCGGTAAATCTCGCGGAACGGGCGATTGTGGATCTGGGCGAGTCGGGCACAGTCATCAAACTCCGGGGAAAACTCCGGCTTCCCTGATGACTGCCAGGCTACCTTCCCCAGCAGGGGACCGAACGATGTCAGCACGGTGTGCGGTTGCCGAGCCCGGACAGAGCGTTCGAGCAGGTGCCGACGAATCCCCAGCGTGCCGGTCTCCGCAAACAGGATCTCTTCGAGTTTGTCAGCCAGAGCCGGGGGAGAAAGCACGCTCAGCAGGATGCCGGGCCGCTGCTTCTTCATCTGAATCGGCAGAGAATAGACATCGAGTGCTCCGGCTGACAGCAGTTGCTGCGTCGTGTAGCCGATCACCTCACCGCTGAGGGAGTCGAGATTGGTTTCCAGCAGCGTCACCAGATCCTGACCCGGACCGGTGACCGATTCACCGATGAAGACCCGCAGGATGTTCGCGCGATCGGGCAGATCGTAGGTGCCCGCACCGCACCCGATCGCCTGAATGGAAAGCGGAGGCAGGGGACCGAAGCGGTCCGCCATCACCTTGACAATGGCGGCTCCGGTGGGGGTCGTGAGCTCGGCTTCGATCGGCAGGTCACGGAGGGGAATTCCTTTGAGCAACTCCGCCGTTCCCGGAGTCGGCACCGGACAGAGTCCGTGATCGATCCGGACTTCTCCCCGTCCGGGCGGAAGCGGACCGCAGACAATCTGGTCGGCCTGCAGCAGATCGAATGCGATCGCGGCTCCGACGATATCGACGATCGAATCGATCGCTCCCACCTCGTGGAAGTGAATCGATTCCGGATCACTGCCATGGACATGTGCCTCCGCGATGGCCACGGCGCGAAAAATCTCGAGTGCCGTCTGACGTTGCCGCGGCGTCAATCCCTCCGCACGTTCGAGGAGTGCCCGAATATCGCTGTAGTGCCGGTGCGCATGCTGCTCGGGATGAACCACGCGGATCGATTTTGCCCGGAAGCAGCTCTTCATGACCTCGTGGACTTCGAGGGTCACCTCCGGCAGCTGCAGCGAGGCGATCCCGCGGCGAATGGCTTCGGCGTCGACACCAGCATCAATGAGAGCGGCCAGCAGCATGTCTCCGCTGATGCCGGTTGCACATTCCAGATAGAGGATCTTCAACGGTTGCTCCTTGGGCCGGTCACCAGTTCACGCCTTGTCGTTGCGAGGTTCTTCGGCAGGTCGGTTGTAGAGGAGTTCGGGGGTGATCCGCTGCACTTCTCCCTGCTTGTCGACGCAGGCCAGAATCGAACTGCCGGTGGCAATCAGTTCGGTCCCCCGGACCACCTCGTATTCGTGCTGCAGCTTGGCGGCCGTCCATTTCGAAAGGCGGGCTCGCAACGTCAGCTGATCGTCGTAGCGGGCAGGTCGACGATAATTGCATTCCACTTTCACGACGACGAGAAAGTAGCCCCGCTCTTCCATCGCCCGGTAATCTCCTCCCATGTGCCGAAAGAGTTCCGTGCGGGCGATTTCGAAGAAGGCAATGTAATTGGCATGGTGCAGCAGCCCCATGGCGTCGGTTTCGGAATAGCGGACGCGGATGGACGTTTCAAACCAGTCGGACATATCCTCTGCCTGCATTGTGGATCGCTGCTGCGATGCCGGTGATCTGTCGATTTCCCGGAACGTTCGGGGCCGTTCCTTCCACCCAGCACAACGCACGTGGCATTCTGCGCGGTTCGCGCCGGGCGCTGTATGAGATGGCAACCGCCGTGCGAGATCAAGGGGAACTGGAGAATCGATCCGCCAAGGAGCACAGGGAATTCTGATTGCGGCAGCCGGCAGTCGATTCCGGAGGGGACAGGAGCACGAACTTCGATTGCAAGGGCTGTTGCGAACGCCGGGTTGATTAGCGCTGCGCGGGGCCCTGCTTGCGGAGCAAGGCGAGGATTTCAGCGGTGGAGCCCGGTTTCGGGAGGTCGCTCCTGGGAGCAGGCGCCGTTGCGGGGGCGGGGGCTGGTTCCGCGGGAGCGGGAGTGGCCGCCACTGGGGGAGTCACTGCCGCAGAAGCTTCCGGCGCGGACTGCGCCTGTTGAGCCGCTTTGGCTGCTGCCTGCTGCTTGAGGACTTCGATCGGCGACAGTTTCTTTTCACCGGCGGCGGGCGGCGGCGAGGCTGCGGAAGGTTTCGCGGCTCGCAGTGCCTCGAGGGGACTCTGCGCAGCGGCGCCGGTGGGCTTGGCGGCTCGCAGTGCTTCCAGAGGGCTTTTGGCAGCGGTTGCGGGAGACGCTGCTGGTTTCGGTTTCTCCGACGGAGTCTCAGCGGCAGGCTTGGCGTGCTCTTTCGGCTTCGGAGCGGGGGCATCGACGACCTTCAGAAAGGTGGGGTCGATGTCGTACCAGCTGATGTCGACCGGATTGTCGAACTGCACGAGCGCCCGGCCGTTCATGTTCACCGTTTTGACCTGCCCGGTCAGTCCGGAGAACCGCCGGAGTTCGGGAATGCCTTCCTGAACGACAACATATTTGTCCGTCAGTTCGCGTTTGGAAACTTCCGCCTTGGCGATCATCATGGATCGAGACTTCCCAAAAGACGTGAGTCCGGTGTCGGGCAGATTTTCGACGACCGGTCCGTTGATTTCAAGCTCAAGTGGTTTTGGATGCGTTCAGGCGGGAACTTTCCCGGAAATGCGAGAGCGTCCTGGTTCAGCGTCGCCTGGCCGTTTCCCAATGGGGGCGAACCGCCGGGTTCAGCCTCTCCGAGACGCGGACCGTGGATCGAGTGGAACTATTCTTCTTCCTGCGCGTCGGTGCTCTGGCGGGTCATCTGCTCGGCAACTTCGGTCGGTGCGGCGTGTCCGGTATCGGTTTTGATCCGAACCGGCGAAATCCCCCGTCGCAGACGGGTCCGCATGTCATCCAGTGAAGCATCGCGACGGGTGAAGTATTTGAACTGGGCAGCTGCTTGCCGGATGAACATCTCAATGCCGCTCACGACATGGCAACCATGCTCGCGGGCTTCCTTGATGAACAGTGTGTTCTCGGGATTGTAGATCGTGTCGAACACGACTTGACCATCGCGGAACCAATGCTGCTCGTAAGGTGTCTCATTCATGTTCGGGAACATGCCGATCGGCGTGCAGTTGATGATGATGTCGGTGGAAACCGCCCCCCGATTGGCCCACGACATGAACTGGCACTGCAGCTCTTCCGCCAGCTTGGCTCCCCGGGCTTTGGTCCGGTTGGTGATCGTGACTGCGGCACCGGCGCGACAGGCTCCCAGCGCGATGGCCCGGGCCGCCCCCCCGGCACCCAGAATGAGCACCCGCTGACCATTCAGTGACGATTCTCCTTTTTGTTCCAGTCCCAGCTGGACCGAATCGAGCGCTGCCTGATAGTCGGTGTTGGCCGCGCACCAGCGTCCCTGTGAATCCTTGAAGAGGGTGTTGGCCGCCCCGATTTCGCGGGAGGCTTCATCAGCCAGGCCGGCAAACTGGAGTGCGGCCCCTTTGTGCGGAATCGTGACGCTGAAGCCCCGAAATCCCAGTGACTCGTAGGCTTTCAGGCTTTCGTTGAACTCTTCGGCCGGGACCCGCAGCGGCAGGTACACCGCGTTCAGCCCCATCCGATGAAAGCTCGCGTTGTGCAGCAGCGGGCTCCAGCTATGGCCGATCGGATCGCCGACCACTCCGAACAGAGCGGTCCGTTCACTGATCTGATCGTAGCGGTAGAGCTTCTTCACCTCTTCAAACGCGAGCTGGCCCGGTGCCATCACCCGGTCTTTGCTGAATGTGGCATAGGTGAACGGCGAGCCGAATCGCCCGCACAGCAGACGGCTGACCATGCCGATCTCGCCCATGCAGAAGCCGATCGTCGGAACCTTCGCCTCGGCGACGAGCTTCAGCATCCGGGCGTTGTCCAGGGGGGAGTTTGCCATCGTCGCGATCTTGACGATGTCGGCATCCAGCTTGGCCAGCCGGGCGTGAATCTCTTCGAGATTGTCAGGGGTTTTCTCGAAGTCGTGGTGGCTGACGATCCGCTTGGTCTTTCCATACCGGGGAACCTTGCGGGCGGTGTCTTCTTCGAGGTCGACGTATTCGACCCCTTCCAGAATCGCCTCGCGCAGGAGGAGGAGCCGCTTTTCCTCCGTGCCTGAGAACCGGCCTCCGTCGTCGTGCCGACGGCAGGTGACAATCACCGGCGTCGGGCGTTTCGACAGCTGCAGCTTCCGCAGCTCCGGATTGCGACCGATGTAATCGATCCGCAGCTCGACCAGTTCGGCGCCGCGCTCAGCGAGAGCTTCATGTTCTGCCACCATGCTTTTGTGGCGGGTTCGTCCGAGCGTTACGCAAATCATACTTCAGTCTACCGGCAGGCGATGGCAAATTCAGACAGGGTCCGTTACGTCGACTCTTCCACATCGGTCTCCCGCAGAAAGCGGGCGGCTTCTTCCGGGGCCACCGGGTTGATGTAGAACCCGCTTCCCCATTCAAAACCGGCGACCCGGCTGAGACGGGGGAAAATCTCAATATGCCACAAATAGTGCGGCAGGTCATGTGTGGAGAACGGAGCCGAGTGCAGGACGTAATTATAGGGGGGATCGTCAAGGCCGAGTTCAAGTTTCCGCAGGACGGTCTTCATGACCACTCCGAGGTCTTCGACCATCGGCTTGGGAATGTTTTCGAAATGGCTGGAATGCTGCCGCGGGAGAATCCACGTTTCAAAGGGAAAGCGGCTGGCATACGGACAGATCACAACGAAATGTTCCGTTTCCAGCACGACCCGCACTTCGCTGGCCAGCTCCTGCTGAATCATGTCTTCGAAGATGCAGCGTCCCCGGTAATCGTAGAACTCCCGGGCCCCTTCAAGTTCTTCCTGAATGGCGATCGGGACGATCGGAGTGACAATCAGCTGAGAATGGGCATGATCGAGTGAAGCCCCGGCACGGGCCCCTTTGTTCTTGAAGATCAGGCCGTGGACGAGACGGCGATCGCGCTTGAGGTCGACGAGCCGGTCGCGGTAGACCCAGAGAACCTCGCGGATGTTGTCGACGCTCAGCCGCGACATGTTGGTTTCGCGATGAGGACATTCAATAATGACTTCGTGAGCGCCGATGGCGTTCATCTTGTCGTAGATTCCCTCTCCCCGTTTTTCGAGCTGCCCCTCGACACGCACGGCGGGAAACTTGTTGGGAATGACCCGCACCCGCCAGCCGGGACCATTAGGAACCCCGCCATCGCGGTACGCCAGAATTTCGGGAGTGGTGGCGTCTTCATTGCCGGCGAGAAAGGGGTCAAAGGATTCGGTGGAGATCTCTTCACGGTCGCTGAAAGTGTTCGGTCGGCTCAAGCGGTCCGGGGCAATAATGACCCAGCGACCCACGATCGGGTCTTTTCGCAATTCCTGAGTCGAACGACCTGTGGTCATCAGCTACCTCTTTGCACGCAACAATACGAGCCCCAGCCAAAATCGAGAGAGCGCTCGACCCGGATGCCGGACACCGTGGAGAATTCGAAATGAATTGCGAGTACGCTGACACAGGGTAGACAATGTGGGCAACCCTGCTCAAGACGCGCAAAAAAAGAACGCGAGACGGTCCGAGGAAAGAGACCGTCTCGCGCACTCGTTTAGATCTGGAATGACGTCGCGATGATGTCAGATCCAGCCTTGCTGAACTACTTCGCCTTGGCAGGTGAAGGGAGTTCGCCGGCCTTCAGCAGTTCGCCGTAGGTCTTGCCGCTGGCGTCCTTCTGGTCTTCGATCTTGCCCAGAGCTTCCTGGACCTTGGCGACGTCCTTTTCAGGCACCACCTTGCCGCCATCGTCCTTCTTCAGGTCGAGGGCGGTTTTCAGTGCACCGGCGTAGTCGCTGAGCACTTTCTTGTTGGCTCCTTTTTCGCCACCGTGGCAGACACCGCACTTCTGCTCTTTCACCTTCTCATTATCTGCCAGCTTGTACTTTTCGGTCAAAGCTTTCAGGTAGTTGGGGCGAGCTTCCGCCTGCTGCGGCGCGGAAACCACGAGCAGCCCGGCGACGGCTGTCAGCATGAAACAAGTGCACAGTTTTCTCATACGATTAGCTCCAGAAACTCTGCGGTAGGTGAGTCGACGGCGTATCCTTCGTCTTGCCCAACAAGGGGGACGAGTTCAATGATTCAGGTGGGTACTTTGTCCATGTATCGGCACCGCCGGAGGGTCTGATTAGAATTCGCCAGTCCCCCGCTTGTCAACGTACGCTGCGACGACCGGGCGGGGGGGCGATTCGCCAGTTCATCGCAATTTAAATGCCGCAGGGTGAATTTTACCAGGAGACCAGTGCGGACGACTTTGCTGACCACAGGACAGGGGTGAAAACCGTATCGAACCTCGGTAGATTTCCTGTTCCGCAGTGGGCAGTCGGTCGGCCGCAACGAGAACACCGGTTCCCCGAGCTCTGCCGGTTTTGTGCATTTCAGCAGCAGTTACAGTATTCGCCGTCACTTTGCATGCGGGCAGAGTCTGGTCGTCACAGCAGCAGTCTGGCAGGGATTCACGGATGTCGAAGCAGTTTGATCGGGAACTTTCAGCGGCAATCCAGGCGGTCAGTCTGGCAGCGGAGATTTGCCGGACGGTGCAGGCCCAGATCACGCCCAACATGCTGGAAAAGAAGGACCGCTCTCCGGTCACAATTGCCGACTACGCCAGTCAGGCAGTGATCTGCCGTCAACTGCGCGAGGTGTTTCCCGACGACTTCATCGTTGCGGAAGAAGATGCCGCCACGCTGCGGGAAGAGGAACAACAGGGGTTTCTGGACCGGACCGTCGCCGAAATCCGGGCGGCCGGAATTGCCGCTGAGCCCGCCGAAGTGATTTCCTGGGTCGATGCGGGGAGCCACGATGCTGCGGCGCGCCGCTACTGGACACTCGATCCGATTGACGGCACGAAGGGCTTCCTGCGCAAAGAACAGTTTGCCATCTCGCTGGCCTTGTTGATTGACGGAGAGATTCAGGTCGCAGCGCTCGGTTGTCCGAACCTGCCGGGGCCGAACGGGACCGGAGTGCTGTTGACCGCCATTCGCGGCCGCGGTGCGAAAATGGCGCCGTTGACACGTGGAGTGCAGCCATCCGACTTCCATCCCATTCATGTTTCGAAGATCGCAGATCTTGCTGAGGCACGGCTGTGCGAGTCAGTGGAGTCGGGACACAGTGCCCACGACGAGTCAGCCGCCATTCACCGTCTGCTGGGGCTGCAGGCTCCTCCGCTCCGGATGGACAGTCAGGCCAAGTACGGCGTGCTGGCCCGTGGGGATGCCGAGATCTATCTGCGACTGCCGACCCGCAAGGACTATGTGGAGAAGATCTGGGATCACGCGGGAGGCGTGCTGGTCATCGAGGAAGCGGGCGGTCGGGTCAGCGATGTGCAGGGGAACCGGCTCGATTTCCATCAGGGAGCGACGCTGAAGAACAATCAGGGAGTCGTCGCGACGAACGGATTGCTGCACGATGTCGTGCTGGAGGCCTTAAAGTCGCTGCGGCAGTAGTCTGCCGCCGGGTCTCGTCAGGAATCGAGGCGTGCATCGCTGCCCGGGCTTCGGGACAGCCGAAAAAAGATGTGCAGCGCGGCGTCGACGAGCGCTTCTTCGCTTTTGATTTCGCTGTTCGCGCCCCGCGGAGATGAGCATTGCAGCTGATGAAACGCGTGCTGCGCGGGGATAGCCAAGAGCGAGCTGCTCTATTCGCCGCGCGTAATCCGGACCACTTCTTCCAGCGTGGTAATTCCATCCAGCATCTTGATGTAGCCAGCGTGCCGCAGGCTGGTCATCCCCTGCTGAATAGCCACATTGCGGATCTCTCCGGTGCTGGCCCGCTCGGCACAGAGATGTTTGATCTCGGGCGTATTGAGCAACAGTTCGTGAACACCCGTCCGGCCGGAATAGCCGGTGTCACGGCAGTCACGACAGCCGACCGGCATGTAGAGTGGAGCCGAGCCCCGCTCGGGGAAATCGGCAGGCAGGTCCCCTTCGGCCGGTTCGAACGGCTTCCGGCAGCGGCTGCAGAGGCGTCGCAGCAGTCGTTGGGCCAGCACCCCTTCCACCGTACTGGCGACGAGATACGGTTCAACTCCCATGTCGACGAGTCGGGTGAAGGCACCGGGGGCATCGTTGGTGTGCAGCGTGCTGAAAACCAGGTGACCGGTCAGCGACGCCTGGATCGCGCTGGTCGCGGTTTCGCCGTCACGAATTTCCCCGATGAGGACCACGTCCGGGTCGTGACGCAGGATGCTGCGCAGTCCGGCGGCGAAGGTCAGACCGATCTTCGCATGCACCTGAATCTGGCTGATGCCGTTGAGATGGTATTCGACGGGGTCTTCAACGGTAATGATCTTGGTTTCGGGGCTGCGGATTTCGTTGAGCGCACTGTAGAGCGTGGTCGTTTTTCCGGAGCCGGTCGGCCCGGTGACCAGCACAATTCCGTGGGGGAGCGCGATCAGCTTCTGGAATTTGTCGTACAGGTCCGGAGGGAAACCGACCCCCTGCAGGTTGAACACCATCCGCTGCTTGTCGAGCAGACGAAGCACGACCCCCTCGCCGTGAAGCATCGGAATGATCGAAACGCGGAGGTCGATATCCCGTCCCTGCACGCGGACGTTGATACGACCGTCCTGCGGGAGTCTTTTTTCCGCGATGTTCAGCCGCGACATGATTTTGAGTCGGGTGACGATCGCGCTGGCGAAGTGATTGATTTCCGGGGGAACCGGCTGCACCCGCAGGATGCCGTCGACCCGGAAGCGGACCACGAGGCCGGTTTCCTGCGGCTCCAGATGGACGTCGCTGGCCCGCTGCTCAAGTGCTTCGACCAGCAGTTCGTTCACCAACCGGATGACCGAGGGCGCCTGCGCGGATTCTGCGAGTTCACCCATTCCCTCGGGGATTGCTTCCAGCAGATCAACATCATCGGAGCGCTGGGCCACCAGCTCCTTAATGGTATCGCCGCCGACCCCCAGATTCCGTTTGATCAGGTCGAGAATTTCATTCCGGCAGGAGAGGACCGGTTCGATCCGCACACCGCCGAGCGTGCTCAGTTCATCGATCGCTTCCAGATCGAAGGGATCGCTGACGGCCACCTGAACATGTCCGTTCTGGCGAGTGAGCGGAATGACTTCGTGCCGGAAAATGGCGGTTGTGGGAAAGAGGTTGAGCAGTTCGCGATCGACGTTGAACTCTTTCAGGTCGACATAGGGCATGCCGAGTTCGTTGGAGAGCAGGCGCAGCGCGTCCTCCTCGCGGAGAATTCCCATCTCGACCAGCGCTCGGTCAATGCGTTGAGCGGGGCCGGTTTCCAGAGCCAGGTCGAGTTGCTGCTGGGTAATGAGCCCACATTCCAGCAGAAGGGAACCGAGGTTCATAGTCGTCGCTTTACTGTAAAATCATCTCAAAGGTCTGAGGTTATCGTCGGCCGCTCGTGGAGCCGCCTCGTCCACCGAAGCCGCCACCCGGCCCGCCGCCAAATCCCCCACCCCCTCCACCAAAGGTGCCACGACCACCAAAGCCACCCCCGCCGAATCCGCCGCTGCCAAAGCCGCCTCCTCCGAATCCGCTTCCACCACCTCCCTGCATCCGTTCGCGCATCCGCTGTTCGAAGAACTGACGGGCCTGATCACTGCTGGGGGCACCACCCGGGGCGGGGGCTGCACTATTTGAGGAGGTATCCGCAGTCCGGGCCCGGCTGCCGGTGGTGCTGACTTTCACATGCGGGATCAGTGAACCGAGTGTGCTCTGCATCAGGGCCGGGCTGGTGCTGTCGAGTGTCACGACACGGACGGTGCGGCGGGCTTCTTCAGCGGCCTTGTCGATCGACTGCACCAGGGCTTCCACTTCGCGGTACAGGGCTTCATCGGCCCAGACAATCAGGGAATTGGAATTGGCATCCACGCTGACTGCCAGTTTCGCCGCCGGACGGGTCTCTTCGTTTCCGCCGCGACCCCCACCGCCGAACATGGCGGCCATCGGGCTCCCCTGCTGCTGCCGCACGGCGGGAGGATCGATGTATACCTTGTAAACTTCCTTTACCGTGGTGTAGACCTCGTGGGCGTCGGCAAATTCCACGGCGATCATCCGCGAGAGTTTGTCACGGTAGGAATCTCCCAGCTCGGACGCATCGAGCACCTTCAGCATCTCTTCCACTTCGCGTACCTGCGCTGAAGGGCCGGAGACGAACAAGGCGTTGAGACGGGTGTCGGGAATCACTCTCAGCTGCGTGGCGTCGGCGGAAGACATCAGGCTGGAGCCCAGAGCAGAAAGACTGCTGGTCGAACTCGTGCTCGACGAGGCCCCCACGTTAATGCCCGGGAAGAGTCGGGAGAGCATCAGCGACACCTCGGTCGCGTCACCCGACCGCAGCGAAAAGACGGTCCACGTGACTCGCGGAGGAATCGTGGACAGCGTGTGATTCAGCAATTCTTCCAGATCATTCAGCTTCGAAGGATCGGAAGAGGAGACGATCAGTTCGTCTCCCATCACGGAGATATTGACCTTGGCGGACGAATCGTCCGACCGGGCGGGGGCATTCCCCTGTGGAGCACGTTGCCGCGGAGCGGGACGGGCGACCGAATCGGCGTAGTCCTGCAGCAGCTGCATCAGCTCAGGACTCAACCCATCATCAGACTTGGGGGCCGCTTCGGTCTGGCCTTCGGCCTGAGCGGCAAAACGGATCACCGTCCGGGCTGGCTGGTGATGTTCGGCCGCGTTGCGATCCGAGGGAGTGCCCGGGCGCGGTGATTCGTCCGTTCGGGTTTCGAGCGGAGAAATTGACTGCCGCTGCTGTGAGGAACGACCGCGCGGGTCAATGATCTGGATCGGCGTCGGATGGTTGGATTCCCACATCCGCTGCAGCAACGGAAGCAGCTCTTCGGGATCGCGTCCGCCGAGGGGAAGTGACCGGACCCGGGAGTTGTTATAGGCGTTCCGGTTGCCGGTCCCGTCTTCTCCCAGCTGGGAGAGCAGCGCCCGGATCTGAGTGAGCTGATCGCTGTTGCCGCGCACCAGCAGCTGGCGACCGTAGATGTCGGCTTCCAGCGTCGGCGCTTCCGCCCCATCCTTGAGGAAGACCGACTTCAGCATGGCGATGGCGGAGTTGACATCCATCTTCACCAGCGGGATCACGGCGACCTGCAGGCCGCCTCCCTTGCCGTCCATCTGCAGGATCAGGGCTTCCACCTGACGATGCTGATCGGGCGTGGCGAAGATATGAATCTTGCCGTTGCGGCCATCCTCATTGACGACGACTCCGGGAATCAGGGAGTCGATGGTTTTGGTCACTTCGCGCGGATCGGCCCCTTTCACGGTGTACACAACCAGATGGGGCTTGTTGCTCATGGTGGCGAATTGCTGGTTGCCGGAGCTGACATCAATCGTCTGCAGGGCCTGATCGATCAGCTGATGCTGCGCGAGCGTGGCGGTGACGAGCAGATGATTGGTGCGGGCATCGGTGGCGATCTGCATGTTCGGAGAGGCCGGAGCAGGCTGGGGAGCTCCGGGCCGTCCGCCCCGGTCCCGTTCCCCGCTGACATTCGTCACGCCGGTGCCGACTCCCATCAGGCTGCGGAGGAGAGTTTCCGCATCCGCCGCTGCGATGTTCTTGATGGCGTAAGCCTTGAAGGTGACAGCATTCGGTCCACCGCGGGCCGTCACGTCGGCCAGCAGATCGCGAATGCGACGGAGATTGGTGCCGATGTCGGTCACGAGCACCGAATTGGTCGATTTCAGCCCGACGACTTTTCCCTGCGGCCCCTTGATCTCATTGACTTCCACGGCGACCTGATCGATGTCAACTCCCTGCAGCGGGAAGATGACGGTGAGCAGTTCGTTTTTGCCGCGGCTGTCGAGGTCAGCGGGAGCGATGTTCGGAATCAGGTTCGGCGGAATCTGTTCATCAATATTGATACAGACCAGGAAGTCATTCCGGCGGACGAGGCAGTATCCCTTGGGAAGCAGATAACCATTGAGGATGTCGAGTGCTTCGGTCGGGGTGTATTCTGCCCGGTCGAAGTAGCTGAATGTACCCGGCGGAACGACGTTCAGGTCGAGGGAAAGTCCCGCTTCCTGTGCAAACAGACGCAGGACGTCGGTCCAGGGGGCATAGCGGAAGCTGAAGCTGAGCTTCTTCTCTCCGGCAGCATCCGGGTTCGATCCGGAAGTGTTGGTATTTGCTTCAGCGCTGGGAGCTGCGGGGGTCAACTCAGTCGCAGAGGGAGAGCGACCAAACGAGACCACGGCCTGAGCGCCGGGCGGGGCGGTTTCAATGAATACCTGCCGGGGTGTGACCGGTGCGGGGACCGCTGCAGCCGGTGTGGCGGTTGTCGTGGCGACGGTGGCTGCCGGGGCGCCCAGACGTTTGGTGTATTCGTCACGCTGGGCCGGTGTCAGCACTGCGAGATATTTGGCGTTCCATTCGGCGTCGAACTTCTTGCGTTCTTCATCGCTGGCGCCAAATCCGAGTTCGCGGAACGCTGCCCGTCGTTCTTCGCCGAGGGCGGCGAGTTGCGTTTTCTGGGCTTCAGACAGACCGAGTTCTTTGGCCAGTTCATCGCGCCCGATGGCGCTGGGGCCGGCTTTCTGCAGACGGAGTTCATTCGCGCGGCGGAACTGATCGGCTGAGAGGACTTCTTTGACTTTGCCTTCAGTTTCCAGGCGAGACTGCTCCATGCGGACCCGGAGTTCTTCGCGGACCTGCTCGCGCTCTTCGTCCGAGGCGGCTGATCGCATCCGCTGGAAGAGTTCGGAAGTGCCGCTATTGGAAGAACTTTCACGGGCGGCTTCCCGAAGGGCCTCGAGCCTTTGGATCTGGTCCGGAGTCAGTTTCAGTTCCCCGGCTGTGGCCTCGTCCCGGAGGTCGTCGAGCAGCGTGGCCCCCATGCCTCCGCGACCACTCCGGCCTCCAAATCCGCCTCCACCTCCGCCGAAGCCCCCTCCCCCTCCGAATCCCCGATCGCCGCCAAAGCCGCGGCCTCCTCCGGGACCTCCGCGGCGACCTTCATCCTGTGCGGCCAAAGACCCCGCAAAGAGGCTGACCAGCAGGACCAGGCAGACTGGAGAAGCGAGACGCATTGAAAATTTCATGGACATTGCGGATTTCCTGACTCACCGGAGCAGCTCATCTTATGCGGGAGCCCATCCCTGGGCCAGAAGTCGGCAGTTTGCGGGTTTTCCACAAACAATCCTGACTGGCGGTCCGATTTCCTTGAAGCGGGGTTTAACAGGTGACTTCAAATCGGAAATCGGCAATCCCCTTATCAAACACCGCCTTTACTCTTTCGGACCGGTCGTCATGCTGAAAACGAGAAAACTCCGGAAGTTCCGAATCTGTCTGTTGTTCTGTCTCGCCGTTGGGGCGGGGCGATGGGCCTGGGCGCAGCCCTCGGGGGGCTTCGCCGAGCGGATGATGTCACGGCTCGATACCAATCAGAACGGTCGTATTGATCCTGATGAGGCAGGCCAGATGTATCCGGAGCTCCGTGGGAGCCTGGAGCGTTCCGGAGTGGACATCAGTCGAGGTATTTCGGCGGCTGATTTGGAGCGGGCATTTTCCGCCATGCGTTCGGCGCAGGGCTCAGGCGGTGGACCGGGCGGCTCCCGGGGCTTCGGGGGAAGCAGCGGTGGAGGCTTTGGCGGGGACCGAGGGGGATTCGGAGGGGGCTATGGTGAACGTGGCGGCTTCCGTGGTGGAGATCGAGGAGGTTTCGGTGGCGGCCCGGGAGGGGGCGGCCCCGGAGGTGACCGGGGAGGCTATGGGGATCGAGGCGGCTATGGTGACCGCGGCGGGTACGGCGATCGGAGCCGTGGAAGCGAACGGGATGGGGATCGACGGGAGGCTGGCGGGGTGAAAGCTCCCACGGGGCCGGTCATGCGTCCGAAAGAGCGGGTCACCATTCCCCTTCAGCCCGCATTCCACGATGGGGATACCGATCACGATGGGCAGATCGGTATGTACGAATGGCAGCAATGGCGACGGGGTGCGATCGACGAATTTCTGGCGCTGGACCTGAACGGCGACGGGTTTCTGACGCCGGGGGAACTGGCCAAGGCTCCCGCACTGGCACCCGTTCCGGCGAGCCAGCTGGCGACGAATTCACCGGCTCCGATCCTCTCGGGTGGATCGGCAGGCGCGGGGATGCCGGTGTCCGCCCCCGCGGCAAAGGCGGCTGCCGGTCCGAGCGACGCGGAGAACCGGGCGGCCAAAGCGGCCGCTCGCTTCCGACTCCTCGATGGGAATAAGGACGGCACACTGAGCCCCGAGGAATTGGCAGCCTCCCGCTCGATGACAGCCGAATTTTCAGCAGCGGGGATTGATGTGAATGTTCCGATGTCGTCAGACCTCTTCCTGCAGAACTTTATCCGTTCTGAAAACGCGAAACCCAAGTAACTTTCCGCTGGAATTGACAGCCATCGTCAGCCTCGCGAACGTCTTCTGTTATGCCTGATTATCAATACACCGCCCGGGAACATTCAGGGCAGCAGGTCACAGGTGTGCTGACTGCCGCTTCGGAACGGGAAGCGCTGGCATCGCTCTCCGCGCGGCGGCTGTTTCCGATTCAGGTCTCGATCTCGGAATCGAGCAAGGCCTCGGCCCGGCAGATCACCCGTCGGGTGCCCCCCAAAGAGCTGGCAATCTTCTATTCGCAGCTGGCCGACCTGCTGAAGTCGGGCGTGCCGTTGCTGCGTTCGCTGGAATTGCTCGGCAAGCAGTCGTCCCATCCGGCGTTGAAATCCGTCCTGCAGGATGTGCGCGATCAGATCGCCGACGGCTCCCGGCTGTACGACGCCATGCGGCAACACCCGAAGGCATTCAACGAGCTGATGATCAGCATGGTCCGCGCCGGTGAGGAAGGGGGCTTCCTCGAAGATGTGCTGAAACGGATCGCAGTCTTCACCGACCATCAGGAGGAGCTGAAGGGGCGGGTGATGGGGGCCATGGTCTATCCCATCTTCCTGATGGGAACGCTCACGGTGGTGATCTCGGTGCTGATGATCTGGTTCGTCCCCAAATTCGCCACCATGTTTGAAGGGATGGCTCAGAAAGGGCAGCTCCCCTGGGCAACGACGACCCTGCTGGCCATGAGTGACTTTGCCCGCAGCTACTGGCTGGTGGTGATGGGCGCGATCGCCCTGGCCGTTTTCGGCATCAAGCGCTGGACGAGTACGAGTGAAGGCCGCCTGCAGCTGGACAGGCTCCGTATGCGGACCCCCGGGCTGGGGAAACTGTTCAGTAGCCTGTCGATTTCGCGATTCTGCCGGGTGCTGGGAACCCTGCTGCACAACGGCGTGCCGGTGCTGAACTCTCTGCGGATCGCCAAGGATGCGACCGGAAACAAGGTGCTGACTCTGGCTGTCGACAAGGCGGCGACACAGGTTTCCACCGGAAAATCGCTGGCGAGCCCCCTGCGGGCAAGTGGACAGTTCCCCGACCAGATCGTGGAGATGATTTCGGTGGGGGAAGAGGCGAATAATCTCGAAAACGTGCTGGTTGATATTGCGGACAATCTGGAACGTCAGACCAACCGGCAGATCGAACTGTTTGTGCGCCTGCTGGAACCGATGCTGCTCATCGTCATGGCCCTGGTTGTGTTATTTGTGGTCGTGGCGCTGTTATTACCGATCCTGAATTCGTCCAACATGGTTTAATACGATATCCTGATTTCCCCCCAACACTCCGCGTGTGGAAAGAGTAGAATTTACCCACCATTGTCCGTCGTCCGTCAGGGCGATGCCGTTCACAATTGCGAAGCTGGTTTCACGGATCGGAAGCGATCTTCGGGGGATGAATCCGGCAGCAACTCAGGAGAATCCATGAATCGTCGTCAAACTCTTCGCCGCCGCACCCGCACCGGCTTCACCCTGATCGAAATCCTGATCGTGCTCGGCATTATCGGTGTGATTGCCGCGATGGCGCTCCCCCGCCTGCTGGGGCAGCAGAAGACCGCGATGATCAAGACCAGTCGCGCAGCCATCAGCAATCTCGAAAGTTCGCTGGAACTGTATGCCGTCTCGAATCAGGGGGTGTATCCCTCTTCGCTGGTGGCGCTGACGCAGAAAGGGCCGGATGGCTCTGACCCGATCATCGACAAGGTTCCGGTCGATGGCTGGGGGGCACCGCTCAACTATGAGTTCCCGAATACAAAATCACCGAATTCCAGCCGGCCGGCCATCTGGTCGAACGGACCAAACCAGCAGAATGAGAACGGCGGGGGAGACGACATCAACAACTGGTCCGACCTCGTGACAAACTGAACCCGGCAGTACGCAGGATCGGCTGTCCGCAAGATCAACCGGGAAGACGCATGATGGTGTCCGAGCCATTCTGCCGGGGGCGGAGTGGCTCGTCGCCGTTCGCGAAGTTCACACCGGAGGCAATGTCCCGTCCCTGCGTTGCGGTTGTTCCTCGACAGTACGATTTCATTTTCGGCCCGTGAGGGCCTCGACCGGGGCAGGAGTCGCCCAACAGCTGAAGTGGTCATGTTTGATTCCCGGCGAATTCTGATTCGACGAAACCGCGGAGCCCGCCGGTCCCGCTCGGCGTTTACACTGCTCGAGATTCTGCTCGTGCTAGCGGTGATCGTCGCGGTGATTGCGATTTCCTATCCCCGGCTGAACGGAATGGTCCGTCAGCAACGGATGCAGGGAGTGACGGAAGAGATTCGCCGGTTTCTGGACCGCGCCCGCGTTCGTGCGATCGAAGAGGGACGAACGCTGGAAGTGCGGGTGGAAGCCAATGGCAGGCACTACCTGCTGCTGCCACACGATGCCGTCGATCCCGAAGAAGTGGCCAGCAGTCTGCGACCTGGTGCTCAGGCTGATGCCGCAACGACTCGTCAGCAGGACCCGTTCCTGGTGCTGCGAATGCCGGAGGAGTTTCACTTCTACCTGCCGAACGCCATGCTCGGCGATGCCCCGCGGGCAGAGCGGATCAGTGAGCAGCTGCTCGACATTGTGCAGAACAGTTATGTAGCGCGGGATCTGGTGTGGTGCCAGCCGATTCTCTATTTCCCCGACGGCACCGCGACGGATGGCAAAGTGACCGTCATGGATCAGAACCGGCGGTACGTCAACCTGTTTGTTCGCGGTCTGACCGGGGGCGTCGCCACGACGCCGATCAAGGTTCTCACGGAGTCGATCGGTGTTGCGGCGCCTTGAACATCCTCGCGGAGGCTCTCGACGGTCGTGGTCCGGTGCTGTCCGGTCTGCGTCGCGAAGCACTCGACGTGCGGGAATCTCGTTGTTCGAAGTCGTGATTGCGGTGTCGATCTTCTTCGGTGCGATGGCGGTGATCAGCCAGATTCTGCGGAACGGGACACGGGCCTCCGTGCGGGCCAATATGGGGTCCGACGCCATCGTGCGCTGCGAACGCTGCCTCAGCGAAGTGCTGACCGGCATCCTGCCATTGGAATCGGTGCAGGGAGTCCCCTTCGCTGACGATCCGGCCTGGACTTACACCATCAATGTCGTCGACAGCGGGACTCTGAATCTGCTGCGGGTCGAGGCGGTCGTACAACATCTCGGACCGGACGGAACGCCCAATGCCTCGTTCGAACTGGTCCGGATGATCCGCGATCCGCTGGCACTCATCGAGCCAGAGACCGCCATTCCGGAAGAGGAGGCATTCTGATGCGTCGGCCTGCCTCCCGGTCCGCCTTCTCACTGCTGGAAGTGATCATTGCTCTGGGGCTGACGGTTATTCTGATCGCGGCCATCTTCGCCGCGATCCGGCTGCAGGTGCGGTTCGATCTCGCGGGACGGGGCGAGGTCGCCTATGCGCAATTGCTGCGGGGGCTGATCAAGAAGGTCGACGGCGATCTGGGATCGATTCTGCTCGCGCTGCCCGATCCCGCATCATCGACAAGTCTCGACTCGTCTGAGTCGAGCGACAGTCCCTCATCAACCGGCGGGTCAACTTCTTCCAGCAGTGCGAGTGATTCGGCGGCATCGACGGAAACAGAACTTCCTGAGTTCATTCTGGGCGGGCTCAGCGAAGGGACGATTCCGGAAGTGTTTGGCCTCTACGGAACTCCCGACACATTGCACCTCACGGTCAATCGGCCGGCACGGGAACTCGGATACCTCGGGTTGGCCGCCGATTCGCGCGAAGTGAAAGATCTGCCGCCGGGAACCCACTACCGCAACAGCGACC
The DNA here is from genome assembly GCF_051466325.1 of Planctomicrobium aquicomposti. NCBI lineage: Bacteria > Pseudomonadati > Planctomycetota > Planctomycetia > Planctomycetales > Planctomycetaceae > Planctomicrobium > Planctomicrobium aquicomposti. Next base: position 1,249,855 of record NZ_CP195792.1, read on the forward strand.
TGCAGATCGTGACCTACGCGATTGCGCCGCTCGCCAGCACGTTCGCATCGCTGAAGCTGCAGTCGTCCCGTCCCCCGGTCGGTCTGGGGAGGCGATCGATCGATCTGTTTACGTTTGATTCCCCTCCCCTGACGCTGGCCCCGGAAGATGTGATCGCTGCTGAAGTAACGGAGGTCCAGTTCCGTTATTTCGACGGTTACAGCTGGATGGAGAATTGGGACAGTCGCGTCAGCAATTCGTTACCCGTGGCAGTGGAAGTGACCTTCGGCTTCTTCCAGCAGCCTCGGCCCTCCCTGAGCAATCCGAATGGTGAAGGGGGAACGGTGGTCCACATCCCCCACGTGTTTGAAATTCCCGGCGCTCCCAGGGTCGCTGCGGAAGCGTTGTAGACTCCTCCGGGACCACGAGACCGCTGGAAAGAGTTGTCGCCTCCACAAATGAACTGCACCTGGCCGACCGATGACCCCGGTTCACAGCGAGATGTGAAGATGAATGTCATGACCGTCAAACGTTCCTGTCGGCGGGCGGCACGTTCTGCGAGAGTGTCGCAGCCGGCGGGAAGTATCCTGGTGCTGGTGCTGATCGTCGTGGCCCTGTTATCTCTCAGTGCCCTGACCTACTCCAGCCTGATGACGACGGAGTACCGGGCTTCGAGTGCGTTTGCCCATCAGGCGCAGGCGGCCGCCGCCGCCAAATCGGGAGCGGAGTACGTCGCTGCGCTGTTGAGTTATGACGGAGCCGGCTGGGGAGGAGACCTCTACAACAACCCCGATCTGTTCCATGTGGCGCTGGGAGAGGGCTACGGCTTTACGATCATCTCCCCACTGGAAGAACAGGGAGTGTCTCGCAGCGGATCTGAAGGAGCGCTGCGCATGGGACTGACGGATGAAAGTGGCAAACTGAATGTCAATACGCTGGCGCTGTTTGATCCCGCGGATGGCATTGCGCGGACGATGCTCATGGGGCTTCCGGGGATGACCGAGGAGATCGCCGACTCGATTCTGGACTGGATCGATGAAGATGAGACTCCGCGCGAATTCGGAGCGGAGTCCGACAGCTCGCCGTACGCGACACCGGCCAATCGCCCGCTCAAGTCGATCGAAGAGTTGCTGCTCATTCCAGGAGTCACTCCCGAGCTTCTTTACGGAGAAGATGCGAACCGGAACGGACTGCTCGATGCCCGCGAGAATGACGGAGCGACATCGCTCCCCTATGACAACGAAGACGGCATCCTCGACCCTGGCTGGATCGCCTACCTGAGCACGCACGGGGCGGAGAGCAACCTTCGGCATGACTACGAAAAATTCGGGCAGCCCCGCATCAACCTGAATCAGTCCTCACTGGTCGACCTTTACGATCAGCTGGAAGAAGAGTTCGGAGAAGAAGTGGCGACATTTGTTGTCGCGTTCCGGAAAGGGGAACAGCTGGCCAATCAAGAACAGTCAGGGAACTCGGGCAGTTCCGGAGGGGGCAGTTCCAGTGGAGGGGGCAGTTCCAGTGGAGGGGGCAGCGGTTCGGGCTCGTCAGGAGGAAGCAGTGCGGCTGGTTCGAATTCCGGCAGCGGCAGTTCCGGATCTGGTTCCGGCAGCGGCAGCGGCAGCGGCAGCAGTGGAGGAAGTTCCTCCGGCGGATCCAGTTCCAGCAGCTCTTCCAGCTCAAATGCGAATGGCAGCGTCACGACCCAGAATCCCTTGCTGGGGCCATCGAGCTTCACCGCAGCAGCCTCGGGAGGAGCGTCCGGCAATGGTGCGGGGGGCGGTCAAATGGGCTCCTCCGGTGGCTCGGGGGGAAGCTCAGCAGGGAGCGGCGGGAGTAGCGGAAGCGGTGGTGGAGGAACTGGCGGATCGGGATCGTCCAGCGGGGGAGGGAGCAGCGGCGGCTCCTCTGGAGGAGGGACTGGTGGGGGTGGAAGTTCCTCCGGGAGTGGCGGCGGTGGAGGTGGTGGATCATCGGCAGGCGGATCGGGCGGAAGCGGGGGAAGTGGAGCCTCTGGCGGCAGCGGGAGTGGCGGAAGCGGCAGCGGCGGCAGCCAGGAGACCCGCGGGGGAATGACACTCGGAACGGCTGCGGTGACGATTCAGTCGATCTACGATCTGGTGGATGCAACGGTCGACGTGACGATTGACGGATCGCTTCAAACCCTGAAAAGCCCTTGGTCAAACGACCCGGCTGTTTTTCAGGAGACCTTCCCGATGCTGCTCGATGCCGTGGCGCTCTCCGATGAACCTGCGGTCACGGGGCGGGTGAATGTGAATCAGGCGAGTCTCGCTGTCCTGTCGGGAATCCCGGATATGCCGGTTGGGCTGCCGGAAATGATTATCTCGGCACGGCAGCAGCATGTGGCGGCGTCAAACTTTGCGGGGCAGTTCGGAAGTTCGTACTGGCTGTTGACGGAAGGACTGGTCGATCTGCCGACGATGCGCCTGCTCGACCGCTTTCTGACCGGACAGGGAACTGTCTTTCGGATGCAGATCGTGGGGCATTCGGATCAGGGGGGACCGATTGTCCGGGTCGAAGCCTTGGTCGATGCCAGCGGAACGGTTCCAACGATTGTATGGCAGCGGGACCTGAGCGAACTGGGACCTGGCTACCGGAAACAGGATTTGCCCTCATTTGGCGTTCCCTGACCTCGCGGGCGCGGTTTAATTAGAATAGGTCGTTGCCGGACAGGCAGTCCTGCTGGTCGACGAGTCACCCGGCGGAGGAAGCGATTCCGGCCCGGTTGCACAAAACAAGCTGGAAAACAGTTTAATGTCTGAGCGGATCCTGCTGGAATGGGGACGCGAGTCGGTGCGCGTGCTGACGGTCAGTGAAGAACTGACCCGTCGGGCTGCCAAACTCGCGGTGTCCACAAGCTTCATTGACCATGCCGATCCGGGCGTCCCGGCGCAGGAAGCGGGAGTCCGCCTGCGGATCTGGCTGGATGAAGTCCATGTTCCCAAAGGGAAATGTACCGTTGTCCTGCCGCGCGAAGCGGTCGTGATTCGACGGTTGTCGCTGCCTCCTGCCTCGCCGGAAGAACTGCCGGAGATGGTCCGGTTTCAGGCAGCGACGAAGGCCTCCGCACCCATCGAATCGCTGGTGCTGGATTATCTGCAGGTCCCCGGGACGGATGCCGAAGGTGGTCAGCAGGTGATCACAATGACCGTCGACCGGACGCAGCTCGACCGGATTACCCGCGTGCTCGATGCGGCCGGCCTGCAGGTCGACCACGTCACGATGTCGGCACTCACGGTGGCCCAGCTCGTCCGCGCCCAACTGGGAGGAGAGTTGGGGCAGGTTCAGCCTGACATGGTGATTTATCAGGTTGGCCGACGGGTGGAGTTTTCGATCATTGATCAGGGGACCCTCATCTTCAGTCATGCCCTGCAGCTGCCTGAAGCCGCCGCAGAGGGAGACCCGCTGAAGCCGCTGAAGAGCGAACTGACCCGTTCGATTGTGTCGCTCAACCAGACGCACCCACAGGCCGCGATCGAACGCTGTTTCTATGTAAGCGGTGATCACGATACGAATGTCATGCAGCTGCTGCGGCAGCGTTTCCCGCGCGGCTTTGAAACCATCTCGTCGACGGGAGCCCTGAAGGGGATCGAGACAGCCGGTTATGAATCGCTCGTTGGGGCAGAGCTTCCCCACGCGGATGACCGGCTGCGTATCGATCTGCTGAATCCGCGCCGAAAGGTCGAGCGTCCTGACCGGCGGAAATTGTACTGGGGTGTCGGTGGTGCTTTGGCTGCGCTGAGTGCGCTGTTTGGATATCTGGTTTTTCACACAGCCCAGAGTCGACTCAAGACCAGCATCCAGTTGCTCCAGACGGACATCAAAGACCTCGAAAAGAAGCTGGACATCGGCAAGCCCCGATTGACTGATTTTGACCGGCTGGCCAAGTGGAAGGAGAAAGATGCCGATACGATCGAGCTGTGGAATATTCTGCAGGCCCAGTTGCCGGGGACGGATCGAATCTACTTCACGAGTCTGAATATCACACCGCAGAACGGGGACGTCGTGGCCCGGTACACCGGGAAAGCGCAGGCCCGGACCCGCAGTGATGCCGACACTCTGAACCAGGCGCTGGCCGAGAATGGATTTGCGGTGACTCCCAAGGATGTCGTGATTTCTAACCGGGATCAGAACTACCCGGTGCCGATCGATCTGGATATCTCCCTGCTCCGTTCGAAGCCGGTGAACCCTCTCGAACCGGCTGTCGCACCCGCGACCTCGGTAAAAACCGCCGTCACTCCGGCTCAGACGAACGGAGGCCGCTAATGCAACAACGTGAAAAAATCCTGGCGGCCGTCTTCGCTGGCACGATCGGAGTCTTCTTCGGATTGCCCGTCCTGGAATCAACGTTTCTCGCGCCGTTGAAGATACTGGAGGAGCAGGAGATCAGACTGACCAAAGAAAAGAAGGAGAAATTTGCGAGCCTGACCGACCTGGCTCGTAAAGATGTCCGGATGAGAGAGTGGCGCGCCCGCAGCCTGCCGAAAAATTCGCAGAATGCCGTGCGGCTCTATCAGGAATGGGTGACAAACCTGGCGCTGCTGTCCGGGATCGACCTCACAAAAGTGACTCCCGAACCGGTTCGTCAGGAAGGAGGAACGTTCTCCTCCATCTCGGTGAAGCTGGTCGGGAAGGCCAAGATGCAGGAACTGGCACTGTTCCTGGAGCGGTTCAACTCTGTGGACCTGCTGCATCGCATTACTCGCTGCTATGTGGAAACTCAGGTGAACGAGGGAGATCCCGAACTGCAGGTGGAGATCACCGCGGAAGGAGCGGCACTCGCGACGGCGGACGACCGGTTGCGTCTGTTTGACCAGACCGAACTGGCTGCTCCGCTGGAAAAGAGCACCCGTGAACTGAAGGTGGCTTCATCGAAGGGTTTTCCTGCGAGCGTTCCGTTCCTCGTGCGGATCGGTGAAGAGTTCCTGAATGTCACCGAAGTCAAAGACAACGTCTGGACCGTGCAGCGGGGGGTCGGCAAGACTTTCTCGAGCCCGCACCAGGCCGGAGAAGCTGTGGAATACTTTCCGGTCCGCCCCCGGCCGGAAGCGGAAGCAGCGACCGTCGCCATGTGGAGTCACAGCCTCTTTACCAAGCCCTCGCCGGCTGTGAATTATGATCCGAAACTGGTCAGCACAACTCCTCCTCCCGCGATTCGGGGACGGAATTGGACCTGGACGCTGGAAGTGACGGGCTGGAACCCGGCCTTTGGCACTCCGACCTATTCGCTGATCAACGGTCCCGAGAAAATGGAGATCGATGAACGAAAAGGGACGTTGAAATGGACCGTCTCCGATCAAGTGGAACTCGGCGATCACCCCGTGCAGGTGCTCGTCTGGGGATCGAACGGCAAGAGCTCGGGGATCACGCCGACGGTGAACGTCCGTGTACGGAATCCCAATGAGAAGCCGGTCGTGGAGCAGCCCAAGCCGCTCCGCTTTTTCATCGGGCGTGAATCACGCTTCCCGATCAAGGCGAGCGATCCGGACGGGACCCCGCTCAAGTTCTCGCTGACGGAGTCTCCCGCAGGGATGACGATCGATGCCGCAACCGGGGAGATCCGTTGGACGCCGCCGCAGAACATGGCTCCGGCACAACTGACGGTCGCTGTGCAGGTGGCCGATTCCGATGAAACGCCTGAGATTGTTTCGTTGCGAATCCCGGCAGCACTCGAAGAAGATTCTGCCCGCTTCACCTATCTCACCGGGCGGGTCCGTCGGAACGATGGTGTGGTCGAGGCGTGGCTGCATGATCGCATTACCGGCCGGGCCACGACCGTACACGAAGGGGACAACGTCAGCATCTCTGATCTGGAAATGAAGATCGAAAAGATTCTCGACGATCACATTCTCGTCGATCGCTTCGGTCAGCGCTATCGCATTGATCTGGGGGTGCCGCTGGTGCAGATGCGACTGGAGGGGAGCCCGGCGGAAGTTCGTCCTGCCGTTCCGCCGACAGCGGCGACGGTCGCCCCCCCTGCCGATCCGAAACCGGAACCGCCTGCGAACTGAGAGCTGTCGCAGCGGGAGATCCGTTCGAACGACGGACTCAGATCTTGAACCGTTGATTCCTCAAGGGACGTCGTCACCAGCAACTGCAGAGAGCCGTCGTCTCGATCCACTGGCTTGGGCCTACGACGGAAAAAAGATGTCCGCTGCGATCCGGGGACCACAGCGGACATCGACATGTTGTGAGACCGGCGGCACTTCAAAAAGCGGTTGCCGGTCGTCGTGTCATCCAGCCCGGATGCCATGCTGAAGAAGGTTCGGAGACGAACACCCCTCACTTCATGATCCGGCATCCCTCACTTCACGAGTGAGGGAAGACTACTTCGCGCAGCAACCGGCTGCCGGGCCGACGCAGCACGCTGCTTCGGACCTACAGCAGGCGTTGTCGACACAGCACGGAGCTCCCGCGACACAGCATGCCGCTCCCGGAACACAGCATTCCGGTGCAGTTTGCGTGCAGCAGGCTGCGGATGATGTGCTGACCGCTGCCAGCAAGGCACTCCCCAACTTGACATCGGCCGGTGTGGTGGCGACTTCGCAACAAGCCGCCCCCGGGACACAGCAAACGCTGTCGGGGCAGCAGGCATTGGCAACCGGTGTTGCGGGTGCGGGAGCTGTAGCCCCGACGACAGCCACAGTGAGCAACGAAAACAGAACGGCGGAGACCGCCAGGAAACGAACAGACATGGAAAGACTCCTCAAGGATTGTCCTGAGTGCCGCAAGGGACCGCCGCGTGCAAATGACGGTGGAGACTGCAGCACATGATCATCGAAAACGGACGCGTGACCGGACGTCGGAACACGCTGACATCGCAGAAAGTCAGAGAGCAGTGTTCAGCATGACCGGGCCGCATTGCTGCTCGCGGCGAACAGGATTTCGCCAGCCGAATTCAGCTTGAGGACGCGCGGACAGCCACCTGCTCTACAGAGCGATGACCGTTTTCGGAGGGGGAAGAGGAGGAACATCACAGCGGCTCTGCCAGCTGCGTTGCTCGATTTCGAGAGTTTCGACCCGGGGAGCCACAGCCAGACGAACCACGTCGACAGCCAGAAAGCCAAGTGCAGGAACGCGGCCGCAGCAATTCTGGGTCGAACAGGGACATTCCGGCGCGGAACGCCCTGAGTCATCACCGACCGTTCCCTTCTGTCGGGTATGGTCGTGAGAGGATGCACAACAGGAAGAAGAGACCTGACTGTGAGCACAGACCCCACACCGGCAGTCAGCTCCGCAGGCGCTGGCGAGCTGAGAGGAGCACGTCCGGATGGCTCCCGTGCCGACAACCGGCAGTCCGGTCGTGAGCATCAAGGCAGTCAGAAAAAGGATCGACAGCGCTCGCATGCCCATATGATAGGACCGGACGAGCAACCGGGACAAGGGGGAAGTCGAAATCGATGACATTTCTACGGCGGTTCGTACATTCCTCTTCTGCGGCGGCGCAGGTCGCGTCTGGTGAAGGACCCACCCTACCGCTCGTCAGGTTCGAGGACAGGTTCCACAGAGGCCTGCATCGAAAATGCGACCGCGATTGATACCATAACCTGCAACTTCAACAGCGGTGGAAGACGGCAAGTTGTCGTGCCAGTTGAAACCAAGGCGCGTGAATCTCGCATGGCTTCCCGTGCGAACTGTTCAGAAAGATGGCCTTCATGACTCCCGGCGTGTGGACCGGCTGGAACCGCTTTCCCGAGTCTCCCCGAGGCCGGCTGTGGTTGTGCATTGCGATCGGGTTGCTCGCGTGGGGCACGTATCTGACCTATTACTCGGTCTGGTTTGGGTTAAATGCAGTGCCGTCGGCCACCGGCGACGAACCGAGCTATGATTCGCTCGGTTGGGAACTGGCCCACGGTCGGGGGTTTCAGATTGACACGGGAGAACCGGAATTCCGGGCCCCTTATGACGTCGCTGCCCGGCAATCGGATCTGTATGCACTGGGTGCGCCGCATGTCGGCCCGATCACGTTTCGGCCGCCCCTTTATCCTCTCGCGTTGAGTGTGGGAGACCGGCTCTTTGGCCGGCAATTGTGGTTCTCGCGGGTGCTGAATTCGTTCTGTCTGGCGACGATTTGTGCGCTCGTCTGCTGGTGGGTCCACTCCCGGTGGGGACTGGTGCCGGCCCTGCTCGGCGCTGCAATGTTCGTCCTGCTCGACACCAACACGCGGCTGTACGGCAGAGCGTATCTCACCGAACCGCTCTGTGCCCTCTGGGTGACGCTGCTGTTCGTCACTCTCTGGTGGGACGCGCGAAACCCTTCCCTGTTCAAAACCCATCTCGCAGGGCTGATTTTTGGATTGGGTGTGCTCACACGTTCGATGCTGATCCTTTGGCTCCCCGGACTGCTGCTCGTGGTTTACTGGATGGTCACGGCTTCTCAAGCGTCGCAGGGGAGGGAATCGACCTCCGCGACTCCCTTGAGTGGCGCCGGTCGTCGGCTCCCGCTCCGACTGCAGGGTGCCTCGCATGCGGTGCAGTTTCTGGTGATCGTGATGCTGGTTCTTTTCCCCTGGGGGCTGCGCAATTGTCTGGTGCTGCAACGGCTGATGCCTTTGGGAACGCAGGGAACCGTTCAGCTGACGGCGGGGTACAGTGATCTGGCCTGGGAGCGAAGAGGGATCTGGCCCAACATGGAAGTTGCCGGCCATTTTGACCCGGTGCTGACTCGTCCCATGACCATCATTGAGAAAGAACTCGTGATGGCGGATTACAGCAAGCAGCAGGCGTTCGCCTGGATCCGGCAGAATCCTCTCAAGGCGCTGGCCCTGTTCCCGATGAAAATCTATCAGGAAGTTCTGCCACGCACCTGGCCGCAGGCGATTCTAACTGCACTGGCGCTGGTCGGGGCGGCTGCGTTCTTCCGCCGGAAGGAGGTCCGGCTGCTGTTGGCGCTGATCCTGATTGATCTGACTGCGATCGGGCTGACGTGGTCGGTGGCCGATGGTCGGTTTTTGCTGCCGTTGCTCTTCGCGGAACACTTTCTGGCGGCAGCTGGACTCTGGTGGCTGGTCTGCCGGGTGAGGGGAATTCCCTGCCGACTCGAAACCTCCGTCCCGTCGTAGTAGAATCATGAACGGCACGATCAGGGAGCGAAGACATGCCGACTCTGACTTCCTTTGGATTCGGGTGGATTTTCCGTCCGCTGCAGATGGACGGAAACCCGTTCCGTCACGGCTCGCTTTCAGGGGTGAGCCGTGTGGTCTTGGTGAGCACTGCACTTCTGGGTTGCTTAGGCTCGGGACTGCCGGGGCAGGACACCATTGTCGTCGCCCGGCCGGTCGAGGTGGGGACCCCGCCGCTGGCCCGTCGACTTTCGCGGGAAGGGAGCCCCTTTCTGCTGCAGCACGCCAATGACCCTGTCGACTGGTACACCTGGGGGCCGGAAGCTCTGGAGAGGGCCCAGCTCGAAAACAAGCCGATTTTTCTGTCGATCGGCTATCAGAGCTGCCACGCCTGCCATCTGATGCAGCGGCTGGTGTTTTCGGATCCCGAAATCGCCGCCTTCATGAACAGTCATTTCATCAACATTCAGGTGGACTGCGAAGAACGCCCGGACCTGAGTGAGACCTACCTCCTGGCGCTGCAGGTCTATCTGCAGAAGACTGGTTCCGGCCCAGCAAGTGGCTGGCCCGTTTCGATGTTTCTGACCCCTGCGGGCAATCCAATCGCCGGGGGAACCTCGTTCCCGCCTCGTGATCTGGCCGACAGTCCCGGATTCCTGTCTGTGCTCAAGCAGGTGCAGGAAGCCTGGAAGACGCGCCGGCAGGAAGTGCTGGCGACGTCGGAGCTGCTGAGTAACGAAGTGGCTCACCTTTCTTCCCCGGCCTTCAGTCTGGCACCGGTGGAATTGTCGGGAAGTCTGGTGACGAATGCTGCTCGGGCGGTGGTCGACCTGCACGATGCGGAGTGGGGAGGATTTGCTTCCCCGCCCGGAGCTCGTGGTGAGAAATTTCCTGACCCCTGCCGGCTGCAACTGCTGCAGACGCTGATTACCGGCGATTCAACCACTGCGGCAGACGATGCCGCGCTGGTGGATCTGACGCTCGACAAGATGGCGGACGGAGGATTGCGGGATCATCTGGGCGGCGGCTTCCATCGGTCCAGCACCGACCGGGCCTGGCAGCTTCCCCATTTTGAAAAGCGTCTGCATGACAACGTGTTGCTGGCAGAGGTCTACCTCGATGCCTGGCGAAGAACAGGGCGGGAATACTACCGCCGGGTCGTGCTCGAGACGCTCGAATTTCTCCAGCGTGACCTGCTCAGCCCGACAGGCGGATTTCGAGCAGCGGTGGATGCGGAATGTGAGGGGGTGAATGGGGCCTTCTACACCTGGAAGCGTGAAGAGATCGAGCAGCTGCTGTCTCCCCGCGACTTCCAGCTGTTCGCGGCGGTCTATGGTTTGAATGACCGACCCTCGCTGGCGGATCGATATCTGCTGCGGCTTTCCTCGCCGTTGGAAGAAACCGCCGGTGCACTGGGAGTTCCCGTGAAAGAATTCCAGACTCGGCTCGGCAGCATCCGGGCCCAACTGCTGGCGGCACGGAATCAGCGACCACTCCCCCCACAGGATACTTTGATCCTGACCGGTTGGAATGGGCTCGCGGTTCGTGCCTTTGCACGGGCTGGGCATGTCCTGAAGCAGCCCGAACTCATTGCCGTCGCCCAGCGAACCGCTCTGCGACTGCTGTCCGCTCATCGTGATGCCCGGGGACGATTGCTGCGAACCGAAGTTCGTGACTCCGCCAACGTGCCCGGCTTCCTCGAAGACTACGCCTTTGTGGTCAGCGGACTGCTTCAGCTGCATGCGGTGACCGGCGAGGACAAATGGCTGCTCGCCGCACGACGGCTTACCGACGAACAAATCAGCCTGTTCTGGGATGCACGGGGACAAGGTTTTTATTTCACCGGGAACGATCAGCCCGTGGTCCTGGCGCGCGGCAAGTTCGCTTGTGATGGTTCCGTTCCGGCAGGGAACAGCGTGTCAGCCCAGAATCTGATGCGGCTGGCAGTGCTCACTTCGTCCGAACCGTATCGCGACCTGGCCCGCGATACTCTGGCCGCGTTTGCCGGACAGCTGGAAACTTCTCCGGACCGCATGTCCTGTCTGGCGCTGGCGGTTCAGGAATACCGGCACCAGCAAAGTGCCCAGCCACTGCCGGTCGCAGGCGGACAGCTGTTTGCGGATGATGCTCCGCAGCTGGCGCAGCGTCCCCCTCGTCCTGTGCCGACGAGTGAATCTCCCCCTGCCGAAGAGCCGTTGCAGATCAGTCTGAAGCTGGCTGCTGACGAAGCGGGCCGGCATCCGCAGATCAAAGCGGTCGGTTATCTGTCGGTGGATCGTCTGCCTGCGGGGGCCGCCTGCCGAGTGGCGGTTGAAATCGACATCGCGAATGGCTGGCACATCAATGCGAATCCGCCTCACCCCGACTTCGTGATTCCCACGCAGCTGTCACTGAAAACTCCTGATGGGGTGCAGCTGGAAGAGGTCTATTATCCGGACGGCAAACCGTTCACCGTTGCGGGGATTGACCAGCCCCTTTCGGTGTACGAGGGGAAGGTTTACCTCCTGGGGATTCTGACGGTCCCGGAAGGATTGCAGGGAGAGCAACAATTGTCGCTGCAGCTGCGTTATCAGGCTTGCAACGACCACAATTGCCTGCGACCGATGACGCTGCTGCTGACAACAGAGATTGGAGTCACGCCGAAAGGGGAAAAGGTCCAGTCGCGAAACCGGCCTCTCTTTGAGAAGCTGCTGAAGGCACTCCCGGTGAAATAAACTGGGCAGACAGCCCCTCTTTGCTGCGTGGTGCATTTTGACTGGGCGCTCGATCGGCTTCCTGGGGGCGGGGACTTGGTTTTTGGCCTTTGGGATCGGGGGTGCGCGGCGGGCTCGACTGCTCTAAAAGCAGATCCCCTGAGACGTTCCGATTATGCGGCTCATTCTGAAAAAACCGGATTTGCATTCGGTATTTTCGACAGCTAGCATGAGGCGGATCTCGTGGGAAACGGACTGAATGCGCTCGAGGAATGTGCGCGCACTATGATCGCCAATTGCAGATTTGCAATCTTCGTCACGGCGTTGATGCTGGGGAGCGGTTTCACCGGTTTCCAGGGGCTGTCGCATTCTCTCTTCGCAGAAGACCAGATCGAATCGCTGATCTTCGGCCTTCCTGTCAACCGACCGATAATCTCTCTGGTCGGCAAGGAACTGTTTGAGCCCTGGCAGTTCGTCTCGGGAAAGAAAGATGTCCCGCTGGAACAGACCTGGCGGATCGAGATGGATCCGGAGCCGGTACTGATCTGCACCGGACAGCCTTACGGATTTTTGCGGACACGCAACGAATACACCAATTTCGAGTTCGGACTGGAATGGAAGTTTCCCAAAGACGCTTGCGGCAATAGTGGCGTGCTCCTGTTCACTTCCGCTGAAGAACGTGTCTGGCCGACTGCCTTGCAGGTGCAGTTACTGCAGTCGGAAGCGGGTGCGGTCTTTCCCATTGGGGGGCAAAAGACCAACAACGAAATTCGGAATGTTCCTCCGGTGGCCCGTCCGGTCAATCAATGGAACGAATGCCGGATTACTTGTCGTGAAGGGGTCGTCACCGTGCAGGTGAACGGGCGGGAGATTGGAGAAGTCTCCGGCTGCCTGCCTCGCACCGGGGGGATTTCGCTGCAGAGTGAGGGGGCCGAAGTTCACTTTCGCCGCATCTGGATTCGCGAGATCGGCGACTCGCAGCAGGCGATCGTTTCGCCTCCAGCGCCTCCCGCTGCAGCGCGAATCAACTGAGTGATCGCAGGTTGCTCTTTCCATTCCCAGCGCAGCGAGCGTGATGTGTGATACAAGGAGCACCTCCGCATCCCGGGATGGCCTTCCCGGTTTCCCATTGTGCGTGACTGGCTGTGATGAATGGCCGCAAGCCGAACGGGCTGATCGGCACGATCACACGGTGAGGGACTCGCTTCCTGCCGGAGGTTTTCCGGCAATCTTCGATTGCCGGAATATTCCGTGCGGCCGGTATGATCGGTTCAGTCGCTGCGGGTTTTCCGTCGAATCCAAAGGAATGCTGCCTGTCGCTCCCCGCGAGACATCATTGGTAATCCAGAGTCTCAGGTACGTCCTCTCTGCCTGCCTGTCCGAAGACTATGCGCCCGCAGCTTTCCGAGATCGATCATCTGCTCCGCAGCCTCGGCTTTGCGACCGCTCTCCCGTCAACCGATTCGACGAAGCGGTCCGATGCGAGTGAGGCTGCGAACCGATCCGGCACTTCCCTCTCCAGGGAAAATTCCGAACGGATCGACGCCGCGGGACAGTCGCAGCGGCGGCCCGCTGCGGAACTTCTCAGCGGACGCTACCTGCCGCTGGCCCCCGATACGTTGCAACAGACGGGACTGACGTTGTCGGAGGTCAGTGACCTGATCCTCAAATCGCTCGCGAGCCGGGGAGTCGAGACCGGTTTCCTGATTGCGCGACAGGTGGGGATCAAGTTTCCGCTGGTGGAAAGTATTCTTCGTCAGCTCAAGATGGACCGCTACGTTGCCTATAAGACATCGATGGCGGGCGGCGACTACCTGTATGAACTGACCGATCTGGGGCGGGAACGGGCACGACTGCTGTCGAATCAGTGTTCTTACTTCGGCTCCACTCCCGTTCCGCTGGATCAATACATCGAGTCGGTGAACGCGCAGTCGATCATGCGCCGGAGACCGACTCTGAACGAGATTCGCCGGGCATTCGCCGATCTGGAACTGGGCGAGCGGATGATCTCGAACATTGGCCAGGCGATTCATTCCGGTCGGGGAATGTTTCTGTTCGGTGCTCCCGGGAACGGCAAGACGAGCATGGCCGAACGGGTCACCCGGGCCTACGGCGACACCATCTGGATTCCCCGGTGTCTGATCGCCTCGGGGGAGATACTGCGGCTCTATGATCCGAACCGGCACAAGCTCGTGGCTTCAGCCGAGACCGATCCCGATTTCATTGACGGAAGATGGGTCCAGATCGAGCGCCCCACGATTGTCGCGGGGGGCGAGCTGCGAATGGAGCATCTGGAAATTACGTATGTCCGGGGGAGCGGGATCGGGGAAGCTCCCCTGCAGCTGAAGTCCAACTGCGGGACGTTGCTGATCGATGACTTCGGCCGGCAGAGAATGGGGACCGACGAGTTGCTGAACCGCTGGATCGTTCCACTTGAGCAGCGGCATGACTTTCTGCATCTGGAAAGTGGACGGACGATCCAGGTCCCGTTCGATCAGCTGATCATCTTCTCCAGCAATATTGAGCCACGCGATCTGGTCGACGATGCCTTCCTGCGACGCATCCCCTACAAGATCGAAGTGAAAGATCCGACCGCAGAGGAGTTTCGAAAACTGTTCGTGCAGGTCGCCGAACGGATGGAACTCGAAGAGGCGGATGCGATCGTGGACCATCTGATCGACACGCACTACCGAGCTGCCGGGCGCCCGTTCCGCTATTGTCACCCGCGCGATCTTCTGCGTCAGGTCGAGAACCGCTGCACTCTGCACGATCTCCCGCGGGTGATTACGACCGAAGCGCTGGAGCAGGTGGTGGAAAACTATTTCTCGCTGATGTGACGCCGCGCAGAGTTCCGGGATGGCCCGATTTCGGCAGGCCCGGCCACGATGTCACGGGGAACTGGCGCCGGATGCAATAATGCCGACATCCAGCCGGCCATCTGTCTCCCAGTGGTCGCCTCCCCCGTTCTTTCCGGTCCGGATCTTGTGGAAGTCCGGCAACGAATAGAAGTCGGCCAGTTCACCGGTTGTTTTCAGATCGGCGAACAGCAGGTCACGTTCCTGATCGATGTTTCCCGAGATGTGATGTGTGATCTGCCCGGTGGTATGACTGAGCCCCACCGCGCGGTCGAACGTCGCTGCGCCGACCCAGACGGGCCGGTTGTCGGAATCGAGTGTGGGACTCTTCCAGAAGCGGACGTGATTCCGCTGCTTGGGGTCGTCGCCGACCGGCTTCTCGAAGGCCAGGTCTTCCTTGCGACCGAACAGATAAAGTGAGCTGACGGGGGCATCGTCGTAAGGACGACGAAAGACCGTATCGGCGGCGATCTTCAGCGAGCTTTTTAACGTGATCGGATCGGCGGGATACCAACCTGCCTTGATCATCAGGCGAATGACATCTTCCTCGCTCCCGATCAGTGCGACATTGAGCGGATCACCGGGAATGCCGGACTTCGTGGTGGTAATGCCTGGAATGTCGTCGAGCGTCGGATGTCGGTGAACGTACCTCCGCCACCAGAGAGGGGCAGCCAGGTAAGCCGTTGCCAGATACACCGCCGCACACAGACCAGCGCCGACCAGCACCTTCCGCAGAGTGTTGCGGCGATCCGGATCCGGTTCCGAGTCGGTTGGGACATCGGGGTGCGAAGGGTTGGACATGGGGCTGCTTCCGTACGCGGCTGAATTGTTGATGGACCTGCCATCGAGACCTGCTCCCGACACCGGTTCGTTCCGGACCGAGAGTAACGACTTGAAAACCGGGAAGCCGTGGCGAGTGCAGGCTGCTCTTTCCGTTGCTGACCTGTCGCAATTGCCCGACGAATCAAAATGCGTCAGACGGCGCCCGTTCGGGTGGCAGCGTCGGTCTGTTTGTCGACGTTGCTGGAGACCAGCAGGGCGACGAGTCGGGAGATGAAGATCGCAATATAAAACAGGCCGACGGTACTCTCGAAGATCGTCAGCATTCTGGACAGGTTCGTGACCGCAGTGACTTCATTGTAGGAAGTGCCGCACAGCATGGCGAAACTGTAAAAGCAGGTGTCAAAGCCGGTCGGGTTGGCGTGAATGGTTCCATCGACCTCGGTCACGACCAGCGAGCCGGGATACAGATTATTGACCAGCTGGTAGGCGAAGGCCCACATCAGTCCGATCATCAGATACGTTGAGATGCCGGCACACAGAACCTGCGAATCAACCGCAGGGGCCAGCAGAATGAATCGCAGGTGCTGAAACACGATGAACAGAGAAAAAATCACCGCCCCCGCCTGGAAGGGGGCGGCAGAAATCATTTCCGGGTAGTAATAGTGCAGCCATTTCCCGACGAGAGCCGGGACAGCCATGATCGCCGCGGCAAACAGCGTCCACCGTGTCCCACCGACAGCCGGCACCGCGGACAGAAGCACCGCCGACAGCAGAATCGTTTCGACGAGGTCGCCATGCTTGAGGTTCTCAACCATCGGCGACACGAAAAACAGCAGCAACAGCACCACAAGAAACTGTGCTGCCGAGAAACGGAACAATTCAAACGCCGCTGTCGGCAGAGACTTCCTCATGCAGCTCAGTCTGTTATTTCGAGATCGGAGCCTTGACTTTGAACCGGGATTCGTAGGACAGGCTGGCGATAAAGTGCTGGGCGGTAATGAACTGGTCGATGTTCAGGTTGTTGATGTCGGTCTTGACGGTGTTCAGCATGTCTTCGCAGGCCTTCTCGATGGCGGCATTGGAGTTCGAGCCGACACCGCTGTTCTGCGGAGTGCGGGCATCGAACAGCTGATCGATCGTCTCGCGATTGGCGCTGAAGATTTCACTGCGCAGGACCAGCGGCCAATGGATGATGCCGTGGACCCGGTCAAACTGGTCTTCCGTCAGGCGATGAGCAGCGGCCCGCTGCGACATGTCGCGTTTGTAGGCTTCCACCCGTTCACGGTCGACTTTGTATTCAGCAGCTTCCCGTTTCTGCTGATCGGCGATTCCCTGTTCGTAAGTCTGCCGCTTCAGTCCGATGTTCTTCAGATAATCGGCTTCGGCCTGCTGATAAGTAATCTGCGCTTCGGCATCTTCCTTCTCGTACTGTCCGAAATCGACAGCCATCTGTCCGAGTCCCTGTGCTGCCTGACCGAGGCCGATGCCGGTCCCCATGTTGGCGGTCATTCCGGAACCATAGCCCCAGCCGTTCCACGGATAGGATCCGAAATAGCCGTAACCGGGACGCACATAGCCGCTGTTGCGATCATAAATGTAGCGGTGCGGCAGAGGGACCTGGGCCTGTGCGAATTCTGCCGTCGCGGCCGTGATTCCGAGACAAGCGGTCAGACCCAAGGCCAGCGGAGTCTTTGCAAACCGGAAGGGGGACTGAAATGCACTCATCGGAAGAAGTCCTCGATTGTGTTCAGATAGGGAGCCGCAAGACGCAACGGGAACGATCAGCATCGGGGCTGACTACGATCGTCTCTACTGGAGGTCAAATTCGCAACACAATCCTGATTTGAATCAATGAATCCGAACTCTTTGTCAGTTTGCAGCTGCGATGAGTGGCAAACTTGATGAAATCGGACCGTCGATCGAGGCCTGTTCTGCCAGGTGATGCGGCGTGATCCCGGGCGCTGAGGGAGGAGTTTGCGGACTTCAGCGAGACACTGTAACTGTCCTGTTGGTCGTCTGGGACACGCAGATTGAATGGATTCTGCAGTCATCGCGCATTGTGATTTCCGTGCGGCGGGCAACGGCTCTAGACGGCCCGGCGATGGTTTCCCCGGGGGGAGGGGACGAGGCGAGGGGAGATGGCGAACCGACTGCTCTGAACAGGCCAGCCTGCCTGCGGAACGATTCTTGCGTTCGCCCCTCCGACCCGATATGACGATAAGGCCTCAAGTTGCCGGGTCAGCAGTTTGGGCCAGAACTCAGAGACGGAATTGAGCCCTCATGTCGGATCACTTCACGGGCGCCTCTGGCAGAAAGTCGGCGTGGTCCTTCGGTCTGTCGATCTTTCTGGGGGCCTGGCTGGTTTTTCAGATTCAGCCGGTCATCAGCAAGCTGATCCTCCCCTGGTATGGAGGAAGCCCGAATGTCTGGAACGTCTGTCTGCTGTTCTTTCAGACGCTGCTGTTCTGCGGATACTCATTCGCATTTCTGCTGTCGAGGTTCGTCCCGATCCGGGGACAGGTGGCGACCTATGTGATCTGTCTGATTGTCGCAGCGCTGGTCTCTCCGATCCGTCCCTCGCCGGCGTTCAAGCCGACTGGTTTGGAAGACCCCGCAGGGCACATCCTGCAGTTGCTGGCGTACCACATCGGCGCACCTTATCTGCTGCTCTGCGCCACCGGACCGTTGCTGCAGGACTGGTTTCGGCGGACGCATCCGGGTGTTTCACCCTATCGTCTGTATGCACTCTCCAACGCGGGTTCGCTGCTCGGACTGCTCACGTATCCATTTGTCATTGAGCTGCTGATTCCCGCATCCCAGCAGGCGAACCTGTGGTACTGGAGCTTCGTGGCCTTTGTCACCTCGATCGCGGTCTGTGGTGCGGGAGTCCTGCAGCGTGCCCGTCCGGAGGTCGTCGGTGAGACAAGGCTGGCTGTGGGAGACCGACCACGTGTGGCATTCGGGACCCGCGTCATGTGGTTTCTGCTGGCCTTGCTCCCAACGCTTCTGCTTCCTGCGATTACGGGCCGGTTGACGCAGGACGTGGGGGGGCTCCCCTTCCTGTGGATTGCGCCGTTGACGATCTACCTGGTCTCGCTGATCTGGTGTTTTTCAAGTGAAAAGGCCTATTCCCGAAATGTCTGGGGGCCGGCCTTTGTGCTGACGGTGCTGATTGTGACTGGATGTATGGTCGGATTGCGAACCCGCTTCACTCAAAGCCTGCCGACGCTGTTGCTGGGCCTGCTGTCACTCTATTTCACGATCTGTATGGTTTGTCATGGCGAGTTGTCGCATCTCAAGCCCGATCCCTCCCGGCTGACGGAGTTCTATCTCGTCATGTCGGCGGGTGGCGCGATTGGCGGAATCCTCTCGGGGCTTGTTGCGCCGCTGACGCTCAATGTGAATGTGGAATATCATCTCGGCCTGCTGGGAGTTTATCTGACGCTGCTCGCGGTCTGCTATCGGGATCCGAAGTCCCGATTTCATGGAATCCTGTCTCATCGGCCGGCGTGGTATGGGGCGAGCTTTCTTCTGCTCGGGATGGTTGCACTGCTCACGGTCGATTTTCGCAGAACGTTTCACGCCGCGATTGCGGTCAAGCGGAACTTCTACGGCGTGTTGCGGGTCGAGTACCTGCAGTCACCCGGAGCGACCTACGGCTCGCGACTCGAACTCGTGCATGGAGATATCCGGCACGGAGCCCAGTTCACGGCGCCCGAGTTTCGCAAGATCCGGACAACCTACTATGACGACCAATCGGGCGTCGGTCTGGCGATTACGAATCTCCGGCCGGGGGAGCCTCGTCGAATTGGGCTCATCGGCATGGGGACCGCCACACTTGCGGCCTATGGAACCGAACTGGACGAGATCGACTTTTTCGAGATCAATCCGGCGGTCCTCGACATCGCCGATACGCTGTTTACGTTCCGTGCTGACTGTCCCTCCCGTCAAAGGGATTTTGTCGGCGATGCACGGCTGACGCTCGAGCGGCTGGAACCGCAGGGCTATGACCTGCTGGTCGTCGATGCCTTTAGCGGTGATGCCATTCCGATCCACCTGCTGACGCGGGAAGCATTCGAAATCTATTTCCGGCATCTGAAGCCGGAGGGCATCCTCGCCATTCACATTACGAACAGCTTTTTTGATCTGGAACCGGTGCTGCATGCTCACGTCCGCGATCTCAATCTCTCTTCCGTCATGATCGATCGGAACAAGGATGAATCACGGACGATTACCCAGAGTAACTGGGTGCTGTTGTCACGTGATGCGCGGGTTCTGGCGAATCCGGTGTTTCAGAACCGGGGGAATCGCAGGAATCCCAAAAATCTCGTCTGGACGGATGAAAACAGTAGTCCGCTCCCGCTGCTGCGATTACTGAACTAAGTGAGAGGGGGAAGAAGTCCGCGAGGACATCCTCCCGGGCGAATCTTCGGGGATCGCCAACCGGTGTCACCAGTGCTGCGGCAGCCAGGAGGTTGAGTTTTCTGCCCGGATTGCCGACGATGGTTAAGACCGCCGCGCAGTCCCCTCCTCGGAGCCGGGACGCTGCATACAATCTGAGTGACAGGGCGTTCGAAAAATCCTGAAGTGTACAGGGGAGAACAGATGTTGATGATCTGTTTCCCTGCTTCTTGCCCCAGTGGTCGAACCCATGAAACATCTGTGGATCTGCGGGATACTGGTCTGGGCGGCGGCATCAGCCGTGGCTGCGGAACCGATTGATTTCGGTCGGCAGATTCGTCCGCTGTTGTCTGATCGCTGCTTCAAGTGTCACGGACCCGATGCTCAGAACCGCAGTGCCGATCTGCGGCTGGATGTCCGGGACGAGGCGGTTGCCGCCGCGATTGTCCCGGGAGCACCCGCCGACAGCGAGATCATCGCCCGCATCACCACCGATGATCCCGAGCTCAAGATGCCCCCGGTCAAATCTGACCGCAGGCCTCTTAGTCCGGACGAAGTGGCCCTGCTGAAGCAATGGGTTCAGGAAGGAGCTCCTTACGCCGAGCACTGGGCTTATACCCCGCCGGTGCAGGGGACTCCGCCAGAAGTGAAACTGCAGGACTGGCCGATTAACGAGATTGATCGGTTCACACTGGCCGGGATGGAATCGGCAGGGCTGGCTCCCTCTGCGATGGCCGATCCCCGCACACTCGTGCGGCGGCTGTACCTCGATTTAACGGGACTTCCTCCTACACCGGAAGACGTGGCGGCGTTTTGTCGCGAGCCCCTTCCCGCGACCTATGAGGCGCTGGTCGATCGTCTGCTGGCGTCAGAGCACTTCGGCGAACAGATGGCGATGTACTGGCTCGACCTTGTTCGCTATGCCGACACCGGAGGCTATCACAGCGATAATGAACGTGAAGTCGACGCCTTCCGCGATTACGTGATCGACTCATTCAACCGCAACAAGCCCTTTGATCAGTTCACGATCGAGCAACTGGCGGGAGACCTGCTGCCGGACGCCACTCTCGAGCAGCGCATCGGCTCCGGTTACAACCGGATGTTACAGACGACACAGGAAGGGGGAGCACAACCCAAAGAATACACTGCCATCTATCTCGCGGATCGGGTCCGGAATGTCTCGACAGTCTGGATGGCCAGCACAATGGGGTGTTGCCAGTGCCATGACCATAAATTTGATCCCTTCTCGCTGAAGGACTTCTATGCGCTGGGAGCGTTCTTCGCGGATCTCAGCGAAGTGGCGGTCGGTCCGCAGCCTCCCAATCTCCAGCTCCCCACGCCCGAACAGGCGAAGCAGATGGAGACGCTCCAGCAGCAGATTGACGAACTGGAAACGGCTCCTCCCGATCCGGCCGTTGTTGTGGAGTGGGTGCGGCAGCAGAGTGAAGAGCGTGCTCGGTCCGGCGGCGGTCTGCAGGTGAGCATCCCGTTGGAAGCGGTTTCCACACGGGGCACTGAACTTGTTGTCGATGCCCAGGGAATTGTTCTTGCTCGCGGGACCGATCCGGATCATGAAGAATTCCGGATCACTCTGGCGGCGACCGCTCCCGTGATCACGGGCATCCGACTGGAGGCTTTGGTCAGCAGCAGTTTTCCGAAGAAAGGATTAGGAAGAAGCAACGGCAACTTTGAACTGTCGGAGTTCATCGTCGAGGTCCTCCGTGACGGAAAAACCGAACCGGTCAAGATCACCGATGCTGTTGCCGACTACGAGCAGAAGAAATTCCCCATCCTGAATGCTGTCGATGGACGTCCGGAGACAGCCTGGGCAGTGGATGGAAATAAGCGGGCACAGAATTGCACAGCGCTCTTTGCTTTTGAAAATCCCGTGAGCGGGGGTGAGGGGGTGCAGCTGGTGGTGACGCTTCGACATGACCGCAGCGAGAATCGGAATGTCGGCAAGTTCAGGCTTTCGCTCTCGAGTGATCCTGAGTTACTGAAGCGCGGCCTCACTGAGCATTCCCCTGAGCTGGTGGCACTGTTCAACAAGCCGGAAGACAAATGGAAAGCGGCGGAACGGCAGCAGGTCGAGGCTGCGTATCTGGCTATGGCCCCCCAACACAAAGAGCGTCGGAAGCAGATTGAAGACCTGAAGGCGGAATTGGCAAACGTCCGGAAAACTGTACGGACGTTGCTGGTCTCCGAAAGTCTGCCCATGCCGCGAGACGTCCGTGTGCTGCCACGCGGCAACTGGATGGACGATTCGGGAGAACTGCTGCAGCCCGCCATCCCGTCGACCTTTGGGGAACTGCAGCATTCGGATCAGCGGGCAACCCGCCTTGATCTCGCCCGCTGGCTCGTGGATCGAAAGAATCCATTGACTGCACGGGTGTTCGTGAATCGGGTCTGGAAGCTGATGTTCGGCGCCGGGCTCGTACGTTCGCTCGAAGATTTCGGGTATCAGGGGGACTGGCCGACCCATCCCGAACTGCTCGACTGGCTGTCGGTCGACTTCATGGATCATGGCTGGGATGTGAAACGACTTGTCCGGCAACTGGTGATGTCCCGGACTTACCAGCAATCGTCGCTGGCTTCGCGCGACGCCCTGCAGCGCGATCCCTTTAACAAGTTCCTCGCCCGTCAGTCCCGATTCCGGATGAATGCGGAGACCGTTCGTGATAACGCTCTGGCTGTCAGTGGATTGCTGGTGAAGCAGGTCGGCGGGCCTTCCGTGAAGCCGTATCAGCCGAAGGGTTACTGGGTTCATCTCAACTTTCCCATGCGTGAGTGGGAAACCGATCACGGAGCCAACCAGTACCGGCGCGGGCTGTATACCTTCTGGTGCCGCACGTTTCTGCACCCCAGTCTGCTGGCCTTCGATGCTCCCAGTCGGGAGGAATGCACCGCGGAACGTCCCCGTTCGAATACACCGCTGCAGGCGCTTGTCCTGTTAAACGATCCGACCTACGTCGAAGCGGCCAGAGTTCTCGCGCAGCAGATCGCGGCGCTGAGTGGCAGCGATGAAGATCGACTGGATCGGGCCTTTCAGATTGTCCTGCAGCGATCTCCTCAGCCAGAGGAAACCGCTGTGCTGCTCCCGCTGCTGCATCGAGAACGGACGGTTTATCAGGAAGATACGTACCGAGCCGAGGCGCTCCTGAAGGCGGGAGATGCCCCGGCAGATGGAAGCCTTCCGGCTTCGGAGATTGCTGCCTGGACTGCCGTGACCCGCGTTCTGTTGAATCTGCACGAGACCGTGACCCGCGATTGAGTCGGGATTGCAGGAGAGTCACACCGATGATTGGTGAAACTGAAATCAATCTGCTCAGACGCCGGGCGTTTCTGGGCCGGTCTGCCGCCGGCGTCGGGACAGCCGCGTTGGCCTCGTTGCTCAATCGCCCCGCGCAGGGAGCGACAGTCAACGGCAGCTCACCCTGGCGGGGGACGGTGAACCCGCTGCACTTTGCTCCGCGCGCGAAGCGGGTGATTTTTCTGACGATGGCCGGTGGACCTTCTCATCTGGAAACCTTCGACGAGAAGCCGGAACTGGCTGCGCTCGATGGGCAGCCGATGCCCGAGTCATTCACGAAAGGACAGCCCATCGCGCAGCTGCAGGGACGGGCCCTGAAATGCATGGGGCCCCGGTTTCCGTTCGCACGATTTGGCGAGTCCGGGCAAAGCATCTCCTCTGTGTTGCCGCACATCAGCACGCTGGCCGACGACATCTGCATCATCCGGTCGATGAAGACGGAGCAGATCAATCACGATCCGGCCCATACTTTTCTCAATACGGGAACGCAGATTTCAGGGCGTCCCAGCATGGGGTCGTGGCTGCTGTATGGTCTGGGGAGCGAGTGCGACAATCTTCCCGGTTTCGTCGTCCTCACATCGTCCGGCGGGGGACAGAACCAGCCGATCGCGGCGCGGCAGTGGCACAGTGGATTTCTGCCGAGCCGTTTTCAGGGGGTGGAGTTTCACTCCAAAGGGGATCCCGTGCTATACGTCGGTCGCCCGCCGGGAGTCGATGAGAACTCGCAGCAGGATGTGATTGCTGCGGTCAATCAGTTGAATCAGCTGCGAAGGGGACAAGTGGATGATCCCGAGATCTCCACACGTATTGCGCAGTACGAAATGGCGTTCCGCATGCAGTCGAGCGTCCCGGATCTGATGGACCTGTCCCGGGAATCCAAAAGTACGCTGGAAATGTACGGGACGGAAGGGGGGGATGGTTCCTTTGCCTCCAACTGCCTTCTGGCCCGCAGACTGGCAGAGCGGGGTGTCCGTTTTATTCAGCTGTATCACCGGGGCTGGGACCACCATAGCAGTGTGAAAAACGGGGTCGAGAAAACGGCGTCGCTGGTTGATCAGGGGACGGCGGCGCTGATTAACGATCTCAGACAGCGCGATCTGCTCAAGGACACTCTGGTCGTCTGGGCGGGAGAGTTCGGTCGCACTCCCATGGCGCAGGGGACCGGGCGAGACCATCACATCCGGGGGTTCTCCATTTTCCTGTGCGGGGCTGGGATCAAGCCTGGGATGACATACGGCGCGACCGACGAACTGGGCTACTTCGCCGTGGAGAACGTTGTCCATGTCCACGATCTGCATGCGACCATGCTCTATCTCCTCGGAATCGACCATGAAAAGCTGACCTACCGGTTCCAGGGACGCGATTTCCGGTTGACGGACGTGTCCGGGCATGTGGTCCACGGCATTCTGGCCTAAGAGTGGGGTGCTCGTTCCGGAGCCCGCGCAGCAACCGTTTCGTCGGGAAATTGCTTCAATCCGCGTGGCCAAGACGGGGCACTCAAAATGCAAATTGCTCTCGGAGAACCGACTTCACGTGTCCCGGAGTGACGGTAAAACCGAACAATTTGCGAAAACACATCAGCTGAGCTTGATTTGTTGTCGACAAGACATCAGAGTGGACTGATCGGTTCGCTCGATGTTCCAGCCACGGAGATCCGCATGTTTGGATTCGGCCCGGTGGAAGCGATTATTGTCGGCGGCTTGTCGCTGATGTTGCTCGGAATCGTGATTGGGGGGATGGCGGGAGTTTTCTACCTGCTGACCACCGGCACAGAAGCGGCCGAGCCCAAGGTCTGACTGCTGACTGCTGGTTCTGGTTGCCTGACGCACTCCGCACCGGGGAACGGGATCGACGGGGGAGTCGACGCGCACAAACTCTCCTTTAATCCCTGTCCTTCCAGTGCACTCTGGGGTCAACAGACCGAAGAGGGGCGCTCGCTCACTGGCTTCTGATTGACGAGGCCCTGAAGTGCTCGACAGGCGTCGTTGAATTGGGGATCAGGCCTTGGGGGGATTCCAGTTGGCTTTTCACGCGCTCTGAAAAGCCGAATGGATCCCGCTCAGCTCACCTCTCGCCCAAATTGCGTCCCCCTGGTGAGAGCGGTCTTCATCTCTGTTGCAAACGTTGTCCGACGTTGTCGGAGACAGTCAGTTCTCCATCCGGTCGAATGTGAACCGTCAATGCCCCTGAGAGGTTCGTACGGAGGACGATTGCCGACGGGACCTCCCGCAGTGACGGCGCTGCATCCCGCTGTCCGGTACTCGCCAGCACGTAGTCCGGATGGGCCCATGCGTAGAACGCCGGAATGTTGGCATTGTGTCCCCCGTGATGGGGCGACATCAGCACATCAACACGCCGCGGAGGGAGCGCCAGCAGCGCATTGAGACCTTCTTTCTCCAAGTCTCCGGTTAAAAGAATGCGACGGCCCGCATAGGTCACCTCCACGACCAGGCTGTTCGCGTTGTCGACCGGAGAACGAAAATCCCCCGCCGGATGCAGCACCCGCATGTGCAAGTGAGGCGTCCCGGTGATCAGCTCATCTCCTGCCTGCAGCAACTGGATGTCGATATTCCGTTCTGCTGCCAGTTCGCAGAGCTGCGACGTGCTCTTCTGGTCGAAGTCGAGGAAGCTTTGTGCAAAGCAGAGCTTTCCGACTGAAACTTTTTCCAGCAGTCCAAACAGTCCACTGTAATGGTCGTGGTCCGCATGCGATACGAGGATGGCGTCGATTCTGCTGGCACCCCCACTCCACAGATAGTTGGTCAAGGCCCGCTCTGCACGGCGACCGTCGCCGAATGTTCCCGCGTCGTAAACGATGACTTTGCCATCGGGCAATTCCAGAACCGTCGCGAGCCCATGTCCGACCGAGAGAAGTGTGCAGGTCAGTCCTGTCTGTCGGGGTAGGGCCATTCCCAGCCACAGTCCGCACACCATCCAGACCAGCAGACCGCGCAGGGCCACTCGTGCCGTTTGCCGGTTTCCGAACCACATCCAGACTCCCGCCAGCAGGAGGTAAAAGACCACCCCCCACCAAAGCGGCGGTGTGGACCGGTAGAGGTGCCCCAACGGAATCAGCCGTTCCCAGCTGACAATGTCCAGAAAACAGCCGAGGCTGAACCGGAACAGAGCAGCCAGCGGCCGGACAATCAGCGGAATGCAGGTCGCACTGAACAGAAACAGATACCCCAGTCCGAGTACGACCGTGCTGAGAGGAATCAGCACGAGATTGAGCAGGATGCCTGCCGGGGAGATCAAATGAAAAGTGGACATCGTCAGCGGCAGGGTCACCACCCAGATGATGACAATCACGAAAAAAGACTGCACGACAGTCCCACACGAGCGCAAGAGCCAGTCATGGAGAGGTGACCGCTCGGGCGCGGTGGCTCCTCCGGTGAAGCTGGTCCACCACGCCTCCCACGGCAGCTGGTTTGTCCAGAGCAGCGCAGCGACCGCCAGAAAGGAGAGCTGTGCACCGACATCGAACAGGTCAGCCGGATGCCAGAGCAGCAATACCATGGCGGAGAGGGCCAGCAGGTTCAGACTTTCGGTGGGACGCAACTGTGAAAATCCGAACACGGACACGATCGCCAGAATCGTGGCCCGCAGGACGGAGGGCTGCTGATTTGTCAGCGCAGCGTAAGCCACGGCGCTGAAGATCAGGATGCAGGCGACAGTGCGTCCGGAGAGATTCCAGAAGCGGCAGCCGAGCAGGATGAACCAGAGGACAATGGCGACGTGCATCCCGGAGATGGCGAGCAGGTGCATCGTTCCGCTTTCAGAGAATTTCTCTCGCAGCGCTACGGTCATCAGCGTGCGATCTCCCAGCAGCAGTGACAACGCAACGGCCTGCTGCTCTCCCTTGAAGTGCCGCAGAATGGCAAGCCGGCACGCGGTGCGGGCAGATTCTCTCAGTCGGGCCAGTTGCCAGTACCAGCCCGTGGCCTGACCGACTTGCTGCACACAGCCCGGGTGGTTGGCCCGGAGAATTCCATCCAAACCCTGCAGCCTCAGGAAATCGCGGTAGTCGCCACTCCCCGGATTCTCGGGGGGGCGGGGAATCGAAAGGGTGCCGATCACCTCTACGCGGTCTCCAACCCCCGGGTGGACCAGTTGCCCTTCGACATCCAGACGGAGAAGTCCGCTGACGGGAAGCCACTCATCGCCGCTGGCGAGCTGCTCACAGCGAAACCGGCACACCGACCGGTCCACTTCCAGCCAGGAAGGGATGCGGGGACTGATTTCCGCCTCGAGAATTTCCACTTCGCTGTCGAGGACCCCGATCAGGCTGACCAGTCGCGGCTCTGTGCGCGCGTAGCTGCTCACATTGTTGGCTGCCCGGGTTGACCAGAAGAGATGAAACCGGGCTCCGCCGACGGCGGTGAAGGCCAGCAGCAGACAGACTGTTCCCCGGGGGGTATGTCGGAACGGGGGGGACCAGCCGACGATTCCTCCGACGAGGATGACTCCGGACCAGAACCAGAGAGGAACGTCGAGTGACCGATCAAGGAGAATCCCCACAGCCAGCGCCAGGCTGGCAATCAATGCCGGCCGGCGTGGAGCTGTCCGTGGAAACGCCCCCCCGCTGGTGGTTGCTGCGGCTGCCATGGTGGAGCTGCTGCCCGGCATGCTCGTCCAATCTGCGGATCACGTGGCTGTCATCGGGAGATTGACCGGAGGAGCGACCTGTTCAGTCGGTTTTCGCGGATTCTGTTGCAGCGGGTTCCGTCTGGCCCGGCTCAGACTTGGGAGCCTCAGACTTGGGAGCCTCAGACTTGGGAGCCTCAGACTTGGGAGCCTCAGACTTGGGAGCCTCAGACTTGGGAGCCTCAGACTTGGGAGCCTCAGACTTGGGAGCCTCAGACTTGGGAGCCTCAGACTTCATCGCAGGTGCGGCCGGGGCGGCTTCTTCAGTTTTCTCCTCTGTTTTCTCCTCTGTCGCTGTTGGCGTTTGCGGCTCCGTGAGATCGGGCAATGGCTCCGTCTCATTCGCCTGTGGGAACTTCAACTCGAAAGGTTTGCCGTTCAGCATCCCCAGATAGAACAGCGCCACCCCGCGCTGGTTGAAATCGGGGTGCGGTGTCAGAATTCCTTCGAGTAACTCTGTCGCGGGTTTCAGTCGGCCCGCTTCGAGATCGGCCTGGGCCTGCTGAAGTTGCAACTGACCGCAACGATCAGGTGTTTCGAACAGACTTGAGAAGGTCACCCGTCCCGTAATGGCTGCCCACAGGTCTGTCTGCTGGGGTGTGACGATGGAGGCGAACGGCTGCTGCAGCAAACTCTGCAGCGCTGTCCGCAATTGCGTGGTTTTGTCCAGTCCCCAGAGCTCCTGTGCCCGGTCGACATTCATCGAGCAGAGGTTGATGACTGCTGTCATATAACGCCACTGGGTGACCACCGGGAGCATTTCCGGCGGAATGTGTCCTTTCGGCATGCGCTGTTCCAGCGACTCGACCTGATCGTAGGCGTCAGAAATCCGACCGACATCCAGCAGCAGTGTCGCATACAGGATCTGCAGCGTCGGGATCTGACTGAGCACGGTGAGGTCCTGCTCCAGCAGCGACACCGCGAGAGCGGGACAGTTCCCGCTGACCGCGAGGCTGACGAGATCTTCAATCTTGGTTTTTGTGGCTCGAGCAGCATCCACTTTGGTGCGGACATCGTTGGTGATCTCGGTCAGCTGTTTGCCGATCTTCCGGATTTCTTCCTGACGTTCCGCAGCGTCGGCACCGGTGAAGATGGCGTCGGAGAAATCGATCTGTTCGTAGATGTTCCGGGCCATGTCGAGCTTCTGCTCCGCGAGCAGGATCTGGAACAATCGCAGAAGATCACGCTGTTCATTCCCGCTGGCACGTGCGGCATTGAACGCCGCGGTCAGAGCCTGAGTCGAGCGAATGGAGCGGCTTGTCTGTCCCCCTCCCGCGATGACGGCCTGCTGTTCGAGGCTCCCCAGAATGGAATACGCCTGACTGAGGACGCGGTACGGCAGGGGATGGTTGGGGTTCTCATGCAGTGCCTGACGCGAGTTGCGAATGGCCAGTGTCGCCAGAGCAGCGACCTGCTGGGCACTCATCCTCTGTCCGAAGGCTTCGCAGAGATAGATCTGATGTGCTGCAAGTTCAGCTGCCGAAGACGAGACCGGCAGTCTCTGGATCAGCCAGCGGTCATACTTTGAGAGGGCGGCTGGCCAGATCCGTGCCAGGTCGACAACGGCGGGTGGCTTCTCCGGCCGGAATGCAGTCTCCGAGAAACGAGTGACCCGCTTCTCTTCCACCGCCTTGCGTTCCACTTCCGGCAGATCGTCAAGACGTTCGAAGTCGGCCCCGGCGGCACCGAACGCGACCATCGAAAACTCCGGTCGAATCATCATCTGCAGCAGTGGCGTGTAGGGTGGAGGATTTCCCCACAGGCGGGTCATGACGTCGCGAATGCCGAAACGGGAGAGTTCAGACTTCCACAAATCGGGATCTGGTTCATCTGCAGTGTCCCCCTTCGCGGCGGCGACAGCCGGTTTTGCTTTCGCAGCGTCGGCTTCGGCCGGCTGGGTGTCTTCCTTCTTGGCAACTTCGGCCTTGCCTTCAGAAGCAGCCGGCTTTTCGGTGTCAGTGGCGGCACTGGCCTCTGCGGGCTTGTCGGCCGGTGTTGTCGATTCCGGTTTGGTCTCTTCGGCCTCCGGTTGCTCCTTGGGAGCATTGCGCAGGAACAATGATCCGCGGATTTCACGATGCAGCTTGGCCAGATTAGGGGCTTCGCAATACATTGTCATCCGGCTGTCGATGAAGGGCTTCTTTCCCAGCCAGATCAGCAGGTCCCCCAGATCGGGGACGGTGGGGAATATTTTGTCACCCCCCGCTTTGGAGACCACGGCCATTTCCAGATTCTCAATCCGGTTCTTCCAGCGCGGATCCAGTCCGATGCCGATTCGTCGGCTGGCCGGACCCATCAGCTGGCCATTCAACGCCAGGTACGAAATCGCGAAGAAGCCGAGAACGGTCAGCGCTCGACCCGCACGGCTGTAAAAGACGGCACCGGTGGTGACGGTGTAATCCTGTCGCAATGCACGCAGCGACCATTCCTGTGCATTCAGCCCGGCGATGACTGCGTTCACGATGGAGGCATAGCAGACAAAGCTGCCATAAAAGAGGGAGAGCACGTTGATCGCCATCCAGACGGCGACCCAGCCCAGATGGAGCTTGCGAAAATTCAGGCACAGGGTGGTGAACGAAACCGTCAGCAGGATCACCGCGAAGATGCTGAACACGTCCCAGTTCTTCCAGAATTCGGGCGCTGCCAGGCCGTAATGCAGCTGCGAGAACAGATCGCCCGCGGTTGCGTAGTCCCGTTCTTCCGCGAGGGCACGCCATTGCGTAAGCCAGGCTGTGAGGGGCCGTCCCGGCCAGGGGTTGGCAAGAATCCCCGCTCCCAGCGCAAGGCCGACGATCAGCGTGTTGCGTCCTGTCGCGGCTTCCGCCTGACCTCGTGTCGCGAAAAATTGGCCAGCTGCAAACAGGGCCAGCAACAGCAGTCCGGCCCACGCGCGAGGGTCGAGATTTCCCCACAACAGAAAGAGCACCGGCAGCAGCCAGAGCAGTCCGCAGCTGGGCTTCACCGTCCAGCGATGGCAAAGTGCCAGCAAGGCCACGAGCCCCAGCACGGTGATCGTGGCGGCGCCCGGTTGAATGATGGGAAAAATTGCGACCAGCGCACAGGCCGCGCACAGTGAACTCCACCACGATGAGACATTGCGGACTTGAATGCGTGACAGCAACCAGGCCGACACCGCCAGCGTCACCGCCCCGAGAATCGAGAGACTTCCCATGCCGCCAAGGGAGTGGACCCCCGCCAGGACAATGTCGCTCAGCCAGCCAAGGTTGACCCACGGACGGTTTTCCGTTGCAGCGGAAAAGACATCGGTTCGCGGCGGCAGGACCCCATGCGCGAGAGAGTATTCGCCACTGCGAATGCTCACGAGCAGTCGCGTGTCGGTGAGATACGTGCAGCCGAGCAGGACGCCGATCAGAATGCTGGCCCAGCGGAGCATGAAATCACCGCGCTGACATTCTTCCTCGAAGAGCTCAGGGGTCAGCTCTTCCCATTCCGGGAGTTCGTCGATCAGGTCCTGCCCCTCTTCGCTCATGCGTGAAGTCGCCGGTTTTTCCGACTTCGTTCCGTTTCCAGTTTCCACGACATCTCCACCTGTGGGGAGGAGTGGTTCGGCTGAATCGGATTGCGGATCAGTGGCCACGGGTGGAAACCTGCTTGAACAATGAGAGCGATGGTGGATGTCCCCCCTCAGCCCGTCCAATGCGTCGAGACTGCTGCCGTCCCCACCGTCAGGAGGAAACTGCGCAGGGCTCTCTGCATGGCTGGACCGGTGAACGACGACCGCCAGAAGATGAGGAAACCATTTGACTCTAAAAGTTGGCTGCGCACAGGGTCAAGTGTGACTCAGGCGGATGCCGGCAGTCCCCCGCAACTGGAGGGGAATTATTCGGGGGGAGGGGAGAGTGGCTCGACCGGAGAAACGGGTGATGCCGCCTGTAGCGGTGATTCCGCAGCAGCTTCCGCAGTTGACTGCACCTGTCCCAGTTCGACTCCCGACCGCACGAAATAATACAGTCCGACAAGCGTCACGGGGATGTATTGCGATAGATGGAAATAGATCGAAGCCGCAAAGACGGCAGAACCATCGAGCTTGCGCCCGGCGAGTGTCGGCAGTGTCAGGAAGCAGGCCTGAATCACTCCGAAGAAACCGGGGCCGGCCGGGACCGCCACCGCAAAAGCAATCACCGCCAGCAGCACCATCGCAACGACCGGCGAAACGACGATCCCAAAGCTCCACAGTGACAGCCAGATCAACGAACCATTCAGCGCCCATTTGACTGCGGAGATTACAAGAATCCCCGCCAGCAGTCGCACATTTTTCAGTGATCCCAACCCTTGTGCACTCGATTCCAGCACGCCGATCAGCTTGTGGCTGAAACTGGTGGGAATGAACTTCATCCGGGCAAGAATCCTGCGAAGCAGGTTGAGGAAGGGGACCGTCCAGAGGACATAAGCCAGCCCTCCCGCGACCGCAATCAAAGCCATGATTGCGAAGCCAATCGCCGCTTTTTCGATGGCAGGTTCCACTCCCTTGATGAACAGCAGTCCGATCGCCAGATAGGTGACAATCGTCATGCCGTCGAAGATCCGCTCGAGTGCGACACTCGTCAGCGACACAGGAATCGGAACCCGCTGCTGCCTTGAAAAAACAAAGCAGCGAATGAACTCTCCCAGTCGTGCGGGGAGGACATTGTTCATCGAGAACCCGATCATGATCGGCGGAAACAGATCGCGATACGGACGAAACTGGCCGACCGGCAACAGCATCAGCCGCCAGCGCCACGCCTTCAGCAGGTAAAACAGGAACAGCACGATCAGCATCAGCGGAAAGGTGCGGTAGTCGGCGGTGCGGAAGGCATGCACCATGTTCTTTACGCCGCCCGGCTCATTCAGAATCGGACGAATCGCCCACCACATGCAGAATGCGGAGATCAGCAATCCCAGCGACAGCTGGAATGCTTTTGACTGATAGAAGCGGGGCGGGCGGGATGTGGTCATCGGATTCTGCTGCTGCTCGACCATCTGGATTGTGGACTCCCCTATTCTCGTCATGAGGAGTGGTGCTGCTGTTCGGCCAGAGAGCGCACTGGGCGAGGAAAGGAAGAGCAACCTGTTCTGAGTCTGCGGAACGACAGCAGACGGGGTTTGTTATTTCAGTGATTTGGGCTTCACGCCCGCCAGCTGATGCACCCGCTTCCACTCTGCTTCAGTGACTGGCTGAATCGAAAGTCGCGAACCGCGCTGCAGCAGGACCATCTTCTGCAGTTCCGGGATCTCCTTGAGTGCCTCGCGCGTGAGCGGCTCCGGGAAGATCTGTACGAGTTGAATGTCGACCATGAACCAGGTCGGCTCCTCCGGTCGACTCTTCGGATCATAGTGCTGCTCGGATTTGTCGAACGCGGTGTGATCCGGGTAGCTCGAGCGGACCACTTCACAGGTGCCGACGATCGCCAGCGGATCGGAATTGCTGTGGTAAAACAGAACGCCGTCACCCACCTGCACATCATCCCGCAGCATGTTGCGAGCCTGATAGTTCCGGACACCGTCCCAGAAGGTCTGCTGTTTGGATTCGGACTGCAGGTCCTGAATGGAATAACAGTCCGCTTCCGACTTGAATAACCAATACCGCTTTTTCACTGGACGATGGCCTCGTTCCGTCATCGGACGGAGAATGTTGTCCGCCGTCCCCGCGACCGTGCGGGGGTGGACCAGAAGGATCTTGGCGGGCAGTTGCTGAAAGATGCCTGAATCAGGCGGATGACAGGACTCCGGGATGCTGCCGGGCTGCGCGGTCGACCGGGCTGCCGAGAACAGTCCGGAAATGAGCCGTTTCCGGGAATGAGCATACAGCGCCCGCGGGTCTGTTCTCAATGTGCCGCACCGTGACGGAAGGCGCTTTGCCCGGAATTGCAGGCCCCCTGACTCTGGGAGAATGGCCGTTTTTCCGGAAGAACTGGCGCAACTGCTGCGATTGCGCGAGGTCCCCAAGGCGACATCATTACGGAGGCAACCGGCTGATCGGCAAATCTTGCCTGGTTCACTCAACCCACATGTGGAATTTGGTCGATCTGTTTTTCTGTCTGTTCCTCGTTCAGGTCGATTCCATGTTGCCCGAAGCCTCACAAAGTACGATGCGCGTGCTGGCACTGTTCGCCGCCACGGCCTTCTTTGCCGGCCTCTGGAACGGAGACCAGCAAGAAACAGCACGTCCCCGGCCGGCGATGGCTGGCTGGATTCCGTATGCTCCACGCGACGTCTCCGGCCCGCAACTGGCGGTTCAAGACCGGACCGACGGGCTCGTTGCTCCGCTGATGGAGATTCGCCGCGGGGCTCAGACCCGCACGTTCTCAGTGGAGCCTGACGAGCTCTCGCTGACGTCCGCCGAAATCAGTGACCACCTGGCGCAACTCCCGATCGGGCTGGCGGCGGGGGATTACCGGATTGTGGACGATCGAGGTGGGGTCGGGTGGTTGCGGGTCCGCGTCAATGCGACCGGCGATGTTCCCGATCGGGGCGAAGGACTGCTGACGACTCACAGCGGGGGGACGGGGCTGAAATTTCTGCGGGTGAAGCCAGAGGAAATTGGCTTTACCCCGGCATTGATCCGATAAACGCGTTCAATACCGCGAGAATGATTCCGGCAGCCAGTCCGGCCAGCGCATCGTCCGCCATCACTCCCCAGGCTTTCGGGAGCCGTTCAAAACGGCGAATCGGCCACGGCTTGAGAATGTCGAACAGCCGGAACAGCAGGAAGCCTCCCACGGCTGTGCCGATGTTGAGTGGGACCAGCAGGAAGACCCAGAAGAAGGCGACGATTTCATCGTAGACCACCTGCTTGGGGTCTTTAACATTCAGCACGCGGATTCCGGCGTTGCAGATCGGAATCCCCAGCACGAAGGCGAGCGCTCCGCAGAGCGCCGTGTACCCGGGGGCTTGGCCGTCGGCTTGCAGCAGCCAGATCAGTGGTGGTCCCAGCAGGCTGCCGATCGTTCCCGGAGCTTTCGGAAAATATCCACTCCCCAACCCCGTGGCGAGCAGCGTCAAACCCCGATCCAGCAGCGTGGGAGGCGGCGTGTCAGTCATGGCAGTTCCACGCAGAGATGACCCTCTTCGACTCTGACGGCGAAGGTGCGTTGCCGGATCTGGTGGCTGAGACAGTGCCGGCCTGTGGAGACATCAAACTGCCAGCCGTGCCACGGACAGGTGACGATCGTACCGCACAGTGTCCCTTCGCCGAGTGGCCCTCCCGCATGGGGGCAGATGCCGTCGAGCGCGTACCAGTCGTCGCCCGTGTGGAAGACCGCCACAATCTGATCCCCCACGGTGAACTCCCGGGAGGTTCCCTCGGGGATCTGATCAACACTCGCCAGCCGGTGCCACATTCAATCGTGCGGGGTTAAAGACCAGTGGAAGTGCGCTCACTTCCGGGGCGGAGGGGTGAGAGAAACATTGCGCGACAAATTGTCCTGACGAACGAGGGCATATTGTTTTTTGATCTCCCCACTCTGGCCACGTGGAACTGAGCATTTCATCACACGAAACGCTTGCTGCGCGGGCACTGGAAAGAGCAACCTGCTCTAGAAAATCGTTCCCGCTTCCGGGCTGGAGGCTGTCGCGTACAGTCGTTTGGGAATCCGGCCTGCGAGATGTGCACTCCGGCCGGCGCGACAGGCGTCGCGCATGGCGTGTGCCATGAGCAGTGCATCCCGCGCCCCGGCAATTCCTGTATTCAGCAGCACGCCATCGCAACCAAGTTCCATCGCCTGGGCCACATCGCTGGCGGTTCCGACACCGGCGTCAACAATCACCGGATACTCCGGATCGTTGTCTTTCAGATACTCCAGGCAGATGCGGATGTTGTTCGGGTTGAGAATCCCCTGACCGCTGCCGATCGGGCTGCCGGCCGGCATCACGGACGTGGCCCCCGCCTCTTTGAGTCGACGGGCGGTGATCGGATCGTCCGTCGAGTAGCAGAGAACCTGAAAGCCGTCGGCAACGAGTTTTTCGGTCGCCTGCAATGTCGCCACCGGGTCCGGCAACAGGGTCTTCTTATCCCCGAGCACTTCCAGCTTGACCCAGTCTGCACCAGGGTTCCCGAGTCCAGAAAGGATCTCGCGACCGAGTCGGGCGACTCGCACAGCATCTTCGGCGTTAAAACAGCCGGCGGTGTTCGGCAGAATGGTAAACCGTTCCAGATCGATGAAATCCAGAATGCTGCGTCCCTGCGCGTCGATCAGGCGTTCCCGTCGAACTGCGACAGTGACGACTTCGGCAGCACTGGCTGCGAGACAGTCCCGCATCAGGTCGTACGTCGCATATTTTCCCGTCCCGACGATCAGCCGGGAGGTGAAGGTGTGGGTGCCGAGTTTCAGGGGAGCGAGTGCAGGTGTCGGAATTGTGGTCATCGAAAGGCAATCGTGGCTTCAAAGCCGCTGCTGGGCTGTAATCGTGTCAGGCGAAAATCGCCAAGATCGTCATTAGAGCATTTTGACTCTTTGTCTGCTCATTCCCGCCACGCGGAGTGGTCCATTTTGTCAGTCTGGACGTGCGGTGCGCCAGAACGGGAAGAGAGTCAACTGCTTCAGTTTAGCGGGAGACGGAACAGGGTCCACCCGGTCCGCCTCTTTCAGGGAATCAGGAGAGCCCCATCTTCCGCCGGTAGTGGCGGGACAGCAGGAGGAAGGCGATCAGATCATAGACCGCATGGGCGACGATCGGCCGCAGCAGGTTGAATTCCCCGGGCCCTGCTGCCAGCAGGCTGAAACAGCCCCCTAGCAGTGTGATGGCGGCGATATAGCTGAGCGAGTGAGGATGCAGGAATCCGAAGAGCAGGTTGACGGCCACAAACGACAATCCGGGGGAGTAGCGGGCTCCCCACGGTTCCAGGACCCCTCGAAACAGAAGCTCTTCGATCAAGCCGACCATTGCTGCGAGGAGAATCAGCTCGGGAAGCCGCAAGCCGGCCAGCGCCCTCCCGATCATCTCTTCGAACTCGGGAGGAACTGTCACGAAGTTGCTGGCGATCAGAACCATCGCGACTGCCGCACCGCTACCGATCAGCACGTCTCGCAGACTCCAGTGAATGTGCAACAACGGCTGCACATCGAGCAGATACGACAGACCGATGGTGATGAGCAGCATCCCGAGCAGAAAGCGGAGGGAGTGCCTGATCAGATCATCGCGGTGCTCGAGATTCACGCTGTCGGAACTTTGTCTTGCGTCAGGCAGCGGTCCATCTCGTTCAGCCGTTGTTCAAGTTCCTTGAGCTCACTCTCGGGCAGTTCATCTCCTCCGAATC
The DNA here is from genome assembly GCF_051466325.1 of Planctomicrobium aquicomposti. Lineage (NCBI taxonomy): Bacteria > Pseudomonadati > Planctomycetota > Planctomycetia > Planctomycetales > Planctomycetaceae > Planctomicrobium > Planctomicrobium aquicomposti. Next base: position 1,286,856 of record NZ_CP195792.1, read on the forward strand.
GCACCTGATAAAACTTTTCCACAACATTCGCCGGCCAGGCCACCATTCCGGCTGCCGCCAGCTTCGGCTCAAGGTTGGCCAGCGAATGCATCACGAACTCCCGCTGGGTCTGCGACGGTTGCCGCAGCAGCCCTTGCCGACGCAGAATGTCGATCAGCTTCTCATAGAAAGCGATCCGGCGAATGCGGGAATCTTCATCGTCAGTCCGGCCGGTAATCAATCGGACCAGACGTTCCCACAATCCCAGCTTCCTCAAGACCCAGATGACGGCGCTGAGCGTGCAGAGCAGAACGAAGGCCACAACTCCTCCCTGGACGCTGAACCACCTGCGGGGAGAACGCAGGAAGCCGATGAACTGGTGGCGGTTGGGCTTATGTTCCTGATAAATCTGCTGGGCGACTTCCCATTGTTCTTTGACAGCGCGTGAGATCGGGAGATACAGGAGTTGCTGCTGGTTGTCACGCGACATGTGCATGCCATAGTTCCACATTCCCACCACGTCTCCCCAACGGGATTTGACGGTCTTGGCCTTGGTTTTGATCTTGGCGACCGATTCATTGCGGGCTTCGGGAGTCGGGTCGTACGTCAGCCAGTGATCGTCGATATACGCTTCGACCCAGGTATGCGCGTGCAGTTGCTGGACGAAAATGTTCTTGCCGTTTCCGACCAGCGTCCCTCCTTTGAAACCGCTGATCAATCGACTCGGAATTCCGACCGAGCGAAGCAGCATGGCCATCGCCGACGCATAATATTCACAATGCCCGGATTTGCGGTTGAACAGGAAGTCCTCCAGCGGGTCGATCCGTGAGTCCTTCACATTGAGCTTGAGGGTGTAGGAGAACTCCTTGGATCGCGACAGCCACTGATCAAGGCGATCTGCTGCCGTTTTGGGATCAGAATCGGGCCCGGCAATCTCGCGGGCCTTCTCGGCAAGCCGCTGCAGTTGGGGAGGGACGACCGTCAGTTGGTCCAGGTATTCCGCGAGAGCCTGGGGATACGGAGTTTCGCGCTCGAAGCGGAAACCGTAAGGGAGGTTGATCGGAGGAGCGTTGAGTCGCTCCTGGCGTCGATCGTAGTAACCGGTATCGGGAGGATCATCATTGATGCCGAGAATGTAGTTGAATTCACGCTCTGCCGATGTTCCTTTTGCCTTCAGCAGTTCATCGGCGAACTGGGCAATCATCAGGCGTTCGCTGTTATTGGGACCGCTCGACGACAGAACGTTGCCGTGGGAAAAAATCGTCTCGGTCCCGATCGGGCTGAGGCCGATCCGCATGCGAATCGTTGCCCCCGGCAGCGGTGTCCGCGGGAAATCGGAGATGTGTTTCTGAATCCGCTGCCATTGGCCGTTCTCGTAACGTTCCAGGACGGCTCCTCGCCAAAGCGGCTCTTTCTCAAGAAACTCCTGATACTGAGGGCGGGTAAAGTCCCGTCCCCCCGCGATGTGAGAGAGCGTGACCGACATCACGCGATCCTGATTTTCCAGGATCTCTCCGAGGTCTCCCAGGCGAACCTCCTCTGTGAAGCCTGTCAGCGGCGTGGCTGCCAGAGGGGAGTTGTCGAAAAATGAGAACGACTGCATCCAGACGCGCGGCGTAAATAGAAAGAAGACCGTGCTCAGCAACAGCGACAGACAGGTGACGACCAGCGTGCTTCCCACAAATCGGGGATTGATAATCGGCTGATGCAGGTCGCGTGAGACGCTCCCCCAAGTCGCCCCGAGTGCCGATTGCCCCTGCACGAGTGGTTTGTCAGCCGACTGGAGATCGGGATCGCCGCTCTGGGCGGACTGAATCGACCGGTACACCAGAAAGATGGCGAGCGTCCACAACGCCAGAAATGTGTACCCCACCAGCGCCCAGCCGAGCCAGAAAGAGTTCGTCAGCACCGAGGACAGCGCAATCTGCAGGATGCTGAGCGCGCACAGGCGCCAGTATTCCGTCTCAGATTTTTTCAGCAGCAGCACAACCCAGGTAATGTACACCAGCATGTGACCGGCGGAGAGCAGACGACCCAGGTACTGCGGACCCCAGATGAATTCTGCCAGCGCCGCCAGCAATCCCAGCACCGCGATCGTGGTCGGTACCCAGGTGGGGGGAACCTTTTTCTTCCAATCGATGATCAGCAGGGAGAAGATCGTCACCGGCACCGTGATGGCGGGAAGAATGGAACCTTCGGCAAACGCGAAGATGACTGCTGTGACCACGAGCAGTGCCGCGATACTGATCTGGAGAATCGGCAGGATCATGATTCGGTCACCTGGGCTGTGATCGCGGTGTGGGGCAGATCATAAAAGACGGAGGACAGGTCTTCCGAGGTCGAACCGTAGACCTGCACATCCATCGTGTTTCCATTGGTCCAGCGGGCGATCGCGCTGGAGACCACGTGCGGGCGGGTGCTGATGATGATCACGCGGCGCTGGCGGGAATAATCGGTGTCCAGGCCGTTGATCAGCGGGAAAACCTGATGTTGTGACGATTCCAGCAGCGCGAGTTCATCAAGCAGCACGTCAGCATGCTGATCACCGCAGTTCCCCCGCCAGTCGACGACTTCTTTGCCAAACAGCCGGACATTAAGCGAGGACTGGCGGGCATTGTGCAGATAGCTCATGCAGACCGTGGCGGCGAACCGGAGTGCCCGTTCCAGCTTGTCGCGGTCTGCCTCGGTCTGTGCTTCTGAAGTCCAGGCATCGACAATCAGAATCAGATCGCGGTCGCGGCTCTCCTGATAGTCGCAGACCATCAGCTCGTTCATTCGCGCAGACGTTTTCCAGTGGATCATGCGCGGGTCATCGCCGGGACGATATTCGCGGATCCGGTGCATTTCGTCCTGAAAGATTCCGGCGACCGGGCGGAGATGGTTGACCAGCTCGGCGGAATGCTGCAGCTGTCGCCGCCATTCCGGATTCAATCGGCCAAGCCTGGGATGAACCAGCAATTGCTGGCGGTCGTTGAGTCGGACGCCCCGTTCCACCAGCCCCAGGGGAAAGCGGGTGGTGATATGCACCGGCCCGAATTCGTACCGACCCCTCTCCAGCAGTTGCAGATGATAATGCCCGGTTGTTTCACGGCCTGCGGGAACCCGCATGAACAGCACTTTTGTCTCCAGCGAGCCCCGCCAACTGGTGACCCGGTCATGGACCGTCATCATCCAGACAGAGAGCCACCATTTGCGGTTTTCCAGCACGACGCTGCAGACGAAAGTTTCTCCCGCCATGACCCGGTCTGGCAGTTGACGCTTGACTCGCAGCCGCCGCAGCAATGTGAATGTGTACCAGCCGTTCATCACAAACGGCCCTGCCAGGAGTGTAAAGACCAGCAGCAGCGGGTTGTTGCGGCCCATCAGCGAGCCCACGAACAGGACCACCATGATCCCCAGGTAGAACAGGCCCTCCTTGGGAATGGAGAATCGCATCGAGCGATGTGCCGCTCCCGGCAGCATGGAGCTGATCATCTCCTTCAGTCCCCACAGGGCGATTCCCACGAAGCTGAAGAGAATCACCCAGTGACCGGCCACTCCCATGCGTCGCTGGAAGATATTGGTTTTCAGCTCGAAGACAATAAAGCCAATGCCCAGCAGGAAGGCAATGATCCCCTGAAGTGAAACCCGGCTCAGAGTGGCTTTCAATCGCATCAGCACGCAGCCCTGGTCAGCGGGAAATGAGTTCTTTCCGTTCGCAGCGGGACCCGCTTCGTGAATGCGCTCGGCGGACCCTCGCTGTCACTATCATAGCGTGGCGGAGGAGTGGTTGAGCAAGTCCGCGAAGCGGTCCGGAAAGGTCATTTTTCTTTCCCGCATGCCCGACAGGAAAAGTTGAACAGCCCGGAGGCCGAAATCCTCCCCGGATGCCGGATGACTCGTCAGCGTGCAGCAACTCCGGTTATTCGAACGGCTTCTTCTCTGGCTCCAAGGCGGGTTCCTGCACAGAGACGGGTTCCTGCACAGAGACGGGTTCCTGCACAGAGGCTGGTTCCTGCACAGAGGCTGGTTCCTGCACAGAGGCTGGTTCCTGCACAGAGGCTGGTTCCTGCACAGAGGCTGGTTCCTGCACAGAGGCTGGTTCCTGCACAGAGACGGGTTACTGCTCCTCTTCGTCATCTGCATCCCCTTCGCGGGGAGGCTTGGGGCCGAAGTACTGATACAGCGTGCACGCGATGCGGGCGTTGAACAGCTTGCGTCGACGATCGGCCGGCTTGCCGAACTCCCGTTCGAAATTCCAGGCAGAAGTCAGGATATACAGCGACCAGGTGTCGAGATCCCGCAGCAACTCTCCCATGTCGCGGTACAGCTGCTGAACCTGTTCCTCTTCACCCAGGCGTTCGCCATAGGGAGGATTGCAGATCAGCACGCCGAAATCGCGGTTGGTCGGGAACTCCACGAAGTCTTTCACTTCGAAGTGGATGTCTGTTTCCACCCCGGCGTAACGCGCGTTTTGCCGGGCAGTCTTGATGGCTCCCTTGTAGTGGTCGGTGCCGATGATGGCCATCGGCAAGGGCCGACGGTCCTCCAGATCGCGGGCCTCCTGACGGGCAGCGGACCAGAAGTGATTGGCGATCTGTGGCCATTCTTCACACAGAAAGCTGCGATTGCGTCCCGGGGCCAGATTGCGGCCGATCATTGCCGCTTCGATGGGGATCGTTCCCGATCCGCAGAACGGGTCGACCAGCAGTCGGTCCCGGTTCCAGTAACTGAGCTGGACGATGGCGGCCGCCAGCGTTTCACGGAGCGGGGCAGCGCCGACAAGCTGGCGGTATCCGCGCTTGTGCAACCCGTCTCCCGAGGTATCGAGCGTCATGAGCACCCGATCCCCGACAATCTGAACGTCGATGTAATACTGGGTTCCCGTCTCGGCGAACCAGTGTCGCTGATAGACTTTGCGGAGCCGCTCGACGATCGCCCGTTTCACCATCTTCTGGGTGCTGGGGACGCTCCGGATTTCGGACCGCACGCACCGGGCTTCCACCGTGAATTTGGAGTCGGCAGCGAGCCAGTTTTCCCAGGGGATTTCCGCGGTCTGGTCAAACAGCTGTCCGAAGTCCACCGCGCGGAATTCACCGACGACCACTTCCACCCGTTCGGCCGATCGCAGCCACAAATTGGCCCGGCAGATGGCGGATTCGTCTCCCCGAAAGCGAACCCGGCCATCTTCCACGATGGCGTCTTCATATCCGAGGGCTCGCAGCTCACGCACGACGACCGCTTCCAGACCAAAGGCTGTGGCCGCCAGAATCTCAAACTCCGCCATTACGTCTCCGTCGCCGGGGTTCCGTCTGCAGCCGCCGGAACGGGTAGAACCACATTCCATAGGGTACGAAGTTGACCGCCAGTGATTTTTCACAGCGGTCAGCGTTCTCTAGAACCCAGCTTTGCATTTGATTCAAAAGGCCCTCCGGCACACAGGCCGGTTCGGCATCGTCAGGCTGTGCGGGTCGGCAGTCACGGATTTCCACCGTACCGACCACGCAGCCACGCGGCAAATCCGCCGCGATGATTCCATAATTCTTGATTGCCTCACGCGCCGCGTCCAGTGCGGACAGCCGTTTGGAGGCATAGAGATAGATCCGTCCGCGGATCCGGGTTGGCATCCGTCGGATTTCAAGGGTTTTGATGCCTCGCAGAATCAGCTCGGCCCAGGGCTGCTGAATTCCCAGAGCAATCAATGTCGGATCCGGGTGTTGACCCCGGGGGCGACTCTCCGGCTCGTTGCTTTGCGGAATCCGGGGATTTGAAAACAGCATGAAACCGGTGACTCCGAATTCAGACCCACCGGTTTCATGAATTGGTTATTGGCTCTGACAAGAACCGCAGCCCCACTGATCAAGTCGCTGCGACGCTCTTGTTTTCCCGCCGGGACAGCCACAGCAGAACCGGACAGGCGATGAAGATCGAGCTGAACGTCCCGATGATAATCCCCAGGGTCAGGCAGTAGCAGAAGGTGTGAATCCCCTCACCCCCCAACACGTACAGGATCGCCAGCACCGCGAGTGTGGTCATCGAGGTCAGTAACGTTCGCGACAGCGTTTCGTTCAAACTTTGATTGACCATCTGTTCCGTCAGCGCCGGATTGCGGCCGCGGACTTCACGAATGCGGTCGAACACCACGATCTTGTCGTTCAGCGAATAACCGATAATTGTCAGGAAGGCTGCAACCACAGTCAGATTGATCTTGAAGTCGTCGAGCATCAGCAGCTGGCCCAGCGTGTTCCCGCTGAGGTAGGCACCGATCGCCATCAGTCCGAGCACGAGGAACACGTCGTAGAGCAGGGCGACGCAGGCGGCCAGACCGAATGTGACCCGCTGGAACCGCAACCAGAGGTACGCCACGATTGCGACCAGACTCAGGAAGATGGCCAGCAAGGCTGCTTTCTGAGTGTCGCCCGCAACGGATGAATCGAACGTGTTCACTTCTTCAAAGTGCGGCTCCGCTTCCAGCTTGTGTTCGACGGCGGTCAGCGTGGACTGGACCTGTTCCGGAGTGAGTGTGTTCGCAAACTTCAGGGTGATCTCACGAGAGCCATCGACTGCGGGATCGACAGCGACCGCTTCGACCAGCGGCTCTTTGGACTGGATTCCCAGGCTGGTCTTGAGGTGGTCGATCGCTTCCTCTGCGAGGCTGGCAGGCTGCATCGCCCGCTCCAGTGTAATCTGCGCTTCACGACCCCCGCCGAACAGGCTCTCGCTGGCGGTCGGCGTGGCCCCTTCTGCCAGGGTGGCCTTCGGGATTTCTTTCAGCTCGCCGACGCTGACCTGTTGTTCTTCCAGCTTGAACGGGGTCCCGGCGAACGCGTCTTTGATCTTTTCGGCGACCTTGTGTGCATCCGGCTCGATGGTGCGGATCTGGAAGAGCACCTGTTTGTCAGCCAGTTCATGGCGCTCCAGCGACAGCGACTTCTCGAAGTGTGTTTCGAGGGCCTTGCGGACTTCGTCAGCCTGCGGAGCATCTCCCACGAACTTGAAGGAGACCAGCGAGCCGCCGCGGAAGTCGATGTCGAGGTTTTCTTTGCCCCGGGCTGCAACAACCAGCAGGCCCAGTCCCAGCAGCACGAATGCTGCGGCCAGAATCGTTCCCCGCTTGCCGAGGAAATCGTAGTTACCCGCCTTGATCAGCGACATCATCTTCAACTCGGGCAGCCAGCGCTTCCGCTCGCCAATTTCGAAGATGAGGCGGCCGACATACACGGCCGTGAACATACTGATCAGAATCCCGATGAAAAGGGTGACGGCAAACCCCTTCACCTGATCCGTTCCAATGTAATACAGAATCACGGCGGTGATCAGCGTGGTCACGTTGGAGTCGAAAATCGTCATCCACGCTTTATCGAAGCCGTTCTTGATCGCCATGCGGGTACTGGAGCCACGCTGCAGTTCTTCACGCATACGCTCGAAGATCAGCACGTTGGCATCGACCGCCATGCCGATCGAGAGCACGAGACCGGCCAGACCGGGCAGGGTAAAGGTGGCGTGGATCATCGCCATCGCCCCCATCACCAGAATCAGGTTCAGCACCAGACAGACGTCGGCGATGATTCCCGGAACGAGGTAGTAAATACCCGTAATCAGAAAGACAGCCAGCAGGGCCCAGCCCATGGCTCGCAGTCCCTTTTCTTTCACGTCGGTTCCGAGCAACGGGCTGATGGTCGACTCGCTCACGGGCTTGCGAATCAGCGGAACCTGCAGGGCACCGGCGTTCAGCACGCTGACGAGGCTGTCGATGTCTTCCTGGCTGAAGTTTCCTTCAATGACCCCGGTTGAGCCGATGACAGCATTAATGGTCGGTGCCGAGTGGATCTCTTCATTCAGCAGGACGGCCAGCCGGTACTTGTAGCCGAGCCCTTCCTGAGGTTTGTATTTGGAGGTGAGCTGCTCCATCAGGTGCCCACCGTAGTCATTGAAGGTGAAACCGACAGCCAGCCCCCGGTCGGTCACCGTTTCACGGACGCTCTTGAGCAGTTCCCCGTCGATCCGCCGCTTCGGATCGGGATCGATGATCACGAGATACTCCAGCTCCTGCTTGTCACCAACAGTCTTGGTGCGGAAGTGGACACGGTCGCCCGGTTGCACTTCCGGTTCGCCGTTGGGACCGATCGCTGCGTGACGCCATTTGGCGACGAGGACGTCCTTGCCGTCCTTCTTGTCGTAGACTTCATAGACCGAGTCGCCCAGGCTGTCTGCCAGGCGAATAATGTCGGCATGAGCGGTTTCATTCGCCAGCAGGGCGAATTCCAGCTTTCCGAGATCGACGATCTGACGAATGGTCTGGGCCACTTTTTCCTTGTCGGCGCCGGGGACGATCACTTCCAGCCGGTCGTTCCCGACCTTGCGGACGCTGACTTCTTCGGTTCCGGTCGGGTTCACGCGGCGGGTCACGGCCTGGACCATCTTGTCCATCAGCTCATTGGTGACCGGCTTCCCGGAGGCTTCGGCCGCCTGCTTGTCGACCTGGAAGATCATGTTGGTGCCGCCGGCGAGATCGATCCCCAGCGAAATCGCGTCCAGTGGGGAGCGATCGTGGATCATCTGGTTGACAAAGGGGGTCAACCCCAGCACCAGCGTGAAAAGCACGACGCCGATTCGCGTGCCGAATTCCTTCAGCTTGAGCATCTGGGCGATCAGATTCCCCAGCACAAAGGGGATCACGCAGATGGCCACGAGCGTCAACAGAATTCCCCAGGGAGATCGCCCCGGGGGAGTGGTGACGGCTTGGGCAGTCTCTTCAGCGAGCAGCAGGAAGTTCATGTTGAAGCAGCTCATCCAATCTACTCCGTCCCTGTTTCTTGATGCCAGCGTCGTACCGGCCTATTGTGAACCCTGATGATGTCGATGGCGGTGCGGTTGTCGCGTTTTTCCGGCCGGATTGCAATCAAGCAGGCTTGTCGCCGGGAGGCGGGGCCACGGGAATGCGAATCGCTTCGGCCTGCATCCGGAGCTTTGTGTTGTCGTCGACGCGAATGGTCACTTCCCGGCGATCGTCTGAAACGCTGACGACTGTCCCCAGAATTCCGCCGATCGTGATGACGGGGTCATTCTTCTTCAGGGCGGCAATCAGCTCTTCCTTCTTCTGCCGTTCTTTGGATTCGCGGCGTCCGAAAAAGATCTGCGAGCCAATCATCACCACCAGGACGGGGCCCAGCAGGAGCAGCATCTGGGTCAGTCCACCCGAAGGGGGGGCCGCATCGACAGGTGCCGCTGGCTCGGCCTGAGCCAGCACAGTCAACAAAGTGAGACAGTGAAACATCAAACACGCCTATCCGGGGAATTGAGCAGGCTCATTCCCGTACCAGCAATGACCCTCGGCCGACGCCGTCGGGCTGGAAGAAAACGGGTAGTTTAGGGACCAACCGACATGCGAGCAAGATGGTCGCGTCGAAACTGATGTGCGGAATTTGATTGAATTGCGTTCCTTAAGTCTCGCACCAGCCGTTGGTAATACGCCAGATTGTGTATCGACAGCAGCATCGGACCGAGCATTTCCCCCACCTGAAACAGGTGCCGCAGGTAACCGCAGCTGTACTGCGTGCAGGCCTCGCAATCGCATTCGGGGTCGAGGGGCCGTGTCTCCAACTGGTACTTCAGGTTGCGGATCTTCACCTGTCCCCGACTGGTAAATGCCGTGGCGTTCCGGGCATTGCGGGTCGGCATCACGCAGTCGAACAGATCAATGCCCCGCAGGACCGCCTCGATGATGTCGATCGGCCGCCCCACCCCCATCAGGTAACGGGGCTTCTGCTCGGGAAGAAAGGGGACCGTGACGTCGAGTGTGTCGTACATCGAACTCGGGGCTTCGCCGACACTGAGTCCGCCGACCGCGTAGCCCGGAAAATCGAGCGGCAGCAGGCCTTGCGCTGAACGCTCCCGCATCGCGGGGTTGGTAGCTCCCTGCACAATGCCAAACAGGGCCTGGTCGTCCCGCTGGTGGGCTTCCCGGCAACGCTGGGCCCAGCGGGTGGTCCGATCCACGGCGATTCGCAGTCGCTCCTCGGGAACATCATGAGGCGGGCATTCATCGAGGCACATGATGCAGTCCGCTCCCAGATCCTCCTGAATCTGCATCGCCCGTTCCGGGCTCAGCTCCAGCAGGCTGCCATCGATGTGTGAGCGGAAGACCACTTTGTCGTCGCTCATGTTCCGGAGTTCGGCCAGGCTGAAGACCTGAAATCCCCCGCTGTCCGTGAGAATCGGGCCCTCCCAGTTCATGAAGCGGTGAAGTCCCCCCAGCTCCTTGACCACTTTCTCCCCCGGCCGGACCGCCAGATGATAGGTGTTGGCCAGAATCATTTGAGCGCCGACCTGACGCAGCTGCTGAGGGAAGACCCCTTTCACCGTCCCCCGGGTGCCGACCGGCATGAACGCCGGAGTTTCGACGGTGCCGTGAGGCGTCACCCAGCGACCGACGCGGGCGGCAGAATGGGTGTCGGTGTGGTCGAGATGAAATTCGAACGATGGCATGCCGGGCAACTTTGATCAATAATCGCGAAGCGAAGCTGTCAGGGTAGCCGGAGGAGCGCTCCCCTGTCACGGCTGCCGAGGGAGTTCGTCGACCGGTTCTGTTTTTCCCGGGACGCACGCCCGGAGACCGCGGCAGCGCTCGCCTGGAGTCACAATTGCCGCAAGCCTGCCGGGTAGGGAAGCGATGTCCGTTCAACCACTCATTTCACAAGCAGCCATCGCAGCGGCCGTCGCTGAGCTGGGGGAACGGATTTCCCGGGACTATCAGGGAAAAAACCTGACGGTACTCGGCGTGTTGACCGGCAGCGTGGTGCTGGTCACCGACCTGATGCGTCAGATCAACGTCCCTCACCAGGTCGGTTTCATTCAGGCCTCAAGCTACCGGGGCACCGCGACCAGTCCGGAGGAGTTGCGGCTGAATCTGGACTGGCTGCCAGACATTTCGGACAGAGACGTACTGGTGGTCGATGATATTTTCGACACCGGCAGAACGTTGAGCGCCATCCTGTCGCGACTGCAGTTGCACCATCCGCGCTCGCTGCAGACAGCTGTCCTGCTCTGGAAAAAAGAACGTCGAGAGGTGACGGCTCTCCCCGACTACTTCTGTTTTGAGATACCGGATGCGTTTGTGGTCGGCTATGGGCTCGACTTCAATGGCGCGTACCGGCATCTCCCCTACATCGGTGTGGTTGTCGACGAAGCGACGCCCCCCTGACCCCGAGAGCCTTACTTCGTGCCTTTTGCCGGCTTCGGAGTCTTTTCCGGGCGGGAAACCAGTTTGTTTCCATTGGCGATGGATGCTTTTTCCGTACTCAGTTTGGCCTGCAGCTGAGGGGAAAGCGTCTGTGGGTCGATTTTCGAACCGGTGATGTCAATCGTCGCCGTCATGGCTGCAAAGCCCTCCGGAAGTCGCGTGATCGGGCAGTTGCGGACCCGGAGCTGATAGGCAATCGGCACACTTCCGAAACTTTCCGGGAGTTCGGTGAATGGGTTGTCGGAGAGATCGCAGACCTTCAAGGCCCGCAGCTTCGAGATGGTCTCCGGAATTTCGCCAATGCGATTTTTGGCCATATTGAAATGACGCAACTCCTTCAGATTTCCAATTTCCGCAGGGAGTACCGAAATGTCGTTGTCGGCGAACTGCAGCTTCCGCAGTTTCCGCATTTCAAAGATGAATGACGGGATCTCTGTGAACTTGTTGCTGGTGTAATACATCCCTTCCAGGATTTTCATCTGTGCCAGCGACGGCGGCAACTCGTGCAACTGATTGTGTTCGAAGTAAAGAAAGACGACATTCCCCAACTCGCCGATTTCGTCCGGAATGCGTGAGATCTGGTTGCGGTTCAAGAACACATGCAGCCGGCCGACCGACTGAATCGGCACGATTTTTCCCTGATCGTCGACCATCAGCTGGCTGATTCCTTCAATGTCGGTCAGCCCCTGACTGGAGAGCAGCAGGCATTTCTCCCCTTCCTTCAAGTTGTTGGTTTGGTCGGTGGTGTTCGGCATCGTGGCGCCGGCAGTCGCCAGAAAGAGCTTGGGGGCCCCCTGTCGGGCAAGTTCCTTCAGGGTGATGGCGCTGGCGGTCGAATGTCGGCTGAGGATCAGTCCGAAGGCGAGCAGGGCAAGGCAGAAACGTTTCATGTCACGTTCTCGCTATCGATGGAAGGTTTGTCCGGAGGGAGCTGCGGGAACCTTGGAGACGACTCCCGGTCCGGCGGTCAGCCTGTGGTGGCTGCAGTGCTTCCATTCTGCCGAGTTGCGGACGCCGATACAACCATCAGTTGCCGCTGATCGGTTGTGTCGGTGCGGGATTGCCCGTCGCTCTGGTCAGCGGGCAGGGCGGGTGAGCAGCGTATTGTTTTCCAGCTGATTGTCGGGAGATTCATCCTGTTCAATGAAATTGTCGGTCGTTCCGATCAGCGTGTTGTTACGAATCACATTGTTTTTCGGAGCAACGGACGTGATCATGGCGGCCACCCCTTCCGGTCGGGAAGGGGTCGGCGGCTGGCTGGGCCAGGACTTGTTGCGATTCCTTCCAATAAGAATGGCCCACTCTCGGGCATCGACGATCAGGTTGTTTTCGATCAGACAATCATGCACGGCCGGATACGCTGCCGGGTGAGCGGGGTCCGGGGTTCCGTAATAGAGAACAATGCCGAAGGTTCGGGGCCGCACAATAGTATTGCGGCGGACCTGGTGCCCATGTCCTGACAGGCGAATTCCCCCCGTGCAGTCGATCAGCAGATTGTCCTCGATCACGCCGTTGTTTCCGCTCCGCATGACGACCTCGCCCGCGCAGTCGATAAAGCGGTTTCGTCGAATCGTGTTGCCGCCGCTCTTGCCACTGATGATCTCGATCTCGCCATTACAGCGAATGAATTCGTTGTCTTCGATCAGGGTGAGAGGTTCGACGAGAGACAACGGATAGGCTCCGTTCCCCAGCTGGATGGTTTCGCCGCCGTTGGCCTTCAGGGCGGGGCCATCGATGAAAAGATTGTGATCGATGCGGTTGCGCAGGGGTGGGCCGACTCGACGGGTATGGGCGTCGTTAGTGTGCACCTTGATGCAGCGGTGCTGGGTGTCGCGGAATCGGCAATGGTCGACCCGGTTATCCGCTGCCCCCTGCAGAAACCAGACCAGCGTTCCCCCGTACTCCATGCGGGCGGAGATGAAATCGCAGTCTGTCAGCCGGCAATTCGATGAGCCGTCGAAGAAGAAGACACCTCCTCCCCGTTTGGTGGTGACTCCCTGAAAAACGAAGCCCCGAAACTCCACAAACTTCCCTTGGGCCCGGATCTGAGTCGCTCCGGTGAAGGTGACACTGTGCGGTTGTGCCGGTCGAATGACGATCGGCGCCTTGGCGGAACCTTGGCCCTGCAGCGTGGCCTCCCAGCTGTCGTATTGACCGGGGGCAAGCAGAATTTCATCGCCGGGCTTGGCCCGTGCGAGTTCCGCCACCAGGGCGGCAGAGGTGCGGACCGTCACTTCGGCCGCCGATCCAGCATTCCCGGACAGGATCAGGGGCGCCAGGCCAAACAGCATCGCCATCCACTGGCAGCGAGCCAGAGGGCGGAGACGGGGGAGACAGGGCTGTGGGTGGAAGCAGGTTTGCGGTGTCAGTGTCGGTGTCATGGCAGTGTCATGGCAGGGGGGCGAGGCGGTGGGAAAACTGCGGGACGGGTGAAAGTGGTGTCGACGAAGAGACCTTTTGAGTGGTGTGGTCACCGCGTCGCCACCTGACTTCCTCCACGAACAGGGTCGATTCCCCCGGAATTCAGAACGCCCCCGGAAATCCGGCTCGTCACCTCATGCGAAGGGGAGGGAACGGGTCGTGCTTGATTGCGATCCTGGTTCGCAGTCGAAAGTGGGGACTGCTCGTGTCGACAGATCGCTGGCAAGAAAACAGCGGCGGGCTCCACAAGGGAACCACGCCGCTGTCAGCACTTTTCACGTTTCAGCGATCAGCCGTCTCCGGCTGAGAAATCAGTTGCATTCAGCCACCAGCGGACCGGCCAGTTCCTTCAGGTAGAACAGCTTGCCCGGCAGGGTCGGCATGTAGCTCGACGGAATCCACGGCGAGGGACCGTGACGCAGCGACATCCACAGGCTGAGTCCCTGCCACTGCATTCCGCGGCTGAGGGTCCCGTCGCAACCGCCGATGATCCGGTCAGCCTGCAGGAAAAGTCCCGGGCCAATCGTGTTGGCGTAACAGGGGACAAGCGTTGTGCGGCTCTTGAAGCTGGTAATCGCGTTCTGTTCGATCGTCAGCGGGTGGAGCTTGGCACCAATACGGTGAGTCGCGGCCTTCCATTTCGCATCGGAGTCGTACTCGGCGGCGAAATGCGGTTCCCAGAAGGCAATATGGCAGACCCGGCCGATGCCGAAGACCAGTCCCAGCTGTCCGCCGTTGGCGCGGATGTCGGCGATCTTTTCAGCGTAGGTCGGCAGGACTTTGGGAGTGGCGAAATGACGCTGCTTCTTCGGCACCGACAGCTTGCCGAGCGGACCGTAAAACGCCTGCTCCATGGCGTACTGAAACGCTCCGGGATTGTTGCTCGGGAGGGTATTCCCCTTGGCGTCGCTCCATTCATCCATGTTGAAGCCGAAGACATGGTCGCAGGAGACGTTCCACTCTTTCAGGAAGAAGACCGCCCAGCGGTACATGCCCATCGGGCCGACCGGCAGGATCAGAGCCAGCTTTTTCCCGGCGTCGCGGGCCGTTTTGATCGTCAGCGCGATTTCATGCCCCATGAACGTGTCGAAGTCACTCAGCGACTCGCAGGCGATCGGCTCAAATTTCTTGTGCCAGAAAGACTGCCGCTGTCCGATGGTGGTTGGATCGGGATCGATGCAGGCATCGATTTTGGCGAGATCCCATCCCTTCGGAAAAAAGTTCTCCAGCAACGAGCCATCAATCGTGCTGAGCATGTCCATGTGCGTTCCCTCAGGTTGCCGTTTGGCGGGTCAAAGTAATGAACGTGAGAAGAGATCTCGCTGCTTCCGGAGACCGACTGTCTCGGAGTTCAGGCAGGGATCTTCGTGCCGTCGGGGCAATTTAAGATTCTCTCGCGTCGGCGGGTAGCCATCTTGGCGGAATTGTGTCCAACGGGCGATCGTGCAGCACTTCAAACGGGCGAAAGCGGTTCTTGTAGCTCATCGACGGGCACCGTTCGATCCAGTAACCCAGATAAACGAAGGCCAATCCGAGTTTTCTGGCCACGTCAATTTCACACATCAGCGAGAACGTGCCCGGTCCGCGCTGCCGCCACTGCGGGGCATGAAAGAAGTAAGCGCTCGACAGCGAATTGGGAAGTCGGTCGATCAGGCCCACGCCGATCAGCTCACCCTGTTCGCGGTACTGCATCTCCCAACCGCTGGCGAAGCGTCCCGAGAGAAATCCCTCGGCATAGCTCTCTTCATTTGTCTGCTGGAGCGGCCAGCCGCGCCGTTCATGCATGTCCACATGCCAGGCGTTATAGAGGGCGATATGTTCATCGGTCACCGTCGGACGATGGAGCGTGACGTCGACCTGCTGGTTCTGCTTCCAGACTTTTCGCTGACTCTTCGAGGGCTCGAACCGGGGAACATCGATCCGGACCGGCACACACTGGGTACAGTGCACGCACTGCGGGCGGAAGACCCCGACGCCAAATCGTCGCCACCCCCGCTCAACGAGGTGTTCCAGTTCCGTCGGGCTGAGCGAGGCGAAAAAACGGTACTCCAGCTGCGCGGTCTCTTCGGGGAGATACGAGCATGCCCGAGGCGATTCCACCGTCTGCATTAACGGCGTGGGGAGATCAAGAGGATCGTTCACTGGGATAGTTCCGGTCTCGCTGAACAGCACAACAGCCCGCGACAATTGTAATCGCTGCGGGACGGTTTCGTCCTGAGAGCGGAAAAGGGGGTCGCTGCCGGACCCGATCGGGAACGCCGGGGGACTGTCGAGCCCCCCGGTTCATTTGGCCCTGGCGGGGGGCGGGAGTGTCAGGCGGCGTCGACAGGCGGGGCAAGAGAGGAAAGCAACCGGCGGGGGAGCAGTTTGGCTCTTTGATTGCCGCGTCCTCGCCGCGCGGAAGTCAGCATGTCCCCCTGCGAAACGCACGCTGCAGGGGAAGTGGAAAGAGCAGCCTGCTCTAAGCAGTAGCCGTCTGTTCGGAGAGATTCGGTGCGGGGCTGACCAGAGCGGCGATCTGTTCCAGATTGCTCGTGTTTCCAAATTTGATGTCCGCCAGCCAGATGCAGTCGCGTCCCATTTTCTTCGCGGTGTACAGCGCGAGATCCGCGCGACGGAGAATCGAATCAATGGTGTCGTCGCTGCTGCAGGTGGTGACCCCTGCACTGATCGTGATGTGGAAGGTCTTGTCGCGGAATGCACAGGTGGTGTGTTTCGCGTGCAGGCGAAACTCTTCCGCGAGTTTTTCGGCATCAGCGAGTCGGCAATCAGGCAGCACCACTGCAAACTCCTCCCCGCCATAGCGGGCAACAGAACCGTGGGGACGGAAGAACGACTCCATTTGTCGGGAGATTTCACGCAGCACCGCATCGCCGGCCTGGTGCCCCCACTCGTCGTTGAACAATTTGAAGTGATCGATGTCGATCATGATCAGGCACATTTCGCGCCGCGACGACTGGGCGTCTTGCAGCGCGGCGCCCAGTTTGCGGTCGAGTGCCTGGCGGTTAGCCAGACCGGTCAGACCGTCGGTCATGGCGGCGAGCATGTATTGCTGCAGGATCACTTCCTGCGTGCGCATATCAGATTTGATGGTTTCTGCCAGACCGACAGCGGAGACCAGCCCCATGAGGCCGCTGATCATCCAGACGGTGCTGATGGCTTCATTGGTGAAGGGAATCCATCCCGCGATCAGCAGACAAAGGCTGATCCAGGCGCAGATTCCCACGAGCAGCATGCGGGATGCCGTCCCGTTTTGTCGCCGCTCCATCGGTAAGTCGGCTAGGTTCAATTGACGCTCCCCCGAATCCAACAAGGTACGTTGAAACGTAGGATGAATTTCGGGTTCGACACGAGGAAGAGCGAACAATCTTGGCGAGAGAGTAGGAAAGACTTCGGCACAACCGTTAAAACCGGACCTCGATTCGTGTATGTCGTGAAATTCCGGGGTAAACGTTGGCGTGGCTCTGGGATCTCAGTTGTCTGTGGATTTGTCTCGCTCTCAACGAAAAAAGGGGTGATGACCTTTCGGTCACCACCCCAGTCTCATCTGGAGTCCGCATTGTGGAGCCGGTCTCGGAGTGACCGGCTGCTCATGAGAGCAAGTGGATCTTCAGTTCTCCCCCCAGCCCCGCGTCTGCAGCCTGCTTTACTGACAGACTTCCTCCGGGGGGACCTGGAAGGAGAGAGCAACCTGCCCTAGCCGGCCGTCACGGGAGCCGCACAGGCGGGTGCTGCACAGGCGGGGGCACAATCCGGAACACAGGGATCAACACAGACCGGAACCTTGCGGCAAACGACCTTCGGCACGCAGCGGGTCTTGGTCACCGTGACGGTCCGAGGAGTGCACTTGGACTTGGTCACGAGCTTGGTTTCGCACACCGTCCGCGGCACGCAGTAGGGAACCTTGCGGGTGCGGGTCTCTTTCACCATCGTGCAGGTGGTGTAGGGAACCTGCTTGGTCACCGTCTGGCAGGTCCAGGTGCAGGTCGTGTAAGGAACCTGGCGGGTGATGCATTCTTCGCGGTAGCTGCAGGTGGTGTAAGGAACCTGCTTGGTGCGGCATTCCCGGACCATGGTGCAAGTGGTGTAGGGAACCTGACGGGTGCGGGTTTCGCAGACGTACGAGCAGGTGGTGTAGGGAATCCGCTTGACGGTTGTCACCGGAATCTGACGGCAGACGGTGTACGGAACTTTGCAGGTCCGAACTTCCGGCACCATGCGGGTGCAGGTGACGGTGGTGTTCACGGTTTTGGGGCACCACACCTTGCGGCAGACGGTCCGCGGCGGGCACTGCACTTTTTCGATGCGGGAGCAACCCGGCTTGTAGACGCAGCAGCAGGAGTTTTCATCCCACACGAAACTGCCCGGATCCTGAACACAGCGTTCAACAACGGGGCCGGGAACGCATTCGGTGACGGTCTGCCATTCGCCGCACTGGACCGGAACACACTTGGTTTCGGTGACCGGGCGGAAATAGGTCTGGCAGACGTCGCGGTAGCAGGTCTGCATTTCGGTCCGGCAGGTGGTCACGCAGACATCGCGGTAGCAGGTCTGGTAAACCGGCTTGCGGACGGTGTAGCAGACGTCGCGATAGCAGGTGTTGTAGACCGGCCGCGAGACGGTGTAGGTCACAGTCCGGTAGCAGGTGTTGTACACCGGCTTGCGGATGGTGCAGCAAACGGTGCGGTAGCAGGTCTGGTAGCAGGGCTTGCGAACGGTGTAGCAGACCGTCCGGTAGCAGGTGTTGTAGACCGGCTTGCAGACCGTGTAGCACTCATCCCGGTAGCAGGTGTCGTACACGGTCCGGCTGCAGGTCACGGGAACCTGATAGAAGCAGGTATCCATGACCGTGTGACATTCATTGTACGTTTCGGTGCACCAGACGGTCTCGCGGACCGTGCGGTACTGCTGGGCGCTGCAGGCGCGGGCTTCGCAGTAATCGCCGCTGGGCGCGCAATTTTCTTTGGGACAACAACGGTAACGACCGGCCCCGCAGAAGAGGCCCGCTTCCGCTTCTCCCGCACCCGCCAACGCGAAAATCGCGATTGCGAGGGGCATCCACGTCATGTGTCTCATGGCTTAATCCTCGTTTTCGAACTCCAGATGATCCGCGAAACTCCTCCGACAGAGTTCCGTAGTCTGAAAGTTCGGCGTGCGCGATGATCCCTCTTCACGCAAGCTTCCCGTCTTACCCAAACGAACAAGTCGCCGTTGCGGTTCCCCCATCCGACTGTCACAACCGTCGTATCGGACGGCGCGAATGGGCCTCCGCCCCCGGCCGGGGTGCTACTTGAGGATCGACCGTTTCAGGAGTTGTCTGCAGTCTCATCGATACAGTCGACGCAGGCCGCTCACCGCCACTTGGAATTTCCCGGAAACGTCGTCACAATCCGCAATCTCGGTTCGGATGCCAGTTGCCTCCCACTGACAGGGAGTGCGCAGCGGGGCATGCAGCGGCGGAATCTGCCACACTCCATCTGCCACGCCACGAGCCTGAGGCTGCCGGCCTCTGCCCGGGACGGGACGCGGAGGCGGCCCGGTTGTCTTTCCTCTAGATACCTTCAGAAGTCGACTATGAAATTCGCGATCTGCCAGGAGCTGTTCGAAGGCTGGGACTGGGAAAAACAGTGCCGGACCATGGCGGAGATTGGATACACCGGAGTGGAGGTGGCACCCTTCACGCTCGCCGGCCACCCCCGCGAGATCTCTGCCGAGCGGCGGCAGGAGCTTCGCAAAATTGCAGCCGATCACGGACTGACAATCATTGGCTTGCACTGGCTGCTGGCGAAAACCGAAGGCTATTACCTGACCAGCCCCGAGGCAGCGACCCGTCAGCGCACCGCGGATTACCTGTCTGAACTGGGGGACCTGTGCGCGGACCTGGGGGGGAACCTGATGGTCCTCGGCTCCCCGTTTCAACGGAACCTGCTTCCCGGTGTCACTCAGCAACAGGCGGTCGACTATGCCCTCGACATTTTCCGTCAGGCAATGCCCCGGATTGCAGGCAGACAGGTCGACCTGCTATTCGAACCTCTGACGCCGAAAGAGACAGATTTCATCAACACCTGTGATCAGGCTGCGGAGCTGATCAAGGCGATCGACAATCCTCATTTTGCATTGCATCAGGATGTGAAGGCGATGCTCGGCGAAGGGGCGAATGAGCCGCTCCCCGCGATTATCCATCGTCATAAGGATATTACCCGGCACTTCCACACGAACGACAGCAACCTGCTCGGCCCCGGAATGGGAGAAACTGATTTCACTCCGATTTTCCAGGCCCTGAAAGAGACAGGTTACGACCGCTGGATCTCCGTCGAGGTCTTCGACTATCGCCCCGGGGCAGAACACATCGCCCGGGAGAGCCTGCGTTACATGCAGGAAATCGCTGACCGGATCGGCTGGAAATAGCCCATCTTGACACTCGGTTGCTGCAAAATGAATCCCTGGTGAAGTTTAGATAAAGTCGCGGCCGAGCCCGTGGTAGAATCCGCCGTTCATGTTAAGAACGCGCGGATCCCCCTTGTTGGGAAGAGAATTTCGGGCTCTATTTTCTCGCACTCGTCTTATTGAACTCCGCAGGCGTCCAGTTCGCCGGCAGAGATTTTCAAGTGCAGTGAAAATGGCCTTTGATTGTTCACCCCGGTTTTCATTGCGGTCCAACACCCTGCTGGGGTGGATTGCCGCGGTCGCCTTGTGCCTGTCCGCCGACGCCCTTCACGCAGATCCGCCGCTGAGCGGCGACGGATTCAACTCGGCAATCGTGCCCCCTGCACTCGCTCCGGCATCCGCTCCGTTGGAAGAACGGCTGCAGCGGATGGAGCAGCTGAACGAGCAGTTTGCCAGTGAATTACGGCGACTGAGTGCAGAGAATCAGAACCTCGCCAGTCAGCTCAACGCTCAGACACCCGCTGCCGGGGGGGCCGTGGGCAATTCCGTCGTTCCGCCGCCACAGGTCGCTCCAATCGAACTCGAGCAGCCTTCGGATGTGCTGACGGATCAACCCTTCGATTCCCTGCAGCCCCTGTCTCCACTGGATGAATTCGCCGCCGCACTCACCTGGGATACCAAGGATGGCGAATTCACTCTGGAACTCCATAGTGAGATGCAGGTCGACATCCGGGCTTACGACACACCTCATTCCTGGCCGGTCAATGATTTCAGCTACGATCTGGCCCGGGCCCGGTTGATTTTCAATGGTCAACTGACCAAACCGATCGATTACTCCCTTTCCATCAATAAAGGCCTGGGGTCACTCGACCTGCTCGATGCCTTCGTGAATTTTGACTACGACTCTCGCTTTCAGGTGCGGATAGGACGCTACCGCATGCCGTTCACGTATGACTGGTACTCGCTCAGCAACCAGTTCCTGCCGACGCCCGAACGATCCGTCTTCGCCATGAATTACGGTTACAACCGAAACACCGGCATCATGCTGCATGGAGAGATCCTCGATGGGATGTCCGAATACGCGATCGCTTCCACAATCGGCCCTCGCAATGCGTATTTCGACACCAATTCCTCCAAGGACATTCTGGCTTATTTCAACATTCGCCCCTTCGAGCACTCGCCGCACTTCAAACCGCTGAAAAACCTGAACGTGGGAGCGTCCATGGCCTACGGGATTCAGGATCAGTTTCCCTTGCCGGTCTCGTTTCGCACTTCCGCCAACGCCAGCGAAAGCGGCGGAGCTTTCGAGAACATCCCGCCCTTCCTGGTTCTGAACGACAATGTGATTGAAGATGGACTTCGCGAGCAGTTTGAGGTCCACGTGGCCTACTACTACAAGCAGCTGACGGTGATGGCGGCCTGGGACCACGCCCGCAACACGTACGGATTCGATGACCGCGGGGGCTCGGTACGGGTCCCCACTCAGGCCTGGCACGTCCAGTTCGGCTACTTCCTGACCGGGGAAGAAGTCACCCGCCGGACCTTTGTCCAGCCGAAAAGACCGTTTGACCTCCGCGCGGGCAAACGGGGACCGGGAGCGTTCGAGTTGACGGCCCGGTTCGAGAATCTCTCCATCGGGAGGGAGTTGTTCGACGGCGGCCTGGCCGATCCGAATCTCTGGACCAACAAAGTCTTCACGACCGACCTCGGCCTCAACTGGCATCTCAACAAGTTCGTGAAGATCTATTTCGACTGGCAGCACTGCGACTACGGCAACCCGGTCTATTACCGCCCCGGTCGAGCCAAAGATGATCTCAATCTCTTCTGGACCCGCTTCCAGACCTACTTCTAATTGCAGGTTGCTCTGTCCTCTGCTTGTGCACCGAGCGATCGACTCTTCATGCCGATGAAGAAATTGTCTCTGCAGAAGTAAGCCAGGAGGCGGGATTCCAAGTCTACCTGAAGCTGAAGTCCCCCGCCTGCGGCAAGTCGTAGAGCGAGTTCAGACCGAACAGCTCCAGAAACCGCTGGGTTGTCCGATAGCATTCGCCGGTTTCCGCATCGCGTTTCAGCACGACCAGTTCACGACGAAGCAGCTGCCGCAGGATCGTGGGGACGTTCTGTCGGCCGGTCGCTTCGATTTCCTCCCGGGTCACCGGTTGCTGATACGCGATAAACGCCAGAATCTCCAGTGCCTCCTGGCCCAGTTTGACCTCTTTCGGACCTTGTCCGTAAACCTTGCGGCGGACCGGTTCAAACTCCTCCCGCAGCTGCAGTTTGTAGCCCCCCTCAACGAGACGGATCTCATAAGGGCGACCTTCCGAGTTGTAGCGCGCGTTCAGGGTGGCGAGGAACTCTTCGACCTGCTGCGCGTTGGCTCCGCTCCCCAGTACTTCCGTGATCTTTTTGACGGGGAGAGGAGTTCCTCCGACGAACAAAAACGCTTCCACCACCTCCAGCGCGCTGATCGGACGAGGTTCGGCTGAAGAGGAAGCTGTGAGGAGTTCGGGCCCGGCGACCGACGCTGCTGGCGGGTGGGATTCAGCAACTGCGGCGATGCGATCGGGGGGGGGCGTCCGCTCATCGACGATGGTGGTGCTTGTGGGCGATGGTTCGAGCGGGGACGACTCCGGCTCTGGCTCCGGGACAAAGTCTTCCGGCAACAGTGCCTCGGCGGCCTCTGCAGTTTCGAGGGCGCGGAGATAGGCCGCCTCGATCTCATCCAGAGACAGCAGGACATCCTCATCGGCCGCTTCTGCAGTCTCTTCCACGGATGCCGGAATGTTTTCCGGCGCAGCGACCGTCACCCGAAATGGTTGTTCGGCTGTGGATTCAAGCGGCTCGGGTTTTCGTCCAAAAGAGAACATAAATGAGGATGCGATCGATCGCGGCAGAGGTTCAACGGGATTGCCGATTCAGCAACTGCGGTGAGGCGTTGGCAGGCCACGGATCGCTGGGAGCGGGAGCGGAAAACGGGATCGGCGCCGGGACTCCCGAATTTCCAGAAGGGACCTGAGCAGGAGGTTGTGCAAGAGTGGCCGGCGGACCTTGCATCGCCTGCAGGACAAATCTCGCGAGGCTTTGTGCGTAGAGGTCATTCCCCCGGGCATTGAGCTTGCCGGAGTCGTTGTAGAACAACGAACGGGGATCGCTTGTGCTCAGGAAGTCGGACAGGGCATTCTGCACCGGAATCAGTTGATCCAGCTCCGTCTTTTGCAGAAGCGCTTTCAGATCTGCTTCCAGATCGGAGGGTTGCTTCTGAGGTTCGGCCCCCAGCAGGGAATTCGAAGGTGCAATCGAGATCAGCAGCTGTCCAAAACTGGCGGTCACCAGTTGTTGCAGGGGGACAACCGGAGCCAGCGAGGCGGGTGAACGTGAACTGATGGGGCGGGGGACGGCCGCCCGGTCGAACCCGGCCACGCTGCCGAGTTTCCTCGTCAGATAGTCGACAGTCAGAAACTCGCAGCAGACCGCGTCGGGAATGTCATAGCCCTGTGCCGAGAGTCGCGGATGAGCGGCGTAAGCGGGCTGTCGGGCATCATCAAGCCGCAAGGCGCCCCGGCAAGGCTGGTCCGACATGAGGTCAGACTGGGCCAGACAGAGCAGCACCAGATCGGGTTGAGTGGTCGCCAGCTGATGGCGGAAGCGGAGCAGATTGATCAGCGGGCCCGCACCAGGGCATCCGGCATTCACAACGTCGAACGCTTGCGAACTGTTGCGGGAGAGGTGATGCGACAGCCGGGCCGGTACGGTGTGATCGTTGTCGGTTTCGCTTCCGAAAACGCTGTCTCCTCCCAGCACGAGAATCCGAAAGACTCCTCGCGGCTTGGGAACTACGACCGACGGTCCGCGCAGTCCCGCTTCATTGGTGCGAATGCGGATCGTTTCGCCGTTCTCAGCTGCACGCTGGATCTGGACCAGCGGCTTCACGTCGATCCAGGAGGAGGCACTCGGAACGGTCAGCTCGATGGACTCGTTGGCAGTCGTCGCGGCGATGCGCTGACGGAGTTGCCAGGCCCGGAGACCGACCTCCAGTGCGCAGACCCCGAGCCCCAGCAGCAGCACTGCCATGATGAGTCGGGACATGCCGCACAGGAGAAAGCGGATCATACACCCGCCGTTGGAACATTCGGTGTCCAGAGATGAGACTCAATCGAGTCCGCGAAACGGGCGGGACTTTATCCCAAGTCCCGAAAACAGCACAAGATGAGTCATCCCCCCCGGGCGGCCTGCCACTCCCGGAACAGCTCACGGAAGGGAGGCGTAAAGCGGTGCGGCTCCGAGAATAACATCTCGGCCACGAGCGCCGGCTGCAGCCAGGAGAGTTCAGCGATCTCTGCCGCATCAGGAACCGGAGGCGAATCCGAGGTGAGAAAGTAGAGAGCGGTGTGTTCGTAGGCTGTCGACGCGGATGCGGCGAGCTGGGAGATGTGGGTGAGCTCTCCTGCGAGCTGCAGCTCCTCGCGCAGTTCACGGACGGCCGCTTCCTGGTAGGTTTCTCCCGCATCGACATGACCTGAGGCGGAGGAGGTGAAGCAGCTGGGATACTGGTCCTTGGTCGTCGAGCGGAGTTGCAGCAGCAGGTCGCCGCGGGAATTCCAGACCCAGATGTGCACCGCCCGGTGAAGCAGGTTGCGGGCATGCACGACCGAGCGGGGGGCCTGTCCAATGACGCGGTCCTGCTCATCGCAGACATCAAACATTTCTTCGGACATTTCAATCCACCGCTGTTTCGAACAGGTCGCTTGTTCCGGTTCCATCGCAGCCAGAGTCTCGCGTGATCCATCACCGCACGCATGTTGCGGAAACGGGTGCAATCAAGACGGAGATTGCGCCCCTGCCATTTTCTGTATGCAGCAGGTTACTGACTCCTCAGGGGGCGAGGTTGTCGGTCAGCCGCCCTTCAGAAGGAGAGACGACCCGGATGCGCACATCGTCGAGATGCACCACTCCGGGCCCATTCAGCTCGAACCGGACCCGCAGCACGCCGTCGCTGGTGACCGGTCGAATCAGGCGGAATGCCTGCCAGCCATTTGTTCGCTCTTCATAACGCAGGGCCCCGGTCCGTCCGACGAGGGTCTCATAGATGTTGAAGTCATTTTCGATCCCGGAGAGATCGCGTGGCAGGCTGAACTCGCCAGTGATCAGCACGATCTGACCCGCCTTGACCGGAATTTCCGGACCGACAAGGGCGGCGGGTGTGCCGCGCGGGGCATTCGGCTTCACCATCATGGTGAGGTGCATTTTCCCTTCTGGTCCTCCCTCGGTCAGCAGCAGCGAGGCGTAGCGACTTTCGGGTGAATGATCTTTCCACGAGTCACGGAGGTCCTGTTCGTTTTCAAATCCGCCCGATGCCAGCAGGTTCGGAGAGATTTGTCGAGCGGTGCCGATTTCGTTCAGCAGGCGGTAGTGATCGGGCAGAGTCTGAAAGCTGACGGCTGCCAGGCTTGAAACCATCGAAGTCGCGGAACCGGTCGCGGTCTCCCAGTGGGCCCGTTGCAGCGACCGGAGATTCTGCATGGCACGCTGGCTGGCGATGCGGGCTTCGTTGGGGTTTTCGCGTGCCAACTCCTGTCGGGCCAGCTCGGTATCCGAGGTGGCGAGTCTCAGCCATTGATCGGCCTGGGGCAGCGCCGGAGCCAATCCCTGCAGCTCACGGTGAACGTCGGCCACCCTCGCGAGTTTCAGTTCGGCCAGGCGCACATAGGCCTCGGCTGCTTCTTTACGGAACATGCGGACCCGCCGTTGCAGCACGTCGGCATCGGAGGGACGCGAAGTAATGACGATAATCGACGACTGGTCAAAGTTCCGGAGATGCAGTTCGGTTCCCCCCGCCACCCGACTGATGGCGAGATTGGACTGGCCGACGCTGGTCGGCGTCACCTCCCAGGCCTGGGCGATGTCACCAATCCCGCGAACCAGGATTCGGGCATCTTTCGCGACCTGCGGCCCCGGCACGTACTGCGATCCCGGTTCGTTCCAGAGAGGGAGAATCATCAGGCCGAAGTCGGTGCGGAGGATGGTGGCCCGGACATGGCTGTTCTGCCCGGGGGCGATTTCTGCATGTGAGACCGGGTCGACTTTCGGATCCCAGCGGGAAGTCAGTGGAATGCTCCGGGCCGTTTTGTCCCGCAGGTCACCGCCCGTGTCGACGGGAATGGAGTCGACGACGCTCGCGGATGCGAGCCAAGGTTCCAGCAACCGACAATGCCATGAGAAAATCTGAATGGCGTAAGTCCGTTCTTTCAGCCCGGGCAGGTCGGTGTCGAGTGGAATGCGCTTCCAGAAACCAATCCCCTTGTATCCGGCTGCGATGGCGGCGTATCCCTGATGCAGGATCTGCTCCGGTTCAACGACCGGGATGGAATCATGCGGGCCCCGCTGGTCGAGCAGGGCATCGCTTGCTTCGGTCTGGACAAAGGTGAACATCGGTTTGCCGGGCAGAGAAAGATCGCGTCGGCCCCGCAACTGTTCAAAGTGTTCTGAGGTGGAGAGTGCCGTGTGGATGCCGAAGCGGCTGCAGCCCATCAGATCGATCCGGCGGTGGAACTCCCGCTCGGAACCCGAGACATCGGCGAGGATGGGGCGCCGGAATTTTCGATCGGCATCACGGATCTGATCGGCCAGTGCGGTGATGTAAGCGCGGTGCTCGGAGGGGATGTCGATGCCCAGCATCCAGGCCCAGACCTGCGCTGTGGAATCAGAGAATGTCGGGAGCGCTGCCCGCCCGAGTCCCACCGCTTCCAGACCGGGCATCGGCGGCTGCGCAATCGCTCCGATATCGATGTCACGCAAGGCCGTTAACAGCGCCTGATCTTCGTAGTCAGGAATCCAGAGCATGTTGACACCGGTTTTCCGGACATCTTCCAGACTCTCGCCATGATAGACGGTGAACAGTCCGAAAAAGGGTTCGCCCCGTTTCCGCAGTCGATCATCGGAAATCGTCAGTGCCGGAGGAACCACATTCTCCCGAGGGGTCATCTCCACGACGAGATTCTTTGGAGTGACGACGGGGCCGAACTGCAGATCATCCAGCTGAAGTATGGAGCCACCGGTCGGCAACTGAAAAGACAGAATCAGTTGATCGACATACAGCTCCCGCTCGTCAAGCAGATTCATGCCGCTGCTGGCGAGCTGCGCCCGCGCTCGAATCAGTCGATGCCGCACGCGGTCATCCGTCACAGGGCAGGTCAGTCGTTGCCAGTGGGCGGAAGGGGCGCAGCTGTCTCCGAACAGGTCGACCGCCAGCGGAATCCCTGTCTCGGGGTGGGCCTGATGGGGGAAGCGGATGCGTACTCCCAGCCTGACCCCCGCGCGATTGGAACGGACCCACAGGGAGGCGACCAGTTCGTCGAAGACGAGGGCATTGGGCACCGGAATCATCAGCCGCTGTTCCTGCACCTGCAGGGGTGATTCGAAAATCAGCAGTTCGCTCTTCGTGCCGGAATGGGGAGCGTCGTCATGCAGCTGATGCAGTTTGAGAAGTTCCCGCAAGGATGGGTTCGCGGGAACAGCGAGGACGTCTCCCACCTCGAAATCGTGCTGATGAATGGTGGTCTTGAGCTGCGCGATCGCAGGTGTCGCCAGCAGAAACGTCAAAACCAGCACAGCCAGCCCAGAGCGGATTCCACGCATGACCGAAAGGTTCGCGGTGGAATAATCGCTGTAATCGTTATCTTGAACGTCGCTTCGGGGTGTGAGAGCCAGAAATGCGAAGTTTTGCTGAGCGCTCTTGCGGGAGGTTGATGCGTTTTGGCAACATGCAGAAAGCGGACGAACGTTGCGATTTGGCAACGCGGCGAACTCTGGATTGTTGAATCCTGATGGACGGCCCCCCAAATTCCGCCGGACAGGCAAATCGTGGTGGACGGGGCGGAAGGTTGCACACATGGCCAATTTCACTCGATTTCCGGATGCGGGACCTGAAGAACTTCCCCGTGAACTCATGGAACTGGGGAAACGGATCGCCGCATTACCTGAACCTTTCTATCGCCAGCTTGAGCAGCCATATTCCCAAGTGGTGGATTGTGTTCGTCGTCGCCGTCGAATCCTGAATCTGGTGCAGGAGGCTCTTTCTCAGCTCCGACTGGATATCAAATACCTGATGTTTGATCTCGAAATTACCCGCCAAGAACGAGATGGACTGCGGGCCCAACTGGACGAGCTCGAGCAGGGAGATCGTGGCTCGAACTGGTGAGCCCTACTTTTAATTTGTGGGAGAGAGCACACCGCTCGCCTGCTGAATCGGTTGCCATTTTCCTTCGATCATCACCGGCACTTGGATCTTGGGATAGTTCACGTCATCGGTATGAATCGTGACGTCGGTGATGACCCGCCCCGGGGGCTGACCTTCCGCGACATGCACCTGAATCGGAATTTCCATCGCTCCGTCGGGTCGAACTTTTCTTTCCCCGATCACCGCTTCGAGATTCGGGCTGGAAGTGGTGACGTTGGTGATCTGCAGGTTCCTGCCCCGCTCATCGGTCACATGCAGGACTTTTGAACCCGCTTCTCCCTGCAGCTGGTAGAACGTCAATTGTCCGGGAGAGACTGTGACCTTGCGCTCGGGGATGATCAGATGGAAGGTCACGACCTGTTCCCGGGGCGTACCGTTGTCGTCGTAGTGGACGGCGACCGAATACGACTTGGGCCCCGGTTTTTCGTTCGCCGTTTTCACGGAGACGGTAAATTCGCCATTCTCCTGCGGCGCAAAGGTTTTCTTGCCTCCGGTCATCTTGGGAGCCAGACAGCCGCAACTGGCGTCCAGCTTGGTAATTGTCAGGGGGCCATTCCCGGAGTTGGTGAAGTTGAAGCGGGCCGGCACGGTTCCAATGGCGGGAACTTCGCGGAGGTTCACCGAGTATTGCTGCAACGCCAGCGCAGGGACGACCCTTTGATCGGCCAGCGGTCGGGGAGTGGGAATTCTTTCGGTGCACATGACCGCGGCGAGGCTGGGAAGCGCAACACAGGTCGCGAGCGCCAGCGATCGGAATTGCTGCCAAAGGTCACTGTTCTGTCCGTCCATGGGTCAACTTTCATTCGGACCGACTGCCCGTCCCGGCTCGTGACGGCACGATCTGCATGGAGAACAGGGATGCAGTCGCGACACACAGGCTGAGAGCGGCGAATTCCTCTGAAGAACCGTCCCGGTTCCCTGCAGCGTTGTACGGGAAAATTGGGATTTCTGGCAAGATGGCTTTGGGCATTCGCGAGGTCGCGACCCGTCGCGCTCCGCACGCCAAAGACGGCTGGCTGATCTCCTGCAAATCGTTTAAGATGCAGAGGATGCAACACTTTGAGGAAGGGGCGTTTGCCGTAGGGCACTGGCTCCGTCAGCCCCGCCACAACGGTGGAACGGACCTCCCGGGGACCTGTGACGATTTCCCCGCCTGTCGGCTTTGAGGGGAGGCTGTCGGGATCGGGAACTCGCAGCCGAGCCGCTTCCGCAAAATGTGTTGCCGATCAGACTCACCCTGCAGCCCGATTGAATTGCTCCCCCAAGGAAGCAACGACCGCAGACGTCCAAAACAGGATCGAGGAGACCGATTCGATGCAGACCAACATGACCGACCGCCGGATCACCTGGCTCGCTGCCGGAGCCCTGCTGGGAATGGCGATCTCGTACTACTGCCCGACTGAGCCGGCCTATGCGGAGACCGCATCGTCCAACACCAAGTTTGCGATGTGTACTGCCCAGACCCTGCTGGCGAACAGCGAAGCGGTCTTCATTCTGGACGGCGTGACCGGTCGTTTGTTCGGTGCGGCGTTCAATACCGCTTCCGGGACCTTCGCCCAGAGTTACGGTCGGAACCTCGCACAGGATTTCCAGACGACTGGCAACGCCCAGTACGTCATGGTCTCAGGGTTTGCCCAGATGAACACAGTGGGGGGGGTGACGCCCGCGTCGTCCGCCATTTATGTGGGAGAGCTCAACTCGGGCAAAGTGATCATGTACGGCTTCCCGTACGCCAACGGCCGTCAGGGAACCTATGACCTTGTTCCGGTCGCCCAGTTCCCGTGGCGTCAGGCATCCCGGTAGAACAATTTGACTTCGGACCGGCCCGAAGTCGGGAGGTGGAGCGGTGCACTCTCGCAGACAATGCACGACCTGCGAGGGCGCTCGCAAGAGCAACCTGCTCCAGTTCCTTTTCGACATTTTCTCCGTGCTGATTTTTGAGCTCTGTCGCAAGTGAATCACCACCATGGACGATGAACTGGAGGTGATGCGCGAGCTGACGCAGCATCCCGAGTTATTGGAACTCGTGAAGCAGCACAGTGGCACTGAGCTGCAGCTGCAGTCGAAATTGCGCGAGCAATATCCGGCCGGAGTCGTGCGCGCCGCTGTCAGTCTGGTGGAGTTGCGGCAGCGGGGCCGGACGAAATTCAGCCGCGCCGAGGAGATGTGGTTCGATCGGACCGGTCTCGAGCAGTCGACGCCTGAAGCGGTCGCGCTGCATAAGGCTTTACGCTTCCAAAGCTGCACCGAGCCGGTCTTCGATCTGTGCAGCGGGATTGGTTCCGACACGGTGGCTCTGGCCCGACAGGGGCAGCGGGTCATTTCTGTCGATCTCTCCCCGGTTGCCAGCGCGCGGGCACAGAGGAACGCCGCCGTGTTTGGGGTGGCTGAACGGATCGAGTTTCGCGTGGGCGATGCGACCGAGCAGCCGGTGACCGGGGCCTTCGTCCACATCGATCCCGACCGCCGGGCAGGACGGCAGCGGGTGATTCGAATCGAGGATTATCAACCGTCGCTGGAATTTCTGGAACAGCTCATCGCCACCACACGGGGCGCGGCGATCAAGCTTTCCCCCGCGAGCAACTTCGGCGGGAAATTCACGGGCTGTGAAGTCGAGCTGATCAGCCTGCAGGGAGAGTGCAAAGAAGCGACCGTCTGGTCCGGCGAACTGGCGGGCCATGTCGCCATGCGTGCCACCGTTCTTCCCTCCGGTTTCACCCTAGGCGGCAATCCGTGGGAACATCGCTCCTCTGTCGGTTCGCTCGGCAGGTTCGTTTACGATCCTGATCCTGCGGTCGTCCGAGCAGGCCTGGTCGATGCGCTGGCGGAGCAGTTACAGCTGACCCGTCTCGATGACACGGAAGAGTATCTGACGTCGACCGAACTGGTCAGCAGTCCTGCGGTGCAGGCCTTCGAGGTCATTGCCAATCTGCCCAACAACGATCGGGAGATTCGCAATACTTTTCGCGATTTGCAGTTTGGTGAAGTCGAGATTAAATCCCGCCATGTGCCGACGGCCGCAGATGCGATCCGCAAGAAGCTGCCCCTGTCCGGCAAAGGGAAAGGTGTTCTGCTCTACGCCCGACTGGCGGGAAAGACCCGTGCGTTGATTGCCCGCCGGATTCAGTCCGAGGCGGAATCGGAGTCGCAGAGGTAACCCATTCCGTGTGTGAACTGGGAGGCGTTCGATCGCATTGGTACGGTTCGAGTGCCAGCAAGTTCTTGGGAGTACGCACCGTCGAAGAAAGCACTTCACCGCGCAGGACACGCTCAGAGGCTGCGAGGCTTTGAGGGCGGGCACACTTTCTTCTCGGAGTGTTCAGTGCCTCCGTGGTTCTATCCTGGTTTCAATACTCGCTCCGGCTCCCTGGAATCACGTCCATTCACTCGGACGAGTCTCCTGCCTGCTCTACCGGACGATCGATTCCTTCTTCCCCTCCGCTGTCATGGAAGAGGATTGATGCTCCGCTTTGACCACAGCCTGCTGCGCCATATTTCGCAGGTATTCGTGGTCGGGCTTACGACGGACGCACCACGTCAGGTGCTCGACCGCTTCAGGATAGGCCTGATTCTGGTACAGCCAGACTCCCAGCGTCTGATGAGCCTGATATGAGGAAGGGTTGGCCGCGACCGCTTCTTTGGCGGCCCGGTAGGCGTTCTTGCGATCACCCCGTTCCGCGAAGCAGGCATGGGCCAGCAGCCAGTGTCCTTCCGCGACGATCCCCTTCATTTTGATCGCCTCTTTGACACTCGCCTTGGCGAGAGCGTCGACGATCATCAGGTATCCGTTACGATCTTCGCTTTTCTGGTAAGCGACCTGCAGCTGTCGCAGACCTTTCTGGTCCAGTTCAAAGGTGTCGAGGAAGAACTTGGGGGCGACGTAAGTCGCGAGGTTCTCGATGATCTGGCCCCGATACTCGGCATCCTGCCGAAAAGCTTTCTGCCAGTAGGTAATCGCCGTCGACTGGGAACCGTCCAGCCAGAGCTGCGTCCCGAGTGCGAAGTTCGACCGGGCATCGTGCGGTCGCCCATAGACCGCCTGCTGGACCAGCGCCCGTTCCTGCTCTTCCGAGCCCCCTTCCAGCCAGACGAGTTCAGCGAGTTCCAGATAAGGTCGCGGCTGCAGCGGACATCCCTGCAAGGACGCGCGGAAGTGCTGGATCGCCGAGTTTAAATAATGACGATTCTTGCCGAGCACGCCCGGTTGATCGAGCCAGCGATTCATCTCCTCCGGATCCTGAAACGAAAGTCGGGCTGCTTCCCGGATCTGGCGGAGGGGCATGCTGGTCTCTGCCTGATTCTGTTCCAGCGTGAACCGGTGCAGACAGGCAATTCCGGCCTGCAGCTGCGCGCGGTGATTGTGAGGGTCGGCCTCGGCCGTGGCGATGGCCAGTTCGTCCCGCAGTTTCAAAAGGGTTTCCGAGGTATTGAATTCATCCTTGGAGTTGGCATTCTCGCGAGAGCGTTTGGACAACCGCTGGTATTCGTCCCAGAGCGGAGCAGCAGCCACTTCCGGCAGCTTCTGTTGCACCATCCAGCTTCCCAGTCCGAGGGTCACCGGAATCGCGCACAGCCAGGCCAGTCGTGACAGGCCGAACGTCGGCGCCGGAGGAAGCGCATCACGGGCGGTCGTTTCGGAGAACCGCATCAGGCTGATGCGCCACGCACAGATGGCATAGATGAGCACCAGATTGACGCAGGCCGGTACGTACCAGACGAAATCAAACAGGGAATGTCCCAGGCTGACGAGAATTCCGGCGAAGGCAACGGCAATCACCCCCGACGATTGCGAGGTGCTGGCGTTCCACAAGCCTTGAGCACACCACAGGAGAGTGATGAGCCACAGCAGGCCCACCAGACTGGCTCCGGCGATTCCGGTTTCCAGCGGAATCTGCAGAAATCCACTCTCGGCGTGCGAATACTCTGTTCCGTTATGAGGAATATTAAACCAGCGCCAATAGACCTCGCGGTGGCTGCCGAGTCCGGTGCCGACGACAGGAAAGTCGGCGATGCCGTCCAGGTTGGCCTGCCAGATATTGCGTCGGGCGCCGTCGCGGTCGAGCTTTTGCAGGTCATTGGAAGTCAGTTCTGCGAAGTTCTGCTCCACCATGCGTGATGCGAGATCTCCGAAGATCAGAGTTCCGCTCAGTGAGGCGGTCGCCAGCAAAAAGACAATGGCGACGGCCCGCGTTCCCAGCAAATTCTTGCGCCAGAGAACAAGGAGCGTGGTCATCACGCCGACGCTGCAGAAAATGATTCCGGAGCGTGACATCGAGAGAAGCAGTGCGAGTCCGGTAATGGCCAGACTGGCTCCCCAGAAGGCGACTCGGGCGGTCGCGGAACCGTTGGCCTGTGGAGCATTCAGCGGAGGAGCGGAACGACGGCGTTCATGGCGAAACTGCTGGCTTCCGAGCCCTTCCACCAGCAGGAGGAGCTGCGCGGGGATTGTCAGTGACAGATAGTGGGCAAAGTGGTTGGCATTGGTGAAGGCTCCCTTGGCCACCGAACTGGTGTCCGTCTGGGGATGCTCGTAAAACCAGAAGAATTTTCCATTGCTCAGCAGCAGTTGCACCAGTCCAAACGCTGCCATCGCCACGCCGCCGACCGCAATCAGACTCAGCACGTTCCGGAGGTCATCCAGTCGTCTCAGTCGCTGGGCGGCGACAAAGAACAGCTGGCAACAGGCAACCACCATCACCAGGTTGCTGAGGGTGTCGTACGGCGTGAAGCTGATACGGTTCCAAGTTCCGGGCAGTAACGAGGAGTTCTCCTCGTTCCAGATCGAAAGGATCTGCGGCATCTTCGGAGAGAGTGAGTTCAGCCAGTCGGGAGGGAGCGGGCAATACTGCAGGATGATCAGGCCGATCCCCAGCAGCATGACCGGCTCTGCCCCGGTGAATTTCCACCGGGCATCTCCGGCGCGTCCCTGGAACAGACACCAGAAAAACATCGTCAGCGTGGAGAGGACACACAGGATCAACTGTCCCAGCGGTGTCCGTCCCCCCATGCAGAAGGGAGCGACCACCAGCGACAGCGCGAGTCCGAGATCAACCGCCTTCAGCAGCAGGGGCTGATCGGCAAAAGACGTTCGCTCGGATTTCGATTTTCGGGAAGATGTGTTCCAGCCTGACATTGAGCGCTGCTCCTTCCGGCAGCTTCCGGACACGAACCGGAAATTGCCGCTCCGACAGGACATGTAAACGGGTCCGGTACCCTACCGTTCCCGAGATGTGGCTGCTGGCAGCGGCGACTTTCTGGCCGTTGTCAGCAGCGTTCCTGATGACTCTTGGATTTTAAATTCGATGTGAAAGTGGACTCTCAGGCAGCACGGCTGAATCCGGCTTCTTCCAGATCCTGTTCGTTGTGCCCGTAACCATCGCCATAGCCGTAGCCATACCCATAGGCATAATCGTCCCCATGCTTGGGCTCGACATGGTTGACAACCAGACCGAGCAGCGGGCAGCCCAGCGACGTCAGAGCTTCCGCGGCACGCACCACCATCTTGCGCCGGTTCTTGTCGGGACGGACCGTCAGAATTGCCGCATCCACCAGCCGACCAATCACCTGAACATCCGCGACTGCCAGTGAAGGGGGCGCATCAATCAGGATCTGGTCATAGTTGGACTGGGCCCACAGGATCAGCTCGGCGAAGCGGTCGCTGGCCAGCAGTTCGACCGGATTCATCGGACGGGGCCCCGACGCGATTACGTCCAGTTTGGGAAGCGAGGTGTGAACCACACATTCCACGGCCACTTGCTCCACATCACGCTGATCCCGCAGAATGTTCGACAGCCCATGATGTGTGGAAAGTTCGAACAGCCGCGAGGCACCCGGCCGCCGCATATCTCCATCGATGACAAGTGTCCGTTTGCCCGCTTGTGCGAACACAACCGCCAGACTGGCCACGACCGTCGTTTTGCCGTCACTCGGCTCCGTGCTGGAGATCGTCAGGCACCGCAGCTGATCGGGGGAAAAGTCAATCGCCGTTCGCAGGGACCGGAACGCTTCTGACTCGACCGAATTGGGCTTGGCGTAGGGATACAGCGATGCCAGTCCCGTTTGCGCCAGCACCGGCAGCTTGCGAATCATGGCCAGAATCGGCGAGTTCAGGGTGAACCGCAGATCGTCCGGTGAGTGGAACCGGTCGTCGAAGAAGTCGAGCACATACACGCTGATGGTACTCAGCAGCAGCCCCAGCGCCACGCCCATCACTCCGGTCATCGACAGTTTAGGAGTGACCGGCCGGCGATCGATGGAAGGGGGGGTGATGGTCCGGACATTGATCCCCGACTCCTTGGAGATCAGGTTTTCCTTGATGCCATCGATCTCTTTGGACAGCTGAGCCCGGAGGAGATCCACATCGTCCTGCAACTGCTCCATCTGGGTCAGCTGATAGCCCGCTTTCAACGCCTCGTCGCGGGTCGCGATGAAGTTCGCGCCCATTTCCCGTTCACGCTGTACAGCCAGTTGATACTGTCGGGCAATCAGGGCCACCAGCTGCGGACCGAGTTGTTCGCGGCTGAGCTTCTGGAATTCTTCCTGCATCTGGCCGGGGCGTCCCCGCAGGTAACGCTCCGACTCCTGAATGCGCTCGGACAATTCCTTGAGCTTGGGGTGATTGGGCCCGAGGATTTCCTGTTTCGCGTTGAATTCGCGGCGAAGCTGCAGCAGGTCACGTTCCATCTGGGCCATGGCGTAGCTGTCGCGGCTGCCGATTCCCATCTGGGCCTGCAGGAGATTGCTTCCCAGCGATTCATCCAGACGGCTGGCGAACTCCTGCATGTCCTCGCCCCGCTGATAGGCGGCCTGCGCGGATTCCCAGAGCGCCTTGGCGTTGGCGGTCTCCATTTTGGCGAGATCGTAAGCCTTACGGAGTTCCAGAACGCTCTGATCGAGCACGTTCGTCAACTGGGTTTTGGAACCGAAAATCACCTGTGACTGGCTTTTGAGCTCCAGCAGCTGCTGCTGTTTGAGCCGCAGCTCCTGAGCTGTCTTTTCTTTGGCTTCCATCAGAATTTGCAGGTTGGCCTGCTTGGTGTCCTGATGCATCGAGTTCATGAATTTGACGTAGCACTCCAGCAGGGAGTCGACGACAAGAAAAGCGGTTTCCGGATTGACCGAGCGATACGAAATCGCCATCACATTGGTCCGCTTCACAGTCGAGACCGACAGGCGATCGCGGAAATGATTCAGCCACCGTTCGGCAGGGACATCGTGAAAGTCGATGCGATGTTCGGGCGGAAGCGACTTCAGCGCGACTTTGAGGACGCTGTCGCTCTGCAGCACCCGTTCAAAGTCGGGCATCTGGGCTGAGAGATCGCTTTTGCTGCGATCTTTCTCATCGAGCACATTTCCCCCCGCGTGCAACACAAAGAGTTCTGCGCTGGACTGATAAAGTCGCGTGGCAGTGGCGTAGTACACGGCAGCGAGGGTAAAGCTGAAAATGAAGCAGCAGATCACCAGGGTTTTCCGGCGCAGCGCCGACCGGTAGAACCTCAGCACCGAGGCCATGATGTCGATGGAATCGTGACTCTGGACGATGGCGTCCGTCGAGAGTTCCTGTTGGCTCATGAAATGGCGTCCCTGCCCGCTCTGCCCGGCAAAATCTGCCGGTCAGGGCCCCGCGATCCGTAATTGCGGGTGATCTTTAACCTTTTTCTGTAAATCACGGAAGAGGAATCTGCCGGTCTCCCTCCGACGCAACTCGTGAGGTCGTGAGACTTACGATGTTCCCCAGGGGGAGCACGGCGGAATCTGGAGCTCGTCAAGCTCCAATTGTTTCGCCTCCCAGCAGGGGGAGCACATGTCCGGTGATGTAACTGGAATCCGCATCACTTGCGAAAAACACATAAGCAGGTGCCATCTCCTCAGGTTGGCCGGGGCGTCCCAGGGGAGTCTCCGCACCAAAATCCCGGGTCTTTTGGTCACGAGTCTCGGCGGGATTCAGCGGTGTCCAGATTGGGCCGGGCGCAATTCCGTTCACGCGAATACCTTTCTCCACGAGATTTTGGGCCAGCGATTTCGTAAAGGCGTGGATCGCCCCCTTTGTCGAGGAGTAATCGAGCAGCTCTTTATTCCCTTCGATTCCGGTGATCGAACCGGTGTTGATGATTGAAGACCTCTTGCGCAGGAAGGGGAGTGCCGCTTTGGTCATGTGGAAATAGCCGTAGATGTTGGTTTTAAACGTTCGGTCCCATTGCTCCAAGTCGATCTCATCGAGCGACTTGCGGTGCTTCTGGTAAGCCGCGTTATTGACCAGAATGTCCAGCTGGCCGAGTTCGTCGACTGTCCGCTGAACGGCCTGTTCGCAGAATTCGGGATCGCAGACATCACCCGGAATCAAAACCACCTTTCGGCCCAGTTCCGTGATTTTCTGGGCGATGAAGTCGGCGTCGACCTGTTCCTCGGGAAGGTACACGAGCGCGACATCGGCCCCTTCTCGCGCATAGAGGAATGCCACCGCCCGGCCGATTCCCGAATCCCCACCGGTAATCAAGGCGACTTTCCCCTTGAGCTTCCCCGCAGCCTGATAGCGTGGGGCTTCGAAATGGGGACGGGGGGACATCTCCTGTTCGATTCCCGGTTCCTTGAGCCCTTGCTTGGGAAATGGGGGTTTGGGCTGGGTCCGTTGGGTGGTCATGGCGGTCCTCCTGGGCCTGATGGTTCGAAATGAAGCATCAGCCAAGGAGGGGCAAAAGAAGTGCCGCACCCTGAAGCAATCCGGAAGTTCACGGTCGCGACTGTTCGGGCCGCCCATGTTCAGGCGCAGCAAGGTCCTTTGATACCGCCGGTTGTGTTTCCAGTTTGCGAATCGGCGGACTTCGAGTTGCCCAGAGGTAAACAAAAGAGGGGCGGCAGCCGAGCGTTCAGCTCGCGGTCTGCCACCCCTCGTGATTCATGACTCTCCAGGTCGACTGTGAGAGTTCGATGCTCAGTCTTTCACGCAGGCCGTCCATTTCAGCACCGGAGTCCGGGCTGCGGCAATCTCGTCGGGGCGCCGGACCGGGGTGTTGTGCGGGGACTGGCGGAGCATTTCCGGATCTTCGGCGACGATCGTCCTGATCGCGGCGATGAAGGCGTCCATCGTCTCCTTCGACTCGGTTTCCGTCGGCTCGATCATCAGCGCTTCAGGAACGACCAGCGGGAAGTAGACCGTCGGGGCGTGGAAGCCGAAATCCAGCAGACGCTTGGCAATCTCCATCGCGGAGATCCCTTTTTCGTCCTTGAGCTTCTTGGCTGTGGCGACGAATTCGTGCATGCAGTATTCGCCGTGATTGACCGGCAGCACGTCCTTCAGCTTGGCCTTCAGGTAGTTGGCGTTCAGCAGGGCGTGTTCGGACACGTCGCGGAGACCTTTGGCCCCCAGAGTCCGCAGATAGAAGTATCCCCGCATCAGAATGCCAACGTTCCCGAAGAAGGAACGGACACGGCCGATGGACTTTGGTGGATCCGTCAGGGCGAATTGACCGTCGGCTGATTTGGTCACGACCGGTCCCGGCAGGTAGTCGGCGAGGAAGGAGCGGACGGCGATCGGTCCTGCCCCCGGTCCGCCGGCGCCGTGAGGTCCGGTAAAGGTTTTGTGCACGTTGTAGTGCATCATGTCGCCGCCGAAGTCACCGGGGCGAGTGATGCCGAGGATCGCGTTCATGTTGGCGCCGTCGATATAGACGAGTCCCCCCGCCTCATGCACGATGCGGGCGATGGTCGCGATTTCTTTTTCGAACAATCCCAACGTATTGGGGTTGGTCACCATGAACACGGCGGTGCTCTGGTCGACCTGCGCCTTCAGTTCATCGATTTCGACGAAGCCGGTCTTGGAGGGCTTCAGCTGGACGCATTCAAAGCCGGCCAGTGCGGCACTCGCGGGGTTCGTGCCGTGAGCACTGGAGGGGAACAGCACCTTCGTCCGCTTTTCACCCTTGTCGCGGAAGTAGGCCGCCGCCACGAGAAGCGCTGCCAGTTCTCCCTGGGCACCGGCAGCGGGCTGCAGTGAAACCGCAGGCAACCCGGCGATTTCCGCCAGCATTTCCTGCATTTCGTACAGCATCTGCAGCATTCCCTGTGAATCTTCCTGCCGGGCAAGCGGGTGCAGATTTCCGATGCCGGGGAGTCGGGCGAGCCGTTCATGCCGCTTCGGGTTGTACTTCATCGTACAGCTGCCGAGCGGATAGAAGTGAGTGTCCACGCACATGTTCTTCGTCGACAGATTCACGAAGTGCCGAACGACATCCCCTTCCGCCAGCTCCGGGAGCGGTGGTGGGGATTGGCTCAGGCTCGCCTGCGGAATCAGAGAGCTGAGCGGCACATCCGGGACGTCGCTGGAGGGAAAGGTTTCGGCACGTCGACCGGCGACGGACATGTCGAACAGGGAGCGGGTTGCCAGTTGATTTCGCATGTTCGCTTTGAACTAGTAATCGTGGTGTGGTGGATTCGAAGAGTGACGTGGAACGGCCGGGCTATTTCAGCGCCGCGACCAGGCGGTCAATCTCAGTGCGGGTGCGGGCCTCGGTGACGGCCACCAGCAGTGCTTCGCCGGTCCCTTCCGGAAGATTGCGGAAGCGGGAGAGCTCGGGGCCGATGTCGAACCCGGCCGCTGCGGCCTTGGCGATGACGTCGGCCGCTGTGCCTTTGGTCACCTTCAGCACGAACTCTTTGAAGAACGGGGCGGAGTACAGCAGCTCCAGCCCCTCCACCTGACTGAGCTGTTCCGCGGCGTAATGAGCCTTGCGACAGGACAGCTCCGCCGCTTCCCGGATCCCCTGTGGGCCCAGCAGTGACAGATAGACAGTTGCCCGCAGGGCCAGGAGTCCCTGATTGGTGCAGATGTTACTGGTCGCCTTGTCGCGTCGAATGTGCTGTTCACGCGTCTGCAGCCCGAGGACGTAGCAATCGCGGCCATCGCGGTCGATGGTCTTGGCGATCAGTCGGCCGGGCATCTTGCGGACATATTCTTCGCGGCAGGCGAGCAGGCCGAGGTAGGGACCTCCGAACTGCAACGGAATTCCGAGAGGCTGTCCTTCCGCAACACCGATATCCGCACCATAGTCGCCGGGACGATTCAGGATGCCGACGCTGAGTGGGTCAAACGACACCACGGACAACGCTCCCTTCCGCTTGGCCAGCTGGCAGAGCTGTTCGGCATCTTCGAGGCAACCAAAGAAGTTCGGATGCTGGAAGATCACGCAGGAGGTGTCCTCGTCAACCAGCTCGGCCGCCTTGGCAACGTCGGTCCGTCCGTTGATCGCCGGCAGCGTGACCACCTGCGTCGGCAGGTCGTGCAGATAAGTTTCGACGACCTGACGATATTCAGGGTGGACGGCTGCGGAGATGGCGATCTTCTTATCGCGTCCGTTCACCCGCATCGACATGAAGGCCGCTTCGCTGACCGCGGTTCCCCCTTCATAGAGGCTCGCGTTCGAGACATCGAGCCCGGTCAACTGACAGATGAGGGACTGGAATTCGAAGAAGGCCTGCAGCGAGCCCTGGCTCGCCTCGGGCTGGTAGGGGGTGTACGCGGTGTAGAACTCACCCCGGCCGGTGATTTCGTCAACGACGGCAGGCACGAAGTGATCGTAAGCACCGCCGCCGAGAAAGCTGACGCGACCCGACTGGTTTCGCTGGGCCAGTCCGCGCACATGCTGCTCGAGCTCCAACTCGGTCAGCGCCGGAGGGAGATTCAGCTCGCGCTTCAGGCGGACTTCATCAGGAACCTGTTTCAACAGATCTTCAATTGAAGAGACGCCAATGTCGTTGAGCATCTCGCGCTGCTGCGAGGGAGAGCTATAAAGGTAAGCCAAGACCGCCATCCTCTGGAAGATTCAATAAAGCATGCGTGAGCTGGGACGCACACGATCGAAGTCGCCATCGTCCCGGCGATGAAAGCATCGTGTGTCGACGGAGTGAACGCAACTGGACCGCCAGACATTTTTCAGTCGGTGAAATGGGCTGATGCGTGGAGATTGATGCGATGGGAAGAGGCCGGGGCGGAACAACGCAGCAACCGGTTTTACGCGGTTGACTTCCGTTCGCTTTCGGGTTTCTAAAGCGTTTCGGCAGGGTTGGGAATTGCTTCTGCGGGGCGACCTTTCCTCATCTTTTTTGGAGCGAGGGCGGAAGGTTCCGTTTCCGGACCCGGTGCCGGTGCCGCTGACAATCAACCGCACTGCGGGCGACGGGAGACCCGTCAGGAGCGACGGACCTCAATTGGCTTCTTTTTCGAGTGTGAATCCATGCGAAGTCACCGTGAACTCGGCCGGAATGATCCCCGGGTCGAGATAGACAATCAGCAGCTTCTGGTCGTCGCGCGAGAACTCGGCTGTCCCAAAATTCGCCTCGGCCTGAACTTCGGCTGCTTTCCAGCCATCTTTTTCCAGAGTCTTCCGCAGGTTGGCGAGCTCGGCAAGCGCTGTGCCGCTCTTGAGCTGGAACTCGATATGCGTCGGCTTGTGGTTCACGCTGTGTGCCCCTTGTGGCAGGGGCAGAATGTACTTCGGCAGGGCGGTTTCAGACTTGGCCTTGCTGGCGGCGACCTTTTCCTGAGCGATGCGCATCTCTTCGGCAACTTCACGCGCGGTCTGGAAGCGGAGCAGCATTCGAGTCTTTCCCTCGACGGTGCTCATTTTGAGCGTCAGCATTTCGTTCGCCGGGTTACGAAAGATCATCTCTTCGTAAATGGACGACTGGAACGGCTTGTCGGTGGTCGCTTCCCAGCCGGACGTCTTCAGGGCTGCCCGATAGTGCGTTGCCAGTTCCGCTGTCGAAAGAGGAGTGTCGGCTGCG
Source organism: Planctomicrobium aquicomposti (assembly GCF_051466325.1). Classification (NCBI taxonomy): domain Bacteria; kingdom Pseudomonadati; phylum Planctomycetota; class Planctomycetia; order Planctomycetales; family Planctomycetaceae; genus Planctomicrobium; species Planctomicrobium aquicomposti. The sequence goes on from NZ_CP195792.1 coordinate 1,328,879, forward strand.
AGCTGGGTGCGGGAATCGGAGTACTGCAGCTTGGAGGCCTCGGGGGGAGCCGGGAGGTCGGCCGAGAGGAGCGTTCCCGAAAAATCAATAATCGTTTTGCCTGCGTGGGCCGGAGCCGCCGTACAGCGGACGCTGATCCGTTGAGCTCCCCGCTTGTACCAGGCGACATCCCCTGCTTCGCCGTATGGCTCCCAGCCTCGGTTGCTGAGGATCAGAACTCGCAGGATTTTCGCAACTTCTTCCGGAGCGCCCGGCGTCAGAAACATGGCGGACGTCCCGCTGGTGTAGAGCGGTGTCGCCTCCTGCGGGACCGGCAGCTTCGCCACATTGACATTCCCGTGGTTGGTGATTGTCAGTGTGACGGAGTTTTCTTTCGTGGCGGGATACAGGGAGACCGACAGCAGAAATCCCTCTTTGGCAAACGTGGCGCTGACCGATTGCTCGTTCACATAGGACTGTGGCAATTCCTCCCACTTTTCGGCGACGAGTTGTTCCTGAATCGCTTTGAAGACGGTGGTGGGGCTCCCGCGAAGTTCGCAGTGGAGCTGGGCGACCTGGCCCGATTCCGGAAGGGTCAGCCCTTTGACTTTCCACGTCGACAGGTTAATCACCTTGGCGGCCTGTGCGACGGTGAGGGCTCCCTGTTCTTCCATGGCGGGCAGCTGACTGCAAACCCCGAGGCAGACCACAACAGCCGCAAACACTGGACGCATTACGGTGCTCCTGAAAAGAAGTCGCCGGCGGAATGAGGGGATTCGGCCGGAGACGGATTTCGCCTGAAGAACTTGTGGGTCTCTCGAACCCGCTTGTCACCGCGCAGTTCCGTGCTCGCCCAGTGGCGCTGTGATCGAGGTGACTCTTTCCAGTGCCCGCGCAGCCTTCGTTTCTGGTGAAACGCTCACTGTTGCGTTGGCGAGAACGGGTCAGTCAAAAACACTCGACTCGTTCCTCGTGATGCCTGTGCGGGCACGAGGATACCGGTCGGAGCCGGTTGCCGTTTCGTGTGCCCGAGCAACGCGATATTCGATCGATAAAAAACACCACCGTGCCCAGTGAGGGCGGTCGATCAAACATCAAACTCTGTGTTAGTGGCCGTCCTGCTGGGCCACATAATCTGCATGCGAGAGCAGCGTGTTGACGTCCGCCGGCTTGGACATGCGGATCTTCGCGATCCAGCCCTTTCCGAACGGATCCTCCGACAGCTGGCCGAGGTCGTTCTGGAGGTCTTCATTCACGGCGATGATTTCTCCTGCCACAGGCGCATAGAGATCGGAGACCGCCTTGACGCTTTCGATTTCCCCCATGGTATCGCCCACGGCAACGGTTCGTCCGGTCTGGGGCAGTTCCAGGTGGACGACATCAGTCAGTGCCTGCACGGCGAAGTCGCTGATACCCATTGTGGCCACATCGCCATCGACGGACACCCACTCGTGTGTCTTGGAAAATTTCAGGCGTGAAGGATCAGACACGGACGGTTACTCCAAAGAAGCAGAATCGGGGGAAGGTATTCAAATCCGGAAGGGACTCCGGGCTCAGGGGCACGAGAGGCCCGCTGTGCCGCGAAGCATACAAAATCCGGATCACTTCTGGGGAGTCTGTTTCCCCGCGGCAGCGACGGTTGCCGGTTGAGTCACTTCACCATTGTTGCCGTGGCAGTCTTCCTTGGCCTCCCGGGCCTTGCTGACGCAGCCGTGTGTTGCCTCCCAGGTCAGAATTTTTTCCAGTCGACGCTGGTGCCGTCCCCCTTCGAACTCCGTTCGCAGCCAGATTTCGACGATCCGGTCGAGCAGCCGGTCACCGAGCATGTCGGCTGAGAGGCACATGACATTGGCGTTATTGTGCCGACGGCTGTACTCGGCGGTGACGTCGTCATGGCAGGTGACTGCCCGTACACCGCAGAATTTATTCGCGGCAATGCACATGCCCATGCCAGTGCCGCAGACGAGAATCCCGCGATCCACTTCGCCCGAGCTGACCGCCTCTGCCACCTGAAAGGCAAAGTCGGGGTAGTCGACGCTTTTGGAATCATCAGGACCGAAGTCGAGTGCGGTGTGTCCGAGTTCTTCAAGCTGGGCCAGGATCTGGCCTTTGACGCGGACTCCGCGATGGTCGCTGGCAATCGCGATTTTCATTGTCGTGCTTTTTGCTCAGTGGGCTGGAAATTCAATCTGGTCGAGCCAGTGCGTGAGGTGACCCGTGATTTCGTCGCGGCAGCGGGCATATTCTTCCATGCCCGCACCGATGGGGTCGGACACGTCTTCGTTTTCCGGAGAGAGCAGGCGAACGTTGTTCGCCAGTTCCGGGAATGCGGAGACAACCGCCTCTCGGTGATTTCTCGTCATGGCGAAAATGTAGTCACAGCGGAACAGCAGTTCTTCCGTGACTGGCTGGCTTTCGTGACCACTCAGGTCGATCCCCTCTTCGCGGAGCAGGACGACCGCTTCAGGACTCGCGGCCGCTCCGCGCGGGGCCGCCAGTCCGGCCGAGACCACGACGAATCCACGATCCATCAGATCGTCTTCCCGGCATTTGAGCCGGTCAGCCAGCATCTTGCGGAAGATTGCCTCAGCCATGGGGCTGCGGCAGGTATTTCCTGTGCAGATAAACAAATACACTTCGCCTGCCAGTCTTGCTAAACGCCGTTCGCTGACGACTCCTGCCGATTCGATGCAATGCCCGTTCCGTTGCACCGCAACGACTGTGGGAGGCTCTGAAAATTTTCGTGATGCCGGCAAAATTTTTAAGCTGACAATGTCGTCCAGCTTCCCGTTCTCCAGTTTCTGGTCGGTTGTCCCGAGCGCGCTCAGGACCGGTGCGGATAGAGCCCGCAACAATCCGGCGACGAAGGGATCGGCCGGACAGTAATAGGCCCTTCCGTCAGCTGTCATCGCCCAGTCCCGGGAAGATTCCGGCCACTGCCGCGCCAAGCCTTCGACATTTTTGGATCCGCTTCGCAGAATCACAGGACCAGGCCAGCAGCGAGCGGAAAGTTTCTGGAAGAGCCGTGGAGCGTCGATCACATAATCCGCCACCACTTCAGCTTCCGCGATCGACACGACCGGCAGGACAGAGAGTGTCTGAGCCGCCTTCTGCAGTGCTGCTGCCGAAATTTCCCGGGTCGCAAGCCCCATCAGGTTCCAGCCACATTCATCCGGAACCAGTATGAGCTTTCCAGCCTCCAGTTCCGCCACCGCAGCCTGCAGGGCTGTGTGCGTGTCTGAAACCTGGTCGAGGTGAATTTCTCGGGGCATAACCGGGAGCTCATGCAGAGCAGCAGATATTGAGAGATTTGCTCAGATCGCCAGCGAGAAACAGATCGGATCGGAAGGAGCAGCTGCGCACATCGTATCCCAGATGAGCCCCCCCATCAACTGGCTGCACCGGGAGGCAAGCGAGTCACTGGAGGGACTAAACTGTGAGTCCGTCGTCAGTTCTGTCGGAATCCGGAATCCTGGCAGGGGATCTTCGACATTTCTTCACGTCGCAGGGAGACGCTGCGAGCAGCCGCAATTTTTCTGCCACGTTCGCGAGAATTCGGAGAACAACCGCCTGAATGGATTAGGATCTGTTGATTTTTGCAGCAGACAAGATCGGTTCAGCAAAGAAATCTGCTCCCCGCTGCAGTTGATTCGGAGAATCCTGTCCGTTATCCTGCCCCGTTTCCCTCCGTCCGCAGGGACGGTCCGGAATCACTATCGGGTTGTTGTTCAGTATTGAGGAATTGCCGTGCAGACGGTTCAAAAGTCGTATCTGGCGAAGAAGGAAACCCTTGCGCCGGAGTGGTTTATCGTCGACGCTAATAATCAGGTCGTCGGTCGTCTGGCAACCCAGATCGCGACTGTGCTGATGGGCAAGCACAAGCCAACGTACACTCCGCATGTCGACACCGGCGACTTCGTCGTTGTGCTGAACTGCGAAAAAGTTCGCTTCACCGGCCGGGCCATTGCCAACGAAGACAATCCGAACTTCACCCGCAAGATGGCCACCAAGGAATACGAGCACTTCACCGGTTATCCCGACGGTCTGAAGATCCGGACCGGTGCCCAGCTTCTGAAAATCCATCCGGAGCTGATTCTGGAAGAAGCGGTCCGCCGCATGCTTCCCAAGAGCAAGCTCGGTCGCAAAATGCTGTCCAAGCTGAAGTTGTATGTCGGAGACAACCATCCGCATCAGGCTCAGCTTCCCAAGCCGTTCCCGGAATATCTGGCCTGATTCGCGACGCACGCGTTCACGCTCCCGGCAGACACAACTGAATGAGACTGATTACGGAAATCTGATATGTCCGACGAGACCAACATTCCCGCTTCGACTCCGGCCACTCTGGCATCGGGCCTGGATATCGGCAGTGCTGCGGCTTCAGATGCTGACACCGTGGAAATTCCGGTTTATCAGCCCACGCTTCGCGGCAAGATTGACCGTTTCGGCGTGGCCTGGGGCACAGGCCGTCGCAAGACGTCAGTCGCCCGGGTTCGCATTGTCGACGGCAGCGGGAAGTTCACCGTCAATGACCGGCCTCTCGAAGAGTACTTTCCCGTCGTCCGCGACCTCGGCATGATCAAGTTGCCGCTGCGGGCTACGGATATGCTGGGCAAGGTGGACGTGATCGTCACCGTGAAGGGTGGCGGTTCAACCGGTCAGGCCGGAGCCGTGGTGCTGGGAATTGCCCGGGCCCTGCAGGCCAAGAACCCCTCGCTGCACTCGGTGCTGAGCGAAGGTGGCTTCCTGACCCGTGACAGCCGTATGGTCGAACGTAAGAAGTACGGTAAGGCTGGTGCCCGCCGCAGCTTCCAGTTCTCCAAGCGTTAATCAATCCGAACATTTCTCCCGTTGCTTTGGCAACTGGACTCATAAGACTGGTGATGGTGAAGCATGGCACATAAGAAGGGACAGGGTTCAACCCGCAACGGTCGTGACTCCAACGCACAGCGTCGGGGTGTGAAGAAATTCGGCGGCGAAGCAGTTGTCCCCGGCAATATCCTCGTCCGCCAGTGCGGAACGAAGTGGCACCCCGGCAAGAACGTCGGCATGGGAAGTGACTACACGCTGTTCGCTCTGGTTGAAGGGAGCGTGTACTTCGATCGTGATGGACGTCGCATCAACGTTCAGGCTGTCGAAGCCAACTAGTGAATCCGATTCGGACAGGGAATTCGAGCCATCGAAGAACCTGACGATTGATCTTCGAGCCGCACCGTGAACAATATGTCCGGTGCGGTTTTTTTATTCGTTGCCTTCCGGGGAAGATCATATGCCCAGTTTGCTGTCTCCCAATCGCCGGTCATTGCGGGGCTTGCCCGCTTCGGTGGGGATGATGCTCCTGGTCGGACTATTCTGGAGTTGGAGTGCGGGCTCGGTCTCTGCGGACGACGTGCAGACGGATGAGCAGAAATTTCTGGCGAACATCCGGCAGGTCACGGAGCATTTTCCCAGGGCAGGTGAGGGGTATTTCTCACCGGACGGTCAGTGGATTGTCTATCAGGCTTACCCCCTGGGCTACCCGTTCTATCAGATCTATGTCCAGCCTTTGGATGGGAAGTCTGCACCGCGACGACTGAGTCCCGGACGGGGCCGGACGACCTGCGCTTACTTCAGTCCCGATCAGAAGCAGATCCTGTTCGCCTCTGCGCACACTCACCCTGACCTCGAAGGGGAAGAGAAGGCTGCACGCGAGGAACAGCTGCAGCCTTCCCGTCGTCGCTATCAGTGGGATTTCGATCCTTCGATGGACATCTATGTTTGTCAGTTCGACGGCACTGGTCTGAAGCAGCTGACCGGCAGTCCTGGCTACGATGCTGAAGGAAGTTATTCGCACGATGGCAAGCAGATCGTGTTCACCTCAACGCGCGATGGTGATCCGGACCTCTACATCATGGATGCCGATGGTGGGAATGTTCGCCAGCTGACCAATACCCCCGGCTACGATGGTGGTCCCTTCTTCTCTCCTGATGACAAATGGATCATTTTTCGGAGCGATCGTCAGCAGGAACATATGCTGCAGATCTACGCGATTTCAGTGGATGGCAAGCACGAAGTGCAGCTCACCGATGACCTCAACACCGTGAACTGGGCCCCGTTTTTTCATCCGTCAGGGAAATCGATCGTCTGGACCCGGGCTGATTACTCGCGCGGTCCACAGGGGGCCAACTTCGACCTGTTTACGATGCCGATCGAGTCGACCGATTCCACGCTGAGCGGCGGACCGATCCGGCGAATTACGTTTCATCCCAAGGCGGATGTACTGCCTGTCTTCAGCCCCGATGGCAAGCAGCTGATGTGGACGTCGTCACGTGGAGCGGATGGGACAAGCCAGCTGTACGTGGCGGACTGGCTGGGTGAGGAGAATTGAAGTCCTGCTGCGAGTGTGTTTCGCATCGGCGTTTGGCGCTCCTGGCTTTCCGGGGGCTGACTGAGACGTCTTGTGACGAAGCGGGGTGAACCTGTTGGCGATTGTCCGGCTCCAAAATAAGAGCCGGGGAACGGTGATTGCCATGACCGCGAGCTGATGGCCACCCGCCACTGCAGGCTCCATTTTCCCGCGAGGAGCGAATTCGTCGGTTGATGAAATCGCCAACTGCGCGTGACCGCAACGGGGATGATCGAACATCAAAGTGTTCAGGTTCCGTGCGAGTGAATGACAGCTACTATCCGTGCAAACGGAAAAGGAAACCAGGAAGCGGAGATGAAGTCGTAGCGGACGCTTGCAGAAAGTGGTCGTTGAAACTCAAATATGCGAATCGGGACGTTTGGCGCAGTCGGCTAGCGCGCTTCCTTCACACGGAAGAGGTCACAGGTTCGAGTCCTGTAACGTCCACTCTTCTTTTCCGGTTTTCGCAGAGAAATAGAGGATTTCGAGGCTTTTCTGTAGGTTTTCCTGACTGCCTTGTCCTCTTCCGTCCGCTCCAGACCCTTGTTTTCCGCCCCAGTCTGCTTTGCATAATGCATTGCATGGCCGGCTGCTTCTCGGAAGTGATCATCTGTCATGGACAGGTAGTACTTCGCGGCAACCGCAGGTGTGTTCCCCAGCCAGGAGCAAACCGCCGGAATCGGGAACCGGTCACACAATTCCGTTTCCCGGGTTGCCCGTAGATTGTGGCAAAGCTTCGGCCAGGGTTTCAGTCCTGCCCGGCAATGATCCGTTCCAGTTGCTGGCGAAGATTACAATTTCGCTGCCGGTGACACATTCACCTCTGTTGTGAATGGAACCGCGGTGAATCGCGCCCGTGACGTCATTCCCCGTCAGGGAAAGATTCTCGTGCAGACGGAAGGGGCGGAGTTGTTCGTCCGCCGGCTCGAGTTACGTCCTCTGCCGGAGAAGTTGCCGTAGGGAACATGGTGCCGGCCAGCCATGCGGAGTGAGCGCTGCGGGTACCGCAATCACTTTCTGTCTGGGATCCGGAGGCATCAACCCTTCGTCCAGGAGGGCCTCTCGTTCAGAACTGCAGTCGGCCACGTGTTGGTGACACTGTGAGAGTGCGATTCAATTTCAGCTGATTATCTCCATGTCGGGTTGAGCCTCAGAATCTCATCTGTTTTGAATCCGAGAATCAACGGGCGTTCAACACCGGCGAGCGCAATCACGTCATACAGCTCGTCGACGCCAATCTCGAGCCAGAGCCACTCCACAATGTCTCCACTGTGGAGATCAATGATCACCAGTCCGCAGCGGGGTGGCACGTTTTCGCTTTGCAATCGCTCGTCCAGCGGCAGGCCAGAAAAGGACCCTCCGTGCCGGGGGCGGGAGAGTCCGATGATGGCGTAATTGTCGACGAGCGTCAGCCCCCGCAGGTAACCGGGGCAAAACGTGACCGCGTGAAAGGTCTCTGTGTTGAGGTCGACGTAACCGAACTCACCGCGTCCGGAGTTCAGGACCCACAGTCTGTCGCGGAAATAGCGGGGCGAGTGAGGCATCGACAGGCCACGGGCGACGACCCTTCCATCGGCGAGATCCAGAACAGCGCCCCCGTCACGCATGTGGGAGCGCCACCCCTGGACCTGATCGCTGAGTGCTGCGCAGGTCACATAACGGGGGACGCCCTCAACTGTGGCCAGCCCGTTCAGGTGACAGCGATCCTCCGCGGCCAGCTGCGAAATGTGAGGCGGCTTCCAGAGCGGTGTGAAGCTCGTCGACTCTCCAAATGTCGCCAGACAGCTGAAGAGCGTATTAACGAAGACAAGCTGACCCTCGCTCGTCAACGCGACATCATGGACATCGAGATCACCCGTCGTGTAGCCGATCTGGGGGACGAAGAGCCGGTCGTAACCCTGATATTTATCACCTTCCGGGAGGAAATTTTTAAACTTCCAGATCTGAAATTGCGTACTCATCCAGAGAGTCTGGCTATCCCCCCACAGTCCCATGCACCGGTTGAAAGTTCGTTCCACGACGGAGAGTTGCTGTTGTGCATTTCTGCCCAGCAGGATCAGCTTGCCAACCTGATAGGTGCTCAGGGCCAGGCTGATTTTGCAAGTGGTTAGCCATCCTATAAATCCGTCAGAACAGGAAATCTGCAGCCAGGGTTGGGCGGAGATGTCTGTCGGCTGGGGCAGAGCGGGGTGCTCGATCATGCATCACTCGATATGGAGCAGGTTGGGACTTAAGAATCTTAGCAACTCTGAGGAAGTTACAGAAACTGTAAGTGATACGTCTTGTCAGGGCTGATGGGGCTGAAGAGAATTCAGAGATTGCAGTTTGCCGATCTCGGACGGTGGGCAAGTTGGGCTTCCTAATGAGGGCAGAGTGTATGCTTCAGATCTCGTGGACCGGGCTCCTTCAAAATTTCTTTCGCCGCAGCACGCTGTCACGATCTCGTCGACGACGAGGGGCCCGTGTCGAAACGGTCGAAGCACTCGAATCCCGATTGATGCTGACCGTCAATGTCAGCAACGCCGCCATCGTACAGCCGGTGGGCGGGACCGCACAGATGGTCTTCACACTCACACGTGATGGCAGTGTGAATGACCCGCTCGGCGTGCAGTATGCCACGCGCGATGGGTCGGCCAAACAGGGCGTTGATTACCTCCCTGCGAGCGGCGTCGTCTATTTCGCTGCTGGAGAAGCGACGACTCAGGTTTCAGTGACCATTCTGAATAACAAGAAGACCGCTCCGCAGGCGAGCCTGTTCCTCGATCTGCAGGGGCTGGTGGATGTCACGCCGCAGTTTGCTCCGCGCGTGAATATCCCGGCGGGTGATGCCCCATCGGGGTTCGCTGTCGGTGATTTCAACGGCGATGGCCGGGGAGATCTGGTTGTCGTGGCGAACGAAAATGCCTTCGTCATCATTCTGCGGAACACGACAGAACCGGGAAGCTCAACACCGACCTTTGCCTCACCGTCTGTGATGACCGTCGCTGGACGTTCTCACTCTGTGGCTGTGGGCGACTACAACGGCGACGGTCGCCCCGACCTCGCGATAGCTTCACTGTATGGTGGCGATGTCGCCATTCTGCTGAACAGTACAGATGCGGGGTCCGATTCGATTTCATTTCGGCCTCCCGTCCGCTTCAATGTCGGCAGCAGCCCCTTCAACGTGGAGGCGGTGGATATGAATCAGGACGGTCTGCTCGATCTGGTCGCGATCGCCAATCCGAATCTCGTGAGTATTCTTGTCAATCAAACCGAGGTCGATTCCAACACTCCCAGTTTCCTGCCGGCGCAGCAGTTCCTGGGGCCCGATGCGAATCCTCGTTCGCTGACGATCGCCGACTTCAACGGTGACGGGAAGCCCGATGTCGCCTCGAGCAGTAACTACGGAAAGATGGTTTCCGTATTGCTGAACACGACGGAAGCGGGGGCGACAACCTTGTCCATGACCCCGCGTGTCAATCTGCCAGTGGGACATCTGGCGCACCACGCGGCCTCAGGTGACCTGAACGGCGATGGCAAGCCTGACATTGTTGTGACGAGCCACAACGATCTCGATGTCAACATCTACACCAACCTGACGACGGTCGGGTCCACGGATGCCGTGTTCGAGTATGTCAGCCGCTACAACGTCAACAAGCGGCCGGAAGGGGTCGCCCTCGTCGACGTCACCAACGACGGCAAGCTGGATATTGTCGTCACGCTGCAGAAAGATGCCGGGCAAGAGATCGCCGTCTTCCGGAATATCACGACTGAGGTTGGGGGGACTCCGCTCTTCGCCGACGCGGTGAAGTTTCGGGTCGAACAGAACCCGTTCATGATCGTCGTGCACGACTTCGACGGCGACGGTCTGCCGGACCTGGCGGTGTCCAACAACTTTGGTGACAACATTTCGATCTTGTTGAATCGGGTGGAGCAGATTGGCGATGGAACCGGCGAAGGACGAATCGTTCAGGCACCGGTGATCACCGGCTTCAGTGGCAAAGTGACGTATAAGGAGAATGCTGCTCCGCTGCAGATCGCCAAGAGTGCCAAGGTCACTGATAAGGACTCGGCCAACTTCAATACGGGTGTGCTCCGGGTCAGTATTACCGCGAATGGCGAGTCGACCGACCTCCTCTCGATTAAATCGGTAGGGTCCGGAAAGAAGAAGGTGACGACCAATGATCTCGGTGAAGTCTTGGTCGGAGGCGTGGTGATTGGAACGTTCCTCGGCGGACACGGAGACCATGACCTGACGATTCAGTTCAACGCCAACGCCACCGCGGATCGCGTGACCACGTTGCTGAGGGCGATTTCCTTCAGCAGCTCTTCAGACAATCCTTCGACGCTGCCACGGACAGTGCAGGTGACAGTCTCGGATGCGGACGGTGCCCATCACGGTGTCACCAGTACCCCGGTGACGAAAACCATTAATGTAACCGCCGTGAACGACTTGCCGGTGATTCAAAACTGGAGTTCGGAACGGGCCTATCATCCCGGCGGGGAACCGCTGCGGTTTGGGGGTGGAGCAACCCTCGCGGATGCGGACTCGGCAAACTTTGACAAAGGGTCATTGCGTGTCGACATCACATCCAACCGGCAGAAGACCGATGTCCTGTTGATTCAGCAAGGGGCCGGCCTGGAGATCCAGTATGGAAATGAGATCTGGATCGACGGTTCTCTGATTGGCCGGTTCTCAGGGGGAACCAATAACAAAGCCCTGGTCATTCAGTTTACTGCGGCAGCCACGCCGCCGCGCGTGCAACAATTGTTGCAGTCCATCACCTTCAGCAGCCCAACCACCCAGACTTCGAGCAAGACTCGAAAGGTGAGAGTGACACTGAATGATGGCGACGGTCGAGGCAATGTTGTTGTGAATCAGTCGGTTCTCATCTTCGCCCCGGTGATGACAGCGCAGCTTGTAGGGCGCGAAGACGAGACCGACGTGTAGTTCCCCGGCGTCCCGCGCTGCCAATGTGGCGCGCTCCCTGTAGGGCGCAATCTCCCCGCCCCTTTTCATCGCGTTGATCGCTCTTTATGCTTGATGGCGCTGCGCGGGAAGGGCTCCCGTTGCCGCCATCGGCTGCACCCATCCAGAATGTGTGGCCGGAACACTGCAGGTTTCCACCATTGATTCTGACGGGGGGTGACGTGTGAGCGGACAACGAACTCGGAAAGTGTGGGGCGGGCAACAAGGGGTCGGATCTGGATTTCGGACAACCGGCCGTGTCCTGAAGACACTGTCCACTTGTGGACTGCTGCTGATGGGAATGGCGCTGAGCCTTGCTGATTCTTCTCTCTCAGCTGCCGAGCCCAAGACCATCACGTTGACCGAAGACTTTGAAACCGGAGCAGACCGCTGGGAGCCGACAGACCCGAAAGCCTGGACTGTCGACAAGATCGAAGGGAATCACGTCTACCACATTCACGGCAACAGCGACTACAAGCCCCCTTATCGGAGCCCGTTCAATATTTCCCTGTTGAAGGATGTCGTCGTCAGTGATTTCGAACTGACTGCCAGGGTCAAAACTTTGCAGACATCACGCGGGCACCGTGATATGTGTGTGGTGTTTGGCTATCAGGATCCGGCGAATTTCTACTACGTGCATCTGGGAGAGAAGACGGACCCGCATTCCAATCAGGTGATGCGGGTGCAGAACGCCCCGCGAACCATGATCACTGAGACGAATGATGAAGGAACGCCATGGAAGGATGACACCTGGCACACGGTGAAAGTGGTCCGCAAGGTCGACGATGGTTTGATCGAGATTTATTTCGACGACATGGAAAAGCCCCGGAAGATTGCCCATGACAAGACTTTTGGCTGGGGGCGGATCGGTCTGGGGACCTTTGATGATCTTGGTCTCTGGGACGATCTGAAGATCAAAGGGACGTCAGCGGTCGAGGCAGCTGCAGGGCCAAAGTCCTCCGCAGCCCCGGCCCTTAAAACTGAAAAATAGTCTCCCGGCACTTCTGCTTGGCTGATGCCTGTGGCTGCATCGGCTCCTCCTTCATACTTGCCGAGGAACCGGGATGTCTCCCTGGACGCAGGTCTACACGCCGGTCGCGGATCATGTTTTGCTGTCGGCGCTGGTGGCGTCATTGCCGGTCGTCGTGCTGCTGGGGCTGCTGGCGTTCTTCGAACTGAAGGCACATCTGGCAGCGCTGATCGGGTTGGCGACGGCGCTCATTGTGGCGATCGGCATCTATGGCATGCCCGCCCGGTTGGCGGGACTGGCTGCAATTCATGGAGCGTTATACGGCCTGCTCCCGATTGGCTGGATCGTGCTCAATGCGATTTTCCTTTACGACGTCTCCGTTCAGACTGGCGGATTTGAAATCGTGAAGAACTCGATTGCCGGGCTGTCGGCGGATCGCCGCATTCAGGCATTGCTGATCGCGTTCAGTTTCGGCGCCTTTATCGAAGGTGCGGCCGGTTTCGGAACGCCGGTCGCCATCTCGGCCGCCATGTTGGTGGGACTGGGGTTCCGTCCACTGCAGGCGTCAGTGCTCGCATTGATCGGCAACACCGCGCCGGTGGCTTACGGCGCGCTGGGGACTCCGCTCATCGCACTGGCTGCCGTGACGGGATTGCCGCTGGAACCGTTGAGCGCTGCGGCGGGTCGCATTCTGCCGCTGTTCTCACTAATGGTTCCTTTCTGGATCGTCGCGGTGATGACAGGTCGCCGCGGTATCAGGGAAGTCTGGCCAGCCTGTCTGGTGTCGGGGTGTAGCTTTGCCCTCATGCAGTTTCTGGTCAGTAACTATCACGGCCCGTGGCTGGTCGACATTGTCAGTGCGCTGGTTTCCATGCTGGCGTCCATTGTCCTGTTGCGGTTCTGGCAGCCCAAGACGGTCTGGCTGGAAGAGGGCGCCACCCCACTGGCTGCCGTTTCGGAACAGCCGGCTCTGTCGCGCGGTGCAGTCGCGCGGGCCTGGCTTCCCTGGGTGGTGATGTCGGTGCTGGTTTTTTTGTGGGGGATACCGACGGTCAAGAAATCATTGAACGAGTTTAGCTGGGGTGTGCCGAGCCTGCTGCGCGCAGCGGGAGTGGAGGAGAAAGAGACCCCCGGCTGGCTCAATCGGGTCTCTCATCTTGAAGTACCGATTCCGCTGCTGCATCAGGGGATTGTCCGGGTGCCGCCGGTGGTCGACCATCCTCTCCCGGAGAATGCGGTTTTTAACATCAACTGGCTCTCTGCGACCGGAACGAGCCTGCTGCTGGCAGCGGTCCTCAGTGGTTTGCTGCTGCGGATGAGCGTCCGGGAGATTGCCGGGACATTCGCCACGACCTTGTGGCGGGTCCGCTATTCGCTGTTGACGATCTCGGCGATGCTCGCGCTGGGGTTCACGACGAAGGCTGCCGGACTCGATGCCACGATGGGGCTGGCCTTCGCCAGTACTGGAGTCCTGTTTCCGCTGTTCAGCGCGCTGCTGGGATGGCTGGGAGTCGCACTGACCGGGAGCGATACCTCCTCCAACGTGCTGTTCGGGGGCCTGCAGAAAATTACTGCGCAGCAACTGGGGCTCAATCCCATTCTGACCGCTGCAGCCAACACGACCGGCGGTGTGATGGGAAAGATGATCGACGCACAGAGTCTCGTCGTCGCCTCTGTCGCGACGCGTCAGGAGGGGGAAGAAGGGACGATTCTCCGCGCAGTCTTCTGGCATAGCCTGACCCTGGCAGTGCTGGTCGGCCTCGTCATTCTGCTGTATGCCCGCGTTCTCCCGGCGGACTGGATCCCAGCGGCTACATGATGCATTGCTTTACGGACGGAGAGATACCGGTCCACGTGAAACCTTCCGGCCTGTTTCCGGGTCGAGCATGAACATGGCATGTGGTGCGAAGTGGATGGTCTGGGCTGCACCCTTCCCGAAGTCGGTGCCACGGTCGCCCATCACCGCACTGCGAAAGCCGGCGCGCAGGATCCGCAGGTGCTCCTCGTTGCTGGTGAGGTCTGCTTCGTAGGCCATGGCTTCCGCACTCAGCATGAAGAGTCCGTAGCTTCTGCGGGAGGAGAGTGGACAGGCGGTGTAGCGGAACGTCTGCTCGTCTTCCTCCCAGCATTCACGGATCATCTGGTCGATCCCGACCGTGATCGCTTTCAAGACCTCCGGGTTGCCTGTGGCCCGGTGATAGCGGGCCAGCCCGCAGAGCACCAGTCCTTCCATAAACGGAACGTTCCCTTCGCAACGCTGATCCTTGTGACGGCAATGATCCTTTGCCAGTTCAATGACCCAGCCCCGTTGCCAGTCGATATTCTTGCGCAGCACCTCCCAGTTGCGGGTGGCGGCGTCGAGATACTTCCGGTCGCCTGTCGCTTCGTAGGCCGAGAGCACAAGAATAGTCGGCCATCCCAGCTCACGAATATGTGTGCCATACTTCATGGGCATGTGACGGACCATCGCATCGGCCATCTGGATGGCGACTTCCCGTGCCCGACGGTCACCGGTCAGGTGGTAATAGTCGAAATCGCCTGATGCCCAGACATGTCCGAAGTTGGTGCTGTGGCCCATCTGATAGGTTCTGGAAACCGGCAGCGGGGCGTTGTCGTAATAACCTCCTGTGTGATTCAGACAGTGCAGCCAGATTTCGCCGACTTGCGGCGGCGGTCCATACGGGTTCTTCAGCATCGGATTGACGGCGTGGACCACATCCACATCGATGTGATGCCGCGCCGCCTGCTCCGCGCGGGAAAAGTATCGT
The DNA here is from genome assembly GCF_051466325.1 of Planctomicrobium aquicomposti. Classification (NCBI taxonomy): domain Bacteria; kingdom Pseudomonadati; phylum Planctomycetota; class Planctomycetia; order Planctomycetales; family Planctomycetaceae; genus Planctomicrobium; species Planctomicrobium aquicomposti. Next base: position 1,343,926 of record NZ_CP195792.1, read on the forward strand.
CGATCTCCGGTCCGCAAGTATTGGAGAAAAAGCCCGTGGGCGAGGTCATATTCCAGATTCCCCCAGTTGACCTTCCGTTCTCCAAACCAGTCTCCGTAATTTAACATCCCGTATTCCCGCAGCTTCTCGCGTCGGGCCAGGTGCGACTTCATCGAGGTGTCGACCCATTGGTCATAGCCGAAGTATTTCGCGGGATCGGCTGGGAGAAGGTTCCCCGCAGCCAGCGTGGAGCAGGCGTATTCCGGTGTGCAGGTCGCGAGAAGTGGCTCTTCTGTTGCCTGAAAGAAATTGCCGAGCTCGGCGACAGAGGGCTGAGAGTCGAGAAAGTTGAACCAGAATTCGTGCGTCCGGGCCACCCCGATTTTAAAGGTGTGGAAGCCATCGCGGATGTGGTAGTAGAGTCGGTTCTCTTCTTCGAGCGACTTGTTGGCATACAGGTCTGTCGGCAGCTCGGGGCAGATTCCGATTGTCTGCGAGCCGCCACTGACACTCAGACTTTTGGGCCAGTTCTGCCACATCTCGCGCAGGCCGATGGCGACTCCCTGCTCTTTCGAGCCCGCTGCCGACCAGCCCGGCGCCCGTTCTCCTGCGTCGGTCCCGTTCAGTTCGTAGTGCCGGTCGTCCCGTTGAAAGAGCCGGTCGACCGTCGATTGCACCGGAGAGCGCAGGCTGTGGTTCAACATTCCCCAGTCAGCTTCCGGAGCGGATGATTCCCCCCGTCGCTCGTTGACGAACAGGTCGAGCCGGGAAAGTGACGACATCAGCGACCGCTGGTCATCATTAATGAACGTGTAGCAGCAACGGACGAAAGGCTGTCCCCGATAGAAGTGCAACCGGACGACATAACGAAAGCGGGACTGGTCGCCCGACTGGTGGGTTCCTTCCAGCCGGAGGCTTCCCCGCAGTGGGCCGCTCGCTTCCACGTCGATTTTCTCCGGAGGGGCCAGCAGAAACTCGTGCCCTTCCTGATCGACCAGCCGGATCCCGCTGTCTCCCTCGGAGACAATCATCTCCGACATGGAGAACTTTCCATCGCCATTGCGATCGAGGCGAACCTGCCCGAGGAGTGATCCCGCTTTGTCGCTGAACTGCATCTGCAGCGGTCCGGTGACGGCCGAGATCGAAGAGCCGTTTTGCTGAAGGACCAGTGGTTGCGGGACCTGTTTGCGGGAGACGCCCGTACGAACCGTGAATGGCCGCTGTTCGTGAGGAGCGAGGTCTGTCTGAAAGTCGAGGAGCAGCCAGCGGACAGATTGATCGGGCCACAGGCAGAGGGCTTCCGCCTGGAGCGGGACCTCTTCCCCAGCGGCGTTGTACAAGGCGACCTTCTCCGCCGAGGCAAGTTCCCCGGCGGCGAAAGGGATGCCCGAAGTGACCGGCCAGCTGCGGCGCGGGACGCCGCTCGGTTCGGCGACGGTGATGGAGACATCTGCCGCCAGCAGAGGCGGCCCAGACAGGAGCCAGACAAGTGTCAGCAGCAAGTGAGGACGAGCCATGGAGGAGGCCTGGTAGGGAAGGACGGTGGGAAATCGGGAGGGACTCTGTATTCAGTATATATAATTGTGTGGCGGGCGACAGGGATCCGGGCTGCGCGGGAGCCTCTTGACCGCCTGTCGGGCCGTGCGATGATCGCCGGTGCGGGCCACAACTTTCAGGAGACGGAAAATGGCCGACGACAAGACGAAAAAAGGACCGCAGGACGCCGCCCGGGTGAATATCAACGAAGCCTACGAGGTGGAGTACTGGACAAAGAAGTTCGGGGTCTCCGCCGACACGCTGAAGTCGGCAGTCAAGAGTGCTGGACCGATGGTGAAAGATCTGGAAGCCCACTTCCGGAAGAAGTAGCGAACGGTCGCTGAGGTGCTTCCCCGACCCGTGGAGCCAGGCCCGTCACCCCGCTGCGATTGACGGCTTCGCGGCAGCTGAAGTAACGTCACCTCGCCAGAATGACTGGCAGGAGGAATTAGTCTGCGCTCGGTCGCAGCGAACAGAAACGGACTTCACATGCCAAGTAACCCACTCCAGGTCGGGCGCTACCGCTGCGGACTCGCACAGCCGCTGATGTTTATCGCGGGTCCCTGTGTCATTGAAAACGAAGAGCTGATCCGGGAGACCTCGCTCCGTCTGGCGGACATGGCTGCCCGCAACGGCTGGCAGATCGTTTTCAAATCGAGCTTCGACAAAGCCAACCGGACAAGCTTCAACAGCTTCCGGGGACCGGGACTGGAACGGGGGCTGGAGATCCTGGCCCGGGTCCGTGAGGAGACCGGCCTCCCCGTCACCACAGATATCCACTCGCCCGAGCAGGCAGCCCCTGCCGCGCAGGTCTGTCAGATCCTGCAGGTCCCCGCCTTCCTGGCCCGACAGACCGATCTGGTTGTGGCCATTGCCGAGGCGGTCGCTGCGCACGGGGGAATCGTCAACGTCAAGAAGCCGCAGTTCATCGCGCCGGACGACATGATCCACGCTGTCCGCAAGTGTGAAGAAGCGGGGGCAAAGAACATTCTGCTGACCGATCGCGGAACGACCTTCGGCTACGGTCGGCTGATCAACGACATGCAGTGCATTCCGACCATGCAGGCGATGGGCTGTCCGGTTTGCTTCGATGCCACGCACAGCGTGCAGCGTCCGGGGGGAGCGACCACGGGCGGCAACCGGGAAATGGTTCCATTTCTCGCGCGGGCTGCAGTTGCCTGCGGGGCGGATGCCGTTTTCATGGAGACTCATCCGCAGCCGGAAAAGGCCATGAGCGACGGGCCCAATCAGGTACGGCTTGATCAGCTCGAAAAGATCTTCCGCGAGCTGACGCAGGTGCGGGAGCTCGTGCAGTCGTTCGCCGGGTGAGAACGTCTTCTGCGACGAAGCAACTCAGAACACGAAGCGTCAGCGAGTGCTGACTTTCGGGGAGTCAATCTTCGCCCACGCTTCGTGCCCCACCGCAATCAACTCACGCTCTGCCAGGCATGTTCCCGGGCACTGTTGAGAATCGCGTCGCAGACCTTCTGGGTTTCGAGCGCCTCGCGGAACGTTGGTGAACAGGCCTTCCCGGTTTCCAGCGACTGCAGGAAGTCGGCGACGTGATGCACGAACGAGTGCTCGTAGCCGATCTGCAGCCCGGGAACCCACCAATGATCCATGTAGGGATGCTCCCCTCCGTGGTCGGTGACATGAATACTCTGCCAGCCACGCAGCGGACCTTCGACTCCATAGTCGAACAGCTGCAACCGGTGCAGGTCGTGCAGATCCCAGCGGAGCGACATCTTCTCGCCGTTGATTTCGAAGGTGTATCCTGCTTTGTGACCGCGGGCATAGCGGGTCGATTCGAACACCCCCAGTGACCCGTTGGCAAAGTGGCAGAGGACGGCGCAGGCGTCGTCGATTCCGACCGGCTTCTTCTCTCCGGTCGCGGTATGGACCCGCTCCTTGATGAAGGTCTCGGTCATCGCGGTCACGTCTTTGATGCCGCCGTTAAGCCAGAGGGCGGTGTCGAGGCAGTGAGCGAGCAGGTCGCCCGTCACTCCGGAACCGGCCGCAGCGGCATCCAGCCGCCAGAGCGCGGTTCCCCCCTGGGGGAGGTCCGCGGAGATGGTCCAGTCCTGGAGGAAGTTGGCGCGGTAGTGGAAGATCCGTCCGAGGCGGCCGCTGTCGATCAGCTGCTTGGCCAGAGTGACGGCGGGAATCCGGCGGTAGTTGTACCAGACGGTGTTCTTGACTCCCGCCTGTTCCACAGCGCGGCACATCTCTTCCCCCTCGGCCACGTTCATGGCCAGGGGCTTTTCACAGAGGATCATCTTGCCTGCCTGGGCAGCGGCGATGGCAATCTCTTTGTGGAGGTTGTTCGGAACGCAGAGGTCGACGGCATCGATGTCCGGTCGGGCGAGCAGCTGCCGCCAGTCGGTCTCGATCGACTCATATCCCCACTGTTCTGCGAAGCTGGTGATCGCTTCCTTCGACCGGGAGCATGCGGCCTTGAGCACAGGTCGGTACTGGAGGCTGGGGAAGAAGTCCCCGACCCGCTTGTACGCATTCGTATGGGCCCGGCCCATGAAGCCGGCTCCGATCATCCCGATGTTCAGCGCTTTTGACATGGTTATTCCTGCTGGGGTCCTGTGTGCTCTCCGGACTCTTCCGGATGCGGCTGCGATGCGTTCCGGGAGGCCTGTTCGCGCGGTCGGCGTCGGAGCTTCAGCTCTTCCAGCCGCTGCCGGATCTGCACCTCATGCCCTCGATTGACCGGTTCGTAATAGGTCTTCTCGACGCCGAGGTAATCCTGGTCGACCCACCCCCCTGCACCGGAATGAGCATACTGATATCCGGTGCCATGCCCAAGTGCCTTGGCTCCGCTGTAGTGAGAATCCTTGAGGTGCACCGGAACCGGGACAATGCGCTGGTGCTGGACATCCTCCATCGCGGCGTTGATCGCCATGTAGGAGGCATTCGATTTGGGAGCGGTCGAGAGGTAGGTGACCGCCTGGGCGAGAATGATTCTGCATTCGGGCATGCCCACCCGTTCGGTGGCCTCGGCGGCGGCGTTGGCGATCACCAGGGCCTGGGGGTCGGCGTTCCCGACATCCTCAGAGGCCAGAATCACCATCCGGCGGGCAATGAAGCGGGGGTCTTCCCCGGCGACCAGCATGCGGGCCAGCCAGTAGATGGCGGCATCCGGATCGCTTCCCCGCATGCTCTTGATGAACGCACTGGTCACGTCGTAGTGCTGGTCCCCCTTGGCATCGTAGAGGACTGCCTTCTTCTGGATCGACTCCTGCGCGATTTCCAGATCGAAGACAGGTCGACTCCTGTCGAGGGAGCGGACTCCGATTTCCAGCGCGGTCAACGCCCGGCGGCCATCGCCGTCGCAGATGTCGGCCAGGAACTCCAGAGCGTCGTCCGTTGCGGTCGCTTTCAGCTGACCGAGGCCTCGCTCGGAGTCGGTCAGCGCCCGTCGCAGCAATGAGAGGACATCGTCGCGGGACAGGGACTGAAACTCGAAGACCTGACTCCGGCTGATCAGGGCCGATGCGAGCGAGAAAAACGGATTCGCCGTCGTCGCGGCAATCAGGCTGACCACTCCCGCTTCCACGTCAGGCAGCAGAACATCCTGCTGCGTGCGGTTGAAGTGGTGCAGCTCATCGACGAAAAGGATCGTCCGTTCCCCGGTGGCTTGCAGGCGATTGCGGGCCTCTTCGAGTGCGCCCCGCAGCTCTTTGACTCCGGCCGAGGCGGCATTCAGGATGACGAAGTGCGAGCGGGTCTGTTGGGCGATCACTTCACCCAGTGAGGTTTTCCCGGTTCCCGGAGGACCGTAAAAGATCATGGAGCCCAGGCGATCGGCCTTGAGCATCCGGGGGAGAAGCTTCCCCTCCCCCAGAAAATGCTGTTGCCCGACGAACTCGCTGAGTTGCCGGGGACGCATCCGCGCAGCGAGCGGCAGCGCGGATTGCATCCACTGCTGCTCCTGCTTCTCGAACAGACTGGCCATTGAACTCTCCCTTGGTCACGGCCAGTTATAACTGGGGAGCAAGGCGAAAGGGAATTCGCGGCGGTCTGGCAGTGCGGCCGCTCGTCAGGGGAGTTCCGCCTTCTGGCTCCGGCGCCATTCCATCAGCATGTTGCAGAACAGCGAGCCCTGTTCGATGGCGTCGGCCAGAGCGTTGTGGGTGTGGGGAAGCTTGTCGAACCAGTGCCGGGGCATGTTCCGCTTGGTCGCCCCCCGGTACGAACTCCCCATGAGCGACATGGCGAAGGTCTTGACGTCGAGTGCGGAGTGGGAGAACGGGCTCTCGCCTGCGAAGCGGATCAGATACCAGTAGACGAACGTGAAGTCGAATCCGGCCGGGTAGGCGACGAAGACGGGAGTCCCTGGGAGGGACTTTACCCACGCGACATACCGGGGGAAGACCTCCTCCGGGGGCTCAGGAGCCTGCCGACACTGGTTCCAGGCGCGGCGGTTGCGCTCCCACCAAGCCATCGTCTCGGGGTGACCCTGTGCATCGGGAAGGGTCTGCACGTTGGCGCTGAAAGTGGCGACGAGCGTCTTGTCCGGCAGAAACGCCGCCGAGCCGATGCTCAGCAGCGAGTGCGGACCCGGGATCGGACCGTCGGTTTCGACATCCGTACTGACGTAGATCTCTGACATGGTTTGCTCAACCGTTGGTCACGGTACAGACGGCAAAAGTTTTCACGTGAAACGATTTCATCTTAGCGAGCCTCCCTGTTCCAGTTCATCAGAGACCACCGCCGTGGCCAGTCCCTGCGGCCATTCTTCAGAGCCCGTGGCATCAGCCAGGGCAGTCCCTGAGCCCGTGGTCACCGTCGTTTGCGACCGGTTACGAAGCGGGAGCGAGCCAGATTCATTAAACTCCCCGCATGAACCGAGTCATCTCATCGCGCTGGCTGCTGCTGTGTGTCCTGATTGTGGGCTTCGGGCTACGCGCCTGGAAGTTCGAACGGCTGTCCGTCGAGCACTTCGACGAAGGGGTCTACGCTTCGAACCTGTTCGCGGACCATCTGGGGTTCCGCTATCCCGACCAGCACCTGTATGCCCCTCCGCTGTTTCCGGCCCTGCTGGAGTGGGCTCTGATCCAGGGGGGGGCCCGGCCGCAGGCGGTTATGTGGGTGAATCTGCTCCTTGGGACCGCGCTGATCTGGGGAGTCTGGTGGACGACCCGTCAGCTCGTTCGGGGGCGAACTGGACAGGTGACCGTTCCTGATATCCGGTTGCAAACGTCCCGGAAGGGAAAGACGCAGGAGCCGGCAACCCTCTTCTGCTGGCGGGAACTCTCTCCACCGTCAGGTTCTTCCCCGGTCGATAACATCACCCCACTCGTGGCTGCAGTCGTCGTCGCGGGGCACGAACTGATGATCCAGTACAGCCGGGCTGCGCTCACCGACATTCCGGTCTGTCTGGCGATGACGTTGGCCGTCGGGGCGGGAGTCAGGGCACTCCGTTCCGGCTCCTTAATGTGGATAGCTGTGGCTGCGGTCTGCACGGCCTGGGGGTGGTGGACGAAGTACAATGGCTGGCTGCCGCTCGCGATTCTCGGAGCCGGCGTCGCGGGCTGGGGACTCGTGAGCCGACCCGGCTGGCCCGCCGTCCGGGCGGTGGCGATCCGGTACGCGCTCGTTGCCGGAGGAGCCCTTCTGTTGTGGCTCCCGTGTCTGCAGGAACTTCAGCCTTATGGGGGCTATGCAGCGGTCGCCGCCAACCACAAGGGGTATCTCGTCGGCTGGCGGGGGTGGTGGGACTCGGCGGTTCGGCAGCTGTCGGTGGACCACTTTTATGCGGGGTGGGTGACCGCTGGCACCCTCGGGTTGGCATCCGGGCTGATGGTCCGGCGTTTCACGTGGAAACAAAGTCGGACTGCGCTGATTTTTCCGATCGCGATCGGCCTGGGGGTGGCAGCGGTTGTTTGGGGTCTGGGCAGCCTCATTCCTTTGGGAATCCTCTGCGTTCTGGCGGTCGGTTGTACCGCGTGGGGGCTCATCCGTGGGAGCAAAAGTCTCCGGGAGATTTCCCTTTCCGACTGGATCGTGGCCGCCTGGGTATTGGGGCTGCTGGTCAGCACACCGCTGTACCGGGCCTATCCTCGACTGATGTTGCCCGGGCTGACAGGGCTGATCATTGCCGCCAGCATCTCCCTCGATGAAATTGTCAGCCGTTTGCAGCGGGGGAACACGCCAGAGGATGCGCAACCGAAGGTTGGGCTCGCCGGAAGCACGGTCGGCGAACTGACAGCGGTTGCGGGACTGTGCCTGTTGGCGACTCTCTGGGGTCTGCAGACGAGTCCCCCTGCCTGGCAGGACCGCCGCAGTATGAACAGGGCTGCGGACGAAGTGATTGCGGCTGCCGTTGAAGAGCTGAAAGAGCGTCCTCCCGCGACGAAGTCGGAACTCGATGCCCTGTTTTACATCTTCGGGGAGCCGGGGCTGTTCTACCAGCTGGCAGCCCGGAAAGAGGGACCGTTGGAGTTTGTCGCGCAGCCGGCGTCGAATCTGGGGATGCTGGAACCGGGGAAGTCCGACCCGCGCGTGGCAAACTTTCTGGTGACAGGTCCCCATGCTCCCACAGAGTCGCAGCAGCTGGCTGCGGATTCTCGCGTGGAGCTGGTGCGTGAGGTGACGCTGCAACCGAGTGATCTGGTTCTGCTCGACCAGTGGGCTCCCTCTCAGCTTCCCGCCGAGCGTTACGAGAAGCTCCAGCTGTGGCGGGTCGTCACTCGGGAGTGAGCAGCACTCGAAGAAGAGGTGTGCTGGACCCAAGGGAGCGGCTCAGCGTGGGAGAGCTGCGGTACGGGTGAGTGAGCAGCACTCTGACGCTCGTTCACTGAGTTGGTGGGAGGGGAGCGGGAGAGAGTCAGCGAGGGAGAGAGGAAGCACTCGCTGACGCTGCGTTCTCAAATGGGGCGGGAGCCAGAATACGGAGCCCCGGAAACGCGAACAGTCCGCTTGCAAAGAAGCGGACTGTTTTCCCCTGACAGCAATGGACTCATCGCCCCCGGATTAGAAGACATCCATTGTGTAATGGTGCCCCCAGTGGTATGGCTTTTCACTGGGATAGAAGTTGTGCCAGTCCTTGTTGTAGACCGGAATCCGCTTCTGGGTCGGATACCGGTAGTACAGGTGGTCGTAACTTTCCGGCAACTTCTGGAAGTTTTGCGGATAGTAGACATACGGATAGTAGTAGAATCGCTGCCAGTTGGTCGGCTGCCCCGGAGGGGCCGCTTCGGCGTGGCTGCCGCTGCCCCAGCCAGCTGCGACGGCAATGCCGCAGAGTGCAGCCAGAAGTGTGCGCCTGATCATGAATTCGACTCCTTGTCCCGGGATCTGGTCGACGGACCGCCAGTCGATTCGGGAAATGATGCGTGTGGACACTGCCTTGCAAGATCGGTTAGAAAGCCCCCGCACAACAGGATTTCTCGTTCGAATCGCTAGAACCGGAAGAATCTCGCAGCATGAGTTTTCCATCTTCCCGACTTTCCGCCCGGCGCCTCCCGCACGACCTTGCTGACGTGGTGAGCCGTGGATCTCTGGCCCTCTTTTTCCTGGGGTTGTGTGCTTCAATCGCCTTGGCTGGGGCTCCAGCGCAGGAACCGATCACGGCGGATCACATTCGTCCGCACATCACGTTTCTGGCAGATCCTGCGCGGGGAGGCCGCAGCGGTACCGCGAAGCAGGCCACCCGGGATTACATCATTCGCGAGTTTTACCGGAACGGGCTGCAGCCGTTTTTTGCCGGCGAATGGTCTCAGACGGTTCCAGCACGTGAGACCGGCAGTGATGTCTTCGAGCCGGCCGGCGAGAACATCGCCGGATTTGTTCCCGGGACCGATCCGGAACTGAAGCGGGAATGGATCATCGTCAACGCGCATTACGACCATCTGGGAGTACGGAAGAACGAGCTTTATCCGGGGGCAGACGACAATGCTTCCGGTGTGGCGATGCTGCTGGAAGTGAGCCGTCGAATCGCGGCGTCTCCGCTGAAACGAAGTGTCGCTTTCGTCGCCTTCGATTTTGAAGAGTCGCTCCTCTGGGGGTCGCGCTGGTTCATGGCCCACTCTCCTGTCGACCACAAGTCGATCAAGGTTTGCCTGACCGCCGACATGATTGGCCGGTCACTGGGGGATCTGGATCTGCCGATGGTTTTCATTCTTGGCGCGGAACATTCCCCCGGTCTGCGTGACGCGCTGGTGTCGACTCCCACACCGGAAGGACTGGAGCTGGCGCATCTGGGAACCGACATGATCGGCACCCGCAGCGACTATGGACCGTTCCGTGATCACGAGATTCCTTACCTGTTCTTCTCCACGGGCGAACACCCGGATTACCACACGCCGCGCGATGTGCCGGAGCGGATCGACTATGAAAAATCGGCGAAGGTCGATCAGCTGATTCTCGATCTGGTCCGCACGCTGGGGAACGCGGAAGAGCCTCCCCGTTGGTCCAAGGCGGAGTACCAGAAGCTGCAGGAGGCGCAGGCGATTCACCGGGTCGCGGTCCAGGTGCTGAAGCAGGCGGAAGAAGGGACGCTGCAGCTCTCCAGCATGCACAAGTTCTTTGTGTCGCAGGTGAAGTCCAAAACCGGCTACATGCTGAAAAAGGGATCTGTCTCCGACCAGGAGCGTCCTTGGCTGGTCCGCTCGGCGCAGGTCTTGTTGCTCTCTGTCTTTTGAAGCCGGACAACGTCTCTGAACGGCAATCTGCGAACGCGGGGCACTGCGGTTGATTGAGTGCCTGCAGCGGGGAACTCAGGTCATGGCAATGCGCCGACGGAGCAGGATCGCTGGCGGAATGAGCAGCAGCGTCCCGATCGCGTAGCGGACCCCCCCCTCTCCCAAGCGGGAGAGAATCGTCATGGTATTCAGTCCGATGACCGACAGCAGCATGATTCCGATTGTCGGCTGTACCAGCGCGGGAGAGGGAGTACGAATGGCGGCCACGGCTCGACGGTTGACCAGGAAGGCGACGGCGCTCCAGATCAGCAGCGCCATCCCCATTGTCGGTGGACTGCCGGCAGGGACCAGTGGTTGAAAGGCTGCGGGAAACGTGAACAGCCAGACGAGGCCCGCATTCACAGTGACCAATGCTCCCAGGAGCATCTGGCGATTGCTGTCCCGTGCTTCGGTCCGTGCAAACCAGGTCACTCCTGTGATGTAGAGTCCCATCGCGCAGGCGACGGCCAGTTGCGGCGACTGCCACAGCGACGCAAAGTCAGCGACTCCGCTGCTTGCCCCCAGCAGGATGTTGAGCAGCCGGCAGCTTCCCATGGCGAGCGGACCGAGCGGCGTTCGCTTCAGGAACCGGTCATATCCCAGAATGCAGACGGCCAGAATGAGGCCGATCAACAGGGAGGGGAGGCTGGTGCCCGCAGCGGCTCCGAGTCCAATCCCCATGAGTCCGAAGCCGAAGTAGGCCGCGTTTCTTCGTGAGACCTGTCCGGAGGGGATCGGTCGGCGCGGACGCTCGCGGGTATCCTGTTCCACGTCGAACAGGTCGTTCAACACCATCCCCGCGAGGTAAAGCCCGGCCGAGGCGAGCAACAGCAGGAGAAATTCCCGATGTGGCTGCAGGTCCGTGTGTGTCAGGAGATAGCCGGCAAAGATGTCAGCCAGTGCCGTGAAGACCGTGGGGATGCGGCACAGACGCAGATAGCTGAGCAGTTTGGATGGCATCGAGTCAGGCAAGGGGTAGAGGTTCGGCAAGGGCCCGCGTGATTCTCTTCTCCATTCTGATCGAACGGGAAGTGATGTGTCAGTGGCTGGGGGGAATGGGAGGTCCCATGTCCTCGAGCCAAAATACAAAAAAAGACGCCGAACCCGTGAGAGTTCGGCGTCTCGAATTTTTCGGTTTGCCGGAACGACTTCGCTGGGGAAGGGGAGGTCGTTTTTGGCGGGCCGATTAACTCAAATTAGTTGCAGGCACCGCAAGGAGCACCGCAGGTCGGGGCACAGGCGTTAGCCGGAGCACCGCAGGTCGGGGCACAGCAGCTCGGAGCCGGAGCGCAGCAGTCGCTCTTGTGGCATCCGTGACGACGGTGCTTCTTGAACCAGCCAGCGAGTCCGCAGTGCTTCTTGGGAGCACAGCAGTCGCTAACCGGTGCACAGCAGGTGTCAGGAGCTGCACAGCTGGGGGCACAGGCCGGAGCACCGCAAGCGGGAGCACAGGCCGGAGCGGCACAAGCCGGAGCACAAGCCGGAGCGGCACAAGCGGGAGCACAAGCGTTGCCGCAAGGAGCGGCACAGCTCGGATCGCTAGGAGCACCGCAGGTCGGTGCACAGCAGCTCGGAGCCGGTGCACAGCAGGTCGGCTCACAACACTTCGAACGGTGGTGCCCGAACAGACCGGCGTTAGCGATGTTTGCGCTAGCGGCGATCAGCAGAGCAGCAGCAATGTTTGTCCACTTCATCTTGAAATCTCCTCGACTTCTTCCCGGGGGTTGAGTTTTGCGGGTCATCGTCTACGCTGGCTTTCGCGAAGTCGCAGCGTCTTGTGAAGCCCGCCAGTCACCACGAACGTTGGGTCCACCTGCCCAAAGAATTCGGCGTTCGGCGAATTTGAATCGAGCTTGCCTCACAGAATTTGTGGCCGGTTTCTCCCCCACCCGCCACGTATTCCGTTTGTGACGACGGTAGCGTGCGGGCAGCTGACATCTTCGTTAGAAATGCTGCATCCCATCACTTGTGACAGATCCCTGAGGCAGGCATAACCGGTGCGCACGCTGCTCAGTGTTGTTTGTGCCAGCTTGGCAGTGGCCCTGATGGTGTTTTGCCTCACCCGCTTTCGCAGCGGCTGCAGTGCTTTAAAGCAGACGTCACTGACTTCCGCCTGGAATTGGGGGCTGCTGGCGCAACTGGCGTGGCTCGCATCGACAGCAGGGGCGCTCTTTCAATGGCAGCCGGCGCCGCGACTGGATCATCTCTGGTACTGGACCTGCGTTTTGTCGCTGTGCCCGCTGATTTCGGTGTTGGGGGCGCGTCGGCCCACCAATCGTGTCTGGAACCTGTTTATTATCCTGCCGCTGCTGGCGGTGCTGGGTTGGCCCGCCCTGACCGAATTATGGGGAACCCAACAACTTTCACCGTTGCGTTTACAGGCGCCGGTCTATCTGGGCTTTGTGCTCGTTCTGGTGATGGGCACGGGGAATTATCTGGGAACGCGGTTCGGCCTGCCCGTCGTGTTGGCCGCCGTGGCGGTCGGGATCGTGCTCGTCCCCTTCTCGACACAGATGGCGCTCTCGGAAGAGTCAACGCGTCTGGTCAGAAGCGTCGCGGCCCTGTTTTGGGGAACGGCCCTGTGGGGTGGACACCGCGCGGCGGAGCGTCCGGTCGTTGAGGAATCGCCGTTTGACCGGGTCTGGTTCGACTTCCGGGATGCCTTCGGGATCGTTTGGTCCATCCGCATTCAGGAGCGGATCAACGCAACGGCCCGGAAGGACCACTGGAGCAGCAGGCTGGGACCGCTTGGTTTCGAATGGACAACAGAGGTCCCTCCCGCTGACCGGGAAAAGACACTTCACAATCTGGAGCATGCACTCCGCTGGCACCTGCGCCGATTTGTCGAGAACGAGTGGATCGATCAACGCCTGCATCCTGCTCCGGACGAAGATGCTGGAACACCGGCGTGATCACCAGATCTTGATTTCCAGTTCCAGATCGACCCCATGCTGTTCGTTGACGCGGGCGCGGATCACTTCAATCAGATTGAGGACGTCGGCGGACGTGGCCCCTGGATGCGTCACAATAAAGTTGGCGTGACGATCGCTCACTTCCGCCCCGCCGATGCGGGTCCCTTTGAGTCCCGACTGATCAATCAGGGCACCTGCGCTCAAGCCGCGCGGGTTCTTGAAAATGCACCCGGCTGACTGGAAGGAGAACGGCTGCGTCGCTTTCTTGGTGATCCAGATCTGCCGCATCCGGCGGGTCAGTTCTTTGGCGTCGCCCGCCTTGAGCTCCAGCTCGACCTCGAGAATGGCCAACTCGTTGATTCCGCTGAAACGGTACTCAAAGGTGAGTTCATCGCCGCTGCGGACGAAACGCTCTCCCTTGGCGGTCATGAGGGTGACAGACCGGACAAACTCACCGATCTCTCCGTGGCGCCCCCCTGCATTGCATTTCACGGCGCCGCCGATTGTCCCGGGAATGCCGACGAGTGTCTCCAGCCCGGACAGTCCTTCACCCACGGTCTGTGAGATCACATTCGAGAGGAGGGCTGCTCCCCGCGCCCGGACGAGGTTGCCGGAAATGGTCACGCCGGCAAACTCATCGCCGGACAGTTTGATGACCACGCCACTGACACCTTCATCGCGGATCAGCAGATTCGATCCGCCGCCGAGGACCCGGATGGGAAGATCCTGCTGATCGGCGGTCCGGACGACGTCCTCGAGCTCTGCCACCGTGCGGGGCTCAATAAAATACTGCGCGGGTCCCCCCACCTTCAGCCAGGTGTGGGGAGCCAAAGGTTCATCGCAGCGGAGGATGTTCTGGAATTTTTCAAATGCACTCATGATGTACGCGCGTGAGGTCGCCCGCTCCCAGGGTCAGTATCAGATCTTCGTTACCGGCGTCAGTCTGGAGTGTGGGCCAGACATGGTCAAGAGTTTTGATCAGAGAAGCTTCTGTGCCAAGCTCACATATTTTTGCCGCGAGTTCCGCCACCAGTTGAATTTGTTCCTGCCCGGCCGATTCTCTCGCCGCGTAAACCGGAAGCAGATGGACCCGATCCGAGGCGGCCAGGGCGGCCGCGAACTCACCGAGCAGGACACGCGTCCGCGAGATCTGATGGGGCTGAAAGACGCTGATCAGTCGACGGGGGCGGTAAGCTTCGCGCGCGGCTGCAATCGCGCAGCGGATTTCCGTTGGATGATGGGCGTAGTCGTCGATGACGTGCGCGCCGCGCCACAGTCCTTTGGCTTCTCCCCGACGTCTGACCCCCGCAAATGTCTGGAGTCCATCAACCACCTGACAAAAACTGACTCCCCCCGCCGCGGCACAGGCAGCCGCCGACAGGGCATTGGCGACATTGTGGTGACCTGCGACCTGCAGCTGAACTGATGCCGTTTCACCAGAAGGGCTGCGCAACACGAAGCAGCTGCGCCCCTGAGCGGTCACGATCGTCGAGGCATGCCAGTCCGCGGTCGCGTCGGTGACGGAAAACGATTGTGCGTGTGCGCGCGATTTCCCGATCAGCTCTGCGGTCACCAGACAATCGCTGCGATACGTGATGACTCCAGCGGAAGGGACCTGGTCAATCAACTCCCGATAAGCCGCGATGGCATCAGAAAAATGGGGATAGCAGTCGAAATGATCCGGCTCGATTCCCAGAAGGCAGAGTGCGTGCGGCTGCAGCTCCAGAAAATGGCGACGGTATTCGCAGGCCTCCACGACCAGATCCGGACCGGTGCCGGACCACCCGCTGCTCTGGGGACCGATCAGTTCTGCCCCGCAAATCACAGTCGGCGAGCGGTCGGCAGATTGCAGGATCGTCCCCAGCATCGCCGTTGTGGTGCTTTTGCCGTGTGTCCCCGCGACGGCAAAGGCCCGGCTGTGACGTGTGAGAGCCGCCAACGCTTCCACGTAGCTGAACTGGGGGATGTCGAGTTGTTCGGCACGTTGTCGTTCAGGAGATTCCGGGGGGACGGCGGAACTGTAGATCAGCAGTTCCGTTTCCGGAGTGAGATGATCGGGATGATGCCCACGGAGAGGGGTGATCTTCCGTCGCTCGAGGGATGCCGCAGCGAGCGGGTCCGGGTCGAGGTCACATCCCGTAATCTCCCAGCCACGGCCAGCCAGAACTTCGGCGAGCGCCTTCATTCCGGCGCCGCAAATGCCCAGCAGATGCGCCCGCCTCGGAGGCTGGCGCGAGGCGATCAAGTCATCCGCGGAATGGAGAATCTCTGGGAGTTGCACAGGGGGCCTGTTGCTGGAGCTCGCCCCGATCCCGGGGAAGTGTGGCGGCGTTTCAGCGACAAACCTTGATTGAACGCTTGGTTTTCCGCCGCCGGAAGGCCAAACGTATTTGAGATTCGCTCTAGGGGCAGCATACCAGCCCCGTTCGCCCTGCGTCACCGCAAATTGCGGCAGAATCCCGGACCGTGCGGGAGCGTTTGGTCCACCTCAAGTTCCGGTCAGCGGAGAAGTTGTGTGGGGAATGGAGGGATCCCGAATGGATGATTGACAGGGGCTGCTGCATGCGTATGATTAAGTCTGCTCAAATGGTCTGCCATTTTCTGCGGGCCGAACGAGTGAACTCTGATCCGGCAGGTCCGGAGTGGTCACTCGTTGTCATCTGCCGACACCACTCTCCCTCCGGCGTGAAACCAAATCCGTGATGTGATGGGAGTGGACTATGTTCGGTTTCGGTATGGGCGAACTGCTGGTGTTCGCAATCGTGGTTCTGGTGCTGTTTGGTCACCGCCTCCCTTCTGCCATGAAAGGATTGGGCACGAGCATCCGTGCTTTCCAGGCAGGGGCTCGCGAAGAAGAATCGCCGCTGCTGCCTAAGTAACCAGATTTTTCTGTCTACCCCGGCTGCGGGGTTATCTCAATACAAAACGCGTCAGAAGCGAGAGGTGTCAGATGTTCGGAATCGGTACCGGCGAGATGGTGATTCTCGGCATTATCGGGCTGCTGTTGTTTGGAAAGCGGCTGCCGGAAGTGGCCCGCAGCCTCGGTAAAGGGATGGTGGAATTCAAGAAAGGAATGGCCGGGATCGAAGACGAGGTCCGCTCGGCGACCCGCAGTACTCCTTCCTATGCCAGCAGCCCCTCGCGTCCGAAAGTGGACGTCGACGAGCCGCAGGACAAGTGGGACGCTCCCAAGTTTGAGCTCCCCACGTCCGAGCCGAAAGAAGCGTCCGAATCGAAAGAGGCGGTGTAATGCGCCTCGACGGGGAGTGGCCGGTTCGCCGTCTGACGCAGTGAGCTCTCCATCACCTGAATCGCATGTGGCGAGGCGACTGGATACGAAGCAGTCCGGTGTCAGCGTCGTCTCGACGGTGTTCTCAGGTGTCCTCTCTCCCGGAGCAGGGCGCGACAGTGCAGACTCTGACTGCAGCGTGCTTGCGCCCAGGAGACGAGTCGCAGACCCGCTATTTTTGCTCCCCCCCCCTTATTTTGCGGTCCAGCCTCCATCCACAGTGAGGTGGCTGCCGGTCATGTAACTCGAGGCATCGCTCGCCAGCAGAATCGCTGCCCCCTGAATTTCCTCCAGTCGCCCCCAGCGGTTGAGAGCCACTGCCCCGACAATGTCCTTCTGCGCCTGCTCGGAATGCTGAATCGGGATGTTCATTTCCGTCAGGAAGGGACCCGGGCAGATGGCATTGCAGGTGATTCCAAAGGGGGCCAGCTCCAGGGCCAGTGACCGGGTCAATTGCAGAACGGCCCCTTTGCTGGAGGCATAAGGAGTGCGGTTCGCGAGCCCGACGAGGCCGAGCGTGCTGCTGACGTTGATGATGCGGCCGCTCCCCTGCTTCTTCATGTGGGGGACAACCGCCTGGGCACAGAGCCACGGACCTTCGACATTCACAGCTTGACACTTGCGGAACTGCTCGATCGTTAGTTCGTCAATCGGGCCGCGAATGTTGATCCCCGCGTTATTGACCAGCACATCAATTCTTCCGAACTCCTGCAGAGCCGCTTCGACCATCTGCTGCACTTCGGCAGCCTGCGAGACATCCGCAGCAAGCCCGATCGCGCGACGGCCATACTGGGCGGCGAGTGTGGCCGCGAGCGCCTGACTCTCTTCAACATGCCGGCTGACGACGACCAGCTCCCCCCCCGCAGAAGCGAAGCCTTCGGCCATTGCGGCGCCAAGCCCTTTTGAGCCGCCGGTGACGAGAATGACTTTTCCAGACAGATCGAATTGCTTGATGCCGGGGAGCACGACGGTCTCCTGCAGGAAAGGAAAATTTCACCTCACGCTATTAGAGCAGGTTGCTCTTTCCAGTGCCCGCGCAGCAAGCGTTGAGGTGATGAAATACCCAGTTCCACGTGGCAAGAACGGGTAGATCAAAAAACAAAATGCCATTGAGCATGTTGACGGTTGATCTGCTCGGATTCGCAATGCGGTCGTGCCCAGGATTCGGACCGGATCTCTCGTCAGGTTGTTTCTGTCTGAGGCGTGTGAGCGACCGCCTCCGTCGGCTCCCGTGACCAGCCGGTTCCAGGCATCCCAGGTGAGGGGCTGCGCCGCGTTCTACACCCTCGGCCGTTAACCACTCGCCTGACCTGTCTTTGTTGTCGGATCAAGGGACGTTCACTCGCAGCAGAAGGTGGGGCAGTTCTGGAAAGGATGCGAGTTCCAGTTCCGCCGAAGGGATTGGAAGAATTCCTGATGTCTGGATTTCATCCACGATTGCTCTGGGTCCCGGTCCGGATACGATGCAGACTTTCGTTTCCACTCGACAGGGCAGACTCCGGTTCGCTCGCGGGAACCCGGACCTTCGCAGTGTGCAAGATGCCATTTGGCGCCATGGCTGCGTAAACCGCAGCAGAGGAGCACGCATTCGTGAAAGACCCGATCTTTTATTGGGGCCTGATATTCGCGCTCTTGGAGCGTGCGCTCGCGATCGGGACTTCGCTCCATGCCATTTTGACGAAGCGCGAAACGCAAACAGTCATCGGCTGGGTCGGACTGATCTGGCTGTCTCCGTTTCTCGGTTCGCTGTTCTATTTCTGTTTTGGCATCAACCGGATCGAACGCCGCGGGCAGCGGATCGAGCGACGTCGCGACCGGAAGTTTATGGAAGCACTTCGGCGCGGGCGGTTCGTTGATCATGATGCCCGGCAGGAACTTCCCTTCCGGGGAACGCTGTTCAGCGTCGTTTCCAAAATTACGAGCAAGCCGCTGCTGACCGGAAACTCGGTCAAGCTGCTGGTGGGAGGGGAGCAAGCCTATCCGGCGATGCTGCAGGCGATCGATGAAGCGGTTCGTTCTGTCAGCCTCTGTTCCTACATTTTCGACAATGACCGGGCCGGGCAGGAATTTGCTGCGGCGCTGGTGCGGGCCCGACAGCGGGGAGTCGAAGTGCGCGTGCTCGTCGACGATGTCGGTTCGAGGTATTCGAAGCCCCCGATCACCCGCGTGTTGCGGGCCAAAGGAATTCAAACCTCAACGTTTCTGCCGACACGGGTGCCGCGGCTGGCTTTCTATGCGAACCTCCGGAACCATCGCAAGTTGATGGTGGTGGATGGACGGCTCGGATTCGCCGGGGGGATGAACATCCGCGAGGGCTGCCGATTGGACTGGGAGACTTCGCATCCGGTCCAGGACATTCACTTCCGCTTCGAAGGTCCGGTGGTCAGTCACATCCAGGAGACGTTTGTGACCGACTGGGCTTTCGCCACAGGTGAGCAGTTGCAGGGGGGAGACTGGTTCACGACGCCGGACCGCCGGGGACAGATCCGGGCCCGGGGAATCTCGGACGGCCCCGATTCCGACATCGACAATATTCGACTGGTGATTCTCGCCGGCCTGCAGGCGGCTGAAGCGCGGATCGACATCGTCACTCCGTATTTTCTGCCCGATCTGGCCATCGTCAATGCGCTCACACTGGCGGCGATGCGGGGAGTGCGGGTCCGTATTCTGCTTCCGCAGGAGAACAATATCCTGCTGGTGCAATGGGCCTCGATGGATCCGATCTCGAATGTGCTGCCATCAGGCTGTGAAATCTATCTGACAGCCCCTCCATTCGATCACACCAAGGTGATGCTGGTGGATGATGACTGGTCGCTCATCGGCTCCAGTAACTGGGACCCGCGCAGCCTGCGGCTCAATTTTGAATTCAACATCGAATGCTACGACCGCGAGCTGAATCAGCAGCTGACCCGACTGGTCGAGGGCAAACTGCAGTCAGCCCGGCGCATGACGATTGAAGATGTCAAGCAGCGTTCGCTGCCGGTCCGCCTGCGTGACGGGCTCGCCCGAATGGCGATTCCGTACCTGTAGTCACTGCGGCTCTTTTGCATCGTCGCGAGCGCTGCACCGACGTCGGGGGCAAGGCCTCGCCATCTCGCCACGCGCCGGGCGGGCAGGAGACATCTGCTTCAGGAACGTGAGACGCACGGAACCTGTCGGTGTTGCCCGAGCAGGTCTTCCGGCACCGGATAGTTTTCGAACTGCACGGTGTAGTGGTCTGCAAACCAGTCGCGCAGATGAGGCAGGCAATCTGCATCGAAATCGGGTTCCACGTGAAACAGGCAGCCTTCACGTGTGCTGCGGAGTTCGCAGTCATCGATGATCAATTCGCCCCGACCAATAACGTAGCGGGGCATTTCAAACATCTTCTGCAGATCAGACTGCGGCTGATAGATGGTGATGTCACCATCGGCGCCCGGCCCCAGATGCCCCTTGTGCGTCAACCCCAGAATGCGGGCTGGCCCCGCGCGGGTAATGATGGCGATTTCGCTGAGTGTGTACTCGCGAGTCAACTGGGGGAGGGTGCAGTGCTGACTTACTGTTGCGGGCAACTGCCGAAGGAAATCTTCACGGCGCGAGCGATCCATCAGCAACGCGATGATTTCCGGATACGCGAGGAACGCGGCCCCGTTGGGATGGTCCGTACTCATGGCAATGCGCCAGGGATCGTTCACCAGCAGATACCACTCCAGCCCGATCGCCCATTGCAGCGCATGCACGAGAGACTTGTTCTGATAGACAATGGGCACAATGCCGCAGCCCGCTTCCAGCTCTGTGTCAGCACTGACCCACTTGCCCGGAAACAGGCGATGCAGGTAATAGCCGACCGGACCGTCGCCGGTCATCGATGTCGTGTTGCCGAACATCACCTGCCCGACGTCGACAGTCAGGTTGGGATGGGAGTTGACGTAGTCCGCCAGTTCGGGAACCTTCGAGCAGAAGGTCGACTGATCATCTCCTTGCCCACCGTAGCTGTGAAACTGGATGTGCGTCAGATGTCCTCGATGGCCTTCCAGGGCGTGCATGGAAGCGAGGGTCGTCTGCCAGTTACCGGGAATCCCGAGATTGTTGCAGTGGATGTGGACCGGGTGGGGGAGGCCCAGCTCATCGATGGTCCGGGCGAGCTCACGCAGGATCTGCCGGGGAGTCGCCCCGAAGTGACCCACCCGATCATCGAGTGAACGACAGGTGCCGCCGCTCTGCTTCCAAACTTCGACCCCGCCCGGATTGACGATTTTTGTTCCATAGGCACCCGTGGACCTCATCAACCAGGCAACGAAACTGCGCAGTCGCTGCGGTTCACCGTCAGCGATCTGCTGCAGCGCGTACTGATTGTTTCCCAGCAGGACATAAAAGCCTTTGTCGAGAATCGGAGTATCCCGGAATTCCTCGTGCACATGTCGCGCAGCCAGCGGCGACACCGCGGCATCGAAGGCGGATGTATAGCCCATCCCCGCGTAGAGGTAGCCGGTGGCAAACGTGCTCGGAACACTTCCGACGGTGCCAGAGCGGAAATCATCCCGCTGGATCACTGGCCGGGTTCCTCGCTTTTCATCGGGGCGAAGTTTGCGGGCCGAGTTCACTTTCGGACCGGCGATGTGGCAATGCATGTCGACGCCCCCCGGCATCACCACCATGCCTGTCGCATCGATTGTTTTCTCGGGGGCTCTGTTTTGCGGCGGCGAGGCTACGATCTTGCCGTCGAGAATCCAGAGATCGCGGACCTCGCCGTGAATGTCATTCGCGGGATCGTAAACCTGTCCGTGGGCGATTTTGATAAGCGACATGCTGACTCAGCGGGTAAGGGGACCTGGCCTTCGGTTGGGCGAGAGCCGTCACACTCTACCACGAGGTGCAGTCGCTTGCCCGGATCGCTCCTCCCATCGCGATCAATCAACTTCGCACCGAGGGAAGTTCGGAGCCCCAGCTGGCAGGGAGCGAACGTTGGCGCTCGATTTGAGAACGCCAGCGTCAACCGCATTCCGCCTGCACGGCATTCCGATATGCCTGCTGGAGAGCACGGGCGACTGGACCGGGAGTTCCCGCGCCGATCTGCTGCTCATTGGCCTGGACGACCGAAAGGACCTCGGTCGACGTACCGGTCAGAAACAGCTCGTCCACGCTCGCCAATGAGTTCCGGTGCAAGGGCTCTTCGACTACGGGAATTCGGGTTTCCGCCGCCAGCTTCAGCACCAGACTGCGAGTAATTCCCGGCAGGATGTTGCTTCCCAGAGGGGCGGTCAGCAACGCACCTCCCCGAACGGCAAACAGACTGGAATGACTGCCTTCGATCAGCTGTCCATCTTCCTCGACGAAGACGGCCTCCGTACAGCCTGCGGCATGGGCAGCCTCGGCAGCCAGGCAGTTCGCCAGGAGGTTGACGCTTTTCAGATCGCAGCGTTTCCAGCGCAGGTCGTCCACCAGCAGGACCTTTGTTCCCGTATTCCGCAGTGACGCGTAAGGATCCCCTCCAGCCTTCACATAGATCAGCTCGTTCGGTCGACTCGGAGGATGTGGGAAGTGATGGGTCCGCGGTGCTTCGCCGCGCGTCACCTGAAGATAGATCTGCCCTTCGGCAATCCCGCTGTGGCCGAGTGTGGCGAGCGCCCGTTCTCCGATGACGGCAGCGTTAGCCGGAATTCGCAGGCTGTCGAGATTGGCCTGCAACCGGTTCACATGTTGCTGATAGAGGAACGGGCGTCCGTTGTAGACCCGCAGCACTTCGTACACCGCATCGCCAAAAAGAAAGGAGCGGTCCAGGACAGAGACCCGGACCGCCGACAGGGGCATCTCGACGCCGTTCCAGTTGGCCAGCGGCTCGTGCAATGTCATTTCTTATCTTCCGATTTCGGACAGGTCCGACAGACGCGGTCACTGTCAGTTCGACGTCGAACCATTTTCACCTCGCAGAAGCCGGCATGCGTTCTTGACGAATGCCGGCGTGCGGCGATTGCAACACTCATTGAGGACATTGTGGCTCTCGAGTCGCCCCATTCCGCGGAGCTGCAGTCCGCAATTCAGTACACGCAACACTTGTCGTGCGGGAGGGGAAACATCGCGCTGCGCGGGCTACTTCCCGACCGGAGCAACGCCCGGCTGATCGGGATCGGGAATGGTGACGGGGGTGTACTCATGAGCCCGTTTCCGTTCGACCTTGGCGGAGATGATGCTGTCGTTGGGCTGCATTTTACGAACCACATCGAGTCCCGAGACAACACGGCCAAAGACGGTGTGTGCGTTCGGATTCGGGCGATCGAGATGGGGAGTCGGCAGGTGTGTAATGAAGAACTGCGAGCCGCCGGTGTCTTTGCCGGCGTGGGCCATGCTGAGTGATCCGGAAAAATGCCGACGGGCATTCGGAGCCGATGACTCGCACTTGATGTGGTAGCCTGGTCCCCCGGTCCCGGCGAGAGGGGAGTTCTCGTTGCGACTGTTAGGGCAGCCCCCCTGAATCATGAAGTCGGGAATGACGCGGTGAAAACGGAGGCCGTTGTAGAATCCCTTGTCGACAAGGTTGATGAAGTTGGCCACCGTGTTGGGAGCTTCGTTCTCGAACAGCTCGAGTTCGACATTTCCCTGCGAGGTGGTCAACAGCACGCGAGGGAGTTGCTGGTCTGCAGCGGCAGCGGCTTCCTGTTGGCGAATTCCTTCTTCCGCCTTCCAGAATTCCACATACTGATTGGCCGGTTCGAGGTAACGACCTCCGAGCTCGTTAATGAGCTGATTCTTCTCTTTGGCTTCGTTCAGTACGGCGGCCGCTTCCGGAAACTGCTGGTTGGCGAAGCGGCAGATCCCGGCAAAGTTGACAGCAAATTTGTCCTGCGGCCGCTTCTCACGCACCAGATCTGCCAGCTTCTGACAGTCTTCAAAGCGGTTCTGGGCGAACATCAGCTGCATGACGTCGTCGGCGATAATCCCGGTTTCTTCATCCTGAGGATTGGCTGTGATTGCTGCCGGAAGCTGTTTTTCGATCTGGGGAAACAGGTCCGTGGTGACGTCTTTGACAATCTGCTGAAACTCGGCCACCAGCTTGGCCTGTTCCTCGGGCTTGGCCTGCGGGGCCTGCATCTGGATCTGTTCCAGCCTCTGGAAGAGCTTTTTCTGCTGCTCCATCAGCTGTGCCCAGGTTTTGGGAGTGGCGGGATCTTGAGCAGAGAGGGCCGCTGTTCCACACAGCAGAAAGAGGACCAGGCAGCAACTGAAACGCATGGCAGGCATCCTTGAAAAACCGGGGAGGGTCGTCCCGGTTTGGTCGTCAGACCAGGGAGTGTTGAAGGCAGGAACTGTGATACGGTCATCCTCGTGATTGGCATTGCTCCCGTATTTGCAACGGATTATTCCGGCGGGCAATTTCGGCCTTTCAAAAGCGAAATCCCGATCGTCTCATGATCATCACATCAGGACGAGCGGGATTTCCGGGAGATCACACAGGATGTCCTCTCAAATTGTCGTGCAGCCACCGGATTCGCACAGCTGCACCGACGACCGCGGAGGGGCAATCCGGCAGGTTACATTTCTTCGCTCTGTGTCTGAGAGGGGATCAGCACTTTGTATTGCTGAAACAGCGAGTTGGTGATGTTGTAACTGTGGTTTGCCAGGGTGTTGTTCATCATTGACGTGTAGTTGGGCTGCATCCCTTCCTTCAGGAATTCGGCCCGGGCCGCCTCCAGTTGCTCCGGCGTTCCAGGAGTGCGGTTCTTCACCTTCACGACGTAATAGATGGTGTTGTCCTTGTTGGGAACGACAGAGACGTCCCCCACTTTCATCTTGTTGAAGACAGTTTCAAAGAACCGGTTGCCAATGTCGGTCAGGCCCGGGATGACGGATTCCCGTACCGGCTGCTGCTGCATGAAGTTGTTGGGAGCAGTCAGCGGACGCTGCATCCAGGTGAACTCGGGCGTCTCACGAACGGTGAGGAACAGAGCCCCTTCTTTCCCGGTGACGGTGGAATTGGACAAGGCATCCGTCATCGGCTTGTCGCTTTCGCGGACCAGCTTGGCCAGTTCTTCAGCACGGGCTTTCGCGTTCGGCTCTGCTTTCTGGAGTCGCCACGCCTTGATGACCTGTTCCCGGATTTCCGGCTCGTCGTCGATGGTGATGGGAGCGTAATCCGCCCGGTCCTGCACCTTCCAGAACGCAAAGCCGCTATTGGTAAACAGGCTGGATGCTTCGCGGGGAACGTACAGTTCTTCGGGAGCCGACCGGAAAATCGTGTCCGGAACCTGTTCGGTGGCGATGGTCGCGGAGCGTGTGAAGGCCCGGCCAATGGGGAAATCTTCCGAGTTCGTCAGGGTCTCGTACGACAGGAGCGGCGTGACCTCGTAGGTCAGGCCATGTTCCTTGGCGTACTCTTCCATCTTCTTCTGGACATCTTCCGGCTTCAGTCGTTCCGGATTTCCTTCGAGCAGGTTCAGTTTTTCGCTGATCGAGGACATGTAGGCCTTGGCGGCTTCAATCCGCTTTTGCACTTCGGCCCGTGCCCGCTGTTCCAGAATCTGTTCGCGCAGCTGCGCCTTGAGCGCGTCGTCGAGCGGCGGAACATTGCTGGTCGGTGCGGGGGGGGGCGTCAACGGCAGCGGATTCTCGGGGGTCCCGAGAGCTGGAGCTCCCGCTTTTTCCGCAGCGGGCATCTTCTCTCCGGCAGCGGGAGCGTCGGCAGCGGGTGCTTCTGCGGCCGGTTTGGCTTCCATCTTGGGCTCGGGAGGAGTTGCGGGAGCGGCCTCCCCCTTGGGTGCTTCGGCCTTCGCGGGCTCTGCAGGCTGCGATGCATCCGCAGGCTTGACCGGGTCATCCGATTTCGGCGCGGGGACACCCGGCTCAGCGGCGGCCGGCGCTGCTGCGTCTGTTGCCGGTTTTTCTTCCACCGTCTCGTTCTGTACGAAGGCAACGGGGATCAGCTGCTCAAAGTTCGGGATAAATGAAGTCTCCTTCTCGGCAGGAGCCGGTTCTGCTTTCGGCTCTTCTGCAGCAGGTGTTTTCTCCTGCTTCTCAGTCGCCGGGGCGGATTCCGTTTTCTCTGTCTTCGGGGCATCTGCAGCGGGTTTGGCGTCTTCTTTGGCCTCCGGGTTGGCAGGAGCCTCGTCAGCAGACGGAGCTTCCATGGCCGGAGACTTTTCCGGAGTCGCCGGAGGTGTCAGTTCCGGTCCGTCCAGCTGCAGATTCTTCAAGTGATCTTCCGTGGTCGGCACAGCCCGGAGGAAGCGATCCTCGTACAGCTTCTGGATCTCTTCCTCGGTCACTTCACCGAGTTGATCCTTGACGTCATCGGCGGTCGCTTCGAAGTAACCGATCTGCACGCGGTGCGGCTGAACGAAGCCGGGTTGTCCTTCAGCGATCCGACCTTCCGGAGTCCGCCCCGGGAAGTTCGTTCGGTACTGTTCGAAGAGGGCCTGCAGTTCCGCCGGAGAAGGTTCGATCGAAGAATCGACGAAGTCGTTCACCGGGACAGCCGCCACTTCCACGGACTGGCGAACGTTCAGCTGTTTGTAGAATTCCCACAGGGTTTCGGGAGTGACCAAATTTCGGGAATAGAGCAATTCAAGTGCGCGGCGGGCTTTCAGTTCGTTGCGGAGGTCGGCCAGAATTTCCGATTCCGGAACCCGCATCTGCTTGCGGACCTTGGTGAACTGTTCGGCCGTCAACTGCTGCCGGGTCAGCTCATTCAAATACTCGATCACCGCTTCTTCTGTAACGACAATTCCCAATTTATCGGCTTCCCGGCGAAGAACTTCACCAAGAGCGATTTCTTCATCAGAGACTTCACCGTTCCGCGAGCCGAAACTGAAGAGGTAACGAGGGAGGTGGTAATAGTAATCGAACTGGTTGTCGCCGGCCGATTCATGAAACGCCAGCTGCATGAACTGATTGGCGACGTGGCGTTGCCGGCGCAGCTGAGAGACCTCGGCGGCAGAGAGGTTTCCTCCCTGCATGTAAATGACGCTGGGTTCACGCGTGTAATATGTGATCACCAGACCCACAGCGGCACCGATGAGTGCACCAGAGAGGCCCCATTCGGTTCCCTTGCCCTTCCCCATGCCCGAAAGCCAGGCGACAACACCGACCGAAGCTGCCAGAAACAGCACGATCATCTTGGTGTTCATCCGGCTGGGGTCAGAGACCGCGTCCCCAAGAACAAAGGTCAGCAACGCCAGGCCGGTGACGACCACCATGAAAACCCGGTCGTATCGCCGAAATACTGTAAACGGTGAACTCATCCCTGTTCCTTTGATTAATGCAGAAACCGTCCCCGCCGACCGAACATCCGTCGCCGAAAAAGTCATGTTCGGGACGCTGCAGAAATCCACCGCTCTCACAATGGACTCTTGACAATTCCGCGAATCATCTCTTAATGACATCTCGCGGTCACGCCGAGGCAGCTTGCTTTTTCCGGATCGACAATCAGGAAAAAACTGGAAAAGTGGGGAACTTTCCCATTCCGCGGCGCCCCATTTTAACCGGGGGGGTGATAGTGGCAAGCCTAGTGACAGCAGGGGATTGTGTGACGCAATTGTCGTCGTTCAGAGAGTTTCGAGCGGTCTAACAGGGACGCTCAACCGCTCGCCGTGGCGGGAATTCAGCAAGATCGATTGGTCGGATGGTGAGCACGCAGAAGAAGAAAAAAGGACTGGTCATCGTCGAATCTCCGTTTAAAGCCCGCAAAATTGCAGGTTTTTTGGGAGGCGATTACGAAGTTCTGGCGAGCATGGGACACGTCCGTGACCTCCCCGAAAAGGCGGCCGACATTCCCCAGGAACTCAAAGCCGAGTCCTGGACCCGCCTGGGGGTGAATGTGGGAAAGGCCTTCGAACCGCTCTACATCATCTCGCCCGAAAAGAAGAAGACGGTCAAAGAGCTCAAAGATTCCCTGAAACAGGTCGACGAACTCATCGTCGCGACCGACGAAGACCGTGAAGGCGAAAGCATTGGCTGGCATCTGGTCGACATCCTGCAGCCGAAGGTTCCCGTCAAACGGATGACCTTCTCGGAAATCACCAAGAAGGCGATTACCGATGCTTTAAAGAATACGCGGCAGCTCGACATGAATCTGGTCGAAGCTCAGGAGACCCGCCGTATTCTGGACCGCCTCTACGGATACACCCTCTCACCGCTGCTGTGGACTAAAATCCGGCGGGGGTTGTCGGCTGGCCGCGTGCAGAGCGTGGCAGTCCGGATTCTCGTGCAGCGCGAACTCGAACGGCTCGCTTTCCGCAGCGGAACCTACTGGGACCTCAAGGCCAATCTACAGACCAAAGCCGGTGAAGGATTCACCGCGCAGCTGACGACCGTCAATGGCCAGCGTGTTGCAACCGGCAAGGACTTCGATGAGGCGACCGGTCGCATTCAGGACGGGGCCAACGTGCTGTTGCTGGGTGAAGCGACCGCCCGCGAACTGCAGGCCCGGCTGAAAGCCGGAAGCTGGAAAGTCGCTGGCGTCGAACATCGTCAGCAGACCCGCAAGCCCCCCGCGCCGTTCACCACGAGTACGCTGCAGCAGGAGGCCAATCGCAAACTCGGCCTCAGCGCCCGGGAAACCATGCAGGTCGCCCAGCGGCTGTATGAAGACGGGAATATCACCTACATGCGTACCGACAGCGTGTCGTTGTCGCAGGAAGCGATCACCGCCGTGCGGTCCCGCATCGAGAACAGCTACACCTCAACATTCCTCAGTCCACAGCCGCGACAGTACACCAACAAGACGAAGAACGCGCAGGAAGCTCACGAAGCCATTCGTCCGGCCGGTACCGACATGAAAACCGCCGACGAACTCGGACTGTCAGGTCGGGAGGCCCGCCTGTACGACATGATCTGGAAGCGGACCATCTCAACGCAAATGGCCGATGCCCAGTTGCGGTTTGACACCGTGACGTTGGCTGTCGGCGACGCCGAGTTCCGGGCCACGGGGCGAAAAGTGGAATTCCCCGGTTACTTCCGGGCGTATGTCGAAGGTTCGGATGATCCGGAAGCAGCGCTGGAAGATCAGGATGCCGTGCTGCCGGAAATGCAGGAAGGACAGTCGGTCGACTGCTCTGAAGTCGATGCCCTGTCGCATGAAACCAAGCCCCCCGCCCGCTACACCGAAGCGACGCTCATTCGCAAGCTGGAACAGGAAGGGGTCGGTCGGCCGAGTACCTATGCGAGCATCATCAGCACGATTCAGGATCGGGGCTATGTGCGCAAGGCCAGCAATCAGCTGATCCCCACGTTCACAGCTCTGGCAGTCACCCGACTGCTGGAAACGTACTTCCCCAAGCTGGTCGATACGCAGTTCACCGCCCAGATGGAGCAGTCGCTGGACGATATCTCAAATGGGGAAGCTCAGCGGCTCCCCTACCTCGAGAATTTCTATAACGGTGACGAGGGGCTGAACCAGCAG
Organism: Planctomicrobium aquicomposti; assembly: GCF_051466325.1. Classification (NCBI taxonomy): domain Bacteria; kingdom Pseudomonadati; phylum Planctomycetota; class Planctomycetia; order Planctomycetales; family Planctomycetaceae; genus Planctomicrobium; species Planctomicrobium aquicomposti. The sequence continues at coordinate 1,372,708 of NZ_CP195792.1, forward strand.
GTCGAGTCCAAAAAGGAATCGATTGACCCCCGCGATGCCTGTACCCTGAAACTGGAAGGGTTAGCGCCGGCGGTCCGGGTCGGTCGCTATGGCCCCTATCTGGAAATGGAAGATGGGGGAGAAGTGGTCAACGCTTCTCTGCCGGAAGACATTTCACCGGCCGATCTGAATAATGAACTCGCCCAGAAACTGATCCAGCTGAAAAAGCAGGGGCCACAGTCTCTGGGGATGCATCCGGAAGATGGACTTCCCATCTTTCTCCTGTCTGGGCCGTTTGGCCCCTATCTGCAGCTGGGTGAAGTTCAGGAAGGGGGCCCGAAACCGAAGCGGGTCTCAATTCCCAAAACGCTGGATCCCACGGATGTCGATTTGGACAAGGCCATTCAGCTGCTGGGGCTCCCGCGGCGACTGGGGCATCACCCGGAAGACAACAAGGTCATCAATGCGGGAGTGGGACGATTCGGGCCCTATGTCCAGCATGCCGGGCGGTACAAATCGCTTGGCAAGGAAGACGATGTGTTGACGATCGGACTCGATCGTGCCGTCGAACTCCTGAAGGAAGTCAAAGGCCGTGGCGGTGCGACGCCGCTCAAGGAACTGGGCAGCCACCCGACGGAGGAAAAGCCGGTCGCCATTTTCGAAGGACGCTATGGTCCTTACGTGAAGTGTGGCAAACTGAACGCCACGATTCCCAAGGAGACCGATCCGCAGACAGTCACGCTGGAACAGGCGGTTCAGTTGCTGGCTGAGCGTGAAGCCAAGGGGGGCGGCAAGAAGACAAAGAAGGGGGCCGCCAGGAAAAAGGCCGCTGCCGACGATGCGGCTCCCAAGAAGAAGGCCGCCGCCAAGAAGAAAGCGGCGAAGAAGAAAGCCAAAAAGAGCGCTGAATAGGTCGCCGGTGATTCAGAGCCCGAAACGTCAGTGAGGGCTGAGCTTCCGATCGTTCAACTTGAACTGAAGCGAGTTGCCATGCAGGTCATTATCACTGCCGTCGGACCGGATCACAAAGGACTGGCGGATCCGATCGTGCATACGGTGACGCAGTCGGGCGCCAACATCCACGAAATCCAGATGTACGATCGCGATTCCGAGCAGCTGTTCGCGATGCTGCTGCGGATGGAATGGCCGGCCGATTCGGAACCGGTCGCCTCACTCCGAGCACGCATGACCGAGATCGGCTCTCAAAAGGGGTTGACGATTCGGGTCTGGTCCCGCGATGAGCATGCCCGTCCTCCCCGGATTGCACTCTGCACCACCTATCGACCGGAACCGCCGCTGGCGATCCTCCGCGATATCCGGGACAAGCGGCTGCGGGCGACCCCTGCGGTCGTGATCGGAAACCGCAACTCCTGTCGCGGCGTCGCGGAGCAGTTCGGCGTCGACTTTCACAACATCGGCAACGCTCAGGGGGATCCTGACGACACCCGCTTTGTGCAGCTGCTCGATGAATACGAAGTCGACTATGTGGTGTTAGCGCGGTACATGCGCATCCTTCCACCCCGGCTCTGCTGGGAGTTTGCGGGGGGGAGAATCCTGAATCTCCACCACGGCCTGCTCCCCTCGTTTCCGGGGTTCCGTCCTTATCATGATGCCTATGGGCATCACATGCTGACTTACGGGGCGACGGTCCACTTCATTGTCCCCGAACTGGACGCCGGCAATCAGATCATTCATCAGTCGACGTTCACGGTGACACCGGGAACTCCGCTCCCTGAGATTCTTCGACTCGGCGAAACCGATAACGAGCCGCGATGTCTTTCCGAAGCGGTTCGACGTGTGATCGATCGTGAAGTCGAGCTCCATTTTCACCGTGTGATTCGCACGGCGCGGCAATAGCGGTGGGGCGAATGACGGGCAGCCCTCGCTGACGCTTCGGGCTCTGATACGTTTCGGATTCGGAAACGCGATGGGGGTTTCAATGATCTGAGGCGGTGGCGAGTACGCCCGCTTCCGCCTCAATGTTGATGACGATCGACTTGAACGCCGGCGTCTTCGAGACCGGATCGACCGCCCGGGGGATCAGCACGTTCGACTCGGGGCAATACATCGCTGCGTTCCCCGGATGAATGTCATATGGCCGGACCCGCTGCAATCGCATTTCTCCGGTCGAATTCCAAAGCCGGACCGGCTGGTCTTCCACCAGCCCCATGCGCTCCATGTCTTTCGGACTCATCAGAATGATGTCGCGGCGGGTCTGGTTGCGGTACAGGTCTTCCGTCTCATACACGACCGTGTTGAACTGCCCTTCACTGCGAATCGTCATCAGCCGCAACTGGTTCGGTCCCAGTTCCACCGCAGCGGGGATTGAGACTGCGTGAAATTTTGCTTTCCCGGAGGGTGTCGGAAACGTCGGTGTCGGCAGAGACCGTCCGGGGATATGAAACTCCTGTTTCGTCTTCCCGATGTCGCGAATCGGTTCCAAACCCGGAATCATGTCGGCGATCAGTTCCCGAATCGCCTGATGGCTTTCCAGCTCTTTCCAGTTCACAGGCCCATCTTCACCCAGCACGCGCCGGGCAATTTCCGTCAGCAGTGAGACTTCGCTGCGCGGGCCGGAAAACCGGGCAGGTCCCCCTTCGCTCAGCCGCACGAAGCTGAACATCGATTCCTGCGTGGTCGGCTGCTCTTCTTCATCGCGGGGCCGCACGGGGAAGATCAACGTCTCTTTGGCCCGTCCCCAGGCATGCGTCGTGTTCAACGTCGTCGACATGTAAGCAATCATGTCGAGCTTGCGTAAGGCCTGCTCGGCATACGTCGCATCCGGGTTCGAACCGAACAGGTTTCCGCCCAGGCAGAGAGCGGTCTGCATCTCCCCCCGGTCGGCGGCATCCATGCAGGCCATCGTGTCGAGACCGGGAGTCTTCGGCATCGGGACGCCCAGCCGTTCTTCGAATCGCTTCAGCAACGAAAGCTTCAGCGTCGGTGTGACCCCGACACTGCCGATCCCCTGCACATTGCTGTGGCCACGAATCGGCATGAAGCCCGCGTTCGGTTTGCCCACCATGCCACGGAGCAATGCGAGGTTCGCGATCATCTGCACATTCTCCACACCGTGCAGGTGATGCGTGATCCCCATCGTCCAGCCGAAGATCACATTTTTCGCCTGCTGGTAAAGGTTGGCGAGTTCTTCGATCTCCCGCTTCGCCACACCCGATCGCCTTTCAATCTCCTCCCACGTCGCCTGTCTCACGGTGGCGACAAATTCGTCGAAGCCTTCGGTGGCCGACTCGATAAATTCGCGATTCGCTCCGTTGCGTTCCAGGAGAAGCTTGGCCACGCCGGTCAGCAGCGCGATATCACCACCGATCTGCGGCTGCAGATAAAGGCTGGCGATTTCCGAACCGAAGAGCAGGCTGCGGACGTCACTGGGGACGCTGAAGTTCGTCAGGCCGACTTCTCGAATCGGGTTCACGACCACCACGTGCCCGCCGCGTCGGCGGATTTCCATCAGTGAGCGCATCAGGCGCGGATGATTCGATGCGGGGTTGCCTCCAATCAGGATGTAAAGATCGCAGCCGTTCAGATCTTCGAGCCTGATCGTACCGGTGCCGCTGCCGACAGCGCTGGCGAGCCCGACGCCGCTCGCCTGATGGCAGTAAAATGAGCAGTTGTTGACGTAGTTGGTGCCGAACAGTCGCGAGAACAGCTGCAGCAGGAATCCCGCTTCATTCGAAGAACGACCACTCGCATAAAAGAAGCTGTGCTCCGGGCCGGAGCTGCGGAGCTTGTCCGTCAGCTTTCCGATCGCCTCGTCCCACGAGATTTCCCGATAATTTGTGTCGCCCGGCCCCGCATACATGGGGAAGACGATACGGCCACAATCTTCGAGCTGCTTGGGGGTCAGCGAGCGGAGTTCGTTGAAGCCGTAGCGGGCGATGAATTCGGGCGTGATCCCGGCCTGCATATCCGAAACCATTGCCTGAAATGATTTCTTGCAGACCTCGGGGAAGTGTCCCCCTTCGTTCACCATTCCTCCGGTGACGCCCCCCATCCCAAGAGCGCAGGTCTTGCAGGTGTTCTTGGACCGCATTGCCTTCCAGAGCTTCCACCAGCCGACCCGATTGGCCATGCGAAAGGTGTATGCAATGGCCTTCCAGCCGCCACCACTTCTGACCTTCATCGTCTGCCCCGTAGTTGACGGACACAAATTGCAGTGGGCTGAATGTCGTCTGCCTGTCTGCGGATTGCCCCTGCCCTGCGATTGAGGTCGACTTGCGTGTGCGATCGACCGGTCATCTGTTGAACAGCCTGCAGCCTGTCGTCAGGCCCGGTTGTCAGAGAACGAGTCTAGCGGATTGTCCCCGGATTCGTCAGGTGACCGCAGTCGCCCCTCAAATCCGCGCGGGCACACCTGATGGCTGCTGCTGGGTGACACAGTGGATCGCCCCCAGCCCCCAGACCAGATCGCGGCAGTTGATACCGACGACCTCCCTGCCCGGAAACAGCCGGGAGAGAGTCCGCAGCGCTTCCGCATCGCGCTTCCCCCCATACACCGGCACCAGCACCTTGGTGTTGATGATCAGGAAGTTGGCGTAACTGGCCGGGAGACGAACTGCTTCGCCGTCATCGTCGAAGTAGACCGGTTCGGGCATGGGGATCGTGACGATCTCAAACGGTCGGCCGTCCAGATCGGTCAACGTCTGCAGGCGTTCCAGATTTTCCTGCAGCGGCTGGTGGTTCTCGTCTGTGGTGTCTTCTTCGATGGCGGTGACGATCGTCCGGGGTCCGACGAACCGCGTGATGTCATCGATGTGCCCATCGGTGTCATCGCCGATGATTCCATCGCCCAGCCAGAGAATTTTGCCGACGCCCAGATAATCCTGAAGCCGCAGTTCGATTTCCGCCTTCGACAGCTGGGGATTCCGGTTGGGGTTCAGCAGGCAGGCTTCGCTGGTCAGCAGCAGCCCTGCCCCGTTGACGTCGATCGAGCCCCCCTCAAGGATCATGCCGCCGTTGAAGATCGGCTCGTCGAACTCGCGGGCAATTCTGCCGGGGACTTCGTTGTCGAGATCATAAGGAGGATACTTGTCCCCCCAGGCGTTGTAGCCCCATTTCGTGAGGGCTCGTTCCGTCCGGCCATTCCGGTCACGCACCACATAGATCGGTCCATGATCGCGGACCCAGGCATCGTTGGTCGGGTTGTGATGAAACCGGACCCGGTCCAGGCGGGCCCCGGCAGCGCGCAGCACCGCTTCAGTGGCAGCCTGCATTTCCGGCCCCGAGACGTTGATCCGCACCAGCTGCGAGTCCGTGATGTGCCGGGCCAGCTCGCCGAAGATGGCCGGCACCGGCTCAAACGCTCCGGGCCACGATTCCTCTTTGTGCGGCCATGAGAGCCAGACCGCTTCCTGGGGTTCCCATTCGGCGGGCATGCGAAAACCAAGTTGGGCAGGCGACTGGAGGTTCGACACGATGGCAGGCTGCTGAAGAAAGAGTTTGGTCAACAAACTGCCATTGTAGACTGCCTTTCAGGGGAAGCCAACGAATGTGAATCCATCCGCATCGCCGTAGGGCTTCCCTGTTTCAGCGACTCGCGGTGGGGGTGTCAGGATTCAAGGACTTCAACCGGTACATTTCATTCAGCCAGATGATTTCCGGTAGAGCCAGTTTTCAGATATATGGCTTATCGGCAGTCGCCGTGAATGCGCCGGAGTCTTCCAAAATTTCGAAGTTGAGGACCACAGGGATTAATCGCACATTCCTCTCGCCTGGGGAGATCCCTTGTCCAGTTGAAAGAGGTCGAGCGGCAGTGATATTCATGATTTGATAATCGCCGCTCGTGATTCGGGGAGCCTGGATGGGATTGAATTCGATGACCGTTTGCCCCTCAACTGCACGGAGGGAACTTCTTCCCACGTCGGCAATGATGCTCCCATCTCGTCCGACCAGCAGTTGACTTTGCTTGACGGGATCATTTTTCCTCGGATTCCAGCTTCGCCCTCCCACGGTTCTGCCTCTCTTCTCAAGATCGATCAAATAGTAAAGGGGCTCACTCTGGAGTTCCTTGGGGATATCGATTTGAAAAGTCACCTCCGCCGGTTGTGGAGGTTCGGTCGGCACGACAAGTTTTTCCGCCATGACTGATGATGCCCGCCCCGCACTATCCCATTTGACCTTCCATGCAAGGTATTCCCCCCAGGGCATCTCGACTCCGAACAGGATCTGGTTGCTGGACGGGAGAGGGAACTCGACCTGTGCCTTTCCACTGGCATCGGTGATGAATTCACCGCGATCACCGTCTTTGAACAGTGCGTTATAGGCTGCATCGGACTCGAGTTCTTTCTTGACACCCCCGTTATAAAAAACGGGAAGTCCTGCTGCGGGTGAAGATCCTTCGTCATCCTTGATCGCCTGCAGCTCAAAAGTTCGCGGCACATAACCCTCTTTTCTGGCCTGTTTCCATAGGTCAGACGATTCATCAAAATTCATCTTGAGGGGCTTGCCGGGCCGGAACAGATACGACTTTATGTACTTGAAATCCCGAAGTTGAGGATTGTCGCCCTCTGTTTTGAAAAATTGAATCTGCAGACTCAGCTCCGAAGTGTCCGCGACAGGCAGGACCGCCAGGGCGGTTCCCGGCGAGGTCCCCTGATCCTCAGCCCCGTTATGATCCCCCTCGACTTTCCCATGCTCATCAAAGCGGAATTGGCATTGGCTAGTCGTTTGCCACCACTGCTCGTTTCCGATTTCGATGGCATTGTGGAGTTGAAGCAACACTGCGAAGCCCAGCTCTTTTCGTTGAAAGTCCGGCGGAGGTGTCAGGCTGATTTCAACGGTTTCTGTGGGGACTGTTTTGGGGCAGACAATCGTGAAGGTCCCGTTTTCAGGCCGATTAGAGAAGTTCTTTTCCATCGCGAATCGGACGGTACTTTGATCGGGTAACGGAATCATGACATTGACGAAGAGCCGGTAGGCGCCGAAGCGGAACAGGCCTAGATCTGCGATCCCTTCCGAGTTCGACTGTGCAGTCGCGGACAGCCCAGGAGGATATTCCGCGACTCGTGAGACTGACGTGGCGGGCGAGTCTGGTGGAACGGATCCTCCAGCAGACAACGTCACTTCTCCCTGAACCGGCAATCCCTCCGGATCGACCAGCTTGACGATCACCTTTCCCCAGTCTGAGGGTGTGGCGGATTTCTCTTCCACCGGAACTGGTGCCACAGCGGGAGCAGGCATCTTTTCCACTAAACCAGTCAGGAATGCCTTCTGGTCAGCGAGCATGGCTGCCTGAAACTCACTGGCTCGTTGCTGTGATTGCCAGATCAGGGTGCAGGCCGCCAGCATAGCGACGGTCATGATCCCAGCCAGCAGATACGTAATGCGTTGACTCATGATGGTCTCCTGCATCGCATCCCACCACAGGCGGTTGGCGATCTGGTTGACGTTGCCGAATTTCGTAATGACCTTTTGTCGGGCAGAACCCAGATCCTGGGTGCGAAACTGCTCCCGCTCCAGCGAGCATTGCAGATGGTCTGCCAACTCATCATGAATGTCCTGCCGCAACGAGGCCGGTTCCCCGTCGCGGGGGTCCGGAAAATCAGTAGCCAGGTCATCGAACGAGTCTGGTGTCATGCCCTCGCCACTTGCTGTGGATGCCCAATCAAACCGCAATGAAATCCTGCCCGAACTCGCTCCAACGACTCAGCTCAATCCGTATTGCAAGCCGAGCACACCATCGACGGCGCCGGAAAAGGCCTGCCATTCGGTCCGCTTGGCCTGTAATGCCTTCCTGCCCGCAGCTGTAATGCGATAGTACTTGCGCCGTCGACCGTCGATTTCGGTCCAGTACGATTCGAGTGTCTTCTGGCGCTCCAACCGGTGAAGAGCCGGATACAGGCTCCCCTCCTTCAGCTCGAAGTGCCCTCCCGATCGGTTGAGGACTGTCTGCACAATTTCATAGCCATAGCTGGGGCCTTGTGACACGACCTCCAGCATCAGCATTTCGATTGTTCCCGCGAGGAGTTTTGTATCCATCTCCAGGTCTCTCCGAACTAATGCATTGCACGCCTAGGTATATATGTAGACCCGCGAGGTATGTTCTGTCAAGAGGATAAAGAAAAGCTCGGCGGGCAAGCCGGTGCTTCCAGCACTTGCGAGGGCGTATCAGAAAACCGCCGACGCTCACGAAGGCTCGTGATCCATTACGTGGCCGACCCTGATGTGTTCTTCGGGCGACTTACTCCGCTCATTTTTCTGGCGCAGGTTCCGGCAACGGAACGCGAGCGAGCGCCTTCTGCAGCAGCGCGCGGATCTCGGGGAAGCGATCCGCAGCGAGTGGAGATTTCTCAAGCGGATCGTTCTGAATGTCGTACAGGTTTCCGGTTTGCACTGCCGATGTTTGACCTTTTCCGGGATGGAATTCGTAGAACGAGTAGAGCTTGAAGCGTTGATTTCGGGCGGCGATCGAACGGGGAACAGGTCGGTGGCCGATGCCCGGATGCGTGTAGGCAATCAGCACCGATTCACGTGGCGTGTGCGGTGTTCCGAGCAGCGGTGGAAGAATGCTTTGGCCATCGAGGGGACTCGCGTCTGATGCTTCCGAGGGGGCGAGGCCGGCTGCCTCCAGCAGAGTCGGGAAAAAATCGGTGAGGTCGACCAGTTCCTCGCACACCTGTCCGGGGGAAATGGTTCCCTTCCAGTTCACGATGAGCGGAACGTGGGTTCCACCGTCAGTCGGAAAGCCTTTTTCGCCCGCGATCTGCTCGCCTGAAGCCAACTGCGAGGTGATGCCGACGCCGGTGCCGTTATCGCCGAGAAACAGGATGAGAGTCTGCTCACGAATTCCCAGTGCATCGAGTCTGTCCACAACGCGTCCCACGTTGCGGTCCATGAGTTCGACCATGCCCTTGAAGTATCGCGGATCGGTTTCTGTCCGCTGGGAAGGAGTCTTCCACTCAGGGCTTTGTGGCGTCGGCTGGTAAGGAGCGTGAGGCAGGATCATCGGATAGTAGGCGAGGAACGGCTGGCCACTGCCGTGCGCTTTCGTTATGAAATCGATGAGAAACTCCACGCAGAGATCGGGGCCGTACTGGTCTTCTGCTTTGAGGACGCGAATCTCTCCGTTGGCCGAATCACGTTCCGCGAAATCGGCGTTGGCATGTCCGCTGCCTGCGTGAATCTGACGACCTTCCACGTGGAGGTGCCAGAGCCGGAACGCATCGAAGCCTGCCTCGTGCGGACTTTGGCCCCCTGTCCCCTTCCAGCCATCGAGTTGCCATTTTCCGGTAATCCCGGTGCGATAGCCCGCCTGCCTGAGTTCCTGAGCAAATGTCCGTTCGCCGGGGGGGAGCGCTGCCCAGGCGGTGTAGTTGCGATAGTTGTATTTCCCCGTCAGCAGTTGAACGCGGCTGGGAGTGCAGAGCGGCTGCGAATAGCAATGTGTAAACCGGGCACCGTTGTGAGCGAGTTGGTCCAGATGGGGAGTGCGATAGCTCGCCGCTCCATAGCAGCCCAGGCATTCCTGACCGAGATCGTCAGCCAGAATCAACACGATGTTAGGACGGGTGGCTCCTTGAACATTCGACCATCCGCAGCAGAAAAGCAGGATGCCGAAGAGCAGGCACATTGGACCAGGAATTGGAGATGGGCTGCGAACACCGCCAGCTGTTCCCTTCCCCGGAAGATGCGAGGTTCTGGTGTCGGAGAAAAGGCTCTGGGTTGCTTTATCTCCCGTGATTGGACCAACCCGCGTGCCTGAACTGTGCTTGGAAGATAGCCCTGAATTTCCAATTGACATCGCCTGCCCCGCTCTGAATGAAAGTCATGGAACGCATGCTGAATCACAACGCATCTTTGCCCGGAAAAGCTCAAGGTGTTGTAAAATGTTGCGTCGCCAGACTTCGTTCTTCAGAATCGATGGGTTCGTCCGGAGTGGCCCGACACGCATTTCAGCAGGGTCAAGTTATCCCGGTCCGGAGCAGAGCACAATCGCCGGCTAAACGGTCGTCCAGAAATGCTTCAAGGCCCTCAATCACGAGGGCCTCGAAGTTTGACAGCGTCAGGAGATTCGCGATGTCAGGCTCCGTGGTCGACAATCTTGACCACTTCGACTTTCATGCTGCCGCGGGGGAGGGCGATTTCGACCTGATCCCCGACCTTCTTACCCGTCAGGGCCTGAGCGATCGGGCTGGTGGTCAGAATCTTCATCACCGGGCCATCGTAGTCTTCTTCGCCAGGGCCGACGAATTCGTAGGTCTCTTCCTCATCGAGATCGAGATCCTTGATCGTGACCGTCGAACCGAAGGTGACCTGTCCTTTGGGCATGTCGGCCTTGTCGACGACATAGCAGCTGGCCAGCTTCGATTTCAGCGAGTTGATCTTTGCTTGAACACGACCTTGCTCTTCGCGCTGGCCGTGATATTCGGCGTTTTCTTTCAGATCACCCTCAGCGCGCGCGTCGGCGATATTTTCAGCGATCTGAGGCATCACCACATCTTCGAGGTGGCGAATCTCTTCACGAATCTTTTCATATCCTTCGCGCGTAATCGGTTGCAGGTCCATCTCGGAGTCCGTGTGAAATCCTCGGTGAGTAAAACGAAAACCCACGAGTCCAGAACTCGTGGGATCAGAAACAGTTTGGCCATTCCAAAAATAAGCACGGGAGGCGACTGCCGCGTCCCGCGCTCATAATGACTGTGTTAATGCATCGCCGACCGGTTGTCCATGCCGCTTTTGAAGCCGGATGGATTCGAAAGCGAAACCGGGGCCGTTTGCAGGGCTTTCACGCTGCGTGCTGGCGAAGCGTGCGGAGAATTCTTTCAAATTCCGCGTTGTTGGCGAACGGCACCACGATCTGCCCGCTCTCTTTCGATTTCAGTTTGATTTCAACGGGCACGCCGAGCAGATTCCGCAGCTGTTCTTCCAGCGACTGCACATGGTTGGTGCGGGCCGCGTCTGCCTCGCCGATCGGGATGGTTTCCGGTTCCTGCGTTCCGGTCATCTGGCACGCATCTGCAGCGGGCGGATCGCAGGACACTTGCGACAGTTCCGGAGGACTGGCCTGTTCGCACGAGGTCGAGCCTTCGGTCGACGGGGAGGCGGCCGGCGTTTCGGCCACTTCCGGAGTGGAGTGCTGTTTATTCAGGATCTCGCGGACGGCTGCTTCCGTGGCCCGGACCGAGAGCTGTTCCGCCTGAATCCGGCTGCTCAGCTCCAGCTGGTCCCCCTGGGGCAACGAGAGCAGCGCCCGGGCATGTCCGGCGGAGATCTTCCCGCCGTGCAGGGCATTCTTGACCGGATCGGGGAGCTCGAGCAGTCGCAGAATGTTGCTGACGGCCGAGCGGCTCATGCTCAGCTGCTTGCCGAGTTCTTCGATGGTGCACTCAAAGTGGGTCAGATACTCACGGAAGGCCTGAGCCTTTTCCAGATCGTTGAGGTCTTTCCGCTTCAGATTCTCTTCCAGCGCGAACTCACAGGCGGTCTTGTCGATCACGTCGACCACCCGGCAGGGGACGGTCGGAAGCCCTGCCCGCTGGGCGGCCTGCCAGCGTCGTTCTCCGGCGATCAGCTGAAAGCCGTTGTCGATGGCGCGGACAATCAGCGGCTGGAGAATGCCGTGTTCCTTGATGCTCGAAGCGAGTTCGCCGAGAGCTTCGGGATCGAAGTGCTGCCGCGGTTGAAACGGGTTGCGGACGATCTGCCCCGTCGGGATCTCCCGCAGGTCGGAAGTTACTGCGCGATCGGTCTCTTCGTGCGAGGGGGCTCCCCCGCCAAGAAGGGCGCTCAGACCGCGGCCCAGGCGACGTGTTGCCGGTTGGGATGCAACTTCAATCATGGGGTCTGTCTCCGTACAGACTTGAGGAAAAAGCGACAAATCCTTTGCCGCGCTGATTCAGAGCAATCGAGTCGGTTCCACCAACCCGTGCCTGACTATTCTCGACATGGGGATGCAGAAATCTGAACCACACTCTCTCAGGAAGCGGGGAGTGCACGTTTCCGGAGTCAGGTGTGACAGACAGTCAAAAGGTGGAAACTGGGTAAGCAGCGAGGGGGAAGCCCCGCAGCGGCTCCCTGCCTTCTCGTATCGGACTCCGCTGTTCTCCTCAGGGGAAGTTGCGCCTCGCCCCGCCAGGTTCCCCGAGGACGGACCAAACCAGGCGGTGCACCGACACATTCATCAAAAAGGAAGACACCCACCGTGCTCCGATGGGTGTCTGTCGATTGATGCGAAAACAAGGCGGCGATCGTTGATTACTTCGCCGGCACGGCGACTTTGCTCTTGGCGGCATCTTCCGTAGCGGGAGCTCCCAGCAGCTTCTTGAGTTCTGCGGTCAGGTTTTCACCCCGGGCTTTCATCGAGACCACATTCCCCTTCTGGTCGAGCAGAATCGCCATCGGGATCCCGGTGATGCCGTAATGCTGGACCAGCGGGTTTTCCCAACCCTGCTTTTCCGGATCATTGCTGAACAGGGTGACCCACTCGATGTCCTGATCGTCGAGGAACTTCTCAAGGGCCTGCTTGTTGTCGTCAAGGCTGATGCCGACTACTTCGAAACCCTTGTCGTTATAGGCTTCGTACATTTCCTTGACATGCGGAAGCTCCTGCAGGCAGGGACCGCACCAGGTGGCCCAGAAGTCGACCAGCACGACTTTGCCTTCCAGCGACTTGATATCGAAGGCGTCCCCTTCAATGGTGGTTCCGGAGATTGGCAACGGCTTACCCGGCAGGGACAGCAGCCGGGCTTTGGCTTCGGTCATGGTGATCAGCCGTTTGAACCGTTCATCATTCCGTGGCTTCAGGGCGGCACCGAGCGATTCATAAGCCTTCAAGGCAGAGGCCGTATCGAGATTCTCGAGCTCCTGAGCGGTTTCCATCAGAGTCTGGACCGCAAAGCCGAGGCTTTCGTTGTCGGTCGCCGGAGCGTTCTTGACGGCGCTGACCAGTTCGTCGATGAGCTTGGATCGCTCATCCGGGGACATTCCGGGAATTTTGGCCACGCGGGCGGCGATCTCCTGCTGTGTCACCATCCGCTGGACAGCGGGGCGTTTGTCATTCCGGAGTTCATCCAGAAACTTCTGCTGCCGGGCCACTGCGGCGTTGTCACCAAACTGCGGAAGGATCGAGAGAATCTGCAGACGCAGCGCCGCCGTGTTGATGAACAGCTCCTCTTCGATCTGCCGAGACAGGACGGTCGCGAGTGCTCCATCGAGTTTCGTCAGGTGCGCACGGACACCATCGGGGGTCCGTTCTGCCGGAGGGGTATTGGCCAGCCGCTGAATAAACAGCAGCAGAACTTTGGAATCATTCCCTTCCGGAACCGCGAAAGGATCAGCCTCAGCCTGAGCGGGTTGAGCGGTCGTTGCCGGAGGAGCTTTCTCAGCGGTCTCAGCCTGTGCCCACACCATCGGGGCGGCCGCCAGAAGTCCCGAAAAAACCGACAGGCACAACGCGTGACGCAACATGTTATTCTCCTGGAAACCCAGTGCCCGACCGCCATCTCAGTCGACTCAACTGAGAGAAAAGGCGAGCGGAGGTCGCGCCCGTTCGGCACGAATGGAATGAAATCACATCGGGGACCAGTCTGTCGATCCTGGTTCCCCCACCGGAAACTCTGTTCAATCCTAATGTGCCGTGCGCCATTCGGATATGGGGGAACCGTCCGGCTCCCCCATTTTCCTCAGTTGCAGGCTCAAGCCTCGTCGAGAATGTCGACAGCCTCAAACCGTTTGCCCTCAAGCATTTCCAGGCTTGCCCCGCCCCCCGTGCTGACGTGGGTGACCTGGTCTGCAAATCCGAGCTGCTGGATGGCGGCAGCACTATCGCCACCTCCAATAATGCTGACAGCGCTGGAATCGGCAATCGCCTGAGCGACCGCCTTGGTTCCGGCGTCGAACGGCGGCATTTCGAAGACCCCCATCGGGCCATTCCAGATCACCGTCGCAGCAGAGCGGACGATTTCCGCATAGTTTTCCGCCGTCTTCGGGCCGATGTCCAGCCCTTCGAAGCCATCGGGGATTTCGCCTTTGGCGACAATCTGCTTGTTGCAGCTGGCCTTGAAATCGTCTCCGCAATGGGTGTCGACGGGCAGCACCAGTTTGTCTTTGCCGCTGGCGATCAGTTCGTTGGCCAGCTCCACCTTGTCCGGTTCGACAAGACTTTTGCCCACCTTGCCACCCTGAGCGAGCGAAAACGTGTACGCCATCGCTCCACCGATCAGCACTTTGTCGCAGATTCCCAACAGGTTCTTGATGACCTTGATTTTATCAGAGACCTTGGCGCCCCCCAGAATCGCGACGAAGGGCCGCTTCGGATTGGCCAGCGTGTCGCTGAGGTACTGGATTTCTTTCTGCACCAGAAAGCCGGAGACCTTGGGCTTGTTCCCCATGGCGAGCGGGACGGCGTACATGCTCGCGTGCGGGCGATGGCAGGTGCCGAAGGCGTCGTTGCAATAGATGTCGCCAAAGCTTGCCAGTGTTGCCGCGAACTGTTTCTTGGATTCGAGCTGCTCCGGGGTCGCCTTTTCGTCCTTGAGTTCTTCTTCGGGGTAGAACCGGACGTTTTCCAGCACGACCACACCCCCGGCCGGCAGGGCAGCCACTTTGGCTTTCGCGTCCGCGCCGACCGTGTCACTGGCGAAGGCAACCGGTTTGCCCAGCAGCTTGCCGAGCCGTTCGGCCGCCGGCTTGAGGCTCATTGCGGGAACGACCTTCCCCTTCGGGCGGTCGAGATGGCTCATGAGGACGAGCTTTCCCCCGCGGTCCAGTACGGAGCGGATCGACGGCAGGGCCATTTCGATCCGGCGATCGTCTGTGATTGCCTGATTGTCATCGAGCGGGACATTGAAGTCGACCCGCATCAGCACGGTCTTGCCTGCCACATCAACGTCGGCGATGGATTTTTTTGCCATCCTGAGTCTGTCCTTACCGTTCCAATCGCGGCCGAGTGCAGGGCCGCATTTTTTCCTGATGAACTGCCGACGACGAGGTGCGACCAGCCCATCTGGCGGTCGGATTCGAATTGCCGGTCCTCCGCGAATCGTATTGCACTACGCCGGGAGTGCCAAGTTCACCGTAAACTGGCCCTCATCCCCGTCGGGCAAGCCCTTCCCCTTCCCGAGGATCTTCTCTTTCCGTGAGTAACTGCGCATACTGTCCGCCAACGCGTTCTGTTACCGACCGCCTGATCAATTACAGGTTTTTCTCTCCATGCCCGCAACCGCCGTTCAGACTTCGACTCTTCCCCTGTCTCAGATTGCCGCCGACTGGCTGATTGTGGGTGTGACGACCGACGCGGAGTTTTCTCCCCGGCTTCAGGAACTCGACGGGGCGCTGGAGGGGGTACTCACCCGGCTCAAAGAACGGGGAGACATCAAGGGGAAGCTGGGGGAGCGGACCTATCTCCCCGCGCCGACCGGTCTCGCGGCGGACCGCCTCCTCCTGATCGGCATCGGTCCCAGTTCGGAAATCACACTCGCCCGGTTTGAACAGGCCCTCATGATCGCCTGTCGGAAAGCGGCCGGACCCACTGAGACATCGATTGCCATTTCGATTCCGGAAACGGCGCAGAAGCATCTCGGTTTGCATCGCGCTGCGGAACTGGCGGTTTTCTGTGCGATCGTCGGTTCGACGACGGCTGCCCTCTATAAAGGTGAGCGGGACAAGCAGCCGTTCACGTCCATCACCCTGGCAACGACCGCCGAAGATCCCATCGAAAATGAAACCCTGCAGCGGGGAGCGGTCCTCGCCGAGTCCGTCAATCTGACCCGCGAACTGGTGAATCGTCATCCGGAAGACATTTACCCCGATTCGTTCGCGACCGTGGCCGCCAATGCCGCAGCCAGTCACGGGATCAAGGGCGAGATTCTCGATCACCATCGTCTCGCTCAGGAGCGGATGAATTCGCTGCTGGCCGTGGCCCGTGGCAGCAAACATGAAGCCCGGCTGGTCGTTCTGGAATATCAGGGGGCTGGCCCGGATGCTCCGTGGCTCGGCCTGTGTGGCAAGGGGGTCACCTTCGACAGCGGGGGACTCTCGCTGAAGCCTTCTCCCAGCATGCTGTCCATGAAGGGGGACATGGCCGGAGCTTCGACGGTGCTCGGAGCGATGATTGCGATTGCCCGGCTGAAGCTTCCCGTCAATGTCTTTGGAATGATGGGACTGGTTGAAAACATGATCGGTCCTCACGCATTCAAGCTGGGTGAAGTCCTCACCGCCCGCAACGGAACCACGATTGAAGTTCACAACACCGATGCCGAAGGTCGGCTGGTACTGGCGGATGTCCTCTGCTACGCCGCTGAGCGGCAGCCGAAGGCGCTGGTCGATCTGGCTACGCTGACGGGAGCTTGTCTCGTGGCCCTCGGTGAAGAGATCGCCGGCGCATTTACGAATCAGCAGGCATGGTGTGACGAAGTTCTGTCGGCCGCCAAACGGGCGGGCGAAGAAGTCTGGCAGCTGCCGATGCATGACAGCTTTGCCGACCAGCTCAAGGGGGACTTCGCCGACATCCGGAACATCGGCGGCAAGTGGGGCGGGGCCATTACCGCAGCCAAATTTCTCGAGAAGTTTGTCAACGAGATTCCGTGGGTCCATCTCGATATTGCGGGTCCCAGCTTCGCCGAAAGCGGCAAGGCCTCGCGCGATATCGGAGCGACCGGATCATCGGTGCGAACGCTCGTGGAACTGGCCGAGCACTTCTCGGAATGGCGGGGCGTCTGAGCAGCGATGACAGTCAGTTGACACCCTGCAGGGGAATTGGAGAATGAATCCGGGTGATTCATCCTCTTCTGCTGCGGGGGCGGTAATGCTGCAATGGGTGATGCGAGCGATCTGGGGCCTGGTCTTTGGCCTGTTACTGTTTCCCTCCTCGTCCGGTGCCGGAGAGATCCGCAAGTGGAAGGACAGTACCGGTAAGAACACGATCGAGGCTGAGTTGGTTTCCCGCACAGAGACCAAGGTCAAACTGCGCGGCACCAACGGCAAAACCTACGAGATTGAGATCAGTAAGCTGAGTGAAGCGGATCAGGAGTTCCTCAAGGCGGGGGAAGCGAATCCGTTTCAGGAAGTTCCGGATGACGCCTTGAAGGCCCGGGTCAGGTCCCGTCTGCCGGCGTCCGTTCAGAACAGGATGCAGGCCGGGAATAGTAGCAGTGGCGCCGAGAGTGTGGTCAGCGAGCCAATCAATTGGCTCAGCGTGAAGAAACTCAGCCTCAAGTCGAGCCCGGACTGGAATTATGCCCCACAGCCGGTGAAGCTGAATTTCAAACCCAAGGGGTTTCCGCTCCCCAAGCTCCCCTTCCCCCACAGTCTCTTCGACCTGGTCATTAATGCCAAAGCGCAGCGAGGGGTACTGTGTTCTCAGGGGGGAGGACCGAACTGGAACACGGTGATCACCGTTGTTGATCTGTCTGCGGGACGGGTGATGACTAGTGCGACCTTACCGGAAAATCTCGTCGTCCTTTCCATTGATGACACCGGGCGATCCCTGCTGGTCAAGCCTGGGGCGTTTTACCAGGCTGACAAGTCAGAACTGCTGCTGTACACCCTCTCCGGCAACGAACTCACTCTGAAGCATCGGGCCTCGATTGCTCCGCCTGATCAGCCGGGGTTTTCCCACGTGGAGTTCGCCGAGTTCGCCGGAACCGACCGGATTGCGGTGTTGAGTTCGAACGGCCAGCTCAGCCTGTGGGACGTCAATTCCTTTTCTCCCGTGGCCGAGCTCCCATTGGGGATTGTGGCCCGGGCCGCCTTGAGTCCGGACCGGCAGACCGTCGCCTTTACCGACAACAAGGTGCTGGGGCTGCTGGATGTGAATACGGCCGAGCTGCTCGGGACGGCGCCGATGGCAGACGGAATGCTCCCTCAATCGCTGTCGTTCGGGCCATCGGGAGATCGTCTGGCGGGAATCGGCGGGGAACGGACGGTGATCTGGAACCTGAGCGACGCGAGTGTCATCAGCGATTTTCCGCTGCTCCGTGCGGGGGGCGAGGCTGCGCTCGTCAAGGATGACTTTCTGCTGGTGGGGCACCAGAAACTCTACGACATCTCAAATCAGATTGCGTTGTGGAACTACCTGGGGGGGCAGAAAGCTGCTTCGGCCGGGGGGACCACATTCTTCGCGGTGCAGAATTCCGGCGAAAACGGGATGCTGATGGTCGGCGAGTTGCCGCATCAGAAAGCGGTCGACGCCCTTGAGCAGGCCCAACAGCGGAGTGATCTGTTTGCCCTCAAACCGGGAGGGGAGATCGCTCTGGACCTCTCTGGCCTCCCTGCAGATCTCCGCGACACTGTTCAGCAGGATTTCACCAGCAAGTTGGCCAAATACCGGATCTCGATTCGCGAAGGAGCCCCCGCCACACTCAAGGCGGGCATCCGGCAGCAGAACAAACAGCAGGACTACATCATATTCGGGAAAGGGCGCGAGTCCTTCAGTGTGAACGAGCAGATCTCGTTTGCGCAGATTATGGTCGATGGCAAGATCGCCTGGGGCCAGCAGGCGAGTAATGTGCCGGCGGGGGTGAGGACCAAGGAAGGCGAGAGTTTTCAGGATGCTCTGAACCGGATCACGGAAAAGCCGAACGTCAAATTCTTTGAGAACGTGAGGTTGCCGCAGGTCGTGCAGCGCAACAGCGGGGGGCCGACCGACAGCCAGTTTCTCGGAAGCTCGCGGGTTTCCGCCAAGGGTGTGCAATAGGCCGAGTTGCGACAATCGGCACTTCGTTGAAATCTTCCGGTCTGGGGGCGGGCTGGAAATCTGCAGTCAGACCGCCTAATTTTCGCGTTTCAGCCCCTATCGGCGCATTTTTGGTTCACGATCCAGGAGTCCAGTGGTGTCTCAGCTCGGCCTCGACAGTTTCAAGAAGCAGCACGATTTTCTGATCGGCATCGACTCCGATGGTTGTGCGTTCGACTCGATGGAAATCAAGCACAAAGAGTGCTTTATTCCTCCGTTCATCAAGTACATGAACCTGCAGGCGGCCTCGAAGTACGCCCGTGAAGCGGCCGAGTTCGTCAACCTGTACTCCAAGGACCGGGGAGCCAATCGCTTCCCCGCCTACCTGAAGGCGCTCGACCTGCTGGCGGCCCGCAAGGAAGTTCAGGCCCGTGGCGTGAAGATTCCGAAGCTGCAGGGGGTCCGCGACTGGATTCAGCGTGAGACGAAACTCGGGACTAAGACCGTTGTCCCCGAAGCCGAACGGACGGGCGATCCGGACCTCAAGCAGGCTGCGGAATGGTCGGTTGCCGTCGACAAGGCTGTGGCCGATCTGGTGCACGGCGTCCCCCCCTTCCCCGGCGTGGTGGAAGCCCTCAAAACCATGCAGAAGCAGGCGGACCTGATCGTCTGCTCCGCGACTCCCAATGCCGCGCTGCAGAAGGAATGGGCCGAGCACGATATCGATCAGTACGTGCAGGTCATCTGCGGACAGGAAGTGGGCAGCAAGAAAGAATCACTCTCCGCCTGCCAGAAGTTCGGTTACGTCGGCGACAAGATGCTGATGATCGGCGATGCCCCCGGCGATCAGAAAGCAGCCGAAGCGGTCGGTGCCCTGTTCTACCCGATCAACCCCGGACATGAAGAAGACAGCTGGGCCCGCTTCAATCAGGAAGCCTGTGCCAAATTCTTCGCCGGGACGTTCAAGGGTGAATATCAGGCCAAGCTGATCAAGGAATTCGAGAAATACCTCCCCGAGCATCCTTCCTGGTAATGCTGCGGACGGAAACGAAAGAACGGAGCGCCCCTGGCAATCGTCAGGGGCGTTTTTTTGCGCTACGATAGGAAGATGGATTCCAACGAACGTTATCGCAAGCAGATCCTGTTCTCCGGGTTGGGAGAAGCAGGCCAGCTCCGGCTGCAGTCGGGCCGTGTGGCGGTCCTCGGCTGCGGGGCCCTCGGCTCGGTCATCGCCGAAACACTGGTCCGCGCGGGTGTGGGGGCGGTCCGGCTGCTCGATCGGGATTTTGTCGAACTCTCCAACCTGCAGCGACAGGTCCTCTACGATGAAGAGGACATCGCGCAGAAGCTGCCCAAAGCAATCGCTGCAGCCCGCCAGCTGGAACGGATCAATACCGGCATCCGGCTGGAACCAATCGTGGCCGATGTGACGGCCGCGAATATTCTGGAGCTGATTCGCGATGTCGACCTGGTTCTGGACGGCACCGACAATTTTGAAGTCCGCTTTTTGCTGAACGATGCCGCACAGGAGACCGGCACCCCCTGGGTGCATGGCGGCTGCGTGGGGAGTCAGGGTCAGGTGATGGCCGTCATTCCGGGCAGACCCCCCTGTCTGCGGTGCCTGATGCCCGAGATTCCCCCTCCCGGGGCGAGCGAGACGTGTGACACCGCCGGTGTGATCGGACCTGCGGTTCAGATCGTGGCGTCGCTGCAGTGTGTGGCAGCATTCAAGATTCTTTCCGGGCAGGCGGAGTTGATCCGTCCCGAGTTGACCATTGTCGATGTCTGGGAAGGAACGCTGCGTCAGATCAAGCTGCAGTCGCTGGTCGGGAACGCGAGTTGTCCCTGCTGTGCTGGAGGGGAACGTCTCTGGTTGCGGGGAGAGCGGGGTTCACAGACGACAGTGCTGTGCGGCCGCAATTCGGTCCAGGTCTCCGCGCCGGCCGGGACAAGGCTGCAGCTCACGGAGCTGGGGGAGCGATGGAAGCTGGCGGGGGAGGTGCGGAGTAATCCGTTTCTGGTCTCGTTCCGTCCGCGCGACTCGCAGCATGAGCTCACCGTCTTTGCGGACGGTCGCATGATTGTGAGTGGGACGGAAGAGGCCGCTGAAGCCCGCGCGCTGTACGCTCGCTGGGTCGGGCAGTAGGAACGTCGAGGCGATCAGTGAGAGGAATCGACCGGAAGAGCTGGAGCGCCGTGGGCACCCAAACTCAGTCGGCTCTATTCAGAGAAATCCAGCACCTGTTTGGGCTTGTTGTCGAGCTCCGGTGTGGCGGCTTTTTCAGCACTGCGCTGGACCGTTCCCATTCCCAGAATGGTCAGCAGGAGAAACGCACCGACTCCGAGTCCGAGCAGAAGGAAGCCGACACTGCGGTCGACGCTGCCGTTGGTGAGGGTGTCACTTTGCATGGCTCAACTCCGGAGGCACAGCAGCGCTGTTGTTTCCAAGGTCAGGAGGAAATTTCCGCAGCAGCGCCCGGAATCGCACATCGCGGAAGTTTGCTTTGCGAGGCCCAAGACACAACCGGGATTCGATGGGCGTCCCAGCCGAGAGTCGAAAATCCTGGAAGTTCAAGTCCATCGCAATTGAGATGCCGAATCAGAACGCATCGGCTGAAAACTCGACCACGACTGGACTTTTGCAGAGTTTCAAGCAGTTTTCGTGCGGCGGCGTGTTTCACCTGGGAAACACTTTCCGTCCGTCTTGTTCCGGAAAGACAACAAACTGTTACGAACACGTTGCGGTCTGTTTGGGGTCGGCAAGTGTTAAAATCGATGCCGTTGACCATGACACCGCCGCAATAGAACAGTTGGGGATCCAATGAAAAGGTCGCTCCTTGCAGGACTTTGTGCCCTGACGTTACTGGCCTTCCGTCCTCTGTGTCTCACCGACGCCAGTTTCTCGGCGGACCCCGCCGAACCGCCTGCCGCCGGAGCGCCGCAGACCACAGCGCTCGAACGATTGAACGGGGTCATTGGGAAGTGGCGGGGAATCGCTCAACCGCGACGGGGATCAGCACAGGGAATCTGGAAGCAGGAGAGCGAATTCGTCTGGGACTTCTCGGACCCCGCCGATCCGGCGATCCGCTATGTGGTCAGCGGAGGCCAGTTGGTGACCGCAGCTCGCCTGCGGTGGCTTCCGGCTGCTGACAACTATGAGCTACGCGTCACGGATCCGCAGGGGGGAGAATCCGTTTATCAGGGGAACTGGGAGGGAGAACGACTCCCCCTCACCACACAGCCGGATGCCGACGGAACGCGGTGGCGCATCACCCTCTGGCCGTTGAATGAGAAGCGGACCCTGGTGCTCCACGAGAAGTCCCTCCGCAACGGCGATCAGTTCGTGCGGATCGCCGAGGTCGGCTACACCCGCGAAGGGACGCGACTCGCCGAGCGGGAAGGAGGCGGGCGGGAATGTCTTGTCACCGGTGGGACCGCGACGATCGCGGTGACGTATCAGGGAGAAACCTATTATGTCTGCTGCTCCGGGTGTCGACAGGCGTTCGATGAAGATCCCGCCCGCGCCATTGCGCGCTATCAGGAGCGTCTGAAAAAGCGAACGGGGTCCACCGCCAGTCAGAAATAAATTCGCTCACACTGACCGGGCTGAGTCGATATAATTTTTCCTGCTATGAGCCGCCGCCCCCGCATTCTGATCATCGAAGATGAAGAGGCCATCGCCAATGGCCTGCGCTTCAATTTCGAAGCGGAGGGCTATGATCCGGTCGTCATGGGAGACGGCCCCTCTGCACTCAATTATTTTGACGAACACCCGCGCGAAGTCGATCTGGCGATTGTCGATCTCATGCTGCCGGGAATGAGCGGCTACGAGATCTGCCGGGCGCTCCGCGATCGTGATCAGCGGGTTCCGATTCTGGTCCTGAGTGCCCGGACGCTGAGTGAGGACAAATCACACGCGTTCGATTGCGGCACCGACCAGTACATGACAAAACCCTTCGCACTTCCGGAACTGCTGAGCCGGGTGCGAAATCTGCTGTTGCGGCATCGCCAGATTGAGCAGGTTTATACTTCCAGCCAGCGCGACGACTTCAACTTCGGCACCGTGCATGTGAACTTCCGGACGTTTGAAGTCTCCCGCGGAGACGATGTCAATTCGCTCACCACGATGGAATTGCAGCTGCTGCGCTACTTCATCGAGCACGAAGGAGCTGTGCTCTCCCGGACCCGCATTCTGAAAGATGTCTGGGATCAGGGGGCGGAAGTGACTTCCCGCACGATCGACAATTTCGTGCTCAGGCTGCGGAAGTACATCGAAGAGGATCCGGCCAACCCGCGGCATCTGCTGTCGGTACGCGGTACCGGGTACCGTTTCGTTGCGGAGCCGTAGCAGGCCCGGTGCAGGCGACGCCGACCCGTACAGGAATCGTCCGCCGCACGGGACGTTGCGGCGGGTGCATCCGTCAAACTCTCTCTGGTAAGAGCACTTTTCCCGCACGGCATGTCAGGTGGCAATTCCCGCTCTCTGCAGGATCTTGAGCCAATCACACTTCCCCGGTACAGGATTTGATATCACTCTTCCGAAACAACTGTTACAATCAACCAGCGACGGGCAGGAGAATCTCCAATGATGTGGCGTGTCAGTCTTCTGTGCTGCGCGGTCGCTGGTGCGCAGCTTGCGGATGGAGCCTGGGCTCAGAATCCTGCCAGCGGGGGGGGATGGCGGACCAACACCGGCAGCGGCTATCGCGGCGGTGGCGGCTGGAACCAATCCGTTCCCGAAGTCTACGGGCCCACCGGTCGACGCTACGGACCGACGCAGGCCGCTTATCAGTATCAACTGCAATATGGTCGCCCCTGGAATGGTGGTCAGGGGCTGCAATACGTCAACGGGTTCCCCGGCGGCGGGGGTGGGCACGGCGGCTATGGTGGTTTCAGCCCGATCATCGCCCCTTACTTCGATTTCCCGCTGGGGGGAGCTCAGCCCTATTTCAATTACTTCCCGTCAAATGCCTATTACGGCACTGTGCCGCCACCTCCACCGGTGCTACCGAATGGACCATTGAACCCGACGTGGCCGGTCAATCCGCAGCTGCAACCGATTCCCTCGGAAGCGCAGATCAATAGCCCCCCCCTGAATGCGGGGAACATGGGCAGCCTGCCGGCGCCGACTCCGATCATTGAACCGTCAACGCCGGCCGCTCAGCAACAGAGCCTCCAGCTGCAGGCTCAGGGGGACCAGCAACTGCAGCAGCTCAGTTATCTGGCAGCTTCGGAACGCTATCGTCGGGCGATTGACGCAGCCCGGGACCGCGTGGAACCTCGCTATCGTCTGGCGGTGACGCTGCTGGGGAGAGGCCGTTATCTGGAAGCAGCCGACCAGCTCAAGCTGGTGCTGGCAATCAATCCTCATTGGCCGAAACAGGCGGAATCTTTCGATCAGGTGCTGGGGCATCAGAACGCGCTTGAGAAGCTGCGAATCCAGCAACGGGTTTCGGAATGGGTCCGGCAGGATGTTCGTGATCCGAATCGCCTCTTCCTGCTGGCGGTGGTGATGTATCTCGAAGGGGATCCGCAGTTCAAGATTCCGGTCGATTCCGCCATCCAGATTGCCGGGCCGGAGCCTCATCTCGTTGCCTTGCAGATCCCCCCACGGGGGCCTGCCGATATTCAGCCGTTGGCGGCGCAGCCGACGCCGCACCACCCGCATCAGCAACCGACTCAGCAGCACCCGATACAACAGCCCGCACCACAAGCGCAGCCGCAGGGGATGCCGCAGCAGATGATTCCCGTACCGCCGCCGCAGTCGCCAACCGGAACCCCGCCGGGGGCAAATCCCGTCTTGCCACCCCTTCCTCCACCACCCGAGTTCCAGAAGCCCAAGCTGGAGCCGGCGCAGCCCGCAGGACAGCAGGTCTCGACCCCTGCCCCCTCGGAAGCGCCGAACGCGACAGAGCCCGAGCCGACACCTGCGGGCCCCCCTCCGGCGAAGCCTGCAGCTCCGTCGAAACCGCTGAGTCCCCCCGCGGCAGACGCCGCCAAAGAGGACCTGCCGGGGCCGATTCTGCCGCCACGAACGTAGTCAGTTCACCAGAATACAATCCTTGGCAGTCCGGGCTGAGGGTCCCCGTTTCGGCTTCCCCTCTCTACGGTCGTCATGTCCATTCCCGAAATTCGCGTCCGGACATTGACGACTGCAGCGCTCAATGACGCGGGGAAGTTTGTCCTCTACTGGATGAACGCCCAGCGACGAACCGCATGGAATTTTGCTTTGCAACGGGCGGTCGACTGGGCTAAGGAACTCCAACGACCGCTGGTGGTCCTGGAAACCCTGACCATTGACCCGCGCTGGTCGAGTGATCGTCGACACGGCTTCGTTCTGCAGGGCATGGCTGACAATGCCGCCGCATTGGCCAACAAGCCGGTGCTGTACTACCCGTTCGTCGAGCCTCGTCGCCATGAGGCACAGAAGCTTCTGGAAACGCTTGCACAGCAGGCCTGCGTGGTGCTGACCGATGACTTCCCCTGTTCTCCGATCTCCGATCAGGTGACCGCTGCATCGGAGCATCTCCTGGTGAAGTTTGAGGCAATCGACTCCAACGGACTGTTACCGTTGCGGGCCACGGACCGCGACTTCCCGACCGCCTACGCCTTTCGCCGATTCCTGCAGAAGCGGTTGCCGGAGCACCTGCGGCAATTCCCGAAACCCGATCCCTTCCAGCGCGTCCAGCTGCCTCGGCTCAATGCGTTGCCGGAACAGGTGCTGCAGCGCTGGCCCGCCGCAACCTCTGAGCAATTGACGGGACGTGCAGACATTCTGTCAAAGCTCGATCTGGAAGGCACGATTGGTCCCGCTGCAAGCACCGGTGGAGCCGCAGCGGCGTCACGCCTGTTAAGCAAGTTTCTTGCTGAGAAGCTGCACCGGTACCACGAGCACCGCAACGATGTGGACGATCCCGTGGCCAGCGGCCTGTCACCCTTCCTGCACTTTGGCCATCTCTCTGCGCATGAGATTTTCGATCGATTGAGTCGTGCAGAGGAATGGACTGCGGATCAGCTTGAGCAGACATCACGCGGTGCGAAAGAGGGGTGGTGGGGAATGAGCCCCGGCGCCGAGAGTTTTCTCGATCAACTGACCACATGGCGGGAACTCGGCTACAACATGTGCGTGCACCGCCCGGACTACGATCAGTACGAGTCGCTCCCCCTCTGGGCTCGTCAGACTCTGGCAGACCATGAGAATGATCCCCAACAGCCACGTTATTCCCCGCAGCAACTGGAGGGTGCCCGAACGGGTGATGAAATCTGGAATGCCGCGCAGCGACAACTGGTGCGTGACGGACTCATGCACAATTACCTGCGGATGTTGTGGGGGAAGAAGATTCTGGAATGGACCTCATCCCCCCGCGAGGCACTCGACGTCATGGTCGAGCTGAATAACAGGTATGCGATCGATGGCTGCAATCCCAACTCGTACTCCGGAATCTTCTGGGTGCTGGGACGCTACGATCGGGCCTGGGGACCGGAGCGTCCGGTCTTTGGCAAGATTCGCTACATGTCGTCCGACAGCACGCGTCGCAAACTGAAGCTCAAAAACTATCTGCACAAGTATGCGGAATAGGCTCGTCGACGAAGGCAGCATTGGTCGTCAGCGGCGGGCGATTGTCAGCACCTTGGCCCCCTGCACGGCCCCCTGCTTCAGTTCGACCAGCGCGCGATTTGCCTGTTCCAGCGGGTAGCGTTCAATCTGCGGCTGAATCGGGATGCGGGCGGCGATCGGCAGAAACTCTTCGAGGTCGAAGTGTGTCACGTTCGCCACGGTCTTGATCTCACGTTCCATCCACAGATGTTTGTGATAGCTGAGCTGCAGCAGCGCGGACTGGTCGTGGTCCTCTTTCCGAATTGCGTTGATGACCAGTCGGCCCCCGGGTTTCAGAATCGCGAGTGCTGCCAGGACAGGAGTCCACGCAGGGGTCGTGTCAATGATGGCGTCGAGCGGTTCGGGAGGAGTGTCGTTGATGTCGCCGGCCCAGTCCGCTCCCAGGGAGCGGGCAAAATCCCTCACGGAGTCCTGCCGTGCGAAGGCCACAATGGGGGAATGAGGGAACAGAAAGCGGGCGACCTGCAGCACCAGATGGGCAGACCCTCCAAACCCCATCAGCCCTAGCGACTGGCCATCTCGCAGCCCCGTGAGCTTCAGGGCCCGGTAGCCAACCGCCCCCGCACACAGCAGCGGGGCGGCAGCGTCGTCGGAAAACACCTCGGGAATGCGGCAGGCATAGTTTTCATGAACGACCATCCGCTCGGCATAGCCACCGTTCGCATCGCGGCCCGTCGCCCGGAAGCCGGGGCTGAGGTTCTCGTCCGGCCGACCTGTCGAGTGAAAGATCCACCCGACACCGACGCGGTCACCCAGTTGAAAACGCTCCGCTTGAGCCCCCCTTTGAATCACGCGGCCGATGACCTGATGGCCCGGGATGATGGGGAGTCGCGGAGGAGGGGTGCGACCTTCGATCTCATCGAGTTCGGTGTGGCAGACTCCACAGGTCGAGACCTGAATCAGAATTTCCTGTTCCCCGGGAACCGGATCAGGAACCTCTTCCAGCTGCAGCGGGGCAGGTTCTGAAATGAGCGAAGCGAGCCGGTGCAGCCGCATGGCTTTCATGTCGACTCCTCTGTCAGCAGACCCTGCAGACGATCCAGCAGTTCCGCCTGCGCTGGATTGATCTTCGTGCGGGCGGTCACGACATCAAAAAAATCAGCGCGATCCACTTCGGGAAATGTCAGCTGGCGTCCTGATCGAGTGGGCCACTCCAGGGTGACTTCGTTGCTGCGGAGGGTATGGGGGTCGCAGTCGCCGCTGAACGCCCAGGCATGAACATGCTTCCCTCCTTTCTGAACCACATGACCCAGCTCGAGGAAGGGCGGGACAGGCAGGAAGCCGGTTTCTTCCTGAAATTCACGCTGGGCAGCGGCCAGTAATGTTTCGTCTTCGGCGGGCTCTCCTTTGGGAATCGTCCACGCTCCGAGATCTTTCTTCTGAAAGAAGGGGCCCCCCGGATGGACGAGCAGGACTTCCAGCAGTCCCCTCGGCTGGCGGTACATCATCAGCCCTGCGCTCAGTTTGCCTGCGGGCACGTTATGTCTCCAATGGACGGGGAATCACTTGAAGGTCATCGGGTCGAGAGCGTGTTCTGCTTGCTCCGGAATTCGGAGAATAGGCCTTCACACCACGGGACAACCGACCGGCCGTGTGCCGGACTATTCAAACAGTCGCTGCGACCCGCGTGGCTCCAGCCGCTTGGTCAGGTCCTGCCTCCAGGCGTCCGCCAATTCCGGCAGATCGGCGAGATCCCACGCCTCGTTGTTCGGAAAGTCTCGGTCGAACAGTGCCCGATTGGCTCTGGCGATGGTCCAATCGGGGTGCAGTCTTTGAACCAGTTGGCAGGACATTCCCGCCTCGAGCTCGCCCGGCTGCAGCACGCGCAGATACCATCCCGTGCGGCCATTGCCGGCGACAAGTTTTGGAAGATCGATCCGGTCCCATTTTCTCGAGAGCTTCCAGCAGGGTTGCCGTGGCTGCGACACCTGCAACAGCACGGTGCCGACCGACCAGAGGTCGCCGACACAGACGGTTTCTTCCGTGATCCCTGAGAACGTCAGATTCTCTCCAAATCCTCCGCCCGACATTTCCGGCCGTCCCAGGAGGTCCCGCCATTCCGGATAGTGGTCCGCCGAGTAGGCCAGAACCGCCTTATCAATTCCGCCGTGAAACCGTCGATCCGCCTGTTCGTCCCCTTCCAGTCCGAGCGGTTGAACCGCGACCGGTCCTTCGACCGGGGTCTTGAAAATGGCGCTCGTCCAGGGCTTGAGGGGCTGCTGTGCCGGATCGGCGTACGTCTCGGCGCGGCCACGTTGAACAGAGACAAGTGTCGGCATTTGAAATCCTGCTTTCCCACAGTCAGCACGCCCGGCGTCCCCAGAGCCGGTGATCTCGACATTAGAGCAGGTTGCCCAAGCCGGTGCCCGCGCAGCTCCCCTCAGCCGCGTGAATTCTGTCGTGGGAAGAGGCCACTCCCCCGGTTGTTGACCACCAGGCATGATCTGGAATCAGCAGGAACCGATGCCAGCGGTGAGTGTCCTGCTGTGGAAACGGATTCCCGCAGTAGGCATTCCAGCCGGAATCACTGGAGACAGAATTTCGGGCAGGCAGAAGCTGTTCCGATCTTGCCCGCCGGGAGCGACCGGTTATTGTTCCATGTTCCTGATTCTGCACCGTTTCAGGCATTCCCCCGGACAACGTTTGAAGAATTCGCGTGAGCACGTCGCCCCTGAATCTGACGCCCGCCGACGAGTCCCCACTGGCGGAGCGCTATCGGCTGGCGCTGGAGTTCCTCTACAGCCGACTGAATTTCGAACGGGCTCCGGACACCGCCAAATCGCTCTATGATTTCAAGCTCAACCGAATGGTGCGGCTGCTGGAGGCCTTGGGCAATCCGCAGCAGCAGGTGAAGACGGTTCACGTCGCCGGGTCCAAGGGGAAGGGGTCGACCTCGACCATGATCGCCCGCATCATGGAACAGACCGGAGCGAGGGTGGGACTCTTCACCTCTCCTCACGTGACACATTTTGAGGAACGGTTTACAGTCAATGGAGAGCGTCCATCGCAGGCGGCCGTGCTGGGCCTCTATGATCAGGTGCGAGTTCTTGTAGACCGCTTTGATCAGCAGGACCCCGAAGACCGACTGACATTTTTCGAGTTGGTCACCGCGATGGGGTGGCTTCACTTTCTGCAGCAGCGTGTCGATCTGGCGGTGATCGAAGTTGGCCTCGGCGGCCGACTCGATTCCACCAATATCTGTTCTCCGCTGGTGACGCTGATTACGAGCATCAGCCGTGATCATATGCGTCTGCTGGGGGACACGGTCGAACTGATTGCCCGGGAGAAGGGGGGCATTATCAAGCCGGGAATCCCGATGGTCACTGCTGTGATGGAAGCGGGGCCGGCTGCCGTGATCGATGAGATCGCCGCCGAAAAGGGAGCACCCGTCGACAGACTGGGAGTGCAATTTCGCATTCATGCGGAGCCGCTCACTCCTCCGCCGCATCCAGTCCCCCCGCTCTTCTGCTTCGATTATGCCGATGACCAAGTTGCGTTTCAGCGGCTTGAATTGAACATGCCGGGTGACCATCAGGCCCGGAATGCAGCCTTGGCTGTCCGGACCGCAGTGCGG
Organism: Planctomicrobium aquicomposti; assembly: GCF_051466325.1. Lineage (NCBI taxonomy): Bacteria > Pseudomonadati > Planctomycetota > Planctomycetia > Planctomycetales > Planctomycetaceae > Planctomicrobium > Planctomicrobium aquicomposti. The sequence goes on from NZ_CP195792.1 coordinate 1,402,507, forward strand.
CTGCGGGAGTCAGGTTTTGTGGTCAAGGAGGCTGCCATTCGTGCCGGGTTGAAAGCGGCCCATTGCCCGGTGCGGGTGGAGGTTGTTTCCTCCGACCCGCTGATGATTGTTGACGCGGCGCATAACCCCGCCTCGATGGAGGCTCTCTGTGCAACACTGCGAGAGGTCGCTGCTACGAAGAAGATTGTGATCTTTGCCTCTTCCAGAGATAAAGAAATCGGGGCACTGCTCCGGGTACTGGATCAGCACTTCGATGAAATCTGGCTGACACGCTACGTGAACAACGCACGTTCTGCCCAGTTGCCGGAACTGGAAAAGCTGGCGACAACGCATCTCACGCGACCCTGGCGGAGCTTCGAAACTCCGGGAGAAGCTCTTGCGTTTGCCAGAACACATCACGCCCCGGGTGATCTTGTCTGCATCACCGGGTCATTCTTTCTGGCTGCGGAAGTGCAGGAGATTCTGGAAGTGGACAGGTCTCAGCACCGTGCCGGAGTCTGAGTGGGGAGGCCCCGCACGTCGAGCTGTGTCGCACACCCGCCTCCCGCAGCGCGTTCGGACGGAAGGCCGAAGCTTTACCGCGCTTCATCATGAAGGTGGAAGTCGTCGATCTTCTTATGCAGCGTGTTCCGGTTGATGCCGAGCCGAGTGGCCGCCTTGGTCTGCGTTCCCTGGCAACCGCGGAGTACCTGCAGAATCAGCTCGCGTTCCACAAGGTTCATGACCGCCTCGTGGCATTTCCCCTCTTCCGCGACCTCGCTCAGGCCCCGCGCCACGAGTTCGGTGCAGAGTGACTGCAGTTCCGAGCGTTCGATCCGGCCGAGTCGAATGGGAGCCTCTCCCCGGACGTGCGAGGGAAGAAGTTCAGAACCGAGTTCGTTTCCATCGGCGAGCACGATGGCCCGCTCAATGTAGTTCTGCAACTCCCGGACATTGCCCGGCCACAGGTACGACTTGAGATAGGTCAAAGCCTCGCTGGCGACGGTCGGTGTGGGACGCTTGTTCGCTGCCGCGTAGCGGGCCACAAAGAAGCTGACGAGTTCCGCGATGTCTTCCCGACGCTCGCGGAGTGGTGGAACGTAGATGGGGAGGACGTTCAGCCGGTAGTAGAGGTCTTCGCGAAACGCGGAAGTCTCTACCATTTCCGCCAAGTCCCGATTGGTCGCGGCGATGATACGGCAGTCTACGCTGATCGTTTTGGTATCGCCGACTCGCTCGAACTGATGCTCCTGCAGCACCCGCAACAGCTTGACCTGCAGCGTATGACTGACGGAGTTGATCTCATCGAGGAAGATCGTGCCTCCATGCCCCGCTTCAAACCGACCAGTGCGATTTTCGATGGCGTTTGTGAACGCCCCTTTGACGTGTCCAAAGAGTTCGCTCTCGAGGAGGCTCTCGCTGAGGGCACCGCAGTTGACCCGCACGAAGGGACCGGAGGCCCGCGGACTCAGTTCGTGAACCGCCCGAGCGACGAGCTCCTTGCCGGAGCCGGTTTCACCGAGGAGTAAAACGGTGGCGGAACTGTTGGCGATTTTCCGGACATGGCGAAACAGGTCGCGCATGACCTGACTGGAGCCAATAAAGCCCTCAAACGGAGGGGCATCCTGGTGAGGAGGGAGTTCAGGCATTTTGAACGCTCTGCGAGAAAATGTCGCAATGTGTGCGCTGATTGTAGGCATGGATTGTACTTTTTTCCAGCGAACAACTCGTGCATCTCTGTAGATGTGAAGTTCAGCCTGGATTGGCTCGGTGTTGCGCGCACGTCGGGCACGTCGTGCGTAGAAGGGGGGCGAATTGAGCACGCGAAGGGGCGTTCACCCAGCCCGCAGCAGCCCAGCCCGCAGCAGACGGAGCAGAGGCAGACGGAGCAGGGGCAGTCGGAGCAGGGGCAGTCGGAGCAGGGGCAGTCGGAGCAGGGGCAATGGTTGCTGCGAAAGAACAATCAGTCTGCCAGGGTCGGTGTATCGCAAGAGATTTTGTGGCCGACATCCAGTCTGCCTGGTTGAGAAGGGCTCTCTGAAGCGATGGCCCTGTGAAAGCGATGAGGCCGGCGGGCGACCGATGTTGAGGGCAGTCGCACGCCGGCACTCACATATTCAATCCGCAATCTGGCAAAACCGACCTAGTTCGAAACGAGATCGAAGTTGTACTCGTTTCGACTCGGTTCGACGGTCACGCTGAGTTCGGTGTCGTCGTTATAGCGCTTCGGCACGACCTCCTTCTGCTCGGGAGTGACGTGCACTTTGTCGTTCTCGTCCGTCGTCAGGTTGGCGGCGATGAACGTCGTAATACGAACTTCATGGTCTCCCAGTAATGCTCCCTTTGTATTTCCGTGATATTTCAGCTCGTACTTTCCTTCGTTGTTGGTTCGGCTGAATGCAGGACGACCGCCTGCTTTGGGGAAGAAGGCGACACCCGCGCGGGGAAGCGGTTTCCCATCCATCGTGACCGTCCCCTTCACGACCCCCAGATCCGGACCCTTTTTCCAGCAACCAACATTCAGACAGAGTACCGGCAAGCACGACAAAGCCATCAGTAAACGACTGCGGGACATTAGCGTACTACTCCTGAAGGATCTGAAACGAAAAAGCGGTTCGCAATTCTCGTAAATAACGCTGGGATACCGGCAGATTCGCCTGCCGGTCCGGGCCATTGCCACGAATTGTCATCAATCGGGACAGATTTCCAATGTGATGGAGGGGCCTGCTCCGAAAGATGAAAAATGAGGCAACTGCATTCACCTTGTGGTTAAATTGGCTGCAGAGCGATCGGCCCTCTTTCGCCTCTCATTCGGCGAGAGTGCCGGGGAGAAATTCTTAGAAGTCTCCGACGACTTGTCCGTCCCCTCGGGCCAGCAGTCGCTGGAAGGTTGCGTTGACAGCTTCGTTATTTCGTCCGGAAGACCCACGCAGGATGTCAGGTCGCTGGTCGATATTGTTGCTGATAAAGCGGACGGAACCATCGCCTAGCAGGAACTGTGCGCCAGCGTCGTGTTCGCTGCTGAATCCGTAACGGCAGTCGGCATTCTGATACGCCCCCTCATCGGTGGTAATACAGGAGGCATTGATCACGACATACCCCCCGCCTCCCACCTGCACATAGCCCTGATCGGTCGCAGCGGAACTGCTCCGGCACCCGGCCCAGGTTGTTCCCATCTGTCGTAAGCCGTTGGAGCTGTAGGGCGTATTGAAGGCTTTTTCCCCGACGAAGATGGTGTTGGAGAGGCCGTCGGTAATGTCCCGCAGAGGAGCTCCGTAGTTCCGCCACATCGGGCCATTCGTAAGAGGTCCGGCGCTTCCATTCAATGACGCCCAGCCACTCCCCCAGCTGGCAGCGTAGTTGGAGTTTCCCAGCACGTAGGCAGGGTTTCCGCTTCCTGCGTTCCCGAAATTGTAGCCGTCTCCGGCAGCGGGGGCGACGCTGCTGGGGCAGCGATACGAGCTGATCGGCGTCCCCAGCAGAGAGTACTTTGTCGCATGGCGAGCGACAGCCCGGTCTTTGTAAAAGCCGTCCCGATCCTGACCGACCCAGTTGTTGGGGTCGAGTGCGGTATACAGCCCGCTCTGATCCATGTAGGGGAGAATGTACGTCTGCCAGCCCCAGTTCCCGAGATTCGACCCGTTGCCGGGCCAGTTAATGAACAGCATGGGGAGTTGCTTGTGGACATCCGCGTAATTGTGCAGCGCCAAACCGACCTGTTTCAGATTGTTTTTGCATTGCGATCTTCTCGCCGCTTCTCGCGCCTGCTGCACGGCAGGGAGCAGCAGGCTGATCAGCACTGCGATGATGGCAATGACGACCAGCAGTTCAATCAATGTGAATCCCGACCTGTGGCGCGTACGCATAATGGTCTCCTAGGGGGCAATTGATCACAGAAAGAAGAACTAGAGATTTCAAGACTTGTGGAATATCTGGGTTCGAATGACCCAGCGCAGAACTGCGCTTGGGATGATTTGCCTGGCTTCGGAACTGATGTGTTTGTGTAGTATCATCGCGGATTGACCACTTATGTATTGAAGTTCACTGATGTTGCTTGGAGGGAAATCGCGAAAAAGTGTGAAAATGTTTCTGGGTTTTGATTCGAAGCTGTGGTGTGGCTGCATTTCTGGCCGGATTCAGCTGAAAACTCCGGAATTTCTTCCAGCCTGGCCCCCTGAGCCTCAATTGGTATTTTGGACTTCATTCAAGCAGCTGCACTGAAACCTGATGCCGACCGATCCTCGTCAGAGTCAGTTTGTCTCCCTGTACGTCGACAGCCAGCGGACAATTCGGCGCGTGATTCGACTGATGGTGCAGGATCCCAAGATGTTTGATGACGTGGTGCAGGCCGTGGCGCTCCGTCTGTGGGAGCTGTTTGATACGTATGATCCGGATCGTCCCTTTGAGGCCTGGGCGCGCGGCGTGACTTCCCGGGTGGTGCGGGAGCTGAACCGCTCCGAGCGACGGGCTGGTCCTGTCTTTTCGCCGGAAGCGGTGGCGTCGATTCTGGATGCGTTTGATCGAAATGAAATCAGTGGTAATCGGCCTGCGGAGCAGATGGAAATGCTGGAGCAGTGCCTGAGGAGATTGTCGCGAGATGATCGGCAGTTAGTGATTCAGCGATTCCATCAGGCTTTGCCTGTCGCGGAAATCTCAGTCCAAATTGGAAAGTCGGTCGAGAATACTTACAAGATTTTGCAGTCCATCAACCGTCGACTCGGGGAATGTGTGAGGCGTCGCCTGCTCACACCGGCTGTCGACCTGCAGGGCCCACGACAATGACAGCCAACACTGGAGACGATGCCGTGCGCGTGGGGCGTCTGCTCGACGGGACTCTGTCCCTGGCTGAGCATCAGCAACTGGTCGATGAGATTGCGAAAAGCCCGTCGCTGGCTGATGAAGTCGTCCGGAGTCTGATTGTCGACGATCTGCTGGCGGAGCATGCTGAGGCTCGTCACGACTCCGCGCATGCCAGTTGGATGACGGCGTTTGTCGCGGGCGAAAACGTTCCCTACAGCAACGCTTCCGCGGCACCCCGGGTGTCGCGAAGGAGTCGCTGGGTGGGGGGAATTGCGCTCGCCCTGGTGTTGTTGGGGCTGTGGGGGGTGCGGAGATTTTCTGCCGAAATTCGAGACGGGATGGTGAAGTTTTCCGTGGCTTATTTCGGCGGAAAAGTGCAGACCAACTATGTTCCCGTCGCACGGGTGGCCCGTTCCGTCAATGTGGAGTGGGGGAAAGATCAGCGTCGCTGGTCGGTCGGGGACCGGATCTATTCCGGCGAAGAACTGGTGCTGAATGCGGGGCGGCTGGAAGTGATTTTTGATTCCGGCGCTGTGATGACGCTGGTCGGCCCGGCAGGGCTGCGTCTGCGGTCGCCCACCTTCGTCGAGTTGAGCCACGGGACCACAACAACCCGTGCGGATTATACCGTCAGGCGGGAGTTCCGGATTGTCACTCCTGTTGCGGAAGTGGTGGATCTCGGGACCGAGTTCGGTGTAAGGATGCAGCCCGATGAAGGGGCAGAAATCGTCGTTTTCGAAGGGATTGTCGAGCTGATTCCTGTCTCCAGGGATGGAGAGCGGAAAGATTACTCGCGCCGGCTGATGGCGGGACAGGCGGTCAAGGTCGACCGGAGTGGAAAGGTCGAGCGGCTGGTTGCAGTCACGCGTGACACTTACCCTGCCGGTGACGGGATGTATCACGTGCAGCTTTCCCGTCCCCCTGTGATTGCGGGAATCTCCGATAATCTCCGGTCCCCTTCGAGTAAGAAGTTCTATCAGATCCAGCATGGCGCCTTGCGTGAAGACGCCAAGACGCATGTGGACCGCACCTTTGAGTGGAACGGTGTGACGACGGAAGGAATCCCCCGTTTTCTTCTCGGGGCGGATTACGTCATGACGTTTAACGATGACAAGGATCAGGAGTGCCCGTTAATTACCGTGAATGTTTCCTGTCCCTGTGATCTTTACGTGCTGTACGACAACAGGATGGAGATTCCCGAGTGGCTGCAGCGGGATTTCAGTGACACCGGGGCCGTCATTGGCATTGATGAAGGCCAGCTGTCGCTGGAAAAAGGCCCCGGGCGGGGGATCGACCGGATCTGCATGGTGTGGCGTCGGCGACTCTATGAAGCCGGTAGCTACACACTGGGACCTGTGGGAGAAGAACTGGTCCCTTCCAGTGATGACTCCCAGCCCTCTCAGCGGACGATGTTCGGAATTGCCGCGCAGCCTGTTTTGGCTGACTGATCTCGGTTTCCGACGTAATTCTTCCCCGATTCTCTTCCAATCCGGGGACCGGAAACATCAATAGAGGATGATAAGACCCGGCGGATCTCGTGAATTCACTTCGACGTGGGTTCTCAGAAAGTCGGTGATGCCGCCCGGGTTACTGCAAGTTCAATCTCCCGCAGGTTTTGCGAGTTCCTTCCTCAATCTCTGCCAGCTGTGCGCCGGTGCAGTGGGAATTGCCATGCCTCAAAAATTCTCCTTGAAGAACATGCTTCAGGACGTCAGTCGCTGTTTCCGCAATCGGCTGGGACGGTTCGTACCGGGACTGCTGGTGGGAGCAGGGCTGGTCGCATGTGGTGGTCTGTCGGGAGCGATCGCGGCTGATGCCACGCGTCCCTTGAGCTTTGAACGGGACATTCGCCCGATCTTTCGGGCCCATTGCTTCATGTGCCACGGAGAGGCGGGACATACCGAGGGCTCGCTGGATGTGCGCCTCCGTCGACTGCTGGTGACAGGCGGTGACTCCGGAGCCGCCATTGTCCCGGGTAAACCCGATGAGAGTCTGCTGATTGAGCGGGTTCGCAGTGGGGAGATGCCACCGGGAAAGGAAACAGCCAAAGTCACGCCGGCTGAACTCGCAACTTTGGAACGCTGGATTGCTGAAGGGGCCCTGACTGCACGGGCCGAACCGGACAGCCCGGACAAGATTTCCTTCGTGACGGAAGAGGACCGCGAGCATTGGGCCTATCAGCCGATTGTTCAGCCTGATGTCCCCAAGGTCCAGAATGCCGCACGTGTCCGAAATGAAATTGACGCATTTGTGCTTACGCAGCTGGAGGGAAAATCGCTGACGTTTTCCCCCGAGGCGGACCGGGTCTCTTTGGCCCGTCGGGCGGCTTACGATCTCACGGGGCTGCCACCAACCCCCGAACAGCTTCAGGCATTTGTCAAAGATCAGCGGCCCGATGCGTATGAGCGATTTCTCGACGGACTGCTGGAATCCCCCCGTTACGGGGAACGGTGGGGGCGGCACTGGTTGGATGTCGCCGGGTATGCGGATAGCGAAGGCTATAATGAATCCGACCTGGTTCGCGCCGATGCCTTCCGCTATCGCGATTACGTGATCCGCGCGTTCAATGCCGACAAGCCGTTTGATCAGTTTATTACCGAGCAGTTAGCCGGCGATGAGCTGATTGATCCGATCCAGGGTGACCTGACTCCGGAGCAGATTGAAAAGCTGACCGCCACCGGCTTCCTGCGGATGGCTCCCGACGGGACTGGGACAAAAAACGACAACACAGAGCTGGGCCGCAATGCGGTCATCACGGAAACAATCAAGATTGTTTCCAGTTCCCTGCTGGGGCTGACGGTTGGGTGCGCGGAATGCCATGATCATCGTTTTGACCCAATTCCGACCGCAGATTACTACCGGATGCGGGCCATCTTCGAACCAGCCTTCAATCCTGAGAAGTGGCAGCGGCCGGAGCAGCGGCAAATCGTTCTGTCGACTCAGGCGGAACTCGAAGAGATCAAGCGTCTCGACCGGGTGGCCAAGGGGATCGAAGAGGCGTACAAGCCGGTCTACAAGGAATACCGCGACTGGTTGTTTGCCCGGGAACTCGAAAAGGCCAAGCCAGAGGTGCGCGAGGCGCTCATTGCGTGGGACAAGGATCCGGCGTCATTGACCGAGGAGCAGAAGCAGCTGCTTGATAATTACCCGGCTCTCAAGCTGGCAAAGGAATACACCGAAGGTTACTCAAACAAAGTCCGCGACCTTCTTGCGGGGTATCAACGCAAGGTTGAATACGTTGAGGTGCTGCGAGGCATTGCCGCCCAGGCCGCCAGTGTCCGGAAGCTCGCTCCTCCGAAAGCGTTCATTCGGGCGCTGACAGAGCCGGCGAATACTCCGCCTCCTCCGACATTTATCTTCATCCGTGGCAATTATGCAAGCAAAGGGGAGCAGGTCCAACCGGCTGGTTTGACCATCGCCTCTCAGGGTGATCCTGTCCAGTTCCCCATTGACGATCCGGCGTTGCGAACCACGGGTCGACGGCTTGCGTTTGCCCGTTCGCTCACGACGGGCGAGCATCCGCTGGTCACGCGTGTTCTGGTCAACCGCTTCTGGATGCATCACTTCGGCCGGGGACTGGTGAACACACCGAGCGACTTCGGGAGTCAAGGAGACAAGCCGACACATCCTGAACTCCTCGACTGGCTGGCCCGCAGGTTTGTGGCGGATGGCTGGAGTCTGAAAAAGTTCCATCGGCTGGTGATGACTTCCGAAACCTACCGGCAGTCCTCCCTGCAGAATGAGCAGGGAATGCTGGTGGATGCCGAGAATTCGCTCTACTGGCGGATGCCACTTCGCCGGCTTGAGGCGGAAGCGGTGCGGGATTCGATTCTGGCGGTGTGTGGCAATCTGAATCTGAAAGAGTACGGCCCGCCGACGCCCGTGGTCCTCGATGGCGACGGACAGGTCGTGGTGGGGACAGGGAAACTGACAGATCCTGAGGAGCTGCGGCGAAGTGTGTATGTGCAGGTGCGACGCTCCACTCCGACGTCGATGCTCGACGCTTTCGATTCTCCTTCAATGGATCCCAACTGCGAGGCGCGTCGCACTTCGACCGTCGCGCTGCAGTCGCTGGTGCTGATGAACAGTGAATTTGTGCTGCAGCAATCAGAGCGTTTCGCCCAGCGGGTGATGAATGAGGGAGGGGGCTCCCAGCAAGAACGAGTGAAGTACGCCTGGAAGCTTGCCTTTGGAAGCGATCCGCGACCGGACGAGGTGCAACTGGTCAGCAAATTCCTTGAGGAGCAGACCGCAGCCTTGCAGGAGAGGAAGCAGATTCTCGGCGCGAAAGATCCGGCTGAAGTGGCGCTGGCGAATTACTGTCAGGTGCTCCTGAATTCCAACCAGCTGCTGTACGTCGATTGATGCAGCAACTGTCGATTCGTCTGCGGCCGATTTGTTTGGGGAGAAGAAATGTCGGGTCTAAACGATACACATGCGAACTGCTGTCTGAACCGCCGCCATTTTCTGGGAGCGGGGGCCTTTGGGCTGGGGGGAGTCGCGCTCGCGAGTCTGTTGCAGAGCGAAGGACTGGCTGCCGACGGACCAGAAAAACCTCCATTAGAGCCGGTCAAATTCGATTTGACGCCGAAGAAGCCGCACCATGATCCGAAGGCGACGGCGATGATCTCGCTGTTCATGGGGGGCGGGCCGAGTCATATCGATCTGTTTGACCCCAAGCCGCTGCTGAAGAAGTATCACGCCCAGTTCATGCCCTCCGATGTCGAAATCAAGTTCGATAGCGCCGGCGGAGCGTCCAAGGTGGTAATGGCTTCCCCGTACAAGTTTGAAAAGTATGGTCGGGCGGGAATCGACTTTTCCGAGCTGCTGCCCGAGACAGCCAAGATCGCCGACGAGATGACGCTCGTCCGGTCGATGAACCTGAAAGGAATCCGCAACCACGTCGCCGGGATGCAGGCGATGACATTCGGGCGAAACAGCTCGACCCGTCCCTCGCTGGGGAGCTGGTTGACGTATGGACTCGGTGCCGAGACGCAGGATCTTCCCGCCTTTGTCGCCATCATGGCGGACAAACCGCCGGGACCGCCGATGTGGAACAGTGCCGGCATGCTCCCTGCGATCTATCAGGGGACGACGGTCCGGAATACCGAGCCCCGGATTCTGAATCTGAATCCCCCGCCGGCGTTGCAGGGCCGTCCACAGCAGTTGCAGCTTTCACTGCTGGAACAGCTGAATCGCGAACATGCTGAGTCGCGTCCGGGAGAGCATGACCTGCAGGCGCGGATCGCGAGCTATGAGCTGGCAGCCCGCATGCAGACGGCAGCGACCGATGCGTTTGACCTGTCGAAGGAGACGAAGGAGACGCGTGAGCTGTATGGGATCGATGAGCCGCAGACCAAGCTGCTGGGTGAAGCCTGTCTGGTCGCCCGGCGTCTGGTTGAGCGGGGAGTCCGTTTCGTCCAGATCTGGTGGTACGAATGGGATATGCACGAGGACATCTACAATGTGCTCCCGAAACGCTGCCGCCAGTCCGATCGCCCCTCATCCGCCCTGGTGCAGGATCTGAAGCGTCGCGGAATGCTCGATTCCACGCTCGTCCATTGGGGTGGAGAAATGGGTCGGCTCCCGGTGATTCAGGATCGTGGCGAGGGGATGAAGACCGCCGGCCGCGACCACAACACCGATGGATTCAGCATGTGGCTGGCGGGTGGTGGGGTCAAGCAGGGGCACATTCACGGAGCGACCGACGACTTCGGCTTGTACGCTGTTGAGGGAATCGCCCATCACTATGACTATCTGTCGACGGTGCTGCATCTGTTTGGACTGGACGTCAACAAACTCACCTACAAGCAGGGCTTCCGCAATGAAACTCTGCTGGATGGACAGCCAGGTCGCGTGATGCACGAGTGGCTGGCCTGAACGGGCGCGTGTAATTAGCGTTGAATCCGGGCGTTGACCGTGATCTCGGCGAGGGGAGCAGGACAGGTTGGCACCGGCTGCACTTCCCTGCCCGCAGCGCGTATTCGTGTGTTGAAAGTCTCCTCTTTACTCGTTAAGGAGCGCGCGTCGATTATCCAATCGGTTTGCTCTCAAATCACGAAGACCCTCCAGAACGAAATGTTGTGGAGGGTCTCGTCGTTGATCAAGTTGTCTCTTCGGATCACACCGTTCACAGTAAGAAGCTGGAGAGCAACTGGCGATTAGTGGACACACCAGCTGAAGTGGTGGTTGTGTCCGTACACAAATTCCTGCGAGACCAGGTCTCCATCTTCACAGATCGCCTGCAGGACGTTGGGGTTGCGGTGTGAGTGCACCGGGAAGGTCGTGCTGTAACCTTCATGCACGGTTCCGAGGTACCGCCCGTCAAGAAAAATCTTGAGGCATTCGCTGCTGTGGTTGGAGACCGTCAGCGAATTCAGGATATCGCGAGTCGTCTCTCCCGCAGCCAGTGCGGCAGCGGTATCTTTCTCCCGCTTTTCAGCAGCGGCCGCTTCTTTGTTCAGCTCTTTCACTGTGGCCGGATCTTTGGTGATCAGGGCCAGCGCTTTCAACTCGGTGGAAATTCCGCGCATCTTGGCCAGCTCCAGCGCCTCCTTTGAGACATCATCCGCTGTCACGGCGGCTTTCTTTCCGGAGACCGCTTCCGCGACAGCCAGACTCTGGGCAGCGAGCGCCAGTTCCACGGGGTCCGGTGTCAGGCGGGCCCGGTGAATCCGGTGTCCAATGTCATTCAGAAAGTCGAGCGGAACTCCCAGATCCTTGGGGAAATTCACGGTACAGGCCCGGCAGCTGCAGGCTGTCCGGTCCTTGATGGACGAATGAACTTCCGGTCCCGCCTCCTTGGCTTCAGCCGGAGCGTTGGCCGGCTTCGCATCGTCCGAGCGGACAATGTCACTGAAGAAAACTCCGGCGGTACACAGAGTCGCAGCCAACATCGCAAACTTTTTCATGGCAGTTATCCCAGTTTTGGTGAAGTCGGTGCGCACCTGAATGACCCGCGAAGGGTGCCACCAGTGATGTGAAATGCAATTGGCCCTCGAAACTCTGAACGGCACCCAGCTGATCGTCGGACAGGATTTTCCGGAGAGATCATTAATGTGGGTTCGCCCTCATCAACTGGTCACTGGCCCCGGGCCATTGAGAGCAGGTTGCTCTTTCCAGTCCCCGCGCAGCAAGCGTTTCGTGTGGTGAAACGCTGATATCCGCGTGGCAAGGAGGGAGCAATCCAAAATCAAAATGCTCTCGAAGTGATGTGCGCATTAAAGCCCGGCTGCCAGACGGACGCAAGGATCAGTCAGTCGGAATGTGATAGGGGGTCGTCGGATATCGAAGGATTGAATCGCGTGCGATTCAATTGGCGATGGGACATCACGATGGGGAGCCCAGCGCAGGTGACTCTTTCCCGTCCCCGAGCAGCTTCATGTGGGGAACGGCGCACTCCCATAGCGCGAGAGCGGGGCAATCCACAGTCAAAATGCTCTATTGAGGAACATCAGCCCCGTTCAGCCCTTTCACAGCGAATGTGTCTCGAAATTTCAGGTACACAAACGAGCCCGCGAGGATCAGCACTCCCAATATCAGAAACGCGATGATGCGATAGAACTGATCCAGATGTGCCAGATCGAGCAGGAAGATCTTGCCTGCCACAATCGCGAACAGTCCCAGGCCCACAAGCCTCAGGTTCTTCTGATTTTGGATCAGACCAGCCAGCACCAGTCCCAGCGCGAATGTGGCCCATAAAATCGAAACCCCTCCGTGGCGCAGGCCATCGACATAGGTCTTCAAAAACGAACTCCACTCCAGCGTGGTGAACAGAAACGTCATGGCGAGCGTACACCAGCCGAAGATCTTGCGTGCTTCCTGTAAGGAGTTGCTGCGTGACAGCAGCCAGTATCCCCCGGACAAGAACACGATCACCGATCCGAAATCGAGAAGCCGGAGCGCTGCATCCCGCGCGGAGTAGTTCCCCTCATAGGCCAGACCGTGTGACAGATTTGGGATCCACAGGGGGAGGTCGTAGCGGAACAGTTTCCACAACAGGCAGACGGCAAAGATGCTGAGAACCGCCAGGGAGATATCGCTCTTGCGGCGGACCGCATTGAACAGCAGGACGCCCCCCATGCCTGTCCACAACACGGTTAGCAGCGGTTGTGTCAGCGGGGTATAGAGTTCGCCGACCGTCCGCAGGAACTCGCAGTGAAGAAAGACGAACAGCGTGCCGAACATCGTCCAGCCTGCCACCTGCCCGGCCAGCTCTCCGGAAATCCCGCTTGAAAGATCATTCTCCGGGTGGATGAGCTTTGCCGCTGCGCTGGTCGGTCGACTCAATAACCAGCCTGCACCACCGAAAGTGGCAATCGTCGTCCCGTAGGCCACGATCCGCTCCAGCAACTGCTTGAGGAAATCATGCCATTCCAGCGGTTGAGTCGGTCCTGATTGCAGATAATCGGAAGGAAGGTCCAGCAGTCCAAACCGGAACAGCACGATTCCGTAAAGGAGATAGGAGATCTGCCGGAGAAACTCGCTCCCCACTTTTCCTCCGATCCAGAGCAGGACGAGGGCCAGCACCCCCCAGGTCATCGTGATCCAGCTGGCTGACAGCAGGAGCGGGACGGTGATAATCAGAAAGAACGCCGACAGTCCGCTGAAACTGAACAGCAACTCACGGTCGACCAGTTGTCGTTTCACAAAAATGGCGACATGCAGAGCATAAAAAAGTGCGAGTGAAATCGTCACCACCGCGACCCATTCGGATGAGTAGCTGCGGGTAATCAGCCGATGTGAAACCAGATAGAAGAAGCCCGCGTTCGTCAGCAAGGCCAGCAGATCGAGGAGATTTGATTTTGTCCTGTTGACGACCTTGTACAGGAAGGTCATCGATGAGAAGAGAACGAAGAAGGCCACCGCAAAGGGCATGAACTCCCAGAAGCGGTCATGCGTGTCGGTCTGCAGCGAAACAAGAAACAGGGCTGAGGTACAGAAGAAGGCGAGATAATTGACAATCGGCCAGTTTTTCCAAGAGCAGGTAGCGAGGACTCCCAGCCCCAGAATCATGAGATAGCCGAACAGGACCGGTTCATTGACGTTGGCGGACGAAAGCATGACGGGAGTGCCGTAGCCTCCCAGCACCCCCAGTACCGCCACCAGAACCGAGCTGAAATGAATCGAGATTCCACCCGCCAGCGCGGTAATCAGTGCCATCAATACAAATGCCAGCGGCACGGGAATGAGATGGTAGAAGTTCGCCGCCGCAAAGACGGAGAAGTACAGCGTCGCCAGTCCACCCCCCATGAGCCCCTGGCCGAACAGATGGTACTTCCGGCCGAGTAATCGCGTCCCGGCCCCCAGCAATCCCAGGCCGGTCAGCGCGGCGACAATGACTCGAGCTGTCTCACTGATCAATTGCCGGTCAACCGAATACTTCACGAAGAAGCCGATCCCGACCACGAGGATCAGGATGCCGATTCGCAACAGCCATTGGCTGGCGACTGCAAACTCGACGGACACTCCTGCCGGAAGATGCTCTTCTCCCACGATGATCCAGTTCCAGATGCGCCGGAGCGCTGCCCGCCCGGCCTGTTCAAAGCGGCTCGGAGCTGCATGCGGGCGGCTGGCCGGACCCGGTGCGATCGGTGCCGGAGTGAAGGAACTCCACGGTTTCGACTCGGTCGAACACGCCGCGGTGGGGACGGGAGGGGGGATCTCTACGGGCCGTTGGACAACCGGAGGTGCGACCGGGGGCGGAGCGACTATCGGATGAGAATGTCCGGGAACGGGAGCGGAAGTGGACGTGATGATCGGCGACTCGGCGGCTCGAGGTGTCTCAGCGACGGGCAGTGGAGAGACCTCTCTGTTGCGGCCCCCTGCCCCCGTCAACGTACGGATTTCTGCTTTCAGTTCGTTCACTCCCGTCTCGTGATCCCGCCGCAAACGCTCCAGTTTGAAGTAGTTCAGGATGGGGAGAATCAAGGTAACGGCAACGGACGCAACCAGGAACAGAAATCCGAAAAGGAGTTCCAAGGGAACCTCCATCTGGCAGGGGATGAGCTGTGGTGGCTGACCTGATGTCTGTCGACCGACGTCCGCAGGGGCCATTCAACAGGCGTTCTCCTGGTAAGAAGCTCACGCCAGAATCTGGAATTTTTCAGGGAGTGGAGCGGCTGCCGTTCGTGTTCGTGTGGCTTGTTGTATCAACACTGCCAGTCGACGCTTGCGACGAGAACGTTTTTACCGTTGCTGGGCACGTTCCCGCCGCGCGGATGTGGGACGTTCACCTGACAAACCGCGGACGGTGTGGGTCATGGAAAGAGCAACCTCCGTTAGGAAGCGGGCCCGGTAGCGCTCTCTCCTCGGGTATAAAACCGCTTCCGGTAGGCTGCCGGTGTCATGCCAGTCACTTCGCGAAACCGCTTGGTCAGGTGACTCTGATCGGAATAGCCGACATCGACTGCAATTTCGGCAAGTGATTTCGAGGTGGTGGTCAGCAACCGCTCCGCAGCCTGCACCCGCACCTTTCGCAGGTATTGCATGGGAGTCATGCGGAGCAGCTGCTGGAACCGTCTGTTGAAATGCGTCGATGAGAGGCCGGCGAGGATCGCGGCATCGTGCATCGAAATCGATTCGGCGTATCGTTCTTCGATCAATTTGACGACCGGCAGGAGTTCGTAGACATAATTCTCCAGTTGCTTCTGATCCTGAATGCGGTACATCGCGCCGGCAATGCCAACGACTTCCCCGCTGGAACTGAATAACGGGGTCTTCGTCGAGACATACCAGCGGGGAAGGTGGCGTCGGTGCGGGACCAGCCAGATTTGCCCCGGCAGCTGGCAGCGGGATTCCATCACTCTGCGGTCTTCGCTGACATATGCTTCCGCCAGCAGGGGAGGATGGAAGTCCCGATCGGATTTTCCAATCGCCTCGGATTCATCGGTCAGGCCATGATTCTCAAGGAACAGATGATTCACCCGGACGAAGCGGCTGTAGCGATCTTTGGCGAAAAAGTAGACATCTGGCAACGCCCCGAACAAATCCATGACAGAAACTGCCAGCGGATGAGATTGAAAAAAATTCTGCTGAAATTCTGTGGTCTGTTGAGAGTTCATGGTCAAAACGTACCAAGCAAATCGATGATGATTCAAGAATGATCGAGGCTTCCACCTTATAATGGGGTCGGTTGCTCTGGCCCTGTGTCTGCACCACGAGATGGTCGATCGATCAAATTGACCGCAGCGCGTGGCGAAACAGGAGAGAGCGGCAGGGGGATGCTCTACCAAGACTGTCCCGTTTTCGCCTAGGGTCGCTGCTCGAGAGGATGCCGGCATCGTGAAAGTTTTTTTGCGAATCGTGCTCATTGTTCTCATGGCGGGGGCGAGTTCCGCAGCGGAGCCTGTGCGGTTCAGTCGCGACATTCTGCCGCTTCTGTCGGACCGCTGTTTCCATTGTCACGGCCCCGACGGGTCGCATCGGGAAGCCGATCTCAGGCTCGACCTGCGGGAAGAAGCACTTGCGGATCGCGACGGCTCTCCGGTCATCGTGCCGGGTGATCCGGCTGCCGGGGAATTGCTGAATCGGATCACCAGCACCGATCCCGATGTGCAGATGCCACCCCCCAGCTCTCATCGCAAGCCGTTTACTTCGGAAGAGGTCGAGCTCCTGAAGCGCTGGATTGCCGAAGGGGCCCCCTGGGGAAAACATTGGGCCTTCGAGCCCCCCACCCGTCCTGAAGTCCCCGCCGGGGCGAGCCATCCCATTGACGCGTTCGTGGAACAGTCGTTGGCCGCTCATCAACTGCAACCGGCACCGGAAGCCCCTCGGCACGTGCTGCTCCGGCGACTCTCCTTCGACCTGAATGGATTGCCCCCCACGGCGGCCGAAGTGGACGCTTTTTCCAGAGACACCCGTGCGGAAGCCTATTCGGAAGTCGTGGACCGGCTGTTGGGGTCTCGACGCTACGGTGAGCGGATGGCGATGTGGTGGCTCGATGCCGCCCGCTATTCGGACACCGACGGCTTTCAGGCTGATGCGACCCGGCAGAATTGGCCCTGGCGGGACTGGGTGATCGACGCCTTCAACCGCAATCAGCCGTTCGATCAATTTACGATCGAGCAGTTCGCTGGAGATCTCTTGCCGGATGCCAAGCCGGAACAGATTCTCGCCACCTGCTTTCACCGGAATCATATGACCAATGGGGAAGGGGGACGCGAACCTGAAGAGTCCCGCATCGATTATGTGATCGATCGCGTGAATACGACTGGAACAGTCTGGCTCGGTCTGACTTTGGGCTGCGCTCAATGTCACACCCACAAATTCGATCCCATTTCCCATCAGGATTACTACAGCCTGTTCGCTTTCTTCAACAGCATCGACGAGGACGGCAGAGCGGGAGTGAATGCCAAGCCGTATTTGAAATACCGGTCTCCCTACACGGCGGAGACATGGTCATTCTCCCAAGCCTTGGTCAGCCAGCGTCAGCAGAAGCTTGATGCCGTGCTCAAACAGGCGGAGGTGGAGTTTGAAGGCTGGCTGCTTGAGAAAATTGCTGAAACACGTCCGGGATTTCAGCCTTGGCACATGCTGCGACCACACGAACTGCGTTCCACCGAGGGAACCATTCTCACAGAGGAGGGGGAAGCGATCATTCAGGCGTCCGGCCCGAATCCCAGCCGGGATGACTATCTCATTGCCGCGCGGAGTGACCTGCCGCGGATCACAGCGCTGAAGCTGGAAATCTTCCCGCATGCGTCGCATGTCGACGGCAAATTGTCACGCGGAGGCGATGGGGAATTCGTGCTGACCGATGTCAAGCTGCAGGTTCGTCGACGAGGACAGTCTCAGGTTCAGGATCTGGAAATTGCCTCGGCCATTGCCGACGCCGAGGCGGAGCTCAAGCCGAAAGAGCCCGGAAAAATCGTCGACACCCTCGATGATGATCCTCGCAATGGCTGGACGACCCGCTCACATGATCCGCATCAGCCGCATGTGGGAATCTTCGCCCTGGCGGAGCCGCTGATTCTGGATGAGGATCAGGAGCTTGTGTTCGTGATGTTGCAGCGGTCCACCGTTGGTGATGCGAATATCGGAAGGTTCCGGCTTTCGGCAACCGATCAGCCGGCACCGGGAATTCATTCGCTGAAACCGATGCCGCTGGAGCAGCTGGTGTCGGCCCAAATTCAAAGTGTGCAGGATCTTCCACAACCCTTGCGAAAGCGGCTGAAGGAGCAGTTCCTCAGCGATTACGAGCCCTATCAGGTTGCAAAAAAAGAGCTCGATCTGGCGACCTCGCAGCATTCCAGCCTCAAGAAAATTCAGGATGAGTTGAACGTGATGGTCCTCGCGGAACGCGAGAACGCTCGCAAAACCTTCATCCTGCAGCGCGGCGTCTGGGATCAGCGGGGCGAAGAGGTGAGTCGAGCCGTCCCGGCGGCGATCCTCCCCTGGGAGCCTGCACAGACACAAACCCGTCTCGACCTCGCGAACTGGATCCTGTCGCCCGAAAATCCGTTGACTGCCCGCGTGATCGTGAATCAGCTGTGGCAGCTCTGCTTCGGAAAAGGGCTCGTCAGAACACCGGAAGACTTTGGATTGCAGGGAGAGCGGCCGACGCATCCGGAACTGCTCGACTGGCTGGCGGTCGAACTCGTCGAGAAAGACTGGGACATCAAGCACATGCTCAGACTGATCGTGACCAGCCGGACCTATCGTCAGGACAGCCGGTTGACCCCCGAACTTCTCGAACGGGATCCGGATAATCGTCTGCTGGCCCGCGGGGCGCGCTATCGGCTTCCCAGCTGGATGATTCGGGATGCGGCTCTGAGTACCAGTGGACTGCTGACCGACATTCTCGGAGGGCCACCGATGATGCCCTATCAACCGGAAGGTGTCTGGGAAGAAATGTCGATGGGGAAGTTCAGTTACAAACCGACGCAGGGAGCCACGCAGTACCGTCGAACACTGTATGCCTTCTGGCGCAGGTCGTCTGCCCCGACATTCCTCTTCGATTCCGCACAGCGTCGCGTCTGCGAAGTCCGCCCTCAGTTAACGAATACTCCTCTGCAGGCACTCACGCTTCTGAATGACCAGACGTTGCTCGAAGCGAGTCGACGGTTGGCACAGCAGTCGGTCCGGCTGGGCCACAACGCAGATCAGCAGATTGAATATCTCGTAACGGCCATTCTCTCGCGCAAGCCGGAGCCTGGGGAACGGGCTGTCCTTTCGCGGGCGTTGCAGCAGGCGGCAGATTATTACACCCGGAATCCTGAAGAGGCCCGGAAGCTGCTCGAATTTGGTCAACCCGAGCGTGAGCCGGAATGTCATCCGGAACGTGTCGCCCCCTGCCTGATTCTGGCGAGCATGATTTACAATCTTGACGAGGCCATCACCCATGAATGAATCGTGCGAGTCACATCGGCTGCCGGAAACTCTGAGTGAGCAGACGCGGCGCTATTTTCTGGGTCGCGGTATGGGAGTCAGCCTGGGGGCCGTAGCGCTCAGTCTGCTTGATCAAACTGGCGCCGCAGTCGCCAGCCCCGGTGAACAGGGGCCCGGTTTGCCGACACTCCCACATCGTCCACCCCGTGCGAAGAACGTGATTTTCCTGACGCAGTCGGGCGGACCGTCGCAGATTGAACTGTTCGATGAAAAGCCGGGACTGATGAAATGGGCCGGACAGGAGCTCCCGGAAAGTGTGCGGCAGGGGCAGCGTGTCACCACCATGACTGCCAAGCAGCAGCAACTGGTGATGCCCTCGCGGACGTCGTTCGGCCGCTATGGACAGTCGGGCGCCACGCTCGGAGAGTGGCTGCCATATCATACGCAGGTGGCGGATGATCTCTGCTTCATCAAGTCGATGGTGACGGACGAAATCAACCACGCTCCCGCGATGACGAAGTTTCTGACAGGTCATCAGCTGGCGGGGCGGCCATCGCTGGGAGCCTGGACGAGCTATGGTCTGGGGAGCGAAAACCGGAATCTGCCCGACTACCTCGTGCTTCTGTCCCGGATGAAGCGGGCCAGCGATCAGCCCCTCTACGAACACTACTGGGGAAGCGGATTTCTGCCGTCACGCTACCAGGGGGTGAAGCTCCGTAACGCGAAAGACCCTGTGCTGTATCTCCGCGATCCGGAGGGGCTCCCCCGGGAGGTTCGTCGTGGGATGCTCGATCAGCTGCAGGAGATGAATCAGCTGCGACTGGAGCAGACAGGGGATCCGGAGATCGAGACCCGCATCCGACAGTATGAGATGGCCTGGCGCATGCAGACGAGCGTTCCCGAACTGACGGATCTCAGTGACGAGCCGGAATCGACGTTCGAACTCTACGGGAGCGACTCCCGTCGCCCGGGGAGTTACGCGGCGAACTGCATTCTCGCCCGCCGGTTGATTGAACGGGGCGTCCGCTTCGTGCAGCTGTTTCACCCGGACTGGGATCATCACAGCCGACTGAGTTCCTGGTGCGTCTCCCGTTGCCGGGATACCGATCAGGCGAGCGCAGCCCTGGTGACCGATTTGAAACAGCGTGGTCTGCTGGATGACACCTTGGTCATCTGGGGGGGTGAGTTCGGCCGCAGCGTCGTCGGGCAAGGGAAATGGGACAGTCCCGAAGGGGGCCGTGATCACCATCCTCGTTGCTTCACCATGTGGATGGCGGGAGGTGGGACGAAGGCGGGTCTGACGTACGGGGCAACCGACGACTTCAGCTTCAACGTTGTGGAAAATCCAGTCCATGTGCGGGACCTGCATGCCACGATCCTGCACCTGCTGGGGATTGACCACGAGCGGTTCACGTTCCGCTTTCAGGGACTCGATTATCGCCTGACAGGTGTCGAAGAAGCGCATGTCGTCCATGACATTCTGGCATAGCCTTGTTGCCGTCGACAATAAAAAGGCTCTGATCACGCGTGGATCAGAGCCTTTTGGCTTTCAGTCGGAGTCTCATGTTTGCAGGGGCGTTCAGAGCTGTTGGCGCCCTGCTCTGAATGCAGAGCCCCCTTGCTCGTGATCCTTTCCGTGGCTGCTGCGCAGGGATTGGAGCGAGCAGTCCTCGCTATGGCTCTCAGCGCCCGTTTTTATGGCGTGGCCTTGGCCTTTTTCTGGCGGGAACGCTGCTCAGAGCGGTCGGCACGTTGCTGGGGATGATCGAGTTCCTCCTGCAGATCTTTGAGGACGGTTCCCTCCTGCTGTTTCAGCCAGGATTCGTAACCCTTGTTGCGACCCCCGGTATAGCGGTAGGCGTCAAACTCCTGAAACGTTCCGAGAATGCGGGGGTCTCCCTCTTCCTTCAGCAGTGCAATCATCTGGCTCCGCAGCTCTTTCAGCACATCCTGATAGGCGAGTTCGTGAGCGAGGTTCTGGACGCAGTCCGGATCCTCCGCGAGCGAATACAGTTCGTCGGGCAGACGTTTGCCGAAGGAGAGGTCAAAGTAGTATCCCCCGAGGGCCTTGAGGACTTCTTTCGTCGGACTGGGGTCAACGTTCCCGAAATCGGTTTCGGGGTCCCCTGCCGGCCAGCGCTCCGGATGGAAGTTGTGGACGTAGAGGTAATCTTTCGTCCGGATGGCCCGCACGGGGTAGCCCTGGTCGTGCACGCGGCCGATGTCATGCCGTTCCTTGCCGACCAGCATGACGTCCCGATTTTCGATCCAGCCCGAGTCTTTCGACCGCAGGATGTTGACGAAACTGCGACCGGTGATCTGCTCGTGCTGTGGCAGGCCCGCGAGTTCGAGGAAGGTCGGTGCAAAATCGCGGACGTTGATAAAGTCCTCTACCACCCGTCCCGGCGACACTTCTTTGCCCCAGCGGATCGCCAGCGGCAGATGGAATGCGTCTTCGTGAATCTGTCCCTTCACGTAGGGGAACGGCATCCCATGGTCCGACGTGACCACGACGACGGTGTTGTCGAGCTCGCCTGCTGCTTCCAGTGAGGCCAACACCTTGCCGATCTGGGCATCGCCCCATTCGACCTCGACCGCGTAATCCAGGAGATCACGACGAACGATTTCGGTATCAGGCAGATAAGCGGGGACTGTGACCGACGCCAGCTGCTTGCCAAGACGCTCGCCGGAATTCCATTCATATTTTCGATGCGGCTCCTGAAACCCGATCCAGAAGAAGAAGGGTTTGTCGGTGGGACGCTGTTTCAGGAAGTGGGCGAAATTGGAGGCGTAGTCTTTGTTCGAAATGCTGTTGGTGGGAACGTCGGTCGTGAATTGGTCAAAAGACGGACCGGCCGGGTTACGAGTGCGTCCGCTGGTCTGGAAATCACCCGGTCCCCACCCCTTGCCAGTCAACCCAATGCTGTAGCCTCCTTTTTCGAGGAGATCCGGGAACGTTTCGAAACCGGAAGGGAACAGGCCGTTGTGTGAGACTGCCTCGCGCAGCTGCCACGTATTTCGACCCGTCAGGATACTTGCCCGGCACGGGCTGCACTTGGGGTTCGAAGTGAACGCGTTCCTGAAGTACACCCCTTCCCGGGCGACTCGGTCGTAGTTCGGCGTCTGGATCCAGGGACAGCCGGCAATGCTGGAATGGCGGGCACCTCCCCAGTCGTCAAAAATAATAAACAGAATATTGGGCCGCGCTGCAGCTTCGGCGGCGTGCAGGGAATTGCACAGACCGCAGAGCAGGAGCAGGCTTGCGAGCATTCTTGTCATGGGGCAATCTTTCTCAACGCTGAGCTGCTTTATCCCAGGGGGCAGCGATTGGAGGTGTTTCAAAGTAACGTCCGTCATCGACCAGTCGCGGATCTCCTGTCCGCTGCAGTTCATCGAGGAGCTGTTTTTCGAGTGCAGCACGAGCTTCCGCGTACGCCGGATCGCCCGCCAGATTCTTTGTCTGATGCGGATCGGCCTTCAGGTCGTAGAGTTCTTCCCGGGGACGCTTCCCATAGACCCAGTTGAAGTGCTGCTTCCAGAGCGGATCGTTCCGTACTCCAACCAGCCACGCTTTCATGGGGCCAGCATCTTCATCGGGGAGAGTGACGACGGTCACCTCAGTCAGTTCTTCGGCTGTCGGTTCATTGCTACCATCCAGACGATAAGGGTCGCCCAGCGGCCAGCGATCGGGACGGAAGTTGATGATGTACAGAAAGTCGTGGGTTCGCAGAGCACGTTGCGGATAGGGAGCATAATCGGCGCGGGCATTGCCGACGTGACGTTCCCGTCCGGTGAAGACCGCGGTCCGCTGCGGGTCGATCTGGCCGGACTGCTGCGATTTCAGAAGCGGGACGAGGCTGCGGCCGGTCGTTCGCTCGGGAATCGGGAGTCCAGCGAGTTCCAGCAGTGTCGGGGCCACATCGGTCAGACTGACGAGATCGTCCACAACCCGTCCGCCGTTGGCTCCTCCCCAGCGGATGGCGAGGGGCACACGGACTCCGAAGTCGTACAGATTGCACTTTCCGTGTGGGAATCCTCCCGCTCCATGGTCGCCGCTGATCACGATCACGGTGTTGTCGAGTTCCCCGATCTCTTCCAGTCGCTGGACAATCAGGCCCAGGCTCGCATCGAGTGCAGCCACTTCACCGAAATTATCAGCCAGATCCTGCCGTACCTCGGGCACGTCAGGGAGGAACGCGGGCATTTTGCCCTGCAGTTGATCGGGATCAATTCCCCAGAGAGCGAGTCCCGAGCCTTTCACCCATTTCCGGTGAACATTGGTGGGGCCGTACCAGTAGAAGAACGGCTGGTCTGCCTTGCGGTCGGCCAGAAAGTCATTGAAGTTCTGGCGGACCTCCTGATAGATCTCTTCCTTGGCAGCTTCGAGGGGCTTGCCAGCGGCCACCATTTCAGTGACATGCTGCGAGAAATGATTGATCCGCCGCCCGGCGTTTTCATAGGCGTGATCCTTCCCGCCGATGGGAGCATCGACCGGGTTTCCCGGGCCCCAGACCTTGTACGACTTACCGATGTGATACCCGGCATCCCGCAGCAGTAACGGAAACGCGGGGAGTGTGCCGTCCCATTGGCCCCGCAGAACGGAACCACGTCCGGTTCGCCAGAAGTGCTGCCCGGAGATCAAAGCGCTCCGGCTCGGTGTGCAACTGGGGGACGACACAAAGGCGTCACGAAAGAGGACACCTTCGCGGGCAACCCGGTCGAAGTGGGGTGTCCGCACGACATCATTGACGGTACCGGGACCATCGATTGTCGCATAGGCTCCCGCGTGTCGTCCCCAGTCATCGGCAAAGACGAAAACGATGTTGGGACGCTGATCGGCAAAGGCCGAGCCAGCATGGCTGACGAAGAGTCCCGCCAGAATCAGCAGCCAGGAAATTCGACTCATGAATAAGTCCTTTTGAGCTGTGGAATCGCTGATCAGCTATCCATCGCGGTTCTGACGACTTGGCCTTTGGAATCCAGATTGAAGTCTGCCACATTCTCTTTGCCATCTTCAACGGTGAAGGTCAAGTTCGACGTCGAATTGTATTTGGCGGGGAGTCGTTCGCCGGTTCCCGGATGAACCTTGCCATCGCGGTCTTTCCACGGGTCACGTTTGGTCGTGATGATCACGCGGTGCGTGCCGGGAGTGGCCCCCTTGCGACCTGCTGTAAAGTTGAGGACGTAGTGCCCGTTTTCATCGGTTGTCGCCCCGGCGGGACGTCCATTTTCGGAGTTGAAGACGACCGCTGCATACGGAAGCGGCTTGCCATCGAGAGTGACGGTCCCCTGAACAGTTGCGATTTTCGGGCCATTCTGGCCGCAGCCGACCAGAGTCACGCTGACCAATGTCAGCAACACTGCTCCGGCGAGGTGGCGTGATGATCGAAGTTTAACGGAACGTGAAGTCATCTCGTGATCCTTTCAATCACAGTCTGTTTCAATTGGCGGACGTGAATCGGATTCCTCTGGACGAGGGCCGTTGCGGGAATACTTCCTGATGCCCGGAATCCAGGCCGCGACAGACGGCGGTCTGACCGGTCGAAGAGACCGGCGGGCTGCCGGGAGAGCATGGGAGGACTCGATCCCGGCAGCACCGTCGACACTCCAGTACGGCAATGGTGATGAGCGTCACTCTGAACTGGTTGGACCTTCGCAAGTCACGACAGATCGCGACGGCTCAGAGCAGATTAAAAAGTGTGGCTGCCTCTCACTGTCACGCGAAGGCGTGCTCCCCATCGTCTGAGGCACGACCTCCGCCGTGACAGGCAAGAGCAAGCTGCTTTAGAATTCACCCGTGGGGAGGCCATCGTTGATGGAAAACAGCCGCTGGTAGAGGCCGTAATTCGCTCCGTTGTTGGTGCGGTCGAAGGGGTCCGCCGCGTTCCACGCCCGGGAAGTGTGATGGATGTGCTCACTCACAAAGCGGACCGATCCATCGGCCAGAGCGAAGTGGGCCCCTCCTTCGTGGGCACTCCCGGCAGTCCGGTGCGGCTGGGGATTCCCCTCCTCTGCGGTCCAGTTCATGGCCCACTGGCCGTTGTCCATCAGCGCGTTGGTGGCTCCCTTGGCTCCATCTGCGGATCCGGGGGTGCCGTCGATGGCGGCGTACCAGCGGGACCGGTTTTCGCCGGTGGAATCAAAGCCGGCAAAGCGGGTTTCGTTGATCATGAAATTGTTGGATGTTCCATCGGTGATGTCGCGAATTTTGCGGGCTCCGCTGTTGGACCGTCCGAAAACTCCATTCCAACGATCCAGCAGAGGCGCGCTGCCTGGGACATCGCCCGACCAGCCATCGAACGAGGCGGAGCAGCCCTGATAGCTGCTGGTTGCACCCTGGGGAATGGCACCGTCGTCCGTGTCCGTGGTTTCCCCCAGAACCCGACCCTGAGCCGGCTTGGCGTCAGAAGGGCAGCTGATGACGGAGATGACCGTCTGGCAGAGGACCGCATTGGAAACATTCCCCCCGGCAGTCGTGGGAGCGACTTCTGCAGCTTGCTGTGAGGGGTTGAACAGGTTGAACAGTGGTGCCTGATCGATAAAGGGAAGAATCGACCAGCCCCATCCGAAGCCACTGCCGCCGCGATTGTTGGAAAGGTCTTTGTCGAATCCCCCGACAAACTGGTGGCCCATGGGGAAGAATTGGTAAGTGTCGTGATAGTTGTGCAGCGCCAGTGCCAGTTGCTTGAGATTGTTTTTGCACTGCGAACGACGGGCGGCTTCACGAGCCTGTTGAACCGCTGGCAACAGGAGGGCGATCAGCACCGCGATGATGGCGATCACCACGAGCAGCTCGATCAGTGTAAAACCGGGGCGTCGACGTCGCAGCGGCGAATCAGCTCGAACGATGGTCGGGGCTGAGGTCGATGTGGACAACAGGTGGATCAGTGGGGTCTTCAAGTTCATGTCTCGATCTCCGATAAAGCAGCCGCTGAGAAAATCCATTACGGCCAGAAGGGCAGTGAGGACCGCGAGGATGTGCAAGCAACACCTCGCGGGAATGATGTTCAGAGCTTCGAGTCAACACGCTGCCCGAGCGGAGCGAGCGTGGAAGCGTTGCAGAAACCAGTCTCTGCTGCGTTGGTCATCGGTCCGCAGCACTTGGACCGACATGTCCGCATGGACTGGGTTGTGGGCGACCGTTGGTAAAGGTCGAATTGCTGGTGGCATGTGGAAGCACCTGTGGAAACGTTGGTGCCTCTGGTTCACCAGTCAGCAAGTAATACCAATTTGATCGTGTTTTAATAGTATCGGGCGATCCAGTCAAGAGCGATGACTCAAATCTTGCCGATTTTCGGGATTGGGTTTCAAAGCCGGATGGCGAGGGATTTCCCGCAACCTTCATTGCAGAAAGCCCTTCGGGCTTGGCCGAAGGGGCGCGGTCGACGGGAGGCAGTGAATTCGACAGCGACGGTGAGAAGCATCAGCTCCCGAGGAGTAACTCAACGGCCTCGCGAAATTGCAGGGGAGAGAGCGTATCCGGCAGAACGGAAGTCGCTCCCAGTTCCCGGGCCAGCCACTCCCAGTGAGTCGCTTCCGGTTCACTTGTAAGGCAGAGGAGTCTTGTCGGTCGTCCGGTCCGCAGCAGATTACGCAGCTGCTGCAGGGCCTGGTCGTCAGGCGCGCAAACCACATAGACGATCAGCCGGGGGGATTGCTCATGGAGGTCTGTCAGCAGGTCGGCGAAGTGGGGACGCCAGCGAACGGTGTCTCCCCGGCCCGCCAGCATTTTTTCGAGCTCTGCTGTCCAACGCGAGGTCGGTTCGTAAACGAGGATGCGATTCATAGACCCCTCACCGTGGCGGCAGATCGAGTTGGCCGCTGCGTGTCTCTCCCCGCTCGTTGGCTTGCCAGTAGGTCAAGGTCTCCACGTCGAGGCAGGTCAGCCATCCCCCGCCGTAGCACCAGGTGTCGATACAGATGGCACCTGGGGCAACTTTGGGGAGTCCGGACTTCTGCGCGGTGTGACCGCAGATCACCAGCTTGCCGGAATCATGCGGCTTCTGGGTTTCAAAGCGGTCCCAGTAGAGCGATTCTTCGGACTGTTCATTCAGCGGCAGATGCGGTGCGGCCGTGGCATGGACGAAGATGAAGCGTTCTGTTTCGTGATACGGCAACAGCCGGTCGTGGAGAAAGGTCAGGTGCTCCAGCGGGATTCCATGGAGCGCACCGGGGCCGCCGCGATGCTGGTACGATGCCAGAGTGTCGCTTCCACCAAACTGCAGCCAGGGAACCATCGGCATCTGCCCCTGAAGCGCTGCCAGCATCATGGTTTCATGATTGCCTCGCAGCGACAGACAGCGGCCCGAGTTGTGTTGCTCGATCAGCCAGTCGACCACGGCCGCACTTTCGGGACCACGGTCAACGGCGTCTCCCAGAGTCATTAACTGGTCATCAGCGGAGAGACGGACGACGTCCGCCAGCAACTTCAGGGATCGGTAGCAACCGTGTATGTCCCCGATCGCCAGCGTGCGCATGACCGTTGATTCCCCGAACGAATTGAGCTGACGTGGCGTCTCGTCCCCGGCAGCTACGAATCACTCCGCCCGCACAATGGCTGCGATTTCGTCTTTCGTAAACCGCTGCTGCAACCGGGCACCGAGTTGGGCGACAATGCGTGAGGAGGCGTGGGACGCCAACCGTCCGGCCTGCTTCCAGCTCAGTCCGTTGGTGATGCCGTACAGAATCGCAGCGGCATACATATCCCCGGCGCCGGTGGTGTCGACTGCTTTGACGGGGACCCCTTCAATGGGAATCACTTCCCCTTCGCTCATCAGCAGCGAGCCTTCCGCTCCCAGGGTCAGGGCGACATTCTCGGCGTGGCGATGAATCGCGCGGGCACACT
This sequence comes from Planctomicrobium aquicomposti, assembly GCF_051466325.1. Classification (NCBI taxonomy): domain Bacteria; kingdom Pseudomonadati; phylum Planctomycetota; class Planctomycetia; order Planctomycetales; family Planctomycetaceae; genus Planctomicrobium; species Planctomicrobium aquicomposti. Next base: position 1,430,459 of record NZ_CP195792.1, read on the forward strand.
CCACCGGGTCGTGATGACCGGTCAATGCGCGGGCTTCATCGAGATTACAGAAGAGCAGATCGACGGGCCCTTCGATCAGCTTCATGAACTCGTCACGGTGATACTGAATCAGGAACGGATCCGACACCGTGAACGCCACCTTGATCCCGTTGGCCTTGGCGAGTTCGATCGCTCGCAGTGCGGCGGTGCGGGTCGGCTCGCCTGCGAACAGGTAGCCTTCCACATAAACGTACTGGGCCTGCTTGATCGATTCGACATCAACGTCGTCGGCCGTGAGTGTCGCGGAGACACCAAGGTTCGTCAGCATCGTCCGCTGGGCGTCATCGGTGATCAGAATCACGCAGGTGCCGGTCGGTCCCGTGGCGGGAGCCACTTCAATGTTCACTCCCCCCTGCCGCATGTCTTTCAGAAAGAAGTCCCCCAGTGCATCGTTGGCGACCTTGCCGCAATAGCTGGCCGTTCCGCCGAAGTCGGCGATCCCCATGATGGTGTTGGCTGCGGAGCCGCCGGCACAGCGGGAAACCTGATGATCCTTCAGGCACGACAGGACATCCTGCTGAGCGGAATCCTCGACGAGGGTCATGATTCCTTTGGCGAACTTCAGGTCGGACAGCAGGTCGTCGCTGACATGGGCCTGAATGTCGACCAGGGCATTGCCCACACCGTAGACGTTGTAGCTCACGGAAAGATCTTCCTGAAAAAGAGAGCCGCCGGACGGGGACAGGTCGGGAAGCCCGACGACCACGGGGCAGCTCGTACAAAAAAGGACTCTGCAGGCGTCGACCAGGCGCGGGTCTGACGCTTCTGCTCACAAACTTGGCTGACGGAGCCGTAATCAGGCGTGAAGTCCGAGCGGCCGCAGTCTTCCGGTCGGACTCCACGTAGGTTTCTGCTCACCGCCCGAGTGCGGCGACCCGGCAGACTACTTGCGATCTGCCTGGGGAATGTACTTCGGCAGCTTCTGGGTGGCGAACATTTCCTTGCCGGTGTTCAGCTTGGCCAGTCGCAGCCGTCCGTCGATGACCGGCACGCTGACCCAGTCATCGCCGATCAGTGGACGGGCATATTTGATGAACGCATCGGTGACGTCGGTCCCGCAGGGGGAAATCCATTCCGAGGGGAAGTGGCGGTCTTTGGCGGCCACTTCCGCGAGCGGAGCCTTGTCGTAGCGGGGCTGATAGTTGTCGGCATCGGCCCGCAGGATGGTGGCCATGTAACCGTGTTCGCCAGCGGCTGCCAGCAACGCGGCTTTCTGGCCGACGTAGTAGGACTCTTCGAGGTCGACGGTCGAGGCGTAGACCATGTCGTTCCGCTGGTGGGTTCCCGGCACGTTGCAGCGGGCAGCCCCCTTCACCGGCAGCTTCTTTTCGTTGAGGGCGTTGGTCAGCATCTGGGCCACGGTGATCTTGCTGGAGGAGAGCATCGCATGGCCGAACGAATCGCGGACGATGAACTCTTCCGGAATCTGCAAACCTTCGATTTCCAGACCTTCGCTCACGACCAGCATGCAGCGGCCATGTTCTTTCAGAGAGCGATTCACGTTTTCGTAGATCTGCTCGATGTTCACCTTGCGCTCGGCGAGGTAAATCTGCATGGGGAATTCGCGATCCGGGTCACCGAGACGGGCCGCAGCGGGGATGTAGCCGATCTTGCGTCCCATCGCCTGCATCACCAGCACCGGGTCGGCGGGGCAGCTGCCGTTATTTTCTTCGTTGGCCTGCTGCACGTAGTGCGCCCAGTAACGAGCGGTCGAGCCGTAGCCGGGGGTGTGGTCGACGAGCTTGAATTCGCTGTCGCCGACGTCGTTGTCGATCGTCTTGGGGCCCCCGATGCCGCAGACATCGACTCCCCGCTCGCGACAGAAGTTGGCCACCTTGTTGGCGGTATCCATCGAGTCGTTGCCACCGATGTAGCAGAAGTAGCCGACGTTATGGGCCTTGAAGATTTCCAGCACGCGCTCGAAGTCTTCGGTCTGCTTCTCCTTCAGCTTGTACCGGCAGGTGCCGATCGAGCCGGCGGCCGGAGTGGTTCGCAGCAGTGCGATTTCGGTGGGGCACTGGGCTGTGAGGTCGAGCAGTTCTTCCTTGAGCACCCCTTCGATGCCATGCCAGCCGGCGTAGACGGTGCCGATCTCATCCAGTTTGCGGGCCGTTTCCACAATGCCGCGGAGGGTATTGTTGATGACTGCACTGGGACCGCCCGATTGTGCGACGATCATATTTTTGGGCATGCTGCACTCGTTGATTTCACGGGGTACAAGAACTCGCGACAGGCGAAAGCCGACGCGCCACCACTGCGACAGGCCAGTCCCGGCAGTTTCAGGGTGGATGTTAATGGAGGGGGAGAATGTTGTGAATCGACCCCCGTCCCTCCCTCCCTTGACAAAATCACCAGCGATCGAAAAGCGAGGTTTTGTCACCTTTTGCAGCAACCGGTTGAGCGGAAACGCCTACAATTCAGTCACCCCCCGGGAGAATGTCGGGGCGAAAATATCGTTCTTTTCGAATGCGAGCCGGAGGAGTGAGTATCTTGATTCCGCTGTCCGTGCTGGATCTGAGCCCCATTGTCGCAGGAGGAACCGCCGCGCAGTCGTTCCGGAATTCTCTGGACTTGGCTCAGCATGCTGAGCAATGGGGATATCGCCGGTACTGGCTGGCAGAGCATCATAACATGCCCGGCATTGCTAGCGCGGCGACGTCTGTTCTGATCGGCCATGTTGCCGGAGGGACCCGTCGCATCCGGGTCGGGGCTGGCGGAATCATGCTGCCGAACCATTCTCCACTGGTGATTGCAGAGCAGTTCGGCACGCTGGAATCGTTGTATCCGGGGCGGATTGACCTCGGTTTGGGGCGGGCACCCGGTTCGGATCAGGCGACGGCCCGTGCTCTGCGTCGCCACGGGTCGCTCGACGCCGACGAATTTCCGCAGGACGTGGTGCAGCTGCTGAAATACTTTTCGAACGATCCCTCGCAGATTCTGCGAGCAGTGCCCGGTTTTGGTCTGAAGGTCCCGGTCTGGATTCTCGGATCGAGTCTGTTTGGAGCGCAGTTGGCGGCTGTGCTCGGACTCCCCTACGCCTTTGCATCCCATTTCGCTCCGACACAGATGCGGCAGGCAATCGCTCTGTACCGCGAGCAGTTCCGGCCATCGGAGCATCTGCAGGCCCCGTATGTCATGCTGGGGTACAACATCTTTGCGGCCGACACGGACGAAGAAGCCCGGTTGCTGGCGACTTCCATGCAGCAGGCGTTCGTCAACCTGCGGTTCGGACAACCGGCTGAGTTGCCGCCCCCACGTCCCAATTACCTGGCCGAACTGAGTCCGGCCGAACTGGCGCTACTGGATCAGGTTCTGTCCTGCTCGGCAATTGGATCGCCGGAAGTGGTTCGGGCGAAAGTGGAAGAGTTCATCGCCCGGACGGGAGCGGACGAGTTGATGATCACGTCACAGATCTTTGACCATCAGGCACGACTGCGGTCTTACGAGATCACGGCCGGGCTGTTTCTCTCAGCAACTGCTGGCTGAGTATTGAGGAAGCCTGTCGTTCAGGCAACGTTGGGGAATCTACTGTTCCCGCAGAAACTCTGTCGTCTGCTGTTCAGCCTCTTCGCCGGCGGGGTAGATCAGGGAGATCTCGCCGGGGAGTCGACTGGGAACGATAACAAAGCGGTTGTTGTCGCTCGCCTCCAGCGGAAAGATGTAACTCTCTCCCTGTTTGGCGCCGGCGCGGGAGAGAAAGCGGATCGCGACTTCTTTTTCGGGAGGCGTGCCGAGGAACGTCTTCTGGAGACTGACCGTCCCTTTGGACAGATCTTCGACCCGTCCCTGGATGATGAGTGTGGCACGGGACATCTGTTCACGGTTGATCGTGACCGGATTGGCCGTGGTCAATGTGACCCAGGCCAGAAATGTGAGCCAGCCCACAATCAGCCCCGATGCAATCAGCAACGAACGGGACTTGAAAGAAGATTGACCGGACGCGGCCGGAGAAATCGCAGGTCCGGGAGCAGCAGTCAGGCTTGACGTCATGTCGTCTCCGATGCGCGAACGATCAGCCGCTGATCTTGGAAGTGTCGATCTTGTATTCGCGGTCGAGGGCGTCGTCGAAGTCGTAGACGTCGAAGAAGTCTGTCAGCTGATCCCGGCTCGTTTTCCGCATCTCGCCCCGTTCGATCAGTTCGAAGACGATGCGGCCGAAATCGGCGGTGGACTTCACTCCCCAGTGGCTGAAGACATTGCGGGCGAGCAGCCCATAACGCTCCAGCGCCAGATCACGGATTCCCATCAGCAGTTCCGGACCGGTAATGTGCGCCCGCTCGTCATCGACATCGTGCGCGGGCTGTCGTTTCAGCCGTTGCTGCGTGTGATGTAATGCTTCAAACACAAAGCGATAGGCATCGCTGTGGAATTTGAAACGGGGGGCTGTGGATTGTCCGGTGGCACTCATCCGACGGGCTCCGCTTTTTCAATTCCGGCTTTTCCTGGTGCCGGAGGGAGTTGAACTGGAGCAAATCGCTGCTCCAGCTTAATCATAGTCATGTCGTCCCACATGGGGAAAGACTTCTCTTCAGGTCATTCCGCAGAGTCGTCTTCATTCGCCATTCTGGATGCGTTTTTTGCCGACCCGCCCCCTTTATTGATCACGGTAATCACGTCGGCGGCGTCGATCAGGATCCTGCGATTGTCTTCGAAGCTGATCAGCAATTTCTTTGCCAGAATCTCCTGCGCCAGGACTTTCCCCTGCCCCTGCTTGGTCACCACGAACTTCCCGACCTTGGGGAGCTCCTTGTGGTATTCCTCGTAGGTGTCATATTCGTATCGCAGGCAGCACTTCAGTCGGCCGCACCGACCTGAAATCTTGTTCGGATCCAGCGTCGCTTTCTGCAGTTTGGCCATTTTCATCGAGACTGGAGGCATTTCGGTCAGATGCGTATTGCAGCAGACCGGTTTGCCGCAGTCGCCGTAGTCGGCGAGCAATTTCGCCTCATCCCGGATGCCGATCTGACGCATCTCGATCCGCGACTGAAACTCCCGCGCCAGCGCCTTCACCAGTTCGCGAAAGTCGACCCGGTCTTCCGACAGGAAGTACACGATAATTTTCTCGCCGCCGAACAATTGTTCGATGTCGACCAGCTGAATCGCGAGATTCCTCTCCGCTGCGAGCTTTTGACAGCCGACAAAGACCTGTTGTTCCTGTTCCCAGATTTTGTCACGGGTCCGTTCATCTTCGGGAGTCGCGGTCCGCAGAATGCGTCCGACCGCATCGGCCTTTCCGAGATACTCCCGGGTTCGGTCGGTGGCTTCGCACAGCACCTCTCCCCATTCGGTCCCCCGGTGACTCCGGACGATGACCTGTTCCCCTCGCAGACATTCCTGCGGTGTCTTGGTTGTGAACTCCGCTACGTGGCGCATCGTGCCATAGCGAACGACGTAGCGTTTCATGAATGATTCCCGGGAACACGGAAGATCGGAGCAGCGTTTCTCCCGGTTTCTGTCGCACAGACGCCGAGAGAAACGTCCAGACTGCGCAGCCTAATCTCCCCTTGCCGGAATCGCCAGTCCCGGCGGCAGAGAAGCGGGGACCGCGATTTGGCCCGCCAGTGATTCTCGTGAGACGGCCGCGTCTCGCTGACTTCTCCGGGAAAAGCGGATGGAAGAGGCCTCCTCCACGGGCGGGAGCGGGATGGTCGGCCGCAGCTGTCAGGAAAATCACCGGCCAAACCTTGAACTGAAATCAACATGTCAATGTTGTTGCTGCCGCGACCGTCCGCTAGAGTCGTTGTTGCAGTCCGAAGGGGCGGTCGGTGTGCTGCTCATGGACCTGCACTCGAAGCGATTTCGGGCTTGCATGGGCCTCAGACGCGGGATGAGGCACCGGTGGGATCGGTTTTCACTCGAGTTCTTTTTGAAGTGAGAGGGTATCGATGGCGAGGCAATGTTTGGGGAAGTCTTCGATGACGGCCGCCGATTCACGAGGCAGTTTCTGGATCGGGATCCTCCTGCAGCTGCTGATCGCGTCCACCTTGCCACTGGTTTCCACAGCTGCCCCGCCTGCATCCGAACCGGGACCCACTGGGACTCTGGCGGACTGGAAGAACGGGTTCCGCATTCGCCCCTTGCTGGAGGACGATTGCCATTCCATCCACGCGTACTACCTCACTTCGCCTGAGAGTCCGGACGGCAGTTCCGTGATCTTCTACCGGTCCCGCGTACCGGATGCCCAGACGGGGGATGTTTGTCTACTCGATCGCCAAACCGGGCAGCAGGTCGTCATCGCGACCGAAGTCGGGGTGGAAGATGCTCATCGGGCGGCCTGCCAACAATGGGCGGCCGATGGGAAACGGGTCGTCTTTCACCGCTTTCTGCCGAATGGCTCGACGCGGGTTGAGGTTTTCGACCCCCAGAACGGGACCTGTACCCCGGTGGCTGACGAGTGGCTGGTCGGATTTGGGCAGCCCGATTCCGAGTTGATGCCGCTGTACGGCCCTCACTGGAATCCCGGTGAGCACCGACATCTGGAAATGCTCAACGTCCTGACTCTGGAACGGACTCCTTCCAGACTGACCTCCGAGTCGATGCTGAAGGCGTTTCCCGACTGGTGCCGGGAAACCTTTGGTGAAGTAAAGCCGTCCATCTTCTTTCCGGTGCTCAGCCCGGATCACCAGCAGGTCTTCTTTAAAGGTTCGGCTCCCCAGATTCCGGACCCCTACAGCTGGAAGGCCAGCCGTCGCGTCGGTTTATTCGTCTTTGATCTCGCGCGAGGCGAGTTCGTCTTGTTTCGGCCGTACTGGGGGCACCCGTCGTGGTCCCCGGATTCCGAATCGGTAATGGAACGGGACGGGATGCTCTACGACATCGGGACCGGCACCAACAGAGGGCTGCCGAACTTTCCCAAGCTGCACGGGCACCCGCATCCCACGCTCAGCCGAAATGGCGAGCTGTTCGTCACGGATGCTTATGCGACTTCGGAACCCGCCGCTGACGGGAAGCGGGAGTGGATTGTTCTGGTCGGTGATGCACGGACGGGGGAGACAGTGCAGATCCGCCAGTTTGACAATTCGGGAGGGGCGACATCGTGGCGTCCGGCCCATCCGCATCCGGTTTTCAGTTCCGATCTTCGACGGATTTATTTCAATGTGAACGACGGGAAGTGGACGCGAATCTACGTGGCAGAATGCATCCCGAAGGACAGCGCTGAATAACGACCGGAAACCTCCGAGATGTTGATCAAGGCTCCTTGCAGGTCACCTGACGGGAATCTGACGCGTGCAGTCTGAGCGAGAATCTTTCTGAGCAAGCGCACGACACGTCCAAGCCTGCGGGACGATCAGAACTGCGAGAGTTCAACATCGCAATCCGCAGCGCGGGTGATGGACGGGGGCTGTCGTGATCCGCTCCAGGCCGCCTGGGCAGGATTCACGTGAATCAATTGCGTCGCCCGGCAGTAGCTCAGCAGTTCATTGGCTGACCGCAGGATTCCCAGCAGGTCGGTGCCGATGGCGGTGGCATTTTCCAGTTCAATCGCCTTGGCGGCGATTTCGGTCGCTCCGGTCTTGGCGGCGGTTACGGAGAGACGGCCGGCGAGGGCTCGCAGGGAACTGAGTTCCTGCCGGTCGACTGCTTCCGCCAGTCGCTCCAGTTCCATTCCCAAAGCGAGGGCTGTTTCGCGGGCAACTTCGAGCCGAACCACCGACTCGCGGCTGCGACTGCGGAGAACTTCCAGAAACTGGGCAACAATCTCCGGGTCAAACTGTGTTCCTGCACAGCTCCTTAACTCGGCTTCCGCGTCTACTTGCGACATTCCGGGGCGGTACACCTGATCGGTGACCATGGAATCGTAAGCATCCGCCACAGCCAGAATGCGGGCTCCGAGTGGCAGGGAAAACCCGGCGCGATGTGCTTTCTGGTAATTTGTTGTGTAGTTCTCGACGATTGCCGACAGCTCGGACGCTCCGAATGAAGAACGAATGATCTGGGCGCCGATCCGGTCATGACAGTGCATGACCTGCCATTCCTCATCGGTGAGTGGTGCGGGCTTCAGGAGAATCGCGTCCGGCACGCCGATCTTGCCGATGTCGTGCAGCAGGGCGGCGATTTCGAGGATGTAACAACTGCTGAGCGACATCACCCGCTGCCCCACTGCTACGCAGAGATCGGCGACTCTTCGACTGTGGGAGGCAGTCGTGATATCGCGATAGGCAAGTGCCGAGATCAGTGCGGAAACCGCCGGGTACGGGATGACCGTGGCAGGTTCTGTCGGTCGAGTTTCGGCGGCAGTCGATTTGGGACCGCCGAATTCGCGGGAAGTCTCGTCGTACCGGCCCAGCTTATTGCGACCTAATGATTTCGCGTAGATCAAGGCCCGGTCGGTCTGGTCGAGCAGCTCCTGCGGATTGGCGGGAGATTCGCTTAGCGCGGAGACTCCCAGGCTCACGGTCACCCGGCCGCAATCCATCTGGAGCCTCTGCACAGTCAGCCGCAACTGGTCGGCGATCTGCACGGCATCTTCCAGACTGGTGCGCGGCATCAGCAGCATAAATTCTTCTGCCGCATACCGGCAGACGACATCGTGTTCCCGGGCAGTCTGCAACAGGCAATCGCCGACGTTCCGGAGCACTTTGTCTCCGGCATCGGTGCCATGCACTTCGTTGATGGTTTTGAAGTCGTCGACATCCAGAATCAGGCAGGCGAGCGGATCACGATGTCGGGTCGCCTCGAGCCAGTATTTGTCGAGAAATTCAAAAAACGATCTTCGGTTGTAACAACCGGTCAGCGAGTCGCGCGTGGAGAGTCGGTCCAGCTCCATGTTCTGCTGGCGAATCTGATTGGCGGACTGCCGCAGCGTATCGAGCATCGTCGCCAGTTCCGCTTTTTTCTGCTGCAGCTTGGAGACGTCCTGCAGGCTGATGATGACTCCCCGCCAGTGCCCTCCGCCATCGATTAATGGGGACGAGGTGACGTGAAAGGCCTGTCGCTGATCACGGTCAATCGTCAGGAGTTCCGGCTGGCGGAGCGTGCCGTCACACAGCCTGGGGAGCCAGGGCTTCGACCCGTCAGAGGATGAACTGTCAGGAGATCCCCAGGGGATGGTGGTGACCGGCTTGCGGAGGAATTCGACAGGAGACTGCCGACTCGCCCGGACGAAGGCTTCGTTCACAAAGGTGACACGCCCTTTGCGATCCAGCAGCAGCACTCCCTCGTTCAGGGCATTGAGCGCCGAGCGAATATGCAGCGGAATGTGCAGGGCGCTGTTGGTCCATGGGCACAGGTAGGCGAGCGTGGTTGGAATCGCTGGCAACACGCAGATCAGCAGAACCAATCCGGTCAGAACCGCACTGGTGATCCAGGGGGTCTGCGGCCAGAAGTTCAGGAGGAAGCCCAGCAGGAAGAAGGCAATCGCACCGGCAAAGACGCCGAGCAGGTTCCAGTGATAGTTCTTCCCGAGTTGCATGGAGATGTCAGGGCGCAGCTGGCGATGGACAGTCCCCGCTCGAGCCGGAGAGCGGTCGGCAGGTCTGTCGGTTATTGATCAATAGCTTCCGTTTGGGGGGGATGACGCCCATTCTCCTCCCGGGAATGATGCTTTCCTGAAACGCCGGTCAGAGGATTCCTCCTAGTGGAGTGAGGTCTACTGGCGACACTGGTCAAGCTCGCACAGTTAGTCGAATTATTCGCACGGAAGAGCGGCACGTCCCGCACAACCGGTCGTATTCCACCCTGTTGGATGGAGACATTTCTTTCCGATTTGAAAATTCTCTCCGGAATTCTGTACGACGGGGAAAGGTCCGGGGCACTACACAGGTGGGGAGAATGTTCGTCTCCGCTTCGGGGACGTGAAATGCTGGAGAGTTCCAATGCGACTGACGTTACGAACCTTGCTGGCCTATCTGGATGATGCTCTGGAACCGGCCGAGGCCCGTGAGATCGGAGAAAAGCTGGCAGAAAGCAAAGAGGCTGCGCAGCTGGTGACCCGGATTCGGGATGTCATTCGTCGGCGTCGCATCGGAGCACCGGAACTGGCAGGTCCGGGATCGGGGCCGGATCCGAATCTGGTGGCGGACTACATTGAGAACACGCTGCCCCCCGCGCAGGTGGTGGAGCTTGAAAAGCTGTGCCAGAAGTCGGATATGCATCTGGCGGAAGTCGCGGCGTGCCACAAGATTCTCACGATGGTGATCAGCCAGCCTTTGGACGTTCCCGACGATGTTCGTGAGCGGATGTACGCTCTGGGTGGTGCCGGAAAACGGGAAGAGGGGCAGGAAGGGGCCGCCGTCATGCCGCCGATGGCAGAGGGGATGGGACAAACTCTCGAAGGGCATACACTCAAGGATGGCCTTCCCGAATACCTGACCCGGTCCGACTATTCGAAGAAGTTCTGGGTCACGGCCGGCATGATCACTGTCGGTGCGTTGTGGCTGGCCATCGTGATTACGGACCGCTCGCTTTGGCAGCGATCGGAAGGGGTGGCCAAGACCACGCCCCAGCCCGTGGAACCGGTGAATCCGCAGCCGGCTCCGACGGAAAATCCGGCGGTGGCCAACGCTCCTGCGGTGGGGGTCAACGCACCGGCCGTGGTGGTCACTTCTCCGGCGCGGGCCTCTGCACAACCTGCGAACCCCGCTCCGGTTGCGAATGCGACAGTTCCACCCCCCCTGCCGGCGTGGCATCCAGATCATCCAGAGGCGGTTCCCGCAGGGAGCGCCAGTCCCATGCCGGCAACTCCCATCGTGAATGGAGAACCACTCCCCGCCACGGAGGCGGTCGTCCCGGCGGTCGTCCCCGCGCTGCCTGAAGTGGACATGAACTATTCCGGAGGAGATGAAATTGTTCTGCAGCGGCTGACCCCCAACGCCCCCTGGCGCATTGTCGACGCTCAAACGTCAATTCACGTAGGGGATGAGATCGCGACTCCGGTTCCGTATCGAAACGAGTATCAGCTCGATGGAATCGGGAAGTTGTCGGTGGAACCCGGAACCCGTCTGAAACGGTTGCCGCGCAGCAGCGCGGATGCGGTGGCGTTCCAGTTGAACCGTGGTCGGGTGATCGTCTCGCTCGCTGACGCCGGTGACTCGCTGCCCGCCATCCAGTTTACGGTGGCGAACCGGGCGTGGACCGTCACTCCGATGGAGCCGGGAACTCGCTATGGAATTGAATACCATCTGCCGGTGCCTGAGGGACTGCCGGGACATGCCGTCAATCTTGAAACGACGGGAGGACTGGCTGTCGCCGCCGGGCGAATTCGTGTGCAGACCGACGGGACGGAACCGGTCGAACTGTCGGCGGAAGATGGTTTGGCGGTCTGGCCGGCGCCGGGGAGCGCACTCGTGAAAGACGCGGAACTCTCGGTTCCGCAATGGCTGCATCCGGACGGCCTGTTCGTGACACCCAGTGCCAGGAATCTGGCGCGAATCTATCAGAAGGAATTCATCAGCGATCGGAGCGTCATCCAGAGCATTGGCCCGGTGGTCAAAGATCGCCGCGCGAATGTCTCCGATCTGGCAGTACAGACAATGTCACTGATCGATCAGTATCAGGAACTCGTTCCCGCTTTGGCTGCGGAACATGGCGAAACTCGAATCGCTGCGATTCAGGGCTTACGTGCCTGGCTGCTCGTCGATCCGAACAATGGCTCTCTGCTGAAGGAGGAGCTGGGGAAGTCGTTTCGTGCGGAGGCAGCCGACTCTCTGCTCCGATTGCTCTGGGGATTTGACACGCAGGACGGTCGGAATCAGGCGGTCTCAGCGCAGCTGGTCGACTGGCTGAAAAGCGATGAGATTGCGATTCGTGAGGCAGCGTTCTTCCAACTCGTCCAGCTGACCGCCCGACGGTATGACTATCTGCCCATGGCGCCGGTGATGGAACGGAAAGCGGCCATCAGCCGCTGGGAAGAACACCTGCGTCGGAACGGCGGTTCGTTGATTCCGAATTAGAGTCTGCCGATTTTTGCTCCACAGATCCCCATTCCACCGCAGTAAGCATTTCGTAGGGGGAAATGCAGGCATGCGCGCGGCGAGAACGGGGCAATCCAGGTCAGATTGGTCTAAAATGAATATCGCGGGTTGCGGCGGTCGAAGTCGCCATCGGTCAGGCCGACATTCAACTTGATCCCGTAATACATGTAGTCTTCCGCCAGCGGCTCTGGTTGGCCGGGCTGACGGGGGAACGCGTAATTCTGCAGTCGCAACGGGAGTCGTGAATTCTTCTCCAGAAACAGCATCGTTCTCGCGTAGGGGAACTGGTTGCGTGGCCGAGGATGCGTGACCTGAATCACTTCGCAGCTCGCGTTCCCCAGCTTTGCATCCGGATAGAACTGGACGTCGATCTCCCCGTACTTTGATTCTAGTTCCCATTGGGCAATCAGCAGTTCCAGGAGTCGCTTCATGCCGATGTCAGTGAGCGCATGGCGATTTTCACCGGTGATTCTGGGATCGTTCAAGGGGAGCGAAACGGTCCCGACGAGGCTGGCGAGTCCACTTCCTTCATGTGCCAGAACCTGATTCTGGTTCTGGCCGTGGACAAACAGAATCTCGCGTCCGGCGTTCGGCTGTTCGAACTTCAGGTAAAGGCTGAACGGCTCGTGTCGCAAGCGCAGCTGCATCGTCTGACTGGAATCCTGCCCGTTCACGATTTCGCGTTTGACGAGGGTCGCTTCGTAGTCTTTGACCTGCTTCAGCACATCCAGTGATTTGCGCACATGTTCAATTGCGGGAATCAGCGGATGCTGCTGGGGTTGCTGTTCGGGCTCCTGAGCCGACGCGGTCGCAGCAATTGTGCAGAGGACGAGCCAGCACAGCGGCTGCGTTCCAGGCAGCAGCTTGGCAATCATGACAGCACTCCTGTTTGCTTTCAGCCCGTCACCGCGAAAGCCTGCCGACATGGGCGGGCCCTGTTCGTCAACAGAACAGTTGCAGTGACGATGAGGGTCTCAAAGGTGTCCGCCGACATCCTGCGGCAGAGCGATCCGGGAAAAGATTCACTCCGGAATCTTACGCTGATTTTCGGGCTATCGCCAGTTTCTCAGGTGAGAAACCAGCTGGGCGTTGACATTCGGCAGACGTGTGAGCAGCCGGTCGCTCAACTGGCCGGCCAGCGCTCCGCGTTGAATGTCAAACAGGTAATCGCTGAGAATCTGGCGAACTTCTGGGGGCCCGTGCAGCAGGAAATGAGCCCAGGCCCAGCTCTCGCGGTAATGTTCTGCCCCCATCTCATTCAGACTTTGCAGTTTCTCCAGAGCAGGGAGATCCGGTTGCCATCCCAGCAGCAGCCGGCGCTTCAGCTCCCCGTGATGGGGATTTCTCGTGGAACGGTCTTCGGCCGGCACTTCAAAATATTCGGCGAGACCCTCATCCAGCCACAGCGGGAGATAGGGGAGCGAATTGTGGAGCACGGCATGCGTGCATTCGTGACGAATATCCTGTTCGTATCCCCAGCGGCGATAGACGTACACCCGGCCCATGTCGGTCCCCTGCACGTAAAGCGCGGGGCGGTTCATTCCCTCGGGGACACGCTGCTTGAGGTACGCCTGATAGCTGAAGCGGTTCCGGAACAGATTGACCTCGATCGTCTTCATGCCCGGGGGAAGCTGCAACAGACGTTCGATTTCGTCCTGTTGTCGGGCCATCGCCTGCAGCAACTGCTGCGCGTTGGCTTCACCGAGTGCGAACTCGGATCGCAGCTGAAAGATTCCAGAGGTCCGGTTATCGGCCCATTCCCCCAGCGCAGCATGCCACGCCAGAGTCAGAATCAACACCCCCAGCAGCGCGCACATGCGGACGCAAATCTGCCGGAATTGTGATTTCAAACTCGGCATGTTGACCAGTGGTGGAGAACCGGATGTCAGGGCAACGAGAACCGACGCCGCGACCCGGACCGGCAGGATCTTCTGCCAGCGGAAGCCGGGTTAGAGCGGTGGATCGGGGGCGTGTCTTAGCCCCCGCTGCAAAACAGGTCAATTGCAGTTTGTAAATTTGCGGTTGGCCAAGGAAATACTTGAGCGAAAGTGAATGCTCATTGACTCATTTTTTAAGATGGCCGTATACTCCCCCGCCCTTTCAGGCACATTCAGAAATCTCACCTTTCTCCTTCCCTCCCCGACGACAGGCTCCGAGTGCTTATCTCCCGGCGGCATTCCCTGGGATGCATGCTGGTCGTGTTGACCTTCTGGTTCAGCACGACGCGCGATCTTCGCGCGCAGACACCCGGACAGTTTCCGCCTTCGCCCGTGGCTTCGGCTCCGCTGCAGGCGGCCAGTTATCTGTCACCGCAGATCGTCTGGCGTTCGCAGATTGCAGCGAACTTTCGGGATGGCCAAGAGGAAGTGATCGTCCTCAAGGGGGCCTGTGAACTTCAACAGCACAGCCAGCGCTGGACAGCCCCTGTGATGGTCTTCTGGGATCTTTCGAATCCCGGTGAAGATGTTACACGGTTGCTGGCCTACCTGGAAAGCACTTCCGAAGAACCGGTCACGATCTATCAAGGGGGCCGGAAAGAAACCCGACCGTACCTGTTTCTGGAACTGGAATGCTCGGCGACCGCCTTGCGGCAGGCCTCCTCTCATGGGGCGGCACCTCCCGAACGGATTCTGAATCTGGGAGGACGAGTTCAATTGCTGCCGGACGAAGTGCAGAGTCCGCTTTATCAGAGAGCCCGCCAGCGGCGCCGCGAGTACCGCAGTCCCATTCAACAGACGCAATTTGCCCTCGAAGCTCCGGGGTTTGATGGATCATTCCTGCCCGCCCCCGCGCCGCGACTGCAGCGTCGCGTGATCATCGGACCACGGTTTCTGGGAGAGCCGCTGGAGATCAAGTTCGACTCACTGCCGGGGTCTATTCCTGAAGAGTTCGTCGGCACCATCACCGGGGGCGTGAATATCGTGGTGGATAACGTCCCACTCGAAGTGAATGGACAGCTGATTCTCACCCGCATCGACCTATCTGCCGATCGGGCTGTGATCTGGACGGATGCCAGCCACGCAGTCGGCAGCGGCGGCTTCGATATCGATGAGAACACGCCATTCCAGGTTTATCTGGAAGGAAATATCGTCGTCTTGCAGGGGGGAAATCAGGTCAAGGCGACGCATGCGTTCTACGACATTCAGCAGCGACGAGGCTCCGCCTGGAATGCCGAGCTGCGCACCATGCTGCCGGATGACAATGGACTGCTCCGGCTCCGCGCCAGCTATCTGCGGCAGAACTCCGCGATGAATTTTCACGCGAAAGATGCCTTCGTCACGACCAGCGAGTTCGGACTGCCTGGCTATCGGATCGAAGCCTCCGATATCTTCCTGAGCGAACGTCCCGCGGCGAATCCCAATCGGATCGATCCCTTCACTGGACAAGTCGATCCGACCGATCTGGTCGTGACCAGCTGGAACAACCGGCTCTACATTGAAGACATGCCGGTGTTCGCGGTCCCTTATCTTTCCGCCACGGCCGATAACCCGAACCTCCCCATCCGACGACTCGATGCGGGCTGGTCCGGTATCTTTGGAGGAACGGTCGAAGCCGAGTTCGACGTCCGCAGCCTGTTCGGCCTCGACATGCCGACGACGGTCGACTGGCTGATCGATGCCGATTACTTCTCCAAGCGGGGACCGGGAGTCGGGACCCACGGCGACTATAATCTGGATCACTCTCTGTTCGGCTGGCAGGTGAACAGCACCGGGTTCGGTCGGATGTACTATATCAATGACCAGGGGCACGATAACCTCGGTCTGGGTCGACGTGATCTGCCGATTCCCAGTCACAACCGGGGAGACATCATCGGGCGGAACCGGACGAAGTTTGATCCGTTCACCACCCTCGATGCCGAAATCGGCTACATCTATAACAACGACCGCAACTTCTACGAGCAATATTACGAGAACGAATTCGACAACGCCAAGGACCTTGAAAATCTGCTGTTGCTCAAGCACCAGTACGACAACCTGACCGCGTCGTTGCTGGGGCGGGTTCGTTCGAACAACTTCGAAAACGAATCGAACTGGTTCCCGAAGGGCGAATTGACCCTGCTCGGGCAACAGGTGTTTGGCAGCAATCTGTTGTGGAGCACCCAGTCTTCATTGGGCTATGCCCAGCTTCTGCAGGCGGAACCGCCTCCGGATCCGACGCTCGATCCGTTTATGCCGCTGGACTATTACGCCGACAGCTCGGGAATGGTGATGATGTCACGTCACGAGCTGGCGTTGCCATTGAATGTGGGGGCGCTCAATGTCACTCCGTACGTGCTGGGCGAGTTTGCCCACTGGCAGCAGGATCTGAACGGGGACGACCTGACCCGCTGGTACGGAAGTGCGGGGGTCCGCAGCAGCATTCAGTTTTCGAAGTATATGCCGGAAGTGCAGAACCGGATTCTGGGGCTGAACGGACTGGCCCACAAAGTCACGTATAATATGGATTACTACTTCGCGGACTCCTCGGCCGACCTGTCTCTGATTCCGCAGTACAACGACTTTGAAGAAAACTCACAGGAGCGTTTCCGCGAACGGTTTCTGCCTATTGAGTTCGGCGGCGTCCTTCCTCCGCAATTCGATCCGCGGAACTATGCAGTCCGTTCCGGAGCCGGCCGCGCCGTGACTGCGGGATACCATGAACTTGTTGATGACCAGCAGGTCTTCCGTTTGTCGATGAACCACCGCTGGCAGACGAAAGTCGGCCGCTCCGATGCGCTGCGGATCATCGACTGGATGGAACTCGATTTGGGGATGTCGGTCTTCCCGGATGCTGACCGCGACAACTTCGGGGAAACACTGGGACTGATCAACGCCCGGTATGCCTGGCACCTCAGCCCCCGCACTTCGCTGCTGGCCGACGGGGTATTTGATGTCTTCGATATCGGGCAGAAAGTCTGGGATGTCGGGATTCTGAGCCAGCGTTCCGCCCGCGGAAGCATCTACATCGGTTACCGCTCGGTCGAAGCCGACCCGATCAACAGCGATCTGATTACGACCAGCGCCTCCTACGTCCTTAGTCCGAATCTGTACGTCGCAACCTTTTCGGCTGCGTACGACATCAATGAAGGGATCGACCGGGGTGAGTCACTCACCATTACCCGCATCGGGGAATATTTCCTGTTCCACTTTGGTCTGGGCTATGACCGCAGTAAGGACAACGTCGGGGTGGCGGTCTCGCTCGAACCGAAACTCGGTGGGTTTGGAACCGGTTCCATGCGGCTGAATTCCCTGCTGGGCGTGAAGGCTGCGGGGAACAGCTCGCAGCACTGGTGACCGAGGTCTCGACTGCAGAGCTGTCGGCGGTTCACAGGTGTTCGGAGGCCGGCACCGACCGCTGCTGTTTGTTGAACACGACGACGGAATCCAGAAAGCGGATTTCACTTAACTGAGTGGTCACCAGGGGGACGTGAAATTCCTGCTTTTTAGAGGGCCCGCCGATGCGAAACTGCCGTTCGCCATCTGCTTCCAGATAGTGCTGATGCATGATGTCGACCAGATCTTTGGCAAAGTCCAGGAATGAATACGACTGGTCGCGATGACTCGGCCAATAGTTGGCATGCGTATCTTCGACCACATACCGCCCTGACTCCGCGAGCCCGTGAAGGAACAGCGTATTGAACGACGCGATCATGTGCGAACAGACATGGCTGCCGTCATCGAAGATGACATCAAAGGGGCCAAACTCGTCCACAACGCTCATCAGAAGTTCTGCATCCGATTGATCGCCGATGCGGCAATAGATTCTCTGAAGCGGATCTTCAAAACGCCGGCATTCTGGATCGATGTCAATTCCGACAATGATTGATTCCGGGTGGAGAAAACGTCGCCAGAGTGCCAGCGACGCCCCCTGATAGATCCCAATCTCCAGGAAGCGGATCGGCCGATCTCGAAAGGGGCGTAACACGTCCTCGTAAATCTCAAAGTAATGCCGCCATTTATGACCATTCGGGGTCTCTCGCCACAACTGATAGAGCTCCGACACGGGCCGGGCCGGCTGCGGTTCCGTTTTCCAGAGGTTCTTGGCTTTGAGCTCCTGGGACAGGGCAGCGAAAACCGTAGGCGAAGTTCGATGCGGTCGCGGCAGAGCACGGACCACGGGCCAGTGACGATGGATTGAAACGCCGCAGAGGCCCCCGAGTTTCCGGATCAGCGCCACGAGGTGCAGTGTCATGTTGAATTGAGCCCGTCAAAGAGAGTTCAGCCCGAGAATGTCAAATCATTCTCAGCTTCCGTGCCGGAATGCAACTGTGCATCTGTCCCTGCTCCCCGTGCCATCACAGGCCCCGTCGTGAAGTGGCGTCTGTTCTCGCTCGGTTCCCCGGAACTCTCGGCAGAATCGGATGAAGTCGCAGATTGTTGCGAGACGATAAGCAACTCTGAGAGGACTGCCTGGTTCAGGCTGCGCCTCCGGCAAATTCTGCTGCAGGTCCCGCTGGCAACCCTGTTGCGCGAGGTGGGACCCGAAAGCAGAACCGGTTGAACACATCAGGGGCGGGGGCCAACGGCATCCCGACCGGATTGACTATGGAAATCGTGGCGCGACGAATTCGACGCAGAACTGCGAGCCAGTTCGTCCTGCGCGCCCTTCGCTGCTCACTGCCGGCATTGCTTCTGTCTGCAATGATGGTCTCTTCCGCGAGTGCGGAGCCGATCTATTCGAAGTCCCGCCGATTCCGCATTCCCTTCCAGTTCGATTCCGCTGAGTTGAAACGGCTGGGGGCGAAGGAAGTGCAGCTCTCGGTGTCACGCGATTCCGGCGCCAGTTGGAACACGGCGGAAACGGTCTCGCCACAGGCCGCCCGGTTTACCTTCGAAGCTGTCGATGACGGCGAATACTGGTTCTCGGTCAAAACGATTACCAGCAGCGGACTGGAATATCCCGCCGGCCCGCACGAGCCGACTCTGCAGGTGATCATCGATACCGAAGCGCCGCGCCTGCATCTCCAGTTTTCAGAGGATGACCCCGGGCGGGTTCGACTGGCCTGGGAAACCCAGGACCCGAATCTCGATCTCGAGTCGCTCCGTCTGGAGTTCACCGAACCAGACTCTGCAGCCTGGCAACCTGTTTCGATGCGACCTCAGGAACAGGGACAAACCGTCTGGACAGCATCCCGAACCGGAAAAATGTTCGCGAAGGGATCGGTCAGCGACCGCGCCGGAAACGTTGCTGAAGCAACCGCGGAAGTTCTGATCTCCGGAAGCCCGAGTGAAGAGAACTCCACGCCGGATTACAGTCGACCGATCGCCAAAGACCAGACGAAGCCCGCTCCTTCGAGTGTGGGGGGAGCGAATGCACCGGCCAGTGTCACTCCGCACCTGACCGCATCGACCAATGCCCCACAAATCTCGAATGCGGCGGCCACGACACCGCTGACCAACCCGGCCGCCGACAAAGCTCCTGCCGCTGCCGCGACCGTTCCGCCATCGACAACAACTCCGCCCGCGGCGCCGAAGCGGACTGCCCACATCGTCAACTCCAAGTCGTTCCGGATCGCCTATGAAATTGATGGCGTGGGAGCTTCCGGGGTCGCTGCCGTGGAACTGTATATTACAGAAGATGGTGGCAAGAAGTGGTTTAATTACGGCAAAGACCCGGACCGGGTCTCTCCGTTCGATGTCGTTGTTCCAGGGGATGGCGAATACGGGTTCGCTTTCCGTGTCGCGAACGGCGTGGGAGTCGTTGCATCTCCTCCGCAGCCGGGTGACCGGCCGGAGGTCATCGTCCTTGTGGATCGCGTTCCCCCGGTGCTGCAGCTGCACCCCATTCAGCAGGGGACGGGAGCCGAGAACGGGCAGATCATTCTGACATGGTCGGCACAGGATCGGGAACTGCATGATCGTCCCATCTCGCTGTCGTTTGCAACGCGACCCAGCGGACCGTGGGAGCAGATCGGCGACTGGCTGCCGAACACTGGCAAGTACGTCTGGACTGTTCCCGCCAGCCTGACCGAGAAGTTCTACATCAGGGTGGAAGCCCGTGATCAGGCAGGGAATGTGACCCGCGTGGATTCGGAGCAGCCCTTCCTCGTCGACCGCTCACGGCCGCAGGTCCGCGTCACTGAAGTTCAACCGATCGGCAGCGAACAGCGCTGAGTTCGCGACGGCAGAGTTCTCAGAGACAACGAAGCATGGCGGACGCTTCGTGCTCTGCAATGAATGTGCTACGGGGCACTACTCCGCCAGACGATGAGTCTCGCCGCCGGCTTTCGTGATGAGCTCAGTCGCCAGATCGCGACGACGACTGGCCTCTGCATCGTCCCCTTTCACGTCGACAGCCACGAGGATCTTTCCCTCCTGCACAGCCTGGTCGTAGAAGTCGGACGCCTCACTCTCGAAGCCGCGGGTCGCCATCAGCGAAGTAAACGTTCCCGCAGCCGCCAGCCCCGCAAAGGCCCCCATAATCATGAGCGCCGTGCCGGCGGTACTTACCAGTGCAGCGACGGTCGCCATGCCGCCGAGCCCCAAAAGCCCAGCGCCCGCGAGGTCCAGCGCCTTCGTTGCATGCTCGGTCGAGGTGTCCTGCTGGACCTTCTCCGGGAATAACTTCTCTTTGGTATCGTCGGAGGTGATGACGCTCACTTCTTCCCAGCTGAATCCGGCGGTTCGCAGTGAGTTGACGAGACTCAACGCCGCATTGACATCGGCAAACACACCGGCACGCACGGGGTAGTCAGCCATCTTCAGCTCCTCATAGGAAGACAGTTCAGCGGAGTGACAGGATCATCTACAGCACCGACAGTGAGACAATGCGAGTGACGACATCGCTGCCTGGAGATGATAGATAGAATACAGCGTGATCTCCGCGCATCAGCGAATCAAGTCCCACCTTTCGATCATCTTTGAAAATCGTCGCGTTCGGGGCGATTTTCAGAACCTTGCGTTCCCCTGTTATTGCGACGCGCGTGGTCACAGTCAGCTCTTTCAGATCGACTTGCAGGATCGAGCCGTTCACCACCTGAGAAACCGGATCGCGCACTGTCGGCTGAGAGAGGACATTGGCGGACGCCCTGTCGAGTGCGAATGGCCCGAATGAGGCTGTCCCGAACACCGCGGCAAACAAAACCATGGCCGCCGCACTCATGTAGAGATTTTCCAGTGGCATGATTGGCATGATCAACTCCTTCACTCCAGTCACGCTGAAATCAACGTGAGCCCCAGCAAAAGGTGCAATCAGCGTGCCACGCTCGGAAGATGCCCCAGAATCCCAAGTTCGAAAGAAATTACGGCGTCACCTGGCTGTGCTGTCTGCCGTTCGAGCAGGGTGCGGGCTCGCCGAACAGCCCCACCATCTCTCGCAAGGCAGGAGCGCACAAAAAAAGCAGCGACCGCCGGAACGGTCGCTGCTGAGAATCACGTCGTCGATTCTTCGAATCAGACTTTACCGAACAGCGTTTTGCCGGTGGAGTGCAGGTCGTCACAGGCCTGGCCCATCCGCTTGGCGACACCTGCTTCTGCGAGCTTCAGGTAGGCGCGAGGATCGTAAGCCTTCTTGTTCCCGACTTCGTCATCGACCTTCAGCACACCGTCGTAGTTGCGGAACATGTGGTCGGCGACCGGACGGGTAAAGGCGTACTGGGTATCGGTGTCGATGTTCATCTTCACGACGCCGTAGGCCAGAGTCTCTTCCAGCTCGTGACGGGGAGTTCCCGATCCGCCGTGGAACACCAGATCGAATTCGGCGGACTTGCCGTACTTCTGGATGACGGCGTCCTGACCCTTCTTGAGGATGTCGGGGCGAAGCTTGACGGAGCCCGGCTTGTAGTGGCCGTGCACGTTGCCGAAGGTCGCGGCGAACATGTACCGGCCGATCCCCTGCAGAGCGTCGTACACGCCGAGCATGTCTTCCGGAGTCGTGTAGAGCTTGGAGTCGGGAACGTGTTCCATTTCCGCCCCGGCGGCACCATCTTCTTCACCGCCGACCACCCCGGCTTCGACTTCGAGAATGATCTCGTGTTCGGCACAGAGCTTGAGGAGTTCCTTCGACAGCTTCATGTTCTCGTCGAGGGGGAGATTGGAAGCATCCAGCATGTGGGACTGGAACAGGTTCCCCTTCCCGGCGGCGCGACGTTCAGCGGTCGCCTTGATCAGCGGCTTCAGGAACGTTTCCACTTCCTTGGGGGGGCAGTGGTCGGTATGCAGGGCGACCAGAATATCGTACTTCTCGGCAAGACGATGAGCCGCTTCAGCCAGGACGATGCAACCGAGAACGGCATCTCCGACGTTCAGGCCCGACGCAAACTTTCCACCCCCGGTCGACATCTGAATGATGCCGTCCGACTTTTTGTCGGCGAAGCCCTTCAGGGCGGCGTTGATGGTGGTGATCGACGTGATGTTCACAGCCGGATAGGCGTAGTCCCCCTTCTGGGCGGCGTCCAGCATCGCGGCATACTGTTTGGGTGTGGCAATCGGCATCTTGAAGCTCCAACGGATCTGAAAACGTGTCAAAGACAAATGGCAAAACAGCAGGGACTGCTGGACGTCAGCAATTCAACAGGCTGGCACTGGGAGGACCCGCCCGCCGGGACAAAAACTGTGCCCGGAAACCGGAGGGGTGTTGCTCCCCGGGCCCCGGCGGGGAGAGACGCGCGAGATCGTAGCAGGTCCAAAACTCGGGCAGTATGATATCGACGCGGTTTTCCGGACTCCACTGTCGAAAAAGCAAAGGTGGGCGTTGATGCAATTGGGCATGATCAATTCTGCGTGGTCGCAGGCAGGGCGGGACACAGCGTGGGGAATCGCCAAAACCCGGGAGCTCGGGTTTGATTCGATCGATATCGCGGTCGATCCGCTGGAAATCGGGGTCCGTGAGCGGCGACTCATCAAACAGGAGTGCGATCGACAGGGGCTGCCGATCGTTTCGCTCTGCTGTGTGTCGGTCGGCCTGATCGACTTCAATCCGAGCATTGTCGAATTCCACATGCACCGGACCCGGGCGCATCTGGATCTGGTCTACGAATATGAAGCGAAAAACCTGCTGCTGGTGCTGGGGGAATACATCTGGAACCGGGAAATCATCCCCCCCGAGCAGCAGTGGAAAACCGGGGTCGAGTCGTGCCGAAAACTGGCGGAATACGCGGAAACCCTGGGGATTCAGATCGCTCTGGAGCTGGAGCCGTTCCATCTGTCGCTGTTGAACAACGTCGACAACATGGTCCGGTTTGTGGATGACGTGGGGCACCCCGCCCTGCAGGCCAACATTGACATTTCTCATCTGCATCTGGCCCGCGTCCCTCCCGAAGACCTGCGCAAACTGAAGGGGAAGGCGATCCATGTGCACATCTCCGATTGCGATGGCGTAAAGCACGGGGACCTGCCGCCGGGTCGCGGGGTCGTCAACTTCGAGCCTTACCTGCGTGAAATTCGGGACCTCGACATCGACGGGGCGATCTCACTGGAACTGGAATATTCACCGGACCCGGCCCGCATCGAAGACTGGGTCCGGGAGGCGCGCGACGCCACAGCGAGCCTGATGGTCGCCACGGGTCTGCGGTCCTGAACGCAGACAGCTCTCGCTGGTTCTCGCCGGATCAAAAGCACAATCGGTGGGTGTAGGGAACAGCCAACCAAACGGGCGAATGGTTCCCAGAGAAATTTCTGAAACGTTCCCACGCCACACCACCGGCCGGCGTAGTTCCCCTGCCCCGGCTGGTTCGCCTTGAAACGGGCCAGTGCGCCGCCGGGGCGAACCGGACTCCTCTCCTGCCGTTCACCAATCGAGATCATGTTCACCGGGACCACCGCATTGCTGCTGAGAGCTGTCCGCGCGGATGCCCAGCAGCGTCAGGCACATCTGCTTCGCCTGGGGGCGGGATTGCTCCTGTTGTGGCTGCTGGTCGGTGCTCACATGCACAGCCTGGTGCAGGAGCAATCCACGGCCGTCGGACTGAACTTCTTCCGGTACCTTTCATACCTCTGGATTGCGCTGCTGACGCTCGCTGCACTCGGGCCTTATTCCTCGGCGATTACGGAAGAGCGGGAAGAGGGAACTCTGGAACTCCTGTTGATGGCGGGCATTTCGCCCGTCAGCATCCTGCTCGGAAAGTCGACCAGCCGCATTTTCTCGACGGTGTTGCTGTTCGTTGCCCAGTTGCCGTTTGCCATGCTCTCTCTGACGCTCGGAGGGATTACAGTAGTGCAGGTGCTGGCCGTGTATCTGTCATTGATGGCGTATCTCTTCCTGATTGCCAATCTGGCATTGCTGATTTCGGTCTGTTCGTCCACGGGACTTCGTGCAACGAGTGCTCTGGCGGTGGTTCTGTTTCTGTTGCTGGGACTCTACCCGTTGAACCTGGAAGCAGGCTGGATCAGTGTCTCACCGAACGACCTGGCGCTCTTGCCTGCTCCTGTTGGGGAGGTCGTCCGAATGCTGGGCTGGATTCATCAGCGAGTCAATGTGGGGCAGCAGGTGGAGTCAATTCTGGAGCCGCTCGGCGAATTCCGCCTACTGAGCGAGCAGGTGCTCTACTCGTTTCTGGGAGGGGGCGTCCTGTTTGGATTGGCGTGGTGGAAGTTTGAGCGGCTGGTGAGATGTCCTGCTGCGGGAGAGGCAGCCACCGCTCGAAAAATGCTGGCGGGACGACGTTGGCTCTGGCTTCTCACTCGACCAGGGCGCTGGCCGCTGATCTGGAAAGACTTCCACTTCGTGGCGGGTGGCTGGGGCGCTGTGGCGATGAAATGCGTTGTGCTGGCGCTGCTGTTCGGCCTCTGCCTGTGGCGGAGTGACCAGATTGAGCAGCTGACCCACCTCCCGGCACCAAGGGTTTTGCGGTTCACCCTTTATCTGCTTCTGGCGGCTGAGTGTGTGGTTATCGCAAATCTCATCATGCTGGCGGAGAAATCACAGGGGACATTGTCGAGCCTGATGATGCTCCCGCGTTCTCCACTGCTGATGGGTTATGCGAAGCTGACAGGCTGTCTGCTGGCGATGGTGCCGACGTTTCTGGCAGCGGTCCTCGCCAGTCAGCTCGATCCCGAGTTCCGGTTCGCCGCGCTGGCAAAGGAAGAGGTCCTCTTCAGCATCGGATGTCTGCTCATCATCTGTCAGCTGACGGTCCTGTGTTGCCTGTTCAGCAGTTGGGGGGCGCTGCCGCTGGCGCTGGCCATCATGTTGCTGACCGCTGCGTTCCTCGCACCACTCGCGTTCCTGCAGCGCACTCTTTTTCTGTCGATACTCGGGCATGATCCGGGGCCGGCTCCCGCGGTTTATCTGGTGGGGCTGACCTCCGTCGTCCTGCAGTGGGTGTTGCACGAACAATTGATTCGGCAAGGAGCGAAGTAGCCTCCGACTGGCGGGCAGGCTACTTGGACAACCAGCGACAACTGCCCCGCGGGCAACTTTACCGAAGTTCCAGAGCTGCCTCGCGGACCATTTCGTCACTGACTTCCCGGGCCCCTTCCACCTGTGCGGCAATGCAGGCCAGTTCGGCCAATTGTCGCAGGCGTCGTAGACGGCCGTGGCACTCTTCCCAGGCTGCATCGATACCCGCCGGGGAGATGCGGACCGGCTGTCGTCCCTGCACGAAGTCCTGAGTCAGCACGCGGGCCGCTTCATCCCGTTTCAACGGCGCGAGCTCGATCCTGAGCCACGTCCGCTCGCTCAGCAGGGTCTGCATCGCCAGCGAAATCTGAGGACGAGTTCCGAACAGCCAGGTGCTGCTGCTGCCGAACAGGCTCATCAGACGTTCCAGTACGATCACCACGGATTCGGCGGCCCGGTCGAGATGATCGAGCAGAAACACCAGTCGACGATGCACCTGACCGGCCGACTGGGCATAATCCTGCAGCCAGGCCCAGACCTCGACAGCGGGAGCCAGCGGAGAGAGACCGCTTCCCAGAACGGCGCAGATCCTCGCGGGAAGTTCGCTTCCTTCGAGTCCTGTCAGATCAATCTGGGCACACGCAAACCCATTGAGCCGCAGCTGTCGGGCCAACTGGCTCAGCAGCCAGCTCTTGCCTAAACCTGATTCACCGACCAGGACCCCACTCGAGCGGGTTTCAGCCAGATACTGCAGCCGTTCCAGTGCTTCGGTTCGCTGGTCAGTTTCCACCACGGGGCCCATTGCCGGCGTAATTGTGCCGAGAGTATCCATACATGCTCCAGGATCACGCTGCGTGAGTCCGTAGTTCGTGTCAGTGCATCGCCGCCCGCGGAGTCCGGGGAGACACAGCTCTCACGCAGTGGAACGGGGCAGGTGACAGGTCGGTGCGCTCTCTGCTTATCGACCTGCCGGGAGTCGTGGATTCAGCACTTTTTGCGGTTGTAGGTAGATCGCCGCAGAAGTTGGGGGCGAGCGTCGGAAAGTTCCGGGATTTCCTCAAGTCGGTCCGCGAGACAACGAGAAGCAGCAGGGCAGGCGGTCGGGTAGCCGCGATGAACGGAACCGGTCAGAAATTGCTGCCGTACTTTTCGCGCATCGCCCGGTCGATGGCAGCTCGCTCCTCGTTGATCATCTGCCAGATTTCATCCCGTTGCTGGGCTCCCGCGGTGATCGCAGCCGCCTGCTTTTCCCGGACCTGCTGCACGTTGCTGGTGACATTGTACGAGGGCTGGCGATATCCAAATCCGCCCCAGACATTCAAGGACGCCCAGCCGGGATCGTAGCTCATGTCGTAGGTGATGGTCCCCTCATGGGTGTTGATGATCAGCGCCTGTCCCCGCAGCGAGCGGGCCAGCGCCCGGAGGCGGGTCGCAACATGGCTGCCGTATTCAAGCAGTTGTGGATCGACATCCTGCGACGGCAATTCGTCGATCTTACGGGCGAAATTTTCGTGCCAGAATGCCGTCTGTTCGTAGTTCTTCGCGCGGCGAAGGGCTTTGGTCAGATCGTCGATGACACGATTCACCGAAGTCAAGTATTTTCGGGAAGGGCTGACAGTACTGGTCGGCCGAGGACTGCGCGTGGCGGAAGGGGCCTTGCCGCCCGGGGCGGGGAGAGTCGGGCTTGCCGCGGTTGCTGCTGCCAGGGGTGCGGGCGGTTCGGGAGTCGACGAGGGGGTGCTGGTGATCAGCGACAGGATCCGTCGGAGGCTTTCGTCACTGAGCGGAGCCGACAGCAGGGCGGAATTTCCTGCGGCGGTCACCGTCGCGTTTTCGAATTCATCGATGGCGGCACCGGTCTGGTGCAGCACCTCGACAAAGAAGTTTTTCACGGGTTCCGCCAGATCGCCGATCGGTTGGGCGAAGTCAATGTGGACGTGAGAATCGTTGCTGTCCCCGATTTGCACTGTCAGCGTCACCCCTCGGAGGCCTTCGATCAGGGAGACGAGGCTCGCAATCTTCTCCGGTTGATTGGCCAGCCGACGATCCGCTTCGAGATGCATTTTCACGATCGCCGGATCCAGAGCATGATCGAGGTCAATCGACATGACCAGATGCTGGGACAACGCCGCAGCTTTCTGTAGATATTCGGAACTGATCCCGGTCCGCTTGTGGCGCAGGGCGCTGGCCCACTGGGCCGCTTCCTGACGGACAGAGGGCCAGCGGATTCCCAGGAGCGTGGGATTGACCTGCAGCAGATAGGTTTCTCCCCGTCCCCGCGTGGCCGGCAGCGTGTCGAGCAGTTCGACGGCGGTCTGATTTCGCCGGGCGATGGCGTCGATCGATTCCGCTTCCGGAACGACAGCGAGTGCTGAGGACCAGACCTCTTTGGGCCCACTGGAGCGAATGAGATAGCCGACGACGAGCGTGCTGACCCACGAGGGGATCCCATCAGGACCGTCCATGAACTGTTCATCGGCCAGACGGGCCCAGTCTTCCCTCCGGGCCCGTTCTGTCTGCAGAATTTCGCTCATCCGCACAATCGAGAGTGCGTTGGCATCATCCGGCAGGAGCGTGATCAGCTGCACTGGTTCTTCAGCCCGTGCAGCGGGCTGAACACCCAGGAGCATTCCAATTGCCAACAGGCAGAACGGCCCCAACGGCAACTTTGCTTTCATCACGAGTCTGCTCCTGCCGCATCAACAATCAGGGTTCCCGGGAAATCCGTGAAGGTCGATGCTACAACACGCGGGCGGTGTTGTCATGCGGAGCAAGTGACGCAGCAGTGGTGGGAATCAGTGTCCAGAGGGAGTTGCTGTTATAAAGCGCGCCACTGGACCGGACAGGCGGAGCACGGGGCGACGGGTTCAGTTGTCTGTCACGTCGGCCAGGACTCTCAGAAAGACATTCGGCCCGACGAATGTCGCACGGTTTCCATCCGCGAATTCGACTTCGACATCGAACTCGTAGCGGCCCGCGGGATAAAGCCGGGTCTGTATGGAAGTCGGTTCAAACCTCAACACCTTGGCCCCGGTGGCGACAGCAATGCTCCCCTCCAGTGTGAACGTCACGGCTGGGGTGTCGACTGAACTGGCGGTGAGCGTGACCTGCTCGTCACCGGACAGATCCGGAAAGTCGCTACGCGAGAACTCGATGGCTCGACCATGTTCAGCGAGATAGGAGTCCCCCTGAATGAGGGGTGCGGAGAGACTTTGCCCCGCCAGCGTGGGGACGGCAATGGTAATATTCCGCCGGGCAGCCAGCTGGGTCAGCGCGGACGATTCGAACGCCGAGACTGTCATCGGCGGAACCGGTGCGGCATCGATGACCGCCATCCCCACCTCGGTGGTGAGATAAACCAGCCCGGCGTAGATCGGCTGCGCATTGAGCCTCACGCGGACGTGGTAGTTTCCGTGGAGCGTCTCTTCCACCTCTGCCTGATAAAATCCCGGGCTGGCAGTGGGGTCCGGTTCTGTCAGCGCAGCGCCGCCGACCCCATTAGCAATGCCTCCACCGGTGACCGGATAAAGTTCGAGCGTCAGTTCCTCGCCTGTACGGAAATGCCAGAAGCCAATGGAGTGACTCATCAGGGGGATCCAGTTGATGAAGAGACGGCGTTGTCGGGAGGAACCGCTTTTTGTCGCTGCGGCGACCGGAGGTGGTCGCCGGTAAGGAGAGGAACTTCCGGAGTGTCTGGAGCTCGTGCTGTGTGTTTATGCTGATCCTTTGATCAAACCTTTTTCCACCAAGGCTGCCCGGATTTCATTGAGCAGTGTGACAATGGCATCCGCCTGCGACTGGGAAGCAAACCCCCACGGTGTTGACTGTGTGGCTGCAGTGGTCGCGACGGCTGCCTGTGCAGAACCCGCCCGCTGCACGGTCGGCGTGGCGTTGTGGAAGCCGAGCTTCTGGCTGACGGATGTTCCGATCTTGGTTCCGGTCGATGTCCCCAGAACCAGCTGCATCCCGTCAGACAGGGTGACACCGGCAGCTGCAATCGACACCAGCGTGGTGATGCTGCCGTTGTTATAGGCATAGCCGATATTGAGAACCGACGTCGGGGACACACCTGAGGTCGGAGCGTTGTGGATGTAGAAATCGGTCTGCCGGTCGGCGACTGCGGTGGTATCCCAGACTCGGGCAGTGAGTCGCAGAGCCGGGGAATTCTGCACTGGAACTCCAGCCGTTGCGGCAGTGATTGCCTGCGCCCGCAGTGCACCGATGACACTGGTCGTTGTGCTGGCCCATTGGGCCACAATACCGCCGGTGGAAGCGATCGACGCCGTGACGGTCAGTGAGCCCGGAATGTCAACGACGCCGGTATCACTGATGGTCAGACGCGCCACGCCACCCGTCGCCAGACCGATGCCATCGCTGCCTGAAAAATAGATTCCGGTGTTGGTGTCCGTGACGCAGCTCAGGCGGATGGATGATGCTGAACCTGCCGGGACGCGGATCACCCCTGCGGAATTGATCGGCTGCAGGAGCGTCCCTGTGAACTGCCACGCGCGGTTTCCCGCCGAGAGCATTTCGATCGTACCGGTTGCTGTGCGAGAGAAGCCGGTGCCTGTCTCGTTGGCAAAACCGATCCCGGTGGCGGAGGTCGACCCGTCTGGAAACAGCACCTGACCGGTGAACGTCACTCCCGCTAACGAGCTATGTGTGTGACCTGCCGTCGCTGCCCCCACGTCGGCCGCCGCCAGCACGACGGTCCCCGCCTGGCCGTTTACACTCAGCACCGGAGCGGCGGGATAATCAATCGGGGCCCACGATTCGAGCTCGCTGGGATCGTCGCCGATGATGACGAATGCTTTGTGGACATCCGACCGGTTACACCAGTCTCCCGATTGCCCGTCCAGTGCCAGCATCCCTTCTTCGCTGGCGACGGTCCCCAGAAACTCGGTGATCGCCACAGCAGGAATCTGTGACGTTGGAATGAGGCCATCGACGAGGTCGGCCTTGTTCTCGATCGCCGCCGACAGACTCTCCGCATCGACAAACGACGCGAACCCCAACTCGCCGGCACCGTTGGTGACGAGGGCCTGCTGGTCGGTTCCGTCGCTGGCCGGGCCGACGAGTGTGATTCCACCGTTCAAAATTGCGGGGAGATAGCCTCCCATGGAGATCCTCCATCATCTCGGAGTGCCTGGCTCGACGAGTCCGAGCGAGCATGAAGCCGGACTGTGTGAGAAGTCGGTGGTCAGTGCAGGAAGCTGCGTTGACCCCGTTTACCCGAGCCATCGGGGTTGCGCCGAAGAGAGCGGCCGCAAGATCCGACAGGCGGCCGCAGACACCTGTGCGAACGAAAGAAAAAGGGTGAGTAACGGGACTTGAACCCGCGACCCCCAGATCCACAATCTGGTGCTCTAACCAACTGAGCTATACCCACCACATAACGGACTCAGACCGCTTTCAGCGTCCGCAATACCAGCAACCTCTTCCGTTCACAACTGAATGGGGCAGATCAGGTTACTGAATCTCTTGATCGGCTGAATGCGACTTCGTCACTCACAGTTTCTCCAAACATTTCAAACGACCCAGTCGGGGGCTCGAAGGTTCGGAAACCGGCCGCAATCCGGCGAACCGGATCTCTGCGGAAACGAGAGTATTTGAGAATTGGCACAGATTTGCAAGTCGGAACGGACCGGTCCGTCGAGGGAATGAGCCCGGCGGGGCGTTGAATGTCGGTTGCTGACGCCCCTCCGCGCTCTCTCGTGAGAAAGTGATGGGGTTGGCCACTGCCCGGTGAGGAACGGGGGCACTGGTGGCAATTTTCTGCTGAATCGCCAGAATCGGGCGGTTGCGACCGTCATCCCGCCTGATCAATGGACATTCGATGAAGAAGAATTCAGTCAAATCGGCTCTGCGTGCTGGGGAAGCTCAAGTGGGAACCTGGCTGAGCATGGGAGATCTTACCGCGACCCGCATGCTGGCCCGGGCCGGGTTTCCGTGGCTGACCATCGATCTCGAACATGCGGCAATCGACTGGTCCCAGATGGCAGCCCTGATCGGTGCAATTGCCGATGCCGGCTGTGTGCCGCTCGTGCGGGTTCCTGAGGGACGTCACGACCACATCAAGCGGGCGCTCGACGCCGGGGCTTACGGGATCATCGTGCCGATGGTCGATACCGTCGAGCACGCGAAACTCTGCATCGCGGCCGCCAAGTATCCGCCGGTCGGGAACCGTTCGGTGGGGGGATCGCTGCACGCCGTGAACTTCGAGGCAGGCGCGGGGGATTATTACAAGCACGCCAACGATGAGGTGCTGGTCATCTTGCAGACGGAATCCCCTCTCGGAGTGAAGAACGCCGATGAGATCTACAGCCTTCCCGGCGTCGACGCCATTTTTGTCGGCCCCAACGATTTGACCGCCCAGATGCGGACGCCGGACGGCAAAGATCCGTCAAAGGAGGAATTCGAGGCGATGCTGCAGCGGATTCTCGAAGCGGGTCAGAGAGCGGGAACGCCGGTCGGCCTGCACGTGCAGTCGGTGGAAGAAGTCGAGCGGCGGATCGAGCAGGGCTGGCGGTTCATTGCTCTGGGAAGTGATCTGCGGATGATGGTCTCGCAGGCACAGAAATTTGTTTCCGAGTTGAAGCTGACCTCGGGGGCGAAAGACCTCGCCCGCTACTGAGTGAGGGGATGGCCTCAGTGCTGAACAAAACGCCGGTGCAGGCCGGCGTAAATTCCTTCCTGTGACAGCAGTTCCTCGTGTCGCCCCCGTTCACGGATGTGGCCGTGGTCGAGCACCAGCACCAGGTCCGCGTGCCGGATGGTACTTAGTCGATGCGCCACCACAAAGCTGGTCCGCCCTGCCCGTAGCGCGTCGAGGGCCTGCTGCAGGCGATCTTCCGTGGCGCTGTCGATGCTGCTGGTCGCTTCGTCCAGGATCAGGATGCGCGGTTCGGCGATCAACGCCCGGGCAAAGCAGACCAGTTGCCGCTGTCCCGATGAAAGAATATTTCCCCGCTCTCCGACCTGCGTATTGAGGCCATCGGGCAGATCGTCAATCAGGTCAGGGCAGCCAAGCCGCTGCAAGGTGCTGAGGATCTCCGCGTCGGTGGCGTCCGGTTTGCCGAAGCGGATGTTATCGGCCACGGTGCCATAAAACAGAAAGTTCTGTTGCAGCACGATTCCCAAATGCTGGTGGAGGGAGTTGCTGTCGATCGAATTGAGATCGAAGCCGTCGACAAGAATCTGTCCCTGTTGCGGGAGATAGAACTTGGCAACGAGATTGATGATGGACGTCTTGCCACTGCCGGTATGCCCGACGAGCGCAACAGTCTGACCAGGTTCGACCGTAAAGCTGATGCCGTGCAGCACAGGCTGGTTCGGATCATAGCCGAACGTGACATCGCGGAACTCGACATGTCCGACGAGTTCTGCGAGGCGGATCGCATTGGGAGGATCCTGCCATTCGGGAGCCTGATCCAGCAGTCCGAAGAGCCGTTCGGCACCGGCCATCGCGGTGAGGGCCTGATTGTACTGATTCCCCAGCACCAGAATCGGGGCGAAGAACAGGTTCGCCATAAAGAAGAAACCGACCAGATCGCCGATCTGCATGGAGGACTCGGGGCTGAGAACGCGAAGTCCTCCGATCAGCAGCAGAACGACGATGAAGACCTGACTGTTCAGATCGAGCAGCGGAAGAAACAGTCCCTGCGTCCGCAGAATGCCGGTGTTGTAACGGGAGTGGTCGGCGGCGAGCGTGTCAAAAATTCGTGAGTTCTCCGTCTGTCGCACGAACGCCTGGGTCACGCGGATGCCCACGACCGATTCCGCCAGTGTCGCTGTCACGCGGCTGAACGATTCGCGGACATTCCGCAGTGCGACGCTCATGCGGCGATGGAAATAGTAATTGATGATCCAGAGCGCCGGAGCCAGCAGCAGGACGATCAGGAACAGCGTCCAGTCGTACCAGATCATCGCCAGCGCGGCGACAATCATCTGTCCGAGCTGCACGAGGCTCACAAACAAAACTTCCTGCACGCCGATGCGAACATCTTCGATGTCGGAAGTCATCCGGCTGATAACCCGGCCGACTTTCGTCTGGTGAAACCAACGCATTCGTAATGACTGCAGATGCGTGAACAACGCGGTCCGGAGGTCGTTCACAACCGCTTCTCCCAGCTCCAGCGCCAGCAGTTGGCGATAATGCATGGTGAACTGGGTGAACAGCGCGAGTAGGGCGAAGGCGACCGTTCCCCAGAGCACTCCCCAGGCATCGTGCCGGGCAATGGGGCCGTTAATGACCACCGTGATGATCCAAGTCAGCGCCGGCAACTGAAATGCCCGCAGCAGCACCGTGAGCAGCAGCCAGTTCCGCTTCGAGGCGTATGCCTGCGTAAATTTCATCAACCGGACGATCAGCTTGAAGTCCAGCGGCCGCTGCCGCTCGTCCTGCCGTTCGAGGTGCCGGGTGAGAGTCCGGTTGAGTGTGGTGACCTGATTCATGTGTGAGTCGCGTGGTTGTCTGCGCGGATTGGCTGCATTTCCGCAGACTCGTCGCGGTGAGTCGGATTGGTGGCGGTTTCTGCAAACTGCAGCTGGGCGAGAAACCGGTAGTATTCAGAATCACGGAGTAACTCGACATGCGTCCCCGCGGCGGTGATCCGGCCCCCTTCGAGCACCAGAATCCGGTCAGCGCGCCGCAGCGTCGCGATGCGGTTGGAGATGACCAACGTGGTCCGCCCCTGCATGGCCTGCTGCACCGCCTGCTCGATTTCATGTTCAGTTTCCGGGTCGAGAGAGGCGGTGGCATCATCCAGCAGCAGAATCGGTGGATCGAGAAGAAGAGCCCGGGCAATGGCCAGTCGCTGCCGTTGGCCGCCGGAGAGATTCGCTCCATGTTCGCCCACCAGTGTTTCGTAGCCTTCCGACATTTCAGAAATGAAGCCGTGGGCTGCAGCGATGCTGGCGGCCCGCTGAATGTCGTCCGCGGTGGCGTCCGGACGCCCAAAAGCGATGTTGGCACCGATGGTGTGGCTGAACAGAAAGCTTTCCTGAAAGACCAGCCCGATATTGCGTCGGAGTTCCTCGAGATTGAGGCTGCGGACGTCATGTCCGTCGATATTCACGCTCCCGGCGTCGACGTCATAGAACCGCATGACCAGATTCAGCAGCGTAGTCTTGCCGCTCCCGGTTTCGCCCGTGATCCCGATCCGCTGACCGGGGGTGACGTGAAAGGAGAGGTCCTCCAGCACCGGTTGATCGGAATCGTACCCGAACCGGACATTCCGGAACTCGATCTCGCCGCGGGCCCGTGGGAGGGGGAGAGCGTGGGGTGGCGATTCGATTTCGATCGGGAAATCGATGACCTCGAAGACCCGTTCCGCACTTACGAGACTGGATTGAATTGTATTGGCGATGTTGACGATCTGGCCCACCTGCGACGCAAATTCCTGCAGCAGATTGGCGAACACAAACAGACCCGCTCCCAGTGCCAGTCGCCCCTGCACCACCAGTGTCCCCCCCACACCGAGGAGGATCAGCATATTGACCTGGGTGATCAGTCCCATGATCGGCTGAAAGACACTGACCCGGTGGAAGATCGATTCCTTCTGTCGGCGGATGCGATCGGCCTGGGCAGCGAACTTGGCAATCTCCTGCGGTTCGCGGGCGAAGCCCTTGACGACGTAGGCTCCCTGAACATTCTCCACGAGGGATCGGATCAGTTCATCCCCCAGCTCCCCGGCCTTGCGATAGGCCGGTTGGACCTTGCGGGAAAACAGGACGGCAAACACCCAGAGCAGCGGCGTCGTGGCCAGACAGATCAGCGTCAGCCAGACGTGCATCTTCAACATATAGACCAGATAGACGGTCAGCGTCAGCACGGTCGTCAGCACCCGGATCATGACGCCGTCGACAAAATTGCGGACCGCATTGGCATCGCCGGCAGCCCGGTTGATGATCGAACTGCTTTCGCCCGCATCGTAAAAGCGGAAACTGAGTCGCTGCAGCTTCTGATAGACCGACGTCCGCATATAAACGAGCACGCGCTCGCTCATGGCAGCCGAGGCGATGGAGGCTCCGTACTTCAACAGACCGCCGACAATGGCAAACAGCAGAATTGTCCCGGCAATTCCGAGGATGACGTGAAACGGGGAGGCTTCGGGGGCGGGGGCAATTCCGAAAGGCCAAGTCGGTGGCGGGCTGTTCGGGTCGACCTCGTGTCTCAGGAAGTCGATCGCCACGCCGGTCAGCCCCAGGCTCGCCAGCGAAAGTGCCACCAGCGTCAGGTCCATAACGACTTTGGCCGCGCAGGCGTAGCGAAACTGCAGCCCGATGCCGATCAGGCGATTCAGGAGTTGGTAATTGGACCGCGGAGTCCGGGGAGGGGGACGACGAGCTGCGTCAGTCACGGAGGTGCCAGACAAATGGAGGTCGAGTGTTCCCAGTCCGTCAAAATAGGGTGGGGTTGGTGGCCCGAGTCGGCATCATAACTTTCGGCTCTCGCTTGCCGAGGGGAGAGTGCGGCGTCTCCGGCAAGGATTCCCCAAATTTTCCAGACGGAATCCTGATTCTGAAAACGGAATTACCGGACGCGACAATCAGCTGTGAACCATCTTTCAGCATCTGTTCCTGTTTATTAAGCTTCGCCCGTACGGCTGTGGCCAGTTCCTGGTCAACTGCCTGAAAATTTCACCGGGCCGAAAACGCTGCCGAGCCTTGGCAATTTGCTCGCAGATCAGCCCCCAGCACCACCTTGCGTGTCATTTGGCCCGGTGCGGCAATTGGTCCCCTGGTCTCAAACCGGGGTGTGGCATTGGAATTGCATTAATCCCCGATTAGCTGCAAATCCGCCGAATGAGCGTGGATTGCTCCCCCTCGGCTCAGGAACTGTTCGCTCAGTGGTCACCCCGGACTCTGATCGACCAAGGATGATATTGAATGCATGCAACGAATCCGCTCCCCAAGACACTGACGCTTCGGGACGATGTGGTGAAAGAGGTTTCGAAGACCCTCAGTCTTTCCCCCATTCCCGCTCTGAAAGATGTCGCGGTTCTGGAAGAGGGTGGCAAACTCGTGCTGACGGGGCGGCTCCCCTCCTATTACCTGAAGCAGGTGGTTCAAACGCTGGCAGCCTCTGTGGAAGGGGTTCGGACCGTCGAAAATCGGGTGAGCGTGATCCGTCAGGAACTGCGCGGCACTCGCGCCAGCGAATAGCGGAGCGTGGTGCCCCTTCTTGAAATTGCCGGAAAATTACTAGGGCGGTGTCTGGAGCGTCGCCGCTTTTCCGCAATGCGCTCATCCAGATGAATCCGCGGAGACTCCCCGGGAACTTTTGTCTTGGGGGGCTCGTCACCTGGAAGGAGACCAGCGCACGGAAAATGAGGAGCGGCACGCTCGCTCAGTCCCGGCTCGCTGATGCACCTGACTTCCCGCCGAAACTTTCCGCGAATATCGCCGAGGAGCATCTCGCTGAGTGTCAGCGATGCCTGGAGAGTATTTGGGCTTCTGATTTTTCCCATCCGCGCTGCCACGGGGCAGAGCAACCAGCTCTAAGACTGCAGGCTCTTCTGCAGCTGGCGGAGTTCCCGCGGCAGTGGAAACGTCACGTGTTCTTCACGGGTGGTGACCGGTGTCACGGTCGCTCCGAAATGATTTTCCAGATAAGTCAGGCACTCCTGCACCACAACTTCGGGAGCGCTGGCGCCCGCAGTAACGAGGACTGTGCTGACGTCTCGGAACCAGGCTTCCTGCAGTTCGTGTCGGCCATCGATCAGATAGGACGGCTTCCCCTCTTCGATGCCGATTTCCATCAGGCGACGGCTGTTGGAACTGTTCTGGCTTCCCAGAACGAGGAGCAGATCGGCACGCGTCACGAGTTGGCG